>DASXFS010000022.1:0-101923 GCA_036489415.1 Occallatibacter sp. | reverse complement strand
GTTGCTTTCGCTTTGCCGAAGCCCGTTGTTTAGCAACCCTGCTGCTCTTGCGGTTGCTTTTGCTTTTCACCGGTTGCGATCAGGCCCCTTTGAGGGGCCAGCAACCGTAAAGCCTCCGGCTCTGCCGGAGGATACTTACTCGCGAAGTGTCCACTTATTTTTAAGTGGACACCTGATGAGTGTGTCTAAGCGGCTTGGGAAGAGTCGGTCTGCAGCGAGGCGGCGATGTTCCAGGGCAGGAGTTCTTCGATTCGGTTGATCGGATGTTCGGCAATCGTTGCCAGGACGGTGCGGAGGTAGAAGGCAGGGTCGAGTTTGTTCAGCTTGGCCGTTCCGATGAGCGAGTAGAGCGATGCTGCACGCTGGGCGCCGGAATCGGCTCCCATGAAGAGGTAATTCTTCCGTCCGATGGCCACGGCACGCAAAGCCCTCTCTGCGGCGTTGTTGTCGATCTCGAGCTGCCGATCGTCGACGTTGCGTGTCAGCGCACGCCAATGGCTGAGCGCATAGCGGATCGCGCCGGCGGTCTCGCTTTTGGTCGAGAGCGAGCGAAGCGTCTTCTCCATCCACTGGCGCAGTTCCACGAGCAGCGGCCTGGAGTGGGTCTGACGGACTGAGCAGCGAAGTTCTGCCGGCTTGCCGCGAATCTGCTCCTCGATGCCGTACAGGACTCCAATACGTGCCAGGGCCTCGGTAGTGGTTGGCGATGCGTGGGCCACATGGATGTCGTGGAACTTGCGCCGGGTATGAGCCCAGCACGCGACTTCGTAGATGGCGCCGCCTCCGTAGAGATGATGAAATCCCGAGTACGCGTCGGCCTGCAGCGCGCCCTTGAAGTCCTTCAAATGCCGCTGCGGGTGTTCGCCCTTGCGGTCTTCAGAGTAAGCGAACCACACGGCTGGAGCGGTCTTGAGACCTGCCGGACGATCGTCGCGCACATAGGTCCACAGCCTGCCCGTCTTGGTCTTGCCGTTGCCGGGAGCGAGCACTGGAACCGGCGTATCGTCTGCGTGGATCTTCGCTGCCGCCAGAACATGCTTGCTGATCTCACCGACCAGGGGAGTTAGTAACTCGCTGGCCGCGCCCACCCAACCGGCCAGTGTTGAACGATCAAGATCAACACCTTCGCGGGCATAGATCTGAGACTGTCGATAAAGCGGGAGGTGATCGGCATACTTCGAAACCAGTACGTGGGCAAGCAGGCCCGGACCAGGCAGTCCGCGCTCGATGGGCCGTGCAGGAGCCGGCGCCTCAACGACGCTCTCGCACCCTGCGCAGGCGAACTTCGGCCGCACATGACGAACCACCTTGAAGCTTGCGGGAATGCGTTCCAGTTGTTCGGAGACATCTTCGCCGAACTGACGTAGCGCACCGCCGCAATCAGAGCAGCAGTTGTGCACGGGAAGATGGGTAATCACTTCACGCGGAAGGTCCTCGGGAAGAGGCTTGCGTGCAGGGCGGGAGCGACGCTTCGAATCAGCTTGAGTCGAAGAGAGCTGCGATGCTTCTGTTGCCGCCTGCGCAGCTTCTTCAGCAGCTTGAGCAGTCTCCAGTTCTTCAAGCCGGAACTCAAGCTGCTCCAGTTCACCGGTCAGCTTTTCGCTCTTGCGTCCGAAGATCATCCGGCGGTACTTCTCGATAACCAGCTTCAGATGTTCGATCTCATGCGTGCTTGAAGTGAGTTCCTTGTGCTGTTCCAACGACTCCGAATGCTTGGCGATCACCAGAGCCTTCAACGCTTCAGGGTCGAGCCCGTCGAGGTCAGGCAAACAAGCAGGAATCATGACCGCAGTATGTCATGAAACAAGGTGGAAATCATCCACAAAATCCGCATGAATACAGGGGAATATGACTTATTACTTACACCGCAATCTCCGGCGTCCAGGTCGTCTGCGGCCTGCGCCAGTCGATGCCCTCCAACAGCATCGACAACTGCGCACGCGTCAGACAAACCGTTCCCTCTGTAGCCTGAGGCCAGATGAACCGTCCCCGTTCAAGACGCTTCTGAAACAGACATAATCCGTCGCCATCGAACCACAGAACCTTCACGATGTCGCCACGGCGTCCTCTGAAAACGAAGACGTGACCGGAGAACGGCTGCTCGTTGAGCACGGTCTGCACCTGCGCGCTCAGACCGTCGAAGCCGCGACGCATGTCGGTTACCCCGGCGGCAAGCCAGATCTTCGTCCCGGTGCGCAGCTCGATCACTTGCGCAGGCTCTCAAGGATCGAACGCAGCAATGCCGGATCAGCGCCGCTCTCACGCTGATCAACGCTCTGCCTGGAAACTCGATGTGGATAGCACCGGACGCCGCAGGATGTTGCTGTGCGGCCGGCTCCCGAATCTCCGCCTCAGTTGGAGCGGCTACCGTGACCGGAAGCAAAGATGTCGATGCTGATAGCGGCTCCGCCAGTTCGCCACTCTTGAGAGCACGCCGCCAGGCAAATACCTGGTTGGCGTTAACTCCATGTGCCCGTGCACCAACGCAACACTCGCACCAGACTCAAACGTCAGCTCGACAATCCGCCGCTTCTCCGCAACCGAACGAAATCGGCGAACGCGACGGTCCGCCCCTGCTGCCTGATCCATGAACACATCGTCAGACTTGAGCCTATACGGATGCCAGAGGGGAAGACCACACGCTTACCCTGTAGGCCGACACTTGGCCATAGGCGAATACATCGTTGAACTATGCGCGAACGCGGCCTTTGTGAGACGGGCATGCAGTGTGAACGCGAACCGGATGTCCAAGTGGCGGCGTGTCTTCGAGCGCGGTGAGTTGGGGGAGCCCGCTGCTCGATTCACAGCTCTGCTTCCGGTCACGGTATCCGCTCCAGGTGAGGCGGTGACACTGGCGCAGGAGTAGCAGCAACAGCCGCAGCCGTCGACGCTCGGTTCTATCCACATTGATTTTCCGGGCCATAATCACCATGGAGGGCAGCGCTGATTAGGCAGTTCAGATGTCCTTTATTCAGCACGATTACATGGTGAACAGGTCGTGGCGGCAGTTGCCGACCTAACCCCGGAAGATCGCCATGAAGTGGCGATCTTCACCGGATGGATCCCACGATCACCTGAGGACCACCTGGAGTAGCAATGGTTCTATTGTCTCCCATCCTGGCGCTAAGGCTCGACGCGAAATCTCCGGCTGCTTTTTAGGTCACCGCCTGGCGTCTTGACAGTCACGGAGCCCGAGGTCGCTCCATCGGGAACCTCAGCAGTCAGATAAGTATCGGACTCTACGTGGAAACGTGCGGGAGTTCCGTTGAACTTTACGTCTCTCGTCCCCTTGAACCCCTGACCTAGAATTCCGATCGTTTCACGCGCGCTTCCCGAGTCGCGAGCCAAGCACACAAAGGGGCCGAGCCCCAAATCCAGTCTGAACAGGGTTCCGCAGCCAGTGCCATACGCAAAGCAACTCTCCTCCCCACCCTGGTTGGTCGTTCCGTAAAAATCTCCATCGGTATCCTGAAGCAGACCTGCCCACGGATTTTCGCCGTCGACACAATTCGTTTCGGAGCAAAAATCGTGGAGCGTTGTCAGCCTGCCATCGGGAGTCATTTTGAAGACCGTACCGGCCGCTTGGGTGCAGCCATCACAGATGAGGTTAGTGCCCCCAAACTGCGTTGTTCCATAGAAGTTCCCGTCGCTGGCTTGCGTCAGAGTTCCTGTCGGCATAGCCCCGTCCGTGCCATTGAAGCTGTGCAGCGTTGTCAGCTTGCCCTCTCGCGTGATTCTAAAGACTGTGCCGTCGCCGTGAGCCCCTCCGAAAGTCGCCACGCCATAAAAGTCTCCGTTGTTGGCTTGAATCACTCCGCCGCTCGGGTCCCAGCCATCAATAGCGCAGCTGGAATCAGGTTCTCCGCAAAACGTGTAGAGCGTGGTCAGTGCGCCAGTCGGGCTGATTTTGAAGAACGTGCTCCCGGTTGTTCCGTACAAGTTTCCGTCGCTGCCAACTACCAGTCCCGCGACAGGACCGTAACCATTTTCGGCGCAACTTGGATCAGCTGAACAGAAGCTGTAGAGCGTCGTCAACGCGCCGTCTGGAGTGATTTTGAAGACTGTGCCTGTATCGGTAGACGGGCCGGCCGCGCCGCCCTCCGAAGTAGTGCCGTACAGATTTCCGTTTGCATCCTGAACCAGCCAACCCAAAGGATTCCCACCGTCATGATTGAGGTCAAAGCTGTATAGTGACGTCTCGGTACCTTCCGGAGTCATCGTGAACACCGTGCCGTTGCTGTTGCTCCCGCCAAACTCGGTTGTCCCGTAGAAGTCCCCATCGCTAGCCTGAAGCAATCCAGCGGCAGGCAGGCCTCCCCCACCGCCGAATTCGGAGAGAGTGTTCAACTTGCCGCCTTTAGTTAGGCTAAAGATCGTGCCGCAGCCGTAGGGAGGAGGACACTCGGGTTGGCCGCCATTGTAGGTCGTTCCGTATAAGAGTCCGTTGCGGGCCTGGATGAGAGAACCATACTCAGGGCTGGAACCATTAGTTCCGTTGAATGTTATAAGGGTCGTGAACTGCTGTGCCCGCGAGGCGGTTGCTGCCGCGACACAGAACACAAAGACGATGCAGATTATTTTCGTAGCATTAAGTTCTCGCACAACTTCACCTCGCGGCTTCCCGCCCGTGCGGGAGTCCCTGGCTGGGGATTCGCAACTTCGCCGCTTGGAATCGATCGAGCCGTAATTCTTCCATTGGTCGAGGTAGGATAGGTTTCGGTCGAATAAGCAGGTTCCCCCCGGAACATTCAGCTTGGCTAAATTCGATGCCCTGGTTCGTTGATCCGTTGCTTTGCAAGCTTTGGTATCAGGATTCGAGGGGAGCGAAATCGGCCAGCAATATTCCACGAGACCAGAAATTCTATCGACCAACCTCGCGCAGATTCGCCTTCGCCGT
Source organism: Occallatibacter sp. (assembly GCA_036489415.1). Lineage (GTDB taxonomy): Bacteria > Acidobacteriota > Terriglobia > Terriglobales > Acidobacteriaceae > Telmatobacter. The sequence continues at coordinate 97,026 of DASXFS010000022.1, read as the reverse complement.
CAATCTTTTGTTGAAGAACTTCGCATTGGATTAACCGTTTTATCCTTATACTGCGTAAGCAGCTATGCTTGCTGGACGGATTGACGGGGAACAGACGGCGCGGGGCGTGGTCATACCGTTTGTCGATCTGTTGATCTGTGCTACGGCATTGTCTCTCGGCTTCTCCGTGATGACGGCAAATATATGGCATTTTCAACGGATTCCCGGCCTGAATGTGGTTTCCATCTAAGTGCAGCCCAGCAATTCACAGGCGACCCCGCTACAACTGATTCATGCTGCGTCTGCTGAGGCTCCTGTTCATTCTGCCAACTGAAATCTTTCACACTCGCCGCGACCTGCTCTTGGAGAACTTGCCTCTTCGGCAGCAGCTCATCATCTTGAATCGGCGACGTCCGCAGCCGCGATTTGCTGCTTCCGACAGATCATTCTGGGTGATTCTGCGGCAGCTCTGGCCCGGATGGAAGCAGGCATTGATCCTCGTACAGCCGGAAACCGTCGTTCGCTGGCATCGAGCAGGGTTCAAGCTGTATTGGACGTGGGTGTCACGGCGACGAAATCGTCCCGGCAGAAAGCGCGTCAGCAGGGAATTGCGCGAACTCATTTTTCGCATGGTCGCCGAGAATCCGACCTGGGGCGCGCCGCGCATCCATGGTGAACTGAAGATGCTCGGCTTCGGTGTTTCGGAACGAACTGTGCTGCGCTGGATGAGGAAGGCGCCGAGGAATCCTGAACCGGGAAAGCGATGGGCGGCCTTTCTGAGCAATCACCGTGGGGCGATTGCAGCGATGGATTTCTTCACCGTGCCGACACTCACTTTCGGCGTTCTCTACTGCTTCTTCGTGATCGCGCATGACCGGCGGCGAATCTTGCATTGCAGTGTGACCAAACATCCAACCAGCGCCTGGGTTGTTCAGCAATTGCGCGAGGCCTTCCCCTACGACTCGGCACCGGGCTATTTGATATTTGATCGCGGCACACAATTCAATAACGAATTGATCGAAACCGTGAAGAGCTTCGGCATCCAGCCCAAGCGGACCAACTACCGGAGTCAGTGGATGACGTGGCGTGGTAATCGGAAATGGGAGTGGGTTCGGCTCACTGAGGGAATTCACATGTGAAAACATTGTTTCAATGTTTGATTCGCGTGTTAGCTTCTTGGCGACTCGGGAACCTTGATCAAGAATGGGAGTTGCTAATTCCTGATACTGGGCCCAGACGCATTTCTGCGTCATTGGTATGCGCGATTTCCAGATTGAATGGGGGACTGATGGAAGAAAACGAGACGAATGGCGACGGCTGCGGCCTGGAGCGTAGCCGGCTGCCAAATCGCCGGGAATTCCTGGCAGGAATGGCGGCTTTGGGATTGGCCGGTCAGGCGGCCCCGGCCATCGGTGCGGTTGGGCAGACTCCAGGCTGGAGCGGACTGCCCAATTGGCCAGCGGAGCAGCCGCTGGATTTTCATACGTTGGCCAACGCGTTCGACGCTTATGTGATGGACCCGGCTCACAGAGTTAATTTGCGGGCAAAGGATGGCAGGCAAGTTTTTCCCTCGGCACTGGAAGGCGTTGAGGATGGAGGGCTCACAACTTACGGCCCGATGGCGGTTGGGAAGGAGCTGCGAGGACAAGGGTTGGAGGGGCTTGCCGCGTCGCTCGAAGGGTATTTTAGCGAGCCGTATGGGCTTTTTTTGGACGGCGCTGGGGGAACACTCTGCGAGTACTGGTATTTGATGAATGTGACAGCGCTGGCGTATGGGCTGATCCGGCTGCGCTTCGATCAGGATGCGGTTTGGCTGGAGCGAGTGGAAAAGAGCGCGACGCGGCTGAAGGAAATGGCGCAGCAGATCAAATACGATTTCAACGATCAGGGCTACGACTTCGCCAAGCGGGCTACCTTTACCAACCACGACATCTACCGCCAGCCTGATGCCGTGGGCGGATACAGCTACGTCATGCTGCTGGCCTGGAAGCTGACTGGAAAAGCGTTCTGCCTGGCGGAAGCAAAAATTGGCATTGACCGCTACCTAAGCTTTCCCGCGAACCCGTGGTACGAAGTTCCGAGCGGCGCCATGGCGGTCATGGCGGCTGCCCGGCTGGAGTCCATGGGCTATCCAGCCGACACCAGGAAAGCACTCGGGTTTGTGCTTGATTCGAAGGTTGGGCTGATGGCTACCGGGCGATGGGGAGGCCGCGAGGTAAACGGCTTGATGGCCGGATTCCGGACCGAGCCTGCCGGCCAGGCTTACAGCATGGAGTCGATGGTGGTGCTTCCCTATCTTCTCCCCGCATTGCGTTTCCGTCCAGACCTGGCCGGGGAGGTGGCGCGATATGCGCTGAACGCCGTCGCAAATCTGCGCTGGTTCTATCCGCAGTATCTTCCTCGCGAGGACCAGAGCCGGCCGGAATTGCCGGCGATGATTCCCTATGAGCGCCTGAGCCGGGAAGAAAAGAGCCACAGCCCATACGCGACAGGCGACTTCGCGGGACACCGCTCCATCTATGGTGGCGCCTATGTCATGTGGCTGGACAAGATGATCCAGCCGCAGGGCGATCCGTGGCTGTTGCGCTGGGACTTGGCCAGGACGAATTTCCTGGACCGCGACCTGTCTCCGGCGTTCCTTTATTACAATCCCGGCCCGGAAGAAAAGCGCGTCTCGGTTGAGATGGCTGGCGAAGGAAAAGTCCATGATCTGACGCGCAACCGGCCACTCGAAGTCCGAGGCGGAAAGGCAGACTTGACAGTGGGAGCGGGTGAAGCGCGCGTTGTTGAGCTTCAACGTTGAAAGCTGGTCAATAGTTGCGGCTCAGGGATGAAGCACTCGCGTGGCGACGATGGACGTTGCGTTCGGAGCGCCAGCGACGGCTTCCGTGCGGATGAGCGCCTCGAAGTAAACGGGCTGCACAGAATTGCTGGAGATGCCTAGAGCCTCCTGAAGCTTTTGCCGGTTGCCGGCATCGGCCAGAAACAGCCCTGCAGCCTCAGTGCCTTCCTGTTGCAACCCCTGGAGGATCAGAACGCTGCCGCGGCCATTGGCCAGCGGCAAAAGTGAAATGGTGGCGTAGTCCACGCCTGAACTGCCTGTGAACTTCAGCCCCTGATAGTCCTGTTGTTCTCCGCTCCTGGGATGCGAGTTCTCAAAGAACTTGAGACTTGCGCCCACCACGCCTTCTCGTTCCTGGAAATTGAGCTTGTCCTGGAAATAGGAGACCCAGGGGTTAGAACTCGGGCTGCCCACAAACACAAATGAGCCTTGCTCCAGGTCGCGCGGACGCAACTCGCGTGCCGAACGAATAGTGAGCCGGTCGCGCGCTTCGCCGCTTATGCGCATGAGCTTGGTGACCACCACAAGGTCTGCATACGAGGTCAGCAGCGAGTCGGAAAGATATTTGTCCATCCGCGCCTCGCGCACTGTGGGGTGGGCATTGGAGAATTCGCTCCCGCTCCTATAAGAAGGGCTCAAATATTCCTCCAGCGACACCGGCTGTTCATTCACCAGCCGCATCATCCCATAGTTGATGTCGGCGACAACCACCTGGACAGGACGATTTGCAGTATCGAAGAGCGATGTGAGAGGCCATGGCGGCACATCTGGTGCGGGACCGCTCGGCCGCCATAGCCAGGCTCCCAGAGTGGTGAACAGAAAGATGGTCGCCAATGCCCACGGCAGCACGCGAAGCCAGGAGCTAAAACCACTGCGCGCACCGGTTGCCGCCAGCAGTGGGGCAGCTTTCTGCTCCACGGTGCGAAACAGCATGGTATAGGCCCCTTTCGGGATCTCAACGATGCAGGTTTCCTCGCGGCCTTCGCCGTCGAAGTACTCATGCAACTTAAGCCGCAACTGCCGGACATGCACACGGACAGAGCTATCCTCGACAACGCTGTAATCCTCGGGTTTGCCGAAGACAGCGCTGCCGATGCGGTGCTCACTCAAATCCTGGAGATGCCCGTGCAGGCTCCTCTCCGCCAGAAACCGCAGCAAATCTCTCAGGCGTGCCGACTTTTGAAAAGAACTGCTGGCAGTGATCCGTTCGATCAATTGCCATCGGGGATCGGTCCGAAGATCCACATCCGCTTCCATCATTTAGGGTTAAATCCCATCTCTGTTCGATTTGCCCCAAGTATTTCTAGTGTATACACAAACCGCACGTCTTCGAGCCGTCGCATCTTGGCAGATGGCGGGAATGCCGGAAAGTATCTCGAACTGCTTCCGGAACCTGCTCTCTCTCTAAAGGTAGAAGCTCTCTCTTTTTGAACTTAACCCGCTTCCCGGACGAGCAAAGGGCTTGTGAACCGGCGGAGCCCGGGTCTTCCAAAAATCCATTCAGCCGTGTCCCAACTCCCCATCGGCTGCCCGTTTGCTGAGATTTATCAGCGAATCACATGTAAATCGCATTGATTCTCAAAAGTTTTCGTCGTAAGTCCCTTTTCATGAGCAACGATTGTCGCCGAGGCTTATCAACGGCTTGTTAAGTCCGCTTGATCGCATCGCGAAAGCGCTCGAGCCGTGGGAGCACGAGGGGTTCATGGTCAACGATCTGGCAAAGCGTTTCGCAAAAAATCCTATCTTAAGGACACAGGATCTAAGTCCAAGCACGGATGGCATGGAAGTGGCGTGCCTGCTCAATCCGGGAGTTTTCCGGTACCAGGGAAAAATCTGGATGCTGGTGCGGGTTGCCGAGCGTCCAGTGCAGATTCGAGGCAAAGTATCCTTTCCGATCCTCAATGCGAAAGGCCAACTCGATGTGCTCGAATTCAGCGCGGGCGATCCAAGGCTCGACCTGAGCGACCCCCGCGTCATCAGTTTTGATGGCCAGGACTACCTCACCACACTCTCTCATCTTCGCCTGCTGTCCAGCGAAGATGGCCTCACCTTCACCGAATCGGAGGGAAGCCGGCACTTGGTCGGGTCTGGCGCACTGGAAACCTACGGCATCGAGGATTGCCGCGTGGCAAAAATCGGCAATACTTACTGCCTGACATATACCCAGGTATCCAGCAACGGCGTAGGCGTCGGCCTCAGGACGACTCAAGACTGGGCGAACTTTGCGCATGCGGGCATGATCTTTGCCCCGCACAACAAAGATTGCGCGCTCTTTGAGGAGCAGATCTCGGGCAAGTATTATGCGCTCCATCGGCCCAGCAGCCCGGAACTGGGCGGCAACTACATCTGGCTCGCGCAGTCGCCGGATCTCACGCATTGGGGCAATCACCGTTGTCTGGCCCGCAGCCGCCCAGGCTATTGGGACAGCGCCCGCGTCGGCGCTGGAGCTTCTCCCATTCGGACCTCGGAAGGCTGGCTCGAGATCTATCATGGCGCCACAAAAGAAAACCGTTATTGTCTCGGCGCGCTTCTGCTGGATCTCGACGAGCCCTGGCGGGTGGTGGCTCGTTCTGAGGCGCCCATCATGGAGCCGCTGGCGCCCTACGAGCAGGAAGGTTTCTTCGGCCACGTGATCTTCACTAATGGCCACCTCGTCGACGGAGACCGCCTGACCCTCTACTATGGCGCGGCCGACAGCGTCATCTGCGGCGCGCACCTGTCTCTTTCCGGTATCCTCGCGAGCCTTACTCCGGCATCGGGAGGAACGCTTTGAGCCGATTGCGCAAAGAGTTGGAAGTCTTCCTGCAATGTCCTCGCTCCATGCAGGTATTGATCGTTTCCAACATGATGTATGCCTTGGTTCTGCCGGTGATCGAAATCTTTGTGGCGGCCTATGTCATGCGGAATTCGCGAGCCGTCGCCAGGGTTGTCACCTATCAGTTATCGATTTACGCGGCTACGCCGCTGGCCTTCTATCTGAACGGCAAAGTGCTGGCCAGGCTGGGAGCCAAGCACCTTTATGCCGCCGGAATGCTGCTCTCTGGGGTGGCCATAATCCTGATGATGCAATTGAGCATCTTAACTCCCATTGGCGTTGCCACGTCCGGCTTCACCATGGGATTGGCAACCGGTCTTTTCTGGGCCAACCGCGGATTCCTCGCCCTCACCGCCACCAACAATGCCAACCGTAACTACTATTACGGGGTTGAAATGTTCATTGCTACCCTGGCCTCCGTCGTTGTTCCAGCGTTGATTGGCTGGTTTATCAGCGGAACCACTCTCTACGGTTGGCTGGGCGGGATTCCCAACCGCGCTTACCACATCATCGCCATGGTGGTCTTTGGCCTCACGGTCCTGGCCGCCGGAATTCTCGAACGCGGCGTCTTCCATAAGCCCAAGGACGCTCATTTTGTCTTCTTCCGCTTTCATCCTTTGTGGTGGAAAATGCTGGAATTGGCTCTGCTGAAAGGCCTCGCGCAAGGCTATATTGTTACCGCTCCGGCCATGCTCATCATGCTGCTCGTGGGCCAGGAAGGAACACTGGGAGCCACTCAAGCAATCGGTGGCATTGTTTCCGCGGGAGTGCTCTATCTGGCTGGCAGAACCGCGGCGCCCAGGCATCGCATCTTGGTCTTTTCTGCCGGGCTCCTGCTGTTCTTCCTCGGCGCCGTCGCCAATACCCTGCTCTTTAATGCCGTAGGGGTGCTGATCTTTATCGCTTGTCTCCTGCTGGCCAAGCCTCTGCTTGACCTCGCCTACTATCCAATCCAGTTCCAGGTGATCGACGTGGTCTCCCGGCTGGAATCCCGCAATGAGTACGCCTACATCTTCAACCATGAAATAGGACTGTTCGCTGGCCGCTGCCTGGGGTGCGGGCTATTTCTTGCCATCGCTTATGGCTGGTCTGGAAATGCCGCCCTCAAATACGCCTTACCAGTAATCGCGCTGTTGCAGTTGTTATCCATCCGGGTGGCTGGCCAAATCTCTCGGGGTTTGGACGCGGCGAGCAACACCTCCCCCGCCGCAAGTTTCACCGGACACACCTTGGAGGCCTGAGAACCATGTTCAAAAGGAGACACACAATGATCCACACTTGTCGAACGGCGAAAAGACCGTGGCGTCTGGCGGTCTGGCTGCTCGTGATCTTTGGCTTGACAGCCACCATCCCAGTCCTGGCTCAATCAGGCAGGGGAACACTGACCGGCTCTGTAAAGGATCCGACCGGCGCAATTATTCCGGGAGCACTTCTCGATTTGAAAGAGACAAATACAGGCAGCCGCTATGAGGCCAAATCCAATGGCCAGGGCCTGTATAGCTTCCCCGAGCTTCCGCCAGGGAGTTACACTCTTTCGGTAACTTCTCCGGGGTTTGAGTCTTACACACAAAAGGGAATCACAGTGAGCGTCGGTAACACGGCGGAGGTCAATTCCGTATTGCAGGTCGGCGCATCTACCCAGACAGTTACCGTCACCAGCGATGCCTCCCAACTGCATGCCGATTCTTCTGACATGGGCACCACCGTGCCGGCCCAGTTGATTGAAGACCTTCCACTCCAGTTCAATGGAACGGTCCGTAATCCCTTGCAGTTCGTAACCTTGGCTCCCGGCTACTCGGGCCAGATCAGCAACTCCCCAACAGAGCAGACGAGCTTTAAGCTGAATGGCGGCCAGGAAGGCGCTGTGGATGTCCTTGTCGACGGATCGACAATCGTACTCGCTTCGCCTAGCTTGCAAATGAACTATGGAGTCAGCGTCGAGGCCGTGCAGGAATTCAAGGTGATGACAAATACCTTCGATGCTGAGTTCGGAAGAACGGGCGGAGGCCTCATCAACCTTGTGACCAAGTCGGGTACAAACAGTTTGCACGGGTCGATGTACGATATCTTGAGAAACAGGGTACTGGATGCCAATAGCTGGTTAGGCGACTTGCAGAACACACCCAAGCCGATCGATACACAGAACGATTTCGGCGCCATTATCTCGGGTCCTGTCTATCTCCCTAAGCTCTATCATGGCCATGACAAGACCTTCTTCATGTTCAACTATGAAGGCTTCAGGTATAACACCGGAGGAAACAGTCTTAACTCTGCGCCCACGCAAGCCATGCTGAATGGCGACTTCTCAGCTTTGCTCCAGCCAATTACAGTCTATGGGCAGACCTTCCAGCCCAATGTTCTCTATGATTACACCACCTGCACGGACGCGAATCAGGGCAAGACATGTCAGGCGTATCCTGACAATAAGATCACCGAGGCGCCCGACTCCGTCTTCAAAGCCTCCATCCCTTATTTGCCGCAGGCTCCCGGCAACGCGACCTCGCCTTACCTGAATCTCGAGCAGGACTCGCTCAATATCACCAACGCCAACATGTACGAAATTCGCATCGACCAAAACCTCAGCGAGAAACAGAAGTTGAACGGAAGCTACGACTACGACTGGCGTCCGACCGGATATGTCATCGACGGAGCGCCCCTCGATGCCAGCTCAACCAATCAAAGAACGCATTACATTCGTCTGGGCTACGACTATATCTTCAAGCCCAACCTCTTGAACCACTTTAATGCAGGCTTCAGCCGCCGCTATCGCCAGGAGTTCAGCGGTATCGGAAGCTACGGAGGAAATTGGCCTGAGAAAATTGGACTGAAGGGAGTCTTGCAAACTACCTTTCCTTCGATAAGTTATAACTATCCAGACGGTGCGCCCATGCCGAGCAATGGAGCCGATCAGTTTGTCGATAACACATACGAATATGACGATACTGTTTCCTGGCAGCATGGTCGCCATAGCTATAAATTTGGAGGGGATGTTCGTTTGCAAGAGTTTAATACGGACGTCCTGACAAATACCTCTGGTGCCTTCAATTTTAGTTCCGGCCAAACCAGCATTTCCTCCGATCCAAACTCCGGATTTGGCTACGCCAGCTTCTATCTCGGCGCTGCTTCCAGCGGGATCATTGCATTGCCCGAGGTGGTTGGATGGCGAGTGAAATACTATGCCGGCTTTGTGCAGGACGACTGGAAGGTTTCATCCAAACTGACTGCGAATCTGGGTTTTCGATATGAGATTCCCACGCCTGTCAGCGAGGCTAACGGTAAAGAGTCGTTTGTCGATCCCACGCTTCCCAATCCCGGAGCCGGCAACCTTCCCGGAGCCTACGTTTTTCTGGGCTCCGGACCGGGCAGGCTAGGCACCAACACCTGGCAGAATACTTTCCACAATTCGTACGGTCCCCGCGTAGGATTTGCCTATCAGTTGAGGCCGGGCACCGTGGTTCGTTCCGGCTATGGAATCTACTATCAGAATTTGAAGGTTAACGGCTATGGCGAAGGAGACTCGCAGGGGTTTTTTGGTACCTATAACTATCCCAGTCCAGTTACTCCACAGACTCCGGCCGTTGTGCTCTCACAGATCACCGCTTACCCCGGTCCAACGCCGCCATTTATCGATCCCACGGTGATGAATAACCAGGAGCCGGAGTTCATACTGTCCAAGACGGCGCGTCCTGGAACCACTCAAACCTGGACTCTCGATGTCGAGCAGCAGCTTCCCGCAAAAGTCATGCTGGACGTCGCCTATGTGGGCGATCACGGCGATCACGTGCAAGCCGGCATGCATGATCCCAACCAGGGAAATCCAGTCGACATGGCGCTCGGCACCTGCCTGTACCAGGACATCACCGCACAAGGCCCAGGTACGCCGTGCGCGGGGCAGGCTACCGTTCCATCGCCTTATCCCGGCTTTAGCGGCACAGTTGCTCAGGCTCTCCGGCCGTTTCCGCAGTATGCCGATGCGGTGCTAGATTCTGTAACAATGTCCATGCCTTTCGGCGTCTACACCTATGAGGCGCTGCAGGCCCAAGGGCAGAAGCGGCTTTCGGCGGGACTTACCATGCTCGTCAACTATACCTGGTCGAAGACCCTCACCAATGCTGATTCGGAATATCCATCTCAGTCGGGATGGGTTGGGAACGGTAGTTCCGGCGCGCTGAATACGTATAATCTGAAGGTCGAAAAGGCGCTCAGTGAGTACGACACCCCGCAACGTCTGGTTCTGAGTTACACCTATCAATTGCCCTTTGGCAAAGGCAAACCCCTCGCCAATCAAGGAGGTATCGTGAATGCGTTCGTCGGCGACTGGCAGTTTGCCGGCAACCAGACCTATGCAAGCGGGACTCCACTGGTTGTAACATCGCCTAACTGGGACTCAGGGATCTTTGCCTGTAACCCATATCTCTGCGGCGGTTCCCGTGCCGACGTTGTTCCGGGTCAAAGCGTGAATGGCTATCACGGCGGAGGCTTCGTATATGGACAAAGTACTCGATTGAATCCCGCCGCATTCGTTCCTGCGCCCAACTTTACCTTTGGCGATGCACCGAAAGCGCTCTCCGTGCGCGAATTCGCCAGCCACGCAGAGGACTTGAGCTTGTCTAAGCAAATCCCCATGCATTCGGATAGACTGAAAACGCTCTTCCGGGTTGAGTTCTTCAACGCGTTCAATCGCCCAGGGCCGTATACGGGTTTCAATTTATCGGCTGGTACAGACGGCTTTGGCGAGGCTTCAAATCGGCAAAACTCGCCACGAAGTATTCAGGCCCAGCTTCGATTCTCGTATTGAATCGTCGAATCCCCCGGATCTTTTCACCGAGGTCCGGGAGATGGAGTTTCATCAATGTTCCGCATCCGATTTCGGAGATATCTGCTGCTTCCCGGCTGCTTCTTGATAGCCTGCCTCTTGCGCTGCCCGAGCGGTGCGCAGCAGGCCAGTCCTCAGGTGCGGGATCACTTCCTGGCAGCGCAGCAGGATCAGCAAAATGGTTCACTTGACGCGGCGGTGCATGAATACCAAGCCGTGCTGCGTCTTAAACCGGATATCCCCGAAGTCTACGTAAACCTTGGGCTGGTTTATTACGCGCAGGCAAAGTTCGATGAGTCCGCGCGCGCTTTGGCCACAGCCGCCAGGTTGAAGCCCGGCATGCGCGGGGTTAGCCTCTGGCTTGGAATAGACAATGTAAAGCTGCACCGTTCTGCGCAGGCCGCAGCGCTCTTGCGCGAGGCTGTCCGGCAAGATCCAGCGGATAAGTTAGCGCAAAGTTGGCTGGGAACGGCCCTCTGGGATGCAGGACAGACGGATGCCGCCTTGCTTCAATTGACAAAAGCTTCTGTGCAGTTTTCCGATGACCCCGATCTACTTTTCGCGCGCGGCGAGGCTTATGGAAAGGCCGCAAGCCAGCAGACAGAGAAACTGCTTGAAGAGTCTTCCGGTACATCCCTTTCTGATCTCATCTATGGGACAACCTATGCCGGAGAGCACGAGTGGACCAAGGCCGAAGCCCATCTGCGCCGCGCCATTGAGCGTGAGCCGCACTCGCTCGATACGCGCCTGGAACTGGCTGAGGTATTTCTGCAGCAAGACTACTTGCCCGATGCGCGGCAACAGTTGGACCAAGCTCTGACGCTGGCTCCTGGGTCTGCTTCCGCATTGGCTCGCAGTGGAGAATTGCTGTTGCTTATGCAGCAAACCGCCGAGGGGTTCGCGCGCATCGACAAGGCCATCGACATTGATCCGAGCGAGACGATGGATGCATTGGGGCTCCCGGTTGAGAACGAAATCAGCCATCAGCAGGCAGCTCAAGATCTACTTGCTCAATGCCGCAATACCACGCAGAGCCTGGAAGCCAATCCGGTTTCCAATCGAGACACCGACGTTGCTCTTGCAGCCTTGTACGCGCTATCCGGAGACACGGAAGCCGCGCAACGCGCATACGCCCACATTGGCCTCGCGCCTTCGAGTCTGAGTCCATCTGCGAGTCTCTTTACGCAGGGGATGATGGCCATCCACCAGCATCGCTATGAGGACGCCGAGCCGGTACTACTGCGCTGGCTCGCGGGGCATCCAGCTGACCTTGTCGCGCGTTACCGCCTGATTCAGGTCCGCCGCCAAATCTCCGTGGCGCAAATGGCTCGGCTGCTCGCCGTGGCTCCGGATTCTTACCGTGTACATCAACTGCTTGGGCAGCTCTACGTCAGTCTCACCGTAGCGGATGAATCAACGGACGGCTTAAAGGAAGATGACAAGGCGATCGCAGAATATCGCGCGGTTGTTGCGGCCAAGCCCGATCTTCCTGACGCTCACTTCTGGCTCGGGCATCTTTACTGGAAGCACGGTGATGCGGACCATGCTTTCGCGGAATTCACACGGGAATTGGAACTCGATCCGGGGCATCCCGAAGCCAATGCTGAGCTGGGCTCCATTCTCGTGGCACAAGGCCAACCCGTAGAGGCGATTCCTCATCTCGAATTGGCAATCCACACGATGCCTGACCTCTGGCCCGCCTATCTGGAACTAGGATTGGCCTACGCCGCCGAAAAAAATTATCCCCATGCTGAAGATATGTTGAGGCGCGTCGTTACACATGATCAGGACGGCTCAACGCACTATCAGCTTGGCTTGGTACTTCGCGCCGAAGGTAAGACCGCGCAAGCCGCTCAGGTCTTTGCTCAGGTTCGTGCCATCAAGAGGGAAAGAATGAGCGCTGCCATTCCCGATAACGGCGCGAATGAAGGAGCGAGGCCGTGATCTTGCGCTCGCTGATTACTTCAGCGCTTGTTCTTGCCCCGCTGGCTTCTGCGCTCTGGGCGCAGCCAACGCCGCTCGATGAGGGTGTGAGCCTTATCCGCGAGGGCAGGTTCGATCAGGCGCTCGTCAAGCTTGAACAGGCGCATCGCATCGCGCCCCGCAATGCCACGATCGAAAACCTGCTGGGAATTACCGAGACGCAACTTGGACACATCGACGAGGCCTGCAATCACTATCGCAACGCAATTCGGCTCGATCCATCGCAAGCGGCGCCGCATAGAAATCTTGGCTTCAATTTGCTTAACTTGAAAGATTTCTCCCACGCCGAGCCGGAATTGCTCGAAGCATCCAAACTAGATCCCAAAGATAACTTCGCCCATTTCTATCTGATGTTACTGGCGCTTGCCACAGATCACGATACTGAAGCGCTGGCCCAGGCATCGCAAGCGGGCCAGTTAGTCGACAACGATCCGGAAACTGGGGCCAAATTGATCGAAGCTGAAGTTCGCCTGGGCCGCGTGGACGCGGCAAACAGCCGCATCGAGCATCTGGAACAAACGAATCAACTCCCCTCCGCGCGCGAGTATTCGGTTGCCGTACTTCTGAGCCAGCACGGCTTCTATAGCGAAGCAGTCCATTGCTTCAAGCGGATTGTCACGCTCCATCCCTCCTGGGAGAACCGCTACAATCTGGCGCTCGGATTACTCTACGACGGCCATGCTGCTGATGCATCCACTCTCCTCACGGCCTTGCACGCAGAGCGGCCCGCGCATGCCGATACACTTATGTTCCTCGGATCGGCATTCGAGTTGCAGCAAAAAATGCCCGAGGCATTGGAAGCCTATCGCGGCGCTCTGGCTGCCGACCCATCCAACCCGGATCGAGCGCTCGATTACACGCGCCTGCTGATGGACATGGATCGCTATGACGAGGCAATCCAGGCGGTCCAGACAGGGTTGGGGAAGACCTCTTCGACTGCGCCCCTCCAGCTGCGACTGGGGGCGGTGGAGATGCTCAAGGGCAACTACGACGCCGCGCGCAGCGCCTTCCGCGCGGCGCTCGTCACCGATCCTCAATTGGATGCCGCCTACGTCGGGCTGGCGCAGACCTATTCCCGACAGGCCAACGATGCTGAGGCCATTCACATTCTTGAAGCAGCGCGAAAGCAGTTTCCCGGCCATTATCCGCTTGAATATTACTTTGGCCTGTTGGCCAGCCGCTTAGGCCGCGAACAAGAAGCGGTTGTCGCACTCCAAACAGCAGCACAGCTGGAACCCAAATCTCCTGACCCACTGTTTGAACTAGGCAAGCTTTATGCGGCGCAACAGAATTGGCCCCAGGCTCGCCAATCGCTCGAGCAACTTATAGCGCTCAATCCTCAATTCGCGCCCGCTCACTTTCAGTTAAGTCATGTCTATGCGCATCTGGGCCTTGCCTCAAAAGCACAACAGGAGGCCGAACAGACCCACGCCCTCGTGGATGCGCAACGCAACACGGCACTCCAAAAACAACGCGAACGCGCCGCCAGCTTCCAACCACAACGTCCCGCCCCACCTTCACCGCTTCCCTGAACCGGTCTTTCTTTGAATTGAAACTGCGGACTTATATTTGTAGGTCCTGAATAACATGAGGATTTATAGCAATGTTTTCCTGTGGACAACTGGATCGTCGAGAATTCCTTACCCTTTCTGCCTTAACAGCGGCCGCAGCGTTGCTGCCTGAATCGTTACATGCCGCTCAATCGTCCGAAGCTGGTCTAGTTTCTCTTGAGCAGAGAGGTGACGCTCAGAGCGGCTATGGAGTCACAATCCTTTATCGCGGGATCGCCATCGCGCGGCACAATCAAGGCGGGGAATTCTCAGCAATATTTCAAAATACCGAGCATAGCATCGAAGACCGCGTCGATAATTGGAAAGCCGCTTCGGCAAGCGGAAACCGAACGCGCATCAAGCTTACTGAGCAGATGCAACTCCCTAACCTACGTACAACAGTGTTCGTCGAAGTCACCTATGAGGTCACGCCCTCGCAGGTAGTAAAGAAGACCATTCAGTTGCACCAGCGAGACATGTACACAGTGCTCTATCAGTTATCCAATCGAATGGAACCGGAAGCGGCTCCCGCCAAGCTTTGGAGTTTTGACCACGCAGATTGCAAAGGCGGCCCGCTGCATGAATATTTTCCAGCAGCCGGCTTCCGAACACACAATGGGGTGACTGTCGGCCTGCTTACCGATGCAGGGTTTCGCAATCAATGGAGCCGGATCATACGCAGAGATGGAACACCCGTGAAGCCGGCGCCGGCCCGTATTCCCGATCTGAATCTTTACTCTATTCCCTATACCGCCGACCGCCCGAAGCAAGGCGCATACATCCAGCAGACTTTCGGTGAGGCCACAGTGCAATTATCTGGGCCGGGTTCCCGCACCGCAGTCGATCTTCCGCCGGCTTCCAGTTGGAAGAAGAATGGTCACATCGCACTCGAGCAGCATGGCGCCGTCGTCAAGCTATCTCCAACTTCCGTCAATGATTACGTACTATTACCATTCTCGGCGAACGGTGGCGAAGTCTACGCCGTGCATCTGAGGTATCGCTCCTCTGCTCCCATATCTGTCCACGCGTGGGACGTCGATGGCGAGTTTAAGAAACTTGGCGATCTCACGCTCTTCAACGATACTGCACCAGCCTCTCCCAACACCTTCGCAGACTTTGATCTTTCTTTTATCGTGCCGGCGCTGCAGGGCGCTGGAGCGGCTCTGGCCTTTTCTCTGACCGATTTCGGGCAGCAAGGAACGAACAGAGAGTCCGGCGTTAGCCTCCCCTCTATAGAGATACGAGACATCGTGCTCTCTTTAATTGCCACACGGCGCGAACCATACCACCGCTTGGAGATGGGGCAGTCGCAATCCAAAACTACTTTCATCTTTGCAAGTGATCAAATTCCAGATACACTGCGCGGTTATCGGATTGCCAGCCAGCTTCGACTGGCCGACGGTCTTCAGTTCAGAGGCGGCGAAACAGAGAAGATACTCTACGCAGACGTCATGATGCTTAGTTGGAATGCGCAAATGGATGAGCTTCGTCCTATGTTGGCTCCAAGCATCTGGTATTCGGCTGCCGGTGAAATGTATCTGCGCGATAGCTTCTACGCGCTCAATGGCATTCACAATCGCGAACTGAACGAGAAGGTCTTTGCTTCCTGGGCTGATAATCAGGGTGCAGACGGAGCCATCAATACTCTCATGGAGCCAAACATTGCTAACCTCGAGCGCAAATCCAATGACTCAACTCCGCTTTGGCTGATGTGGGCCCTCCTCAATCGACGCCGATTCGGCGTCAAGTTACCAATGGATAAAATACGCATGGCCGCTGAATACTGTCTTGCGACTTACGATCCCAAGCGCGAAGCCATTTGCACGGCCCACTTCGTTATGGGGCAGCTCGATGTCATTCAATATCCGGAGGGTACCAGCATTCTGTGCGAAAACCAAGGCATCCTGGCCGTTCTGCTCAGGGTGATCCGCGAACTTGAGATACCGGAAGTGAGCGCATCCATCTCTGAAAGTTATATTGCCAAAGCAGAGGAAGAATATCGCAGTTACTACGATGTAAGTCGCGGCTTTCTCCTTCCGGCTCGAAATATACAGGATGCACTCGGATTCTCAGATATATTTCCCGAGTTCCTGTCGCTTTGGCTTTTCAAACGGCCAATCCTGACAGACGAAATGGTTGTCAGTCATCTCAACCACATTCCGGTCATGTTACCCAGGAATGATTGTCCCTTTCCCGCAGAAGGCGGAACTGTGAGATCGATCTTTATCGGTTTGCAGACGACGAGTAATGAGTGGAGTTACTTTACAGAAAATTGGCATCCGATGGTAAGCGATTCCTATGCGAAAGGCTATGCCAACAGGGCAGCAGACGGCATTTACTACAACGGCGGAAGCTGGATGCGCGTTGAAATCTGCGGGTACGCCACAGGCAAACTGCATGGGTGGCATAAGGCAGATCGCGCGATTGCAAATCGGCTCTGGGCTGAGATTCACACAGATGAAGACTTTCCGACCAGCCAGGAGTATTTACCCACCGATCTTAAAAATCCGTTTTTTGGATATCACCGTGTCTTCGCCTGGAACTCTTTCGTGCTCCAGGCTTTGGAAATGGCCAATCTGCGAGGACCGGACATGGATAGCGAATAGTTCACTCTTGGTGCGAGTTGATGACAGAACTGTGCAATGGCTTTTTGTCTGGAGCCTGGCGTTGTCCGTTCTGGGATATCCTCCGGCGTTGCGGCTAGTGCTCGAGTCTACAGCAATAAAAATCTCTGATAAACGAGGGATGATTGACTCTTGCCTGGAGACCGCAGAATTTTTCTGATTTGACGAGATCGTTCGCGTTTACCTCTGCCTCTGCTCGTGAATTTCTTGCAGTAGAAAGATCCGGCATCTGAAAAATCGGCAAAAAATCTGGGAGAAAAAATTTAGCTCGAAAAATCGTGGAGATTTTTCTATACGGGTAGTCAGGTGGTTGCATTCCGAGCGATTGTCTCCCATACCCTGCTCCCCCGTGGCGTCTCCTGCAGGCGAGCCGGACATCCGTTCTGGTGGCTCAGTCGGTGTGCTCGCCTCCCACGTTTTCACTTTGCCTCTCTCGCAGAAGTTGAAGATCAAACCGGTCCCATCTGAGTACAATGTCCCACTAGTATTTAAGAACTTAAAGGCTTAGTGGTACATCGCAGAAAAGGTACAGTGTGGCGCGACGTTTCGGAATGCCCGGCTGGACGAGACGAATACGCTGTTCGCGTTCCGCCTTCTGTCTCCAGCCGCGCACCTGGGTCCAGTGACAGCTCATCAACGCGCCAATGCGTTCCAGTGGAAGAGCCATGGGCAAACCGGGACGCGCGCTTTGGAGATGCCTCGCCAAAGACAGAAACTGGTTGTATCCATATCCAATCTTTTCGAGACGGGCGGCAACCCACGCGATTTCGAGCGGATCACGCTCACGCGCCAGGATTTCATCTCTTCTTCTGGATCCGGTCTGAGGAGATCGAGTGGCAGGGAATGCTCCTCGCCTTCTTCGAGCCACCGCTGGTAATCCTTCGGCTTCAGGATGACGCCCATGCGGTCGTGATATTTTGCCATCCACTCGCTCGGTTCGACGGTGACGATGGCGAAAGATTCAAGGACTTCTCGAGTCTCTTCGTCCTTCAACCGATCCCAGATACCGGCGAAGGCAAACGGGCTGCCGTTCTTGAGGGCGAATGCGCGTGCCCGTTTCTCGCCATCGACAGCAGGCCATTCGTAGAACCAATCGGTGGGACCAGGCAGCGACGGTGTTTGAATGGTTCGCGCCATAAACCGTTGGTGTGAGATTGTTGGCTACGGCATTTCTGGTTTTGTAATTGAGCTTCGCAACCTTCGACCAGTAGGGATACTGTTGGCGAATTCAGGAGGAACTGCTGAAGTTTCCGAAAACCCGACTTTCGGGGAACTTCAGCGGACACGTGGTGACCAAGCCAATCGATGTTTACCCATTCCCGGCGATAATCTCTTTATGGATGCTTTGGATTGGGACGACCCTGCTGTCGAGGAACACTGGTGTGGCGAATGCCGTCGAACCGTTACTGAATACCTTGCCAAACAGGGCCTAGTTCACGGTGAGGTCGGTTCTTGGCCAGCTTGGCATGTTGCTCCTTATGTCTCCATCTGGGCTATCGAAAGCCTGCTAGCTCCTGGCCATGTTGGTTGGTGGGCCATCTGCGGCGATCTTCCGACAGACTATCTTTCAGCTGCGACCATAAAACATCCCAGGAAAGCGATGCTTGCCTTTGCTGATACTTGGAAAGAGGTTGCAGGGTGCATGGTAAAGGGAGTGCCTCATCCCAGCATGAGCATCGGGCCATCTGAACCAAACCCTGAACTTACATCCTTACTTGAAAACCGTTCCGACCTACTCCGTCGATTCGCCGAGGACGACTCCGCATGGGGCCCTGAGTACGATTAGTCAAAGTCGAACTGACAAGCTCCATCGCAGTATCGAATGGCTTGCAAAACGGCGTTTTCGGTAACTTGCGAATTCAGGAACGCGGAGCTGCGAAAGCAGAGCCTACGGTTCATGGTTTATCGGGAGTCGAGCCTGTGTTTGGTCCTGTAATACAGTCGTTCGCTACGCCCATTTTATGCATCATCCACTCGGTCGGCTATCGCAGCCCTTGTTGATGCTGGTTCCTTGAGACATAGATTCCTGACAAGAATGTAATTGACAGGTAGGCTTTTCAGTATCAGCTCTGGCGGCGATCTGCGTCGCAAACACATGCTTCAATTGCTAACAGTCGCTCCTGTCCCGGCTGACACGATGCGTGTCGCCAAAGATGCCATCCCCGAGGGCAACACCTGCATGGCGCTACGCGATCATTTGGGAGCAATATTCGACGACGCACTCTTTGCTCCACTCTTTCCAGCCAGAGGACAACCCGCTGCCGCGCCCTGGCGGCTCGCGGTTGTAACCATCCTGCAGTTCGCCGAACGGCTGTCCGACCGAGATGCGTCAGAAGCCGTGCGCACACGGATTGATTGGAAGTATTTGCTTGGTCTTGAACTCAGCGATTCAGGTTTCGATTACTCGATCCTGTCCCGCTTTCGTGATCGGCTGATCGAAGGCCACGCGGAGATGTCGCTGTTGGGTCAGCTCCTGGATAAGTGCAAATCGCAGGGTATGCTACGCGACCGTAGTGATATGCGGACGGACTCGACACATGTTTTGGCTTCGATTCGCAACGTGAATCGGAGTGAACTGGTGGGAGAGACGCTCCGCGCGACCCTGAATGTACTATCCACGGTTGATCCATCATGGGTCGCGGCAAATGTGGAAGCGTCCTGGTACTTGAAGTATGCCAGACGTTTTGAATCTGACCGTCAAACCCAGACCAAGGACGGTATTATCGCGGCGGCAGAGGAGATCGGGCGAGATGGTATGGCTCTCCTCGAAAGGATCTGGACTGAAGACACTCCGCCGTATTTACGCAGCCTCCCGGCGGTCGAAATCCTGCGCCAATGCTGGGTCTCGCAATTTTGGGAGGAGCACGGTGTACTTCGTTGGCGTCATGCTGGCAACCTTCCACCCTCCCCGGCCCGCATAGACTCGCCCTACGATCTTGACGCTCACTACGGAATAAAACGCACGACTGAATGGGTAGGCTACAAGGTTCATCTGACAGAAATCTGCTCTCCCGGTGTCCCACATCTGATCACCAACGTTGATACCACGCCGGCATTCACTGCGGATGCCTCCCATGTCGCACATGGTCAGGAAGAACTCGCCAAGCGTAATCTGCTTCCTGAGCGTCAGCTGGCGGACAGTGCTTACATTGGGAGCCAAATCGTACTGGACAGCAGAAGGAATCACGGGATCGCTCTCATCGGCCCAGTGAAGCAGAATGGACATCGAACCCAGCTGGAGAGCGGCTATGATCTTGGCGCGTTCGAGATCGATTGGGAGGGACATTTCGCAATTTGTCCTCAAGGCAAGAAGAGCACCGGCTGGTGGTCGGCGACAAGCCACACTGGCCGTGTGACATTTCACACGAAGTTTTCGCGAACCGACTGCGCTAAATGCAGCGTCAACCAACTCTGCACGAAGAATGGCTCGAAGAACTCCCGGAAGCTTGTCCTACTGCCCCGCGAGGAACACGAATGGCTGGCTGCCACGCGAATAGAACAGCGCACCCCGGAGTGGAAGCAGCTCTACGGCAAACGGGCTGGCATCGAAGGCACCATTTCGCAGGGGGTCCGCTCAGTGGGGCTGCGACGATCGCGGTATCGGGGGCTTTCCAAGACTCATTTGCAAAACATAGCGGTCGCATGCGCCATCAATCTTCAACGGTTGACGGACTATTGGTCGGGTGTGCCTCCGGCTGCGACACGCACATCCACATTTGCCCGAATTGGAGAATGGGCCGTGTGACTGATTTCGCCAACAGCATCCAGTAGGGAACCAAGCCCCATTTCATGAGTGCAATTTCTCGCTCTCCCGTTTCAGAATTTAAGCGGATGACAGGTTAGAAGCTGCCGGGTGCCGCATTGTAGGTGGGGGCCAGTTCGGATCATCGAAGACATTGGTGTTGTGGGTGCGAAACCATTTCGCGATCCGCTCCTTGTCCGCCCGCCGCCTGTATCTGCCGCACATGAGAACAATGCTGCTTCCTGCCTGCAACTCAAACCGCTATTAAATTTATCTAGCCGCTCAGAATCTATAACTTAACCCATCTTTGCATCAATTTGGATGCAGAGGGCTGTTGACTGGAGGATGCAAGAGAAGGCGAAAATAAGGCGAATATGCCTTCTGCTGCAACAATCCGGCTCCAGATCGAAACAGCGCTCGCCAACAGAATTCCCTCGGCGCTGACCCCAATCCAAAGGGTTATTCGTCCGGTTGAGCCAACGGGCGTGAGTGCCGTGGATGAGCTGTTAAAAGGCGGGCTTCCCGTCGGCGTTCTCACGGAGATGGTTGGCCCGGAATCGAGCGGGCGGACTGCGGTCGCACTCTCGTTCCTGAGCCGTCTTACTCATGCAGGCAGAGTTTGCGCCTGGGTGGACGTTTCCGATGTTCTTACTCTCGAATCGGCGGCAGCCGCAGGCGTCAACCTCACCCGTCTATTGTGGGTGCGATGCGGCGTTTCCGCAGCGAAGGCCCAACAATCGGCTGCTTCCAGCTTTGCTCTTCCGGACAAGTACCTTATTCCTGCGACAGTCAAGAAAGGGCTACATGGTGGAGGCTGCGGCGGGCACCCACGCAACGAGATCAAAGGACTCTCTGAGGCTGTGAGCGGCCTGTTGAGGCCAGCGCCTCGCCGCACCGAACAGCAGGGGAGAGTCCCTATTGAAAATGAAGACGTTCCGGCTCAGTCGCCGCCCCGCATGCCGCAAGAGAACCTGCGTTGGGGGATGAACAAAAGGTGGGCGCGCATCGAGCAGGCGTTGCGTGTCACGGATTTGCTCTTACAGGTCGGCGGGTTCAGCGCCATTGTGCTCGATATGGCGAGCATTTCTGCGGAGCATGTCTGCCGCGTGCCGCTGGCTACATGGTTTCGCTATAGAGCCGCTGCGGAGCAGACACAGGCGAGCGTGCTTCTGCTGACGCAGCATCCATGCGCAAAGAGCAGCAGTGAATTGTTGCTCCGGTTTCAGCCAGGGAAGGCGCGTCACGGCGAGTCCACGGTTTTCACAGGAATCGAACATTGCCTCGCGATAGAGCGGCAACGGTTTGCAGCTACAAAGACGAACGTGATTCCACTACGCAAGCCGCCGCAGAGCGTGATTGCGGCACACTGGACAAGTGAAGCGGCCTGGGCAGGTCCGCGATGAGCAAGCCTGCCGAAATGTACGTCTGCGTTCATGCGCCAGAGTTTCCCGCGCAGGCATTGCTCCGTCTGCGACCAGAATTGCGCGAGCAACCATGCGTGGTGATGGAAGGAGAGCCACCGTTGCAACAGGTCTGCTCACTCACGAAAAAGACGCGTCGCCTCGGCTTGGTGCGCGGTATGACGCAGGTCGAGGTAGACACCTTTTCCGGGGTTACCGCGCTGCGCCGCTCGCGCAATCAGGAAACGAGCGCGAGGGCGGACCTACTCGAATGCGCGGGCGGGTTTTCGCCGCGTGTGGAAGATCGCAGCGAAGAGGGCGCATTTTTGTGTGTGGTCGACATCGCAGGAACGACAGCATTATTTGGCCCGCCGGAAACGCTGGTGCAAAGCCTTCTCGCTCGTGTTCGGGCGTTAGGGATCACTGCCTGCGATTGCTCCATCTCAAGCGGACGGTACCACCAGGTTCCCTGTGCAAGCCAGTCTGTTCTAACCACGACGAAGTTCCATCCTCTAGGCGTTCCCATGGCAGCCGTCTTGCACGTGCGTGGGTTCTCCTTTCTTGAATTTAGGTCAAGAACAGCCTTTTCATTTTCGGGTGTTAGGGGTTGATCGATAATCAGGAGGATGGTGTTGTCGTGATGCGAACCTATATTTGGATTGGTTTGGCGGTGGTCCTTGGCGGACTCGTACTGCGGGGCTGGTGGTACCGATATCGTCGCGCTTGGTCATCCTATAAGCAGGACGAAACCATGCGACGTCACGTAAACAGAAACTATGACTGAATGCCGGGTCGAATGGGGGCCGATACTCCAGCGGAACGGATTTCACTTTTCAGCGAAAAAGTGCTGAGGTCAAATCAGGCCGGGAAATGCGATATGGTATGGCGTGGTTTTGAGAAACTCAGTCACATGCACATTTCCAACACTTCCCGACATTTCGGTACTCCTATACCGTCGACGAGCTGTTTGGCGATTTGGCTCTGAATGACGTCGATAAGGTGCCGAGTGGCAGATTACACGCTGGCCGTCTTCGGCCAGCGCACCAATGCTTATTCGCACGATGCGCGAACCCTAATTCTCGATCCTTAACGCACGCTCTCTATTTCTTAATTCAGCAATACACCCTGATTCGGACGATCCAGCGAGAACGTCGGTATCTCAATATCAAAACGCTCACCGCTCTCACTCTCCATCTGGTAAGCCCCGCCCATCATTCCCGACGGCGTGTCGAGAGGCGCGCCACTTGTATATTCAAAGCTCTCTCCCGGCTTGAGGACCGGCTGCTCCCCGACGACACCTGGTCCCTTGACCTCGGTCAACTCGCCACGCGCATTCGTGATCATCCAGTGTCGGCTCAGCAACTGCACCGTTTCCTGTCCCTGATTCTCGATGATCACTCGATAAGCCCAAAAATACTGCGAGCTATCCGGCGATGATCTAGTCTCAAGGTAAGTCGGCTCAACCATCACCGCTATTCCGCGTGTGTTTGCCATATACGGAGTCCAATTTGTCATAGAGAAAGCTTAGAACAAACTCGTGGGCTGAGCTAACCCGGCATGATCTGGACTCACGCCAAAGTACGCATTGAGCAACCGTTGCATGCAATTCTCAGGATCACTCCCCGGAATCGCCGATCCGGACGGGACCGACAACTCGCTGGAAACTCGGATACTTGCCGACTTATGAAGACTTGTCGTAGTTCCAAGAGCTTCACAAGACGATGGACGGCAGACACGCTCCAGTCGGATCGGTGTAAAGCCAGATGCTCATCAGTGTCATGGGCTGGACGACACGCAGGCCGTTCGCCAGGCACCAGCACAGTAGGGCGCTGTTCCGTGAAGGCACAAGAAGGCTCGGGCCCGCGAACGATTCCGCCGAAGCAAGAAGAGCTTGCATGCCGATGTTCGTCTCTGCCGTAGAATGGCCGAAGAAACCGAGGTTCGTCGTGTAGCCGGTCACCCGGTCTCCACGCTCTACCACGCGCGCGGTACCACCCCGGATCGCCTGCGCCAACTCGGCGCCTCGATCAAATCCGTGAACCCGCCGTGACAAGGCAATGCAGGCGGCCTCATCTGCAGGCTGTGGGGATCGCACCACGCATCCAGGAATGCTGTTCGTCCCTGCATGCAGGAAAGAGGCTCGCGGATGTCAAAGCCGAGCGATGCATACAGAGAAAGCGAGCGATTGTGAAAGGCAGCCTGCACAAGTCGCATGCCGAGAGCGCTGTTCTGGTTCGCACGATCCATCACACCCTCCATGAGCCCACGGCCAACTCCGGCGTTTTGCAGCCTGGGATCGATGGTGACCGGGCCGACGCCGTGTATGACAGCCCGCTCGGCGAGGACGTTGCCGCCCACGATTCGGCCATCGCATTCCGCCACTAAGGCATAGAAGCGCGGAGTGGAAAACATCATCGAAAGTAACCCGATAGCTGCTTCCGGGCTAGGAAGATCGCAAGGAAATCCATGCGCCGCGCTAATCGTGGAAAAAGGCGTCATAGCAAATCTGCCCGCACGCAGGGCCGTCCTCTGCTGCGGCGGTTCGAATGGTCGAGTCATACTGTGCTTTTGACGACATGATCGCAGATCTCCTCAATCGCAAGGTAGCTCACCTCCATGCATCCAAGAGAGTGAAGCGGCACGTGGTTAGATCTCTTAGGCGCATCGAAACAGAGTCAAAATTGCCTGCGAAATCCGAAGGTCCTTTCCTGCCTTATGGATTCTTTTCGATCAGTAATGATAAACGTGCTTCTCGGTAGCAACAAGCGGCTGTGGGCACACTCCCCAAAGGGGATTCTCCATCACCGGCCCGGATAGAGGCGCACATTCGCTGGCCAAGCAAACCCGCGAGATACAATTCGCAGTGATGAACAGAATTGTTTTTATCTTCGCGATCATTGTTCTGGTCCCGTTTTCGAATCTGTCTGCTCAAACAGATCTAGTGCCGTATGTGAATCCGCTTGTCGGCTCTCAGCGCAGTTCGATCGGTTATGGCGGCACGATGCCCTTCGTGACCACGCCATTCGGTATGACAGACTGGACGCCGCAAACGCGACAGAACAAGATCAGTGTCACCTCATACAACTACGACGACACGTCAATCTCCGGATTTATCGGAACGCATCAGCCAGCGATCTGGATGGGAGATTACGGCTACGTTACAATCGCTCCGCAAATCGGCCAACTCCGTATTACGCCGGATTCACGCAAACTTCCTTACAACCATCCATCGGAAATCGCACGGCCTGACTACTATCGAGTCCTGTTGGATGCCGGTTCAGACGGAAAGATCCAGGCAGAGATGACAGCTACGGCACGCTGTTCATTGTTGCGATTTACCTTCCCCGCCGCCGGCCCCGCTTCCGGTGTTGCCCGCGTTCTGATTGAAGCTTCGCGTCCAGGAATTCCAGGCATGGCATCGGTGAATCCCGAAACACGCGAGATCGTTGGCTACAATCCGCATCGCATGGATGCGCATCTAGGCCCACTCGCTCTGCCCAACTTCAAGGGCTACTTTGTTATCCAGTTTCAACAGGCGCCCGCAGCCATGAAGACCTATGGGATGGACAACAGCAGGGCTGAGACCAGCCGCGGAGCCTATGCGGAATTCAAGCCGGGCCAGACCATCCAGCTGCGCGTGGGGACCTCATTCATTAGTGTGGAACAAGCGCGTGAAAATCTCCGCCGTGAGATTCCCGGTTGGGACTTCGAAGCCGTGCAGCGAGAGCTTCGCGCGCAATGGAACGAAAAGCTTTCGCGATTGCAGATCAGCGGAGCAACCGATGCCGATAAGACCCTGCTTTACACTGCGCTCTATCATGCGTTGCTCTATCCGAGAACCTTCTCGGAATATGGCCGGTATTACAGCGCCTTCGATGACGCCATCCACAGCGGTAAGAGTTATACGGCATACTCCATCTGGGATACCTTCCGCGCGGAGAACAGCCTGCTCACTCTCTTTGCTCCAGAGCGAATCGATGGCATGATCACCGCGCTCTTGCAGAATTTCAAAGAAGGCGGCTGGATGCCGAAATGGCCGAATCCCAGCTACACCAACATCATGATTGCAACACATGCGGACTCGCTCGTCGCTGAAGCAATCCGCAAAGGCTTTCACGGTTTCGATCGAGAGGTGGCCTGGCAGGCCGTTTATAAGGACGCGATGACACCTCCGGATGAGGACACGACGCGCCGATGGCTTGACCGTGAGGAGCATACCCCCTACGAAGCTCGCGAAGGCCTCACCTACTACAAGCAGCTTGGCTATGTCCCGACCGATAAAACCGATGAAGCGGCTTCGGTAACGCTGGAAGGCAGCTACGATGACTGGTGCGTTGCGCAGATTGCAAAGACCCTCGGACGAATGAGCGATTACGAGTTCTTTCTCAAGCGTTCCTTGAACGATCGCAATCTTTTCAATCCTGCACTCGGCCTGATGAATGGCAGAACCTCAGATGGCAAATGGGCGCCCATCGGCAAAGGCAGAGACGACAATGAAAACCGCTCCATCTCCGGCTGGACCGAAGGCGACGCATGGGTTTACACGTGGGCGCCGCTCCACGATCAGGCTGGATTAATTCAGTTGATGGGCGGAGTGGAACAATACGACAAGAAGCTTGATCAGCACTTCAGCGGAGGCCATAACGTACACAGCAACGAGCCAAGTCACCACTACGGGTACCTGTATGACTTCGGAGGCCAGCCGTGGAAGACGCAAGCGATGGTACGCAGGATTGCAGAAAAGGAATATCAGCCAGTGCCCGGCGGTCTGGACGGCGATGATGATTGCGGCCAAATGTCGGCATGGCTTCTCTTCACCGCAATGGGCTTCTATCCCGTCAATCCTGCCAGCGGCGACTACATGATCGGCAGTCCGATGTACGGAGGGACATCACTCACCCTGGCGAATGGAAAGACGTTCCGCGTGCAGGCGAGCAACAACTCCCGGGAAAATCTCTACATTCAGTCAGCCACTCTCAATGGTGCTCCGCTCGACATTCCGGTCATCACATGGGAACAGATTCAGGCTGGTGGGATTCTCCATTTCGTCATGGGCCCGAAGCCGTCGCGATGGGGCAGCAAGTGGAGAGTAGCCCCCGTCGCGGCGCGTCCATAACATTCGTGAGATCGTGGAGAAAGGTACCATCTCGCAGCGGCGTTTCCATTACTCACGAGAAAATGAATTCAAAGTACCAATCTGTGCTTGAGGAATGAATTGACGATTATGTTGAAAGCAATATCGAATCGGTCAGGTGACCGGATGCAGAGCATCGTGATGCTCCATATCTCGAAATCAAGACCTGGGGCATCTCGAGTCGTCGCCCGTTGAGGTTCTAGGTGAAAGAGCACTGCCGCCGCAAACGGCTATTGTTGACAGAGAGCGCTTTCCAAAGTCTGGAGATGCTTATGATTGTCGATCTCAAGCGTTGTATTCTTGCTTTCATTCTCGTGTCAGCATTTGTCAGGCCCGGCGCACATGATTCGTTTTCCTTGTATCACGCGGTTTTGCCCAGCGTTTCGGCACCCGCAGCTTTTCGGCAACTTCTGGCTCCCACTTCACCAACACCGCCGCTCTACGAGATCCGAGCGAACCATGACCCGAACGGTACGGGAAAGTTCTATATGGGGAGGGAAATCGCTCAGGTAATGGGTCCAGGCGGCATCGAGTGGCTGGACCGCCCAGAGCGCGAGGAAGAGGAGCACCCCGCCCAGGTGCTTGACTCGCTGGGTCTTCGTCCTGGAGACGTTGTTGCGGACTTGGGTGCAGGCTCCGGCTACTTCACATTCCGGATAGCGCCAAAAGTTGGCAAAACTGGCAAGGTGCTAGCCGTAGAAATTCAGGAGGCGATGCTGAATACTCTGCGAGCACGCGCGGTCGCGATGAAAGCGACGAACGTGGAAGTAGTGCGTGGTAGCGAGATCGATCCTCACCTGCCCGCAAGCGGCGTAAACCTTGTGCTCCTTGTGGACGTATATCACGAGCTGACGTATCCATTTGAGGTGATGACGAAAGTCCGCGAAGCCCTGAAAACAGGAGGCCGGGTGGTCTTTGTCGAATACCGCAAGGAAGATCCTGCGGTTCGCATCAAGGAAGTGCACAAAATGTCAGTGGAGCAGTTGGAGAGGGAAATGAATGCGGTTGGGTTAGTACATGTGCGCACTGTGGAGACACTACCCCTGCAGCACATTGTTATTTTCGAGAAGCGCAATTAGGCTCTCAGTCTACACCAGCAATTATGGTTCATAGCGACGGCTTTGTTAGCTGACTTCAGCACGGACCACCACGAGAACCTCAGAGTTTAGCCGCTGTCAAGCGCGCATCTTGTCCGACTACCCATACCGACTACAAGCCGGCTTATGAAGAGTGATCGGAGCGCGGAGGCGTCGCGCTGCTCACTGTGGCCGTACCCTAGCGGTCTGTTAGAAGATCGGCAAAACGATAGCATTCAAACCCACCAAGCCAGTCATCCGCCGATAGTGAAATCCTGATAAGCGCTCGACGAGTTCCGCAATATGATGCGTGAGCCCGCAACGCAGTAGCTGGCGGTCAATAGATGAATACTTGTCCGCGATCTCCTCCCGCGTTCCTCCCAGGAGGTCAGGCGCAGCTCCTAGCGGTCCCGCTTCCAACGTAGTTCGATCACGCATGGCGATCCGGCCTCGATCATGGAGCCGGTGCGCAACGCTGTGGTGGCGTTTGATCCTGGCGCGGTGATGTATGCCGAGGAGACGATGAACGATGTAATCGCTAAGTCGCTTGCTGCGCGCAGGTTCTCCATGATCCTGCTTGGAGTGTTTGCTGCCATCGCCTTGTTACTCTCCTGCGTTGGCATCTACGGCGTGATTTCGTATTTGGCCGAAGAGCGTACGCGCGAGATCGGCGTGCACATGGCCCTCGGGGCCCGGCGAAGCGACGTCCTGCTGCTCGTGCTCGGCCAAGGTGCAGAGTTGGCGCTCCTCGGAATCGGGATCGGAGTGCTGCTCGCCCTGGGCCTGACGCGGTTGATAGCCAGCCAACTCTATGGCGTGACGCCGCATGCCCCGTTGACTTTTGGTGGCGCCGGCTTTGTCCTGGCGGTCGTGGCACTTGCGGCCTGCTACATCCCGGCAAGAAGAGCGATGCACGTGGACCCCGTTGTCGCACTTCGATACGAGTGACGCCAGCCGTCGGCTACCAAACGACATGCGACCGCGTCTTTCGCGAGTTTCCGATCTGCGGATAGGGAAGAGCGCGGAATCCGGCTTATACGAAACCGTTGAGTACCGAGTCCTGCCAGCTCAATTTTGGAAACGCGCTAAGGGCTGTTGTCGGCAGTTCACTCGAATGGTATCAATTCAGGCGAGGGTAATCGAACATGGAATGCGGAAAGCCTTAGGCCGCGGGTACTTTCATTTCAGTAAAACTCCGACGCCTTAGCTAAGAACGGCTGGCAACCACGCTCGGCGCTTTCCACTTCCTCGTATGCGCTTGCCTTATGCTCGCAAACCTCTTCAAGATGCTCGCCGCAGGTTAATAACAGGCTCTAAAAGTTAGGTCACATGACTTTCATTGATTTCATTGGCATGTTTGCAGGGAGCGAAATGCGAGCGTTGCCATTTCCCAGTGGCGCCCAGCCAGCGAGACGAGATTTCCATTAATTAGTCGTGCCGATTACTGCACAGTGCGCTTAATAGTGAGGACTACCATGAGTGCGGTTCGCGTTCGCTTTGGTCGGTTGTCGCTCCCAACTCTGCGAGTTTGTGGAGGCAAGTTAGATTATTCGGTCCCCTCGGGTGATAGCGAGGCAGGGAACCGTAGGAGCTTGCTTGGCTACTCCTTTTCTTCGAACCGGAGGATGAAGAGCTTTCTAACTTCGCACCTGAAGCGAGCAAAATCGAGGAGCCGCCGTGCTTGACTCCGACTTCACGTTCAAAAACGTGACTGTGTTCTTCGCCGGGCATCGACGACTAATATCCATCGATCGGTGGGAAGACCGTATATGGCCCAAAGTAAAACGGGAGCGCTCAGCGCTTCCGGTCCTGCGGCTAGATGGTTACAGGTAATAATTTTCGAAAAGTGGCCCCCATGTGGCCCCCAATCGTTAACGATCCATTACAACTATTTTGCTTGCAACATTCTGGTGAGCTCGCTGGGGCTCGAACCCAGGACCAACGCCTTAAAAGGGCGATGCTCTACCAACTGAGCTACGAGCTCACACCGACTACAACTTAATTATAATGAATAAGTTGTAGCATATCAATCTTCCTGGTCATGCGCAACTTCTTGGTGCCAATAGCCAATTTGTAGCCACCTTGTACTGAAACTGATCCCGGACGGACCAAGGTTTCCAACGCCTGCAACTTGTGAGTCGGGGCGAGGTGGGCATACCTGGCGGTCATAGCGATCGTTTTGTGTCCCATCAGTTCCTGCACTGTCTTCAAGTCTACCCCACCCATCACCAGACGGCTAGCAAAGGTGTGCCGCAGGGTGTGCCAGGTGACGTTCTTGATCTTCGCCTGTTCGAGGGCGGTCGCGAACCACTTGCGGGGATTCTTGATCAGCCCGCCACGCTTCGAATGGAACAGGGTGGAATTCGGCGGTAGCCCGAGCCGCTTGTGACGTTCTTGGAGGCTTCTGAGGACCTGCACCGCGGCACTGTTGAGCGTGACGAACCGGTCGGTGCCGTTTTTGGTCATCGACAAGTAGATGTATCGACGTTCCAGATCAACTTGGTCTCAAGTGGCGGTGAACTGCTCGGACTTGCGCATGCCGGTATGTAGGGCGACATCCAGTTGAGCGAAGGCGCTTTCACCGTCGTCCTTGGCCTAAGAGCCTCGGCTTATATTCAGCTATTCCGGGAATGTCATTTTCAACGTGTCCTGCCGGGACAACGGCTATTCTGCGTCTATGCTCCATCCGAGCGCTTCGTCTTCTCGAAGCCATTTGCTTGGCGTTCCGTTCCAAATACCTCATCGAGAGTATTGCAAATCCGGTGGAGTCCGACCGTATGCTCGTCAACAAGATGCGCGCGGACAACGTCATCGGTGAGTGGCCTGTACTTTCGTGTCAGGCGATCAACTTTCTTACGATCTTCGTCTTTGGCGCCTAAATACGATTTCCAGTCGCGATCCGCTTTGGGCATGTATCCAGATCGCCCGTCGTCGTTTTGCCAACGAATGGCAAAGACATCGTCACGACCACGGAAGAGACTGCGGAATAAAGCGATCCGTTGCTCGGCCGTGCTCACTCATGGAGTCCGGGCTTCTGTGGCGGAATTGAAGACTTGAGGGGAATCACCAGTGAATGTTGTAGTATCTGGGATTTGAATTCCGTGTGTGCTCAAGAGGCTT
This sequence comes from Occallatibacter sp., assembly GCA_036489415.1. Taxonomy (GTDB): domain Bacteria; phylum Acidobacteriota; class Terriglobia; order Terriglobales; family Acidobacteriaceae; genus Telmatobacter. The sequence goes on along the minus strand of DASXFS010000022.1, from coordinate 65,945 downwards.
CGCAGACGGAGATTCTCTTTCCGCAGTCTTTGTACTTCTGCAAGGGATACCCGAGAGTTCGAAAGCTCGCCATCGACCTTGTTCAAGCCGGTTCTCCGTCTGCATACACCAGTTTCTAGACATCAGAATAATGGCACGGTGTGGCGGCCAGCCCGCGGTGACCAACAAAGGCGTTGCAAAGAGCGCTTGAACAGGAATTGCGTGGACTTCATATATTTCCGCGATTCTCCAAGAGCCAGGGGCGCAGAAGGATGGACCAAGAATTACCAACCAAAAAGATTCATCCGAGTTCTGTCACAGGTAATGCGCGAAAACCGTTCGGGAAAGGAAAGCTGTTCGGTGTGCGGGAGACGACTCCGCCGGCATCCACAACAAAGTCCACCTCGCGAGTCCGGTCGTGCCAAAAGAAGGGGCTGCCGGTGCGCCCGGCGCGACGTTCGCGGCCCCGAAGCTGGGCGAAGACAAACGTCTCCCAGACGGCGCCCGCCGCGGGTGATTGCCGAAGAGCTTCCTCGGAGCGAATATTCAGCTGAGCGCAAAGCAGGCAGTGTCTGCAATGTAAAGTTTTGGGCTCTTGACGATGGACTTGGTTCGGTTCGAGATTCGTGACCACATCTTCTAACTCCAGCCACAAGGGATGCCAGAGGGGGAGACCACACGCTTGCGAGCTTGCGGAGGGTTAGACTCTCATAGCCTTCCACCTGAAGCAATTCCCGCGCGGTCCAACTGCTATGCGCATTCAAATCAAGGCTGATTTACGGAGACCGTGGCTCCAGCAGGGACACCCGTCACTATCCAACTGACTGGCAATCGCTTAGCGTCCAAGGATATATTGGCGCGAACGGGCTTGCCGTTCACCGTCAAGATCGGAATTCTACCGTGAAAAGCCGCTTGCCAAAAGATTGTTTTTCCTGAGCGATTGGTCAAGGCGCTCCTTCGAACCCCAACATGTTCCAAATCAACCAGATTCTCTTGTATGCGAAGGCCTCTTAAGATTGCACGGTCAGATTCCCTGGGAAGCTGCGAGATGGAATAGAGAAATGGACGTCTCGAGATGCCGTTATCAACTACCTCTATGCCCATCGTTCCCGTCACGATTGCGCTGATAACGGAGTAGGAAACCTCCGGATATTCGTGCCTGTATTTGTCGGGGCGAGTGAGATCCATTATGCGATCGTACGCAGCAGCGCTCTCCCCATAACGATAGAAGATTTGCGCAAGATAGCTTTCCTCTTCGATTCCGATGCTTTTCAGGTACTCCGCCGATTCGATGTAGGTGAGCGCTGAGTGAATGTGCCCCATATCCTTCGTTGCGCCGAAGTAAAGAACCATCGCATCGCCAGTTCCGTGCGTTCCGCCGTCTTGAGAAAAAAAGCCCATGAAATGGCGATTCTTCTCAGACCAAGCCTTGTGCTCAATGATATTCGAGAGTTCACCAGCCGTCTTTGAATACTGTTGCGCCAGTCTCATCTCATGGTTTCGGGTCGCTAGAGTTCTGAGCGATTCAAACGCGCGATACTCGGACGCAAGTAGATCAACCCCAACATTGAAGTTGACCTCTCCTTCCGTGTAGCTCGGGATACCGCGGGACTTTACGAACTTCCCTTGAGACAGACGCTGATTCATAAGCCTCGGACGCTTCAGAATTGACTCAGGTTGAAGTTGCCACGCAGTTAAATATGACGTTGCAGTAGACTTGAAGAATCTTTGGAATAAGGGATCATTCACGTAGCCGTCATCACCAGACCAGTGCCACATGTGAAAAATGCTGTCGATAAGGTCAAAGTTCGCCGGCAGGTTGTACCAGAAATCGCTGTCGCTCACATAGTCTGCGGCGGACGGACGCCCCAGCTTATCTATTTCCCAGTATCCAGCCCAGTCTCTAGCGGGGGAAACTGCGGCTGCAAACCGCTCCAGCATATTGCGATTCTGCGCATACAGACCCAAAGCCTCCGCTCCAGTGGCCTGATGTGAAACATCTCGCATGCAGAAGGAATCGCGCCCAGGGAGTGCAGCGTCATACCATGGCCCGACTGGATCGGTGCCGCCATGGGCATACTCAAGCGCCTGTCCCTTTGCCCACTGAAAGGCCCGAACCAATCCCCTGTCGGAAGACTCGAATTGTAAATTCGAGATCGGAGGCGTCGCCTGTGCATGGACGACAAACGGAAACGACAAACCGAAGAGCACAAGTTGACTGGCAACGGTTGTTATCTTCATGGCCTACCTCTTCTCCAACAGTGGAACACCATCACAATTAGCGAGCATACTCAGTTTGGAGTGAAAATCCATCATGCACTCGCTGCGACCTAAAAACAATTCGCCGATGTACTTCTTGACATTTCTTTCACGATGATTGCTTTGGAGAGCCATATCTCACATTTTTCTCCGTTATAGATCGAGGTGGGCAGAAGGCAACCTCGCTGCAATTACGCGCCGAGGATGCTACGCACACGATGGTTATGGTTGTCTCCGCGAATCGGCGCCCGGCAGTCTGATCGCCTCGCATCGCGGCCGGGGAGAGTGGGTGGAAGACCTGTGGGCAAAGTGACGGTGCTGACTATAGGATATGAGTGATTTTGCAGGGCGGGCTCGAGAGGAACTGCGCGATGCGACGGTGGATTCTTTTGGGACTCTTCGCAGCGATGACGCTTCCTGCCGGGGCGGCAAAGCGAGTAACCGTGGCGCAACTGGAGCAGGCTCTGGCCGCGGCCACTGCGGCGCACAAGGCGGACGCGGAGATGGCGCGCATGATCGCCGGTATGGAACTTTCCGAACGGCTCAGCGAGGGTACGCTGGAGCGGCTAGATACGCGATTGAATGCCGGCCCCCAGGTCGCGCTGGCCATGCAATTGCTGGCTGATCAATCGGCGTTTCTGGATTTGCCGGCCAGCGAGTTGCCGGCCAAAGACGCTCCCGACCAGGCGGCGCAGTTGCGGATGTTCGATGCGGCGGCTCACTATGTGGCTGAGACGATGGCCCGTCTGCCGAACTTTTTGGCCACCAGGACCACCAACCGTTTCGACGACAGCCCCCAAGAGGTGAAGAAAGGCGCCTGGCCGGTACGCGTGGGGTTGCACCAGGTGGACCAATCGAGCCGGGAAGTCTCGGTTCACGTAGAACGGGAAAACGACTTCCCCAGCAATGGGTCCGCTGTCTGGGAGGATCAGAAGGGGCTAACCTCCTGGGGCGAATTTGGCACCGTACTGGGCATGATTCTGGGCGATGCTGTCAACGGCAAGGTGAGCTGGAGCCACTGGGAAAAGACCGCTTCCGGCCTGTCGGCTGTGTTCCATTATTCCGTGCCCAAATCTGCCTCGCATTTCGAGGTGCTCCGTTTTATTGAGAGGCCGGGGACGGTCACAGCGGTTGTAACAGCCCAGGCTTACGGTACTACTCGGGCCAGCAGCGCACCCTCGAAGGCGCTTATCCTGCATGATAAGCGCGGTTATGAGGGTTCCCTCTGGCTTGATCCGGTAACCGGGACGATCCTCCGCATAACAATCGAAGCGGACTCGAAAGGCAACGTCGCTTACCAGCAGGCCGCGATGCTGGTGCAATATGGAGCGCTGGAGATTGGCGGCAGCCAATTCATCTTGCCGGTGCGCAGCGTGGCTCTTTCCAAGGTGGTGATCAGCGCCGAAATGACCGTCGGCGACGCACCTTCGGAGTGGTTGAATGAGACTCTGTTCACCGGCTACCATCGCTTCGCTTCGACGACAAGGATTCTGACCGGCGACGAGGCGCCGCAGTAGTATGAGCAATTCGCGAAGAGGGAACCTGACTTCTACTTCTTGTTTTTCTCCGGCTTGGGCATGAGATAACCACGGCGCGCATGCAACTGCAGGCCTTCCCGATCCACTTTCACTTTCAAGGAATGATAGTGGCCGTCCGGCTTCACGTTGTCCAGCGAAAGCTCGAGCACATAGACAACCTCCGGCGTCTCGATCAGGCTCTTGAATCGGAAGGTAATGCCTTCCAGAAAGCCACGCTAACGTATCTGTGTTAAAGCGAAACCCCTCGTTTCCAGGGAATGAAATCGTTCTGCCCAAGCAGCTCGGCTTTCGTGAACCGATTCCCACTCGCCACCTCAATTGAAAGCTCCAGCAACCTCGCGGCGCACTCCGCGATTGTGGCCTCGCCTCTCACGATGCCGCCGGCATCGAAGTCAAGAATGTCGCCCATGCGGCCGGCCAGCGTGGAGTTGCTCGAAATCTTGACGACAGGCGCAATTGGATTGCCGGTAGGCGTGCCGAGGCCAGTGGTAAACAGCACCAGATTCGAGCCCGCGCCCACCTGCGCCGTCACGCTCTCCACGTCGTTGCCTGGCGTGCACTGCAAGGTGAGTCCGGGCGTGGTGGCGTACTCGGGAAAGTCGATCACACCGCTGATGGACGAAACGCCGCCTTTCCGCGCCGCACCTGCGGACTTGATGGCGTCGGTGGTTAGGCCGTCCGCAATGTTGCCCGGAGATGGGTTCATCTCAAAGCCCGAATGCACGGCTCTTGCGCGCGCCTGATAAGTCTGCATTAGCTCGCGGAAGCGCTTCGCCAGTTCATCCGTTGCGCAGCGATTGATTAGTTCCTGTTCCACGCCATGCAGTTCAGGAAACTCCGAGAGAATCGTCTTGCCCCCCAAGCCTACCAACAAGTCGGAGACGTAGCCGACGGTGGGATTCGCAGAGATGCCGCTGAACCCATCCGAGCCGCCGCACTGCAGTCCCACCGTCAGCGCGGAGAGCGGCGCGAACGCGCGCTCACGGCGATTGGCCTCGACCAGCGCGGCAAAGGTCTCATCCAGAGCCCTGCCCATCAGCGCCGCTTCGCGTCCCGACTTCTGTTGATCGAAGACCAGCACCGGCTTGCGCAACTCGGGATCGCGAGCCCGAAACTCGTCCAACAGCATGCCCGCCTGCGCATTTTGGCAGCCCAGGCTCAACACCGTTGCACCGGCTACGTTGGGATGGTGGATGTAGCCGGCAAGCAGACCGCAAAGCGCCTGCGCGTCCTGGCGCGTGCCGCCGCAACCGCCCTGGTGCGTAAGGAAGCGGATGCCATCAAGGTTGGTGAAAACACGCTCCGCACGCGGATCCGCAACCATCTCCGCTCGCCCGTTCCCATCCGCCTGATGCTCAATCAGCCGTCGCACATGCTGGCGATAACTGTTCGGGGCGCCGTAACCCAGTTCCTCTTCAAGAGCCTCTCTCATCCGCTCGACATTGCGGTTCTCGCAGAATACAAGCGGCAGCACCAGCCAGTAATTGCGCGTGCCCACTTGGCCGTCAGCCCGGTGATAGCCGAAAAAACCGCGCTCAGTCCACGCCGAAGCATCGGGCGCGGCAATCGTCGCGGGCTGGCGCACCGCGGAATAAGCCTCTGCTCGGTGCCGCACGTTGCGCGTCGTCAGCAGGCCTCCGCGCTCGATGGGCTCAACCGCCTCGGCCACCACCATGCCATAGAGATAGACCAGGTCGCCAGGGCTCAGGGCAGTAAGCGCCATCTTGTGCTTGGCCGGAATAGTCTGCGCAACCATGCACGATGACGGAGATGACGCCGAGCCAAACCGAACCACCGTTCCCGCTTCGAGAGTTACCAGAGCAACCACAGCATTGTCGCGCTCGTCGAGTTTCAAAACTGTTTCCGCCATGAGATCCGTCCTTATGAAAGTCCCGCGAACATCACGGCCGTCCAGTTCCAGCAAGAATACAACTTGACTCTAGAGCCGAGCATGCACGGCTCGCTAATCGACACGGACCGCCAATATCTGCTGGCAAACCCTGGAACTAACACCTGGGAGATAGCAACTGATGACCGTGCATACATTTCCCCTTGCTGTGTCCGCCAATTGCGACTGCTCATTTCAAATGCACCTAAATTATTCTCCACAATCGCCCCTAATTCAAATTGACCCATGAGCCCAATCGTTTATCCCTCGTCAGCGAAGCATTCGGGTGATTTAATCAGGCATGGCTTCCGATTTCAGGCCTCATCCAACGCGCCGCATTGCGAAAATCCAAATCATCGCGGTTTCAATTCTCTCGATAGCGGGCGTCATCAACTATATCGATCGCGGCTCCTTGGCCATAGCCAACACAACGATTCGCACAGATCTCGGGTTCTCCGCCACACGCATGGGGGTATTGCTCTCCGCCTTTTCGCTGTCCTACGCCATCTCTCAACTCCCCGTGGGCGTTCTTCTTGACCGATTCGGCGAACGCAGGGTTCTGGGTGCGGGAATGTTTCTTTGGTCCCTGACGCAGACGGCAACGGGCTTGGTCAGAGGCTTTGCCTCTTTTGTTGGTGCACGCGTTGGTTTGGCCGCAGGCGAATCGCCATTCGTCGTCTCCGCGGTCAAAACGGTCAACGACTGGTTTGACGTTTGCGATCGCGCCACTCCAATGGGAATCGTGAACGGTGCAACGATCATGGGACAGGCGATTGCACCGCCGATTCTCACGGTGATCATGCTGAAGTTTGGATGGCGGGGAATGTTCATGCTCATCGGCGTCCCCGGCTTGGCCCTTTCAGTTGCCTGGTACGCCTTCTACCGCGATCGCAAGGAGGTTTCCTTGAATGACGTCGAGAAGACCTACTTCGCGGCGTCAGGCGTGCCGGGCAACCTTTCCCGTATTTCATTCGCCCAATGGCTGGGACTCTTTCGTATGCGCACTGTCTGGGGAATGATGCTCGGCTTTGGCGGCATTAACTACACAGTTTGGCTTTATATGTCCTGGATGCCGAATTACCTTGAAGCGGAACGTCACCTGAGCGTTGCGGCAACTGGAACGATCGCTGTCATTCCTTTTTTTTGTGGCGGTGTCGGCATGTTCCTTAGCGGGGTGATCGCCGATTCTTTTATTCGCCATGGGGTCTCCCCGATCAGGAGTCACAAGGCTATTCTGGTCACCGGAATGACATGTTCCGCCATTTGTTCGTTGCTGGTGCCGTATATCCCTGGCGCAATGGGCGCAGCGTGGGCCATTGGCATGGTGCTTTTCTTTACTTATCTCGCGGGAAACTCGGGTTGGTGCCTGGTACAGGCGATAGCTCCCTCCGGAGTTGTCGCCTCCGTCGCGACGATCCAAAACTTCGGCAGTTTTATCTGCGCTTCCTTTGCGCCGGTCATTACAGGCTGGCTGCTGGATCGCACACGCTCGTTCCACCTTCCTCTGGTCATTTGTTCTATAGTCTCGATTCTTGGCGCACTCTCTTACCTTTTGATTGTGAAGAACCCAATCGTTGTCAGCGCGCACCACCCTCTGCGCCCGTGATACCGAAGGCATCCTACTGATCCATGCCAACTGCGCAATCACCGTTGCCGAATCAGAGGTGTTCCTGAAATTTTGAGATGCACGCGATAGATGCTGCTGCTGGCCGCTATATAGAGTGTTTTTCGATCTGGCCCGGCCCAAGTCACATTGGCGACTCGTTCTGGCATGAGAATTGTTGCCAGAGGTCTTCCCTCGGGTGAGAATATCCAGACACCACCGGGACCTGCGCTGTAGATGTTTCCTTGCTCATCGACCTTCATTCCATCCGGGGCGCCGGGACGTGGATCCGAAGTAGCGTCATAGAGCACTTTTTTCTCAGTCAGTGAACCGTCCGGCTGCACGCGGTAGCGAATCCATAATTTCTTTGGTTCGGAGTTATCGATGTAGAGATACTTCTCATCCGGGGAGAATGCGATGCCGTTCGGTCGGGAAAGGTCGCTGACCAGCAGTTGCAAATCAGTGTTAGCAGGCGGAGCGCCGGGCTTCTGCAGCAGGGCATGTGGGAGGCGATAGACTCCGTTCACCTTGAGCTGCTTGTCGGGATCGTTGTCTTTCTGCGTGCGCAATCCGTATGGCGGATCGGTGAAGTAAAGCGCGCCATCCGAACTATAGACGAGGTCGTTGGGGCTGTTGAGTCGCTTGCCCTGGTATGAATCCGCAAGGATGGTAACCGGCGCTGTCGGATCGAGCGACTCCAGCCTGTAGACATTGCGTTGCGCGTGTCCTGCAACTGTTAGGCGGCCAAGAAGGTCGAGCGTCATCCCATTCGATCCTGGCTCAGGGCCACCGTATGGAATGGAACCTTTATACCCGCTTGGCTTCAGGAAGGTGCTCGCGCCTGCACCTGGGCTCCACTTTTGGATGCTGTTGCCAGGAATATCCGCGAAGAAAAGACTGTCCTTCACCCACACGGGGCCTTCCGTCCAGGTGTACCCGGTGGCCACACGCTCAAGCTTGGCATCGGCGGGAATGATGCGATCGCTGGATGCATCCAACCTATCCACCTTGAGAGGGCTCGAGTTCTCCACCCTAACCGCACCGGCCGCAGAAGGGTTCGATCTGGCGGCGACATTCTCATGATCCATCATTAGTGCACACGAGGTTACAGTCGCGATCAGCAGAAGCAGTTGCAGCGATCTTGTCCATCTCATTGAGTTCTTCCTGAAATGCTGATTATGCCCAAACAACCATGCTTTTCTTCCCGGCTAGCCCAGGCGAACTTTTGGGAGTCTGGAAGAACCGGCCATTCACGAATAATCGTTTCGTTGCCGCCTGTCAAGGGGTGCTAGCACACACCAAGACACCTGACCGCGATCTTCTTGATGAACCCGATCCCTTCGAAAGCTTCCGTCTCCGGCGTGGCGGCCAGATCACTGTTAACCAGAGTTGGCCGACTTTTCCTTGCGCGACGATCGGGAAGGATCTATTGCGGTTTTCTCGTCTGCTCCAACAGTTGAAGCGCCTTTTTGACGTCCTCATCGTCAGGTGACAGCTTCTGAGCCTTAAGCAGTTCTGTTCTGCCGTTTCTGAAGTCGCCGGAGTGACAGTAGATCAGGCCCAAATCCTTGTGCAAATGCGGTAGCGCATTGCATTGCCCACATGCGTCAATGGCTTCCTTAAGCTGCGCGACGGCCCGCGGCCAGTCATGCGCATCAGCCGACGTCAGCGCAAAGTTGCCGAGCATTTGAGCGCGGTCCATAATGTGTTGCTGTTCCCGCATCTCCTGGAACCGGTTTTGCAGGCGTTTTGCTTCCTCAGGATCGGATTTCACCAGCAGCCGCGAAAGGCTGTAATAGGCCTCGTCGTATTGCGGACTGAGCTCAATCGCTTTGCGCCATCGCTTGATTGCCCCTGCTTCATCCCCCTTGCGTAAAAGTTCCTGTCCCAGCATGAAGAGGGCCTGCGCATTGTCTGGATTCGAGGCAAGCGACTTTTCGAACAACGGAATCGCTTCGCCGGAATCTCCCTCCTGCCGGGCAATCAAGCCGAGCAGATACCAGGAGTCCGCCGATGCGGGATCAAGATGTGTGGCCGCTTCCAGTTCCGGTTTTGCATCGCGATTGCGGCGCAGATCGAGCAGGGCCCGGCCCTTGTTGTAGTGCGCTACCGCATTGCTGGGATCAAGCCGGACTGCCTCGGAAAATTCCTCCACTGCTCCGTCCAGGTTGACCTGATCCGCCAGGGCAATTCCAAGGTTCAGGTGCGCGCCGGGCGATTTTGGGTCCAGCTCGGTCACCTTGCGAAAGAGAGTCAAAGCCTCGCTGGCCCGGTTCAAACGCACCAGGACCATTCCGTATGCGCTGAGCGCGCCAGTGTTCTTTGGATCGAGCTGCACAGCGCTGGCAAGTGCCTGTCCGGCGTCGGCGTACCGCGATTCGCTGGCCAGGATAAGGCCCAGGTTCGCAAAGGCCTGACCGTATTGCGGGTTATTTTCGGTGGCTTGGAGAAACAATTTCTCCGCCTCTGCGCTCTTGCCGAGCTGTCCGTACAAAACCCCCAGATTGTTTTGCGCCTCGGCATATTGCGGGTCCAGGGCGATCGCCTCCTTGAATTGTTTTTCCGCATCCTCGCCCTGATTGGCCTGGAGATCGACAAGCCCCAACTGATTGTGCGGTGGAGCTAGTTTCGCATCCAATGACAACGCTTTTTCGAGCGCCTCCCGCTCACCGCCATAGTCTGGGATCCGGTCCAGGGCGAGCGCGAGGTTATAGTACATTTTGGCATCTGCGGGATCTTCTGCGATTGCCTCTCGATACAGTGCGACGGCTTTTTGCGGGTCACCCGACTGCAAATCCTGATTGGCTTGGCTGGCCTTTACGACCGCCGAGGTCTGCTTCCTACCTTCCTGCTTTTCCTGCTGGAAGATACTCAGCTCGTGGCTGGCCTCGTCCTTCAGACCAAGCGCTCGCAGCACCGATGCCAGCTGAAAGCGCGCCTTGTCTGAATCCGGGCTAATTTGCAGCGCTGCTTCGAGTTCCGGCTTTGCCTCGGCTGGCCGGCCGAGATGCGCCAGCACGAAACCCAAGTTGTATCGTGCATCGAAATGATTCGGATTGATGGCCACAGCCTGACGTAGGGCTTTCTCGGCTCCCGCGTTGTTCCCAAGCCCTTTTTCCACGACACCGGCATAGTAGAGCGCATCGAAATCGTGCGGATGACGGCGCAGGTATTCGCGAATGACCGGTGCAGCAGTTTCAAACTGCGCAAGGACAACCAGCGTTTTTACATAAGTCAGGCAAGTGATATCGTCTGACGGGTCGAGTCGCAGCGCCTCCTTGAATGCCTGTGCGGCTTCGCCGAAACGTTCTTCCTGGGAATAGACGACTCCTAGGTTGAATTGTGCCTGGGCGTAATTGGGGTGATCCTTGACAATCACAGATACTGTGTTCAGCGCTTCATCAAGGTTGCCATTCTTCGAGTATGCGACGGCCAGGTTCAGTTGCAGCACTTCATCCGGAGGCGCATTCTTCAGCTCTGCGATCGCCGCGGTATATCTCTTTTCGGCGATCAGCGCCTTCGTTAGTCCATCGAGAGCCTTCACCGACTGAGGGTCCACTTTCAGAACGGATCTGAATACATCTATTGCCTCATCCTGCTGGTTCAACTCGCTCAGCGCTGCTCCCAGGGGCAGAAGAATCTGCTCCGAGCCACGCTTGAGACTGGATGCAGTCCGTAGTTGATCGGCTGCGCGTTTGAACTTACCGCTGCTGAGCAGTGCGATTCCATCATCATAGTGGCTTTGCCACGAATTAGGATCGAGGCGAATTGCAGACTCGAAAGCGGACGCGGCGCAGGAGAACTGGCGCTGCGTGGCATACCAGGCGCCCAGTGCTTCGTACGCGCCGGGTGAAGGGTGAGACGCAAGCGTTTGCTCCAGGCCGGCTGGTCCTTTGCAGGCGGGCGCATCCTGTGCCATCGCTGTGAATGGGAAACCACAGAGCACTGCGAACGAAAGCTGCCGAATGCACGAAGCACGCCTGCGGCGAATGATATGCCCAAACATTCTCAACTCCTGTGTGGACTGTCCGAGCTCACAAGAAAGCTGCGCGGTCAATGATTTCCGGTGCGGACATGAAAAGGACTGAACGCAAATCATGTCGGTTCCGCTGCGCGATCTTTTCATGCGATTCACTATACCGCCTGCAACCGCTCCCAATGTTTGGGGATGGGCGATCTCATAAACAGGATAGACCGGGGATACCAGAGAGGCAGTGGCCCGATCCTCCCTACGGATTGTTCCATGCGGCGTTTAGGGCGAATGAGGAGCGCTGATACGCCTTTATTCCGAATGCTAGAATTGGCCAGAACATGAAAATTCACCGTCTCATCGCAACGCGAAAACGGTACGCCTTTCTGTTTCTCTCCATCGCTCTTTTCTTGAATCTGGCCGTAGGCGGCTCCTGCTACGCGCAAATTGGGGTGGCTACCGGCAACGGTGTGGCTACGCCTGCCAAGCCGCTGCCTCACGGCATCAAACCGCCGGTAGTACGCTTTGAAGACATTGCGGCCCAGGCCGGACTGACCAGCGTGAATGTCTCCGGCGCTCCGACTAACAAGCAATACATCGTTGAAACCACCGGGACGGGAGTCGCGATCTTCGACTACGACAACGACGGGCTGCCGGACATTCTGTTCGTGAATGGCGACCGCTTTCAAAAAAACGGCGCACCGCCCACACCGGTGCTTTACCACAACCTGGGTGGATTGAAGTTTGAAGATGTCACGAAGAAAGCGGGGCTCACCCACAATGGATGGGGGCAGGGTGTTTGCGCCGGAGACGTTGACAATGACGGGAATGTCGATCTCTTCATCACAGGATGGGGACAAAACGTTCTGTACCATAATCGGGGAAACGGCACGTTTCAGGATGAGACCAAAGCCCGTGGACTCAGCTCGGCCCAGACCCGTTGGAGCACTGGATGCGCGTTTGTCGACTTCAATCGGGATGGTGCGCTCGACCTTGTGGTTGCCCACTACATCCAATTCGATCCGGCCACGACGCCGCACCCAGGAGAAAGATCGCAGTGCGAATGGAAAGGCCTGCCGGTGATCTGCGGCCCACGCGGTTTGCCCGGCGAGACGATCTCTCTGTATCAGAACGACGGACACGGCCACTTTACCGATGTCTCGGACCGCATGCACATCACGACACCGAAGGATTATTACTGCTTCACTCCGCTGGTCGCCGATTTCGATAATGATGGCTGGCCGGATATCTACGTAGCCTGCGATTCCACGGCCAGCCTTTACTTCCATAATCTGAAGGGAGAACGCTTCGAGGAGATCGGCGTGCCGGCCGGCGTGGCCTATAACGAGGAGGGACGCGAACAGGCCGGGATGGGCGCGGCCGCAGCCGACTTCAGCCACGACGGGCGCTTCGATATTTTCAAGACCAACTTTACGGACGATACCCCCACCCTCTACCACAACCAGGGAGACAACAACTTTACTGACGACACCATCGAAAGCGGCTTGGCGGTGAACACCCGGTACCTGGGCTGGGGAACGGCCGCGGTGGACATCGATAACGACGGTTGGAAGGACCTCATCCTCGCCAATGGACACGTATATCCCGAAGTGGACACGGGGCACAACGGGGAAAAGTTCAAGCAGAGTCGGCTGCTTTACTGGAATCGAGGAGACGGGCAGTTCTTCGATCTGTCTGCGCAGGCCGGAAGCGGCATTGCGGATGCACACTCGTCGCGCGGGCTTGCCATCGGAGACCTGAACAACGACGGTGAAGAGGAAATTGTGATCGTCAACATGGGGGAGCCTCCTTCCTTGCTGAAGAACTTTGCCGCGCCTGCCGGACATTCCATTCTGATACGGCTTCTGACCGCGACCAACCGCGACGCGATCGGGGCACGGGTCACCCTGACAGCTAATGGGCAAACACAGATCGATGAAGTGAGGAGCGGTGGATCCTACATTTCGCAAAACGATTTCCGTCTGCACTTTGGCCTCGGGAACGCAAATTCGGTGAATCTGTCAATCCGATGGCTCGATGGCAAGACGGAGAGCTTCTCAGGAGTTGCCGCCGGGCAGATCGTAATCATTGAGGAAGGCAAAGGCATCGTCAGGAAACAGCCCTATACGAGGAAGCCTTAGATTAACTTCAGGGCTGTGGGTTTTTCCCTTCAGCGCGGGCCAGCATCCGGCGCATGAAATCGTCCTGCGGGAAGACTTCAAGGTACTGTCTGAGCGCTTCGTGCGCCTTGTCGTACTGCTTCAGTTGGATCAGGCGCACGATCTGCATCTTCCGCGTAGCCGGGCTGAAGGGGTCCAGATCGATTGCCTTCTCGACCAAGGGAAGGACCTCTTCGGTTTGTCCAAGGCGCGCCAGCGCGTCGGCGAGATCCGCATATGTAGTCGCCACAGGCGGACCAAGTTCGAGGGCGCGCCGCAGGTGGGTCGCCGCGGCTGCATAGTTCCCGTCCTTGAGGTCCTTTCGCCCCAGCGCAGACTGCACAAGCGGCTGGTCCGGCTGTGTCTTCTCCAGTTCACCAAGAACCTTGAGATAGGACGCAATGTATTCCGGCTTGCTCTCCACCAGCTCTCCGTAGGCCGCAAGCAGGGTCATCAGAGGCGGCGGAACAGCTTCCTTGCCCGGAGCTGGATTGAGATGGATCAGGTCGGGCAGCGATGCGGTCGTCTGCTGGAAGGTGACATCCGGAAACGGCTCATCGAGCCTGGTCACAATGCGGTGGTTTGTGGCGCTGGAGTGGGAGATAACCTGAATGTCACGCTTCGGCATGTGGCAGCTTATGCAGTCGTTTGGTGGCGATTTCTGCATGCGCGTCTCAATCGGTAGCTTGCAGCTTTGATTGGTGTGGCAGGTCAGGCACTTGGCAGCGAAGTATTTCGAAGCCTCTTCGCGCTTCGGCTCCACATGAGGGTCGTGGCAAGTGATGCAGCTCAGTCGGCCCTGGCTGGCGCGATAGCACTTGCTCAGCGTCATGGAATAGTAGTGCTCGACATGGTCCGCCGTGGGAGGCGCTTCCCGTGTGGGTGGAACCATCATGATCGACAAAGTTTCGTCGAGCGGACGGCCAGGGCGAATGTCCTGATACGTCTTGCCAGGCTTGAGAATCCGCGCGTCTCCGGTCTGATGGCAGGCCATGCAAATGTTGTCGGCAAGATATGGGGTTAGGCGGGCGGGGTTAACAATCCCTGCGTTAGAAACTGCATGGCCTTTTTTGGGCTGGGTACTCGGGTTTTGCACTATCTTCACATGAGCTGCCCCAGGGCCATGGCAATTTTCGCAGCCGATGGCCAATTCGGAGAAGGCGGGGCTTTCAAATTGCCCGTTGCTTCCAGCCACCGGGTTAGGCCTGCCGCTGTGGCAAAAGATGCATCCCGGCATGATAGGCCGGTTGAAGCCCAGATCGGTGAACTCATATCCAGGCGAGGGTGCCCAGTTCTTGGGTCGGGTATAAAACGAGAGAGGCGCCTGAAAGAGATGGTTGTCTTCCTGGATGATACCCCCAAATCCATTCACTCCCGCACCGATGATCCATTCGATCCTGTGGGTCGTTTGGAAGGTCTGTTTGCCGTCGGTTCCCACTCCCGTTTCGCTTTGGTAGAGATTTCCGTCCTTTGCGTAGACTTCAAAGCGCCGGTTGAGCCGTTCCCCCAAGAACGAGGCGGGGGTTGACATCTTATCGAGAAATTGGGGCGTCACCTGAGACAGCGAACGTCCCATGCTGGTCTGAGAAAATTTGCGATAGATATCGGCGTGGCATTGCGAGCACACCTGGGAGCCGACATATTCGCTGTGTGATTCGGAGGGACTTGGAGCGGGATCGTTTTTCGCCTGTCCGCCACTCGCGCACTGTAGCAGTAATGGGCATGCGAGCGGGAGCACTCCGAATACCGCCCTCAGCAATCGTGAACCGGCGGTCCGCGAAGAAGAAATCCCGTTCCGACTCATGCTGCCACCCATGCCCCAATTTTCAACGGATTCAGGCGCCCTGGCCTTGCTTTTTTTGCGTGGAGGCCCGAACCACCAGTGCGGGTTCAAGGATGATGGTTCGAGCGCGAGGCCTTTGTTTGGACTCGATCAGGCTGACGACAAGTTCGGCTGCGCGTTGGCCAATCATCTGGCTATTTTGATCAATGCTCGACAGCGGAACACGCAAATAGGCATTATTGGGATGATTGCCGCAGCCGATCAAAGCAATGTCCTCGGGAATTCTCAGGCCAGCTTCGAGAATGGTGGTCATCGCTCCAATCGCAAGCGGATCGTTAAAGCAGAAAACGCCGTCGGGCCGCGGGTCTCGCTCAAGCAAACGGTTCATGGCCTCCGCTCCTTGACGAGTCGTCTCTGTATCCACGTTGCTTCTACGCACGACGTAGTCCTCCGAATATAGAACTCCGCGGTGGCGTAGTGCGCGCCGATAGCCTTCAAATCTACCGATGCCAGGGCTATTATCCTGACCCCGGATGTGCGCTACCCGAGTGCAGCCCAAATCAAAGAGGTGCTCTGTTGCGAGCAGGCCTGCCTTCTCGTCATCGACCCCTACGAAATTTGCAGCCAGACCTGTCAATTCGCGATCGATGAGCACGTATGGCTGCGCTTTACTCTCCATGCGTTCAAATTGCTCGATATTCGAGCAGCAGGTTGCAATGACCAGTGCATCCAAACGGCGCCCCAGCAGGCGCGAGATCTCCTCATTTTCAAGCACGGGATCCTCCTCAGAAGAGGACACGATAAGGGAATATCCTTTATCGCGGATAACTTCTGAAAGGGCTCGGGCAATCTCTGCAAAGAATGGGTGAAGCAAGCTGGGCGCGACCAAGCCAATCAAGTAGCTGCGCCCCGTTACCAGGCTGCGGGCAAGGGTGTTCGGCTGATAATCCAGTTCTTTAACCCGGTTCAGCACGCGCTGACGGGTTTCTTCGCCAATGTCAGGGTGGTTGCGCAAGACCTTAGAGACCGTAGCCTGCGATAGACCAAGCTCCTGCGCTATATCTTTCATTCGAATGGTCATATTTAGTAAGCGCCGTCTCTCTCTGTCGTGGTCGTGCCGCCCGCCCGAATGTCTTCCTCTAAAAACCCGGACCGTGAGCATGAAAAGTACTGCCCGTCCTTTGGCAGGATTCAGTAACAGGGGTACAAGAAACTCCAAGTGCATCGCCTACTATAGCGAATTAGTAGACCGATCTGCAAACGTAATTCACGGACGGCCACAGGAGAAATATGACCTTCAGACGGTTTAGCATCGAAAGGTTGAGGGAAAATTCAATCGAAAGGTCGAATTTTCCTTGACAATGGCTCTGTCCCTTCGGTAAAAACAATCTCGCTTAAAGAAAGTATGCGGAGCAGTCACCGTATTCGTAAATTGAGCGATTCTCCAATCCAATTCCCAGACGCCAGCAATACTTGAGGAATAACGGTACACAAGAGTTATCAGCAATTAACCTTTGGAGGTCATCCATGCAAGGTCAGGCGCAAGGTTTCACCCTGCGAGCTGGAAGGTTGTTCCCGGTCCTTCGCACGGCCGGGGTGCTCAGTCTTTTTCTTCTGCTTTTCGCGGACTCTGCAGTGGCTCAGGTTTCAACGGCTTCTGTAAACGGTGTCGTACGGGACCCCCAAGGGGCCGTTATTCCCGGCGCAACTATCGTATTGCGCAGCGTGGAAACCTCTGTCGAGCACCCCTCGGTCTCCAATGGTGCCGGCAATTACGTCATTCTCAATATCACGCCAGGCAGATATACCATCCAGGCCAGCGCCAAGGGGTTCAACCCGCAGAAGACCGATGAGTTCGTCCTTGCCGTCGATCAGATCGCGACATTTGACTTTTCCCTGAAAGTTGGATCGGAAACGCAGGTGGTCGCAGTCCAGGCCACTGAAGCTCAGTTGGACGTGACCGGCGCTACCCTCGGCACGGTGATTGAGACCAAGCAGGTAAATGATCTCCCCCTCGATGGCCGCAACTTCACCGCATTGCTTTCGCTCACTCCGGGCGTGGTGCCCATCATGGTCGGGCAGAATGCGGGAATGCAAAGCAGCGGCGGCTTCGGCGCTGCTGTTGCCATCGGCTCGGACTACACCTTTCCCGCCATTAACGGGCAGACCGGCCGCAGCAACTTCTTTCTGATGGATGGAATGTTCAACTACGGGACGATAGAAAGCACCTATGCCGTCGCGCCGATCATCGATGCGATCCAGGAAATGAAGGTGGTCTCTCACACCGACGACGCAGAATACGGCGGCGTGCTGGGCGGCGTGGTGAATGTGGTCACCAAGAGCGGCACCAATGAGCTTCACGGCAGCGCCTGGGAATACATCCGCAACACGGTCTTTGATGCGCGCGGCTTCTTTCTTCCCACCAGTTCACCCAAGCCTTTCTATCACCAGAACCAGTTTGGCGCCTCAGGCGGCGGCCCGGTCGTGATTCCCAAGCTTTACAACGGCAGGAACAAAACCTTCTTCTTCGGTGCCTACCAGGGCTATCGATATTCAACGCCAAGTAACAGTGAGCTGCTGGTGCCAACCACGGCGGAGTTGGCCGGCAACGAAAACGATAATCAGCAATTGCAAATCTACAATCCCTTTCAGACCGTCGCAGCTACAAACTCAAGCGGACCCACCTTCTCACGTCCGGCCTTTCAGAACAATGTAATTCCCTCCGGCCTGATTAACCCGGCCATGGTTGCCTGGGCACAATTTGTCTTCCCTGCGGCAGGTCCTTGTTTGAATCTGGAGTCGAGCGGCTTTTGCTCGGCCAACGCTCTGGACACTACGCCAACGACCCAGGTCCAGAATGAGTTCAATGTCCGTGGAGACCAGAACTTCGGGTCAAAGGATTCGGCATTCTTCCGCTATAGTTTCATCAATAGCACTGTGAACGAATCTGGAGGACTGCCCGGTCTACCTGAACACCACATCATTGACGCCCGCGACTGGGGCGGCAACTACGTCCATATCTTCAGCCCCACGCGGATTGCGCAGGCGCAATTCGCGCGCGCAACCGTGGTTGACGACGAGACCGTTCGCTTTACCGCATCGACCGCGGATATCCTCAACACAGTGGGCTTTTCAAGCTCCTTCGTGGGTGGCTTTGCTGCGGCTGGCGGGGGGTCTCTGCTTCCCGGTCCTGGCGTCAGCGGCTTTGCGAACGGGGGCGAAAGCATCGACGACACCCCCAAAGCTACTGACACCTCCGAACTGCGCGGCACCTATACGCAAATCCTCGGAGGCCACGAGATAAAGTTTGGCGTAGGATTTGATACCGCCAATTTCGCCAGTCCGCTGGCCCAGATCGGTGAGGGTTTTGGATCTGCGCAAACAGCCGATCCCGAGCTGAGCACCCCCTCGGGCGACGCCTTTACTTCCTTCCTGCTGAACGTTCCCAACAGTGGCCCCAGCCGCCGCGACGTGAATGAGCAGGAACGGCCCGGCGGTCTGTTGAGCGCCTTCCTCCAGGATTCCTGGAAGGCCACGCCACGGCTCACCTTGAATTACGGGTTGCGCTACGACTATCCTTTCCTGCCCAGATATGGAACCGCTGCGACCGTTGGCCAGCACGGAGGGCCCGAATCCGGCGACATGGATTGGGGTACCGGCAACTTCATCGTGCAGCAGTTGCCGCCCCTGTGCAGCATTCGCGGTTTTGCTCCCTGCATCCCGGGCACTGGTCTGCCGGCCCACGTGGTGGTAAGCCCCAATGGGAAGATCACCCACAACGTCCACACCAACTACGGGCCGCGATTCGGCTTTGCCTTCAAGGTCGACGAGAAAACAGTGGTCCACGGCGCATTCGGTATTGTCTTCGACGACTGGGCCGCCGTGACCCAGATGGCTCAGAACTTTGAGGGTTCATGGCCCGACATCGGCCAGGAGATTGCGGGGTCCCTTACCAACGTTCCCACCTCCACCCAGCTTACGCCGAATGTGAACTCCCAGAATCCCTTTGCCGCCAGCGGAAATGCACTCTTCCCTCCCGCCACTCCATTCGGAACTAACCAGTGGTACTTCGACCCGAATATCAAAAACCCCTATTCCGAGCAGTGGAACTTTGGCGTGCAGCGGCAGTTAGGCAGCTCCTTGGCCTTAAGAGTGGATTACGTCGGGTCCACCACTCATCGCGCCAACGTCGGCGGTTTATACAACACCGCGCTGACGCCGGGTCCCGGTGACGCGCAGCCGAGAGAGCCCTATCCCTACAGCATTCCAACCTTTTATGACCACAGTGTCGGCACTGGCAGCTACAACGCCCTTCAGGTGCAACTGGATAAGCGCTACACCGGTGGCTTCTCTTACCAGGTAGCTTACACCTGGGCCAAATCGTTGACGGTAGACGACGGTTGGTTCGGCATAGAAGGGCAAGTGCCGCAAAATCCTTACGATCCGCAAGCATCCCGCGGGCCGTCCTCGACCAATATTCCCAATTTATTTGTCGCCAATGGCCTCTATGCCATCCCTGTCGGCCCAGGCAAGAGATTCTCGACTGGCAACCGCATCAGCGACTACATCCTGGGCAATTGGCAACTCAACGGTATATTCACCTGGCGCAACGGGCAGGACTTCACTGTGCTCGACAGCGCAGATATCGCCAACGTCGGCAACAGCGCGTCCTACGAACGCGCCAACGTGACTGGCAACATCCATAACGGGCCTAAGACCCAAGCTGAATGGTTCAATACGGCAGCCTACGCGGTTCCCGCGCTCTACACGTATGGAAACGGGGGCACCAACACGCAGCAAGATCAAAGGTGGATCAACCTCGACTCGTCCATCATTCGCTCGTTCCCCATCTGGCGCGAGAAGCAATTTCAATTCCGTGCTGAAGCCTTTAACCTCTTGAACCATCCGATCTTTGGCCAACCCGGCAACGATCTCAACAGCCCGGCCAACTTCGGGCAGATCGGCACCAGCCAGGCAAACAGTAACCGGGAACTGCAGTTCAGCGGCAAGGTCGTATTCTGAGCGGAGAAGTTGGAACGTCAGATCCGGATACGACATGCAATTTTCGCGGCCGAGCTTTCATGCTCGGCCGCGCTTATGTTTAGGTTGATATTGAAATCAGGAGCGACATTTTGAAGAGGATTTCTTCGCCTGTCTCCGTGCTCGCCGCACGAGTTGTATTTCATTCTCTCCTTTTTCTATGCTCCTTCACCTTCGTCCCAGCGCTTTGCTCGCAGACGCCCAGGACCGCGAACGAGCCTGCATCGGCAAATTCATCGCTTCCGCCGGATGAACCGCAACCTCTTCCAGGGCCTCGCCCTTCGAATGCAACCATTCGGCAGTGGCAGGACCGGAAGTTTGGCATGTTCATTCACTTTGGACTGTATTCGGCGTATGGCGGGATGGTGAACGGAAAGAAGATCGACAACGGGTATAGCGAACAAATCATGGCAAACGCGCCGATCCCTCTGAAGGAGTATGCCGCCAGCGCCGCCAAATTCAACCCGACGAACTTTGACCCCGACGCAATCGTCGCACTGGCCAAGAGCGCGGGTATGAAGTTCATTGTCATCACGGCAAAGCATCATGACGGGTTCAACATGTTCCACACCGCGCAGACGAACTATAACATTGTCGATGCGACGCCATATCGCAAAGATGTTATCAAATTGATGGAAGAGGCCTGCGCGAGAGGGGGCATGAAGTTCGGCGTCTATTACTCCTCCATTGACTGGCACTACCCAGGAGCAAGCAGTTACATCGAGGGAAATAGCAATCCTATTCCACCGGCCCACGAAGCCTTCAATATCGCCCAATTGAAAGAACTCGCGAGCAACTACGGCCCGCTTTCCGAGATATGGTTCGACATGGGCAAACCAACGCCAGAGCAAAGTGAGAGGTTCACCAGGACGGTGCACGATCTGCAACCGCAGACAATGGTTTCGGGCAGAGTCTTCAACTACCAGGGTGACTTCACGGTCATGGGAGACAATGAAGTGCCAGATTTCGTTATCGATGAACCCTGGCAAACACCGGCTTCCATCTTTTCCGATACCTGGGGATACCGTTCATGGCAAGAGCGTACAGATATTACGGGCAAGATTGAAGAAAACATCCTTCGCCTGGTTCAGGTTGTAAGTCGCGGCGGTAACTTCATTTTGAATATTGGGCCGAAAGGGGATGGATCGATCGTCCCGTATGAACGGGATGTGCTGCTTGGCATTGGCAGTTGGATGACCATTCGTGGAGATGCCATCTACGGTACGAGTCCGCAACCATTCCGTCATCTGGATTTTGGTTATGCCACAACAAAGACCGACAATCTCTATCTCTTCTTAAAAGATGTCCATCGAGTCGGTGAACTCCACCTTCCCGGCGTGAAGACAAGGCTGAAGAATGCCTATGTGATGGGCGATCCGCAATCGGCCTCTCTGCCCATTGTGCAAGATGGATCGGGAGCGGTGATTAGGACAGGTCCATTGGAAGCTGCCCTCAAACGTATGGAAGCAGCTAGCGGCACCAGCGCCGCCGTTCTTCCGGTTATCGTCGTCAAATTCGACGCGCCTTTGCTTGTGCAGCCGGAAACGATCGGCCCGCAGCCCGATGGGCGCATCGTGCTCAAAGCATCACAGGCAGACCACTTCATGAACTACAACGGCCGCGGATACGAAGCACCCGCTACGTTATACAAGCTGCGATGGAATATAGCGGCTAAGGCAGGGAACTATCGAATCGCTCTTACATACCGGCCCAGACTGGAGGCTGAGCAGCTATGCGTCATGGTGGACGGCAAGTCCAGTTTGACCTGGGTGGACGCCCAAGGGAAAACTGATGATTCCGGTGGATCACAAGTAGTGGAGCTGCCCGGTAGCGTCAGAATCGCCGGCGGATCGTTTTCCACGATAGAAATTACACCGCCTCAACCATTCTTCAAAGGCACGTCTCTTCAAGCAGACATAGAGCAACTAACATTATCCCCCGTATCCGAGGGCCATTAACCAATGCTTGAGTGGCTTTCGCGGTCACCGATATACTTAGCTGTTACGTGCCGCGATGAACTGTTCGCGCGAAACTTAATAACTGGCCCTAGAATTCGGCGCCGTCCAATCCAGCCTACGAGCCGTACAATCGGAAGGAACGAGTGCTGAAAGTGGAGATTCCTGATTATGACAATTGGAAACATCGTAGAACCTGCAGCGCTCGATGATGTTCCTTCCCACAAAGGCAATTCAATTGTTCTCCAGCCGGAGGAGGGCGACTCATACTGGCAACCCGCACCGGCAAGCGGCTACGTGACGATCAAGGTTTCGCCCGAAAACTGCTGCTCGAATTTTCTCTCTATGGGCATGCAGGCTATCGCAGAAGGCGGGTACGTGCGGGAGCACTGGCACGCAAAGCACGAGGAAATCCTCTTTTGCTATGAAGGACAAGGTGAAGTGCTGGTCGATGATACACCGCACAGATTCGTTCCCGGCACCACCATCTTCGTCGGTCGCTGGGTGCGTCACAAAATTATCAATAGCGGATCGGGATACCTGAAGATGACATGGACCTATCTGCCGCCGGGGCTACACGAATTCATGCGGTCTGTTGGAGAACCGCGCAAGCCCGGGGAGCCCGAGCCCGCTCCGTTTGAGAGGCCTGCCAATGCACTTGAAATCGAACGGAAGGCGGGTTTCGGCCCCAAAATCGGCGATTGACAAAGTGTCGTCATGGTACCCCTGATGGCACCTCCTTCCTCAGAGCCTGCAAGGGCGTGCAAGCGCCGCTTGGTGGACGCAGCTTAAGCATCACTGGCCAGGGCAGATCATAGTCATTGGTTCGCCATGGAGAGCAGTGCTGTAGCGCAGGTTAGAGATCCGAGGCCCAACCCCAGCGGCAGCGTGGCCGAGCGCGGAGCACCTTTCCACTCGCCCATCAACACACCTGAGAGCGTCGCGGTCATGATCATGAAGATCTGAAACAGTCCCCAACCGATCGAGGTCCCAAAAGATCCCAGATAAGTCGCACTCATGCCATAGAGTGCGAATGCCCCCATCCACAGCACACCCATGAGAATCGACCAGAATACATCTGGAGCCGGCGCTTGAAACGATTTCCAGCTCTTGTTTTTTCGAAGCAGAAGAAGACTGTAGGCAATGTTGGGCAGTAGGCCGCCTCCCAGTCCGATAGGCCATACCGCATAGCCGGAGCGCAACGCGGTGTTTCCTAAATTCGAGGCCTGCTGCGCAATGTCCTGCCCGAATGCAAAGGAGTAGTTGAGCATGGGCGCCATCACGCCACACAGGATTGCGAGCAGGACCGCCGCGGTGTATCCGCTTGTCGGCCCGGATTGCAGAGCAGGACGATGATGCCGCTCTCTGATCTGCCCGCCCCACGTAGAAAGACCGACGCCGATCGCCATGATGGCGACGCCGGCGAGAACCTCCAAGAGAGCCACCCTGCCTACTTGCGAACGATGCTGAGTGAATAGAGGTACCAGCGTGCCCAGCGCCGCTCCCAATCCGACGATGATGGCGTAGGCGAGGCCTAGACCGAGACGCTGCACTGAAATTCCGAACAGCACCTGCGCAATCCCCCATCCAGCACCGAAGAGGAAAGGCACAGCGAGTTGGATCAAGGAAAGGCCGCGGTATGCGTCGAAGAGGTGACTGACCAGCCCCAGAGCCAACGTCCATGGGAGGATGACCAGAGATACCAGACTGAAGACCAGCCAGGTATTCTCCCACTTCCAGCTTCGAGTGAACTTCATCGGCAACATGCAGTTGCCCGACATCAGGCCGGCAAGCAACGCAAGAGCAATCCCCAAAGCCAAAGACGGCGTCATCTAGCGAACCCCGCTGCGGGGCAGAATCAAATCTGAGGATGCGCCCGGCTCCTGAGGTGTTTTGTAAAAGCCGTCATTGACCTCGGCGGGAAAGACGAAATGCTCCTTCAAATGAGGGATGTGTTCCAAAAAGATGACTTCGTGGTCGAGCGCAATGTGGTTGAAGAGCACGAGATGCTGGTGCAGTTGCCCCATGTCGCCTACGTGAGGAACGATCGGCAGGCCAAACTTCTTGGCCATCAAACTCACGGTGAGAAATTCGCTCACGCCCGCAAGGCGCGTGCAGTCCGCTTGAACGAAATGCATGCCCGCGTAATGAAAGAAGTTCTTGAAGAGGATGCGGTTCGGGATGTGCTCTCCCGCGGCAATTCCTATGGGCGAGATCTCACGCGAGAGCGCAGCGTGCGCAAGCACATCGTCAGGGTGAGTTGGTTCCTCTATCCAGAACGGCTTGAAGCGAGCCAGTTCACGACACATGCGGCGCGCGGCCGGCAGATTCCAATGCTGGTTCGCATCGAACATCAGAATCCCGAAATCGCCGACAACTTCGCGCAGCATAGCGGCCCGGCGCAGGTCGCGCGATTCATCGGCTGACCCCACCTTTAGCTTGAAAGCTTTGAAGCCGTGATCGATTGCGCGTGTCGTGAGTTCGCGCACTTTCTGGTCGTCGTATGCCATCCATCCAACGGAGGTGTCATAACCTGGATATCCGCGCTGCAATATAGGTTCGCGAAGACTGCGAGTTGCGGCATTTGACCGCAAAATCATGAGCGCATCCTCTTCACTCAGCGCGTCCTCAACATAACTGAGGTCAAGAGTTGCGACAACCTCTTCCGGCGTCAGATTGAGCAGCAACTGCCACAAGGGGATTCCGCGGCTCTTGGCCCAGAGATCGAAACACGCATTTGTCAGGGATGCGAGGGCGAGGTGAACGACCCCTTTATGGGGCCCGAGCCAGCGCAGTGCCGGATCGTCCGCCAGGCTGCGGGAGAGGCTTCCAAAGGTCGCCATCAGTTCATTGATCTCCGCGCCAACAAGCGGCCTGGCCAACAGTTCAATTGCTTCGCATACCAACCGATTTCCATCTCCGAGTGTGAGCGCAATCCCGGTCCCCGACATTTGCGAGTCGCTTGCAAGTCGGGTCGTAGCCATGCAGTACTCCGAATTGGTATGCACCGAATCGGTGCCCGCACCGGCCGGCAAACGAAACCGCGCATCGACCGCTGAAACGGATTGGATGGTGTAATTCCGCATCTTCCCGTCCTCGTTTATCTTTTGTAACCCAACTCTGCTCCGCCGCTCACCGGCAGGATGCAGCCCGTGATAAACCGGGCTTTGGAAGAGAGAAGAAAAACCGCCGCATCCGCGATCACATCTCCGCGCGGACACGATCCGAGCAGGTGGATGTCGTCAAGATACTGCCGGATACCTTCCGGGTCGGGTTGCTCGGCGCACCACTTTTCCAGCATCGGCGTCCAAACCCCTGCGGGACACACCGCATTCACGCGAATGGAGTAGCGCGCGTAATCGGCGGCCATGGCTTTGGTCAGCGAAATCATGGCGCCCTTGCTAGCCACATAAGCCGCATGATTCTGCTGCCCCATCAGGCCCACCAGGCTGGCTGTATTCAGAATTGCGCCCTTGCTTTTGGCCAATGCCTCGAAGGCGAACCGGGTCGTCCAGTAGACCGACTTAACGTTGATACGCTGCAGGTCATCCCATTCCTGCTCGGTAGTTTCGTGGAGCGGTTTCGAAGGGCTGGCAATGCCCGCATTGTTGTGTACGGCATCGATGCGCCCAAACCGCTTCAGAACAGTTGAGATGGCTGAATTTACTTGATCGCCATCCGACACATCCGCATGAACAGCTATGCAGTCCCCGCCAGCTTCTGAGGCGGTGTGCTGAGCTCTTTCCAGATCGCGGTCGAGAATTGCGGTCGTGGCTTCGGCACGCGCATAGGCAAGCGCACACTCGCGGCCGATTCCATCGGACCCGCCCGTCAAAACAACGACCTTTCCGGAGAGATCAGCCGGCATGTGCGTTTCGCTTCTCCCAATTGTCGTATGCAGTCTTTGCGAAGCGTTCCATGGCCCTCTTCACGTACTGCTCCGCAACTTCACCCTCACCTTCGCGCAGCAGATCGATGATCCTTTGATGTGCCTCCAGATCCTTGTCCCATGCAGACGTCGCTTGTCCGCTTGCAGCCACGCGCATCCGTACGAAGGCAAAGAAGGGAAGCAGTATCCGGCGGGCGTGCTCAATGACGTATGGGTTGCGCGACAGTTCACAGAGCTCGATATGGTAGAGTGAATCGCAGTCGAGCAGGCTATCCAGGTTCCCCTCGCTTGCCGCCTCCCGCATCACATCCACCGTGGCCTGCAGTACATTCAGATTTGGCTGCGATGCGGCCGCTAGGCGTGCAGCCAAGCCCTCGATGGCGCCGCGCAGTTGGTATATGTGGGCTACATCGCCTTCGCTCAGATGGATCACCCGCGCACTTCGCCCGGAAGCCTTCGTAACAAATCCCGCTTGCGCAAGAAGATTGATCGCTTCGCGAATAGAGCCCTGCGCTACGCCGAATTCCGAGGCCCATTTTGCCTCGACGATTCGCATGCCGGGCTGCAATGAACCGCTCATAATCTCCTTGCGCAATCGATCCGCAAGGGTGTGCTTCACCAAGCCGTTGGTCGCAAGTGCAGATGTAGTGGGCATATTCAAGCGCTCAAATAATGAGTGCGATCCTAATGTAAAGTCATCTAGCCCGTCAAGTCGATATTTAAGCACTTGTGCGATATCTGTTTTCTGGTCTACTCTTTCTGGGACAAAAGTCTGCTGTTGCCCGGCCCTTGTTCGCTGCGCATGCGGAGCCCGAAGATTCGAGAGAGGTCATGAGATGAAACGATTCGGTATGGTCATCAAACTGAAACCGGGGTGCGCGGATGTTTACCGGGAGTATCACGCCGCAGTCTGGCCGGAGGTCCTGCACAAGATTCAGGAATGCAATATCCGCAACTACTCCATTTACTTCAAAGACGACATTCTATTCAGTTACTTTGAATACGATGGCGCCGACCTGAAGACCGATTGGGACAAAATGGCGGCCCATCCCAAGACGCAAGAGTGGTGGGCGGTGATGGAGCCCCTGCAAGATCCCCTGACAACCCGGAAAGAGGGCGAATGGTGGGCGGCCATGGAAGAGGTATTCCATCTGGACTAAACCCGCGACCACTGTTTTTGCGTGTCCAGTATGCCCTATTTAAGTACTTGTATTGAGATTGATTCAAACCGAGACAACTGCCATATCCGCCAAATTGTCCCGATATTTGAAGGAAATATGGCTTGACATCCGGTTCTTCGGTAGTTAACCTGTTGTGCGTATGAGCGCTTATATTCGTGACCGCCGCGACTTTCTCAAGCTTACTCTAGCCGGTTCCTGTCTGCCGCTTTTCCCCCATTCAGGTTGGGCAGCGGCCCTCCCGTGCGACCGCACAACCTGGTATCGCAATGCCAAGTTTGGCATGTTCATCCATTGGGGGCCGTATTCGCAGGCCAGCGTGGAAGCATCATGGCCAATCATGAGACCAAAGCCGGGAGGCATTACCGAAGCCGAATACCGGGCCCTGCCGGCGACCTTTAATCCGGATAAATTCGATCCGCGCGCCTTTGTCGATCTGGCACGGTCTGCGGGGCAGCGATACATGGTGTTTACCACCAAACACCATGACGGCTTCTGCATGTTCGATTCGTCCTATACCGACTACAAGATCACCAACACCCCCTACGGTAAGGACATAGTGGCGCAATTGGCCAAAGCATGCGGCGAGGACGGCATGCCCCTCGGCTTTTATTATTCGCCGCCGGATATGCATCATCCGGGCTTCCGCGACACAACGAAACTCGCCAAGGAAAATTGGAATGGTGAGCCGCAGCGGCCGGAGTGGCCGAGTTATCTCGCATACATGCAGTTGCAGTTATCGGAGTTATTAACTCGCTACGGCCCGGCTGCGCTTATCTGGTTCGACGGACTCAATCACCAGGAGAAATACAATGGTGCACGAGTTCTCGAAATGATCCACGAGTTTCAACCGGCGACGCTGGTCAATGACCGCATTGGCGTGCCTGGGGACTATGAAACTCCGGAGCAGTTTATTCCCACCGCCATTCCCACAAAAGGCGTGGTGCTCACAGGAGTTGACCCATCGGTTTCGAGTCGATTGAAGAACACGGTTCCGCGGCAGGAAGACTTCCGGCTTTGGGAGACCTGCATGACCATCAACAATACCTGGGCCTATAACAAGAACGATCACGATTTTAAGTCTGAACAAACCTTGATCCGAAGCCTGATTGAAGTAGCAAGCCGCGGCGGCAATTTTCTGTTGAATGTGGGGCCACAGCCGGATGGTCAGATTCAACCGGAGTTTCAGCAGCGGCTCCGCGCGATAGGCGATTGGCTCACGCTGAATGGCGACTCGATTTACGGCACTACCTACGGGCCAGTCCAGGGCGTTGCCGGTTTGCGCACGACTGCAAACGATAAGTCCATCTATGTGCATGTATTTGACTGGCCCGCTTCGACGTTAGAGATTGCTGGGATCGAAGGCACGGTCCTCTCGGCGCGGCTGCTTGCCAATGGGAAGCCTTTGACCTTTCGTCAGACGGAAGGCAAGCTGCAAATCGACCTGCCTCCGCAAGCGCCGGACCCAAACGCCAGCGTCATTGCGCTCAAGACATACTAGGTCGATACGCTCTAAGAGTCGATTCCGTAGAAGCGCGCGCAGTTTCCACCGAGAATGCCGGATTGCGCTGTAGGTGAAAACTGCTGAACATAATCGATGACGATTTGCATTGTGGGCGCATAGTCTCCTGACAGCAAGCAAACCGGCCAATCGGAGCCGACCATGAGGCGTTCGGGGGTGAATGCCTCAACAACAGAGTCAAGGTAACGGGTAAACTCAGCAGGCTTCCACCGGTTCCATTTTGCCTCTGTAACCACGCCGGAGAGTTTGCACAAAACGTTCTGGGCACTCGCAAGCTCGAGCAAATCCTCCCGCCATGGGGAGAGCATGCCTTCAGCTATTTTGGGTTTGCCTATGTGGTCCAGAACGAATGGCTGTTCCGGAAATTTCTGCACCAGTTGCGCGGCGACGCGAAGGTGTTTGGGATAAAGCAACAAGTCATACGTGAGATCGAATCGTCTCAACTGCGTGATGCCGTTCATAAACTCGGAACGCAGAATGAACTCATCGTCGGGTTCGTCCTGGACAATATGACGAACCCCCACAAACTTCGGATGAGTTGCAAAGGTCTCCAATTGCCTCGGCAAGTCTGCCGAGCATAGGTCCACCCATCCAACAACGCCCTTGATGAATGCACGTTTCTCGGCGAGTTCCAGCAACCAGCGTGTTTCTTCAAGAGTCTGACGCGCCTGAACGGCAATGCACCCGTCGAGACCGATCGACTTTAGCAGGGGTTCGAGGTCTTCAGGTAGAAAATCGCGCTTCAGTTGCCTCATCTCATCTGACATCCACGCGTGTTCTACCGGGGAGTAATGCCAAAAGTGCTGGTGAGAATCGATTCGCATAGCCTCTCGCGGCATGTTCAAGCGGTTGGCAACATTCAACGGATTCAAATCAACATGCAATCATGGCAAGCACGTGTGCGCCGGCCGCCCTAAAAATGGCGCTGGATGTATGCAGAGAGCTGCGCCGAGAAAGAAGCATCTCCATAGCCAGATATCATACTCAGTTCTTCGAGTTCGTATACGGCGTACTCGGGGCGATATTCGAACAAATAGCTCCAAATAGCATCAAAATGAATCTTGACAGTAGCTATTCTGTGCAAGATAATTCTCAGGACGCGAGCCTATAGAGCTTGGGAAGTGGCGCACGCCTCCATGCCATCTTGCCTTGGCTTCCGTGGATTCCAAGTTCTAATTTGCGAGCTGTGGCTCATCACCGGCAGCCATCCGCTGCAGAACTGCAGGAGCACATCCGTAAAGCTGCAGGCATTTCCTTGGTCAGTAGCATGGCAGCTTTCAAACGTAGTTTTTCGGCTGGCTTTTGGTTGCCGTCAATTTTGATCCCGTCAATTTTGATCTAGGAGATCTCTTGAAAACATCCTGTATCATGATCGCCGCCGCAGTTATGTCGCTCACCTTACTTGCCCGGCCCTCCCTTGCTCAGCTAGAAGGCAACCACATCGCAACCAGTGCCGTCCACCCAGTGGCCGCAATTCAGGATACGGAGACAGCGGCTCAGCGCGATGCGCGCATGAGCTGGTGGCGCGAAGCTAGATTTGGCATGTTCATCCACTGGGGGCTCTATTCCATTCCCGCCGGCACATGGAACGGAAAGCAAGTTCCCGGAATCGGCGAGTGGATCATGAACAGAGGGTCGATCCCGGTCGCTGACTACAAAGCGCTCGCGTCGCAGTTCAATCCCACGGCATTCAGCGCGCACGACATCGTTGCCCTCGCGAAATCGGCTGGCATGAAGTACATCGTGATCACAGCCAAGCATCATGACGGCTTTGCCATGTTCGACTCGAAGGCAGACCCTTTCAATATTGTGGCGGCTACACCATTTCACCGCGATCCACTTCGCGAGCTGGCGGAGGAGTGCAGGAAACAAGGCATCAAGCTTGGATTCTATTACTCGCAGGACCAAGACTGGACAGCTCCTGGCGGCGCCGCTTACAAAACGGGGAACCACGACCTGCCAACCCATCACTGGGATCCGGCACAGAACGGCGACTTCGCCACCTACCTTCACACAAAGGCGATCCCGCAGTTGAAGGAGCTCCTTGCCAATTACGGCGAATTCCCCGCAGTAATTTGGTTCGACACACCCACCACAGACATGACCCCGGCGCTCGCCGGCGAAATCGTGGCCTTGCTCAATCAACACCCAAATCTCATCTGGAACAATCGTCTTGGCGGCGGCTACAAGGGAGACACTGAAACGCCCGAGCAGTTCATCCCGGCACAGGGCTATCCCGGAAGAGATTGGGAGGCCTGCATGACGATGAATGACACCTGGGGGTACAAGTCCTACGACACCAATTTCAAGTCGACCGAGACGCTACTGCGAAATCTCATCGATATCGCCAGCAAGGGTGGCAACTATCTGCTGAACATCGGACCGGACTCGATGGGCAGGGTCCCGCCCGCAGAGGTCGAGCGCCTCCAGCAAGTCGGCCAGTGGCTCGCCGTCAACGGCGAAGCCATCTACGGCACCCACCCAACTTTGTTCGGCGACGAGGCCGGCGCCTTCAACACCACCGAAAAAGACAAGCAAGGCAAGCCGAAGTTTATCCCTGCATGGAACTGGCGCTCGACCACTACCGCGGACAGCATCTACATCGAAATATTCAATTGGCCCAGCGGTAACTTCCACATCGGGAAAACCCCACGCACCATCACAGGCGCCTATCTGCTGGCCGACCCGACCCGCAAGCCTCTCAAATTTACCCAGACTGCCGACGGTATCGACATCGCGCTGCCAACCCATGCGCTTGACCCAATCGCAACGGTGCTGGTGCTCAAGACGAGATAGTTCCTAAAGTGTTCTTGTCATTTCCAGATGGGATTGATGGCCTCGCCGTCAGTCCAGCAGAAAGGACACACCAGCATTCACGCGCCGGCTATGCCATTTCGAGGGGTGAACTGGAAACTCAATCGTTCAAAATCGAAAGCACATCTATGCCACTACGTAGCGAATGCCGTGTTGATCCAGCATCTGACGATGTTCCGTCGCAAGTCCACGGTCAGAAATTACTTGATCGAGTTCAGCGAGATCTGCGACGTGAACCATCGCGTTTCGTTCGAATTTGGAGTGGTCGGCCACAATCATCGTGTTATGCGCACACTTGATCATGGCTCGAATCGACTCAACAACGAGGGCACTGCTGTCGCTGAGACCGTCTTCGGTGATGCCGCGGACTCCCATTATCGCAGTATCTGCTGAAACACTATGAAGCATCCGTTCGCAAATCGGTCCGAGTTGAATGCCGAGGCGTGGATAGAGGTAGCCGCCGGTGAGGGTGACCTCCGTTTGCCTGCAATCCCAAAAGACCTGGGCAACCGGGATGGAGTTGGTGATGATCTGGATCGGGCGATCCAGGAGACTGACGGCCACTTGGGCTACAGTCGAGCCGCCTCCCAGGATAATGGTTTGCCCGTCCTGAACGAGTTTTGCCGCGGCTTTTCCAATGCACATCTTCTCTTCCCGGCAACTCCCTGATAGGTGTCTGAAGTCGAGGGCGTCCTCGCGACTGGATGTAGACATTGCCCCGCCGTGAACTCTGCGGATCATTCGCTTGCGTTCAAGTTCAATCAAATCCCGGCGAACCGTAGCCCGAGAGGCGCCAAGGCGAGCGCACAAGTCCTCCCGACTGACAAAGTCTACCCGTGACAGGTAGTCTTGTATGAATCGAAGGCGCTCAACTTGGTTCATGCTCAAAGGATAGCACTCGAAAATTCGATCCACTTGCCATGAAGGGTTCATCCTCGGAGATCGACTCCAAATGGATGATAAATTCAACATGTAAAATGGCTTAACCACCATCCGAACTCCGCACCGGCGATTCAGGGAACTGTAGATTTTTCCCCTGACGACTGAATTTGCAAGCAAAGCGATCCTATTTTTGTTCAAAATGCGTCATGCATGAAAAATCTGGACGCTACTTTGTGCCGTGAAAGGCGCTGGTCCATAGTGGGTGTGAATCCCACCCGGGAATCGGCGGCGCTATCTACCAATTTTTGTTCAGTGAAACCTGGTTCTTCATCTATCTGATGGATATATGGAGTCTTAAAGTCGAAATGGCTGATTCCCGGTCATTCGTGAGATGAGCCAAAATTGGACTAAATGGGCTGTGCTCTACCAATTGAGCTATGAGTCTGTTTCAAGCCGCCGATTCCAGGTTGACGCAGGCAAGAGATGTTTGGGTTTTTGCGGATGACTGTCAGACGGCGGCTTTATCGCGATCTGTCCTCGCCAAACAGGACTTCTGCTGGGCACGTAATCGTGCGCGCTGGTACGATATTCTGTGCGCCTGAGCGGTCCCGTGACAAAGGAGTCTTCCTCTCGCATCGCCAAGAAAATACAATGACTTCTATGCAATCCGATGACGGGAAAGTGGTAGGTAGGTGACCGGTCGAGTGCTATTGTTCCGTGCGCCGTATGGGGCTAGCATTTGGGTTAAGGAGCGTTTCCGTTTGAGTGCGCTGCCGCCGTTCGTCTCTGGGGCGATGAGCGTGAAAGAAATGAAGGAAGCGATTCCTGCATCGAAACCATCGATGAGGGCCAAATGAAAGATTCAGATTCGCAAAGCGGCCAGAACGCAACGCCGGAAGACGTAGCTACGCTCTATTCCTGGGCCAATTTGCACGGCGCCAAGTATAGGGACTTTTCTGCAGCGCGCGCGCAGACAAGGGAAAAGGCGCGCCTGCGCGCCGAGCAATCCCTGGCAGCGGAAAAAACCATGGAAGAAGAGCGCCAGTTGAACGAGCATGAGGTGGAAGCCGCGCAGGCTGAGGAAGCCGAGCGCGTTGCCGAAGAAGCTCGCGTCGTTGAGCAAACAAACGAGCAAGCCGACAGGGAAGCAGCCGAGCAGGCAAGGCGGCAAGAGACTGAACAAGCGCATCAGGAGGCGTATGAGGCCTTGTTGGCCGCTGAGCTCGCGACTCAACAAGCCGAACAGGCGTCGCTGCGAGCCGCCGAACAGGCCGCAGAAGAATCCGCGCAACAGGCAACCGAGCCGGTCACACAACACTTTGCTGAACATGCCGCTGAACCGGTAGTCGAGCAAGCTGCCGGACAATCGTCAGAACAGGCATCAGAATGGGCATCTGAACAGGCCGCACAAGAAGCCGCTTCGAGTGCGGCACAGCAGCAGGCCGCAAGACTTGAAGCAGAGCAGGAGGCAGCAAAGCTGGATGCTGAACGGACCGCCGAAGAGGAAGCCCAGCAGGCCGCCCGCCAAGCTACGCAAGAGGCCGCACAACAGGCCGCGCGAGAAGCTGAAGAGAAAGCCGAACAAGAGGCTGTGCAACAGGCTCGGGAGCTAGCCCGGCAGCGTGCCGAGCAACTAGCCGCACAACAGGCCGCGGATCGTGTTGCCGAGCAGGCCGCGCAGCAGATTGCGCAACAGCGCGCCTGGCAGCAATCGCGGGCAGAACGCTCGCCGGTTGCCCCACCGTCCGCTCCCACACCTTTTGTTCCTCCAACCGCGCCATCTTATCCGCCGCAGCCCTACCGTCCGTCTCCCCATCCGTTCGCCAGCCAGCCGCCGTTCGGGCCGTTTCGCGATGAGAAGGCAAGGCAGGAGCGCGCGCGAGAAGAGCGAGCAAGGGAAGAGAGGGCAAAGGAAGAAAGTTCCATGCCGCGCACTCCCTGGGCAACACCCGATGTGCGAGAACCGGCAAGCCGGCCCGCATGGCTGACCACGGAAACCCAGGAGACAACGACTTCACCCGCACCTCAATCGACCGTGTCGCAACCTCCGCTGCCGCAAGCGCCCGTGGATACGCTGCAAGGATCGCGCGACCGTCTCACTTCCCGCTGGTTCGCGCTGCGCGGTGTGTTTGACGGCGCGCCGCCGCAGCCCGTTGAGCCGATTCCAATCCCGCAAACTTCGCGTCCTCCGGCAATGGCAATCTTCTCTTTGGCCGGCGGCGTAGGTAAAACCAGCCTGGTGGCTACGCTGGGCCGTGCTCTTTCCGCGCGTGGCGAGCGCGTACTGCTGGTGGATACGGCTGCGTTTGGCCTGCTGCCCTTCTTTTTTGGAGCTACAGATCAGCGTCCCGGCTTGTTGCGCACCTTCAGCCCGCCCGGAGCGAGCAGCGACGCGCCCATTCAAATGGTGACGCTTGACCCCGAGGGCCTGAACCCGGAAACCTCGGGCCAGGAAGGCCTGAGCGGCGAGATCTTGAAGTTCGCGCGCGGGGCCAGCCGCATCATTGTTGATCTGGCTACCGCCTCCGGCGCCACCACGCGGCGCATCATGCGCATGGGCCCGCTTGTGCTTGTGCCAATTATTCCGGACATGAACTCCGTGGTCAGTGTCAGCTCCATCGACGCATTTTTTGAGCACAACGGCAATCCTCAAACCAAGCCCGCGTTGCCCTATTACGTCCTCAACCAGTTCGACGCTTCTTTGCCGCTGCATCTCGATGTCCGCGAGGTGTTGCGCGAGCAATTGGGCGAACGGCTGTTGCCCTTCGCGCTACGCCGCGCCGCCGCCATGAGCGAGGCGCTGGCCGAAGGCATGACGGTGGTGGACTACGCTCCCGGCTCCATGCTGGCAGACGATTTCTCCAATCTGGCTGGATGGGTCAAGAGCCTCTCGTCGCCTGCGACCACAAGCTATCGCGGAGTTCGCTGGAGCGAGCGATGACCGTAACCGGCCTCTGGCGAGATATTGGCGCCGGAGAAAACGTAATTACCAGGTTACTCCGCCTTGTATTTCTGCTTGCGGCTGCGGCCGTGTTTTACTTTCTCGCCGTTGTGCCCCTTACCTGGCCGCAGCAGGCGATCTGCGGGTTGCTCACTCTGCTCATGTCGGTAGCGCTGGCGCGCAGCTCCGATTCCTACCTGATCACGCTTTCCTTGATGATGATGTCGATGTTCTGCACCTTCCGCTATGGCTATTGGCGGCTGACGCAGACGGTGCGCTATTTTCAAGATCCGGCCATTCACTGGGGCGCTCTGGACGCGTTCTTTGTCTTGAGCCTGCTGGCGGCCGAGAGCTACGCCTTCGTCGTTTTATTTCTGGGCTACTTTCAAACCGTCTGGCCGCTGCGGCGCGCGCCTGTGGCTCTGCCGGAAGACGAACAGGAGTGGCCGCACGTAGACGTCCTGATTCCCACTTATAACGAGTCGCTGGATGTGGTGCGCTCGACGGCACTGGCCGCCTTGAACATGGATTGGCCAGCCGACAAGCTCCACATCTACATCCTCGACGACGGCCGGCGCAAGGAGTTTGAGCAGTTCGCTTTCGAGGCCGGCATCGGCTACAAGACGCGGCCTGAGAGAGCGCATGCCAAGGCGGGCAATATCAACGCCGCCCTTGAGAGCATCCGCTCGCCCTACGTGGCCATCTTCGACAGCGATCATGTGCCCACGCGCAGCTTTCTGCAAATGACCGTAGGCTGGATGCTGCGCGACCACAAACTGGCCATGTTGCAGACGCCGCATCATTTTTATTCGCCTGACCCGTTTGAGCGCAACCTGGGCCAGTTTCGCACCATTCCTAGTGAAGACGAGCTGTTCTACGGAATCGTGCAGGACGGCAATGACTTTTGGAACTCGACCTTCTTCTGCGGCTCGTGCGCGGTGCTGCGGCGCAAGGCGCTGGACGAGGTTGGCGGCATCGCCATCGAGACGGTCACTGAAGATGCGCACACGTCAATGCGCATGCAGATGAAGGGCTGGGGCACGGCCTACATCAACATTCCGCAGGCGGCGGGCCTGGCCACGGAGCGGCTTTCGGCGCACGTGGGCCAGCGCATTCGCTGGGCGCGCGGCATGGTGCAGATTTTGCGCACTGACAATCCGTTGTTCGCGCGCGGGCTCACGTTTCCGCAGCGGTTGTGCTACTTCAATGCCATGGCTCACTTTCTCTATGCCATTCCACGGCTTATCTTTCTTACCGCGCCGCTGGTCTATTTGCTTCTGGATCACACCAACATTCCCGGCTACTGGATCGCGATTCTGGCTTATGCGTTGCCGCACCTGATGCTGGCCAGCGTAACCAACTCGCGCATCCAGGGTGAGCATCGGCATTCCTTCTGGAACGAGATTTACGAAACGGTTCTTTCGCCTTACATTCTGCTTCCTACGGTCATGGCTCTCATCAATCCCAGGAGCGGCAAGTTCAACGTAACGGCCAAGGGCGGTGTGGTGAAGCGCACGTTCTTTGACGCGCGCATCGCGCAACCATTTATTGTCCTGCTCGTTCTCAATATGGCCGGGCTTCTTGTCGCCATTCCGCGCTTCTTCCTCTGGGATCGCGGCCGCCCCGGCACGGTGGCCATGAATGCCCTCTGGTGCTTGTTCAACATCGTCATTCTGGGCGTGTGTACGGCGGTGGCGCGGGAGATGAAGCAAGTGCGCACAGCGGTTCGCATCAAGGTCGCGGTCCTGTTGACAGCGCGGCTCGCGGACGACCGGCTGATTGCGGGCGAGACCATCGACATGTCTTCCGGCGGCGCCAGCATCCGCATTCAGGATGGCGCGGAATTCGCTCCGCAGACTGAGCTGCGGCTCGCGTTTCCCTCGCAATCCGTGACAACCGAACTGCCCGCCACGGTAGTTTCCGTGGAAGGATCGGTACTGCGCCTGCGCTTTGACGATGTGACCATTGCCGAACAGGAACTGCTCACCATGGTTCTTTATTCTCGCGCCGACTCATGGCTGGGCTGGGGCGAGTCGCGCGAAGCCGACAACGTGTTGCGCAGCATGGGCCGCATCTTCCAAATCTCGCTTCAAGGCCTGATGCATACCTTTCAGAGCCTGTTTGGCATCAAGAACAATCGCGCCGCAAAAAAATCCACCGCTCTTTCCGTAACTCGCTCCGTGGCGATCTTTCTGTTTGCGTTGGCGCCGCTCTGCATTCCGCATAACGCCACGGCGCAACAGCCGGGCAATGCCTCCGCGCCGCAAGTTGCGTCTGACAGCGACAACACTCCCGCGCTCGCAGTCGACGCGACGGACGCAAGTGACAGCGATACGCCGGTGCCTCCCGGCCAGTATCGCGACATATTCACGCTCAAGGATGCGGGTTCGCCGCAAATCGAGCTGCACGGCATCGACAGCCGATCAAGCATCTACTTCACGCTGCCATCGAAGCACGTTGCCCGGTCCGCGAAAATTTATCTCCACTACGCGTTTTCTCCCAGCCTGCTGCCGCAGACGAGCTATCTGAAGCTGATGCTGAATGGAAAGCAGTTCGCCACCGTTCAACCCATGCCGGGGTGGTCGAGTGGTTTAGACAGCAAGGATGCGGAGACGGAGTTGAACATTCCCCCCGAGCTGCTGGCGCATAACAACACGCTGACTATTCAATTCATTGGCCACTCGACGCAGACGTGCGAGAATCCGGCCAACACCGCGCTCTGGGCGCGCGTCGAGCGCAACACGTTTCTCGATATTCAAGGCGACATTTCGCCAACCGCCGACGACCTGAAGCAGTTGCCGCTGCCGTTTCTCGATCCCGGCGTGGTTCGGCCCCTGACCATTCCTATCGTGTTTGCCTCCGCGCCCAGCCTCAAAGCCATTCAGGCGGCGGGCGTGGTTGCCAGCTATTTGGGGGTCGTGTCGGAGAACCGGCCCATGCGGTTTCCGGTGCGGATTGGGCAGCTCCCGCAAGGCAACGCGATTGTGATCTCTGACAGCTCGAACAATCTGCCGCAGGATTTGAATCTGCCGGCCGTGAGCGTACCCACTGTGGCTCTGCGCGCCAATCCCAACGATCCTTATGGCAAAATCCTGATCGTTGCTGGAGCCAATGCGGAGCAGGCGCTGCTTGCTGCGCAGGCCGTTACGATGCATAGCGACATGCTCAGCGGCGCGCAGTCCGTCGTCGGCAATCTTCGCCTGCCTGCAAAGCAGAAGCCCGATGCCGCGCCGCGCTGGACGCCAACCAGCCGGCGAATCGCGCTGTGGGATGACGCTTCCGTGGATCAGTTGCAGAGCGATGGTTCGGCTCCGCTCAATGCCTATTTCCGCATTGCGCCGGACATCGATTACCAGGGCCAACCGGCCAACGCCGTTCTGCGGCTCGTCTATCGTTACAACGCAATTCCCATTGGCCCCGCATCTAGCCTGCAAGTGCGGCTCAACAACGCGCTTCTCGACTCGGTGCCGCTGGTTCCCGGGACGCAGGCGTCGCGTGAAGTGAAGGGGTACGTTGCGGTTCCAGTGGTGGATCTTCGCCCATTCTCGAACTCGCTCCAGTTTGACTTTGCCTTTCAGAGGGTGAACAAAGCGGGCTGCCATGACGCCGCGCCCATTAGCCCACAGGGCACAATTCTGCGCGACAGTTTTCTCGATCTGCGCGACTATCCGCACTACGCGCCGCTGCCCAACCTTGAGACCTTTTCAAACGCCGGCTTTCCCTTTACGCGCGTGGCCGACCTGAGCGAGACCACCGTGGTGCTGCCCGCTGCGCCCACTGCGGAGGAGATTGAAACCTTTGTCACGCTGATGGGCCACTTCGGCCGCCAGACCGGCTTTCCCGCCCTGCGCGTCACCGTGGCCGGAGCGGATGCCTTGCGCGACGGCGCGAACACTGACTTTCTGGTCATTGGTACGGGTGGCGACCAGCCCGCCTTCGACAAGCTCAGCAGCGATCTGCCCGTCTCCTTGCGTCGCGGCCAGATTCAGGTGCGCGACAAGCAGGGATTTTTCGCGCCGCTGCGCAAAGCCTGGTGGAAGGTCGATTCCGATGAGCACGCGGCCAGCGGCAGCCTCGCTGCCGGCGGCGCGCCCGACGCGTTGATCGAGGGCATCCAGTCGCCTTACAAAGGTGATCGCACCATCGTGGCCATCCGCCTGAAGGATGCGGCTCAATTCGAGCCCTTCATGGCGACGTTCCTCAAAGTGCAGCAATCGAGCGACATTTCAGGTTCGGTTTCGGTGCTGCGCGGAGCCCGGTTCCAATCGTTCCGCATCGGCGCGGACCTCTACCATGTGGGCGTTCTGTCGTGGTGGACTCATCTGAACCTGTGGCTCATGCAATACCCATACATGCTCTCCATCATCATCGTCCTCGTGAGCCTTTTATTGGCTGTGTGGGTAAGGCAGTGGCTGCGCGTCAAGGCCAGGGCACGCCTGATGATGCTTGAGGACTAGACGCCGCGTCATCCATGTAATGACTCGATTTCGGTTTGGTTCGAGCAGCCGTTGAACGTAGAATAGAGACGCTGATGAGCGTTGGCTTCAGGGCGTGGAGATTGAGTTCGATGGTTGCGGGCTGCCTGTTTTTGGCGCTGCCGGCCGGCCTTGCTCAAAACGCCGCGCCCAAGCCGCAGACCGTTTCCGCAGCCGCCGCGCGCGGCCTTCTGATTGAAAAAGCCCAGACTCTGGAAGCCCGCGGCCGGCCCGACCTTTCCATCCAGTTGTGGCAGC
The DNA here is from genome assembly GCA_036489415.1 of Occallatibacter sp. Lineage (GTDB taxonomy): Bacteria > Acidobacteriota > Terriglobia > Terriglobales > Acidobacteriaceae > Telmatobacter. The sequence goes on along the minus strand of DASXFS010000022.1, from coordinate 25,812 downwards.
AGATTCTAGCCGCCGACCCGAATAACCTCGATGCGCTTGCCGGCCTGGCGAGTGATTTGAAACTGACCGGCTCCAGCAAGTCTGCCGAAGCACTTGAGCGGCTGCGCCAGGCGCTGCTCCACGGCGCATCAAATCCGGCGTCAGTAGCGGCGTTGCGCGATTACCTCAAGGACAATCCCCAGGACACGGAGCTTGCCGCGCGGCTCAGGGAAGACGAAAGCAAACTTGCCCAGGCGAACTCCAGCATCGCCCGCACGCCGGAGGAGCGCGCTGCTTTTGCAGCTTTGAATTCGCACCAACTGGACGAGGCGGAAAAGTTGTTCGCGGCGATTCTTGCCGAGGATCCGAACAATGGCAGCGCGGCCGCAGGCATGGGTTTTCTGCGCATCCAGCAGAACAACTTTGCCGACGCCGTCCATTACCTGAACCAGGCTGAAGAGAATGGCGTCAAAGAGCAGTCTGTTGTAGACGCACTGGCTTCTGTACACTTCCGCTCCGCGATGGGTGAGGCTGCCGCGGCCTTCGCCGCGAATCAGCTCGACGTAGCCAGCACTCAATACCGCCAGGCTCTGACCATCCATCCGCATTCGCCCGAGGTGCTCAAGGGGCTGGCCGGCGCGCTGGCTGCTCAACAGAAATACGCTGGGGCGGCGATCATTGATGCGCAGTTGATCGCTCTTCAGCCGAACTCCGCAGACGGCTGGCGAGGCCTGTTTCTGGCCTATGCGCACGACAACCAGAACGGCAAAGCGCTTGCGGTGGAGGCGCGGTTTCCGGCGGAGGTAAAAACTGCGCTGGTCACGGACCCGGAATATCTGCGCGCCCTGGTGGCGATCTATCGCGCCGAGAACCGCCCGGCCGATGCGGAGCGCGTGCTGGCAGACATGCCGGCGCTGCCCTCTGCCGGCAACGGAACCACGGTCAAGCCCAGCATTGGCATCGAGTACGCGGGCATACTGATGGATGCCAGGCGCTACAACCAGGCCGCCGATCTCTACGCGCAACTACTCAAAGACGATGCAGGGAATCGGGCCGCATGGATGGGCCTGGTGAACGCTCATCATCAAGTGGGCGAAAACAAGCAGGCCATCGACGACGTGCGGAAAATGCCGCCGGCCGTTTATCAGGCTGCGCTCGGCGATCCGGCGTTCCTCGCTCTGCTAGGCACCATGGATCAGCAGACGGGACAGTATGAAGCGGCGCAGGGGCTGCTGGAACGCGCGGTTAAATTGCAGGCTGCAACCGGCGGCCAATCCAGCGTGGCGCTCCAGTTGCAGTTGGCGGGCGTCTATCTTTTACGCGGCGACACTGCTCATGCCTGCGACATCGATCACCATATTATCCAGAACAATCCCGACAACACCGACGCCTGGGAGGAACTGATCGCCGCGCTGCTTGTTGCCGGTCGCAATCCTGAAGCTCTCGCGCAGCTTGCTTTAATTCCAGTGCCGGTGCGCAGTGAACTGGAGACGGGGATTTATTTTCTGCAGTCCGAGGCCGGCATATATGCCGCCACGGGCGACACAGCGCACGCGGTCGAATCCATGAATCGCGTTGAGGCATACTATGCCGCGCGTCACATCGAGCCGCCCGCGTCCCTTGAGATTCAGGACGCGTGGTTGTTGTTCAACGCGCACAACGACCGCGCGCTTTACCCGGTGCTGATGCGCCTGAGCGCACATGCCGGTCTCATGGCCGCCGAGCGCGAGACGCTTCAAGGCATTTGGGCTAACTGGAGCGTGCGTTGCGCGGCTGCCGCCATGGACGGTGGAAATATTCAGCGCGCGATCGACATTCTGGACGCCGCATCGCAGGCTTTCCCCGGCAACCTGGCCGTGCGCAAGGCCGCAGCCGGCGGTTATGAGCGGGCAGGCCGCGTCCGGGATTCGCTCGCGCTCTATAAGACCATCCCCATGCAGGACGCCACTGCGGACGACTTCGAGCGAGCCATCGGCGCGGCGCTCACGGCCAATGACGACACGCAGGCCTGGCAGTGGCTGCAGCCGGCGCTCGACCGCTTTCCGCGCGACCCGGCAATTCTGGCGCTGGCAGCCCACTACGAGCAGATCCGTGGCGATGCTCAGCGCGCCGCAGATTTCTCCCGCGCCGCGCTGGCCGCAACACCTGCTGCGCCGCCTGCCGAAAAGCCGGCCGGCGCTCCGGCTGCGGATTCCAGCCAGCAGACCAGCCAATCCGATGCGGACACAAACGCTCGTCCAGCAGTAACCGCAGCCGACTTGCAGCGCTTGCTCGACCCCGATCGTGAATCTGCTGCGAAGATGAACAACTCTTTGTCCGTGGCAGCCGGCAGCCCAGCGCCGAATAACGTCGCGCCATCAGCATCGTCGATCCCCGGCAAATCTGCGAGCCGCCCGCAGGACGCTCCCAAGATATTTCCTCCGTCGGCCAGCGAAGGCCAGACGCCCTCTGCGCCGGTGTATATTCCGCAGCACTGAGCGCGAGGGAATACGAGATGGAATAGAAGCTCGCTCCGGGTGTCCTGAATGACATCCGAGCGATGGAAAAATCGGTCGATACGAAGAATGCATCTTGGTGACACGTAGAGCATAACCTGGCACCGAAAAGACAACATAACTTGGCATCAACGCGGTAACAGATTTCACGCCCCCAGAGATGGTTCCTTTGGGATGTATAAAGAATCTCGATTCTGGAAATAAATATGCGCGGGAAAACTCATAGCACGATTGCAAAAGCTATTCCGCGCGCAGGGAACGCACGGGGTCCGTTGATGCGGCACGGCAGGCGGGCAACACGCTGGCCGCGCACGCGCCGAGCAGCAGCGCGGCAATCGCAGTGCCGAGCGATGCTGGATCGAATACGCCCACGTGATACAGCATGGCCGAGAGCAACCGGCTGACCAGCAGCGCAGCGGGCAGGCCGATCGCCGCGCCCAGTGTCACCTGCACAAAAGCTCCGCGCAACACCAGCAGAACGATATGCAAACGGTCGGCGCCCAGCGCCATACGAATGCCGATCTCGCCCGTGCGTTGTGCCACTGTGTACGTAGTCACGCCATACAGCCCAATCGAAGCAAGTACCAGCGCCAGCACGCCGAATAATCCGCTCAATTCAGCCACGGCATGCTGCTGGTCAAGCTGCGTGTCCACCTCTTCGCTCACTGGCTGAATGGAGAGAATGGCGAAGTTGGGATCAGCTTGCCGGAAAGCCTCGCGAATCTGCGAGTCGAGCGCGCCCGCGTTGCCCGAATGGAGAATCTGCACGCTGGTAATGAAGTGATCCCACTTGTCGCTGCCTTGCAGAGTTGTTTCGCCGTAGTTGATATGCTGCGTTAACGCACCAAAGGCCATCGGCTGCGCGGGCTTGCGCAGATCACCGGATTTTGCATCGCGCACCACGCCGACGATTTCCAGTGCGTTGGCATAGCCGGGCAGTGCCGGACCAAAGTGCCGTCCAAGTGCGGATTGATTGCCGAAAAATTTCTTCGCGAAAGACTCATTGACGACTGCAACTGCTGGCGTGTTGTCACGGTCAGAGTCAAGAATCCCGCGTCCCGCGATGATCGGCATGCCAACCGTTTCAAAATATCCTGGGCTGACGCGGTTCCAGCGGGTGCTGTGCGAGCCGTCCGCGGGCGGCATCGTTGTTTCTCCGGGCAGTATGATGGTCTTGCCCCAGCCGGCGCTAGTCGGCCCGTCCAGTCCAAGGCTGGCGCCGCGTATACCGGGCAACTGCCTCAGGCGATCCAGCAGAGCGCGGTAGCGTGTGGTGAGGTCGTCCAGCGTGTAATCGGCCAGCGGCGGCTCCATGCTGACTTCAAGTCGGTTTAGAGGATTAAAGCCGAGATCCTGTCGTTCGAGATTTAGCAAGCTATGCGTGAGCACTCCCGCCGCAGAGATAAGCAGAATTGACAGCGCCGTTTGCAGCACCACCAGCAGCTTTTGCGGCAGCGCCGCACCCATCCGGGTAGAACGATTAGCCCTGCGCAGGGATTCGATGGGCTCGGCACGCGAAGCAAGCCACGCAGGTCCGACGCCGAAAGCAAATCCAGTGATGAGCGACAGGCCGAAGCAGAAGCTCAGCACAGGCCACGACGGCCACGCATGGATCGGCAGGTCCACAGCATGACGAAACGCCAGCGCGATAACCATCTTTGTCCCAATCAGGCTGATGCCCGCGCCCGCGGCTCCGCCCAGCAGCGCCAGCAACACGCATTCCGTCAGCACCTGCCGCAGCACGCGCTGCCGCGAGGCTCCCAACGCCAGTTGCACCGCAATGCTCGTGCGATGCGTCACGCCGCGCGCCAGCATCAGGTTAGCCACGGTGGCGCAGGCAATCAGCAACACCGTAAAACACAGCGCAAACAGCAACCACAGACTGCGGGAGTAAGTTTGACGCATGGTGCCGATGCCCGCTCCGCCTGGCGCAATGCTGATCACCTGCCGGGCCAGCTCGGCGGGCGATTTCGGCTGGCTGTGCGCAGGCAGATCGGCCTCGGTCGTGATCCAGTTCTGCAGCATGGTGCTCAGTTGCTCGGGAACTCCGTTCAGGCTCGCGCCGGAGCGCAAATGCCCAATCAGATGCAGCCACGCCGTGGAAGGAACAAGATTGAATGCGGCCTTGCCGTCGATGAGAAATTCGCTCTGCAACGGCACCCACAGCTCCGGCGGCTGGCTGCTCAGTGTTTCGCCATAGAACCCAGGCGGCGTGACGCCGATAATGGTGAACGGGTACGTTTCGATCTTAACCACAGACCCGATGGCCGCGGGGCTGGCGTTGTAGTCACGCAGCCATGCGCGATAGCTCAACACTGCAACCGGCGCGGCGTTGCGCTCGTCGTCGGCGGGGGTAATCATGCGGCCCGCAATGGCATGCAGACCAAGCGTGCGGAAGTAGTTGCCACTAACATACTCGCCCATCATGGCGCGGGCCTGCGCCGTGTCAGACGCGGCGTCGCGCACGCTCAGAATGCCCGCGCGCTGCTGGAACGCGGCAATGTCGTCAAACTGCGGCGCGCTGGCAGCAATGCGCTTATAGAGGGAGTAGGAAAAGCTCTGCCAGTCGCCCTGCAAAACGCTCGTGGCGCAGCAGGGGTCACTGGAGCCGATCAAGTAAAGTTGCGACGGATCGGTCACCGGCAGGTTCTTGAGCATCACCGCATGAATCAGCGAAAAGATCGCCGTGGTGGCTCCAATGCCCAGCCCCAGTGTGAGCGTAACGGCAAGTGTGAAGACCGGCGCGCGGCGAAGCTTGCGCAGCGAATAGCGGTTGTCCCGCAGCATTTGAAACACCCAGTTGCGATCCAGCATGGCGCAAGCCTCCGCATGAAGCTACTCATCCTTTGCCACCATCATATATTGGCTTGGAACAGCGGAGAATTACGACTTTCAGATTCAAAGTACCGGAGTAAATGACCCGCTAAGCGCGTTAGCGCACCGGATCTACAGGGTGGGCGTTGCGGGCGGAACGGTCCGCTGGTGGGGAGCGGAAGAGGCCGGCATTATCGGCGGCTGATGCGAGAAAAAGAGACTTCCTCCCCGTCAAACTTTCGTCTATTGGGCGAGTAGTTTCTCGTTACGTTCTGTTCTGTGAAGGCCTGGGGGTGAAAAATCCTTCGGGCTACTCGACCCGCCAAAGCCAACGACATTCTGCAAAAGGTCACTCGGGCTCGAAGCACGCTAATTAAATGATGAGATTAACGGCGGACTACGCTCGATTCCCTAACCGTGCAGTCCCTCTGATCCCTTCGTGCTATACCCTGCCACTCCACCCCATGCTAGCGTCATGCTCAGGAGAACTCCGTGAGCCTCATCAGCTTCCTGTCCAAGCAGTTCATCAGCGTTATCGAGTGGAACGAGCCGCAAGACGGAATTCTTGCCTACCGCTATCCCATGCGCGATCTGGAAATCCAGAATGGCGGCCAACTCACCGTGAGCGAGTCCCAGGTGGCCGCTTTCGTCAACGAAGGCAAAATCGCCGACGTGTTCACGCCCGGCCTGCACACGCTCAATACGCGCAATCTGCCCATCCTCACCGACCTGATGAACTGGGACAAGGACTTCGAGTCGCCCTTCAAGTCAGAGGTTTACTTCTTCTCCACGCGCCAGCAGATTGACCAGAAGTGGGGCACCGCAACGCCCATCACCATTCGTGACAAGGAGTTTGGCGCCGTCCGCCTGCGCTGCTTCGGTATCTACACCTACCGCATCGCCGACCCGCGCGTCTTCTTCAACCAGGTGAGCGGCACGCGCGAGTGTTATTTCGCCGCCGATCTTGAAGGCCAGTTGCGCGACACCATCCTCGCCGGCATGACCGGCGCCTTTGCCACCAGTAATCTTGCCTTTCTTGACTTGACCGCCAATCAAGCCGTGCTGGCAGAAAAGATCAGCGCGCAGATGAAGCCTGTCTTTGCCGGGCTGGGACTCGAACTGACCCAGTTTGTCGTCGAGAATGTTTCGCTTCCCGATGAGCTTTCCAAGGTTCTCGATCAGCGCATTGGCATGAGCATGGTGGGCGATGTGGGCCGCTATACGCAGTACGCCGCGGCTGAGTCGCTCGACCTGGCTGCCGCCAACACCGGCGGAGGAGCCGGCGTGGGCATGGGCCTGGGCGCAGGCGCTGCCGTCGCGCAGGTTCTGGCTACGTCGCTCAAACCGCTTGCTCCTGCTCCGGCTGCGGCTCCGGCGGCTGCGGCTGCTATCGCATCCTCTAACGCTCCGGCTGTTGCAGCGGACACCAAGTTCTGCATTGAATGCGGAAAGCCCATTGCCGCGCGCGCCAAGTTCTGCGCGGAGTGTGGAAAGCCGCAATGACCTGTCCGGCCAACTGTCCCGCCTGCGGCGCTCCCATCACGCCCAAGCCGGACACCGAGGGCTACAAGTGCGATTACTGCCACGCCGTCTTTTTTCCCGGTGAGGAAGACGACGGTGTGCAGGTTTTGGCCGAGCAAGTTTCCGAGGCGCAGCTTTTCGCGGGACAAGTTTCCGCGCGGCAAGTTTCCGTGCGGCAGGCTGGCTCGAACTCTTCCTGCCCGCTCTGCAGCGTGCCGCTCGTTCAGGGTGCCATCGCCAAAATCCCTCTGCTTTACTGCACCCAGTGCCACGGCCTGTTGCTGCCCATGAACGTGCTGCCCGGCCTGGTGGATGCGCTGCGGACCGCAGCCATGCAGTCCGGCAAAAACACTCCGGCCGTGCAGACGCCGCCTGACCAAGGCGATTTGAAGCGCGTCATTCAGTGTCCCCAGTGCCACAAGCGCATGGACACCCATTTCTACGCCGGTCCCGGCAACGTCATCGTAGACACCTGCGGAGATTGCTGGCTGATCTGGCTCGATCGCGGCGAGCTGATGCGCATTGTCCACGCGCCGGACGAAGACAACTCCACCGAATCCAACTGGTAGCCCATCTGGGGGCTATTCAATTCCGCTCAATTAGGGAATTTAGTCAGTCAGCGATATTGTTACCCAAAGATCGACTAACCCATAAGGGCAAGCCCAAGACCGGCGAAGGCTCTGGCAAGGTTGGCGTGTTCGGGATGTTGGACCGTGAAACCCGCCAGGTACGCGCCCAGATCATTCCGAACGTCAAGCGCGAAGTATTGCTGAATGCCATCATTGAGAACATCGAAAAGGGCAGCACCATCTACTCGGACGGCCTGAAGACTTACAAGAGCCTTGAGGCGCTGGAGTTCGTCCATGACAGCGTGAACCACTTCACTGAATACGTGCGCGGCGAAGTGCATACCAACGGCATCGAGAATTTTTGGTCACTGTTGAAGCGCGGTCTGAGAGGCACGTATGTTGCAGTTGAACCTTTTCACCTGAGCCGTTATATTGACGAGCAGGTTTTCCGTTTCAACAATCGCGCTACGAAAGACAATCCGCTGAATGATGCGGATCGCTTCATGCTGGCAGCATCGCAGATTTCAGGGAAGAGACTGACTTATGCAGAGCTGACAGGCAACGCGGGGGAAACGAAGGTCAACTAATGCGCCTTGGAAGGCGAGGCAGGGACGCGGGCTTAGGCGTTCGCTTCTCTTCCTTCTCTGCGGCTAGCTTAGCTTTGATTTCTGAATGTGGCACTGACAGAAGGCGCCGCGCAAAATCCGTGAAGCACTCAAATTCCGAATTGTCGGGAGGCGTCTTCATGCGACTATTATAATCACACCGGAAACGAGGTACGAATATGGCTTTTCTATCGGCTACCTGCCTAATATGCGAGCGCGTGCTCCGCGAAACAGATAATGCGGTAAGTGTAATCCGACTAGTTAATATTTTTTCATTTAAATCTATTCCGGACTTGCCCGTCGATAAGCAGGCGGTTCCCATTGTCGTTTTTGGTATCGTGCAATTCTCTGCCAATGACGATGACAAGCACACTGTTGTACTGGTCATCGTCCGTCCAGACGGAGAGCAGAGCGAGGTTCCATTAACGACCGATCAACAGATACCCGTGGGACCGATTATCGAATTACCCCGCGCCGCCCATATCATTGCGCAGTTGGGAGTTGTCCCGAGGCAAGTCGGCATCCATCAAGTAGTTTTGAAAGTAGATGGAATCGAGAGGGCTAGAACACAATTCGTGCTCAGACAAGCACCTGATGATCCCACGCTGGAACTTTCAGGTAGCCCTCCTCAGGTTCTCGGATAACGATCACAGACCCAATTGGCCACGCTCGAACATTGCGCGAATCGTTATCTGAGGGAAATGAGACAACTAACGGCTTCGCTGCCGACAGCGGGGGGGCCAAAAGAATGCTTCTGAACTCATTTTTGAGTTCCGATTCGGAGATATGCCTACTTGAGAACTCTGCAAGAGACTCCTCGATTGCGAACGCAATTCGTGCTGCGCTTGGATCATTTTCCAAGTGGATATTCCAAGTGTTCTCAACAACCCAATCTTCAAACGCATCAAGCCGGATGCGCCCATTCAGGTACATTGCTAGATGCTCCGAAATTTGAGATCGATTTGCCATGAACCCTCAGTCTCCGCCAATCCGAGTTACTGAATGGAAGATGCGATGGCTTTTCAAGCGCCATCATTTCCTAGCCAAGGTGAAAAGAGGCGAGCTGATTCAGAACATCACCCGGGATACTCATCCTAGCAGAACAGTGGCCAATGAACCTTTTTGTACCAGAACCCAGGAAATCTCTTATCTGGATTCTAATCGGCAAGAACTGGCCAGAGTTCACCAATATTTGAGAGCCGATGGGACTATAGGAGCATCAGGAATGCCTGATCCAAAACGCCTAATGCTAGGTAATCAACTCTATCGACTGCATACTGGCGGTGGTAAGGGTTCTCGGTTAGAGAGACTTGAGGCTTGGGTACTAAGGTACCTGCTCAGGATATCGAGCAGGGGCGATTAGCATCATAGAGTCATAGTCACCGAAGCACGTTATTTCCATTAAATTTAATAAAAACTCTTGAAAAAATAAATAAAATTGATTATTATTCTCCATGTAGTTGAAAAACGAGAAATCAACCGCATGGATTCGACCCCCAAACCCGCTTCCGACTGGCAGGAACTGCTGCGCATTGCGCAGGGCGGCTCGCTCGTCATTGAGCGGGTCAGCATTCCGGAGAAGCAGATCGCCGTCGAGGGGCAGTTTACGCTTCCGGAACTGGCGCGGCTCAGCCTGGAGGACCAGGTTTTCGTCGTCGCTTTTCTACGTTCGCACGGGTCCATCAAGGAGATGGAGCAGACCTTCGGGGTCAGCTACCCGACCATCAAGGCGCGGCTCAACCGCATCTCCGGCCAGTTGCAGTTCGTGGAAACCAACCCGTCTCCATCGCGCGCGGAAGTTCTGGAGCGGCTCAAGCGGGGCGAACTCACTGCCGAGGAAGCCATCCGCGCACTGGAGGCTTTGCAATGATTCCCAACTTCGCCGTCGTGGGCATTGAGACACCGCATTGGCACTGGCCGCGGCTCTGGCTGCCGCTGTTCCTGTTGTGGATTCCGGTCATTCTGCTTTCACCGCTGATCTTCCTGGTGCTGGCGGCCATGGCCATTTCGACCAGGAGCAGCGTCTGGCGCGTGATCGCCATCTTCTGGGGCATCGCGTCCAGCCTGCCCGGAACGCACGTTCATGTTCGCGCCGAAGGGAACCAGGTTCTGGTTCGCATTCTCTAGGCGTGAAGTTTCAGGAGGTCACTATGCCAAACGATCGCCGCGCTATTTTGTCTCTTGTGGCTCTGGGCCGGATTACTCCGGCCGAAGCCGAGCGCTTGCTAATCGCCTGGAACGAAGGGCGCGAGAGCTTCTGGATATTCGCAGCCTGCGTCGCCGTGGCGCTGCTGGCTCAACTCAATCCACAACAGGGGCTGGCGTCTCTGGGTCACGCCACGCGTGCGCTGCTGCCGGTGCTCACTCTGCATCAGGCATGGCTCACGATCGCGCACTTGCTGGGAGGAATGCAATGAACGAGAATCGCCGACAGATTTTAGAAATGCTGGCCGCCGGTAAAATCACCGCCGATGAAGCCGAGCGACTGATTGCCGCGCTTGAAGCCGGGCAGGGCACAAAGGCAGGAGAACATTCCGGTTCTGCCGCTGGTGCAAACGGAGCCAGTGCGGCCGCCGCCAAGACGCGCGCCAAATACCTGCGCGTGCTGGTGGAGGCCGATGAAGAGATGACCGGCTTGAAGGGGCCAACGTCAGTGAACGTGCGCGTGCCCATGCAGTTGCTGCGCGCCGGCGTGCGGTTGGCCAGCCTGATTCCCGCGCAGGCGCACGTGCATTTTGACGAGGCGTTGAACCGGCACGGCGTACCGCTCACCCTGTCGCAGATCAAGCCGGAAAATCTGGAAGAACTGATCGACCACCTTGAAGACCTCACCGTGGACGTTCAAGGCAAAGAGGGAAATACAACCAAGGTGCGGGTGTTTTGCGAATAGGCTCGCACCCTGAAATTTTCAACCCGGCCTCAACCCCAAAAGATATGGAGGAAAACACCATGACAACTCTGGCAATGCCCAAGCCTCGCGCAGATAGCGGCATGGAAGGCATGACCGCAAAATGGTACGCGGCCAATACGGCTGAGATGATGAAGGAATACGTCGAACTGGCGCGGCGCATCTTCGGCCAGCTTCCGCCGGGCAGTGCCGTGCTTGAGGTTGCGCCAGGTCCGGGCTATTTTTGCATTGAGCTGGCGAAGCTCGGTTCTTATGCCATTACCGGCCTCGATCTCAGCCACACCTTTGTGAAGATGGCGGCAAAGAAGGCCGCGCAAGCGGGTGTGAACGTCGACTTCAAACAGGGCTCGGCGTCCAACTTGCCCTTCCCGAGCGGGAGCTTCGATTTTTTGCTGTGCCGCGCGGCCTTCAAGAATTTTGGCAAGCCCGTCGTCGCTTTGCAGGAGATGTGCCGCGTGCTCAAGCCCGGCGGCCGCGGCTTGATCATCGATCTCAAGCGCAACGCCTCGCCGGACTCGATCAGTCACCATATCGACGGCATGGGCTTGTCCACATTGAACAGGATTCTGACCAAGCTGGCGTTCGAGACCATGCTCATCAAACGGGCCTACACCAAAGACGAGTTTCAGCAAATGATCTGGGAGACCAGTTTTACCCGCGCCGACATTGATGAAAACGAAATGGGCCTGGAAATCTGGATGACGAAGTAGGCGCGTCCGTACAAAACAGTTCTCACCCTTTGCGCTGCGGCTTGTGCATAGGCACTACTTGCACCGTCACGTCGCGCACTTCGGAAAGAAAGCGGTTGAGCACCGAGCCGCGCAGCAGAATGTCCCAGCGCGACCGCACCGGCTGTCCAAAGACCACGTGCGAGATGCTCTCCTGCTGGGCAAAGCGGATCAGCGCGTCAGAGACGTTGCGGTCGGTGAGCGAAACGACCTGCGCGCCCAGGTCGCGGGCCATGCGCTGATACTCTTCGAGGCGATGATATGCATCGGGGTCGCCGTGGCCCTTGTCGTCCGGGCGGGTCACATAGACGGCATACCAGTTGGTGGCCAGGCGGCCGGCGATGCGCGAGCCCACGCGCAGCAGCCGCTCGCTGCCGGGGCGCGTGCTGAGGCAGACCATCACTTTTTCCGGAATCGGCGCCTGCTCCAGGCCCTGCGTGCGGCGGTACTCGGCGGCGCGATTGCCCACCTGCTCGGCCGTGGTGCGCAGTGAGAGTTCGCGCAGCAGGTTCAGGTTGCCTTTGCGGAAAAAGTTGGCCAGCGACTGCTCCACTTTTTCCGGCGCATAGATTTTTCCGGCGCGCAGGCGGGTGCGCAGCTCGTCCACGGTCACGTCCACGTTGACCACTTCGTCGGCGCGCTTCAAAAAGCTGTCGGGGACAGTTTCGCGGATCACCGTGCTGGCCGAGCGGTTGACGGCATCGTTCAGCGTTTCCAGGTGCTGAATGTTCACGGCCGTCATCACGTTGATGCCGGCTTCCAGCAGCTCCAGCACATCTTCGTAACGCTTGCGGTTTTTGCTGCCAGGCACATTGGTGTGGGCCAACTCGTCCACCACCACGGTGTTGGGATGGCGCGCCAGGATGGCGTCCACGTCCATCTCTTTGAGGTTCACGCCGCGGTAGGGAATCACGCGTTGCGGAATGATCTCCAGGTCGCGAATGCGGGCTTCGGTCTCGGCGCGGCCGTGCGTTTCCACCAGGCCGATCACCACATCCACATTCTGCTGGTGCAGCATCAGGTCGGCGTCGTTGAGCATGTGGTAGGTTTTGCCCACGCCCGGCGCCGCGCCAATGTAGACGCGCAGTTTGGCGGGTTCCTGCTGTTTTTCCAGGACAATTTCGGCCATGCGTTTAGCCCGCCTCGACCGGGTGACGGGTTACTTCCGCTGCCGCGACGGGAAGTTTGAAGCGAAAGGTGGTTCCGTGGCCCAGCCGGCTTTCAACCGCAATCTGGCCGCCCAACTGCTCCACCAGTCGCCGCACCAGCGCCAGGCCCAGCCCCGAGCCGCTCTCCGACATGGGATTGAAGCGGTCGAAGATGGTGCTCAACCGCTCGGCCTCGATGCCGCGCCCCGTGTCGCGCACCGTGAACTGGATCGAGTCCTTGACCTCTTCGGCCGTCAGCAGAATCTCACCTTCCGCCGGCGTATAGCGCAGCGCATTGGCCAGCAGATTGTCAAGAATGGAGCGCAGCCCGCGGCGGTCTGACTGCACCATGGACAGATCGGCGTAAGCGCGCACATCCACGCGGATATGCTTGCGCGAGGCGTCGTCGCAATAGCGGTCGCGGGCCTCGGTCAGAGCTTCGAGCGGGCGCAGCCGCTCCAGTTTGAACTCGCGCGTGCCTGTGTCCAGCTCCGCCACTTCGATCAGGTCGGCCATCAGCTCATCTAGCTTTTCCGACTCTTTGCCGGCCGCGGCCACAAGCTCCGTCTGCAGCGGTTCCAGCTCGCCGCCAAAGCCCTGAGAGAGCGCATAGAGGCCGCGCCGCAATTGCAACAGCGGGTCGCGCAGTTTGCGGCTGGCCACGGTGAGAAACTGCGTCTTGAAGCGGTCGGTGTCCTGCAGACTGGTGACGTCTTCGAGAGTGGTGACGGTCCCCAGCAAGCGCCCTTCGGAGTCACGCATGGGCGTGGTGCGCAGGCGGAAGCTGCGCTCCTTTTTGCCGATGCGCATGGGCAGCATGGCCGCCTCGTCTTCCGCGGCCACGGCCTTCTGCATGGAAACCGCGTCGCGGATGGCGCTTAGAATTTTGTCGCCGCCGGGGGTATTGGCCAGCGCCAAACGATCCGCGGCCGCTTCGCCCAGCAGTTCGGCAGCGGCCTGGTTCACTTTGAGGATGTGGCCCTTGCCGTCCGTCACGATGATCGGCTCGAAGATCGATTGCAAGACAGCGTCGGAGAGTTGGAACTCCATCTGCCGACGTCCGGCCTCGGAGTCATGCAGATCGCGCAGGCGCACGGCGAGCCGGTTGACCTCGGCGGAGATTACTCCGAAGCTGTCGTGGCTCTTCCATTCTGTGCGGTGGTCCAGATTGCCCTCGGCAATTTTGCGCGCGTCGCGGGCCAGCGTTCGAATGGGCAGAAGGACAAAAAAGACAGTCGTCAGCCCCACCAGGATTGCGGCCGCGACGAAGACCCAGGCGAGATTCATCTGCCCGGCCGCCTGCAGCGCGCGGTGCGTTGCGGCCACCAAGCCCAGAGTCAGGCCGGCAAGTAGAACGCAACCGAGAATAAGACGCTGGGACAGGTTGAGCATCAGCCGGCCTCCGTGCCGGAAGAAGAAAGTCGTGGGTCTATAAAGTGTAGCCGCAAAATGTACCCGCGTGACATCTTCAAAGAAAAGCGCGCAGACCCAATCTCGGCCCCGCCAGCGTTGCCTGCGCTCGTCTTGTTTGCGTCTTCGCTACGGTGCTCTCACCCATTGTCGCGGATACAGCCGGAACGCGCAAAACTGAGCCTTCCGGGGCTGGAGCGGGTCGGGTCGGTCGCCAAAGACGGGACTCCAGACCCATGGCAAAAAGGGGCTCGCTTCAAAGCGCCTGGCTGGAGGTGGTGGGGAAGTGGAACTTTTATAGAAATGACCATGTGCAAAGATTTGCGTATTGCCCAATAGACATCCTGGTAACTCATTGAGTAGAATAGCTAACACTTTGGTATCAGGCGTGCATAGATAGGGGGGGGCGGAAGTATACAACGAATGTCAATTCTGCTCGATACCTCTGAACGGCTTTTAAGTTTCTGCAAAGTAAAATGCTGACGGGTTTGAAAGAGTCCCGCGGAGCATTCCTGTAACGAGTATTGATTTCTGGAGGCAGTATGAAGCGTTTTGGTCTTTCCCTCGCCGCTGTTTTGGTGTTCGGCCTTGTCGGGGCTACCCCCTCGAACGCTGGTACCATCAATCTGGTTACCAATGGAAGTTTCAGCGTTCCTTCTTTGAGCCCTGGCAGTTGGGGTCTTTTCACCAGCGCGCAAGTGACCGGCTGGAGCACGACTGATCCTGGCGGCCTCATGGAAATTGACACCCCCGGCCCCATTGGCCCGGGGAAGAATCCGTACGCCACGCAAAGCCTGGAAGTGAACGCGAACAATCCCGAGACCGTTTCTCAGACCATCAACGGCCTGACGGTAGGGCAGACCTACTGGCTCGGATGGGGATATGGCGATCGTCCCGGTTCCGGCGATGAGTCGATGCAGGTGTGGTTGAACGGAGTTCTCATCACCACCGACACGGATACTCTCAACAACTCCTCGCTGGTCTGGACTAAAAACGGCTTTGAGGTCATCGCGACTTCCACATCGGAAACTCTGAGCTTCGTCGGACTCGCCGACACCGGCAGCCCCTCGTACGGCAATGAAGTCACGGATGTATCGCTCATTGCAACCCCGGAGCCTTCCACCTGGCTGTTGATGCTTTCCGGCATCGGCCTCCTTGGCTTCGCATTGTGGCGTCAGCGCGGTGTGGCGTTGCCTGGAACCAGCGCCATCTAAACAGGCCGTCAACGAATAAAGGGTCTCAGCATTCAAGAGCGCGGTAGCCTTCCAAGTCTCAGCCTTCAGACTTGGAAATCTGCCGCGTTTGCTGTTGTACCCAGATGAGCCGTTTCCGTTTCTGTCTCCA
The DNA here is from genome assembly GCA_036489415.1 of Occallatibacter sp. Classification (GTDB taxonomy): domain Bacteria; phylum Acidobacteriota; class Terriglobia; order Terriglobales; family Acidobacteriaceae; genus Telmatobacter. Next base: position 10,291 of record DASXFS010000022.1, on the reverse strand, counting down.
CGCCCTTTTTGCTCGAACCTAAGCGGCCGGCGACCAGCCTGAACTGGCCGCCCTTACGGAATCGTGCAGACTGCAACCACGCTGTTGTGCCAGCCGCAATCCAGACCCGGCGTCTGCGGGTAGGAGACCAGCAGCCAGTCCACGCCGAACTCCGCCTTGAGGCGCTCGAAGTCTGCCAGGCGAAAATGCTTCCAGCCGGTCAGGGCCAATTGCTGTTGATGCCAGAGGGGCGCGAGGCTGGGAACCTCGGTGACCACGGCCGTGTCTTTGATCGCGTCAGACAACTGGCCGCGCTCAGCCAATGCACGAAAGCCGTGAAAGCCTTCGCCGGGAGCGGCCAGGTAGCGCGGATCGAGAGCGAAGTAAGCGTTCTCGGGCGTGTTTTGCCGAACCCAGTCGAACGCCTGCAGCCAGGGGTTGTCGGTGGCCATTCCCGGCAACTCCAGATGGGCGCCGTCGTCGATCAGTTCCCACTGCACCAGGAACATTCCGCCATTGAACAGGAGCAGATAAAGAGCCCAGCGCCAGATTATCTTCTTGAGCAGGAAGCGCCCCAGCAGGCCGCCGGCAGCCAGCGCCATGAACACATAGACCAGTTGCAGATAACGCATGGGCTGTAGCGGCGTAAGCCGGTCCAGCGAATCGGGAGCGAGCAACGCCATGGCCACAACCTGCTGGAAGACCCCATAAGCAAACACCGCCAGGGCAAACCGCGCCAGCCTGTCCAGACTCCGCTTCTGCGCCTGATCTTGCGCTCGACCCCGCACACGGTCTTGCGCCAGGCCGCTCTGCCGTTCAGCCAGGCGCCAAAGCAGCCAGAACAGAAACAAGGGTGCCAGCGCGCCCAGCCACTCATACCAGGTCCAGCGGTAAACAGAGTAATAGCTGCGCGAGGCCAGAGCCAGACGCCAACTGCTATTGGTGGGCACAAACAGCCAGCCCAACGGCACCACGGAGGCGGCTACGGAACCCTCCGTGGCGCGCAACCGGAAGGGAACCGGTTCGAGCAAAGCCAGGGCGAGGAAGGCGCAGAACGACATGCCCAGCGCGGCCATGATGGGATGCAGCAGCGCAGCCATCACAAGCAGGGGAATCGCCTGCCAGCGCTTGCCTTTCAGAATGCTCGATGCGGCAATCAGGATGAGCGCGGTGGCCAGGTTGCGCGGGTGCAGGTGCTGGTCGGCGATATTGAGCGCCGTGCCCGCCACGGGCAGCGTGAACATGGCCGCCACCATGGCCACGGCGGCCCATTGCGCCTGTACTTCAGGAAAAATCTGCGCGGCGATGCGTCGGCAGGCCCACAGGATGAGCAGCAGCGCGGCAAACTGCCACAGCAACTCCGCCCAGGCCAGGGGAATGCGCGTCAAGCGAACGAAATTGGCCATGCTGCCGGGGAAGATGGTGGCCTGCATCTGCAGCCGGAAGAAATCAGAATGGTGCGGATAGAGCGTCGGGTTGAGGTCCGCCTTGACCGCCGCGAGATAGACGCCGTCGTCTTCAAAGCCGGGGTGGTAGCCCATGACCGCAAAGCCGAGCGCCGTCAACAGCAATAGCGGCAAAATCTCTTGAGTTAACCATTTACGCAGCAAAACAGGAATTCCTCGCACGGCAGTTTGGCAGGGTATAGACGTGTTCCGGGGGACGGCGTTGTGCTCTGATGACTGTTTTTATTCCCGGGGCCGATAGCGTTCGCAAAGCACTCTGGTTTCTATGATACTTTCCTAAGCGTGGCCAATTGGCCGCAATTTCGTCTAATGAATTGGGCCCTGGTTATTTACTCCATATACACTGGGAAAACGTGACGTTAACGATGATTGAGTCAACAACCATGCCGGTCGCTGCTGAGATGAATCCTCCGTCGCCGGCCATGGGCGGCAGCGAACAAGCGCTCGACAAGCTGGCGCTGGTGATTCCGACGCTGTGCGAGGCGGAAAATATCTGCGGCCTGCTCAATCACGTACGCTCCGTGCTCGATCCGTTGAATATCCCTTACGAGATTCTGGTGGTCGATGACGACAGTTGCGATGGAACTGGAGCCGTGGTCTCCGCGATTGCCGATTGCGACCCGCGCGTGCGCCTGCTGGTGCGCAAGGGCGAGCGGGGGCTGTCCGGAGCCATTCTGCACGGCTGGCAGCACACCGACGCAACCGTTCTGGGCGTGATGGACGCTGATCTGCAGCATCCCGCCGAACTGCTGCCTCAGCTGCTTTCCGCCATCAGAGACGGTCGCGACCTGGTCATCGGCAGCCGCTACACCGAAGGCGGCGATCTGGGCCGATGGAATCCCGTGAGAAAGCTCTTATCCGCGGCCGCCGTGTGGGTCACATGGCCATTGCAGCGGCCTAATCTGCGCGCCAAAGACCCCATGTCCGGCTTCTTCATGGTGCGCCGCCGCTGCCTTCCGCAAGGGGCGTTTCAGAAAACCGGGTTCAAACTGCTGCTTGAGATTCTGGTGCGCGGCAAGATTCAGTCGATTAAAGAAGTCCCGTTCGCTTTTGGCCTGCGCTATCGCGGCGCAAGCAAGGCCAACTTCAAGGTTGCGTGGGATTATGGAATGCTGCTCACCAGGCTCTACGCCGGAAAAATCGGCATCGGCTCCCACGCCTGAGGCACGGCAACTAAACTAGGGCATTTTCAAATCAAGTGTTAACAAGACTTCGGGTGCCCCATCCTTTTCGCGTTTTTTGCGAAAAGGGTGGGAGGGCACGAATCTTTTCCGGCCGTCAACTCCCCGATCAAAATCGCTCTAAAGCGCCGGCAGCAGCGTCCTCAACAACAAAAATCCTGCCACGCCCGCAAAAAACACCAGCGCCATGCGGATGCCCGGCTCGCGATTCACTTCAGGCACCAGATCGGTAGCCGCCACATAGAGCGCAACGCCCGCCGAGATCGGCAATCCGTAAGGCAGCAGCCTCGGAGCCAGTTCAATAATCAGCACGCCCGCCAGCGTGGCCGCCGCCAGCGCCACGGCGGAGTAAAACGCCGTCGACCGGCTGCGTCCGCTGGCCAGCATCACCGATGCCATAGTGAAACCCTCCGGCCCCTTGTGCAGCAGGATAGCCAGAAAGATCAGCACGCCGAGCCAGTTCGACACGACGAAGCCTGACCCGATGGCCACGCCGTCAAACAACGCATGAACGCTCAAGCCAACCATGACGGAATTGCCCGTGTGCCGCGAAACAAACTCGCCCTTGTGCGTCTCTTCGCCAAAATGAAAATGCGCGTTAATGGTGTGCTCAAGCAGGTGAACCACGCAGTAGCCGGCCATGATCAGAATCGGACCCATCCGCGGGCTGATCTTCAGGCTCTCAGGAGCCATCTCAATCAGCGCCGTCGCCATCAGAAAGCCCGCGCCCAGCGCGACGAAGTAGCGCAGGTAGCGCTCCACGCCATGCGCCCGCACCAGCACAAAGCCCCCCGCCACATCGGCCAGCGCGGCAATGAAGCCGAGAATCAGAGAAAGCTTCAGCAACAGTTCATCCCTTCAATAGAGCTGTCATCCTGAGCGGGTGATAAACCTTTTGCATCATATTGTTTTCATGGCACATAACATGCCAATTTTCGGCTGTGTAGGAACTGTGCAGGCAAACTGTGTAAATTTCAGCCAATTTTGCCTGCTACAGGTCCCTTGGGCACGAGGAGCCGGGGTGCGTCGTCCCTTCTTCCGAAGGTGAAGACAGAACAGCAATGCACAGAATAGCCGTGTCCGTACGCGATGTCGGTTCCTGCTATTCATACTGGTAACAATAAATGATCGCAGCAATGGCCGCATCTTCGCCGCATGTTCAGTGGTCAAAAGCGGTGAAACCGAATGTTGATGCCGCAATCGCCAGTCGAAGTCTCAGCCATGGGCTTCCTGCAACGGATAATCGCATCCGTCGTCGGAGCCTTCAGAGGCACAGCCCCATATCCATACCCTGACTCTTTTCCTGTTTGGGAGTCTCGGCTATCTCATGTTGCGGCGGTTTCAAGTCGGGCGTATGGGCGCTCTGGTGCGAAACATCATGGCCCAAAGCCTGCGACAGCTTCTCTCGATCATTCGTGAATATCTGCGCGTCCCACTGGCCGCGCGAAACTGACACATAGGCCATTCGGTGATTGAGCAGGTCCTTCGCGCCAAGCTCCGTATCTATATTGATAAGCACACGGTCCGCAGTCTGCCCCTGACTGGAATAACTGGTCACGGCGTAACCGTGATCCAGATGCGGATGTCGCTGCGGATCGAAGCTCATGCTGCGCTCATTTTCCAGCTTCAATCGCATCGTGCCATCCTGCGCGATGCCCTCCACTGTTCCAAGCTCCCGGTTCGCTATCTTCAATTCCTGGCTGGGCGCGGTGAACTGGATGCGGTCGCCGACGGAGAATGCCTTCTCCTGCTCGCGGTAAACTGAGACTCCCATCTGGCGGCGCGGATCGTAGGTCTTCTGTTCTCCGTTCGTGCGCAGAACCGTCAGCGTGTTTTCCCGTGCACTCACTGAGACAACGCGAGTATATTCGCCTTTCGCAATGCCAGTCTCCTGCGAGCTGCGCGAGTAGCGCAGAATATCGTTGACCTGGTACTGCTGCGCCCAACTGCGGTCTGCACCAGTCATCTCCTGACGAGGCACAAGTGTCTGCACGGAGCGTTCTTCGCGGCTCACAACACCGCGCGATTGCAGCTCGTCATGTATCCGCTGATTGATCTCTGTGCGAGAACGGTTGTCGGGCGAAACTACCAGTGTGCTTTCAGGAGACTTGGCATACTCGTGTGCAATGGCTGAAATCCGCTCCTCATGGCCTTTCACCTCATGCACGCGACCCTGCCGGTCGAGACTTTCGACTGCGGCTCCCACCTGACCGTGCGCCAACTGCTCGACGGCCTGCTTCAGTTCCGGGTCGCGCTGACGCACAATCTCCTCCAGCTTCACAGTCCGCATTCCCGCTTCCTGAAGTTGCGCGAAGGGGCGGCCTGCCTCGACGGCCTCATGCTGGCGCGTGTCACCTACCAGAAGGACGCGGTCATTCGGATGGAGTCGGGTCACGAACTCGTGCATTTGGCGCGTTGAGGCCAGCGATGATTCATCGAGCACATATAATCGCTTCTCGCCGGTATCCGGCTGCTCGCCCCTGGCAAGATGATGCTGGAGCGTTGAAGTCTCTATACCGGCCTCGGCGAGCTTATGCGCCGCGCGGGATGTCGGCGCAAACCCTTCGACCGTATATCCCTGCGCCTCCGCACCTTCACGAACCACAGCCAAGGTCGTCGTCTTGCCGGTGCCGGCGATTCCATCCAACCCAACAATCTTCTCGCGGCTCACAAATATCTCATCGACCGCGCTTCGTTGCGCCGGACTCAATTCTGGGTGCCGGTCTTCTGTCCAAATTCGCAACTGCGGTGAAACCAGCATCGGATCGCCATAGCCGCGCTCATTGCCTCTCTGCATCTCGCCGACGATCTCCTTCTCCATGCGAATCATCTCGGCAGTCGTGTACTGTGGCGCGGCGCGGCCATCCGTCTGTACCACTGCGCGAAACTCGCCTCGCATCACCCGCTGCTCAAACTCATGTCGCACCTGGCCGTAGGTCGCCTGACCCATGCTGCGATCCATCGCCGCTTGAAGGATGGCTCGCTCATCCTGGACTGCCGAACGCTCAAAAACATGGGCGCGCGAATAGGTCACGGACTGCCGCACTGTTTTCTCCGGTTGTTGCGCATGGTGGTGTGCCTGTTCGCGCGCTTGCGCGACGACGCGATCCGCTTGATGACCGAACTGCGCGGCTAGTTCACGATGCCGCTGTAACACTTCTTCCGGCGAGAGCAACTCCTTGCTGTCCCGCGTGCGATGGGCCGCGACCTGCGCCGCGCCCGCGCCGTCTCTGCCGATCTCCTGCAAGTGCTCTTTGATCTGTTCACGGCGTGGACTTGATGCGTCGAGGTACTCCTGTGTGTAGCCCTTGATCTCCGGCTGACCATGCTTGCCGCGTTCGATCTCGTAGCCCAAGCCATGCAACCGCATGGCAAGCTCAGAACGGTACACCCCGGTCGCATACTGTTGCGACTGGAACAGACTGCGCTCCTGGAGCGCGCGTGCCTGGCCGTTATCGCGCTCGGTTACATTGAAGATTACGGCGTGAGTATGGAGTTGTGGTGCGGCATAGCCATCTACCGGACGGGCAGTGTCATGCTCAAAGGTGGCCGCGATGAACTTGCCCGTTGTCTCCGGTGCATGGACGTTGCCGATGCGTGCCTGCGTGTAACGCTCCAATTCACCGAGCGCGACGCGGACGCTCTCGCGGTGCGCCTCCCGCACACGATCATCGCCGCCCACGAGCGCGGTGAGAGAGACTGACTTGGGTGCGGAGAATGTGGCATCCCATCCCGCGCGGTGCTCCACGCTGGTGATTTCCTTGCCGTACTCGTTTTCGTAGGTGCGTGCTGGCTGATGCTTGACGAGCTGGACGCCACTCTCAGGATGCTGGCCTTCACTCAGGCGGGCGAAATGCTCGGAGCCGATTTCGCCATGCAGACCCCACTCCTGCGCGAGCCTGCCCTGCCACTCGCTATGCGCCTGCTGGTCACGGCTCCAGTAGTTCTGCTCTTCGGAAGTAAACTCGCGGGAGTGGTACGTCCTTGCCTGGCCCGCAGATAGCGATTTGGAGATGGTCAACATGCGCATCTACTCCACAACGTGCGCGGCAGCATCTCGCTTCTGCCTGATGAGATTCTATATTCAACCTGAAGAATTATAGAAACTCACATCGAGCAAAGACGATCCCCCCATTTCAATGAGCGCGTTGGGCTGTTCTCGCCAAGAGGGACCTCCCGAGTCGCCCATTGATCGACCCAACGCCGACTCGTATTGCTTATCCGCCGTTCGATCAGTGCATCGGTGATTAGAGACGAAAACTGCCCTACCTCCCTTGGAGGGTCAACGATCCGCACTGGAAACGGTGGTTTGGTCGAGGGAAGCACTGGGCAAGAAACTTCCGGTCAGTCGTCGATTCCTCCGCAGGCCTCGAACACGCGAATGAACTCGGCTTGGCAGTTCTTGCGGGGCGTCTTTGCGTCAATGCAGATGCCGATGTTTCGAAAGGAGAAGTCCATTTCGTCAGCGGCGTTCCAAGGTACCCAGGCACCGAAAACCGGGCCTGGCTGCAAAGTGACCGTTAGCAAACGGAGAAACGCCCAGAGTGTCAGCTCTCCCGTCTCCCAAGCCTCAACACGGATTAGACCCGGCGAGGGCGCATGAAACAGCAGCCCCTTGAAAACTTGGGCGGAACCCGGCTTGACAAACATGACGATGCTTTCGCCGCTACTTGAGGGCTGCCCAAGGAACAGGTGGACTGGTTCAGTACCCGCTGGCCCCACAAAGTACATAGACACGTCGCACTGATCCATGACGAAGACGCAGTCTAGGTGCCCTCCGGGAGGGGCAGTGAAGAACTCTTCGATAAAGGCATCCGTAATTTCATCCGTGGAGAGATCCGAACAAAATGCAAAGAGGAACATCGGCGGCGCTGGGCGCGGCCCGTGAATCGTGTTGCCCACCTTCAAAGCAGCGCGTTGAAGTGATTTGGTCCGGGCCGCCGCCTGAAACGCATCATGTAGGCCGGTCCTATTCAGCGCGCTCTTTACCTCGATTCCGGCAAGGAGCGAGTCGTAGGGAATAAACGTTCCACCCGCAGTAGGCCGATACACGACCGTCTCGATTGAGTTGTAGACCATGATGTCAAGCTGCGGGCTCGACTCATCGCAAATGTCAATGGCATGTCCCTTGGCAAGGGCAAACCGCTGTGGCAGACGGGCGCTGAGGAAGCTGGTAAGTAACGTCTCTCGCTCGGCCCCACGTTGCGCCGGATGCGGCTCTACGCATACCTCCTCGTACTCTGCCCGGAGCTTCTTGGCAGCGTTCACGAACAAGTTGCGAAGCGTGGGATGAGTTTTCAACTTGCGAGCACTACTCCTCGATGAACTGATGGCCGATCCACTCTCCAAGCGCGGCGTTCCATGTAACAGGCGTGGTGCCTTCACCCAAGGTCACGACCAACACTCGACTGGGCGCACCGCCTGACATAAGAACCGATATGGCCTCGTTGGCCGTGGAAGCGAGAACGCCGTGATCGGCTCCGGCATCGGCGAGGGCGAACGTGATGAACATGGCCAGGTCGAAACCATTTCCATTCACTTGCTTGGTGATTTCCGCCGAGCTGTGGCGCGGTTTCTTTCGATACTCGTCAAGATCGTGTCGGAAGTCGCTGGCCAAACGAACGGTCGGAGGTAAGGTCCAAGAGTTCGTATCCAACGGATGATAGAACAGGTAATAGCCGAGCTTGTCATGATGCTGAAGCATCGTTTCAACCTGGTCCAAGTCAACCCTAGCGTTTCCACTGCGCCCGACTTTCTTTGCCTGGAAGCGTGCTGCCTTAAAGAACTCGGATTGGTTCCCGAATTTTGCCTGCACTATCAGACCGAGATCAGCGCCTGTTATTGCCTCGCGTCTCGCGGTCGCCGTATCCGCGTACCAAATCCGGCAAAAGGACTCAACTCCCGATTCGGCGTTCAGGGCCCGCCAGTGCGGACCGAAGCTTTCAAGCCTCTCGACCAACTGCGACACCAAATGTCCAGTAAGCCGTTCTTCGTGGCTCCAGTACGAAACGTATCTCTGAAGGAAATCATGTTCGGCTTTAGCCAAACTCCAGAAAAGCGCCCACATCGGAGCCGGATCGTACGACGCCGGTACCCCAAGGACGTTCTCGACAAAGGCTCGCGGCGTCATCCAATGCCTTCGACCAAAGAAGTGTAAGAATTCCGGGTCAAAAGCAAAAATCGGCAATGAGCCGTCACGGGAGCGCGGGGAGAAGTAACTCGATTCAAGAACTACGTCAATGCTGTCGCGAAACACCCCGCCGAAATGCCGAAACGCCCCGTAGCCGACCCGGCTTCGGATCGGCCCCTGGGCAATCTCGGAAGCGATTTGAACGTACTCAGCGTGGTCCGCCGTTACCCCCGCGCTGCCTCGATTAGATAACTCGTTCAAAGCAATTTGCTCCTGCCACGTTGCTCAATTGATGTGGTCCCGCAGACATTTTATACCGGGAGATCAGCGGAGGGAGCACACATATTCAGAGGCAAGGAAGTCCTTTAAGATCGGTCCAGAGAATGGCCTCATTCCAATTGTTCTTGGTTTCAGTTGATACCGAGCCTCGATGAACGCCCAAAACGCCGATGCACTCGTTGAGGCTTGGACTTGTCTCTACACCTCTGATAAGTAGCCAGTCCACTGTGCTGGAAACACATTTTGCGGTCTCACTCAATCCACTCCGATTCATCCCAGTCACGCGGCTTTTCATTCCCAGCCTTCTGTCGCACAGTCCCAGGAAATACCGACTGCTTCTGGGCCGGCTTCTTTGGCGGTTCGTTCGAGCCTGCACTCGCTGCCTGTTGAGAGTTGACCGCTGCCTGCTGCACGGCAACGGCACGCGGCGATACCGACACAGTTCTCTCAACGAATCGCGGCTGATTCTCTATCGGAGCAACATACGGAAAGCGTACCCGGACGACGTAGTTCTCCTGCTTGATGTAGCCGTGCAATGGTTCCAGTCCGGCAATCTCCGAGGCCATGATGAGCGGCTGGGTCGTGATCTCAAGGGTGTACTGCTTTTTCCCTCCAATCAAGCCCGCACTGCGCGACTCTTTCAAACGCTCAAGTTCCACCTCGCCGATCGCATCGGAAACCCACTTTGCCGAGTGCGGCTCCGAGGTCTTGAGGAATATTTTTGTCGCGGGCTGAGAGAGGATGACTTCGGCGTCCTTGCCGTAACGCTTTTCAAGCTGGCTTCGGCCCTGGAATCCGAGTACAACCGGGTTGCCGGATTTGCGGCTCTCCGTGACGACAGTATGGAGCTGCGGCAGCTTGTTCAAACTGGCCAATTCGTCCAGCACAAACCACACCGGCTTCGCCGGATTCACGCAGGGCGCCAACATGCGGAGAATCAGCATATCAAGCCATACGCTATGCAGCGGCAACAGCTTCTCACGGAAGGTCGGCCTGGAGGTAAGAAACACCCATTTGTTGCGCTCGAATTCCCAGCGCGAAGTGGAGAACCGTTGCCGGTTGTCATCCTCCCTGGGCAACAGCTCGAAGCTGTCCGCAATCATGTTGAAACTGGAGATGATTCCGGCGCTCTGGGCAGGCGCGCTGGAATCGAGAAAAGCGGCATACGGGGTTCCTTGCACCATGCGTGCGATCTCCGCCGGATCGCTCATCCATTGCACAAGCTGCTGCGGGGTAGGCCGCCGGCACATCAGACG
>DASXFS010000021.1:0-5718 GCA_036489415.1 Occallatibacter sp. | reverse complement strand
GTCTCCTTCCATATGAACACCAACGAGGTGCTCGCCAACCGCGCCAACGAGATCCTGGGCGGCAAGCTGGGCGAATACACCGAGGTACACCCCAACGACCACGTCAACTACGGCCAGTCCACCAACGATGTCTTCCCCACGGGCATGCGCGTAGGAACGCTCCTTGTGCTTGAGACGCTCTACCCGGTGCTCGACACACTAGCCGCCACCTTCCGCGAGAAGGCTGCCGAGTTCGATGGCATCCTCAAGTCCGGCCGCACCCACATGCAGGACGCGGTGCCCATCCGCCTGGGCCAGGAATTTGCTGCCTATGGCGTGGCCATTGAAAAGACGAAGCGCGCCTTGCTGCTCGCCAGCGACGCTCTGCGCGAACTGGGTCTCGGCGGCAGCGCCGTTGGTACCGGCATCAACACGCATCCGGATTATCGGGAGAAGGCCATCGCGAACCTTGCGCGCATCTCCCGCGAAGAGCTCACGCCCGCTGCGGACATGCGCTGGGCCATGCAATCGAATGCCTGCATGGGAGAGGTCAGCGCCGCCCTCCGCGGTGTCGCGCTGGAGGTCATCCGCATCTCGAACGACCTCCGCCTGCTCTCCTCTGGCCCCAACACCGGTTTCGCGGAGATCTACCTGCCGAGCCTGCAGCCTGGCTCGTCCATCATGCCCGGCAAGATCAATCCCGTCATGCCGGAGCTCGCCGCCATGGTCAGCTTTCAGGTGGTCGGCAACGACGCCGCTGTAGTGATGGCGGTGCAGGGCGGCCAGCTAGAACTCAACGTGATGATGCCCACCATGGCATACAACGTCATGCAAAGCGCCACCATCCTGGCCAACATGCTGCGCCAGTTCAACGACCGCTGTGTCGCTGGAATCACCGTGAACAAGGACCGCTGCGCCTTCTATGCGCAAAGCACCGTTTCGCTGGCTACGGCGCTGAATCCCTACATCGGCTATGCCAAAGCCGCCGAAATCGTCAAGGAATCGGTCGCTACCGGCGAATCCATCATCAAGATCGCCCGTGCCAAGAATCTGCTGAGCGAGGACGAAATCAGCGCCATCCTCGATCCCGTCAGCATGACCGAGCCACAATACCCCCGCGAATCCGCCAGGGAGCGCGACCAGCGCGTCAAGGCCTGATCCCACGCACAACAAAAGGGCCGCATTCCTGGAACGCGGCCCTTATGTCTGCTCTTGAGCGCGTCTACTGTCGTCCGTAACGGTAGTTCAGGCCCAGCGTGAAACCCAGATTGTGCTGGAAATCCGTACCCGAGACAGGGCCCGTCTGTGTGGTGAGGTTGTAGCCCCAGGTCGTCAGGTTATAGTCCGGCGCAATGCGCAACGCCAATCCCGGCCCCAGATTGATGTCCACTGGTATCACTGCGGCCGCAGTAAAGCGGGTGCCGTCGTTATAAAGGCCGACAAGGTTTCCCGGATGCCCCGCCGAGTCTGCATTGAACAGGTTATGTGTCACACCGGCGAGAACCTGGCCGCTGATTGCGTAGTTCTTCCGCTGCCTCACGTAGTACTGCGGGCCTACCATCGCCGAGTAGTTGCTGATGAACGGCTGGTTCAGCGAATACGGGTTATTCCCCACAAAAACACTCTTGTAGTAGCCCCGGAGGTCCGCCGAAATGCCGAATTTGGGGGTAAATAGCCGCGTCATGCCTGCATTCCAGCCATACTCGTTGGCGTGCTGCAGGAAATGGCCCGGCCGCATGCGCAGGTAGCTGTAGCCGAAGTAAATCTCGTATTTGTGGCTGTAGGTATCCTTGACGGTCGCCGCCGTGCGTGCTGCGCGTCGCGCCTGGACGCGCTGCTGGGCCTCCCGTGCCAGCCGGATACGCTCCTGCTCGTTCGGGTAGTTGGCCTGTGGCTGCGAGCGGGAGTTCCCCTGTTGCTGCTGCGCCTGCGACAGCGGATCGCGCGTCAGCGGTGTGGGTTGTGTAGGCTGCAGCGGAGTTGGCTGGGACTCCGTATCCGGAGCCGGACTCTGGGCCGGGGGCGCGCTCTGCTGCGGATTATCTGTGGTCTGCGCCTGCATAGAAAGAGCGGCGACAAGGGAAAGGATCAGGAGCGGATACGCCAGGTATCCCAGACTCTTACTGCAATGCATGTATGGTGATGCCTCCACTACTCTGCTGCTGCGGACTCGGGAACGTGCTCTTAGTATTAAAGCACCCCGCGCCCGCTTTATACCGTTTCACAGGCACGCAGGCCCCTGAAGAAACTTCGACGTTGCTCTTCCCGTCAGAGCAGGCGGCTCTTCTCAGGTGTAGAACCGGGATCGGGCCTTACACTCGTCTCAGGCAGCCGCTTTATGGCCGCCAAAACTCCTTTTCTGGCGGGACCCTCCATGCGCTTTCTGCTCGGAATCATTCTTGGCCTCTTGCTCTTCCCGGCGGCAGTTCTCATATACCTGCACAACGGAGGTCTCCCGGTCGCCGTTGGCGATGCACCACTTCCCATGGAACGCGCCATCACCCACCGCAGCCTAGACGCGCGTATCGATCGAGAAGCACCTAAAAGCTCGCCAATTGAGCCGAGCCCTACAAATCTGCTGATCGGTGCACAAATTTACCGGGATGATTGCTCGGGGTGCCACGGCTCCTACGGCAAGTCCTCGCCCTTTGGCAAGCACATCTTCCCCGAAGCACCCCAGCTCTGGGCGCCTCACGGAGGCGGAGTTGTGGGCGTCAGTGACGATCCGGTGGGGGAAACCTACTGGAAGGTGCGGAATGGCATCCGGCTGAGCGGCATGCCGTCCTTTGACACTCTGCTGAACGAGACACAGATGTGGCAGGTCTCCGTGCTGCTGGCCAATGCCGACAAACCGCTTCCCGCTAACGTAATCGATACGGTCAAGCCCGGGGCAACGCCAGCTCCCTGATGCAGCAAGAGGCGCGACCTGAGGTTGCGCCTCTTGCATCCGTGTTCCCGCCACTACTTGAGCGTATAGGTGACGCCGGCTGTGAACTGGAAGGTGTTCTTCCTGTAGCCGAATGGCGGGTTGTTGATGAAGTTGTCCTGCGAACCGAGTGTAAAGCCCAGGTTTTTGTAGACCGGGAAGAGCAGCCCCGCAATAATCTGCGCGCTGAATGCGGATGGCTGCCCGGCCGGCGTATTGAATGCCGGCAGGACCGTTCCCGTCTCATTGAAGACCAGCCCCTTGGGAAGCTTCCGCATATAAAGCTCGCTTATCGAGGCGCCTACGAGATTGAGCGTTTCTCCAGATGGAAAGTCCGGCGAAGGATAAAAATCCTGCTTTTGATAGTGAATATCGCCCTTCACGTCGAGCGTCTGTGCCGGCTCCTTGATGACCGAATATCCTGCCCCGGCACCGTAGATCTGCTGTACCTGCAAACCGGAACCGATGTTGTGATCGGCACTCGCGTCGAAGAGGTAGTAGAAGCGGGGCGTCAGATATTGATCGCGCTCAATATCTCCATGCAGGATGTTTGTTTTTGCGCTCGACGCATCCTGAACGCCAGCGATGAACGGCTGCGTGAGCAGACCATACGTAGCCGTCGCGTCGAAGATGGTCTTGTTTCTCGGCAGCAGCCAATCGACGCTTGGTTGGGTCCGCACCAGAGCAATTGCTCCGGTAAGCGTCTCGCTTGTCTGTGTTGACTCGACGAGCGTCGCTCCTAGCGTAACGCCGCCAGCCCATCCATGCGTGAAGCCGGGCTCATGGGAGATCGCCTTCTGGAAGTCGTCGCCATTCACCAGGTAGGCAGCATCCTTGGTGGGAATGTTTTTCACCTCTCCACCCACTCCCGAGACAGACACTTGATCGTTTGCGACGCTCACGTTGCCCACCGGTACCTGCGGCGCCGGCCTGCCCACCTTCAACTTGTCACTGGACGAGATCACCGCATACTTGCCGCCTGTGCGCAGCGACTTGATCTTGCTCCAGTCGACCTTGACATCCCCCGACATGTCGCTATGGAAGACAACCGACCCGCCGCTCTCACTCACCAGCGTGCCGGTCAGTTGATCTCCATTTATAAAACTCAGGACATCAACGCCAGGTTTCGCAGCGGCATCTTGCGCAGCAGCATTTGTGGAAGTGAACACTAGGGGCAGTGTCATAAGCGCAATTATGGCCACATGGCGAATGCTGGACCTATACAACTGCAATAAGGATCTCTGGCAATGCGTCATCTCTGTTCTCCTCCTGCTAAGCTTTGTCAAAATGTAACTTTATAGATTCCATATCCAAATTCAGTTCGCGCATGCAATGGTATCTCTACATAATACGGCGCAAATTGCGGTCTCGCGCTGCACCTTTCAATACAGATTGTTAGGATACAGAGAATGGATTGGAATAGTGCAACGGCTTTGGACGCTTTACGCGGCAGCGACCTGCTCGATCTGGGTATGTCAGCCAACCATGTTCGCCACAATCTGCATCCAGAACACGTTGTGACGTACGAGCTGTGCGGGCGGGCTGCCTCTTGGGAGGAAGCCCGACACGAAGCTTTGCTTCACACTGGGATGAGCATCAACCTCGCGCAGATTTTCAACACAGAGCATTTCTCTCTTGAATCATTGAAAGCGCATCTGCTAACCCAGCGCGAGAGACTTCCCGATGCTACATTTCAGCATCTGCCTGTCTCTCGGCTGGAAGGCGTCGCGGGAAACGTGCTGGCGCTCACGGGGGCGATCCCCGGCCTTCAGGCTGCGGGGCTCTGCTCTATCAGGCTGGACTTCGATTCTGCGTTCCACTCCCTTTCACACGAAGAAATGAGCGACCTGCTCCGGTTGGCAGCCCGATGCGACCTTTTCGCGTCCGTCGCTATCACCATCGGCAACTCAGAATCTCTCGAGCAGCGGGTGAAGACGCTGACCATGGTTCGCGATCTCCAAAAGGAAACAAACGCAATCCAGTCCGTCCAGGTAAACGTGCACCACGACGCCATCCCAGAGGCGCGCCGCGAAGAAGAGGCGACAGCAGTTGACTATCTAAAGATGCTGGCGGTAACACGAATCTATCTCGATACCGTGGATCATATTCAAACAGATTGGTCCGTGATGGGCCCAAAGGTCCTGGAACTCGCTCTGCGCTTCGGCGCGGATGATGCAGGCGCCGTTCCCTGGTCCCAGTCTGGAAATCTGGAGCCCTCCCATCATGGCGGCGAGTCGGAGTTACGCCGCATCATTCGCGATGCGGGCTTTCGTCCGGTGGAGCGGGATGCGCTCTTCCGGCAAAGCCTGCTGCACTAAGCGGATTTCCTGCAATTGCTGCGGCAGAATCCGCCATGCCGGTAGCCAACAGGAAATCCCCTTTTGCCCGTTGCGAACACGTACAATCTACGACGTGAGCCATTCATTGGGCATGAGGCCCGCAATTGGCCTCTATAAGAGATGCGTCTAATCGAGCTTGCAGCGTTCCTCCAGCACACAGCCGCGAATGCCGGGCTCTGGCTTTATACGCAACGCGGCATTGGCCATTACTTGCGCACGCATTACGGCAACGATCCGGTCAACAATCCGTTCCGCTATCTCTATCAGTGGAACGCCTTCGATACCACGTTGCTCATCCCCTACTTCGTGGTCATGATCTTGCTCGCCTTCTATGGCATGCATCGTTACCAGTTGGTCTATCTCTATTACAAACATCGCGACCGCGCCGTTAGTGACCCACCCAGCCACTTTGCCGAACTACCGCGCATCACAGTGCAACTGCCGATCTTCAATGAGCAATACGTCATTGACCGT
>DASXFS010000019.1:0-216281 GCA_036489415.1 Occallatibacter sp. | reverse complement strand
GAGATCATCGTCGCCAAGCAGCGCAACGAGCCTACGGACACGGTTTATCTGAACTTTGTCTCGAAGTTCACGCGCTTCGACAATCAGGATTCGACGCATGGGGGCTGAGCCCCGTCATGAGCTGCATAAGTGCGTTGGCCTATTCTCGACAGTTAAGATCGAAATCGGTCAACAGTCAGCGGTTACTGGAACCTCTCGAATCCCTTTCAGGCTCAGAACTCCTAGCTGTTTATTACATATCAATTCCCGTATGGGCGGTGATAGGTCCAGGACTCTGCGAAGCCCAACCCTACAGCCCGCCTGCACACTGAATAGATGTAGTCTTTATTTATAGGTCGGGACGACTTTGAAGCTGCCAACTGCGTTCTCCGGCACATCTCGCATCCGCGTAGCCTTGCTGTTGTGTCTTGCGACGGCGGCTTCGGGACAGGAGAACAAACCCGCGCCCATCCTGCCGAATTCTTCTCCGTTGACATTTGAGTTGCCGGACGGCATAGCCTCGGACCAGGCGCCAGACCCCGCTCAGGGACTTATCTCTTTTGATGTATCTGTAACCGACAAGGCCGGAAAACCCGTCTCAGGGCTCTCGGAAAAGGGTTTTGCGCTCCTGGATAATGACCGGCAGCAGAAGATCGTGTCGTTTCAGGCATTCGACGGGGCGATGGCCCAGGCTGCCAACTCACTTGAGATCGTGCTCGTGCTTGATGAGCTGAACTTGGGGTCCGACTCCGAAAACGGGGAGACGAAGCTTTCCAACGTGCATCGTGAGATTGAGAACTTTCTCCGCGCCAACGGGGGTGTTCTCGAGAAGCCGACCATCATCTACCGCATCACAAGGGATGGCCTTTTCGCAACGCCTCATGCCTCTATGGATGGCAATGAACTCGCCCAGGAGATTGAACAGCCCGCCCTGCAGCGTCAGATCTGGTCGCCATCGGCGATCCCCAGAGATATCAACACCATCGTCAAGTTTGTAGGTTTGAGCCCTGCGCCTCGGATTGAAGCAGTCTGGCGGGACATCACCCAATCACTCGTTGCCCTCGGATCGATTGCCATTGAGGAACGTCGGAGACCCGGAAGAAAACTCATGTTCTGGTTGGGCAACGGATGGCAAATAACAGAAAAGCCCATGGCCACAGGGTTCTCCGATTTTTCAATTGAACTTCTCACGCGTCTGCGCGAGGCCCGCATCAACCTGTGGAGCGCATCGAAGCTGGATGACGCATCTGGAAACGAAGGGCTCATCACAGAAGTCAATCAGGAGATCGTAGAAGAACCGAAAACCGATTCCACCGACCTCAGATATCTCTCGCTTCCTGTCATCGCCACACGTAGTGGAGGCGGAATGTTGAAGACAGGCGACAATCTGGCTGCCCGGATCGGCGAACGTGTCAGAGAGGAGAGTAGCTACTATTTCCTCACCTTCGATCCGCCACGCACCGACGTAGTGGACCAATATCATCATTTGAAGCTCGACATCGACAAGCCCGGCCTGCAGGCACACGTCTTCGAAGACTACTACGACCAGCCGGTCTTCTACGATCAGGCACCAGCAGCTCAGTCCATCACAATGAGTCAATTGCAAACCCTGATCGCGAGCGCAAAGCATATCTCCGACGCTAAACTGGCCCGCCAGTTCGACAACATGCGACTCACGGAGCGCCTGAGCAGTGCGAAGCTGGCGGTGATGGAGAAATCGGTGTATGGCAAGCAAGCACGACAGGCGCTTGAAGTCCTCGCCGACAGGTCGGCGTTTTACGATCCGCCGGACGAAGAAATCGCTGCCGCGCCGCCGCCGGAGATGAGCGCGCAACAGCAGATGATCTCGAGGGCCATCTCCTACATTGACTCCACGATTCCCCATCTTCCCGATCTTCTGGCGACCCGCACCTCGGTGCAGTATTACGAGCATCCGGCCGGTGATGGATCCACCGCCGCCGCGCCTTCCGGACTGGTGGCTGCTCTCAATTATGCGAACCTGGGCGCAACGGCCAGTGCCAACGCCAGTACCAGCGAGGACCAGACCTGGAAGACCGCACCTGCTGACCAGTCGCTGTATGCGGGCGAGACGACAATAGCCAGTATTCGCTTTCGCAAGGGCCAAGAACTGGTCAAAGAGGAAAGCGTGAAGAAGACGCCAGGTATGCAGGGAGGACAACATCTGAAGACCGTAGGAGCCTTCGGCCCGATCCTGGGCACGATCATGGTTGCTCTAACATCGGCGCACGGCGAACTGAATTGGAGTCGCTGGGAGCAGGGCGATAATGGACGCCTTGCGATTTTTCGCTATCACGTATCTCAGGAAACACCGTTCTTCACCACAGGATTCTGCTGTCTGCCCATCGACAACGAATCGATCCCATTCATTAAATCTGTACCGTTCCACGGAGAGATTGCGGTGGATCCCTCAACCGGGGCCATTATGCGGTTGACCGTCCAGGCAAATCTTGCGTGGAGACTCCCGCTTGAGCGATCTGACGTGATGGTCGAATATCATCCCGTGCCAGGGGGCTCGATGACATTTATATGCCCTTCGAGAAGCGTGTCCATCGCCCGTCAGCGCGGGACCATTACGATTCACGAGTGGGGTGAGGCTTTCAAAGTGTATGCACCTTTCGAAACTCTGCTGAACGAAATGCGATTCGAGAAATACCACATTTTTGGCTCGACCTCGCGAATCCTTCCTGGCTTCGTCGACGTGCCGAAAATGAGTAAATCAGGCCGCTAATACTGGCCAAGCGCATCAGTCGCACCTGCAACATTGCCATCAACAAGCGGAAATGTCGGGTTTCTTGCTGTGTCGTGGTCTACTCGGAAACTACTACTCAGTCAACATTTCAGATCGCATCCCACAAACAGCCGTTTCTCTCCAAGACCAGTCTGGAAACCGGACTTTTCTCTTTCTCAATTTCACGCGAGTGTCAACGAGTGCATAATCGCCGAAGCACTCATCCAGAAGATGGTTTATCGCCGCGAGCCTGCGCATCGACGGTTCCATACCTGCCCCTCATGGCTCATTCACAAGCAGCGCGACACGGCCGGCGATCAGGTCGCTGGGGGACGCGTCGGGATCGATTTCGATCAGGTCAACCGGGAAGGCGACGTTGTGGGGGCGCAGGACCAGCCGGTTGGACACAAAATCCACGTAGCGCAAGGTGAGGTGCGACCCGTGGCGGACCGCGTACAGATTGGGGCGGTTGGGCCGGTAGGGGGCGAGTGAGATGTAGTGGCGATCGAGCAAAGCGATGGCCTCGGGCAGGACCAGCGGGTCCATGGGCAAGGCATCGGCCGCGGGAACGCGCACGGCCACGAACCGCTGCCAGGCGCGGCGGGGGTTTGCCACCCTGGTTCGGATCGACTGCAACATGCCGGCGGGCAAGTGCAGCATGGAATGGACCACGGAAGGACGGATGTGGGGCTCAAACAGGGCCGCCTGGTGAGAGACGACCGGGACCGTTCGCTCTTCCCCGTCAAGAGCAGCGGCTTGATGAAGCGCGGGCAAAAGGTCGGCGGCGGTTAAATGCTGGGCGGCAAGCACTCGGTCGAGGGCTTCCAGAGAGAGTTGCCGTCGATTATGCAAAAAATTGGATAGATGGGGCTGACCGAAGCCGGTTTGGCGCGCCAGCAAAGAGACGCTGAGCGTACCCCGCTGTATCCTGCGCAGCAGTTCCAGGCGGAGTCTCTCGTGCATCTGGGTAAAGTTCATCTGTGGGAAATCCGCCACCAGCAATGGGAGCGAGAGGTCTCTGTTTGCTTCAGGAAAAGCTATCAGGCTTGATTTTCCTCAATTGTGAGCGTCTGGCGACAGACTGGGAATAGCACGTTTGGAAAACCTTCGGGGGACATTGACGCAAGAGAATCATATTTCTAGATTGGCTTTACTTAATCTTGCATTGGCTTGTGGGAATCTTTTTTGAAACGCTTCATGGCCGAACGGCTGAGCGGGGTGCAATTCTGTCCCTTTTTCAGAGGCCCATGAACGATTGCCGGCGGGGCGTTTGCCCTTCCGGTTTCCCGTCTGTTTCCTCAAAACGTTCGCTAGAAACGTGAGGGCAGGCCACGCAAGAGAATTCCAGGATCTGCGCGCTATGAGCATGACAACAAACGAGAGAGCACAGGCGGCAATCCCTCATCAGGGCATGAGAAACCTGAATTGCCGTGCCTGGCCCTCCTCACCCCGCGGTGCAATGAAGAGCAAAAGCCGTCGGGAACTGGCTCGAATACGGAGAATCAGTCATGGAATTGCGCGTGCAATTGAAAATTTGCGAGGGGTGCGGTTGTCTTTGGTACCGTGCCCAGACCCAAGGAAGTGTGTACTGCCAGGGGTGTGAGACAAAACTGAAGGATTTTCCAGCGCCTGAAAGCCGCAAGCGGCCGGGCCGGCCGGGTCGTAAGGTGCTTGCCAAAGTTTGGGCGGTGGCTGCGGTAACAGGAGGTGCGCAATGAGCGCAGCACTCCAATTGCCAATGGTTTGGGGAGCGGGCAATTCACAACGGTCAGGCGAACAAGACGGGGGGAGCGAAAGACAGAGGCGGACGGCACTACTGGAGGTGAGAGCGTCCGCGAAGGAGCCTGCGGCGGAGCCGGCTACGAGTCTGGCCTTCTACAGGAAGCACACGGAGAAGATGCTGCGGCGGTACCTGTATGCATCGATGCAGGTAGGCAGGGCGCCTTCAATTCTGGGCGATCCGATTGGGCGGGGATGGGTCTCAAGCCGGCCGGTACGGACGTTTGAGGACGCGGTCATCTTTGTGCTCGATGTGGAAACCTGCTTGAACCAGCTTGGATCGCTGGACCGCCAGTTGCTTTGCCGGATCGCGATCCAGGAGTACACGCAGGCGGAAACGGCCAGTTTGCTGGGGATGAGCGTACGAGCCGTCTCCTACAAATTTCCGCAGGCCATTGACCGGTTGACAGAGAAGTTGCTGGACGCCGGACTGCTGGTCTTACCGAATTGATGAAGAGCAAATAACCAGCCGGGAGGGGGGAACAGGAGTTGGACGTTCCCCTTTTCCGGCTGTTTTCATTTTGAGAAGCAATGCCGATTTTCTCTTGTTTTGCCGGACTCCTACAACGTGAAACCTGTTCTGTCGCGGTCTTGCGTCGAGCCCATCGGGAGAAGGCTTTTCTGGTATTGTGGACGGGTTCAGCCGGTTCGGCGCGGAGCGTGCGCCAAAAACCGGTCCATCCCCTAAAAGGAGAGTTCGTCCTATGCGTTGCACCTCTGGTTATGCTGCCGTTTTTCTGCTTGTCGCCGCAGGCGCACTGGCTGCTCAGCAACCTGCGCTCGCACCGACCACGGCGGCCGACGCGGCCAATCGCGACACCAGCTATATCGACGCCCAGGGCACGGCGCATGTGACCCGCGTGGTTCCGGTGCCGCAGACCATCAGTCCGCAGGCGCAACTGGCGCTGGGCCACGCGGAGCCGGATCAGGGTCCGCCGCAGTCGCTTGAAGAACGGCGCAAAATGACCGACGCGTATACGGCTCGGGCTCGGGTGGCCTGGACACGCCTCTGCCCCAACCAGCTTGTCGAGGACACGATGGCCGGGGTTCCGGTGCGTATCGTCACGCCCGATGGAATGCCTGACGCCAACAAGGACAAGGTGCTGCTGAATCTGCACGGCGGCGGCTTCAACTCCGACTCTGGTTCTTACACGGAATCGATTCCGATTGCCGGCTACTCGAAAATCAAGGTAGTCGCGGTGCTCTACCGGCTTGCCCCGGAGCATCCGTTTCCCGCCGCGGTGGACGACTCGGTGGCCGTTTACAAGGAGCTGCTGAAGACCTGCAAGCCGAACCACATTGTCATTTATGGCACGTCTGCCGGGGCCATTCTGACCGCGGAAGTGGCCGCGAAGCTGAAGCAGCTTGGCCTGCCGCTGCCGGCGGCACTGGGCATCTTCAGCGGCATGGGCGACTTTGCCCGCGCGGGAGATTCGCAATCACTGTATGCGCTGCGCGGACTCACCGGGCATCTCGACCCGCCCACGGCCGACCCCCATGACCCGGAGTATGTGGCCGGTACCAACGCCAAGGACCCGGTGCTTTCGCCCATCTACTCCGATCTGCGCGGGCTGCCGCCGACGCTGTTCATCACCAGCGGCCGCGATATGCTGCTGAGCGGCACGGTGAATCTGCATCGCGCCTATTTGAACGCCGGCGTGGACGCTCGGCTGGTGGTCTTCGACGCATTGCCGCACGCCTTCTGGTATGACCCCAGGCTGCCCGAGGCGCAGGAAGCCAACCACATGATGGCCGATTTCTTTGTGAAGCAACTAAGCAAGTGAGGGACGGACGCGTGAGTTTTTTCAGGAAGCTAAATGCTTCTTTTCTTTTTTGCTGTGGCGCCGCAATTGTTTGCGCGGGACGGCCCGTTGCAGCCGATGCGCAACAAACGGCAGCGGCTGTTCCGGCAGACGCGCCTTATAAACAAGCGACGCTGCCGGTTGAAGACCGCGTCCGCGACCTGCTTGGCCGCATGACGGTCGAAGAGAAGGCGCGCCAGCTTGATATGTACCGCGGTGTCTCGCCGTCGATCAAGGACGACGCGCAGAAGGCCGCCGATGAGATCAAAGCGCATGGGTTTCAGCCTGCGGAAGCGGAAAAAGCCTGGGGAACGCTGGGCGTCGGCAGCATTCACGACCTCTATGGTCCGCCCACGCTGAACAACGATATCCAGACGTGGGTGATGAAGAACACGCGCCTCGGCATTCCGGCGCTGTTTGCAGAGGAGGGCCTGCATGGATTCTCGACCGGGACCATCTTTCCGGCGCCGGTCAACCTGGCGGCCACGTGGGACCGGCAGGTGGCTCGCGAAACCGGAGCGGCGATTGCGGCCGAGGCGCGCGCCACGGGCGTGGATATGCTGTTTGCGCCGGTGCTGGACCTGGCGCGCGAGCCGCGCTGGGGCCGCGTGGAAGAGGACTTTGGCGAAGATCCTTACCTGACCGGCCAATTGGGACTGCAGTATGTCGAAGGCTTTCAGGGCGATTCGCTGGCCAGCGACCACACGGTCATCGCCGAGCCCAAGCACTTTGCCGGTCACGGCTCGCCGGAGTCAGGAACCAACACCTCGCCGGCGCACTACGGAGAGCGGGAGCTGCGCTCCGTGATGCTCAAGTCATTCGAGCCGGCGTTCCGCGAGGGCCACGCGATGGCCACCATGGCCGCGTATCACGAGATCGATGGAATTCCGGTCACGGCGGACTCCTTCCTGCTTAAGACGATTCTTCGCGGTGAATGGGGTTTCAAGGGGTTCGTTCTTTCTGATCTGGGCGCAATTGAGCGGCTGTCGGGCGCGCACCGGGTGGCTGCCACGCCAAAGGATGCGGTGGTGCTGGCCATCAACTCCGGCGTCGACATGCAGTTCTACGACTTCGACCACGCGACGTTTCAGAACGCGATTATTGACGGTATCCACGATGGGTCGCTCTCTCCTGCGGCGCTCGATCGCGCTGTTTCGGATGTGCTTCGGGTCAAGTTTGAACTGGGCCTGTTCGACCACCCGCTGGTCGACCCCAGCCTCAACGCCAGCGTTCATCGCGCCCAGGCGCATCTCGATCTTTCTCGCCAGTCGGCCCTGGAGTCGATGACACTGCTCAAGAATGAGGGCCATCTGCTGCCGCTTTCAAAAAGCCTGAAGCGCATCACGGTCATCGGTCCCAATGCGCGGATCGCGCGCTACGGCGACTACGCGCCCAAGCCCGACCCCGCCGCGCACAACGATCTTTTCTCGGCCCTCCATGCCATGGTGCCGAATGCCGAACTCAGCTTCGCCGACGGCAAGGACATTCCGGCCGCTGTGGCTAAGACCAAAGACGCTGAGGTCGTGATCCTGGCCCTGGGCGAGCGGCAGGGCATCTCCGGCGAGGGCTTCGACCGCTCCAATCTCGATCTGCCGGACAACCAGGAAGCTCTGCTTGAGGCTGTGGTTGCCACCGGCAAACCGACGGTTCTGGTACTCCAGAATGGCCGTCCGCTGACCATTGCCTGGGCGGCGCAGCACGTTCCCGCGATTCTGGAGGCGTGGTACCCAGGCGAGTTCGGCGGCCAGGCAATGGTCATGACGCTGTTTGGCGACAACAATCCGGGCGGACACCTGACGGTTACATTTCCGCGCAGCGTTGGTGTACTGCCGGATTACTACAACTATGACCCCTCCAAGAACCACCGCTACGTTGACGGCGACGACACACCTGTCTTTCCCTTTGGGTTTGGGCTCAGCTATACCAGCTTTCGCTTTGATGGTTTGCGCATTGAGGCGCCGGCGCTAGGTAAAGGAGCGGTGACAGCAACGGTGAACGTGACCAACACGGGCAAAGTTGCCGGCGATGAGGTTGCGCAGCTCTACATCCGCCAGGACGTGAGCAGCGTGGAAACTCCGGAACGCGCACTGAAGGGCTTTGTTCGCGTGCGACTGGAGCCGGGCCAGACCAAGGCAGTAACGTTTGAAGTGCCGCAGAGCGAGCTTGCGCTGTGGAATGCCGAAAAGACGTGGGTGGTTGAGCCGGGCGCTTATACGGCGTGGGTTGGCGACTCATCGCAAGCAGCGCTCACCGGGAAGTTCCTGTTGCAAGCGGGGACAGGCGGGACGCGATAGAGAGTTGAGACGCGCTGCCGGGGAAGTTCCAAAAGCAGACCCGCGAAAAAATCGGGAAAATCCAGCCGCTCCATTGCTCTTTCGTCCGCTTCTTCGATTGAGTCCGCGCCTCGTGCAGCCTAGCTTTCAGGCTGGGGGTTGTGGAGGCTTTGAGCTCGCATGTATGCGAGTTGCCTGCACGGCCAACGGACTGCAATGGCGATGAACGCAAATCGGAAAGGCGCGCGGCCTGGGCTCAATGGCAGGCTGACCGAGGTGGCGCGCGGCTACCAGCGAATGCTGGATGCGGACCCGCGCCATCCGCACGCATTGGTGGGCATGTGCCTGGTGGCGCTGGCCAGCCGGCAGACTGAGGCCGCGGTCAGGATGGCCTCGGCCGCCGTGGAAGCCGCGCCCCGCATATGCACCGCATGGGTTGCGCTGGGCCAGGCGTTGAAAGCGGCGAATCAAGTGGCGGAGGCAGAACAGGCCTACACGCAGGCTCTACGCGTGGATGGGATGAACGAGCTTGCCCGGCTGGGGCTGGGAGAATTGAAGCTCGGCAGCGGACGGCCGGAGGAAGCCGTCCACGAGTTCGAGCTTGCCCTGCGGCGCAAGCCTTCACTGACGGCAGCACACCTGGGCCTCGGAAATGCGCTGGCCGTGATGGGTCGCAATGAAGAGGCGCTGGCGTGCTACGGAAAGACGCTGGCGCTGAGGCCGCGGCTGCCGGAGGGTGAGTTTGCCGCGGGGTTTGTGCTGGCGCGTCTGGGGCGGATGAAAGAGGCGGAAACGCGCTATCGGCGGGCCCTGGTGGAGCGGCCGGATTTTGCCGCGGCGTGGATGAACCTGGGCAGCCTGCTGCGCGAGCAGGGGCGCGAGGTCTATGCCGAGGCCGCGTTGCTGCGGGCGGTTGAACTGCGCCCGGACCTGGTGGCGGGCTGGATCAATCTGGCGATGCTCGAACGCGAGCGCCGCCGCCCGGCGGAGGCTGAGGCGCATCTGCACAAGGCGCTTGCCCTGAACCCGGAGCAGGTGGAGACGCACATCGCCTGGTGCCAGTTTCGCGCTTCAGAGCAGGACCTGGCCGGTGCGTGGGGCTGGCTGCGCAGCGCTCTTGAGCGCGACCCCAGGCAGCCGGAGGCCGTGAATATGCGAGGCATTCTGCTGCATACCGAGGGCCGCTTTCCTGAAGCCGTGGCCGCATTTGAGCAGGCAGAGGCGCTGGGCCACCGGGCAGCGGCTTCTAATCGCGGCAATGCCCTGCTGGATATGGGACGCATGACCGAGGCGTTGCTGGCCCACGAGAAAGCCGTGGAACGCGACCCCACCCACGCCGGCGCGCGCTACAACCTGGCGCTCACGCGCCTCCGGCTGGGCGACTGGGAGCGCGGCTGGCCGGGGTATGAGGCTCGCTGGCAGTTCCGCGAGGTGTATCGCATTCCCAGGGTCTTTCGACAGCCGCGATGGCAGGGCGAGCTTCTTGAGGGCAGGCGCATTCTTCTGCACGGCGAGCAGGGGCTGGGCGACACCATCCAATTCTGCCGTTATGCAACGCTGGTAGCAGCGCGCGGGGGCCACGTGATTTTGCAGGTGCAGGCTGCGGCCGAGCCGCTGCTGCGTTCTCTCGCCGTTGTCCGGTCAGGACAGGCGGAAACCGTGCTGCTGAGCACGGAATCGACGCAAAGCGCACCGCCGCAATTCGACTTGGAATGCCCGCTGATGAGTTTGCCGGCGGTGTTTGAGACCACTCTCGATACGGTCCCGTGGCCGGGCGCTTACCTGGGTGCTGACCCGGAATCGGCATTCGCAAAACGTCTGCAATTTCCCAATGTGCCGTCGGGTCCACAATCGCTGCGTGTGGGCCTTGCCTGGGCGGGCAATCCACGCTATAAGGCCGACGGGCGGCGCTCCATGACGCTCGAAACGCTCCTGCCGCTTCTCTCCATGCAGGGCATCACCTGGATCTCCTTGCAAAAGGGGCCGGCGGCGGAACAGCTATCGGCTCTGCCCGGCGAAATCTTCGTGTGGGACGGCTCAAGCCGCGACCCTGACCTGGCTGAAACCGCCTCTCTACTTTCGACTCTTGATTTAGTCATCACCACCGACACCTGCATTGCCCATCTGGCCGGAGCCATGGCCAAGCCGGTGTGGATTCTGCTGCCCCACCTGGGCGACTGGCGCTGGATGCAGCAGATTGAAACTACCCCCTGGTACCCGACTGCCCGTCTTCTGCGCCAACGCACTCCCGGCGACTGGGCGGGGGTGGTGAATCGCGTCATCCGGGAATTAGACGAGCTTCGAGCCGCGGAATCATGGCCCGCAAAAATGATGCATGGCTGCGGACTGACGAAGCACGAGTCTTAGGAACTGCCCTCTAATTCCTAAGCCCTATTGCCGCATCCTCCTCAAACGAAGTCAAAGCGGCTCTTAAATTGTGATTGACATTCTTTACTCTAAAATATAGAGTGCTCTTCGTGTTGGATTTGCTAAACCAGATTAGCTCCGGCATCGATCGCAAGACTTAACCTCCCGTAAGGATTCGGGAGAAAACGCCAGAGGGATCGCATGAACGCCATTTCGTCGCCAGCCATTCCCGCCACGCTTTCGCCGTCGCCTCTCGAACCATCGCCTCTCGAAGTGGACTCGCTGGTCAAGCGATTTGGCAATGTGACCGCCGTAGACGGCATCTCCTTTACGCTGCGCAGCGGCGAATGCCTGGGACTGCTCGGACCCAACGGCGCGGGCAAGAGCACGCTGATCCGCGCCATTGTGGGGCGTGTGATTCCTGACGCAGGCCAGGTGACGGTCTTCGGCTCCGCGGCAAGTTCGCCTGCGGCCCGCGCCGCCCTGGGGTGGGTGCCGCAGGAACTGGCTCTCTATCCTCGCCTCAGCGCGAAAGAGAATCTGCACTCGTTCGGGAGCTATTACGGCTTGACCGGCAAGAAGCTGGAGCAGGCCGTTGCGTGGTGCCTGGAGTGGGCGGCGCTTCAGGACCGCGCAGGGGAGTTGGTCCGGAACCTCTCCGGGGGCATGAAGCGGCGGCTCAACATGGCGGCCGGCCTTATCCACCAGCCTCGCCTGGTGCTGCTGGACGAGCCCACCGTGGGCGTCGATCCGCAGTCGCGCAATCGCATCTTTGAGATGATCGAGGCGCTTCGCGCGCAGGGAATGACGATTATCTACACCACGCATTACATGGAAGAGGCCGAGCGGCTGTGCGACCGCATCGCCATCGTCGACCATGGCCGCATCATCGCTCTCGACTCCAAGGAAGCGCTCGTCCATAGCTCCTTTGGTTCACGCAGCCAGGTAGTGGCGCGCCTCGACGGCCCCGCCGGAAGAGTCAGCGAATGGGTTGCGGCACGAGGTGGGCGTTTGGCCGATTCCACGGCGGAGTTCACTATCGACCACCCCTCTGAAATCGCCGTCTTGCTCGATGGCGCGACCGCAGCCGGACTTGAATTGGTTGACCTGTCCCTGCGCCGTCCAAACCTGGAGTCGGTGTTTCTGCACCTTACCGGAAGGGAGTTACGCGATTGATTGCCCCTATTGTCCGTACCGCCATGCTTGCCTTGCGCCGCGATCGGGTTTCGCTGGTGCTCAGTTTTGTGGTGCCCATTGCTTTCTTCTCAATCTTTGCCGTCATCTTTGGCGGGCAACACGACACGGTGCCGAAGATTAAAGTCATCGTAGTCGACCAAGACCACAGCCGCGCGTCTGGACAGCTTGTCAAAGGTCTTGAGAGCGATGGCTCCCTCGTCGTGACCACCAAGCCCGAGGCCACAAAGAACCAGCCACAGCCAGCGGATTACACAGCGGCGACGGCGGAAGACGCGGTCAAGGCGGGCGACGTGTCGGTGGCGCTCATCGTTCCGCATGGCTGGGGCGCCAACCCTATCTCGTTTCGCGGCGATTCCGATCCTGCCTCGGGCGGGCCGGCCATTCAACTGCTCAACGACGCCAGCGACACCATTGCGCCGCAAATGGTTGCGGGCTTGTTGCAAAAGACCGCGATGACCTCCATGCCCGAAACCATGGCGGAGCAGGGAATGAAGTATTCCGAGAAGTATATCGGCACATTCACGCCGGAACAGCGAAAGCGGATGAACGACAACCTGGATCAGTTACGCCAAATCGAGAACAACCAAGCCGCCGGAACCGGCACCACGTCCGCCGGTTCCTTCAGCGGCGGGATCATCGCCGTCAAGACCCGCTCCGTGGTGGGAGAAAACAAGAACAACCCCATGGTGTCTTTTTATGCCGCTGCCATCGGTGTCATGTTTCTGCTTTTCACGGCCAGCGGCTCGGCCGGCGCGTTGCTGGATGAAGCCGAAAGCGGCGCCCTGGATCGCGTGCTCAGTTCGCGCATCGACATGACCGGCCTCTTGGCCGGCAAGCTGGTATTCAACATCCTGCTGGCCTTCACGCAACTGACGGTGATGTTTCTCTGGGCCTGGGCGGTCTTCAAACTCGACTTCTTCAGCCATATACCCGGTTTTATTGTCATGGGCCTATGCACTGCGTTTGCGGTGGCCGCATTCGGCATGTTGCTGGCCAGCATCTGCCACACCCGCGCGCAACTTGGCGCGCTCTCCACGTTGTTCATTCTCGTCATGTCCGCCATCGGCGGCAGCATGTTTCCGCGTTTTCTCATGCCGCAGGCGATGCAGAAAGCCGGCCTGTGGACCATCAACGCGTGGGCTATCGATGGGTTTACCAAAGTCTTCTGGCGCGACTTGCCGGTTACCGCCCTCTGGCCGCAGGTCTCCGTGCTTATTGCCATCGGCATCGTGCTGTTCGCCATAGCCCGCAGAGTTGCCCGCCGCTGGGAGTACGCATAAGCACGGCCCAAAAGGAGAATCATTTTGACTGCAAACGCTCAAGAGCAGGACTTGAAAGACAGGCTGAGCCTGATTGAGGCCATGATCGCCGAGGGCCGGCGCACAACCGAGAGTTGGGGCTGGACTTTCGTTCTCTGGGGCGTGGCCTATTACGTCGCCATCGCATGGTCCGCGCTGGGGCATAGCACGCTGGCATGGCCGGTGACGATGGTGGCCGCCGGCGTTCTTACGGGCTTTCTAGCCTCGCGCAGCGCGAGAAGGCGGCCTGAGACGACCATCGGCCGCGCCATGATGGCAATCTGGCTGGCCATGGGCATTTCCACGTTCGCTGTCATGCTTTCGCTGGGGATCGGCGGCAGGCTCGATCTGCACATTAGCGTGGCCATTGTCGGAGCCATGCTGGGCGGGGCCAATGCCACATCAAGCATCATTCTCAAATGGAAGATGCAGTTTGCCTGTGCGGTCGTCTGGTGGACGGCCACCGTCGCTTCCGTGTTCGGGTCCGACAACCAGGCCAGCATCGAGTTTCTGGCCGCGATCTTCTTCTGCCAGATCGTTTTCGGAATCTATGCAATGATCTCGGACGCGCGCAGGCACAAGACGAGCAGGGCCACACAAGGCGCCTTCCATGCCTGAGTTGCCGGAGCTCAATCCTGTGATTCACGGAAAGCTGCGCCTGGCGTTGCTGTCGCTGCTGTCCGGAGTGGAAGAGGCGGAGTTTACCTGGCTGCGCTCAAAGACGGGCTCGACCGACGGTAACCTGGGGGCGCAACTGCTGAAACTCGAGGACGCCGGATACGTGGCCGTCGAGAAGAAGTTTGTGCAGCGCAAACCGCAATCGCTTTATCGCATGACCGAGGCCGGCCGTGAAGCGCTTACCGATTACGTGCAGGCGTTGAAGCAGTTGCTCGGCGCGGCCATCGAGGCCTGACGAGCGCAGAAGGGATCAACCAGCCGGGGCCAGGCTTTTGCGCACGCGCTTCATGATGCCCAGGTAGTAAGCCAGGTTGTGGATCGAGTTCAGCGTGGCCGAGAGCGCTTCGCCGGCATGCATCAGGTGGCGCAGATAGGCGCGTGTGTAGCGGCGGCAAACCATGCAGTCGCAGGCCGGGTCGGCCGGGCCCTGGTCTTCAGCATATTTTTTGCCCTTGATGTTGAGCCGACCCTCGCTGGTGAAGAGCAAGCCGTGACGGGCGGCGCGGGTGGGCAGCACGCAGTCCATCATGTCCACGCCCATACGGGCATATTGCTCAATCTCGTCGGGGTAGCCGACGCCCATCACGTAGCGTGGCTTGTCCGCAGGGAGCAGAGGCAGGACTTCCGAGATCATCTCAAGCGTCAGGTCGCGCGGCTCGCCAACGCTGAGGCCGCCAATCGCGTAGCCATCAAAGTCCATGTCAACCAGGCGCTCGGCGCTTTCGCGGCGTAGATCGCGATACATGCCGCCCTGGACAATGCCAAAAAGACTTTGCGTGCGGCCGCCGAGATCTTTGTGCCAAACTACTTTTTCCCGATGCGCCTGGAAGTGGTCGAGCGAGCGGCGGGCCCAGGCCATGGTGAGGCGCAGGCTTTCTTCGGCGCGGGCGCGGTCGGCGGGGTATTCCGTGCATTCGTCGAAGGCCATGGCGATGTCCGCGCCCAGTGCTATTTGAATATCGATTGAATGTTCCGGAGTAAAGAAGTGCGAACTCCCGTCAAGGTGCGAGCGGAAGCGCACGCCTTCGTCGGTGACCTTGCGCAACTGGCTCAGGCTGAAAACCTGAAATCCGCCGGAATCGGTGAGCATGGCCCGCTGCCAACTGATGAAGCGGTGCAACCCGCCCATGCGGCGGATGGGTTCGTGACCGGGGCGTAGGTACAGGTGATACGTATTGCCGAGGATGATTTCCGCACCCAGGTTTTCAAGCACGTCCTGCGGTACGGCTTTGACCGTGCCGGCGGTGCCGACCGGCATGAAGACGGGCGTCTCGACGGTCTGGTGCGGCAAGATGAGTTGCGCGCGCCGGCCGCCGGCGACAGTTTGGTTGAGCAGGTTGAACTGGAGAGGCACTAGACGATTCTAGCTGGGCAAAGGTCTGGCAGGGGTTCGTCGTCTCCCACCCTTGAATCAGAATGCGATTCAAGGATGGGGCACCCGATCTGAAAGGGCGCTCTCAGACAGCGCTACTTGCCTACGTCGCCAAGGCGGATCAGCAAGCCGATCCTGGCTACGCGCGGGCTACCCAGCGTGGTGGTGGGCGTTTTGCCGACTTCAATCTGGCGGTCGAACAGGTTCTCGCCGGCGGCGAATATCTGGAAACGCCTGCCGAAGTCGTGAGAACCGTAGGCGTCCAAACGGAAAAAGCCATGCAGCAGATTGGCATTGGCGTCGTCGTCATATTGCCGCCCACTCATGCGGCCTTGCAGATTGAGCGTGCCCAGCCTGGGACGATAAGCGCGGACATTCATGGTGGCGAGGTTGCGGGCGACTTCGGGAATCCAGTTGCCGAGATCCTGGGTGCCGCGGCTGACGGTGGCGTGGGCGTACTGGTAGCCGCCGTCGACCGCCAACCATCGCAACGGCGCGAGCTCGTAATCCAGAGACAGGCCCTTGCTCTCAATTTGACCCAGATTTTCCCGCTTGAGCAGGATGGGCGATGAATTGGGGTTGATGGTCAAGGCAACGATGGGGCGGTTGACCTGGGTGAGGAAGTAGCTGGTACGCACGGTACCCCAGCGGCGCTCCGTGGCGATGCCGGCTTCCCAGCCAGTGGCGCGCTCGCTGAGCAGGTTTCCGTTTGGCGTGGTGAGCTGGTTGCCGACCTGTGTGGAACGGTAAAGCTCATTGGGCGAGGGAGCCCGAAAGGCGCGAAAAGCTGAGGCCGAGACGGCCCAGTGCTCGAAGAGCTTGCGGGAAAGTCCGATGCGAGGATCGAAGACGCGCTGACCAAACTGCGGCGGCTGGCTGGCGGAGGAAACCCATGCGGTGCCGTTCCAAAGAAGGGATTGGCCGTCGTAATTCTGGAACCAGTCGAGGCGGCCGGAAAGCGTGGCAGTCCAGGCGTTGTGTACCCACATGCCTTCGGCGTAGCCGGCGGAATCGCGCTGGTGGTCATGCAGGTTTGTGAGCGCTGCGGTCGCTCCGTAGGTCTGTTCCCCGTCCCATACGCGCACGTCATGCGTGTCCGCGCCGGCCACAATCACCAGGCCGGCGCCCAGGGGCTGCGTCCAATGAGCCACCGCGCCCAGCTCGTTCTCCGGCGAATGCGAAGAGCGCGTGGGGCTCTCGCCGCAGCGGTAGGAGCAAGCGGGATCGGCGGCGGTGGGCAGATTGTTGATGCTGGAAAAAACCTGGCGGAAATGAGCGGTGGACCCGTAGGCGCGCACGCCCAGCGTGCCGTTGTGCGGGCCTTGCCAGTCGCTGCCGGTCGCATAACGCCAGAAGCGGGTGGCGTTGGTCTGGTCGGGGGTTCCATTGCTGCGCGCGTCGTTGAATCCGCTGCCGCGCACGAAGAGCCGGAGCGGGCCTTGATCGTGCTCGGCCAGCAGCAGGCCATTCTGGCTGTGAACGTTGCTGGCAATGTCCACGGGGCCGCGCTGGAAGGGAGCTTCCTGGATGTAGCCGTCTGTGCCGATCAGGCCGCCGGCTGCGAGCAGCCCCCAGGGGCCACGCCTGGTTTCGAGCAGCAAGCTGTCGTCGTTGGTGCCTTCGGCGCCGTAGCTTGAGCGCACCTCGGCCAGATTGGTGGTGGGACGGACAGGAACTATATTGACCACACCGCCGATGGCGCTCGATCCATAAAGATCGCTGGCGCCGCCGCGCACCAGTTCGATGCGCTCAATGGACAGTTCCGGCTGCTCCTGCCAATGAATCCATCCGGCGAAGGGATCGTTGAGCGGGACATCATCTTCCGTGATTAAAGTGCGGCTGGCGGCGGTCGACCCCAGGGCGCGCAGGCTGAGCCCCTGCGCCGAGGGATTGGCCACCAGCGAACTGGAGCGGCGAAAGAGCTCCACTCCCGGAAGCTCACGCAGCTTGCCATCGAGCGTGATGGCCGCTGTAGTGTTGAGCGCGGTCTGCGAGAGAACCCGCGTAGTGACCGGACTTTCAAGCGAGCTGAGCGGGGTGCGATATGCAGTGACCGTTACCTGCTCGGCGTCGGCCGCGGGCGCGAGTTGGAGAACCATGTCCGCGCTGAGCTGCACGGTCTTCTCTGCAAACCCCGGGGCGCTTACCAGCACCGGGCAAGGCGCGGCGCATGCCACGGCAAGTTTGCCGCCCGCATCGCTGCGTCCCAGCAATTTTCCGGCAGCGTCTTTTGCCGTTGCTCCCACCAGCGCGGCGCCGCGGCTATCTTCCACGGTCACTGTGATGGTGACAGCAGCCTGCGAACTAAGCCTGGCCGGGGTAAACGCCACCCCGGCCAGCGCCAGCCCGCCAGCTATCGCTTTCGATTGGAACCACCGCATGGGTCTCGCTTCCAGAATTCTCGCGCAGCCTATGTAGCAATTGTGACACGGTCAATCCACTTCCGGCATCCACGGCGCCGGGCGCAATCTCGCACAGAGGCACCAGAACAAAAGCGCGCCCAGCCAGCCGCGGGTGAGGAATCTCCAGGCCCGGTTCACTGACGCGCAGATTGTCGAACAGCAAAATGTCGAGATCCAGGGTTCGCGGTCCATTGGCAAAGCTCGCTGAGCGGTCCCGGCCAAACTCCTGCTCGATGGTCAACAACTTTTTCAGCAGAGTTTGCGGTGTGAGTTCGGTTTCGAGCGCGACAACAGCATTGATGAACCGAGGCTGAGCAGCGAAGCCAACAGGTTCGGTGGAGTAGAGCGAGGAGCGGCTGGTCACGCGCCCCAGCGATTCAAGCCGCTCGGCCGCGGCCGCCAGCGTTGCCTCAGGCGAGCCCACCCAACTGGCCAGGTTGCCACCCATCGCGATGTATGCCGTGCGCATGATCTTCAGACTATCGCGGAGACTGCTCCAGTTTGCTCAAACGAACCGCCTGCATGTCGGCGTAGCGGACAAAATCCTGTCGCCGTTTTGCAGATAATATCCCTCCGTCGTCGCACAATAGCTTATGCACACAAGTGCCCATGTCAGCCGGCCAACCGCTACACGCTTAAAATGCCTCGCCAACATCATGGCTGGACCTTCATGCCAGACTTTCATGCCCGGACTCGTGCCGCTCAGAGCAGCACCCCCCTCCCCCTTAACCGGTAGTAACCAGGTAGTAGCAAGATGGTAAACAGACACGAACTTCCCGCTACCGAAAGTGCGCAGGAATTCCCAGTCTCAATGTTCTGTGCCGATCAGTCGATGCAGCCTAATCCTCGCGCAGGGCTTGCATGGGCTCGATGGATGCGGCTTTGCGCGCGGGAAGAAGCGCTGCGGCCATTCCGATGATTGCCAGCGCCAAAACCACCGCCGCGTAGGTCCACCAGTCCAGGGGCTGCACCTGATAAAGGAAGCTCTTCACCAGACGCCCCGTGGCAAAGGCCAGCGCCAGGCCCACAATTAGCCCCGCGCCCACCAGCACCGAGCCCTGGCGGAGCACCAGTTTTGCCACGCTCACGCGTGTTGCGCCCAGGGCCATGCGCACGCCGATTTCGCGCTTGCGGTAACTGACCAGTTGCGACAGCACGCCATAGAGCCCGGCAAAGACCATGGCCACGGCGAGGCCCGCGAACGATCCGACCAAATACAGCCCCAGTCTCTGGCTGAAGGTGTTCTGATCCACGGCCGCCTGCATGGTTTGGAAGTTATCCAGAGCAATACCAGGAGCGTACCGGCGGAAGACCGAACGCATCTCAACAGCGACCGGAATATCGCCGCGCGTTTTCACGACAAAGCTGACCACGGTTTTCAGAAGCGCCTGGTAGAACAGAGAGGTAGTAGGAATTTGCTGCTGCGGTAACAGGATGCGTGGTTGCGGCGCAGTGCCAACATTGCGGTCTACCTGATCGCCGAGAATGCCGACAATGGTGTACGGCTTGATCATGCCCGTGTCTTTGCCGCCCAGGTTCAACTGTTTTCCCAAGGGGTCCTTGCCGGGGAAGTATTTCTTTGCCAGGGTTTCATTGATCACCACCGCGAACGGCGTGCTCAACACGTCCCCGTCGCCGATCATGCGTCCGCGCAGCACCGGCGTGCCCAGGGTTCGGGCGTAGTCGCCGCTCACGGCCGTGACGCTCGCGTTCATCTCGTTGGCTGGGTCCTTGGCCTGGCCGACGATGTCAAAGCTTGAACTCACGTTCATACCCGATAAAGGCGGCGCCGTCGCCAACGCGGCGCTCTCGATGCCGGGCACCTGGCGCATGCGCTCGAGCACCGGCTCGTAGACCAGCGTGGCAACGGAAACGGGCGCATTGGCTGTGTCTTCTGAAACAGCCATCGATGAGAAACCAGCCGCGTCCGCCGGCATGGCGCCGAAAGTTGTGATGTGCGCCGTTTCAAACCCCAGCCGCGACTGCTCGAGATTCCAAAGCGTGTGGAAGAGAAGGCCGGTTCCAACAAGCAGGAGCGTCGAAAGCGCAACCTCACCCGCAACCAGGCCGCCGCTGAGTTTTCCGCTCACCGAACGTGATCCCAGGCCGCGCGAAGCCGCCTGCAACGCAGCCTGGGGATTGACGCGCGCCACAAGCAGGGCCGGCAGCAGCGCCGACAACACAGTGGTGAGAATGGCGATGGCCGCAAGCACCAGCACGATGGTCCAGTGAATTGAAATTGCGTCGGCGCGCGGAATGGTTCCATCCAGCTTATGCACGGCGAGCATGGACAGTTGCGCAAGCCCTACGCCTACGCCACAACCCAGCAGGCTCAGCAACATTCCTTCCGATAGCATCTGCAGGACGAGGCGCAGCCGGCTCGCGCCGAGAGCCGACCGCACGGCGAACTCCTGCTGGCGGCCCAGGCAGCGGGCAATGAGCAGGTTGGACACGTTGGCGCAGGCAATCAACAGAACCAGCGCCAGGGCGCCGAAGAGTCCGTAGAGCACTGGGCGCACCGGGCCGGTGAGGACTTCCTGATAAAGCCCGGCGCGGAATGCAACCTTGCTGTCGTCCTTGGTGAGGGGAATGTGCGCGGCGATGGCGTCCAGTTCGCGCTGCGCCTGGGTGACGGTCACGCCAGGACGAAGCTCGCCGACGACATTGAAGAAATCGTAGCCGCGATCTTTGAGCATTTCACCCGTTGGCTGCAGCGGAAGCCACACGCCTTTGTGCAGGTCTGGCCCCATGGACTCGGGAAAGTGAAAACTGTCTGGCATGACGCCCACGACGGTGCGCGACGAGCCTCCGATTTTGACGACCTGGCCAACAATTGTCGAATCGGCGTGGAAGCTCTCGCGCCACAGACCTTCAGAGAGCAGCACCGCGGACGGTCCGCCGGCCTGGCCTTCCGCGCTGGTAAACGTGCGGCCCAGCAATGGCTGTACGCCGAGCATGGAAAACAGATTGGTGGTGACGCGCGGCGCCTCTACGCTTTCCGAGCCATTGCGGCTCTCGATCACACTGACGTCTTCCGAGTAGCCTGCGGCATCGCTGAGCAGCTTAGATTGCGCGTGGATATCGCGATAGTTCAGCCACGAGGTTGTGCCGAAACCGGGCTTGTCGCTGGCCGGGCCAATATAGAGCAAGCGGTTGGAGTGGGCATAAGGGAGCGGCCGCAGCAGAACGCTCTCGATGACCGTAAAGATGGCGGTGTTTGCGCCGATGCCGAGCGCAAGAGTGAGGATAGCGAGCAGGGCGAGCCCCGGAGCCTTGGCCAGTTGCCGCATGGCATAGCGCAGGTCGAAGTACAAGGTCAGCATTTGAATCTCCCGGGATAGCCCTGTGAATGGAGGATAAAGCACTTTGACCGCCAAAACCAGCCTTCGGTCAAGATCAATTTTTCCAAGCGACTCCGTGAGTCAACGGAGTTTCGTGAATCAACCGCAACTGTCCGGAATCGAAAGCGTGTGTTCGGAAGTGAACATCGATTTCGTGCCTCATCGATTTTCATGTCATGTACAGATGTGGATGGGTTCTTTTGAGAGGCAGTCTTCGGCCGCTTTCTGCTAGCATCCCTGTTGGAGACTTTTCCGCATGGACGCTCTTACCGGTGCGGGCCTTGGCGCCCGCCGCAATGAAGATATCGCTCTAGATCTGCTTAAGTTTGTGGCCGGCACAGCCGGCGTTGGCCGCCCTGCTGTTGGCTCGACCGGATTCAGCGGCGCCTCCGCCGCCAAGCCGGAGGAACATGTTACGCAACTGCTCGAGCTCTATGGCCGCTGCCTGAAGGCAGTTGAAGGCAAGGGACCTCAGCCGGGAGTTGCCCAATAGCTGGCGCGCGTATCCTCCGCGTCGCCGTGGCCGGAACCGGCGCGTTCGGCAGCAACCACCTTCGCGTCTATCGTGAGTTGGAGACAGCCGGCTACGGTGTGGCGCTGGCCGCCGCCATCGAGCCGGATGCGGCTCGTGCGGCGGAGACTGCTGCTACATATGCGATTCCTGTTTTTTCGTCGGTGGACGAACTGCTCTCCGCCGATCTCAAGCTGGATGCGGCTACAGTTGCGGTTCCTACCGTTCATCATCACGCTGTCGCCGCGCCGCTACTTGACGCGGGCCTTGACCTGTTGGTGGAAAAGCCGCTTGCCGCCTCGCTCGCCGAGGCTGACGATTTGATTGGGATTGCAGAAAGAAATCACGCCGGCAAAGGCACGCGCATTCTGCAGGCTGGTCACCTGGAGCGTTTCAATCCTGCGGTGCTGGCGGTTGAGCCAAAACTGCGGCGGCCCATGTTCTTCGAGGCGCACCGGCTCTCGATCTTCACACCCCGCGCTCTCGACGTGGACGTGGTGCTGGATTTGATGATTCACGATCTGGACATTGTGCTCACCTTTGCCAGTTCGCCGGTGCGCGAGGTGCGCGCCGTGGGTTTGCCGATTCTCTCGCCCAGGGTGGACATTGCCAACGTGCGCGTGGAGTTCGAGTCAGGCTGCGTGGCTAACTTTACGGCCTCGCGCGTGTCCACCGAACGAGTGCGAAAGCTGCGCTTCTTCGAGCCGCGGCAATATGTTTCGATTGACTATGCGCGGCAGGACCTGCTCGTGATTCGTCTTGATCCGGAAATTGCAGCGGGCGTTTCAGGCGGAGCTGCGCCGAGCCTTCCCCCGGAGATTGCGGCAGCGTTGGCGGCCGGCAAGCTGGACGCGGCGGCGCTCGCCAAACTGGCTGCTGCTTCAGGCGCTACGCCGAACCCTGGTCTCAATTTCGCAAAATTCCCTGTTACTTCCGGCGAGCCGCTGCGGTTGGAGATTGAATCGTTCCTCGACGCCGTCCGCACACGTCGTGAGCCGCGCGTCACTGCGCGCCAGGGCCGCAACGCGCTGGCGCTGGCCTTGGAGATTCAAGCCTCCATGGCTACGCACGCGGTGCGCGCCGGACTCGAAGACTTCTTCTCGCCGGGTGCGTAGGGGAGAAGCAGCACTCACTTTTGATTGAGCCCAGCTACGTCTGGCTCATGCGCCATGTCCATTCCATGGCGTGAGGCGCGGGAGCCAACGGGGAACGTGCGCGCTGAAAGTTCGATAGTCGTCCGGGAAGGATCGCTGCAGAGTGGGCTCCTCGTAGAACACCACAAACAGATGCGTAGCAAGCCACGCGCATAGGCCATACATCAGCACTCCCGCATTGCCGAACAACAGGCCCTGCCCGAGGACCAACGATACGACAGCGATGTACATCGGATTGCGAACGTAGCGGTACGATCCGGTAACCACAAGGCGCATGGTGGGAGCGATGGGCGCGGGCGTGCCGATGCCCTGTAGTGCAAAACGTAGAAATGTCTCCATTACGAAGACGGCTGCAGCGGTGATGAGAAGAGCGCCGGCTATGCGAATAGCGGTAAAACCTGGAAAAGAAGCATGAACGTGCCATCGGCTGATCCACCAGGGGATGGCCACCGCAAAAGTGCCTGGGGCAACCAACAAAAAGATCGCTGTCCCCAAGGCCGCGAAGATGCGCGCTTTCACCGTGACCGGTTTCATCGTTTGCTCCGGAATCTCGATCGCGGGATCTGCAACTTTCATCCTGTGTGTGCCCTTGCGGGCCATCAGCAGGAAAAGTTGCTTCGATCGGCCATACCTTCAAAGCTGTTACTTATGTGGAGTTCCCTAATTCGCGGGAGCAACGGTGGGTTCAGCCACGATCTCTCTCAATTTCAGATATACGGCATTGCTCCAGCCGAAGCCGATCTCATTGCCCTTGTATCCGGTGCTTACCTGCACGTTGGAGTTTCCGGAGACTACGTTGAACTTTTCGCGGATTGTTCCATCGTGCGCGTAGCCCTCGTCGATGGTGGCGTCGAATTTACGCGCGATGCGGCGCGCGTCTTCACGAAAGCCCATCTCTTCGAGACCGTCCACGGCGATCCAGTTCGTGGGCGCCCAGCCGAAAGGCTCATCCCACTGCAAGCCGGAGTTCAAGTTGCTCATCGAGAGGCCGCCGGGACGCTCGAACAGGTTGAGCTTCTGGATAACTAACTTTGCTTCCTCGCGCGTGGCTACGCCGGCCCACAACGGATAGAGCGACGAGATATACGCATAACTGGATGGCCGGGCGTGGACGAAGTCATAGTCGGCGAACACGCCTTCTTTAGGCCGCCACAGATAGCGATGGATGGCGGCGCTGCGCGCGTTGGCGGCGCGCTCCCAGCGCATTGCGTCCTGGGGCTTGGCCAGCAGGTGGGCGAAGTGTTCCAGGTCACGCTCATAGCGGTAGAGCAGGCTGTTGAGGCACACCGGGGCATAGTGGTGCGTGGCTCCATCAAAGGGACCGAAGCGGAAGCTGGGATCGAAGCCTGACTCACGCATGGCTCGGTCACCCTTGTAGAAATCCCGGCTCAGGCGGAAACCCGCGGCCCACGCGCGCATGCACACCACGCTGGCTTGCACATCGCAACTGGTGTTCTTCAGGCGCGCCGCCTCGGTTGCATCCGGATGCTCGGGGCCTTTGACCAGGAAGCCTTCGTCGTCTTTGCCGGGATGCGCGACCAGCCAGCGAATGACATCGGAATAGTACGTGCTGTCGTCGGACTCTTCCGGCACCGGTCCGCTGCCATAGTCGAAGTAACGCGCCAGGCTGGTTGTGCCCGCCTTATGCTCGGGCCGTGTCCAAACGGAGTGGTCCTTCTCGGCCAGTGTGTAGGCGCGTTCAAGCCACGCATGGGCTTCGGCTCGGCCCGCGGGCGTCGAGGGAAAGCTGGCTGGATCTTCATACACAGCGCGGATCATGGAGGTGAGAAACGGCGGCT
The DNA here is from genome assembly GCA_036489415.1 of Occallatibacter sp. Taxonomy (GTDB): domain Bacteria; phylum Acidobacteriota; class Terriglobia; order Terriglobales; family Acidobacteriaceae; genus Telmatobacter. The sequence goes on along the minus strand of DASXFS010000019.1, from coordinate 191,580 downwards.
GCGAGCGGGTGAGATAGTAAGTGCGGTTGGCGTTCAGCACCGCTCCGTAGTGCTCGATCTCGAAGAAGAAGTTATCCACCATGCCCTTGGCCAGAGCTTCGCGATGATCGGCTTCCAGGCCAAGAACAATGAAGTAACTGTCCCATCCATACATCTCATTGAAGCGTCCTCCCGGCACCACGTAAGGGTTGGGCAGATAGAGCAGTCCGGCTGCATGCAACTCCTCGGGGCGCACGTCCGCTAACTGTTCAATGCGATGCGGCAGCGCCATGACCTGCACGTGGCATTTCTCTTTAAGAGCCGTGACCTCCGGCGGAGCGGGCACCTCAGCCGGCATATAGAGGACCGGATTCACAGTGACCTTGATGTCCACCAAGGAGTGGCAATCGGTCATGGAGCGGGTGAGCGTGCTCCACGTGGAGTGAATGTAGGCGAGCGTGGCTTGAGGATTGGGCGCGTGGCTGGACACGGAGTTGGGCGCGGCGCCCGCATCCTGCGCCTGGAGATGGGAGGTTCCGATTGCGGCTACTGCAAGGAAAAACAAGTGAAACAGTTTCATACCAACTCCAATGATGTTCTGGAATCCTCTGGAGTGTAACGCACTGGACGCACAACTCGCCGTGATTGGGAACAGTTCCTTGCGATGCGGTGTCTACACAACCACAGTGGTTCCGATTGGGATGAACGGAGTGCAGGGGTCCCGAGCGACAGGTCTTCGTCGCAGGGGCGCAGTGCCTTGAGCCCCGCTCCCGCGCCTGACGCGCGTTGAGCGGCCGACCCGCCTGCGCGTTGCAGAAGCTCCACTTCTCACCTCCCGGTGGGCGCGACTGATTCAGCGGAGCAGATTCGGTAGATCAGCTCCAGCAAATCAAGGGAGGCAGGCCATGTTTGAAGACTCTACTTTTGACTCCACGGGCAGAATCCGCACGCGCAGCCGCGGCTGGATGATCGCGGCCTTGGCTTTCAACAGCTCCATCGTGCTGACGCTGGTTCTTGCGCCACTGATTTATCCGCAAGCGTTGCCGAGCCAGGCGATCGCGTTCCTGATGGCCGTGCCGCCCCCGCCAGCGAGTGCTCCACCGGCGCCGCTGCATCCGGTTGCGCGCGCCGCATCCGAATCTTCGACCGCGATTCAGAATCCATTTCAAGCGCCACGCGCGATTCCGGACAGAATCGCCATGGTCAGCGACCCAGGGCCAGTTCCATCCAGCAGCATTGGAGCAATGGACACCGGGACCGGCATTCCTGGCGGCATCACCAACGCTTTTCAGCCACAATCGGCCCCGAGGGTTGTGCATCCGACACTTGCTGGGCCGGTGCGCATTTCCTCGGGTGTGGCTGCGTCCATTGCGATTAAGCAGGCGCTGCCGCTTTACCCGGCGATTGCGGTGGAGGCGCGTATACAGGGAACGGTGGTTCTGGCGGCCACCATTTCCAAAACTGGCACGGTGGATGATCTGCGCGTCGTGAGTGGTCCACCGCTGTTGCGGCAGGCTGCGCTCAATGCGGTAAGCCAATGGCGCTATCGTCCATATCTGCTCAACGGGGAGCCGGTGGCAGTGGAGACTACGGTAAATGTGGTTTTCAATCTGCAACGCTAGAACCGGGAAGCTAGAACCGGGGAACGGTCTTGACTCTCGTTTCTGCAAGGAAGGAGGATTCCAATTGCAGACCCACGCGAATCATCCGCGTGGAAATGGGCGCGGAGGTTTCACGCCATGCTTTCGTGTTTGCGGGACTGGCGCGTTTCGCGCCTCATCGGCGACAATCTCAGTTGCCATGAGAAAATTGAACCGTCGGGACTTTTTGATGACTGCATCCGCCGCAACGCTTGCCGCAACCTCATCACGCACGTTTGCCGCGCCTCACACGCAGCGCGTCTTCATCGCCTCAGGAGCGCCGGACGGCATCCAGGCCTATGACTGGAACGCGGCCACGGGCGAACTGGCTCCAGCCGGCGTGGCCGCAAAAACCTCGACGGTGGATTGGGTCACGTTCTCACCGGGCCGCGAGTTTCTTTACGCCGCCGCCGAGGTGGACGAGTTCAACGGCAAGCCTACCGGCGAGGTGGCCAGCTTCAGCGTGGCCAACGGAAAGCTGATTCCGCTATCGGCTCAGAACTCGGCCAGCGTCGGCACCTGCCAGGTGGCTCTGGATCGCACGGGCCGCGTGCTGCTCTCGGCGGACTACGGCGGCGGCAGCGCGGCCAGCTTTCTGGTGACCGATGGCAAACTCAGTCCGCTGGTTTGGACGGAGCATTACACCGTGCATGGGCCCAACACCGACAGGCAGAAGACGGCCCACGCTCACTTTGCGTCGTACTCGCCCGACAACCGCTTTGCCTACATCAATGACCTGGGCGGAGACTGCATTCACATTTACAGCCTGAACACGGCGACGGCCATGCTTACGCCCGCCGGCACGTACCACGCGAAGCCCGGAGCCGGATGCCGCACGCTACACTTCCACCCCAACGGACACACGGCTTATTGCGTGAATGAACTCGATTCGACCGTGGATGTGCTGCACTGGGACAAAGCCAACGGGAGCCTGACCCGAGTTTCGCGCATTGAACTGCTGCCTAAGGGCTATCGCGGGCCTACGCGCGGCTGCGATACGGTGATCTCAAAAGACGGACGGTTTGTGTATTTCGCCAATCGCGATAACAATTTCCTTTATAGCTTCCACGCCGACCCGAAAACAGGAGCAGTAACGCCGATGGGCCGCTCCAACTGTGGCGGAAAGACGCCGCGCAACTTTGTGCTCGACCCAACGGAGCACTGGATGCTGGTGGCCAACCAGGACTCGAACGTGATCAGCGTATTTGCGCGCAACCCTACAACAGGCGTTCTGGCCGAACAAGGCAAAAACTTTGCGGCGGCTGCGCCGATGTGCATCCTGTTCTTGTAATGGCGGGGTGGGTCTGTTCGCTTGCCGTCTATTTGCTCGCGATTCAGGCGCTCATGAGGGCGGGACTTGAAAGAGCGCTGCGGGACAACGTTCTCTCTTCCGCATCTTCGGCCGATGCTGTTTCCACCGGCACATGGGCCAGTTCCCAGGCTGAGCGGTCCTTGAGCAGGCGCGACACCAACGCGGTGTGCATGGCGTGGCCGGCGCGCTCAGCCACCACGTGGCCCTCAATACGGCGGCCGGCAAGGGCCAGATCGCCAATCAGGTCCAGCACCTTGTGGCGCACATACTCGTCGGCAAAGCGTAGCGGGCCGTTCTCGGGCCCACGCGCTCCTAGAATGATGGCGTTATCGGCACTTGCGCCGCGGATCAGGCCCATATCGCGCAGGCGTTGCTCGTCGGCTTTGTAGCCGAAGGTGCGCGCGGCGGCAATCAACTCGCCGTAAGTCTCCGCGGCCAGGTCCACGCTGGTTTTCTGCTTGCCGATGGGGGCGGGAAAATCAATGCTGTATTGGATGCTGTAGCCGGAGCCCGGATAGACCCCGATGAACTTGTTGCCCTCGCGGACTTCGACGGGCCGCAGAACGCGGATGGTTTCGCGCCGCCGTCGCTGGGTGCGTATCCCTGCGCTCAAAAAGGCCTGCACATAAGGCAGGGCGCTTCCGTCGAGGATGGGCAGTTCCAGGTTGTCGAGCTCGATGATGACATTGTCCACTCCCATGCCCACCAGGGCAGAGAGCAGGTGCTCGGTGGTTGAGATCAGAACGCCCTGGCGCATCAGGCTGGTAGCGTAGCTTACCTTGGCGACATTGCGGCCGTTTGCTGGGATCTCGAAGTTGTCCAGATCAGTGCGGCGAAAGACAATGCCCGATCCGGCGGGCGCGGGCAAAAGGCGCATGGTGACTGGCGCGCCGGAATGGAGACCAATACCCTCAAAAGCAATGGGCTCTGCAATCGTCTGTTCCAGGTGGGCTGGACTCGCCAATCAAAACACTCCAACAGCGCAGCATAACCGCGCCAAAATTAACGTACTGGTTAGATTAGACGTGAACTGCGGCGGCGGAAGTGTGGCAAATTTGCCACAGTGTGCATCAGATGAATCAGGTTAGGAACCGCAAGGGCGCGGGGGAGGGGTAGAAATGGCCTTTCTCAGCATCGTAGAATCGGGAAGTCCTTATTTTGCTGGGATTTTCAAACCTCTTTGGACGGTCACGCGCATGCCCACGACTCTCTATTCTCCAATCCCCATGCGCGCCTTGTTGGCTGGGGCGCGCCGCAAGCAGGACGCTCTGTTGGATCTGCTTCGGCAACTGGTGCAGACCGAGTCGCCCTCCGACGACAAGGCTGCGGTGGACGTCTGCGTGGCCGTGGTCGCGGGTCGCGCCAAAATGCTGGGAGGGCGCGTCAGGCTTCATCGCCAGCGGGCATTTGGCGACGTGTTGGAGGCGCGCTTTGGACCACGCGCGAAAACCAGGCGGGCGAAAGCCAGCTCGGCAAAGCCGATCCTGCTGCTCGGCCATCTGGATACAGTGTGGCCTATGGGTACGCTGAAGACGATGTCTTTTCGCGTGGCGGACGGGCGGGTTTGGGGGCCGGGCACGCTGGATATGAAGGCCGGGGTCGCCATGGCTTTAACCGCAATCGAGTTGCTCATGGAGACTGGTCCGCTTCGGCGGGAAATCGTGCTGCTGCTGAACAGTGACGAGGAGGTGGGCAGCCCTGTATCGAGGACCATTACCGAGAGGTTGGCCGCGGAATGCGCCGCTGTGTATGTGTTGGAACCGGCGCAGGGTCTGGCATACAAAACGGCTCGCAAGGGCACGGGCAATTGGCGGATTGAGGTGGAAGGCGTGGCAGCTCACGCGGGCGTCGACTTTGAAAAAGGCGCGAGCGCGTTGCGCGAACTGGCGCGGGTGGTCGAGAAAGTGAGCGGATGGACCGATCTCAAGCGCGGCCTGACCGTGAGCGTGGGGTTGGCCGGCGGGGGGTCGAAGACGAATGTGATTCCTGCCCAGGCCTGGGCCGAGGTGGACGTTCGGATTGCGCGCAAAGCCGACGGCCCGCGCATCGAACGGAAGTTCGCGGCGCTGAAGGCGGTGGACAAGCGCTGTACGTTGAGCGTCAGCGGCGGCATCAATCGCCCACCGATGGAGCGGACCCGAGGTACGGTGAGACTTTATCGCGAGGCCAGGGCGCTGGCGGCCGAACTGGGATTCGCGCTGGATGAAGCGGCGACCGGTGGCGCCTCTGACGGGAACTTCACTTCCGCGCTCGGCATTCCCACGCTGGACGGTATGGGCGCCGTGGGCGAGGGCGCGCACGCCCGTCACGAGTCGATTGTGCTGGAGCATGTGGCGGCCAGGACGGCGCTGCTGGCTGGGCTGCTGGCGCAGTAACGCGATTCAGGCCGGCTGCCTTGCCGCGCTGGATGCAATTCTGGCTTCATGCTTTGCGATGGGATGGCCTGATACACTCCCGTCAAAGAAACTATGGAGTGTTTACACGCAATGAAACACACAGTTCTAGTCCTGTTGCTGGCGGCAAGCGCTGTTGCCGCGACTGCCCAAACTCCGGCCAAACCGGCTACGGCGGCAACCGCAGTGCATCATGCGGCTGCTGCATCCGCCACCAAGCTGCCTCCAGGCGTGCCTCCGGTGAGAGGCATTGTCAGGACGGCATTCAGCCTGCGCTATGAAGACATCAAGATCGGCACCGGCGCAGAGGCCGAACCGAACAAGATGTACAAGGTGTTTTACACGGGCTGGCTGGGCAATAACGGACGTCCCGACGATGGCCATAAGTTCGACTCGTCCTACGACCATCCCGGGCCGGTGATCCGGGACAAAGACGGCAAACCCGAGCTTGGGCCCGACGGAAAACCTAAGACAGAGGCGCCGCAACCGATGTCGTTTCCTCAAGGGATGGGGCGGCTGATTCCCGGGTTCGATCAGGGCTTTACCGGCATGAAGATCGGCGGCAAGCGGCGCATTTTCATCCCATGGCAACTGGCTTATGGCGCGCGTGGACGCCCCGGGCCTGATGCGGCGCATCCTGGGATTCCGCCCAAGGCCGAACTGATTTTCGACGTCGAGCTAGTGGACGTGACCGACTTGCCTACGCGGCCCAATGGCCCCATGGGCATGTCGCCCGGTCGACGTCCGATGCCTCAAGGCTCCGTGCCGCACCCGGGTGAGTCTGGCGGGACGTCTTCGGCTCCGGAAAAGGCTCCCAAGGCACCGGCGCCGGCAACGGCACCGGCGACACCTACTCCCACAACGCCCGCTCAGCCGCAAGCGCATTAGCGGAAGGTTGATAAGGCTGTAGTTCAGGCCACGCCGGAGCTGCCCGTTGCAACGGGCAGCTCCGGCGTGGCTTTGAGCAGTTGCCGCGTGTAGGCCTGTTGCGGAGCGGCGCACAGGGCTTCGGCTTCGCCTGTCTCGACCAAGCGGCCCCGCTCCATGACTGCGATGCGTGTACTCAGATAGCGCACCAGCGGCATGGAATGAGAAATGAACAGATAGGTGAGCCCGAGTTCCCGCTGCAGGCTTTGCAGCAGGTTCACGATCTGGGCTCCCACGCTGACATCGAGCGCCGAAACCGGCTCATCCAGAATCAGCAGTTTGGGCCGCAGAGCCAGCGCGCGGGCAATATTGATGCGCTGGCGCTGGCCCCCGGAAAACTGGTGCGGATGGCGATCGAGCGCCGATGCGTCGAGGCCCACTTCGCGCAGCAACTCGATGGCTTTCGAGCGTAGAGCGGCGCGGCTGGTTTCTATCTTCACTTCGCGACCGGACTCGTTTCTGTGCTCATTCTTGTGAATAACCAGCGGCTCAGTCACAATTTGGACCACGTTCATGCGCGGATTCAGCGCGGCGTAGGGATCTTGAAACACAGGTTGCATTTGCCGCCGCAGCCGGCGCAGTTCCGCGCCTGAGGCGTGGGCTACGTCAGTGCCGGCGACGCGAATACTGCCCTGGGTGGGCGCGACCAGCCCCAGAATCATGCGCGCCAAGGTGGTCTTGCCTGAGCCTGACTCGCCCACCAGCCCCAGCGTCTCGCCGGGCTCGATGGAAAACGACACATCTTCGACGACCGGATGCATGCGGGTGCGCAGTCCCACGCGGCGGGGATAAGTCTTCGAGACTGCGTCTACCTCAACCAGCGCCATGGTTCGATGGTAATCGCATGGCAGGGTTCTCAATGGGCTGCGTTCGCAGAGCTATTGAGCCGGCCGTGGAAACCTGCTCTGAAACAGGGCCGAATTCGCTCAAAAACGCTGTAAGAGGCCTGTTTCGGGGCCAAAAATACTCGAAATTGAGCAGTTCTGTTTATTGGTAAGTATACAGAGAGATGTGGACAAACTAATCATTGTAAAGGTTTTACTTTGAAAAATTCCCTCCAAAAAACGGGCTTGGCGGGGGGAGGGGGTGGGTATTTGTTGGGGTTCAGAACGGGACAAACACGCAAAACGGTCGGGCATGGAGCGATTATGCGCCTGAGGAGGGATATTTTCGGCAAAGGTGCGATGAGCCGGTAGTGGGGCTTGTTTGATTACCCGGATTGACTTGGGGTTGAGGTAGGCTGTCAATTTCCGGTTTGTCGATTTGCAGCGACAACTGACGAGAACGGCGTTTATGGGGAGTAATCCAGGGATTGTACGTAACCCCGACTTATTGAGTGATTTGGCCTGGACGCAACAGATGACAGCGCAGACTCGCCCAGACTCAAGAGGCTTCCGGTCCCCACCCTGGTGCTGGCCGCTCAAACCGCGAACCCAGCCCAGATGCAAATAGGGTGCGACGAAACCGGTGCCCCGGAAACCGGTGAAAGCCCGGAAAGCTACATTGCCGGCGCCGGTTCCGCAGAAAGCCGCGTCACGGTAAGCACGGTGATATCGTCATCCTGGCCGAAGCCGATCGCGGTATTGGCAACGTGCTCGGCGGTGGGCCGCTCCCCCATGAGCTGGCTTAGGCGCTCGAAACCATACAGCTCGCCGTGGTGGTTGCGGGCTTCCACCACGCCATCGCTTACCAGCGTGAGCTGTTGCCCGTGCGCGATTGCGAGAGCAATCTCGTCGTAGGTCATTCCCCCCACCAGGCCGAGAGGCAAACCGGCGGGCAGCTCCACTTCGCGGCCATCAAGATAGGGCTGGCAGTGCCCGGCATTGGCCAGGGTGGCATGGCCGGTGGGGTCGATGCGCACCGCGCAGCAGGTCGCGAAGCCGCCCTGGGTGCGGCCGATGAGACGGCGATTCAGCCCGGCAAGCACGGCGGCGGGACTGGAATCCTGCTCGGCGAGAGTGCGCACCGCGCCAACGATCAGCGAGACAGCCATCGCGGCGCGCAGGCCCTTTCCGCTCACGTCTCCGGCGACGATCAGGGTGCCGTCGCCATCGAGCGGAATGATCTGAAAGAAGTCTCCGCCGACCTCGCTCGCCGGGCGATAGACGCTGGCCACGGCATAGCCGGGCGCGCCGCGCTCCTCAGCCGCAACCAGGATTGTCTGCACCTCCTGCGCGGCCTTCAGTTCGGCGTTCACACGCCGCTGTTCCGCCAGTTGCCCGCTGAGCTGGTCCCACACCGCGTAGATGATGGCCGCCAGCAGCAGCAAATTCGATAGAGCGAAGAATGTCACGGGGGAGCCGTAGATATCGAACAAAGGTCTAGTACTAAACCGCAGCAACCAATCCAGATGGGGATACCAAGAGACAAAGCCGGTCAGATCCGTAGTAAATACCTGCAGCGCCGCCGCAACCATGAAGAGCAGGCGCGGCAGCCGGGGCTTGCCCAGCAACAAGCACGCTATCAGGACCAGTAGCAGGGACAGAGCCTCCGCGAAGTCGCGAAAGTCAGGCAGCGTTTGCAGAAACCGGGAGAGTGCGGAGGGAGGCTGGCTCAGCAACAATGATTGCCAGTCTTGTGCGATTTCCCCCAGTAGCACGAGCGCGGAGGCGGCGAGGCAAGTTCTCTTCCAGAATCGAAAGCCGCGAATTCCCGGCCGGTTGGGCAGGCCGGCAAGCAGAAGAATGAGAAACAGGAATGCTATGTGGGCGATCCAATCACATGAATTGTCGAAAAGGTCTTCGGCTATTCTGCTTACAGAGAGAGACGCCCACGCAGAAATACTTGCGATTGCACTGGAGACACAATAGGTCCCCACGCACAAAAGTATCCATTGGGAACGCGACCGCAGCCAGAGAACCAGCGCTGCCAGCCCTACGCATAGCTGTATGAGATCTGCGACATATATGGCTGCGAGCAACGTACGCAGGCGATGCTCCACCCATCTCTCCCGCATCTGCCGGATCAGCGGCGCATACCCGAGCTGGGGTACTTCCACGAAGCCGCTGTCCTCGGTCGGATCGTTCGGTGTCCACAGGCGGATGGCCAGCGTTCCTGAACCCGCGCCGGGCGGGGACGGCAGCGGAATCGCAACCGGCGGCTGAGTCCAGTACCAGACTGCGTGTGGCGGCGGCGTGCCGATGCCGCCCACCTTTACCCCGTTCCAGTAGACCTCTGCAACCGTGGTTCCCGGCGGCAAGTAGAGCGCCAGCGGATTCTTATCGGTGGGGTCGAGAGCAATCTGCCGGCGGTACCAGGCAAAGCCGGTATAGCCCGGATGGCCAGCGTCTGCCCACGACTTATCCGCAGGCAGCCGCTCCCACTTGCTGTCGTCAAAGCCTGGCCGCGCCCAACCCAGCTTACCGTCGGGGTCGTCGCCCAGGTGAAACTGCCACAGGCCGTCGATCGACCGCGAACCGGTGCCAATGCCGGCTGCGTTGAAGGCCTCGGCCGCCGCCGGGGCAGCAGTAGCAGTTTTCTGTTGCGCAAGTGCGGCCTGCTCCGCAGCGGCAAAACACAACAGCAAAAAACTCCAAAGCAACAGAGAAACAGGCGACGCGGGATAACCCACGCCACGCTGACGCGAACATTGATCCCACGCTTTAGCCATGGCCGGAATTATACTTGGGTGCTCGATGCGTACATCATCGCCAACCCACTCGCCGAGGTCGATTACTCCCGAGAAGTCGGCCTATCGGAAGCGAACTGAGTCAACTCTGTGTCAGAAGCAACGCGGAAACACTTCATCTTCTGTTGGGATTCAAACTGGATCCACTCCCTGAGCCGGTGGTGGGTTCGTTTGAATTCCCAGATTGAATTGGGGTTGGGCAAGCTGCCAATTTCCGGTTTGTCGATCATGCGGCGATAACTGGCGAGAAACGTTTCTCAGAACTAACTGCATCAGGTTTGATAGAAGAGTTCTGCGGCTATATTGCCGACAGAGACCTCTCCGAGGCCATTCAGACACGGTTGTTGATGTCACGATCTGCTCGGCGCGATACTCTATAAACGGACGGAAATATTGCGACGGCAAGTGCCGGCGTAAAGAAGATCGTTTGATGCCGGATCACTCTATCGATCAAGGGAGAACAAGATGAAGCATTTAGCAATCGCGGGACTTCTCTTAGTTATGGCCGCGAACGGCGCATCTGCACAGACAAATGCAGGTACACAGAAGCCTGAGCCTAGCCTGCCCTTCAATATGGTCAAGGTAACGACTTTGAACCTGCCCTGGAAAATTGCTTTCCTGCCCGATGGGCGGATGCTCATTACCGAGAAGATCGGCGGTTTGGAGTTGGTGACGCAGGAAGGAGCAAAAACTCCAGTTGCGAACGTGCCAGCGGTTCTCTGGAGAGGCCAGGGCGGAATGTTGGGCGTCTTTCTCTCGCCGCATTATGAAAAAGACCACAATGTCTACCTCACTTATTCAGAGCCGGGTGATGGAGGTTCGAGCCTGGCGCTGGCGCGGGCCAAGTTGAAGATTGATGAGAATGCGGCGAGCCTCGTGGATCTGAAGGTGATTTGGCGTGACGGCGAGAGGGGTGAGGGCGGACAGTTCGGCGCACAGATTGCTTTTTCTCCGGATGGTAAATTGCTCTACCTCTCTTCTGGAGATCGGCAGCGCATGACGACGGCCCAGGATCCTAACCAGCCACTTGGTAAGATCCTGCGCTTGACGCTAGATGGTAAACCGGCCCCGGGTAATCCGATGGCCGGCAAAATAGGCGCGGCCAGTGTGCCCATCATTGATCCGCCCGAGGATACGGAAACCGCAAAGAAAGCGCCGATCGTAAGAACGTATACCTTTCCCGGCCCTAACCTGACACCATCGGAGACATGGTGCTCGGGACTTCGTACTCCCTATGGTCTGGCCTTTGCGCCGGATGGACGGTTGTGGGAGCTTGAACATGGCCCACGGGGCGGCGACGAACTGAACCTGATTGAACCCGGCAAAAATTATGGCTGGCCGCTGGTCTCCTACGGATACAACTATAACGGCGTGCCAATCCCCAATCCGGAAACGCGCCCTGACTTGACTGAGCCTGTTATTTATTGGGTCCCAGTGATCGCACCGGGCAACCTGATGTTCTACAAGGGCGCTATGTTCCCGCAGTGGAATGGCTCGGCTCTTGCGAGCGGGCTGGCATCGAAATCGCTCACCCTGATCAAGTTTGACGGCAAGGGAGGCGCAACGGCTGCCGAGCGTTGGGATGTGGGTCACAGGGTCCGCGACGTGGAGGTCGCTCCTGATGGCGCGCTGTGGATGATCGAAGATGCGAAATCGGGTGGTCTGTTCCGCTTGACGCCAAAATAAGGCTGAGGCTTTTCCTGCGGCCGGGAGAATGCTTCAGATCTACAAGCGGGATCAGAGTTCCGGTCCACTGTTTTATGCAGACGGCGGACCGGAATGTTCACACCGAAGGCGAGTTATTGTCGGAAGCAGCGAAGGTCCATTCGACTCCACATCCTGCAAACCTGGAAGAGCATGAGGATATGAACCAGAGTTCTAAATTAGCGTTTGGGACGATGTGCGCTTTACTGTGCGGGCTTTGCATATCGATTGGAGCCTTGGGCGAAACTCTGCCCGATGGTAAGGGCAAGACGGAATTTGTGCATAACTGCACTGCCTGTCACCGCGCGGATATGGTTACCCGCGTTAAGAAGACCCCGGATGAGTGGAGAAAAAGTGTTGACGAAATGGCGGCTCGCGGTACGGATGGAACAAAGGAAGATCTAGATAGCGTCGTGCTCTACCTAGACACAAATTTCGCAAAAGATACGTCCAGCCCGGCTGCGGCAACACCATCCGCGACGCCTTCTTCGACCTCGGGCGGACCAGCGGGGATGGATTCCTCGGAGACGGAACGCGTGAAGCGCCTGATTACCGACAATGGCTGTCTTGTATGCCATCGGATAGAACAACAGGGGGCGTATAGCGGGCCGGCATTGAATGGTATCGGAGCGCGGCGCACGCCGGATGAGATACGAGCGGCTATTGTTACTCCGGCGCCAACGCTCGACGCGAGTAACAACCTTGTTCGACTGACTACGGCTGATGGGAAGACGCTTGTTGGCCGGATTTTGAGCCAGGACGATCAGGATGTACGAGTGATCGATGCGTCAGGGGAAGTGGCTACCTATTCAAAACCGGGACTTCGCCAATTCACGATTATCGATGCCAACCCTATGCCTTCCTATGAAAGAAAAATCACGGGAGACGACCTGGATAATTTGGTGCGCTACCTCGCTTCACTGCCATCCATCGATCAGGACCTCAAGAAATGACGCAGACGACCGGTCCCATTCTCAACAGAATTGAGGCGCAACTCTTTGTTGCGAACCTCAAGAGTTCCTGCGATTTCTATACAAGCAAGCTCGGCTTCACGGTCGCATTCGTCTATGGCGATCCGCCGTTTTATGGACAGGTGGTGCGTGACAAGGCACGCATCAACTTGCGGCTGGTCTGCGAGCCTGTGTTCGCCGGCGATATTCGCAAGCGCGAGGGTCTGCTCTCGGCTTCCATCACGGTTGGCACCGCGAGTGAGATCGAACAACTGTGTCTGAGTTATCAGAATGCAGGAGCCTCCTTCCATCAGGCACTTAAGAAGGAACCCTGGGGCGCCAGAACGTTTATCGTCTCGGACCCGGATGAGAATCTCATTCTCTTTGCTGGCCCGGAAGCCGACTGAGCCGGCCCCGGCCGGCTTTGATCAGTTTTGCCTCGATCAGTCCAGCTTGGGGTGCAGCTTCTGGAAGCCGGTCGCCTGCTGATATGCCCAAGCAAAAGCGGCCAGCTTTGCGTCCTGGTAGTGACCGGCGAGGAAGGTGAGCGAGACCGGAGTGCCGGGACCACCGATGTCGTCGTGATCGCCATCGTCGAGGTCGGGCGGCAAGGGAGCGTCTGTGCCGCGGAGGCCATTGGGCAGGATGAGCGCTGGATGGCCGGTGAGGTTGGTGGCTATCAGTTGCGTGTCGGAGCTTGGGGTGACGATCACGTCTACCTGCTCAAAGAGCGCCGAAACCTGCTGGACGGCAAGCGTGCGCGCGCGGTTGGCCTGGATGTACTCGACCGCGGGATAGAAGCGGGCGGTACGGAAGACATTGGGCCAGTCTTCCGGGCCCTGCTCGGTGAGCAGCCGGTCGCGGCCGCCGATGGTGAGCTCGTCAAAGGCGGCGGCGGCTTCGGCGATGAGCAGCGCGGACATGGCTCCATAGGGCAGCTTGGGCAGTTCCACGGGAATGAGGTTGACGCCCATTGCGCGCAGCTTCTGAAGAGCGGCCAGATTGTAGCGGCGGTCATAATCGAGCCGCGCGCGGCTCACTTTGATTTGCGCATTCAACTGTTCGCGCTTTTGCTTTTCTTTGGCGGTCTGGCCGGCTGCGGCCTGGTGCAACTTGAGCGGCTGCGGCGGGTCGAACTCGCTTTTGAGATAGCCGATGCGCAGCGAATGCCAATCGAAGTTCGGATTCCAATGGAAATGAGCCGTCGCGACCGACGTGTCTTTGCCGTCGGGTCCGTGGATGAGGCCGAGGACCAGGGCGCAGTCTTCGGCGGAGCGGGCGATGGGGCCGAGCTTGTCCATGGTCCAACTGAGCGCCATGGCGCCGGTGCGCGGCACAAAGCCGAAGGTGGGCCTGAGGCCGGTGGTTCCGCAGCGGGTTGACGGCGAAGAGATGGACCCCAGCGTTTCCGACCCGATGGCAAAGGCAACGCAGCCGGCCGCGACCGCGCTGGCTGGACCGGCGGATGAGCCGCTCGATCCCTGCGCGGGATTCCACGGATTGCGCGTGCGGCCGCCGAACCATTTGTCGCCCATGGCCAGCGCGCCCAGGGTGAGCTTGGCCAGCAGCACGGCGCCGGCCGCATCGAGGCGCTCGACCACGGTTGCGTCTTCGTCGAAAGACTGATGCTCGAAGCCGCCGGCTCCCCAGGTGGTGGGGTAGCCTTTGACGGCGAGCAGGTCTTTGGCGCCCCAGGGAATGCCGTGGAGCGGGCCGCGATAGTTGCCGGCTGCAATCTCAACGTCGGCGGCCTGGGCCTGCTTGAGCGCGCGCTCTTCAGTGAGGTTGATGACGAAATGGAGTTTGGGATCGTAGCGCTTGAGACGGGCGAGGTACATCCGGGTTAAGGCGAGCGAGGTGATTTTGCGTTCGCGGAGCAAAGCGCCTAGTTCAGGGATGGAGGCGAAGGCAACGTCTTCGATTTGTGCTGGAGCGCTGACGGCTGTGGCGGTTTCGCGATCGTGGCTGATTTTGGCGTCCGCTGGTTCCTGAAGCGGGGTCGCTCCGGCTGCCGGGAGCGGGTGAAAGACGAACGCGGGCGCGACGGAGTTGTCCAGCTTCAATGCACGAATCGGGTCATACGACTCGCGCATGTCGTTCAGGCCCTCCAGCATCATCTGCTTCTGTTCCGCGGTGAAGGGACCCACGCCGGCGAGAGCTGCGGCTTGATCGATCATTTCCGCCGTGATCTTGGGCAGCTCTGGATGCTCGCTTGCGGGTGCGGCTTGCTGTGCCTGCGACGCAAGCGTGTATAGAACGCCGGGCAACAAAGCCGAGGTGATGCCGGCGCGGCTACAGGCAGTTAGAAATCCACGGCGATCCAGTGTCATTGTTCAAGCTCCCCCGAAAAAACTTTGCGCGATGCCTGTCCGCAACAATAACAAATGAGCCCGGCGTTGCTCAGGACATTTCGTTTGCACTTTGCAGTCCGCACGTGGTTCAGCGAAAAAAGAAACGCGGCGGAAGATTGCGCTTCCGCCGCGCGATGGTAGCAACGATTCCGGATTTACTTGCCGGCCTCATTCACCTGCAGGTTGGCTTTGGCCACTGCGTCGAGGCGGCGCTTCGACTCTGCCGCGTAGTCCACGGGTGTGGGCGGCTGCCAGCGGCTGGCTTGCATGCGCTTTACGTACTCATCCAGACGCGCGGCGAAACCGGTGTCGATTGCGGCCACGCTCGCCTGGGCCCTGGGCAGCACTTCGCGCAGGTGGGCCATCTCTTCGACGGCGCGGTCGGGGTGATAGCTGAGCCGGTCGCCGGTCTGCATGGCGTCAACGAGCACATCGGGAGGCTCAGAAACTGGCCAGGTGATGTTCATTGCGTCATAAGCGCCGCGCAGCCGCGTCATGGTTCCGGCAAAGCCATCGAGTTCGCTGCGCCGCGCTGTCAGCCCCGCGGCGCGGCGAACTTCCACCGTTGCCCTTGCAGACGTGGAACGGCTGGGGACTGGGATGATTGTGGTCAGCGTGTTGCCTTCAAAGGTCCAGCCGCCCGTGCCGCCGACCTCAGCGTGCTTGATGGGCACACCATTCACGGTGACGGACTCTGGCGGCCAGTCGCCGGGCAAACGTATTTCAAATCCGCGCGCTTTCAGCATTCCGGTAAAGCTGCCTTCAACTGGACCGATCTCCACACGGAGCGTGTCTCCGGATTGCGTGGCCTTGATGGGCGTGCGCGTAAACACGCCATGCTGATACTCGACCGATACGCCTGAATCCTCATAGACGGAGTAGTGGGAACTCGTGCCCGGCTGGAGCGGCCACACATTCACGATCAACGGGTCTACGGGTTTCTCGCCCGTGTAGCGCATGGGCGGCTGCATGGGGACGATGGCGCCGGAACGAAGATAGATGGGCGTCTGCTCGATGGAGAAGCTGCGCTCGACTGTGACCGGTCCGGTGAGATGCTTGCCGGTTGGCCACTCGATCCATTCGCCTCGGGGCAGCCAGATTTTTTCCGTGGCCAGGCCGCTCGTCTTATCGGCGGGCGCGGTTACCGGTGCGGCCAGCATCTGGTCGCCAAAAAGGTATTCACCCTTGTTGTCGTAAGCCTCGGCTGCCTCCGGCCAGTCGTAGTAAAGCGGGCGGAAGAACGCGACGCCGGTGTCGTAGGTGCGGCGCGCCTCGGTGTAGAGGTAAGGCTGCATGGCATAGCGCAACTGGAACGTGGAGCGAAGAATGGACGAGTAGGGTTCGGGATAGGCCCAGATGCGGCGCTCGGTTTCAGAGTTCTTGGTGGTGTGGGTGCGCAGGATGGGACTGAAGGCGCCGAACTGCACCCAGCGCGTGTAGAGCTCCGGCTCAACCGGGCCCGGCATGTGGCCGCCGATGTCGTGGCTCCAATAGGCGTAGCCGACGTTGGCGGCCGTGGCTGTAAACCAGGGCTGGAAGGCCAGCGAATCCCACACGGAAATGGTGTCGCCGGAAAATCCAATCTGGTAGCGATGGTTGCCGAGGCCGCCCCAGCGATGGAACAAGAGCGGGCGCTTGCCCTCGCGCTGCTGATCGG
The DNA here is from genome assembly GCA_036489415.1 of Occallatibacter sp. Lineage (GTDB taxonomy): Bacteria > Acidobacteriota > Terriglobia > Terriglobales > Acidobacteriaceae > Telmatobacter. Next base: position 175,039 of record DASXFS010000019.1, on the reverse strand, counting down.
TGAAGTGGACGTAGTTAAGCCACCAGGTGGGCTTCACGCCCGGCATCTCAGTATGCTGCTCCTGCTGCCAGTCAAGCCACCAGAAGTCGACGCCCTGCTTTTCGAGCGGATGGTGCAGCAGGTCCATGTAATTGGTGGCGAACTTTTTGTCGGTGATTTCAAAGGGCACGTATTTCTTCGTTGCCGGATCGATGCCCATGGCGCGGGCCATTGCGGGATACGCTTTTTCCCACGGCTCGACGCCCGAGGCCGGATGCAGATTCAGCGTGACCTTGAGGCCTTCGGCATGGAGACGGGCGAGGAAATCGCCGGGGTCGGGAAACAGCGTTTTGTTCCACGTGTAGCCGCTCCAGCCGAGATCGTGATTCGACTGGTCTACCTCGCCCAGCGCCGTGAGCTGCTCCTTGCTGATATGCCAGCCCATGTCGATGACGAAGACATCGAGCGGCACGTCGTTTTCGTGGAAGCCCTTCACGAGCTCATCCAGTTCCTGATCGGTGTAGTCCCAGTAGCGGGACCACCACGCGCCGAAGGCGAAGCGCGGCGGGAGAGGAATGCGGCCGGCGACTTTGACGTAGTCGCCGAGGGCCTGGCGGTAGTTATGGCCGTAGCCGAAGAAGTAGAGGTCCTGACGCTCGCCGGCGGGGCGCTCCATGACCCACGGCCATGGGCTTTTCTCGCCTTGCTTGAAGCTGAAATCGGCGGAGTCGAACAGGGGGCGCGTGGAGTCGTCGACCAGCGCCCATCCGGAGCGGGAAACCAGCCCCGGCTCGATGGGTTCGCGCGTCTTCGAGCCCAGCGCGCCGTCGAGCGTGCGCGTGGTTCCTTGCAGGTTTTCCGGGTCCTGCAGCCCCGGATGCCAGACGACGGGTTGGCCTTCGACGGTGAGCTCGATGGACAGATTGTCGGGGGTGAAGCGGCCGTCGCCTGAGTCCGTATACGTCAGCGTGAGAGCGCTGGTCTTGATGGTTGCGACCTGATTTTGACCGCTCCCGGTGACTGCATGTTCAAATTTCGGCACCGGCATCCGGCGATTCAAGAACACAAACGAAGCGTGGTCTTCAAACTTGCCGTCCGCTGCCCACTCCATGCGGATGAGTTGCGGCGTGAGCACGGTGAAGCGTGCATGCCCGATGGTGACCACGGCCTTTGGATCGGCTACGGGATCGGTGACTTCACCGGAAGCCTGAGCGTGTGTGGCCGGACCGGACGGTGTGACCGATGCGTTGGGCTTAGCGGGCGGCGGGGCTACGCGGGGCGCTGTTTGCGCGCTTAAACCAAGACTGAGTCCGATTGCGAGCGGGATTGCGACAAGTCGAGCAGATGAAATACGCACCAATTCCTCCTATTTTTACTCTAAACGGAAGGGTAACATCGCAGGCTTGGGCAAAAGGAGGACGCGCGGGCGGGAAGTTCTCTATCGTTGAATCGGCTTGACCGCTGTATGCTTTTGCGCAGCGGCGCCAAGATGGAACCTGGGGCGGACGAGTTTGGTGACCTGGTTCGAGAATTCTTTGATCTGGATATATTGGTCCTTATTGAGACCGGTGAAATGCTGGCGCGAGTTACTGGCCGGCCACCACACGTCGAGTGTGACCACGCCGGCGTTGTGGCCGAGTCCGATATGCTGCTCCATCGGATTGGCCCCAAACGAACTGGTCTCGCCGACGACACGATAGATCGAACGCGGCGCAGCGCCGTCATCCGAGACTGTGACCTTGATCTGCGCTCCGACGCCGGAGCGGTTGCTCTTTACGCCCACCAGATGCACGTTGATCCAGTCGTTGTTGTTACCGGGGTTCTGAAACACGCGCATGGCGTGCCTGTCGCCTGGAACCATTCCACCGACATTGGCAACGATGGCCTCATTGCCGCTGCGGTCAAGATCGGCAAAGGCGGTGCCGTGGCCCTTGTGCAGCTCGCCGGTTCCCGAAGAAGCCGTGATGTCCACGAACGATTGTCCAGCGTCGTTATGCAACAGCACGTGCGGAAGAAGCGCGGTATAGGAGGGATTGCCGTTGCCAAGATAGACATCGAGGAATCCGTCGTTGTCGATGTCGCCGAAGTTAGCGCCCATGGTCATGAAGACCTTATCCAGGCCTACCTTCGCGGTAACATCCTCAAAGGTTCCGTCGTGCTTATTCCGGTAGAGCTTGAGTGTCTCTGCGTTGTGCGGCTTGCCGAGATAGCTATCGAGCGACTCATTGACGGGATGAAGGAAGGTGTTCACAAACAGATCAGGCCAGCCGTCGTTGTCGTAATCGAAGAACCACGTGGTAAAGCTGAACCAGGGCGCCTGCACGCCCGCTTGCCGGCCTACGTCAGTGAATGTGTTGTTGCCATTGTTGTGATAGAGGAAGTTAGGACCGCCGTAGTTAGAAACATAGAAGTCAACATAGCCGTCGTTGTCATAGTCGGCGGCAGTGACGCCTTTGGCGAAGGTGTTGCGGTCGATGCCCGCGGCGTGGGATATGTCTTCAAACGTGCCGTCGCCCTTGTTGCGAAACAGTTGGCTGGGGGATTTCTCGTTGGCGATGAACAGATCCAGATAGCCGTCGTTGTCAATGTCGGCCCAGACGGCGGAGTTAGTGGAGGTCAAGGTTGCTCCCAGTCCGCTTGAGTCTGTCACGTCGGTAAAGGTTCCATTGCAATTGTTGCGCAGCAGCGATTTTTTCTGCGCGTATTGCCATCCTCCGCGCAGAATGAGGAGATCCATGCATCCGTCGTTGTTATAGTCCGCCTGCACGATGTTGAGACCGCCAAGCTGGTTGGAGAGGCCGGCGGCGGCGGTGCGGTCAGTGAAAGTTCCATCGCCGTTGTTGTGAAAGAAACGGATGGGATCGCACACATCCATGCTGGAGACCATGATGTCGAGCAGGCCGTCGTTATCGAAATCGTCAACGACGACGCCGCCTGCGCCGCGAAAAACATCGAGATGCGCTGCCGGAGCCACATCGACGAAGCGGCCTATGTTTTCCTTGGACAGGAAGACACTCTCGGGAATCAGATAAGCCTCTGGAACTCCGGCTGGATATTGGCCCAGGGTCATGTAGGCCAGGTTCAAGAGCCAATTGACTTCAACATCGTCTGGAGTGTGCGAAAGAAATTTAGTGAAGTACTCAATGGCGAGCCTGGAATCTTCTTTCTTTGTATAACTCTCCGTGGGATGCAAGGGAGGGAATATATCAAGGTTGCTGGGGTGAAGATAGACTCCATTTTCCATTTCGGAAAGATGCAGATAGGCGATGCCGATGCTCTCTTCAATATTGGGCACTCTTTGGGGCGCGTAGGTCTGAGCGATCTGGTCGGCGATCTTCAGCTCCTTGATCGACTCACCCATGGTGCCCTCGTAGGAGAGAAGCTGAGCGAGATCCATGTGGCCTTGCAGAATGTCCGTGGCGCTATAGGCCGAGGATTGGCCCACCTTGATAACGGCCAGCGCTTTTGTTAATCGCTCGATGCTGGTAGCGTAGGACTCCTTCTGGAACGTACACACCTGTTGCAGGTTTCGATTCCAGTCTTGGGGTTTTGGAAACCGGAGAAGAGATCGATCGGCCTCAACTGAGCCGTCGAGGAAAGCGCCGTAATGGATGGCGCCGCTCGAGATCAGGGAGTTGATGTGGGCTCCGCTCAAGTCTTCCGTAACGGGAGGCGCGGCGAGGAGCTTGAGTATGGCGAAGCCGGATGGCACTGGGAAAATACTGGTCAACTGTCCGGTGGTGTGACCTTTCAGCGCATCGCGGTAGGCGGTGGGAAGCTGATCGAGAGTCATCGGGCCCATGTAGCCGCCGTTGCTGGAGGTTGCGTCAATCGACTTCTCTTTGGCCAACACACCGAAGTCCATTCCGGCATTGAGTTGACGAAGCACGCCGGTGGCCTGCGCCTCGGTGGCGGTGACGATGACGCCGATATCTAACTGATGTGTGGGATTTGGGGCAGCATCTTGCTGGGCGAAGAGGCGCGGGCCGATTGCGGCGAGGAGGGCGAACGCGAGTAGACCTGCGTTACCGCACCTATTGCGCAGGTGGGAAACCTTGCGGGTCCGGGCTGCACGTTCAGGCGATGGCGCGGGACGCGCGCTGCACGAATTGTAGGACGCACATTGCACGGATCTGGACAATTGCTACGCGAACCTACAAAAAGAACCGCCTCTAGATGTCGAGGTTCTTCACATCGAGCGCGTTGTCTTCGATGAACTTGCGGCGCTTTTCGACGTCTTCGCCCATGAGCGTGGTGAAGATCTCGTTGGTTTCAACAATGTCTTCGAGCTTGACCTGGAGCAGGGTGCGGTGTTCGGGGTCCATGGTGGTTTCCCAGAGCTGCGTCGCGGTCATTTCGCCGAGGCCTTTGTAGCGCTGCACGGAATAATCCTTCTTACCGGTCTCAACGATGTGGGCGTAAAGCTCGCGCGCGGTTTGCTTCTCGACCGGCTCGCGGGAAATGCGGGCGGTGCGACGGGCCTGCTTGGCCTCTGCCTGGACCTCTGCGTTCTGTGGCGCGGCTTCGGTTGCGCCCTCGGCTTCGGCTGCTTCGCCGTCTTCCGCGGCTGTTTCCGCGGTTGCCGCCTTGGCGGCGTACTCGATGAGAAACGGCGGCTCGAGGTATTGCTTGATGAGGATGAACTTGGCCATCATCTGCTTGAACTCGGCGCTTGAAGCGAGGGCCCAATCGATGGAGCGCGTGGCACCCTGCGCATCGGTAAAGCCGATGGACCAGGTGTGGTGCTCTTCATCCTCGACCGGAGCGTTGATGGACTTGAACTGAAACTCATCTTTGAGCCCGGCCAGTTCCTCATGGAGCACGGCTAGCTTGGGCGGAACGTCGCTTTCGGCCTTCGAGGTGAAATCAGCGCGATGCACCAGCTCGGCGCGAGCCAGCAGCTCGGTGAGCTTCTCGTTGCGGATGCGCTTGTCTACTTTTTCGACGAAGTCGAGATACTCTTTCAAGGTGCCCATGAAGCGGATCAGTTCGGCGCCTTCAATGCGGCTGGCTGTTTCGCCGTGGCGCACGACCATGCCTTCAGAGGCTCGGTTGACCATGACTTTGTCAAACTCGCGCTCGTCCTTGATGTATTGCTCGAAGCGGCCCTTTTTGATTTTGAACAAGGGCGGCTGAGCGATGTAAATATTCTCGCGCTTGATGAGGTCCGTCATGTGGCGGAAGAAGAAGGTGAGCAGCAGAGTGCGAATGTGCGAACCGTCGACGTCGGCGTCGGTCATGAGGATGATTTTGCCGTAGCGGATCTTGGTGGCGTCGAAGTCGTCTTTGCCGATGCCGCAGCCGAGCGCGGTGATCATGGCGCGGATTTCCTCGTGGCCCAGCATCTTGTCATAGCGGGCTTTTTCAACGTTGAGGATTTTTCCCTTGAGCGGCAGGATGGCCTGGAAGCGACGGTCGCGGCCCTGCTTGGCGGTACCACCGGCGCTCTCACCCTCGACGAGATAAAGCTCACAGCGCTCGGGATTGCGCTCGGAGCAGTCGGCCAGCTTGCCGGGCAAGCCGCCACCGTCGAGCGCTCCCTTGCGCCGGGTGAGGTCACGGGCTTTGCGCGCAGCTTCACGGGCGCGGGCAGCTTCGATGGCCTTGTTGATGATCTTCTTGGCGACGGGCGGGTTCTGCTCAAGGAACATGCCCAGGCGCTCATTGACGAAGGCCTGGACGATGCCGGCGATGTCTGAGTTGAGCTTGCCTTTGGTCTGGCCCTCGAACTGGGGCTGCGACAGCTTGACGCTGACGACGGCGACGAGGCCTTCGCGCACATCGTCGCCGCTCAGGTTTTCCTTGAGGTCCTTGAACAGGCCGAGGGACTGGCCGATGGCGTTGATGGTGCGGGTGAGCGAGGTGCGGAAGCCGGACAGGTGCGAACCGCCGTCGACGGTGTTGATGTTGTTGGCGAAGCTGAAGACGGTTTCCGAGTAGCTGTCGTTGTACTGGAGGGCTATGTCGATCTCGACACCGTCGCGCAGAGATTCCATGACGATGGGCTTGTCATGCAAGACCTGCTTGCCGCGATTGAGATGCTTGACGAACTCGGAGATGCCGCCGGCGTACTTGAACTCCGCGCGGCGGGCTTCGCCGGTTTTGGGGTCGGCGGTGCGCTCGTCTGTGAGCGTGATTTCGAGGCCCTTGTTGAGGAAGGCCATCTCACGCAGGCGCTGAGCGAGGGTATCGTAATTGAACTCGGTGGCGGTGAAGATGGTCTTGTCGGGCAGGAAGTGGACCTTGGTGCCGCGCTTCTTGGTAGTGCCGGCCTGGCGCAGCTCGCTGACCGGATCGCCGCAACTGAAATCCATCTCCCAGGTGTGGTCGTCGCGCCAGATCTCGACGTTGAACTCCTGCGAGAGGGCGTTGACGCAACTGACGCCGACGCCGTGGAGGCCGCCGGAGACCTTGTAGGTGGACGCGTCAAATTTGCCGCCGGCGTGGAGCATGGTAAGCACGACCTGGACGGCGGGCATCTTCTCGCCGTTGGCCAGGGTCTTCATGTCGACGGGGATGCCACGACCGTCGTCAATGACGGTGACGGAGTTATCGACGTGGATGATGACGTCAATCTTTTTGGCGTAGCCGGCGAGGGCTTCATCGACGGAGTTGTCGACGACTTCATAGACGAGGTGGTGCAGGCCCATTTCGCCAGTGGAGCCGATGTACATGGCCGGGCGCAGGCGTACGGCCTCAAGACCTTCGAGGATCTTAATATTTTCGCTAGTGTAGCTGCCGTTGTCGCCGTTCTCGGTAAGAGGATTCACTTCAGGTGCTTCGATAGCCATAGGATTCCGTTCGCAAAATTTTCGCTTTTGGGCTCCCTACCGGATGTGGCTCCTGCAAGATTGCTGGGGATCGAATTTCCAGGATTAACCGCTTGAAACAGGGGGCTTTTCGCGAATCTTCTTGTATCTATTTTAGCATGCGGCGATGGCCGAAGAAGCAGAAGAGCGCCTGTGGGAAATGGGGAGATTGCGAGCTGATTCGGGCGCAAATCCAGAAGAGGCTTATTACTCTAGTAATACCCTCAGTTACTATATAGATATATACATGAAATAGCTGGACTTAGTTGCATTCTCATACTACTCTGTAGCGGTGCAGGGGCCCATCCCCTGCGAATCCAAAAACAAAGAAGGGTTACCTACTTATGAAACTCGCGATCCGCATTTTTGCACTGTCGGTTGTCTTTGCCGGCGTGGCGGCAGCTTCTGTCTCGAACTCGTCAGCACACCTGCTGCCCAGTCACCTGTCGGCGACAGCCGGCGAGCCGATGCCGCCCTGTGCACCGGGGCTGTGGGGCTGTCCCGACGTTCCCGGAAAGTAACGGGCAGAGGTAATAGCCCGAAAGTGCCATTGGTGTAACCCTTTTTCCCGTTGTAGTTTAGGGTTCCTGGCTCTATCCTGATAGAGTTTGCGGGATTTGAGCGTTTCCCTATGTCTTCACAACATGCGATGACGATCATGACCGGCGCAGAGTTTTTACTTTGCGCCGCATTAACAGTGGTGTTCTGGAAGAAGGGACTGCGTCGCCGGTTCCCTTCCATGAGCGCGTATCTGTTGATGCGCGTCGCATCCGCCCCGATTTTCTCATTGCTCTTGATGGGCGAAACGGGCCAGCTAGGCAGCACGCCGGCCTTTATCCGAGACTGCGCGCAGGCTTACTTCTTTACCTTCTGGGCGGTCTACATCGCGAGTGCCGTGCTTTTCTATTTCATTTGTCTCGAGATTTTCCGTTCGGCGCTTGCATGGCTTCCTGGTCTGCTTAAACTGGGCGTCATGATCTTCCGCTGGGCAGCCTTGGTTTCAGTCATCGTGACGTTCTCTTCAGCGTCTTTTGTGCATCGTAGCCTGCTGGTGTTGCCGGACATTGCGATGCCGTTGATGCGCTCTGTGACACTTCTGGAACTTTGCCTCTTGGCTTTTCTTTGCCTCAGCATGAATGCGTTGCGCCTGTCGGTGCGAGATCTGGCCTTCGGTCTCTCGCTGGGATTTGGCATCATGGCCTCGAACGACCTTGTGACGCTCTCGCTCATTTCCCGGTTCACGTCGATCACTGCTCCACTGCAGTTCGTCTACGAGTCGGTGATTTTATTTTCGCTTGCAACCTGGGTTGTCTATTGCGCACTTCCGGAGCCGGCCCGCAAGCCGGTGGTGGTGCCGGTACACTCGACCATCTACCGCTGGAACGAGATTGCCTCGGCGCTGGGCCACACTGGAACCCAAGTGGCTGTGCAGCAGCCTGCCAATGGCTTCTTCCTGACCGACGTGGAGAACGTGGTGGAGAAGGTGCTGAAGAGGAACCTCAAGAGGCGCGAGTCGGAATCATAGAAGGGGCTAGGGACTGAGGGATTAAGAGACTAAACAGAAAGAGGCCATCCGCTGACGCGGATGGCCTCTTGATTTGTTTTGGAGCTGAGCTACTCTACGGCTACAGGCTCGATGGAAGCGAAACGGCCGCGGTTGCCGCGATCGACAAACTTTACCCGGCCGGTGACCTTGGCGAAGAGCGTGTCGTCGGAGCCGATGCCTACGTTGACGCCCGGCTTGATGCGGGTGCCGCGCTGGCGAATAATGATCGATCCGCCGGTTACCAGTTCGCCGCCGAAGGCCTTTACGCCCAGCCGCTGTGCATTTGAATCGCGTCCGTTTGTGGAGCTGCCTCCACCCTTCTTATGTGCCATAGCTCAATCTCCCTCTGAATTCTTCGCGATTCCCACCCTTGGCAAAGTGCGCGAGGGATGGGCACCGATATTCCTAAATTCTTTAGCTGGCGGCGGTGTAGGTTACGCCGTCGGCCTCGATGGCCTTGATGCGCACCTCGGTAAAATTCTGCCGATGCCCCTGCAGCTTCTTGTACTGCTTCTTCCGCTTGAGGTGGAAGACCAGGATCTTGTCGCCGCGGCCCTCGCCGAGCACTTCTGCGGTCACCTTGGCGGTGGCCGGCTTGGCCACTGTGCCGGCCTCGCCGCTGACGGCGAGCACATCACTGAATTCAATGCTCTTGTCTTCCGACTGGACGCTCTCGATTTTGACAACGTCGCCTGGGGCGACCCGGTATTGCTTGCCACCGGTACGAATCACTGCGTACATAAACCCTCCAGCGCAGCTCCCGCCAAGGCGGTCGCGCTCACGCTTCCAAGAAAGTAGCTCGGGCGGAAAACTTCTGGTCCGTGGTCTGGGTACGCTCAAGTCAGCATATTGCGGACGAACGTATGTCTCCACGGCGACAGGCAGGAATCGCCAAACTAGAGTAGTGTACCGGTTTTGTGGGGTAGAGGTCAATCTCCTGGCTGGGCAATGGCATGAACAGGGATCGGGGCTCATCAAAGGCGGGACTCACACTGCCCCGCCGAGGGTGAGCTGTGTCCATTGCAATGCATTCCCTAGGGCTTCCTGCCTCTCATGCGGTTCCATGGGCTGCGCCTTTCATGAATTCCTGCTGATGACTGGCCGATCTGCTGGGCACTTGCCTGGCAGGCCCCAACTGGCGGGGCGCAGTATCAGGTGCCAGCAGAGGAGGTACCAATAGGTGTGGGCGCGGAGGCGAAGGCGGCGATTCAGGAAGAGCGTGGCGAGACATGCGACGGCGCCTGCTAAAGCGTTGACCAGCGTGCGGAGGACGATGATTGCCGACACCAGAAGATACACCGCGGGGTTGCGGGTCTTGCGGAAGAAGATGAGCTTGGAGCGCTGATACTCGACGCGCGACGGGCCGCGAAAGCGATTGGCTGTTTGACCATGGCCATGCACGGCGCGCGCGCCGGGGAGATAGTAGACTTCTGCGCCCATGTGCCAGGCGCGGTGGCACCACTCAATTTCTTCAAAAAAGAAGAAGTAATCCTCGTCGAGAAGTCCGAGACGCGGCAGAATGGAACTGCGCACGGCGAGGCAGGCGCCGAGAACGGACTCGACAGCGATTGGGTTTTCATCATGCGTCTTTCGGCGGAATCGCGCGGGAGAAAAAAGCTCGAGCAGAAACCGGGGCAGAATTTCTTCGGCAAGTGAAGGCAGCGGCGCGAAGGCGCTTTGCAGCCGGCCATCGGGGTAATGCAACTGGCCGCCGGCGATGGCCAGATTAGGGAGACTGTCGAAACCGGCAGCGAATGCGTGCAACGCGCCGGGTTCGAGTTGAGCATCGTTGTTGAGCAACAGAATGAATTCGGCCGATGCCTGCTTGATTCCCTGGTTCACAGCTTTGGCGAAACCGGCGTTGCATTCGTTGGGTATGACTTGAAGCCCGTCCACGCTGCGCTGCACATTCTCAATGGAGCCGTCGCGGCTTCCGTTGTCGACGAGGATGATCTGCGACGGCGGTACACCCTGACGCACGACGGAAAGGACGCACTCCTGCAGCAGGCCGCCGCCGTTGTAGTTGACGATGACGACCGCGAAACGGGTTCCGGCGCCGCTTGCGGTCACGGGGTTACCCACAAGCGCGGCTGGCCTCGATCGGTGCGTCTCGACAGGGGTTTGCGATGTTTCACGAGATCGATCGTAGCGTTGGCATTTATCGCTGTCAAAAAACGATTCCGCATTGCTGTTCCGCAAGGGCAGCGGCTTATACGTTTCGGGTTAGCTTGGTGACGCGACCTGTCTGGTTCCAATCGGAAACATAGATATTGGCAGACTGGTCGATGTAACATCCGTGGGCTGCGCTGAAGAATGCGGGCGCGATGAGGCTGGGTTGGATCTGATAGTTGGCCCACTGTGTCTTTTGCGGATTATCGCCGAGAAAAGCCACGGGCGCGTTGTCGCGGTCAAGGATGGTGACGCGGCCCTCCAGCTCGGAGACCACGGCGTAATCGCCATGAAAGCTGACCTGGCAGGGGCGGCGCAGATGCTCGGTGACGGTGCGGACGAACTTTCCGTCGAAGTCGAAATGGCAGAGGCGGCGGTTTTCGCGATCGCAGACCAGCAGCAGCGGCTGATCGTAGCGCGCGTCAACGGCCAGACCATGGCTGCAGTCGAACAGACCGTCGGTTGCGCCTTTGCCGCCGTAGCTAGCGCGATAGTTGCCATTGCTGTCGAAGCGGAAGATGCGCGAGTCTCCATAGCCATTAGCGATGAAGATGCTGCCATCGGGCGCGGGCACTGCTGCGGTGAGCCGCCACTCGTTGGGCGCTTTGAAGCCGGCCTCGGGCGGAGCGGTGATCTTCTGCACCACCGTGCCGTCGATCTTCATTTTGACGAAGAGCCAGTTTTCTTTCGGCGTTCCCTTCTGCACGGTCGTGTAAAGGTATTCGTCGCCGCGCTCTTCTGCGTGAAAGATGGAATGGGCCTCTGGATACTGATTGGCGATGGTTTTGATAAGCACGCCCTGGGGAGTGTAGACAAGGATTCCCGTTTCGCTTTGCGTGCTCACATATACATGGCCTGACTTATCGGTGGCGATGGCGCCATGGGTTCCACCGAAGGTTTTGCCTGCCGGGAGATGGCCCCAATCGGGGACGACTTCGTAGGTCCACTGGCCATTGCCGGTTTGCAGTTTAGGGCCGGCTGCATTGGCCGTTCCGATGATTGACTCTGCTTTTGCGTGTGGAGTGGCTATGGTTGTGAGCGCGGCGGCTGCGGTAAGGGCACAGAAGCGGCGTCTGTTGAAGGCTGCAGATTGCGTTGGTATTGGCTTCATGGTGTGTTCCTCGCGATGGGTTGCGTTTGCTCCGCGGCGGGAGCGGGTTGGGCGGGCGTGTTGTAGAGATAAATGTGGCGCAGATTTTTCATCGAACTCAGCGGTGCAACGGCCGCGGAAGTGACTTGCGTGCCGCTCAGATTGATATAGGTCAACTGCGAGAGCGGAGCGAGTTTCGCCAGCCCGTCGCCGGTGATGCGCGTGCCTTCAAGATGCAGCGCGCGCAGACGAGTGAATTGCTTGAGCGTGTCAAAGCTGGCGTTGGTCACGGCGGTGCGACCGAGTTCGGCCTCGACGATATAGGGCGCGAACTTCTGGAACTGCGCGAGCTGCGCATCGCCAAAGCCGGCGGCTGCATCGACGGTGTAGAGAGTCAAACCATCCGCAGGTTTGGACGAGACGGGCAGGAGCTTCGCTCCCTGGGCCTGCTCCATCTGCCGAATCTGCGGCATCAAGGCGCTATAGTCTCCGACGGGTTGAAGCGGCGGTTCCGCGCGCCGCTGGGGGATTGCGATGCCGGCAAGCGTGGTGGCAGTGGGTGAGGCGCCCTGTTGAACCCACGCTTTGATCCATGCAATCTCTTGCGGACGCAGCGGCGGCTTGCCTTCGGCGGGCATGAACTGTTTGTGATCCGACGGGAGCGTTACGCGCTGGAACAAAATGCTCCTTTGGGGCTGGCCGGCAACGATCACCGCGCCATCTTTGCCGCCTCTCATGAGCAGATCATAAGAATCCATGCGCAGGCCGCCGCTTGCTTTTGCCTCGCCATGGCAGGTAACGCAGTTGGCATCGAGAATGGGATTGATTTGCTGGGCGTAGAACGAGGTTGCGGGCGGCGTTTTTGTGCCGAGCGTGGTGAGGCGCTTGAGGCTGGGCGGCATGTATTGCGTGAGGTAGTTGCTGCCGTGAGTGAGCGAGCCGCCCTGGTGCGCCGTCCACACGAGAAGCAGCAACATGCCGGTGAGCAAAGCGGGATAGACGCGCGGCACCGTGCCCTGCGCCCACCATGGACGCGCCAACAGGCAGAGCAACACGACGATGGTGAGGGCGATGCCGCCGGACATGTGCCGCGTGACGCCGGCTCCCGCCTCGCCGCTGCCATAGGCCAGCAGAAGGCCCAGCGTGAGGGCGAAGAGACAACCGGCCAATGCGAGCGCGAGTACAAAGCCAGCGGCTTCACGCAAGGGGGGGCGGAATGCGCCGGCGATTTCAAGGAGCGGGAGCAGTACGAGCAGGCCGATGGGGAGGTGGACGGCGAGCGGATGGAAACGGCCCAAGAACTGCTGCCAATCGGCGTGCGGATGACCGTCGAGCTTGATGAGCCAAGGCAATGACGCGAGCACGAGGCTCAACGTGAGCGCGGCCAGCCAGGCTACGCGCGTCGACTTGCTTTTGGGAAGAAGATGATCCGCAAATGCTCCCAGCCCATGATTCATCTTCACGCAAGCAGGCCCTGCGCAACACTTGCGGGTGTTGTTCCCGTCAGCTTTTGATTCAGGCCTTGAAACTGGTAGGTCAACCTGTTGTGGTCGATGCCAAGGCAATGCAGAATGGTCGCGTTGAAATCCCGCACCGGAACTGAATCCTTGACCACGTTGTAGCTGTAATCATCGGTTTCGCCATAGGTGATGCCGGTACGCACGCCGCCGCCTGTCATCCATGTGGTAAAGCAGCGGGGATGATGGTCGCGGCCGTAGTTCTCCGGCGTGAGACCTCCCTGACTATAGACGGTACGGCCGAACTCACCGGCCCAGACGACGAGCGTGTCATCGAGGAGGCCGCGCTGTTTGAGGTCGGTGATCAGCGCATAGCAGGCGCGGTCAGTTTCCTGGCAGATGATGGGCAGGATACCGGTCACGTTGTCATGCACATCCCAACCGCGCTTGTAGACCTGCGTGAAGCGGACGCCGCGCTCGGCCATGCGGCGGGCCATGAGGCAGTTGTAGGCAAACGTGCCCGGTTCCCTGGCTTCATCGCCGTATAGGTCCCAGGTAGATTTCGGCTCCTTGCTCAGGTCGGCGAGCTCGGGCACGGAGGCTTGCATGCGGTAGGCCATTTCATACTGGGAGATGCGCGCGTTGGTTTCAGGATCGCCGAGTTCCTGAGACGTCTGGCGATTGATTTCATTGACCGCGTCGAGCATGGTGCGGCGCACTTCGCGACTCACTCCATCGGGATCGCTCAAGTAGAGCACCGGATCGCCGGAGGACCGCAGGCCTACGCCGGCGTACTCGGAGGAGAGAAAACCGCTGCCCCACAGCCGCGATGAAACGGGCTGGTTGTTTTCCTTGGGATTCAATTTGCTCTGCAGCACCATGAACGTGGGTAGATTGTCGTTCATGCTGCCGAGTCCATAGGCGAGCCACGAACCCAGGCAGGGCTTGCCCGCATTCATATTGCCGGTGTTCATGAGCATGATTGCCGGCTCGTGATTGATGGCGTCGGTGTTGGTGGATTTGATGATGGCGAGATCGTCGACCATGCGGCCGGTGTTGGGCAACAGATCGCTGATCCATGTGCCGGTCTGGCCATAGCGTTTGAAGCCCCAGTGCGAGGGTGCAACTGGAAAGCGCGCCTGGCCGGCTGTCATTCCGGTCAACTGCTGCGTGCCACGCACGGAGTCGGGAACATCTTTGTTGTAAAGCGCGGCGAGGCCCGGCTTGTAATCGAGCAGGTCAATCTGCGGCGGACCGCCGGACATGAACAGATAGATTGCGCGCTTGGCTTTGGGAGCAAAATGGGGCAGCTTTAACGGCTCGCCTGTTTGCATTTTGGGCTGGCCGTGGGGATTGGATGCGGGCACATCTCCGCGGAGCGCGCGATCGCCGAGCAGGCTGGCGATGGCGGCCCAACCCAGCACTTTTCCGGAGCGTCCGAGAAAGTGGCGACGAGTTTGCAGCGCGGCCCATTCCTGCTTCAGCTCCACGGGAACGGCAAGGTCCATCACGTTGGGGTTGTGCTCGGTATCGGTACAAAGAGGATGTTGTTTCATGCGGCCCTCCCGCAGATTACTTGTTCACCGTTTCATCGAGGTTGAGCATTTCGCTGGCTACCATTGTCCACGCGGCCAGCTCCGGAGCGGGGATGAAGGCGTCACTCTTCTTCTCGCCTACGCCAATCAATTCGTGCGCCGCTTTGGGATCTGCTGTGTAATGTTCTTGCATTTGCGCCAGCGAACCCTCGAGTACCGCTGCCATTTGCGGCGGCGGATCGTGCGAAAGAAGAATTTCGCCCATCAGGTCGATGCGCTGTGCCGGCTGCGCACCGCCGTGTTCGATGACGCGCTCGGCCAGAGCGCGTGCGGCCTCAACCCATTGGACATCGTTCATGGTGACCAGCGCCTGCAGCGGCGTATCGGTGCGCTGGCGGCGCGTGCAGACGACATCTCGCATAGGCGCATCGAAGGCATCCATGTCCGGCATGGTGGCCATGCGCTTCCAATAGGTGTAAAGGCTGCGCCGGTAAAGCGCGTCTCCGTGCTGCTGGGTGTATTTGAGCGTGTCACTAGCCGTGTAGCTTACCTGCTCCCAGACATTCGGTGGCTGATAAGGCTTGACACTTGGGCCGCCCACTTTGTTCACCAGCAGGCCGCCCGACTCAAGGGCCACATCGCGCAGCATTTCGGCATCCATGCGGAAGCGCGGGCCGTGGGCGAGGAGCAGATTCTTGGGGTCTTTGGCCAGTTGCTCGGGCGTGGACCTGGTGCTTTGCCGATAGGCCTGGGACATGACCATGAGCTTATACATGTGCTTGATGTTCCATCCGCTCTGGCGGAATTCGACGGCGAGCCAATCAAGCAGTTGGGGATGGGAAGGCCGCTGGCCCATGATGCCGAAGTCTTCCGTTGTTTCGACGATGCCCGTGCCGAAAACCTCATTCCACATGCGGTTGACGGCTACGCGCGCAGTGAGTGGATTGTCCGGACTGACGGTCCACTTGGCTAGCGCCAAGCGGTCATGCGGCTCGCCGGCGGGCAAAGGGGGAAGATAGTGCGGCGTGTTTGCTTCCACGCGCTCGGTGCGCGCCGAGTAGATGCCGCGCGTCAGCACGTCGGCATAGGCGATGGTTGGTTTCTCCCACGACACAAGCGTCAGATCGCCGCCTTCGGAAAGCTTATCGAGTTGCGCGTCCAACTGGGTGATCTGTCCTTCAATGTCCTTCGCGGTCTTGTCTAGGTTGTTGAAATAGAAGTCGGCGACGGCGTGCGCTTCATCGGTATTCCATTTGGCAGCGGGCTTGGCTGTCACCTCGGCGACATAATCCTCGAACGGCAGACGCTTAGCTTCTTCAGCGGTCAAGGCGCGACCATAGAGGCGAATGTCCTGGTAGCGCGTGTCGCGCGCGGGATTGACATCCGGATAGCGCCAGCCAAGTTGCATGGGAGCCTGAGTGCGGATGGTGGCGTGGGCAAGCGTGTCGGTCACGACCTTGGTTGCGACTGGCGTTCCATTCACATAAATTTTGATGCCCGAGGCGTTGCCCGACCCGTCGTAGGTGAAAAAGATATGACGCCAATGGCCGTCGAGCGGCAGCGGGACGGCGGTGGAAACTTTGAGGGCAATGAGCGGCGTTGTGTCTTCAGGCGGCTTGGGCGTTGCGGGCTTAGGCCCCTCTTTCTTCTTCGCGGCTTCCGCCTTCTTCGCGTCTTCCTTCTTGGGTGGCTGCTTCTTTTCCTTCGGCTTGTTGGCGGCGAGATCTTTGGCCGTTAAGTCAGCCGGGGTGGGAAATTGGAACGCTTCCTTCAAGGGCTTAGGCGCGGGCTGTTTAGCTTTCGCGTCTTTCTTCTTGTGCACCGACAAATCTTTCGGGCCTTGATTCACCAGATCGACGCTAACGACGCCTTTGGCAACTGAGATATCCCAACCGCGGTTGTGCTGGCCGGCATCCATCTTCGAGAGCAGTGCGCCGTCTGCGTTGTCGAGCGTGTAGTTGGGCGCGGAGCGGAGCATGAACCATCCGCCTGAGGAGAACGCCTGGTTGCCGTCGTAATCACCGGTTTGGCCGAGCAGTATGCGCGTGTTGGTGTCCATGCGGAAATCGGGCCAAAGCCATGTGGTCTCGCCCCATTGCGGCTTCGATTTGCCGATGGGAAAACTGGCCGGCTGGGCGTGAGGCGCGCTGTTTTTGAGCACATCGCCGCCGCCTTCATCGAGACGCAGGCGCAGCACAAGCTTGTCCGCAGAGACGGGCTGCGGCAGGCTCTGGCGCGAGGCGAGCCATTGGCCGATCAGCGCGCTTTGCTCGATGCGCAGGTCGCGCAGGTGCTGGGCAAGCTCGGATCGATGCGCCCAGACGCGGTCGTATTCCTGCTGATTCTGGGGCCTGGGGATGCGCGCAACGGGTGTCCAGACGGGCCGGTCGTCGTTGAAAGGCTTCTCTTCAATGTTGTTGAAGAAGGCGCTCAGTGCGTAGAAATCTTTCTGCGTGGTGGGGTCGTACTTGTGATCGTGGCAGACAGCGCAGCCGACGGTGAGGCCGAGGAACGCGGCGCCATACGCCTCAGTGCGCTCGCGTGCGATGTTTACGCGCAGCTCTTCAGGAATGGTTCCACCCTCGTTGGTGCTGACGCCGAGGCGCACATAGCCGCTGGCGATGAGAGGGTCAAGATTCTTCGACGGCATGAGATCGCCGGCAATCTGCTCCATGGCGAACTGATCGAAAGGCTTGTTGTTGTTAAACGAGCGGATGAGGTAGTCGCGATAAGGCCAGATGTCGCGGCTGTTGTCGTAGTGCAGGCCGTAGGTATCGGCGTAACGGGCGTAATCGAGCCAGTAGCGGGCGCGCTCCTCGCCGAAACTGGGCCTGGCCAGCAGCGAATCGACCAGGCGCTCGTAGGCTTGCGGCGAAGTGTCTTTTTGAAAGGCGCGGACTTCAGCGGGGGTGGGCAACAGACCGGTCAGATCGAGCGTGACGCGGCGGATGAGCGACTCCTTGTCTGCCTCGGGCGAGGGATGAAGGCCCTCTTTCTTGAGACGCGCGAGGATGAAGGCGTCAATGGGATTTTTGGTCCACGCAGAATTTTGTGCAACGGCTGGGACCGCGGGGCGGGTGGGTTTTTCAAACGCCCAGTGCGGGCGATAGACGGCTCCCTCTTTAATCCATTCTCTGAGGACGGCAATATCGGCGGCCTTCATGGGACTGGCTTGACCCTGCGCATTCTGCGGCATGAGGTAATGGGGGTCTTTGGAATTGATGCGCTTGATGAGTTCGCTCCGCTCGGGATGACCGGGAACGATGGCGTCGGGATGACCGGGGCGCTTTTTGAAAGCCGACTCCTCAAGATCAAGCCTGAGACCGGCCTTGCGCATTTCGGGATCGGGCCCGTGACAACTGAAACAGTTGCTGGCCAGGATGGGTTGCACGTCCTGGTTGAAGTCGAGATGCTGCGCAGGTTTGGCGGAGGCCTGGGCCATCTGCTTGTAGCTGTGGCAGCCGGCGGTTGTTCCCAACAATGCAGCGGTGAGGCAAAGCGAAGCTGCCCAGGCGAGACGAACGCGCTTGCGGCGAGGGAGGATGGTTAGAGCCGCGGAGGCTGGATCAGTTGCCGCCAATGGAATCCACTCCTTCGGGTTTTGCCCCGCCGTTCATGGAAATGCGCGCGTTGCTTTACGTTTTCAAACGCTGCGGGCTGGACGTCTAAAAGAACAGCCTTGATTCTAGGATCGTCTTTTCCGGCGTGCTGAAGGACGTGGTACATCATAGTGGAGGCAAAACGGAACACGCAAACGAAAATGCGGCCGGACAGGGAGCGCGGACGCGAGTCCGAGCGCGTTTAACCTGTCGGCCACGGTTGTCGGCGCGGTTGTTACCTCAGTGTTGCGGGCTCTCGCGTGGGCCTTCCCGCTGCCATTGGGAATATCGAGTAGCTGCTGTAATCTGGTGGCTATGGCGGGCCCTGCGAGCTTTGGTGGGAAGCGTGAATGGTTGGCGCGCGCACTGTTCCGCAGCGGCGCATCCCACCTGCTGTCGCAGCTTCCTGAGCGAGACACGTTTCTGGTGTTGAACTATCATCGCATCGGGAATGCAGATGAGGACCTCTTTGACCGGGGCGTTTTCTCGGCAACCGCCGACGAATTCGACGACCAGATTGCCTATCTGAAGAAACATGTCTCACTGCTGACGCTTGAAGAGGCTTTGTCTTTTGTGGATGGAACGAGCAAGGACAAGACGCGGCGCTGCCGGGTCCTGGTTACTTTCGACGATGGCTATCTGGACAACTACAACAGCGCTTTTCCTATTCTGCGCTCGCATGGCGTTCAGGGCGTGTTTTTTCTGGTGACGAGTATGGTTGGGTCCTGCCATGTTCCTTGGTGGGACCAGATTGCCTATCTGCTGAAGACGGCTCGACGGCGGCGGTTTTCTCTCCATTACCCCACCGACTTGATTATCGATTTGGACGCGAACGGGCTGGGCGAGACGATGGACGCTGTGCTCAAGGCTTATAAGAGGCCGGAAAATTCAGATCCGGCGCGTTTCATGCGTGAACTTGCCGAAGAGACGAAAGGGGACGAGCCATCTGGAACCTTTCGACGTTTCTTGAATTGGGACGAGGCTCGGGAGATGAGCCGAGGGGGTATGGCGATGGGGTCGCACACACATTCACACCCCGTGCTAAGCCAATTGTCCCCGGACCGGCAATGCGGGGAGCTGTCTGAATCGCGGGCAATTTTGGAGCAACAGCTCGGCATTGCTGTGGATGCGCTTGCCTATCCTGTGGGACACAAGGCGAGCTTCTCCGCGCAGACACAGAGGGTTGCTCAAGAGGCCGGCTATCGCGTGGCGTTTTCTCACTATGGAGGTGCAAACATGCGAGGGAGAACATCGCCTTTCGATGTGAAGCGAACAAAAATTGTGAGCCAAAGCGCAAGCCGCTTCCGTGTGCAAACGGCCGTGGGCCGATTCACAGGCAGCTACTGGCCTTGATTGGTTTACCGGAGCACAGAATCGCGATATTTACGCCATTGATTTGCGCGCCTGGCCTGGTTGCGCGGGGTACGATGCGGGGCGGCCAATGCTGACATAGGTAAATCCCTGGCTCTGCACCTGGTGCGGCTTATAGAGATTGCGGCCGTCGATCAAGATGGGGAAGCGCACGGCCTGGCGGAGACGCGCGAAGTCAATCGCTGCAAATTCTTCCCAATCGGTCAGGATCAGCACGGCATCCGCGGCCTCAGCGGTCTGATACATGTCCAAGACGTAGGTCAATTTTTCCGAAGGATTGAGGACGGCCCTGGCGCGGTCGATGGCCGCGGGGTCATAGGCCGCGACTGAGGCGCCGGCATCGAGAAGCCGCTTGACAATATAGATTGCCGGGGACTCGCGGACGTCGTCTGTATCGCCTTTATAGGCCAGTCCGAGAACGGCTAGATGCTTGCCGCGCAGGGTCCATAGTGTCGAGAGCACTTTGTTGAAGAAAACTTCTCTTTGGGCTTCGTTGATTCCGCGAATCTCCTGCAGGAGCCGAAAATCCACGCCATGTTCCTTAGCCATCCATTGGAACGCGGCGACGTCCTTGGGAAACGAGGAACCGCCGTAGCCCAGGCCTGCGCGCAGGAACCTGGAGCCGATGCGGCGATCGAGCCCCATGCCGCCCGCGATGTCTTCGATGTCCGCATCTACTGTCTCGGCGAGGTTGGCGACCGCGTTGATGAAAGAGATTTTTAATGCGAGAAACGCATTGGCGGCGTGCTTGATGATCTCGGCGCTCTCGGCGGAGGTAACCAGCAGCGGAGCGGGATGAAAAGCGCTGCACGGCCCCGGCAGCGCATCCGAGCGAGCGTAATAAGTGCCTGCGGTAAGCGGCTCATAGATGCGCCGCAATAGATGGGCGGAGCGCTCATTGCTTGCGCCTATCACGATGCGCTCGGGGTGCAGAAAGTCGATGACAGCCGTACCTTCGCGCAGGAACTCCGGATTTGAGACGACATCGAAACTCTGCGGGGCAATGCCGTGACGGTGCAAGATGCGGCAGATCCACTCGTTGGTGTAAACGGGTACCGTGCTTTTCTCGACGATCACCTTGTAGCCGTCTATGAAGCCCGCAATTTCAGAAACGACGGCCTCGACGTAAGACATATCGGCGGCACCGCTTTCGCCTTGCGGCGTGCCAACGGCGATGAAGATCGCCTCACTTGGCTTTACGGCAGAACTGAGATCGCTGGTGAACTGCACTGCACGGCCCAGGTGCCTGGCCAGCAGCGCTGGGAGGTGTTGCTGGAAGATGGGGACTTGGCCATTCTGGAGGGCTTTTACTCTGGCTTGGTCCTTGTCGACACAGATAACCCGATGGCCCATCTCGGCAAAACAAACTGCCGTTACGAGCCCGACATATCCGGAGCCGATGACGCAGATGGAAACCTGCTTCGACATGATTTTCTGTCTCCCCGCCCTCTGTTCCCTCAATGGCGTCCCTATGGATTTCAATTATTTGAGCCGTTCATGCGCGCGTCTTTGCTGCACGCTTCCTTTATACGCCGCCGCAGCAAAACGTCCTTGCGCTTGGTACTTGCGTACACGGGCCGCAACATACTCGGCGCAGATAAACGTTCCGCTCAGAGCGGGGCTTTAGTGTCTTTTGCGTCGAAAAATCAAGGTAAGTGATTTGAACTGCGCAGAACACACGAAGAGTATGTGCGTCATGGACCTTGTCTTCTCTATATACGCAACTTGATCGTCAGATGTCCGGTTCTTGTCTTCAATGACTTACAAAATAGCTAGATAAGATTGTGCAATTATTTGCACATAGTTATCCCAGGATTCCCCATTCCCAAGCCATTCGGCCAGGGGCGACAGTTATCGCCGAGCTATTCACGAGCTTCGCGCGAAGTAGAATGCAGTGGCCCAAACGAGCCACTTCGAGCCCGTTCTGGGGAGAAATTCTAATAAAGCCCCCCAAATATATGAGATAAGTCTCAACTTATGTTGGTTTGGAGGTTGCAGTTAGCATGAGCGCGCGGGCTGGAATAGCTCTTAGGTGCCTCGCTTCATACCCCACCCTGTGGGTGAGTTGGCACAAAAGTGTTACTGCCTGCCACTTATGCCATGACTATAGTTTCTAAATGAGTGTTACCGAGATTAGAAACCACTAACCATCGCAACTGGGGAGTCGATAGACCCACAAGAGCGACGCTGAGGCCATGCTTCCGCACGCAAAAAACAAGGAGAAACGAAAGTCATGGTCCCATCGATTCCGCGCAGCACGGTTATTGCTCTTCAGAAGCGCCTTTGGCTGGCATTATTCTTCGCTGTGAGCGTGGCTTGCGTGTTGTCAACGACCGCGATGGCGCAGACCGTGTCAAGCTTTACCCTGTCGTCCTCTGCCAGTTCCATTACTCTTTCGCCTGGCGCAAGCAATTCGGGCAACCCTCTTGAAATCGACGTCACCTATCTGAATGGCTTCGGCGGCAGGGTGAGCTTGACTGCATCCGGACTTCCGGCGGGAGTGACAGCAGCATTTCCCGCGGCCAGTATCCAGACGGATCTACTGATCTTCACAGTGGGCGGCGCGGCTGTTCCAGGGAGATATCCGATTACTGTCACGGGAACATCGGGAACCCTCAAGAGCACAACAGCCACAGTGCTGACGATTTCCGCACCGAGTTTCAGCCTTTCGTCCTCGGCCAGCTCTCTGAACCTTCTGGTGGGGGGCACGAGTGCGGCCAGTTCGATCGCCGTGACCGCTGCGAATGGATTTAACAGCAGCGTCGCGTTGACTGCGAGTGGGTTACCGACCGGGGTGGCTGCGAAATTCAGTTCTGCCACGACGACCGGCAAGAGCACCCTGACGCTCACTCCGGCCGCTACGGCCGCTCCGGGAAGCTACCAGGTTAAAGTAACTGGAACGGCAGGACAAAACACGAACAGTGTAACGATCGCGTTGACTATCCCCACGCCAAGCTTTAGCCTCTCGTCATCGGCCAGCGCACTGACCTTGATTGCGGGCGGAAGCAGCGCCAGCAGCGCCATCGGCGTTCTTAAAGCTGTCGGCCTTAGCAATAACGATGTCAACGTCACGATGTCCGGTGTTCCCACGGGCGTGACGGCGAAATTGAATTGGCCGACGGCCAGCCCCACCACGACGATTACAGCGACCTTTGCGGCGAGCAGCACGGTGACTCCGGGAAACTACAACGTGACGTTAACCGGAACCTCCGGCACAGCGACGAGCAAGTCGGTTATCGCTCTTACGATTCCGGGGCCAAGTTTCAGCCTTTCAGCATCGGCAAACTCGATTACCCTTCTGGAAGGCCAGGATGGCTGGAATCTTCCCATCGATATCAGCGTGGTGAATGCCACCGGCCTGGCCAACAAGGTTAGCCTCACAGCTTCCGGGGTCCCAGCGGGCGTGACATCGGCATTTACGGCCGTCAATGCAAGCACCCTTGGCCTGACTTTCAACGTAAGCAAAACGGCTGCTGCGGGAACCTATCCGGTGACGGTCAAGGGAGTGTCAGGAACGGCCAGCAGTACAACCACCATTGCGCTGACCATACCTCCGGCTAACTTCAGCATTGCGGCCTCGGTCACCGATCTTACTGTTGTGGCTGGAGGCTCCGCCGCTGACACCGTGATTACCGTTACAGGTCAGGATGGCTTCAGCAGCAATGTGAATCTTGTTGCGTCGGGGCTTCCAACTGGGGTGACCGCGACATTCAGCAGTGCGGTGACCGGCACCAAAAGCACGCTGGCGTTTACAGCGGGCGCGACAGCCGTTCCGGGCACGTATGCGGTGACGATAACCGGGACCTCCGGAGGGCTCACCAGGACGACGGCCGTGGTGCTGACAATACCGGCATCCAACTTCACTTTGTCATCATCGCCCAGCGCACTCTCTCTTCTAACTGGCGCCGGCACCAGCAGCACGATCACGGTGACCGGCACGAACGGCTCTCATAGCAATGTGACACTGGCGGCGAAGGGATTGCCCGCAGGCGTAACCGCAACCTTCAGTCCAGACGTCACCAGCACCACGAGCCTATTAACCTTCACGGCGAGCAGCGCGGTTGTTCCTGGAACCTATTCCGTGACGGTGACGGGAACAGCGGGCACGATTACGAACACGGTAACGATCTCGCTGAAAGTTCCCGTGCCGGGCTTTAGTCTTTCGTCGTCACCGAGCGCTCTGTCTCTTGTGGCAGGGGGACCCAGCGCGAACAGCACGATCAGCGTAGTTGGCGTGAACGGTTTCAACGGCGTCGTCGCGCTGACGACGACAGGAGTACCGGCCAATGTTTCGGCAACATTCAGCAGCGCCAAAACGAGCACAACCAGTACGCTGGCATTTGCCGCGAACAGCGCCGCTGTTCCGGGGACTTACACGGTGACTGTAACAGGAACCTCAGGGACGCTCACAAGTACCGCAACCATTGTGCTGACCTTTCCGGGACCGATCTCTATCGCCGTTACGCAGCCTACATTTGGTTTCAATGTATTGCCCGGAAGCGTGCGCCGCATCTACGCCACGGTCACAAACGGCGTAACGGATGCGGTCAACTGGTCTGTGACGGGAGGCGCCACGCTGTCTTCGAACTCGGGACACTGGGTGGACGTGACCGCTCCGGCGACGGGCAACAGCTGCTCCATCACCGGTGGCGTGGGAAGCTACGCCATTACTTCAGCCAAGCGGTTTACTCTCACGGCGCAGTCCGAGGAGAGCCCGGGCCAGACAGCCTCGATCACCATCAATGTGTGCAATCCAGCGGTGCAGATCAACGTGGTGCCTTTCTATACCACCCTCTACTCCGGTCAGAAGGCTGACATCCAGGCATTCGTGTGGGGATCGGTCAACAAGAACGTGACCTGGGCGATCACCTCGCAACCCAACGGAGGCAACGGCACACTGGCTGACACGGTGAACCAGGATACGGCCTTCTCCGCCACGGTGGCGGGACACTATACACTGACGGCCACCAGTGTGGCGGACAGCACGAAAACGAACACGGCTACCATTTATGTGACTGGCCACGAAATGACTTATCAGGTGACTCCGTCGGAGACCATGCCTGTCGACTGCACGGTTGATCCGGCTCTTACCGGAAAGACATACGAGGTAGGACCGTCGCAGACGTACAAGACGATCCAGTCGGTTCCGTGGACCTCTCTCGCGGCGGGCTCAACGGTGCGCATTCACAACGAGGACACCACGGGCTCCAGCCCTACCACGTATCACGAATACTTCCAGCTCGCGACTGAGGCCACGCGCACGCAACCGGTCAGGGTGTGCGGCGTGCCCGACTCCCGCGGCAATCTTCCCGTAATCGATGCCAGCAACGCCACAGGCCGGTCGGACGTGAACGTTGCCTCGGCCGGATATACAGCCGTGGGCATCGGCACGCCCGGTTGGGGTGGGGTGTACACGGGAACCTGGAACAGTCCGCAGTATCTGATTGTGGAGGGGTTGAAGATTCAAAATGCCAAGCAGTCGTACCTATACACCACGCCGGCAGGCGCGGCGGGCACAGCGTGGATCAAAGCCGCGGCTTGTGTTCGCCTGTTCCGCAGCATGAATACAGTAGTGCGAGGCATAGACGCCTATAACTGCGGCAACGGGTTCTTTTCCGATTTCAATGCCAACGAGGGGTTTGCAGCAGTAGCCAACACTCTGTATGAAGGAAATCACCTGCATAACAACGGCGTCTCAGGCGACGACTCCGAACACCAGTTTTACATCCAGGGATGGAACGAAGTTGCGCAGTTCAATGTAATTGACGACTACCAGAGCGGGGCGCGAGGTTCGAATTTCAAGGGCCGCGGCTTCCCCGAAGTCGTACGCTACAACCACCTTGGCGATGGGGCGGCTCGGGAACTGGATATGGTCGATAACCAGGATGCACAGCCGTACACAACATTTGAAGGCTACCTGAGCGGAACAACCAGTTCGTACCGTTCGAGAAACGTAGGCGATGCCTATACGGCCGATCTGTTGGCCGCGGCGGTCGAGGCACACCACGCCGACTACGTGTACGGAAACACTTTTGTGAATACGACAGCGGCGGTGCCGATTCACTACTCTACCGATCACGGTGCTCTTGAAGACGACCGTGTGGGAACGCTGTGGTTCTATAACAACAGCTTCTACGAACCCGTGGGAACGGATTATAGCTGGAACCTGTTCGATACCTCGGGCGGCGGTGGTGACGACTTCGCCGAGATTGAATGGCCACAGATCCAGGCCGTTGACAATGCGATCTGGATGGATTCGACAAAGGAACCCTACTTCAACTGGAACGTTCGCACGAACCAGTTCACGACGTTCGGCAGGAATGCCCTTAATTCCAACTGGGGCACAAATAACATGACCGGCGGAAACGGCACCGGCTGGGCTTCTCTAACCTCAAAATATGCCTTCCAGGGAGCCAGCAACAGTGCCGATACTATTGGCTTGTCTAACCTGGTCGTAGCCTCGGAAGAACTTTTCAACGTAACCACATTCGTTCCGAATGCGGCGCTGATCAATGCAGGAACGAGCCTGCCTGCCAACGCGCCGAAGCTGCCCGTACGCTTCCAATACGGACCGACGGCGGTACAGGTTGTCCGCGACCAACCCCTTACGATGGGGGCGATGGAGTAAGAGAGCACACCGCGGAAGGGTCGGTTCTTGGGGAAGAATCGGCTCGGGGGATTTCGCGATGAGTGATCGATGAGCGGACAAAGCAAAGGGCACGTTTCCGTGCCCTTTGTCATGCGCTCTTGTTGGAAGAGCAAGAAGAACAACCTAACTACGAATGCAGCACCAGGCCGGACGGCTTGGACTTGCGGAACAAGAGAGCTGCCAGACCGAGCAGCCCCGTGCCGAGCAGGAACAGAGAACCGGGCTCCGGGGTAATGAAGTTGCCGCCACCTGCGTCATAAATGTTGTAGTTGCCCTCAAAGAGGCCGTAGTTGCCAGGGCTGTTGCCCCAGATTCCGCCCCAAATGCCTCCGGGGATGCCCGTGTTGGTGAGTTCAAAGGCAAAGCCGTTGCCGTCAAGCTGCGGATTTCCACCCTCATAAAACAAATTGTCGATTTCCAGGTTCGCGCCGCCGGAATTGGGAGGATCCTGGAAGGTGTAGAGGTATCCCGCACCGCTCGGATCGGCTTCCACAACTCCTGATCCGGTGATGCCGCCACCGGTGAGAGTGATGGTGCCACCCGTAATTGCATACGCCCCGCTGCCGACAATGTTGGTGCCATCGCCGCTTGAGTAGCTGCCAGCAGGGATGGCCGTGACGTCGAGAGTCAGGGTCCCGGTGGCAGTCACTGCGCCTTCCGTAAAGCTGAAATAAACGGTGCCAGCATGTGCAACCGGAGCAATCGCAACGGCCGCTGCCACTGCGAGGAAAACAGTCGAGAACTTCTTCACCTTTGAGCCTCCTGAAATTGCCCTTTCGTGCTTTTTATCCTGTCCCTGCCCTATACGGCGGACGAGCGAAAACTATCAGCGTGGTTTCGACCGGTTCTTCCGCGAAATGCAGAAACCTGCAACCGCCTGGATCTGGATGTTTTTCCAGAGCCGGAGAGGTTAGCAGGATTCCAAGGACTATGGAAACCGTGCTTACTCACACGAATAGCAATCTGCTAGAAGCACGTCTGGGTCCAGACAATATCTATGAGATTAAAAGGCTTGTATTCCTATTGATTTAATATATGCAAACTCCTGCACATCCAAGAAGCAAAAGGTTTCCACCTCTCAGCAGGGTTAGAACGCGGCGGCTGGTCATACCGACCAGCCGCCACGTTCCTTGCACAATTCCAGTGAGGCAAATTCCCAGAAGCCACTTCGCAAAGGAGCGAAGGAACTTACGGGTGCAAAACCAGGCCGGAGGGCTTGGATTTGCGGAATGCTACGAACGCCAGACCAAAAAGGCCTGTGCCAAGCAACAAGAGGCTGCTGGGCTCAGGAGTGGCTGCCGAGGTAACCTCGAAGCTCGTAATGTTACCGCTTTTGCCGCTGGTGAGGTCGAACGAGCCGTTGGTGCTGGCGAATCCGGCTTCCGTCAACAAACCGTTACCCGTGATCGTCAAGTCGCCATTTGAAGGGTTGATGCTCTCGTCGACAGAGCCTTCAATGGTGAAGGTGATCGGTGAGCCAGTGCCTGTGGTGACGTCGAACAATTCAACGCCGCTGGCGCTAGCGTAGGAAAAGCTCGTCAACGTCACGGGGCCCGAGGTACCTGCAAAGGAACCGGTGCCACCAAGGACGGATCCGGGGTTGTTGAAAGTGATTCCGGTTGCGTCGTAGCTATCGAGACCGCCGATGGCTATGGAACCGTTGATTGTTCCAGCCAATGCAACCGGGGTGATGGCAAGGGCTGACGCCATTGCGAGTAATGCAATTGAGAACTTCTTCATTATTTACCTCCTAGAATCGCCCTTTCAGGCTTTCTGTGCTGCTTCCCCACCCAACTTACGGGGTAATCAAAGTAAATCGTTCATTGCGATGATTTACGCTTTAGAAAACCGAAATCCTATGGTGTCGCCGATACAGATCCTCGATATTTCTGCGTCCTACCAGATGAGGTGTATCGGCTTAACGTAGAGGAGCCCCGGATTCTTTTCTGCCGTCAGCACAGAGCAGAAGCCTTCCGTCTGTGCCAAGTTGTGTTATGCCCCAATTAATGCACGCACCATGCCAGAATTCATGTCATTAGATTCAACAACCTGCGTGCTCATCGGACCAATGATGTGCAAGATTTTGCGCACAGCTTGTCCCAGCAAGTTCCCTTTTTGGGTGATAGGGATGACGCAAATGGGGCATAGACAACACGGCGGGGCGATAGGCTAGGGTACCCGATTGAATCGACAGGGAAGAAAATGCGAAAAGAGGGTGCGCGTCAGCTGTAGAAGCGCGCTCAATAGGCAATCTTGCTCGCCTCACTGGGAGCGTGATGGCACCTACTTTGAAAGACTAGGGACAAAATGGCTGTGATTGCCGACTCGGGTCGTATGGATTGGAGGCCTGCGGCCGCAAAGGATGACGAATACCAACCTGAGCGCGCGGGTGCCGGGAAGTGGACCTGCCGTTTGCGTTATCCTGCTTAAGACAACCCCACCGTACTCACGGCGACGCGGGGAGCAGCTCTATCGGCTGATGGGGGAAACCTATGCGTGGCCAGACTATCTTGATCGACCTGTCCGCTGCGCGATTTTCATGCAACTTCATGTTCGAGGCGCTGATTGAGGGCCTTCAATAAGCAGTTTTGCCTTAATTTCGGTGCAAAATGCGGACGCTTCGACTCGATCCGGTGAGATCGAGTTCCACGACGACAAGAGCTTGAGCGACGCGATGACCGGCGGCAGGGGTTCCCAGGTAAATCCAGGAGGCGGCAGGGTGAGAGGTAGTGCGGACTTTAACAAAAACAATCTGGATTGTCTTCGTCTGATTTTGGCGACGATTGTTGTTTTGTTTCATGTCTCCGCGCTGACTACTCTGCCGGCTTTTGATTTCCTGGGTAGATGGATGTCTCCGCATTTCGCGGTCAGATCGTTTTTTGTCATCAGCGGATTGCTTATTTATCGCAGTTATACACGATCGTCTTCGGTGACTTCGTACATGGAAAAACGCGCCCGGCGCATCTATCCTGCGTACTTTACTGTCATCGTCTTTGCCGCTCTTGCGTTGTGTCCGTTGAGCTCTGTTCCGATTTCACATTATTTTGGACACGGATTCTGGAAATACCTCGGCGCCAATCTGCTATTTCTCAACTTTCTTGCTCCATCGCTGCCCGGAGTTTTCACGTCGAACAGCTTGCACGCGGTCGATGGAGCACTCTGGACGCTCAAGATTGAAGTCGTCTTCTATTTGTTCGTTCCCATTTTGCATTACCTCTGCCGCCGCTTCGGAACCAAGGCAACGATAGGGACAATGTTCGTCCTTTCCTGCCTCTGGAAGTACGGTTTTGCGTGGCTGGCCTTCATTCACAGTCCGCATGCGGTGGGTTCAGTGGATGCCCCGCGCGGCATTTATCAACAACTTGACGTGCAATTCCCCGCGCAACTGCTTTACTTCCTCGCCGGCGTTTTGCTGCTGCTCTATTTCGACAAACTGAAGTCTCACTTCGGCGCCGTTGCCGGCATCACTGCCGGTCTTTATCTGGTCGATCATTTCTTTTTCAAGAGTAATCTCGATGTTCTATGGATTTCAGGCGTGGTGTTCGTGTTCGGGTTTTGGCATTATTTTGGAAACTTCTCAAAGTATGGGGATTTCTCTTACGGCGTCTATATTGTGCATTGGCCGATTCTGCAGACATTGATCGTGTTTGGGGTCGCGGAACTTAGTCCGGCTGTCTTTCTTCTGGCCGGCCTTTCACTTACCTTTCTGGCAGCCTTTCTGATGTGGCATCTGGTTGAGAGCAGATTCTTAGCGCGTAGTTCCCATTATCGCCAGGTTTCGGTGAAGATTTCTGCGTGACCTCGCCAAACAGAGATGTGCAAAGACCGATATACACACGTTAGTTGCAGAGCCCTCTGCTTTTGGGCTGTGCATATCAATGGATTCGGCTCTCTATCTGGGTTATGCTGAGGACGGCCCCAACTTACTCAGACCATTCACGATGGGTTTTCTTCTCAGCGTTCTCTATTTCGTCATCTACTACCTCACGCCGACCACGGTGTTCGGACCGCTTGCGGTTCTGCATATTGAGCTGATTCTCGCGGTGCTGGTGTTTTTTGTATCGCTTCCGGCTCTGACAAAATCTTTCATCCTGAAAACTCCACAATCTCTGGCTTTGATTGGGATGGCGTTTGCCGTCTCCTTGTCCATGCTCATCGGGATGCACTGGCCCGGGGGAGCTGTGCATGGGATCCTGAATTTCATTCCAAATATTTTTGCTTATTTTCTTGTGTGCCTGCATTGCAACTCAAAAAAGAAGTTACAAGTTCTTGTCTTTATGATGCTGTTCGTGTGCCTGTTTGTGATTGCACACGGCTACACGGACCTGTTGCGCGGGATTCCAGTGAGTGCGGGCCCGCAGACAACAGACACTCCGGTAAGCTCTCCACTCGAAGCCGGGCTTAGCCCAGCCGAACGGCTGCAGCTCTGGGACTTTCAGCACCCATATCTTCTGGCAATGAATAACGGCGCGGGCGAATGGTTCTATCGGCTGCGAGGGCTGGGAGATATTAACGATCCGAATGACTTTGGCCAGGTGATCGTCTGTCTGATTCCTCTGCTGTTTATCTTTTGGAAGGCGAAGAAGACTCTCCGCAACATTTTCTTTGTGCTTCTGCCGGCGTGTGCGTTGCTTTTTGGGGTCTACCTGACGCATTCGCGCGGCGCTTTGCTGGCTTTGATGGCGACGGCCGTGGTGGCGGCGCGACGGCGCATTGGAACACTGCCCGCGTTGATCATGGCTGGTGTGCTGTTCGTTGCGGCGACTGCCCTGCACTTCACAGGCGGACGGGAAATCTCAGCCAGCGCAGGCTCAGACCGCACGGGCCTTTGGGGAAGCGGGCTGGAAATGCTGAAGACGCATCCTCTGTTTGGCGTGGGCTTCAATAATTTCAGAGATGCTTGCGGCTGCGGTCATACGGCGCACAACTCGATTGTCGTTTGCGCGGCTGAGCTTGGTTTGTTCGGGCTATTCTTCTGGGCTCTGTTCTTGTTTTCGACAGGACGAGACGCGCTGGCGATCGCCTCAGACGATCAGGTGGTGGAAGGAGAACCGGTTGTTCCCGAGGCAGAGCTCTATCCGCAGTTGACGAGGAAGATTGAGATTCTTGATAAAGCGGAGATCAATCGGATCGGGCGGTTGCTGGTGTTATCGTTTACGGGTTTTCTGGTGGCCGGGTTGTTTCTTTCACGCTCGTATGTGATGACGTTGTTCCTGCTGGGCGGTATGACGGAAGCGGTTTTTGAAATGGCCCTGCGCCGAGGAATGATTGCTCCGCGCTGGAAGCTGATCCGCGTGATGCCCTATGCCGGCGCCTTGAGCATTGCCATGGTGCTGATGATGTACGCGATGGTCAGAATTTTGAACGTGATGCATTGATCGAAGCAACGCGGTGCATCTTTCTGATGCGCTCAAATTTCTCGCCGCGTCACTTGGAAGAGTTCAGTGGATGGCCAGTTTTGCGATGTTGGAGGTTCAGGCGCCAGGTATGAAGATTGCGCACGTGGTGGACAGCATGGAGGTGGGCGGCGCCGAAACGGTGGTGTCGCAGATGTGCCGTCTGCAACGAGCGCAGGGATACAATCCTTGCGTCTATGCGATTGGGACGCTGGGCCCGCTGGGCGAACAGTTGCGGAAAGACGGTTTCACGGTGGAGACGCATGTGGGCCGGCACTTGTTGGATACGATGCGGAATTTCTTTCGCATCTTCAAAGAGTCGCGACCCGCTGTTGTTCACTTGCATAATCCAACTCCGGCGATCTATGCGGCTTTGTCTGCCAGGATGGCGGGGGTTCCCAGCATTGTTTCCACGCGGCACAGTTTGGTGGCTCCTCCGCGCAGATTGGCTGTCGAGTTAAAGTATGCTGTTGCCGCTGTGTGCTGCGACTGGATTGTCGGCATTTGCGATGCAACCACGAATAATCTGAAGAGCATTCACAGCATTCCGGCGCGAAAGATTGTGCGTGTTTACAATGGCGCTGTCCCGCTTGAAGAAGCTCCACAAGACCAGTGGCCGCCTAAGAGCGGATTGACGCTGGTTTACGTTGGACGGTTGGAGCCCGTGAAGAACCACGTGTTGCTGCTCAATGCATTCCGCACAGCGCTTTCGTCCAAGCCCGATTTGCGACTTTGGATGGTAGGCGATGGCAGCGAACGCCAGATGCTGGAACGCACGGCCGCGGAATTGGGCATCTCAGAGCAGGTGACTTTCTGGGGTCAGCAACTGAATGTCGCGCCGTTCTTCTCCGCGGCCGATGCTTTCATCATGTCGTCCAGCTCAGAGGGATTGCCTATATCGCTGCTGCAGGCTTTCTCACTTGGGCTGCCCGCGATTGTGACGAACGTGGGCGGAATGGCGGAAGTCGTTCGCCAGGCGAAGGCAGGATTTACGGCGGCGGTGACGGATCCTGCGGAAATGTCCGCGGCGATTCTGCGATTGGCAGACAGCGACGCTGATCGGGAGCAATTCTCCAGGAACGCGAGGGCCGCGTTCGAATCGCGCTTTACGCTGGAAACGATGGTCGATGCCTACATGGACCTTTATAGAAACACCGCTCGCATGAAGCGCAGTGCCCCTCGCTGATCCCTCCAGGTTTTGAGGGAATTGCACCTATCAATATCTGGTGCGAAGCGCGGTTCGAGATTGACACCTCGCATTCTGCACTGACTTTAGAACGCACGATACGGAACTGCCCGGCGCACTAACAGACCCATGCAGCTATTTAGCCGAGACCAGGCTGGGCTTTCGAAGAGGATGCGAACTGACCTTTTGGCCTATCTCGATGAGCGGGGACTCAAGGAAGTGGTAAGTGACGATGGATGCGATCATCGTGAGCACAACGAAGAGCATAATTCCGAGAGACAGGTTCCGGATGCCCATCACCATGAATACTACATACAGAACAGGAACATGAAGCAGATACATGCCGTAGGAATACATGGCGACTCTGCCAGCGAAGAGATTGATGAATTTGTTCTTTGAATCTTGAAAGGCATTGATACCCAGCCCGAGAAGAAGACAGAATATCCAGGCGGTCCAGTAACGCGGAGGAATGCCAAAGTCGGCAATGCGGATGCCAACAAACAACGCGAGAATGAATACGGGCCAGAGAAATGAAGGTACAAATTGGCGGATACAGTTCCGAAGCGTGTAGCAGAGAACTCCGCAGAGAAAGTCGGGAATGTAGGCAGCCATGTTGAGATGGCCGGTGCGAAAGGCCAGCAAAAGGCCCAAAAGATAGAACAAAGCGAGGAGACCACCGATGTAAGTGGCGGCTCGCTTTTTCAGTGTGAGATAGAAGAGCGCGGGCAACACCAGATACATCTGGACTTCGTAAGCGAGGCTCCAGAGCGGACCAATTATGCTGATCTTCGTAACCAGATTCTGGATGAGCAATAGATTCGCGAAGATCACACGCGGGGTAATTATCGCAGCGTCCGGCCTGGGCCAGTTTGGAATGTGAAAGATGACTGCCATGGTGACGCAAAAGACAGAGAGCGGGTAGATGCGAAAGAATCGGCGGATATAAAAGCGGAGAGTGACCTGGTCACCGGATTGGCGTAGCCGTTCGAGCGAATACATCAGGACCAGGCAAGTATGAACGAAGAAGGCAGCCACGCCAGCCGAACCCAAACCGTTTGTAAACGCAGTGACCGCGGAATTATCAAAGCTGGTATTCGTATTGAGCGCATCGACAAGATGCTCTATGAGCACGGACGTGACAGCGAAGGAACGAAGGATGTCCAGGTTGGCACTGTGTCGCATGGTGACTCCTGGGAAACGATTCGTAACAATCTGTGATCGCAACCCAACTGGGGGCCCATATCCTGGCTGCGTTACGGGTTTCGCACGCAGTTGTCGGTCAATTGGATTGGTGTTCCTCCATCGACGACTTCAAAGTCGGTTACCTGCAGGGACTGCAGATCACGAGACCCAAAATCGACATCGGCATACTTCGTTTTTGTGTCCGCGTCGCTCTGCGCGGTGAGTGCGACATTACCGCCGTCTGCGAGGAACATTCCGTATTTCTGCATGGCTCGCGCAACGATGCGTGCGGCGGGCTTAAGATGTGACAGGTTATAGGAGGCCTTGAGCCGGAAGTGGGCGCCATAGGGCGGAGCTGTGTCTGGCCCGTGCGGAGCACCTGCGTGCGTGGCAGGATGCACAAAGAAGTGCGCGCGCATGCGCGGATTGGGAAGGATGAAACGGATGGCGTGGTTGATGCTGCCGGAAGCAAGCTCATCGGCGTTGAAGAGCAAGGGCGCGATGGGGAAACCGGCGGCATCGGCACTGGTGCATTGATCTCCGCGGCCGGAGGGGGGATAAACGCGGTTGAGATCCCAAACCGCTAGAGCGGTCGCGGAGAGGATATTGTCCGTGTAGATGGCTTGCCAGGCTTCGTAGAGTTTTCCCTGGCCGCGGTCGACAACGATGAGGTGACAGTCCTGCTCGTTGACGGGGCAGTTGTATCCGGATTGTCCTTCCAAGCCTCCGCCCGCGGGCAGAGGAATAGTTGCAACAAGATCGGAATCCGGGCTGTAAAACTGCTGGCCTTTGTGAAAAGGCACATGGGGTGTGGAAGCGTCGGCCTGCAACACGCGGATGGCGAAGTCGACTTGCATTCTTCCGTGGCCCCACCCGCCGGCACCGGCGAGCCAGGTGATCATGGTTGACGACTGCGGATCGAGGGGAGCATGGCTTATGTCTTGAGTCCAGATGGCGCCGGAGGGGAAATAGGGCACAGGCGGGGCAATATGCTCCGTCTTGGCAGCCGCGACCTTAACGATGTTGCTTTGAAAGAGGAGGCTAGCAATTGCGACTCCGGCTCCCACTAAGACGAGGAGCAGCACCTTTGATGCGGTTATGGCGGGTTGGCCTTCGGCCTGTTGATTTGCATCCTTGCGAAGGCTCTCGCCGAAATCGACGGCAGCGGAATCCTGCGGCGCTGCGCTTGCAGCGGCTGAGCCAGGCGGTTTCGGCCCGCTTGAATTCCATATCTTCCAGAGTTGCCCGCGCGCGGTAAGAAATTTGTAGAACCCGACGACCGCAGCCGCATTGAGCATGAGCAGCATACTTGCTGGAGCCGAGATGCGATGCAAAACAGGGATTCTGAAACGCAGGCCGACGATGGCCAGGGACCAGACAAATATCTGCAGTGCGGCTAGCCCCGCGTAGGCGCGCGATCCACCGGAAAGCGCCAGGCTGGAGACAAAGAACATGAGCATCAGGTAAGGCGCCAGGAGACGCATCAGCTTGTGTGAGATGAGTTGGAAGAGCACCCGGTTCTGCGGGGTCATCGACCACGGCGCGATTTGGAAGAGCTGGAAGTTTCCCGCCAGCGTGCGCACCTTGCGGTGAAATTCACCCGCAACCGTCTTTGGCCATGTGTCGTAGACGCAGGCCTTCACATCAAGAACGGAGCGGTAGCCCTGACGGATGATTGAAAGAGGCTGGAACATGTCGTCGAGAATCATGCCGGCAGGCTGCTGCACGGCGAGCGAGCGGCGGACGGCGTAGAAGCCTCCATAGACGCCGACGGGAGAATCGAAAGCGGACTCGCATTTCCTGATCCATTGCTCGTAGCGCCAGTAGAGTCCGCCGACCGCGGCAGAAGTGGCGTCGTGGTTCTCCTGACGAAGATTGAGTTCGCCGGCGACGCAGCCCACCTTGGGATCGGCAAAGTTGCTGACCAGTTCTTGAATCGCGCCGGGGGCAATCTCCGGACGGATGTCCACGAAGAGGATCACGTCTGCAGTGGCCTTGGCCACGCCTGCATTGACGGCTACTGCCTTGCCGGCGTGCTCTTGCAAGACGACGGATTTGATGAGCGGATGCGTCTGGGCGACGAGCAGTTCCGCGGTGCCGTCGGTTGAGCCATCCGAGACGAGGATGATCTCGTGAATGTTGGGATAATCGAGGGCAAGCAGATGCTGAATCTTGCGCGGCAGCAGCGCTATGCCGTCATGCACGGCGAGTACGACGCTTACGCTAGGAGTAACGGGCGCAACCTTCCAAGACCATGACCTGACTCGGGCAAGAATCCACATCACTACCGGGTAACCCAGATAGGTATAGAGAATACCGGCCAGCGACAGCCACAGGACAATCTTCACTGGGCGCCTCTTCGCAGAATGATCGTCTTGATGGTCTCGAACATGATGAGCAAGTCAAGGCCAACCGACAAATGCTTGATGTAATAGAGATCGTACTCAAGCTTCTGTTTGGTTTCCTCCAGGCTTGCGCCGTATTGATAACGCACCTGCGCCCATCCGGTGATGCCTGGGCGGATCATGTGACGCAGCTCATAGAAAGGGATTTCGCTGGTGAGCCACTGCACAAACTCGGGGCGCTCGGGCCGGGGACCAACAAATCCCATTTCTCCACGGAGAACATTCCAGAGCTGCGGAATCTCATCGAGGCGAGTCTTGCGCATGAACCTGCCAAGCGGAGTGACGCGCGGATCGTTCTTGGTGGCCCAAACTGCTCCCTTTGCTTCGGCGTCTTGCCGCATGGTGCGGAATTTAAGGACGGAGAAGTGACGCCCGCGCAAGCCAACGCGCGTTTGCTTGAAGAAGATTGGACCCGGAGAAGAAAGCCGCACGGCCAGAATGATGAACGGGATGAAGGGCAGGCAGATGGCCAGGCCAATAAAAGAGACAGTGATGGAGACCAGACGCCGGAAAATCTGTTGCGATGCCTTCACGTTAAAGCCGTGCGTGAAGATCATGGAACTGGGGTTGAGCCCCTCCAGTGGAAGCTTGCCGAGAAGCCGCTCCATGAGGGTAGTGGCGTCTTCAACCACAACGCCATCAAGACGAAGATCGAGCAGTTCGCGAACCGGCATTGACCCGCGACGGTTTTCCATGGCGACGATGACGCGGTCAATATGAGGCTTCGGTGTGCGGAAGGCACGCAGGTCCGCGGCAAATCGCTCGATGTCCTCTTTCGATTCTCCGTTGCCCTCTCCCCTGACAATTTCCATGCCGGCATCGCGCCGCAAGCGCAACGTTTCGATAACGGTGCGCGCCCGCTCGCCTCCGCCGAGGACGTAGATGCGTTCCCGGAACACGGCGAGTCCGATGATCCACTCGTAGGCACGCCGCCAGAGAACGAGGACTACGGCGAGGATGGAGATGCCGACGGTAAAAACATGCGGGGCTATATAGATATCGGAAACAAAATAGACGAGTCCCGCGAGGACAAAAGATAGAACGCTGAGAACCAGGAGCAGGCGAAAGTAGAGTTCCCAGCGCCCTGAAATGCGTTGCGGTTCATACAGGTCGAAATAGTACGAGAGAAGCAGGGTGAGAACAGTGATGCCAACAATCTTCGCGATGCCGTAGTCGTAGACCAGAGCGATGTAAGTATCCGGCCCGATAATATATGTGGTGGCGAGCAAAAATGACCCGCCCACCAGGAGAGCTTCGCAAACAAGCAGCACCAGGGCCCGCGTAGGATAGTAAACATTGAAAAGCCTTATCATTCCTGTCTATCCTTTGCCTACTTGGCCCGGTTGGGGGCTTCTGGTTCGCTGTAGTAGTTGTAGTAGCTATACTGGCGGCCCGGAACTTCCTTGACGTCATTGAGAACAAAACCGAGGATGCGCGACT
Source organism: Occallatibacter sp. (assembly GCA_036489415.1). Lineage (GTDB taxonomy): Bacteria > Acidobacteriota > Terriglobia > Terriglobales > Acidobacteriaceae > Telmatobacter. The sequence continues at coordinate 137,226 of DASXFS010000019.1, read as the reverse complement.
TGGTGAAGGCGGCCTGGGTCCGCTGCGCCACATCGTAAGGCGTGCGCGCTCCACGAGCAATGAGCAACACCGCATCGGCTGCGCGGGAAAGCTCCATTGCATCTGTAACGGCCAACACCGGCGGAGAGTCGATCAGTATCCAGTCAAAATGCGGAGACAGAGTAGCGATCAATTCCTCGATGCGATGATTAGCCACGAGTTCCGCGGAATTATCGCCGCACTTACCGGCAGGGATAAAGGTGAGATTGGAAACTCGGCCCGAGTTGGCCGCTTCAACGGTCTGGGGACTGCGGTCACGCTGAAGAATATCCTTCAATTCCGCGGTTCCCGCCAGATACTCCGAAAGCCCGGGCTCATTGGGTGCGCCGAGCAGCGTGTGGAGCGTGGGGCGGCGCAGATCGCCGTCGATGAGCAGAATGGGATTGACGCTGTTCCGCGCCAGGTTCATGGCTAGATTGGCCACGATGAAGCTCTTGCCTTCAGAGGGCATACCGCTGGAGATGAGGATGGTCTTGAGGGGAGCCTCATAACGAGCCTGGTAGATGCGCGAGCGAAGGCTGCGGAACTGCTCGACGCCTGGGCCGCGGTCTGCCAGCGTGGGGAAAGAAGCAGGAGCTGGACTCCATGAATATTGCGCAGTCTCTTCGAGCACGGCGTCCGTCGTTGCTGGAGGCTCATCTAATCCGGGAATCACTGCAGGATCGATAACCCGGTCGTCTTCAGATACCGGCGCAATCTTCCGCTCCCGATCTGCTCGTTGAAGTGCTTCGTATAGGCGGCTCATAGGTCACTTTCCTTCAGGGGATTGATAGAGGCCGCGACAGGGTTGATCACACTCGACAGACTGACCGGCACGGTCGTCTCCGATAACCCCGACAAAGCCTCCGGAGAAATAACAAAAGGTTGCTGGTCCAGATCGAGTTCCATGCTGACGGACTCAATAATGCGCGCCGGGATAGGCTTGATCTGCTCCACGTACGCGCTGATCATGGCATGTTCGCAGATCAGGTTGATGAGGCGAGGGATTCCCGCCGAGTGGCGATGGACCAGTTCTACCGCTTCAGGGGACAAAACGGGCTCACTTGCGCCCGCAATGCGCAGTCTTTCCGCGATGTATGCCTGCGTCTCCTGCTCGGTAAGCGCCTGCGTTTTGCACCACACGGAAACGCGCTGGCGAAGCTGGCGAACACTTGGATGACGAAGTTTTTGAGCGAGCTCAGACTGGCCGGAGAGCACAATCTGCAGCAGCTTTTCCGACGATGTCTCCAGGTTGGTGAGCAGGCGAATTTCTTCGAGAAGCTCCCAGGAACAGTTCTGCGCTTCATCGACAACGATGACGCACAGACCGCGTTCACGGTAGCGCTCGATGAGCCAGCGATTGAGCTGCAGCAGCATGCCCGACTTGGTTCTGGTGGTTGGCGGGATACCGAAATCGGTCAGCACAAACTCAAGAAAGTCGAGCACATCAAGACGCGGATTGAAGACGAATGCGGATGACACGCGATTCTTGGAGAACGTGCTGAGAACCGCCTTGAGCAGCGTCGTTTTCCCCGTTCCTACTTCTCCCGTCATCACGACAAAACCTTTTCTGGTCGCGATGCCGTATTGCAAACAGGCAAGAGCCTCCCGGATCTGCGGCATCATGTAGAGAAAGCGCGGATCGGGGCTAGCTCCGAACGGCGCGACGCGTAGACCGAAGAAGGATTTGTACATAGTTAGCTACCCGCGCTTTCAATTGGCTTATTGGCTCGCGAAAACGGATTCCAGCGGCTGGCTGGTTTGTCGCGCTGAGGAAGGTTGTCGATGTGAGCGACGATGGCCAGAGTCGGCAGTTTCGTGAATGCCCAAATATCCCTCTCATTGCGCAAGGACGTATCGCGATACTCGAGCAATGCGGCGATGAGCAGGCCAAGCATCAAGCCACCGGCGAAGCCTCCGCCGGCGAAGATATAGCGGTTGGGGAAGCTCGGCTCGTCGGGAAGGTTGGGAGCGTCCATGATGACGAATTGCTCGCCCTGCTGGCGCTGCTCCAGGGCGGTAGCCATGGACGAGTCGTTCATCTTCTTCAAAAGCGAGTTATAGAACTCCAGGGCCGTGTCATGATCACGCGTAACTTGCTTGTACTCTTCCTCGACCTGCGGGCTAGCGTCAATCCTGGACTCGTAGGAACGAATCTGCGCGGCAATCTTGCCCTGCTCCTGCCTTGCGCCGACGATGGACTGGCGCACCGCCTCAAGTTGCGCCTTGAGTTGTTGAACCTGCGGTGAATCCGGATGGGTGACAACCGGCGTCTTCGTGACCGGGGCCGCTGCGGCAGGCTCGGACGCAGCTTTGGCGATCTGAGCTTCTAGATCGGCAATCCTTCGATTGATCGCAACTACGTCAGGATGGTCCGGTGTGTAAGTTGCGTCCAGCACCTGCTTCTGCGCTTTAAGATCTTTCAGCTCTTTCTGGCGTTCGTCCACTGCGGCAGCGGCGGCAGGTTCTGGGCTCTGCGCATCATGTGTCTGCTGTGACACCATGGCTTCGAGGAAAGTCTCGCTTTGCTGCATGCGATTGACCGACTGCGTGGCGGCATCCAACTGCGTGGTGAGGGCCTGCAGCGAATTCGCATTTGAAGCCTCCTGCCCAGGAAGCCTGCCGATATACTTTTCTTGAAAGGCGGCGAGCTTGGCATCCTGATCATCGAGCTTCCGCTTGGCGTCGTCGAGCTGCTGCCTCAGAAAATCGGAGGTGCCTTCGGCAGACTGCTCACGCGCGCTGAGATTCTCGGTGACGAACAGCGATGTGATCTCGCCGCATACCTGCTGGGCGGTGCGTGCGTCCCGCGCATCAAACGACACAAAGAAGCCGGGCATGCTTCCCGTTCCGCGAGTTTGCTCGGAATGAATCTGGGTAATCTTGATGGCCTTGCGCGTCAAATCGACGCGATCGTCCATTGTGTTATCACCGCCGGAGAACAGGTTGAACTTGGTGATGATGGGCTCGATGCGCGAACGGCTCAAAATTTGTTCCTTCATGGACGCCAGCCGGGCGCTCAAATCTTCATCGACCACGGGCTTCACGTAGTCTTCCGGAACCCTCTGCTGTTCGATGAGAACCAGCGTCTGCGACTCGTACTTGGGAGGCAGCACGAAGCTGACGCCTACGCTCACGGCGAGCACGGCGGCGGTGATGATCAGGATCAACCAGAACCGCCGTTTCAACATGGCGGCATAGTCTTCCATTGTTAGTTCACGATGCCCGAGCATACAACTCCTTAACGATTTAGTGCCTGATGATGCGCGTTCCCCTAGGTGAATATCCGATACCGAAACTAACGACCTGTTCCAGGCCTGTGAGCGCAGAGCTATAAAGCACGGAACTGGTCGTCTGGTCGATGGCCGTATAGTTTCCAAAGACGGTAAGATACTGGCCGACTCGCCTTGTCACTTGCACTCCAGCAAACCTGGCGTCGGTGATTCCGTTGTTTATCAGTCCGGAAGTGCGGGTATACGCCGCATCAAATCCGACGGTCAGATTTCTTTCAAAGTCCCGCGAGTAGTATGCGCGGGCGGTATCAAATTCAGCCCCGAGCAGATAGCCCGCGCCGCCATTGGTCCCATGGGTATAGTTGAGGCCGGTTTCGCCGAATTGGTACCGGTAAGTAACCGCAGCATTGGCTGAGAGACGCGTCGAATTCGGCACAGCGGCGGTGTCCGCGCTTCCGATAAATTCGGGGCCGGCTTCCACATTTGTGTTGATCCGCCGATTCCATTGGCGAAAGTAGCCGAATGTCGTGGCATTCGTGGAAAAAGTGACGTCGTAGCCCGGATAGGTGAACTGCGAAAATCTGTAATTACCCGAAATGCGATTGCGCGCGTTGAACTGCCAGGCCAGCTCTCCGTTGGCCATCACAGTGTCTGTATCCAGGCCGATGCCCTCAGGGAAGCGCAGCAGATCTGAACTGCCGCCGGCGCTGAAGCTTGTGGCACGGTTGAATTGATGCGTCAGCGTGCCGTTCGCAAGGTTGTTAACAACATGCGTATTCTCCTCCAGGATCGACTGGCCTGAAGGGATGGGATTGGGCTCGCCGATCGGTTCCCCGGTGCCGGCGATTCCCGAAAAGCCGGTGATCGGGGACTCTGGCAGATAGCCGACGTTGTCACTGAAGTTAACATCCCATTTGCGCCAGAGCAGGCTTTGCGATAGCGCCAGGCGCTGAAAGAGCCCGGTTGCGTAGGACGGACCCACGACGTTCCAGGTGTAGCCGCCGGAATACTTCATGCTGAATGGCCGGCGTTCGGCGTTATTCACGTACTCCACCGAGGCGGATGGGCTGATGGTTTGTCTATTACCAGTGACGTCGTAAAATTCAGCAGTCTCGGAATAACGAAAGGTGTAGCGCAGGCCAGCCGGACCCATTGTCGCGGCGGGCGCAACCTGGGCATGCGCCGCGGCAGCAACGGTAAACAGGAGGAGCGCTACGAGTTTGTATATCGTCTTCATCTGAATGCCTTATGGAACAACAATTGTGTCGCCGGGCTTGAGAACCAGATCGAGCGTTCTGTCGCCCTTCAGCGCTTTCTTGTACTGCACAGGGATCTTGAGGTTCTTTCCGGCTTCATTGCGCAGGATGTAAATCTTCTTTGAATTGGCGTAGTCGGTGAGGCCGCCAGCGGAGCCAATTGCCTCCAGCATGGTCATGTCGGGGGTCATTTCAATGGGGCCCTTCTTCGCAACCTCGCCGAGAAGGTAGACAATCTTGCTGTGGATCTGGCTGACCACGACAGAGACATTCGGGTCCTGCACGAATTTCTTGAGCTTTGCCGCGATCTGATCTGCCAACTTCAGCGGCGTCAGGCCGGAAGCCTGAACATCGCCGACAAGCGGCAGGGAGATCATGCCGTCAGGCCGGACAAGGAGGCTGCTCGAAAGAGTTGGTTCTTTCCACACCGTGATGGACAACACATCGGATGGTCCGATGACGTATGTATCGGCCGCGGCGCCCGCAGCCAATGCCGGTGCGGCCGGAACTGGCGACGCGGGGGGCGGGGCGGGCTCTTGAGCCGGAGCTGCGTGAGACGGCGTTGCAGCCGGTGCGGCTGTATCGACGGGCTGGCTCGCGGGCGTCTGGGCATTCACCTGGCAGATGAGGCTTGATACAACGAATGCCAAAATGACGAGTCTTCCAAGTTTCATAGTGCGACTCCATTCCTGGTGGAGGCAGGCTGATGCTCCGCGCCGACCTGTTTGAGCTTGTAGAGCAGAGCTTTATAACTGATTCCCAGTTCGTCCGCGGCGCGCTTTCGATTGCCGCCAGTGGCAACCAGGACCTCGGAAATCAATTGCCGCTCGATCTGCAGCGAAGCAGCCCGCGTGGCCGCCTTCAACGAAAGAGGCTTGCGACGTCCATTCGCTTTCACGGATGGGGCCGTCGCCTTGAGCGCGGCGAGTGAGATCGCCTGGTCGCCGATGGCGACGAAGGTCTTGATCGCGGTCTGAAGTTCAGACAAATTGTCGGGCCATGTGTGCTCCATCAGAAACCCAATAATCTCGTCTCGTAGAACCGGCTTGGGCCGGTCAAACTGCTTGGAGTACTGCGTCAGAAGATCGTCGGCAATGGAAAGAATCTCCGACTTCCTGCAGCGAAGCGGCGAAATGCCAAGCGTAACGGCCGAAACGAGATAATAGAAATCTTCTCTCATTCGCCAGGTTTTGACTTCCTCCAAAAGTTCGCGACTCGTACCACAAAGGAGGCGACTGCTTTGCGGTTGTTCCGCGCGAAAATAGATGTTGACGATCAGTTCCTGCAGGGCAAGACTCAGGTCCCCGATTTCCGCCAGATAAACCGTTCCCTTGGTAGAAAACGCTGAAAGGATGGCTTCCGCATCCAGATCGGCACTGTGAAGCTCAATAAAAGCGCCGCGCGACCGATGTGATTGCGCGTGGATATGAAAGGCAATGGAGCGTTTACCAACACCATGCTCACCAATAATCAAAACCGGGCAATCACTCTCGGCAATACGGACGATCGCGCGCTGGATTTGCGCCTCGATCGGGGCGATCGATCTTGCCGGGGCAAACGCCTTCGGCTGCCGCTTGAAGCTTTGGACTGTTGCACTGCTTGCCATGGAGGGTCCTAGTTCCGCAGCTCTCTATTAGCAATGCGGGTTCCAAACCGATGGACAAGACGAGGGAATGCGCTTTCCATGCGGTATATCTGCTCTTAGGCACACATCCAGGAGGAAGATGGGATGAAGAAAGGGAAAGATTTTTCTCTTCTTATGGGAGAAATTGTAGCATTCATTTCCATATAAAGTGGAAAGTGTTTTCCACTTGCATTGGATGACTCATTCCTAATAGGGGGTAATCTATGGGGAACTCTTGTGGACTGAGCCGTTCCACCTTCGGCATGACGATTGCTAAGGAAGGTGGGGCGAATAGAATTAACCGCAAGTCCCCCTCACGGAGAATATGACCCAAGACTTACAAACAGAGGCTATTCCCAAGAGCTCTCGATCCTTGCAAAGCATTCATTTTGTGTGGGGTTCGGCACTCATTGGGGTGCTGATGGCGGCGGTTTACTACCGCGTGCTGGCGAAGCTGGTGATGGACTGGTGGCAGATACCTGATTTTTCACACGGTTTTCTGGTACCCATCTTCGCGGCCTACCTGGTGTGGGTCAAAAGGGAAACGCTTCGGGCTACCAAAATCGCTCCTACATCGAGCGGAATTGCGGTCATCGTCTTTGGGCTGGTGGTTCTGCTGCTGGGCGTTTACGGGGCCGAACTGTTCTTATCCCGGGTTTCCGTGGTGATTCTTCTGGCCGGCCTGGTGCTAAGTTTTGGCGGCTGGGCACTGTTGAAGGAGCTGCGTTTCATCCTGCTTGTCCTGCTCCTGGCGATCCCGATTCCGGCTATACTTTTCAATCAGATAACCCTCCCGCTGCAGGCACTGGCCTCGAAGTTGGCCAGCGCTCTGTTGCCTTTATTCGGTGTTCCGGTTCTGCGCGAGGGGAACGTCATTGAGCTGCCCGCCATGAAACTGGAGGTGGCCGAGGCCTGCAGCGGCATCCGCTCGCTGATGAGCCTGTTCACGCTCTCTATTTTTTACGGATACTTTCTTGAGAAGTCGTTCCTGCGGCGAAGCTTTCTGGCCCTGGCCAGCATTCCCATTGCGATCGCGGCCAACGCCGTGCGCATTCTGGGCACGGGTTTGTGCGTTCAGTACTGGGACCCGGATAAAGCACAGGGCTTCTTCCACGAATTTTCCGGTTGGGTGATGTTTCTGGTGTCTCTGGGGTGCCTTTTCATCGTCCACCGTGTAATGCGGCTGTTCCAAACCCGAAGGAGCCAGCCATGAAGAGCGCTCGTTTCTGGATCGTTGCCGTGCTGTTGGCGGGCACCGCTCTGCTGCTGCACAAACACGCCAATTCCGAGGTGATTCCGGTAAGCGAGCCTCTGTGGAAAGTGCCATCAGAGATTGCGGGGCGGACAGGGACCGATATGCCGATCGACCAGGAAACGCTGGATGTGCTTGGCGACGGACAATTCCTCTCCCGCGTTTACGCCGGAGTGGGACCGTCGCTGCCGGTGGGGTTATTTATCGGCTACTTCCCTACGCAGCGAACAGGCGTCACCATTCATTCGCCAAAACACTGCCTGCCTAGCGCGGGCTGGACTTTTGAATCGTCGCAGTACGTCGACTTGAAGGATGCGGATGGCAAGGCGCATCGCGTGGGCGAGTATGTCATTTCCAACGGAGAAAACAGGCAGTTCGTTATCTATTGGTATCAGGCGCACGGTCGCAGCGTGGCCAATGAATACCTGGCGAAGATGTACATGGTGACGGACGCCATGCGGATGAATCGTACGGATGGAGCGCTGGTTCGGGTGATTACGCCGATCGATCCGAATGAAGGCATATCGGCCGCGAAGATTCGGGCCGAAGCATTCACCGCGCAACTTGCACCGATGCTGCCTCGCTTTATCCCGAACTAGGCGGGTCTTGAGGAGCAGGGAAAGACAACGCGGTTCAGCAAGGACTTCAGGCTGCATTCCAGCGGAAGACAGCCAGCAAGGATGGTGGAACAGTGAAAGGTTTTTTAAAGGCAGTTCAATTGAGTTGCGATGGCAGGTGGAGACAAATGAATCAGCGTGGACCCGTTTGGGTAGTCATACTTTTGGTTGCGGCCGGTCTGGTGGCCGGGTGTCACAGCGATCCGAACGTTCGCAAGCAGAAATATCTGGAGAGCGGAAAGCGATATAGCACCCAGGGGAAATACCGGGAGGCGGCAATCCAGTTTTCAAACGCCTTGAAGATCGACAAGAACTATCCCGACGCTCACTATCAGCTGAGTCAAGCGTACGTGCATCTGGGCCAATATGGCGCGGCATATAGCGAGCTGAAGCGCACCGTGGATTTGCAGCCTACAAACTATAAGGCGCGGATCGACCTGGGCAACCTTCTGCTTGCAGGCGGCAAGACCGACGATGCGCAAGCGCAGGCCAATGCGGTTTTGGCTGCGGAGCCCAACAACCCCGACCTTCACCAGATGCTCTCCGCAATTGCGATCAGGCGTGGACAGAAGGATGTGGCGCTGACTGAGATTCACCGCGCGCTGGAACTGGATCCGGGTCGCGCGGCATTCCACGAGAACCTAGCGCTACTGCAATCGAACGACCCATCCATGTCGTCTTCTGTCGAAGAGGAGTTGAAGAAGGCCGTCGCTCTCGATGCCAAATCGGTGAACGCCAAGCTGATGCTGGCGGCTTTCTATATCCGAGGCAGCCGCTGGCCAGAGGCCGAAAAAGCCTGCCGCGATGCTATCTCTACGGACCCCAAGAGCATTTCTGCGCGGGCCGCTCTTGCCCAGGTTTTTCTGAAGCAGGGCAATCAGGCCCAGGCCGAGCAAATACTCCGCCAGGCGTCGCAGGATCTGGCGGACAATCCTCAGGGAGTGCGGATGCTGGCGGACTATTATGCGACGTCCGGGCAGTTGAACAAGGCCAAAGCTGAGTTCCAGAACCTGGCCGCAAAGTATCCGAAGAATGTTTCCGTGCAGAAGGGATATATTCGCGTTCTTCTTGAGACCAAGGACTACGGGACCGCGCAAACGGTTGTCTCCGGCCTGATGAAGAAGAATGCAAAAGATCCGGAAGTGGCGGGGTTGAACGGAATCGTGCTGCTCAATGCCGGCAAAACGAATGACGCAGTCAATGCGCTCCAGACCGCAGTCAAGGATGCGCCGAAGGATGCCTTCCTGCAGTACTGGCTGGGCAAGGCTGCGCTCGCCAAAGGCGATATAGACCTAGGTGAAACGAGCCTGCGCCAGGCTGCGACTCTGAACCCGTCGAGCTTACCGGCAGAAGAAGAACTGGCACGCATCGCAGGCCAGCGCGGCGACATGAATCTACTGGCCGACGTAGCCGCAAAGACGATCGCCGCAGCGCCGCGCTTCCCCGCAGGCTATGTGTGGCGCGCCGCGGTGGAGATGAACCAAAACTCAGCGGACAAGGCGGAAGCCGATTTGAAGACCGCCATGAGCGTTGCTCCGCAAAGCCCGCAGGCATATCTCGCACTGGGTAAAATACGCTTTACGCAGAAGCGCTATCCGGAGGGAGTTGCACTGTTGGAACAGGCTCTGCAGTATGATCCCAATTCCTACGATGCGCTGCGCTTGATTGTGGCCTACGACCTCAACGAGAAGCAGGCGGACAAAGGTATGGCCCGCCTGAACGCGCAAATAGAAAAGAGCCCGAAGAACAGCGGTTTCCTCGATCTGCTGGCACAATTACAGATTCGCAACAAGAACCTAGACCAGGCTTTCGCTACGGCTCAAAAGGCCATCCAGCTCAACCCAGGAGATGGCGAGGCAGTGATGCTGTTTGCGCAGGTTGAGGTTGCGCGTGGACAGACGGCGAGCGCCCTGAACGCCTGGCAACAGTGGTCGAAGGCACACCCCAACGATGCCGGCGCCGACGCGATTCTGGGAACGCTCGAGGAATCGCGCGGAGATATGAACGACGCGGAGGCCTACTACCGGAAAGCGCTGCAAATCCAGCCGCAACAGCCCATCGCGGCCAACAATCTCGCCTATCGCATGCTGGTGAACGGCGAAAACGTGGACGTAGCCTTGACGCTTGCGCAGACAGCGCGGCGGGCTATGCCGAACTCCGCCAGTACGGCCGACACACTGGCGTGGGCCTATTACTACAAGGGCACCTACGGATTTGCTCGCGACCTGCTGGAGGACGCCGTCAAGACCGAACCGAACGACGCCTCAATGCAATACCACCTGGGCATGGTGTACAGCAAGCTGCGCGATAAGAATAGCGCGGAGACTCATCTGAAGAAAGCCGTGTCGCTGGCGCCAAATTCGCCAACAGCAAAGGACGCAAAAGCGGCGCTGCAAGGACTGGGTTAGCCAGTAAAGAGGCTCCGCAGCCGACGGGCAGCGCTCAGTGCGCTGCCCGTCGGCTGCGGAACCTTGACTCTCACCGCAACAACAACAAGTGTGTCAGAAAACAGAGCTGAAACCTGGATGTCAAACACTAAAACAATAGCTAGAAACACCGGCTGGTACGGCCTCGAAAATGCAATCAACTTCGTTGTCACGCTGTTCACCTCGGTTGCGATCGCCCGCGTCCTGGGGCCGGCCAAGATGGGTTACATCGTCTATGTCACTCTGATCGCCACGATGGTCAGCGGCCTTGGCGGGCTCGGCATTCCCGCCACCACACGAAAATATATGGCGGAGTTTCTTGGCATGGGCGACCAGGGGAACGCGCGCTATATTTATTTCCGCACATTGCTGTTTCAGGTGGGCCTGGCGTCGCTTTCCACAGCCGGCATTCTTTTCTGGGTCTTGAGGGACGCCAACGCGGACTACCGGGTGGCCTCGGTCCTGATCGTGCTGAGCATCTGGCCATCGATGGTCAACTCCATTTCGGCACAGGCCAATGTGGCCGCGGAAAAATTGTCGGCAAATCTTCCCGCATCCGTTGCTTCGATCCTCACCTTCTTCATCGCGATCGCAGCGACCGTAGTGCTGAAGTGGGGAGTCAACGGTGTCGGCGCATCCATGCTCCTGATGCGGGCTGTCGATTTTCTTGTGCGTTTCTTCCCCACGATGAAGTGCGTGCGCGCGTGGGAAACGGCGCACACTCACCCGGCGGGATTGACCAGGCGCATGTTGGCTTTTGCCTGGCAAAGCGTCGCCAGCATGCTTCTGGCGTTGATTGTGTGGAACCGCTCAGAGGTCATACTGCTGAAATATCTCTCCTCCGACATTCGGCAGATTGCGTTTTATTCGGTGGCCTTCAGCATGGCCGAACGGCTCCTGATCAGTTCAACGGTGTTTGGATCGGCAATCGGCGCGACGATATTCGCTCAATACGGGCGCGATAAATCCAGGCTTCCGGCCATCACAGCTTCCTCATTCCGGTACTTGGCGCTGACTTCGATTCCTTTGCACTTCATCTCCGCTGCTCTCGCGGTGCCGGCATTGCTGCTTCTCTACGGCCATCAGTACCAGGGCGCGGCCATGGTGGTGATGTTGGCTCCGCTGCTGTGCATGCCCAAAGCCTTCATCGGTCCAGTGCAGAGCCTGCTGCAGAGCGCGGAGCGACAGAGCTACGTCATCATGGCGACGGTGCTCGCCGGCATCGTCGATATGGGCGTGGCCTGGTACTTGATTCCCGCGCACGGCGCGGTGGGGGCATGCATCGGCAGCGGCGCGGCACAGGTGATCGCCGTCGGAATGATGTGGGCTATTGGCATTCATCTCTACAAGGTGAAACTTCCCTGGCTGCAGGTTGCAAAGATCTCCCTGGCCAGCGTGTCGGCAGCGCTCGCCGCGTACTATTTTGCCACGAGGTTTTCCTCGCTCTGGGCCATCGTGTGGGGCGGAAGCGCTTCCTTGATCGTTCTCTTCGGGCTTTTCTACCTGCTGCGTGTGTTGGAACCGGAGGACCGTACCCGCTTCAACACCGTGACCCGGATGTTACCCAAACCGGTCTCCGGACCCGTTGATATGTTTCTTTCGTTGTTGATTCGGGCGGAATCTGGCAGCGTAGTTGCCGCGGGCAGAGTTCCCTAACCGGAGGAGTGACGCGTGATTCGCTCGTTGATCAAAGGTATTTATCGGAACTGCCCAACGCCGGTTCGCCGTGGGCTCTCAAGCTTCAGAAATGGTTCCGCGAAATTGGCGACAAGGATGAGACTGAAACCCATCCTGGTCGATGCCTGTCTTCTGGGAGGCGACAGCGGCATCACTTCCGCACGATTCGCGCGCATGGTCGGCGATATTCGCCGGGCATCCCGCCCGATCTCCGAATGGCCGCACGTTAAGCTGTTGCGCGAGTATGAGAAAATCGGCGATCGCATGTGGGAGCCAGGGATCTTTGAACAAACGGAGTACTATCAAAACGCACTTCTCAACATTGAAATGTGCGGCAGTTACCACAGCGCGATGACACCAGATCAGATCTATTGGGGCGCCAGCCGGTTTGTCAGCGCTTATCGCGGCATAAGCGAGACACTCCCGTTACAAGAGGGCGAGAGCTACGAGAGGGATTCAGAGGAGATCGCTGTTCGTCCGGTGAAGGACTCGGCATGTTATCAAGTGCTCGAAGGCCACCACAGACTGGCAATTGCTCACGTGAAGGGTGTACGAGAGGTTCGGGCGCTGATCAAGCAGCCGCCTGTTGCTACCCCGGTTCAGGAGCTTCTGCTGGATGTTTTGTGGCTAAAAGGTCGGCGAGAGTTATATCAGCCGGTCGATTCACCGGAGGTTGCGGGATGGGTTTTGGTGCGGCGCTGCTCAGACAGGCTGGCGAAGATGACGGCATTCCTCCGCGCCGAGGGTTTGATGCCGAAAGAGAACAAAAGTTATCTGGATGTAGCATGCAGTTATGGCTGGTTTGTGTCTGAAATGACGAAAGCAGGATTTCGGGCAGAGGGCGTGGAGCGCGACCCGATCGCGATCTCGGTAGGAAGAGAGATGTATGGCTTGAAGCCAGGCCAGGTACATCGCGCGGACAGCGTCACATTTTTGCGGAGCCTCAAAACCAGATACGATGTTATCTCGTGCTTCAGTCTCGTTCATCATTTCTTCTTGAATAACTTCAACGTTACTCCCGAAGAGCTACTGCATCTGTTGGATTCGGCCACCGGCTGCGTAATGTTCTTCGACATGGGGCAAGGCCACGAGTATCCCGAAGGAAAACTCGCAGGCTGGGACGCAGACCGCATTCATCTCTGGCTTAAGGCCAACACAACGTTTACGCGGATCGTGCGTCTGGGACCCGATGAAGATGCTGTTCCTCCGAACCAAAACAGTTTTGGCCGAATGCTATTTGCGTGCTTGCGCTAGCCAGAGCTGCCGCGCGCAAAAGGGGAAATCACGCATGAATCGTCGTCTCCTGTTGTCCTTTGGTTTGGGGCTCTCCATTGGTGTAAGCCTCTCCGCGTGCGGTAGAGGCCAAAGTGCGCCGGCGGCTGGAATTGGTTCTGAAACGTCCTCATCTGCGATCTCCATCGCCATTACGCAGCCGACTTATGGGTTCAACGTATTGCCTGGCAGTGTGCGCCGCATCTTTGCCACAGTTATGAATGGCACAACGAATGAGGTTCACTGGTCTGTAACCGGCGGGGGTACGCTCTCTTCGACATCGGGAAACTGGGTAGACGTGATCGCTCCAACGACAGGCAGCAAGTGCTCAATCCACGGCGAGAATAACTACACGGTCACTTCAGCCAGGCAGTTTACTCTCACGGCGCAGTCGCAGGAGAACCCGAGCCAGACAGCGTCTATCACCATCAATGTTTGCAATCCGGCGGTGCAGATCAACGTGGTGCCTTTCTATACCACTCTCTACTCCGGTCAGAAGGCCGATATTCAGGCTTTTGTCTGGGGATCAGTCAACCGCAACGTGACTTGGGCAATTACCGCACAGCCCAAGAAGGGCGATGGCGTTTTGGCCGATACGGTGAATGAGGATACGGCCTTCTCAGCCACGATGGCGGGGCGCTACACATTGACGGCCACCAGCGTGGCGGACGGCTCGAAAACTAACACGGCTACTATTTATGTAACCGGGCACACGATGCCTTATGCTGTAACTCCCTCGAAGACCATGCCGGTGGACTGCACGGTCGATCCGGCTCTTACCGGGAAGACGTATGAGGTAGGGCCGTCGCAGGCGTACAAGACGATCCAATCGGTCGCCTGGGAAGCTCTCAGCGACGGATCGACCATTCGCATCCACAACGAAGACACGACCGGAACGAGTCCTACCACATATCACGAATATTTCCAGATCGCAACACACGCCTCGCGTACCCAACCGGTTCGCGTCTGCGGTGTACCCGATTCCAAGGGCAACCTTCCAGTGATCGATGCCAGCAATTCAACCGGAAGGTCAACGGTAAGCAAGTATGCAGCGGGATACACTGCGGTTGGCATCGGCACTACCGGCTGGGCTGGAAACTACAAAGGAGACTGGACCGGTTCGCAGTATCTGATCGTCGAGGGTATCAAGATTCAAAATGTCAAACCTCCGTACATCTATACCAGTCCCGCGGGTGCGGCAGGCACGGCATGGATTGCTTTCTCATCTTGCATACGTTTGTTCGCGAGCATCGATACGGTGGTGAGAGGTATTGACGCGTATAACTGCGGCCTGGGTTTCTTCGCCGATTTCAATTCCGGCCAAGGTTATGCGGCAGTTGCCAATACCTTGTATGAAGGTAATCACCTGCATAACAATGGCATTTCCGGCTCTTATGGCGAACACCAGTTCTACATTCAGGGATGGAACGAAGTCGTGCAGTTCAACATCATGGACGAGTATCAGAGTGGAGCGCGGGGATCAAACTTCAAAGGCCGCGGCTTCCCGGAAGTTGTGCGCTACAACCACTTTGGCGATGGAGCCGCGCGACAACTGGACATGGTCGACAACGAAGATGCAAGCCACTACACCACATTCGAGGGGTATCTGGGAGGAGGGCCGCGCTCGTTTCATTCCCTGTACCCGGCCGATACTTACACCGCCGATCAGCTAGCCGCGGCGGTCGAGGCACACCATGGGGATTATGTCTATGGAAATACTTTTGTCAATACAACGGCCGCGGTTCCGCTTCACTATTCTACCGACCACGGATTTCTTGAAAATGATCGCGTTGGGACGCTGTGGTTCTATAACAACAGCTTCTATGAGCCGACGGGAAAGTACTATAGCTGGCGTCTGTTTGACACGTCGGGCGGCGGGGGCAATAGTTTCCGCGAGATCGAATGGCCGCAGATACAGGTGCTGAACAACGCGATCTGGATGGACTCGCCAACGAAACCATATTTCTACTGGAATGTCGCGACGACACAATTCACGACCTTCGGCAAGAATGTAATCAACTCCAAATGGGGCACGGGCAGTATAGCGGGCGGCGAGAAAACCGGCTGGGCTTCCATCGCCTCAAATTATGCCTTTCAGGGAGCGAGCAACAAAGCCGATACCGTTGGCTTATCTAACTTGATTGAGGTCTCGGCGGCTCCGTTTGACCTTGCGACATTCGCACCTACCTCAGCGCTGGTCAACAAAGGAACTAACTTGCCGGAGTATTGGCCGAAGCTGCCGGTGCGTTTCGAGTATGGACCGTCGGCGATACAAAAAATACGCAAACAGGCCCTCACGATCGGAGCAATGGAATAAACCGTGACACTCGGACTGGTCCGCACAAAACGCTGATTACCAGGCTGGAATATTTAGCCGGCCTATAGCTGAAGGCCTTTGGGGAAGCTTCTTCCAACCGATCACTACTTCTTATCTTGCCCTCTCAAATACTCGAATGTCTTCGCCATGGCGTCGGGTGTGGAGACCAGCGGACGCCAGCCTAATGCGTGCAACTTAGCGTTGCTGAATTTGTTTCCACCCCAAGCCGCCGCTGCTTTGTAGCGCGTGATGATGGCCGGTAATTGGCCCTGAGAACGGCGATGATATGCTTCCAAGAATCCGGCCAACATTTTAGTCATAAAGTATGGCAGGCGAATGCATCGTAAACGCTTGACGCGTCTCTTATAGGCGCGCAGATACTGGGAGGCGGTCGGCAGCTCGTCGTCGTGTACGTTGTATACCTGCCCGGCGGAATCGGCATGGGTTCCCGCTATGACAATGGCTTCCGCACAGTTGACAACATACGCAAGAGGGAGCAGATTACTTCCTCCCAGATGAAAGAACACAGGCCCGATCTGCAGCCCTACGCGATTCGAAAAAGCTCCTCCGCCTGGTCCGTAGATGACGCCCGGACGCAAGACGACGAGTTCAAAGCCGGCTTTTCGCTGATAGTCCCAGAAGAGCTGCTCCTGCCGCAGCTTGGAATGGGAGTACGTATCCCGCAATTGAGGATGAGCTTCCAGCGGCGTTTCCTCATCGACCAGCGCCTTCCGGCCCAAGGGCACTACTCCATAGACGCCGAAGGAACTTATAAGAACCACCCTGGTTTCCTGCGGAACGAAGCCGTCGCGCGCTTCCAGAGCCTCAAGTAAGTTGCGGGAGACGACCACCGAATCTGCGAATAGCTCTGCCGCTGAGCCTTTCAGGCCAGCGGCGAGATGGAATACAAGCGAGACATCCACAACGACCTGGGCGCAATCAGCTTTCGATCTCAGATTTCCGTAGCATAACTCGAGTTGAGCCGAAGAGTATAACTCAGCTAACTGCGTGAGACGTACAGCTTTGCCGCGGTCGCGAAGAAAACACCGGATATCAGTATAGCCATGAGCGAGTAGCCGTTCGATAACATGGACTCCCAGGAAGCCGCCTGCGCCTGTAACCAGGATCTTCACGCGAACACCTCGGGATAGACCTGTTCGAAGATTCGTTCCATCATGGCTGAAACGCGCAGTATTTCGCTATAAGCGATGGGTGGAGAGGAGTCTTTCTCGATGCTGAGATAAAACTCACTGAGTAAGCGGCGCATTCCGTCGAAATAATGAAAGCGGGCATGTGAAAAACGGTTCGCATTTTTCAGGCCTTGCCGCAGGTAGTCCTTGCCAACCAGAAACGGCGGAATTAGCCGGCCTAACGCAGACGGAAATGTCTGCTTTCTTTCAAGTACGAGCGTGCGCGCAAGGAAGTCGACATGGGCAGTGTTCTTGGTTCCGTAGACGCGCAGAGTATGCCCGACCGGACGCGCGTGGGAACTGAATGTAGCATAGGCGCTTGTTTGCGAGCCTTGTATGATCACGCGCAGTTCATCGAGTAGTTCGCCGGAACTGATCTCGCTGGGCACTGCATCTCCGCGATAGGCGACAGCTTGAATCAAGGGCTGCTCATCCGTCAGGAATGGAGTGATCTTGTTCAATACATGATCGAGCACGTTTTGGAATAGCTTGCCAGGAAGGCGATGAACCCAATGGTTGGGGTCACGCTTCAAGGCCGTTCCATATTCGCCGGCAAGGTCATAGCCGTAAAAGCTTTCCAGATGAACTGGGCTACCCAGCACTCCAGTTTCAGACAGGCGGCGCAACGCAAGCGCCTGAGTTTCGAAATTGGGCCAGTAATTTACAGAGAGTTTCTTGCCTGCGGTAACTACCGCGTCGATGATAGCTTCAGCGTCGTGATGGCGAAGCGCGACTGGTTTCTCGAGGAATACATGGCAGCCGGCAGCTACGGCTTGCCTGATAAGCGAAAGGTGCGACTGGGGGGGCGTTGTAATATGCAGGACATCGGGTTTTTCGGCCTCGAGCATGGCAGCCACATCGCAGTACCAGCGCGGCACAGCGTACCGAACCGCCAATTGCTCAGCCATGATGGGCTCAAGGTCACAGACAGCCACTAATTGGATGGAATGTATCTTTCTAATCCCCTCAACATGTGCGTCCGCGATCTTTCCGCAACCGGCAATCGCTATCTTCAAGCCCATGGTCTTTACCTTAAGAAACTAAAGATGAAACAGAGTTAGGATACAACGAAAAGAAGCTCGCATTGTCTCTTTGACAGACAAGAGAAACGTATTCGATACTCAAGGACAATGGCTCTATCTTAGCCTCGCCTTGCAGCAATTACCATCACCCAAAAGGGCAATCTGACACGATGAAGCTCCCCCGAAATGCAGAAACCTGGCTCTGGCCGTATCTGAAGGACCGCCTGCGGAAGAGGATGCGGGCGAAGAAGCCGAAGCGCGCCTGGGTTGCGATCACGGACCACTACGAGCCGCTGGGTATGGGAGTTTCAGTCGAGACTGCGCTGGGCCGCGTGGCACAGTGGCGCGAAAAGTGGCCGCGCATTGCCGAGGACGCACCCAGAGATGCTGCGGGACAGCGCCCGCAATACAGCTTCTTCTATCCGCAGGAAGAGTACCGGCGCGATCTGCTCGATGGCATTGCTGAGATGGTACGTCTTGGAGTTGGCGATGTGGAAGTGCATCTACATCACGACAAAGAGCAGCGCGAGACATTCATCCAGAAGGTGACGGAATTTTGCAAGCGGTTGACGCAGGACCACGGGCTGCTGCGCCAACAGAATGGGCGCACGGTGTTTGGGTTCATTCACGGAAACTGGGCGCTGGACAACTCGCGGCCGGATGGACGGTGGTGTGGCTTGAATGGCGAAATCGCCCTGCTGCGCGATTTGGGATGCTATGCGGATTTCACCATGCCATCACTTCCCTCCGCGACCCAGGGGCGGATTATCAACCAGATTTACTGGTGCACAAACAACCTTTACAATCGGCCGAAGTCCTTCGACCGGGGGGTAGAAGCTACCATCGGCGGAGGCAGACGCGGCGACCTGCTGATGATTACCGGACCGGTGGGCGTGCGCTTCAACGGACGGCTGAAGCCGCGGATTGAGACGGGCGAAATTGCCGGTTACGACATGCCGACTCCGGAGCGCGCGAAGCAATGGCTCGATCTGGCTCCGATGATCGGTGACGATGTGTTTGTGAAGCTCTACACGCATGGCGCGCCGGACAGGAACCTGGAGCCGCTGCTCAACGGCGGACTCGCCAACATGTACCGCTGGATTGCGGAAGAAGCAGATCGACGAGACATTGAGGTGCATTGGGCGACGGCGTGGCAGATGTACCAGGTGGCGAATGCGCTGATTCAGGGCAATAAGGTGGGTAGCGGCAAGACGGGTTCTGAGTGAATTTTGGCGGAGCAGAGTTAACTGACACCACAGAGTTTTATTTCATTGGGGAAATGAATGGCTAGTAAGCAGTTTGATGCACTTGTAATTGGCTCAGGCGCAGCAGGGAGCTTTGCCGCAAAGGAGCTTACGCAACGTGGCCTGGAGGTGCTTCTGTTAGAGGCAGGCCCGAATATTACTGAAGCCGATTTCAAAGTTCCTGAAACTCCGCGACAAAAAGGCATCAACCTCAAGGCACGTGCTCTTGCTGTGCTGAAGGGTCAGTATATTCAGGCCAGAATCGGATTTTTTGGAGACCAGTTCAAGCATCTGTTTGTGAACGATAGGAAAAATCCTTATACGACGCCTTCAGACGATTTCTACCTTTGGATCCGTGGAAGACAACTGGGAGGCCGGCTTCACCTTTACGGACGCGTGCTGCTGCGCATGACCGACTACGATTTCAAAGCGGCGAGCAACGACGGTTTTGGCGAGGACTGGCCGATCTCTTATGCCGACATGGCGCCCTACTACGATCAGGTGGAAGAGTTCATGGGAGTGTACGGATCGCAAGATCATATCCCCAATCTGCCGGACGGAAAGTACTTCAAGACACCGAAATTAACAGGGCTCGAACAGGCGTTCAAGATTCAAGTGGAAGCGAAATGGCCAGATCGTTCGGTTATTTCATGGAGGTATGCAGCACCAAACCTCAAGCGGGTGCCGCTACCCGTTCTCGCGGCAAAGGAGACGGGCCGGCTCACGATTCGGACTGATGCGATTGTGAAACGAATCACCGTGGATGCGGCTACCGGGAAAGCGACCGGAGTCGAGTTCATTGATCGGCTGACGAAGAAAACAGAAACGGTTTCGGCAAATGTCGTGGTTCTCTGTGCATCGACGATCGAGTCCATACGGTTGCTGCTCAACTCAGCGTCTCCGAAACACCCAAATGGATTGGCGAATTCTTCCGGGCTGCTGGGCCGCTATTTCATGGATCAGTGTCCGAGTCAAGTGTACGGTACGGTGCCGGATTCACGAGGATGGGAGCTGGATGATTCAGCGCCGCCGGATCCGTTCTACGCGCCTTCGGGCGGTGTTTACATTCCTCGATTCCAGAATCTGGATCATGTTACCAATCCAAAATTCCGGCGAGGCTTTGCATTCCAGGGAGCTATCGGACGGGGTTACATTCCTAACGATCGCCCGGCCATATTCGGGATCATGGGCTTTGGCGAGACTCTGCCTTACTACGAAAACTGCGTTACGCTCAGCCACCGGCGAAAGGATGCATGGGGAATTCCTGCTCCGCATATCAAATGCACATTTTCGCAGAATGAGAATGAATTACTTCGAGAGCAGGTTCGATCGATCAAGGAAATGGTCGACGCGTGCGGCTATAAGATCATCTTTTCAGGATCAACTTTCGGACTTGAGAACGAAAAAGAAGTTTTTCCCGATGCAGATTGGCTCAGCCGGTTCATGTTCCGGAAATCATTTAAGAAGAGCATGGCAGTTGGAGCGGCGATTCACGAATGCGGCGGCATTCGGATGGGAGACGATCCGGCTAAGTCCGTTCTTAACTCGTATAACCAGTGCTGGGATGTTAAGAACCTTTTCGTGACTGACGGGAGCTGCTTCCCTTCCAGCGGAACTGTTGGTCCAGCGTTGACGATCATGGCCCTTACGATGCGAGCGTGCGAGTACATCGTGAAAGAATACAAAACTAACTCACTGTAAGTTCGGTTACAAGGGCAACTCGGCCGCAGGCGCAATCAGAAAGCTCTGATGCATCAGCGACAGATCCGCACGGGTAAAGCGCGTGCTCTCGACGGCGCGAATGTTGGCGCGCAGATGGTCTTCTCGCATCATGGAAAACACCAGCGCGTGCGCGCCGATGCAGTTCAGGACGACGCCGAAAATCGCCTCAAGCAGTAGTTGCCAATCGGCGCCGCGCAGTTTTTCGCGTAGATCCGCCGGCACCGTTTTATCTCCTGACATAGCCGCGAGAGTCGCTGCCAGGCTCGCGACGCGCTGCTCGCTAGCGAAGGGATGATTGCCGATCAGAAGCGCACCTCGCTGGTTCCGGGCGGCGATCGCGGCCACAGTCGAATCAAAAGCATCGGCGCCAAACTGCATGGCGCTCATCGTAGCCGGACCGTTCGTCAATCCATCCGCCGCAACATCGGCCCCTGCATAGAGCCCCACGCGCCGCACTTTGCCCGACCGCACCAAAGTATCGAGTTCGGCCATCAGGTCTTGCTGGCGCATTGCGCTTGTGGAGGCTTCATGCAGGAAAAGCACGTCAACGTAATCGGTGCGGAGCTGCGTCAGGCTCGCCTCAAGCGACGCACGCAACCCTTGTACAGTGAAATGCCCCAATGCGGCTTCGCGTTCTCCTCCTCGCCGCACCAGGTTGCGCATTCCTGGAACCTTCATTTGCAGGGCAGCGCGAGCCATGGGGACAACCATGCGCTTGACCAGGCCGGGATCTTGCGGAAGAATGCCGAACTTAGTGGCCACAATGGCCTGATCGCGCTTGCCGTGCAGAAATTCGCCAAGTACTGCTTCTGCGTAGCCGTAGCCGTAGTTTCGCGCTGTATCGAAGAGCGTAATCCCTTCGTCCCAGGCGGCGTTCATGGCGCGCAGCGAGGGTCCGCGGCCGACGCGACCCAACACAGAACCGCAACCAAAGCCCAGAACAGAGGTCTGCAAAGTGCCGCATGTGCTCTTTCGCATGGGCTCTATTCTATCGCGGGTTCACATTGATATTCTCGCGCAACGGACGATGACAAAGATTGTTCGCAAGGGTTCTGAATGCCATGAGCGGCGCTTCCAATACGGTAAAATCGGAGCGAGCGCCGCGACTTCCGCGAGTGGTTGAAATTCGGCAAGGGAAACCGCATCATGAGCCCCCTCAACGTCCTGCTGGTTGTCTATGCGTTTCCACCCGCTGGAGGCGTGGGGGTTCTGCGTGCCGCCAGTCTTGCGCGCTATTTTCCGGCGGAAGACATCCGGCTTGACGTACTCACCACGCGCAACCCTTCTTCTGTCGGGATGGACCAATCGCTTTTGCTAGAGATTCCACCGGAAGTCCAGATTCATCGCACCTTCACTCTCGATCTGCCCTTTGGCATCAAAAAGTGGTTCAAGAGCCTGGTGACGGGAGCAAAACCGCCATCTACGCAGGCCGCTGGGAACGCTGCCGCCAGCAAGACCAATTTCCTGAAGAGAGCTTTGCAGGATCTTCTTCTGCCTGATCCGCAGGTGACCTGGCTACCCTTCCTCACGCGTGCCGCACGACGCATCGTCAAGGAGCGAAACATCGACGTAGTCCTGATCACAGGCGCACCGTTTTCCGATTTTCTGCTGGCGGAGAGACTCAGGAAAGATTTTCCACGCCTGGCTATCGTGTTGGATTTTCGCGACGAATGGCTCTCGACGTCCTTTGACGTGGCCAGCTTTCAATTCAGCCGCAGCGAACGAGCGCGTACGTTTGCAATTCAGGCCGAAGCCGCAGCCGTGGCTAACTCGACTGCAGTTGTGGCGGTGACGGAAGCGGCACGGCGCGAGATTCGCGGCAGGTATCCACAGGAACCAGAGAGCAAGTTTCTTCACCTCCCGAATGGCTTCGATGCGACGCGTCTGCGCATCTCCACGCGACCACAAGGCGCACGGCCTGGGGGCAAGATCATCGTCACATACGTTGGCACGGTTTACTCCTCAACCGAGCCGACCGCGCTGGTTCGAGCGTTGCAATCGCTGCCACCCAAGGTGAAGGCGCGATTCACGCTTCGCTTCATCGGCCACATTGAGGAACCGCGCTACCGCGAAGCCCTTTTGCAACTGGGAGACATGGTCGAGCGCAAGGGGTATCTGCCGCAGCGCGAGGCGCTGGATGCGATGAACGAGACCGATTATGTGCTGCTGGTGACACATGACCGGCTGAATATTTCGGCGAAGTTCTATGACTATATCGGCGCGGGAAAGCCGATTCTCGCCACTGTCCATCCCGAGGGCGACGTGCGGCGTCTGCTTGAAGAGCTCCATGCGGGATGGTGGGCGGGCAATCACGATGTGGAAGGCATCCGCCAGCTCTTCATTGATGCCGCGGCTCGCGGCGATTCGCTCGAAAGCGCGTTTCAGCCCGACACGGAGAAAATTGCGCAATACGAACGCAAGGTTCTGGCTCAGCGTTACGCCGCACTGCTGCGCAGGATCGCGGGCAGGGAGCGCGAGATTGTCGCGGATACAGCGGCCGTCCAACCTGTCGGAACGGTGCAATAGCCATGCTTAGGATTGCGGTGGTCACTGCGCATTTTCCCAGCTCGGCGCAGCCCACGCACGGGCGGCCTGTGCTGGAGACGATGCGCATCCTTTCCGGCGAATGCGATGTGCGGGTCTTTTATCCCCACGCAGCATATCCCTCTGTGCTCAAGCCGCGGAGCCGCATCTACGACGCTTTCGACACTTCCTATCAGGTGCCGGGCGTGAGCATAGGCTATTACGACTACCCTGCGCTGCCGCTCATTTCGCGACCATTTAACGGGAACATCGCCGCGCGCGTACTGCTGCCGCATGTGCGCAGCTTTGCGCCGGATCTGATCTTCAGCTATTTTCTTTACCCCGATGGGTATGCGGCGCTCAAGATCGGCAAAGCGCTTGCAGTTCCCGTGGTGGTCATGGGTGTGGGGTCCGATGTTCACAGTATCGGCGACAGGTTTTCGGCCATGCGCACGCGCGCCGTTCTACGCCAAGCAGATTTTGCGGTCGCGATCAGCGACGATCTGCGCAAAAGGATGGTGGCCCTGGGTGCGCCGCCTGAGAAGACTCGCGCCATCGTCAGCGGCTGCGACATATCCATCTTTCACCCCATGGATCGCCTGGAAGCACGGCGGAAGCTGGGCATGGACCCGGCAGTCGAGGCGGTTGTTTACATTGGGCGCATGGACATGAAAAAGGGGCTTGGAGAGCTGGTTGAAGCAGCTGCTTCCTTGCATCCAGAGCGCCCTGGTCTACATGTGTATCTGATCGGCGAGGGACCGGACAGGTCTGTGATTGAAAGCGTGATCCAGGCACGCAACGTCGCGGGCTATATCCATGCGCTGCCCGAATGCATGTTCGACGATGTTGCGGTCTGGATGACGGCGGCCGACCTGGTGACGCTGCCAAGTTACATGGAAGGCTGCCCCAACGTGGTGCTGGAGGCACTGGCGTGCGGTCGGCCGGTTGTTGCGACAAACGTCGGTGGCATTCCGGAAATTATGAGCGACAAATGCGGTCAGCTTGTGCCTGCACGGGAGCCGAAAGCGCTGGCGGACGCCTTGACGGCGGCGCTTGACAGAAGTTGGGATGCCGAGGACATCGCGGCTCATGGTGGGCGAAGCTGGAACGCCGTGGCGGCGGAACTGATGGAGATATTTGAACCGCTCGTAGCGGCGCGACGGAAAGGGACGCGTGCCGGATAGAGTGTCTGGGCAAACGAAAGGCGCCTGCGCATGACGAGTCCGTTCATTTCAGCTCGACGCAAAGCCGTTCGACTGATCACGCTTCTGCTCGCGGCCATCGGGCTGATGACCGTGCTGGTGATCTCGACTCCCCTGGTTTCATGGTGGGCCCGGGCATACTCCGGACCCATCGGCCAGCCCAAGGGCGACGTGCTCATTCTTCTGAGCGCCGCTGCGGACGATGCGGGCGGCATCTCGTATTCGTCCTACTGGCGCGCGCGGCAGGCGGTGATGGCCTGGCAAACCGGGGACTTCAAGAAGGTTGTCATCAGCGGTGGAGGCGGTCCAGGCATTGTTAACTTCCTGGCAGCCAGCGGCATTCCTCGCGAGGCCATGGCCGCGGGGTGGCAATCCACCAGCACGCGCGAAAACGCGATTGATACGGCTCGGCTGATTGAGGACATGCCTGGCAACAAGGTTCTGCTCACGAGCGACTTTCATATGTACCGAGCCATTCGCGTCTTTCGCAAACTCGGCATTGAAGTGGCGCCCATGCCGGTTCCCGATGTGCTTCATGCGGCGGAGCATTGGAATGGGCGATTCCAGGCCTGCGAGATCATGCTGGTGGAGTCCGTCAAGATTGTCTACTACCGGCTTCGGGGATGGATCTAAGAAGGCGTATCGCTCGAGGTTGCTGACGCGGCGCGGTATGCGCTCTGCTTACGAGGATCGGGTTTTCGCGGCTGAATTCTTCTGTTTACCCCGGCCATGTATGGCGCCGTCATTTGATTCCTGCAACTTATAAAGGAGCGATCTATAGCTGATGTTGAGCCATTTGGCCGTCTTCCTGCGGCTCCAATCGTTGGCCCGCAGAACTTTGAGAATAATCTCTCTCTCCAATTCCTGGGTGGCGGCCTTGGTGATCTTCTTCAAAGAGACAGGATTGGCCAAATCGATTTCGGGGATGATTGTGCTCGGCGTCGTCGGTATAAGCTCTGCGGCCAGATCTTCCTCGTTGCCGATCAGGACGTAGCTGCGAATGATGTTCTCCAGTTGACGGATATTGCCAGGCCAGTTGTGGCGCTGCATCATGTTGGCAATTTCGCGCGAAAGAGGCTTCGGCTCGCGGCGAAAAGCTTTTGAATGCATATCGAGAAAGTAGTCGATCAAGACGGGCAAATCCGCAATCCGATGGCGCAGGGGCGGCAGATCGATGGTCACGGCGTTGATGCGGAAGAAAAAGTCCAGGCGAAAGGTGCCATCCTCAGTCTGCTGGCGGAGATTCCCATTCGATGCGCAGATCAGCCGGGTATTGACCTTCCTTGATTCCTGCGCCCCTATCCGCATAAAACTGCCGTCCTGCAGCACCTGCAATAGCTTCGCCTGAATGGCCGTCTCCAGACTGCCAACTTCGTCGAGAAAGAGGGTTCCATGATGGGCGAGTTCCACGCGGCCACGCTTGGTGGCATAGGCGCCGGTGAAGGCGCCCTTTTCATAGCCAAACAGTTCAGATTCGATCAGAGAATGCGGAATCGCGGGACAGGTCACCTTGACCCAGGGGGCATTTGACCGGGTGGAGCGCGCGTGCAGCAATCTGGCAAAGATGTCTTTGCCGGTGCCGCTCTCTCCCTGAAGCAGAACCGGAACGGTCGTTTCAGCAGAGCGTTCCAGTTTCTCGCGCACCGCTGCCATCACGGATGTTTGCCCGTAGACTACATCCATGGGAGGCAGTTTGTGTATATCGACAAAGTCGGTTGCGCGTGTCAGAGCGATAGGTCTACCCAATTTGAAAGGATGTACTTCCAATCATGTAAGCAACTTACGGGCCACGCTTCAAAAGCAGAGACTGGCAAATCTTACACAATGGTAATCTTTCAGGCGATCTTAAGTAATTTTTGGAGGCTCCGGGGTAATACGGTACTGCTTTTGCGATGGTCACCCGTAATGGATTACTTGAGAGTGTGAATATTTTTGCATAAGTGGATAAATATTTACCACTTATAATGGTAAGATTGCTTCTCGTAGTAGAGACTTCGATTCGCCTTTTTGACCCTCAAGCGGGATGAGCACGCTTCAGTAGAGCTATTGCGTCGACAGACTATCCGGAAGAATACGATGCTGCTGGTTTTGGGCGTTTCCGGTCTCGTCGCCTCGATAGCTCAGGGAAAGCAATGGATCACTCGATAGTTTTGCAGTAGTTTTGGTGCACTTGGGAGAAACAGCGATGGCAAGCACGCAACGGGGAGCGCCCGCGAAAGGTCAGGGTAAGCGCAACCCGCATGTTATGGTTCTCGACGCCGATGGGGGAGTACTCAATTACATTGACCGTATTCTGGCCGACCGCTTCCGCGTAAGCCTGTTTACCGACGCGGTTGAATTTACCGAAGGCCTGAAGGAGTCTCCTGCGCCAGACCTGTTGCTGATGGACTGGCACACTGTCGAAGGCGAATCGGAGGAGAATGCGCTGGGGCTGCTGGCAAAAACGCACGCCTCGCATCCGAAGCTGCCGATCATCATGCTGGCATGCACCGCCGAGCTGAAGGAAGTGGTAGCGGCCAGCCGCATGGGCGCCGCGGACGTGATTCTCAAGCCATTCAAAAAGAGCGACATCGACCTTGCGATAGAGCAGTGCCTCAAGGAACCGGACAAACAGGCGGCTGAAGACGACGAGAGAGAGATACCTCTCGACGAGAACACGTCGTTTGTCAGGTCCAGCAAGCGCATGAGGGAGATTGAGTCCCAGTGCGTGCTTGTGGCGCGGGCGGATCTTCCTGTTCTGGTGCTTGGAGAGAGCGGCACCGGCAAGGAAGTCGCGGCCATGCTGATCCACAAGATGTCGGCCCGGAGCAAACGCACCTTCCTGAAGGTCAATTGCGCGGCAATGCCTGCCGATCTGCTGGAAAGCGAGCTCTTCGGCTATGAACAAGGCGCATTTACCGGCGCGGTCAAATCCAAGCCCGGCAAGTTCGAGATTTGCAATAACGGCACGATTTTTCTGGATGAGATTGGAGAAATGCCGAATGCTTTGCAGGCGAAGCTCCTGCAGGTTCTGCAGGATGGAAGTTTCTCGCGCCTGGGAAGCCGCGCCAGTGTCAAAGTGGATGTGCGCGTGATTGCGGCCACAAACATCGACATGAAGGCGGCAATCGCTCAGAAGGCATTCCGTGAAGACCTCTACTACCGCCTGAACGGCTTTACCGTCAAAATGCCCCCATTGCGCGAGCGGATCGAAGAGATTCCGATCCTGTCCCAGCACTTCATGCGCAAGGTGTCAGCAAAGTATGGCTGCGATCCCTTGCAAATTTCGACGGCCCTGATGCAGGCTCTGACCAGTCACTCATGGCCTGGCAATCTTCGCGAATTAGAGAACACGATCAAGCGCTACCTCGTCCTTGCCGACGAGCAAGCGATCATCGCGGAACTTGCCCCCTGGCAAGGGACGGTTTCGTTGGCGGCAAACGGGGAGGAACCGGCTGGAAATGGCGGCCTCAAGCACCTGGTGCGAAATTTGAAAGACGGCGCGGAATCTGCGGCGATTGCACAAACCCTGGAGGGTACGGGGTGGAACCGGAAGGCGGCGGCCAGCGACCTTCAGATCAGCTATAAGGCGTTGTTGTACAAGATCAAACAATACAGCCTCAGTCCGCCACACAAGCGGCAAAACATTGAGCAGGAGCAAAAAGCTTGACCGGGTTCGCTTAAGGGCGTTCTTCGACTGGGCAGACAAGAAAATTCCCTGTTCGGGAATTGAGACTATCGAGACTGGAACGGGCGAGACTGAGGCGGGCAAACGCACGCTGCCTGCTAACCCGAACAAAATGCCAGGACCGGCTTGGTTCCGCTCGCGTTGCAACGGAGAGAAATCGAGCTGATTTCTAAAGGCCGCACTGCTGCGATGCACCTGCCTCTTGCAACCTGTACCACTGGACGAAGTGCCTTGCTGGTCACCATCCAGCCAAGTACCAATGCGCCACTCGACTAGCACCAAACAGTCATTGGCACTATTGCCATCGATTCAGGATGATTGAGAAACATCGAGACCGCTCCTATCTAGCGGCGGCCCGGAGTCAGTGAGAAGGTTTGCCTAAATATGATTGAGATCGGCACGCCCAAGTCGGAAAAGGTTGTGATCCAGTTCGGCAACCGGACGGTCAAGGGCTACTTGGAATCTCCGGTTTGGAACACGATTGAAGAGTTGCTGAGCAATGCTCCCCAAAGCTCGCCTGAGACCTTTCGCATTCGAACTCTCGATTCCGATGTCGTCGAAGAAATCTCAGTCAAGGACGTCAAAGCGGTCTTTTATGTCGAAAGCTTCGACGGAGACTCCGATCACAGCCATTTGAACTTTCATACGCGGGCGCCTATCGTCCACGGAATATGGATGCGTTGCCAATTTCTTGACGGAGAAGTGATGGAGGGGATTGTATACAACTCCCTTCGCTATCTGGTTGACCCTGGGTTCTTTCTATTGCCGACCGACCCCGGCAGTAACAATAAGCTGGTATATGTGCTGAAGAGCTGGCTTGTAGACCATCGGGTTCTCGGGTTGCGTAAACTTTAAGCGACGCGGAGAATCGAATAGTTCAATATCTCAACGGCTACCCCAGTTAAACTGTTTGAATCTGTCTCTTCCCTGACCGCCCGCCCCCGGCATCGAATCCGGCAACAGGTAGAAAGCGTGATCTCCGGGGGCAATTCGACGATAAACTCGAAATCGCGATCAATCAGTTTGATGTCGGCCAAGGCGAGATAAAAATATACTCCCCGATTGCTCAGGTCACGGGTATAGGCGGGAATCTCACGGTCGCCAATCAATAGAGTCAGGGGTGCGCTAATGGTAAATCGCTGCCTGCCTCGCCGGTCGTCTGCCACTGCCATATTTCGCTTCATACGTATCGTTTCAAAATGCCGTTGCTTGCCGTGGAGTGAGATTCGCCCGTAATTTTCGATCATTCCGAAAAGTCCAAAGAGCCTCAGGCCGGTTGCGCCTGAAGACTCACCACCGCAGACTTTGACTTGTTTAATACTTAAGTACTATTGCAATTTCATGGCCGAATATTCAACACAAAATACTGAGTTAACGGGCTTGTTAAAATTTCGAGGTGCAACTTTATGCACAGTCGGTGGGTATAAATTGGACACTCCGGTAAAAACGACCTATCGCAATCCAATTTCAAACGACCCCTGCTGGCCGAATGCGGATGGAAAGACGGCGCAATCGCTGCGGCGGCTTGGCCTGCTGGCCGATTTGCCGGCAAAAAGACCGTGAGAGATGCCCTAGCAGCGCACTATCTTGTTTGAACTGATGCCCTTGGTGGCATTGCGCGTATCCACGATCAACCGCGACTGGGCGACGATGGCCTCGTAATCGTAGGCGGAATGGTCGGTGACGATCACGACGGCGTCATATTGGCCCAAATTGTCGAGCGGTGTATTAACCATATTCAGGTCGTAATGCCGTCCCCGGCCCACTTTGGGGAAGTATGGGTCGTTGTAAGCGACCGTCGCGCCTTTTTCACGCAGCAGTTCAATGATGGTGAGCGAAGGCGATTCGCGCAGGTCGTCTATGTCGCGTTTGTAGGCAAGCCCGAGCACCAGAACCTTCGAGCCTTTTATGGATCTGGACTGTTCGTTGAGGCCGTCAGCGATCCGGTCCAGCACGAAATAGGGCATTTGCCCGTTGACTTCGCCGGCCAGCTCGATGAATCGGGTGCGGAAGTCGAACTGCCTGGCTTTCCAGGAGAGATAGAACGGATCGATGGGGATGCAATGACCGCCGAGACCAGGGCCGGGATAAAAGGCCTGGAAGCCGAACGGCTTGGTTTTGGCCGCGTCGATCACCTCGTGGATGTCGATGTTCATCCTCATGCAGAGCTGCTTGAGCTCGTTCACCAGGGCAATGTTGACGCAGCGATAGATGTTTTCCAGAAGTTTGGTCATTTCAGCCACGGCGGGGCTGCTGACGCGGACCACGCGACGAAAGATGGTGCTGTACATTTGCGAGGCCAGTTCCGTGGCCGCCGTACTGCAGCCGCCAACGACTTTGGGAATGTCGTGACGGGCTACGGTGTCGTTGCCAGGATCCTCGCGCTCGGGTGAAAAGGCCACGTGGACGCCCTGTTCATCGAGCGCACGCGAGGCCTTCAGCCCAAGCGGGTTGCCGGCTTCCAGTAGCGGCACGACCACCTCTTCTGTCGTTCCCGGATAGGTCGTGCTTTCGAGCACAATCAACTGGCCTTCATGGATGAAAGGTGCAATCGATTTGATCGTCTCGGTGACGTAACTGAGATCGGGCTCCTGGTACTCGTTGAGCGGGGTGGGCACACAGATGACGACGGCGTCCATTTGTGCGATTTCAGAGTAGTCGGCGGTGGCGCGGAAGCCTGCCCGCTGCGCGGCTTCGATTTCGCCCCGCGAGATGCGCACGATGTACGAGCCGCCTGCGTTGAGGGTATTTACCTTGTCCAACGCGACATCGAAGCCGGTTACGCGAAGCCGTTCCGCGCTAAAAAGCAACGCCAGCGGAAGCCCAACGTATCCCATTCCGACAATGCCGATGTGGGCTTCCCGCATCTCCATCCGTTGTTTGAGGCTGGCCAAGCGTCCGCCGATGCCGATCGTCATAGTCAGCATTCTATGTGCAAGGACATCTTTGAAGCCAGTACGTCCCCGCAGCGGTTTGGGGGACTGTCGGGCCTGCGCGGATTCGCATTTGCACGCCGTGAGCCCGGTGCGCTTCAGTTCCGCAAGACTAGTTGATGGTAACCGTGAACGTGGTGGTAACCGCTGTGACGGCGGGACTCCCGGTTCCCGTCACTGTGAAAGTATAGGTGCCGGCGGTGGTTCCGTCTGCACTATTTCCTGAGGGAGCCTCCCAGAAGTCGCCGCAGCCGGATAAAGCGCCCAGCGCCACGATCAGTGCAACGGCACCCAGCATCGACCGCCAACTGCGCCGTCGCGCTGGAATGCCCAGCAAGACCAGGAACGCGAGCACCGCACCGCCGCCCATCCATCCTCTGGCTCCACGGTGCGGATCAGGACGCACGAACTTGGTGGTGGTGGCCGCAGTGGAGGCTATCGTCGCCGTGGCGGTGCCGTTGGTGGAGGTGGAACTCAATGGAACAGTCGAAGGCGAGAGTGCACAAGTGGGCGCGTCCACGGCACCGGACGGGGAGTTGGTCAGGGCGCAGGTCAGCGAAGCAGTCCCTGCGTAGCCACCCGTGGCTGCGACTGTGACGGTGGAAGTGACCGATGTACCCGGTGCGACTGCAGCCGGACTCGTGGCTGATAAGGTGAAGGTTCCAGGAGAAGACCCCGCAGTGCCCGCAGTAACCGTCACCATGGCCGTGCCGGTGGCGGCGGCGTAGGTCGAGTCGCCGCTGTAGGAGACGGTAAGAGTGTCCGACCCTGCAGTCAGACTGTTGGCTGGAATCGAAAAAGTGTACGCGCCTGACGAAAGCGTCTCGGCGGAGGAGGTATAGCCGCCGCCTGAAATTGTCACGGTTCCGGTTGGGGCTGTTCCGCCGGCAGGAGATGAACCCACAGAAACTGCTACGCTCAAAGTGCTGTCGGCGCTGAGACTGGTTTCGGCGGGAGTGACCGTAACCGTGGCCGTACCGGTGCCTGCGACGGCTGTTACGGTAACGGTGGCTGTGCCGGTGGTGGCGGCATAGGTCGTGTTACCGCTATAGGAGATGGTGAAAACGTCGCTTCCTGCGGACAGGCTATTGGCCGGAATGGAAAAGGTATAAGCGCCTGACGAGAGCGGCTGCGCTCCAGAACTATAGTTCCCGCCCAGGAGCGTCACCTTTCCGGTCGGCGTAGTTCCGCCCGAGGATGCAGCGGCCACGGTAACCGCAACACTCAGAGCGCTGCCCGCGCTGAGGCTGGATGTGGACGGCGCTACCGTCACCTTCGCCGCCGCAGTTGCCGTGCCGGCCGGCCAGGCCTTCACCACATTGCCCACATTGAGCGAACCGAGGCCGGTGGCCTGGTCATATCCGACGCCAGCGTTATAGCTAGGCAAAATGCCGATGAGATCGCCAGCGGTGGTTACGGTGCAGTTTGGCGATTGCGCACCGGTCTGTGCGGGGTTACCCTCGCTGGCGCCATAGTCACATGGCATGGCATTGGTGTCCTGATCAATGTCATTGAAGAGGCATGTGCTGCCGGTGGTTGTGCTCTCCGCACTGCAATTGGAGTATGTCTCCGTGGCGGCCAGCGAATAGAGTTCGGCGTTGGGACTTCCCTGCGCCTCACCTGCCTTCTGATTGATCAATGCCATGACGCCGGCCATGGCCGGGGATGAAACCGACGTGCCGCCCACCTCCAGGGCAAGCGGTTCGGCGGTGGCGCTGTAAGTACACGCCGCAATATCCGAAACGCAGATCAGGTAGGAGCTATAAGAGAGATACCCATCCGAGGCGAAGAAGGAGACATCGGGGACGTGGCGCACGCCATCTGAGGGGATGCCTGTGACGCCGGCCTGCCAGGTCGGCTTCGGCCATCCATCGGCGACGAGGGGGATGGAGCCATTCGCAGCGCCGGTGGTGGTGGTCGATGAAGCGCAACTGGAAACATTGTTGCCATCGTTGGAGACGCACCCGCTGGCGCCTCCGGCTCCGCCGACCGTATCGATCAGGAAGGCAAGGCCAAGACCGCCGCCGCTGGTCAAGGAATCGTTGTAGACAAAGTTGCAGGCGCCCTCTTCAGTGGTAAAAGTTGGAGCGCTCTCGCTCGTCGCCTCTTGCTTCAGAAATGCCAGCGCAAGGGGGTTGGCGCAGGTGTCGTTCCAGGGAACCTCAGGTACGTAGCCCTTGGCGCTGGCACCATTGGCGGCGTTCGTCGAGTTCCAGTGACTTCCAACCGTGCAGGCGGTGGTGGTTGAAAGAGTACACCAGTTGAAGTCGGTACCGCCTACGGCTGTGTTGTACGGCGTGGATGCCAAGCCATTGACCGCCAGGCCATATTGAGCGGAGTAGGGATTCCCGATGGAATCCCCGAAGTCATCGCATTCCGGGGAGCCAGCGTCTCCCGCGGATACGAAAACGGCAATGCCCTCCGAGGCCGCGGTTTGCCACAGGTTGTAATACTGAACGTTGCCGGTGGTGCCGTTGTAGAGTTCGCATAGACCGTAGCTTGCGCTCATGATGCTGGCTGTCTGGTTGTCGACGATGTAGCTCTCCGAATCGTAAAGGTTGTCATCCGAGGACGAAGAGGGATAGGAAGAGACCAGCACGATGTTGGCGCCTTTGGCGATGGCCCCAGACCACTCGACATCCAGCGAATTCTCGGTCAGGTCATTGATGTTGCATGGCTGAGTGGTATCGGTGGTGGAGCAGACAGTAACCGGCTGCGAGTTGCCGGAAATGAGAGTCGGCTGATTGGCGGATGTGTAGGCGGGCAGGCCAAATGTGCTGCGGAATGTGGCGATGTCGGCTGGCACGATGCTGCTGGTTCCGGCGATGGCAATGGTTTGCCCTGCACCATCGATGGGCTTAGAGGCAGTCCACAAGGGAAGGATGTTGTAGATGGTGGCAAAGTCGTAGGGCACGATGTCTTCGACCAGGTAGGCACTGTCGCCGCCGGAAGCGGGTACGTTGATGCCAAACTGCGGTTGAGGAGACGTGCTGACGGCGCGGCTTTGGTTGGAATCGTCTGCGGCATTGGCGATGCGCTGCCACTTCCCTGTCGCTGAATCCCTGGCAACCTTGTGGCCGGCCCGATGCAGGGGTCGCGCGAAGAAGTTGTGGAGCGACTTGACGCCAACTACCGCTTGCGCCAGCGCCTCCGGAATCCGGGGGTCGCTCATGTTGCCGATATGAGGAACACCCTTTACTTCCAGGTTGTGGATCTCGGTGTGGAAGGCGCTCTCTACCTGCGCGGCGGTCCCGCTGAAACGGATTGACATGCGGTCCCTGGTGACTTTATCAATGGAAAACCCATGCCCGGAGAGCCAATTTGAAATGGTGACGATGTCAGTCTGGGAAGGTCCGAAATCCTCGCCTACTTCATCCGGGGTAAGCCATTGATGGAAGTCAGGAGATTGCGGATCGTACTGGTCGGCCACAAATTTGTCGAAAGCGGCTTGCTGCTGTGGGCTGCGGCTCAGGACCAGAATCAGGTCGGTCATGGGCAGAGTTGGGCTCACCCGGCCGCGGTCGTTTTTCACGTTGGCCAACGGGTGGGTGTTGCCTTTCAGCGTAACCAGCTTGCTCTCGTCGATTGCATTGACGATCTGTACGGTGGGCGCGACGGACTGGGCCATGGACGCTGCCGCGGAAAGCAACACACCGGTAAGTGCAAGAACGGCGAATAAGCGGGGGGAACGCATAGGGTTTTTCCTTGACTTTCGGGCGACGACTAAAACATTGAAGCCGGAAGCAGCCGGTAAAGACGAAAACTGCCGAAAATACCGTTAGAGCGATGGTCTAACGGCGCGTGTCCGAGAGTCAAGAAGCGGGGAACGAATTATCTTCTTCAGCCGGTTGGGCGTCGCGGCAAGTTTCGGCGCGATCGACGGGTAGGTCTGTCCTGCGCCTATAGACGGCATCCGGGGCCGATCCGCTCGACCTGGCCGGCTGCATCGCACGCGACCTTGAGAGCGGCCGGTTCGGCTGACAGTGCCGAATAGAAGGCCGAAGGGATCGACTACCATGGTTGCTATGAAAAAAATGCCCCGTGCCGAGCGGCCAAACCGCACCCTGACCAATGCTGCGGCCATTGCCTGCGGCGCTCTGTTCTTTTGGCTTCCGGGAGCCGCTTTGGCGCAGGACGCGATTTCGGTACATTCAAGACTGGCATTGGTGGATCCATTCATAGGGACCGGGCCGGACGGCCATACTTTTCCGGGTGCGACGGTGCCGTTCGGCATGGTGCAACTGTCGCCGGATACACAGATTCGGCCCTTCAAGCAGAGTTACAAGTGGGCTTCCGGTTATCGCTATGAGGACACTACCATCCTCGGCTTCTCACACACACACTTCTCCGGGAGCGGCCACTCCGACCTCGGCGATGTTTTGCTGCAGCCCATCTCCGGTGATGTGCGGCTTGAACCCGGGGACATTGACAAGCCTGAATCCGGCTATCGGTCTCGCTTCAACCACAAACAGGAGCGGGCCGAGCCTGGTTACTACGCGGTGGATCTGCTCGATTACGGCATCCACGCCGAACTGACCGCGACGGCCCGCGTGGGCGTTCACCGGTATACGTACCCGGCCGGCAAGCCGGAGCATGTTCTTGTCGATCTCCGGTCTTCTATCTATAACTATCCCGGCAAGGTGCTTTGGTCGCGGCTGCGCATTCGCGGCGACGGCACGGTGACGGGCATGAGGGAAACGCGCGGCTGGGCGCCAGGGCGTCAACTCTACTTCGCGATGCGGTTCTCGCAACCCATTGAACAGCACAGTCTGTATGACCGCGAACCGGTGCCGGTGGTGTATCCCGGCTTCAAGACTCCGGGAACCACTCCTGAAAATACGCAGGCGATGGAAGGCCGCGGCATTGTGGCTGTGTTCGGATTTGAGCCGCGCACGCAGCCTCTCATAGTGAAAGTCGCACTTTCATCCGTGAGCGAAGAAAGCGCGATTGCGAACATGGACGCTGAGGTGCCTGGCTTCAACTTTGACGCGGTTCATGCAGCGGCCACGGCCGCGTGGGCGAAGGAACTTGAGAGAATAGACATCACTGCGCCGCCCGACGTTGAGAAGAGCCTGTACACGGCGATTTACCATGCTTTGATGTCGCCGAACTTGAGCATGGATGCCGATGGCGGCTATCGCGGCCCGGACAACCAGGTTCATCATGCAGTGGGCTTCCACTTCGTTTCCAACCTGAGCCTATGGGATACGTTTCGCGCCGAGCAGCCGCTGATGACGATACTTGAGCCGGAGACGCGCACCAGCGATCTGGTCAACTCTATGCTGGCCTCGTGGCGCGAGAGCCAGTTTGGTATTTTGCCCATCTGGCAAGAGCAGGGACTCGAAACGTGGTGCATGATTGGCTATCACGCTGTACCGGAGATCGTGGATGCGTATATGAAGGGCATCCATGGATTCGACGCCGATGAGGCGCTGCGTGCCGTTGTTGCCAGCGCCACTTACGGTCCGTATGGCAGCCTGGACGATTACATGCGCCTGGGCTATGTTCCGGTGGACCACGATGATGCAGCGGCCTCGAAGACCGTGGAGTATGCCTTCGACGACTGGACGATTGCCCGCATGGCTGGAGCCATGAAGCGCACAGATGTGGCCGAGACATTCAACAGGCGCGCGGGCAACTGGCGCAACGGCTTCAATGTCAAAGATGGGTTTGTGGAACCGCGTCTGGCTAATGGCGAGTTCCGCGTTCCTTTCGACCCGGCGCGAGCTGGAACCGGTAGCGGCTTTACGGAAGGCAACGCGTGGCAATACTCATGGTTTCAGCCACAGGACGTGCAGGGGCTCATCGATCTGTTGGGCGGCAAGAAGCAACTGATTGCCAAACTGGATGCGATGTTCGATGCCAAGGTCGATCCGCATCAGTATGCCGATGTCGAGGACATCAGCGGGATGATTGGGCAATACATCCACGGCAATGAGCCCAGCCATCACCTTGCTTATCTCTACGCCTACGCAGGCGCTCCGGCGCGGACGCAGGAGAGGCTTCGCCAGATTGTGGAGTCGCAGTACCGGCCCACGCCGGACGGCCTGGTGGGCAACGACGATCTTGGACAGATGTCGGCGTGGCTCATCTTTACATCGCTGGGATTTTATCCGGTCGCGCCTGGATCGAACGAGTATGTGATCGGCCGCCCTTTTGTGGATGAAGCCACACTGCATCTGCCTAATGGAAAAACTTTCAAGGTCGTCGCCGAACATTTGAGCTCGTCGAATGCCTACGTCAAGTCGGTCACGCTGAACGGCCAGCCGCTGGCGCGCATGTTCCTGCGCCATGAGGAGCTGATGCAAGGCGGCGAACTGCGCTTTGTGATGAGCACCAAGGCTGATGCCACGTGGTCGATGCAGCCGCTCGAGGTTCCTTATTCTATGACACCGATCCATTGAAGCTGGCTTCTCGGCTCACCGCTTTTGCATAGCTTTCAATAGGCCCGAACAAATTGGGTATAGAGTGAAAATATCCGAGTTTGATTCTCCATTTCACCCTGATTCCCACGAAGGAAAAAGACATGACACTTCGCACTCTTGCAGCCGCGCTGATGCTCTCCGTCACGCCGGTCATTGTGGCGCAGCAGTTCTCTTCAATGCCTGGCCAAGGGCGTTCCATGGTCGTGACCAAACTGGGGATCGTCGCAGCACCGCAGTTTCTCGCCTCTCAAGCGGGCGCGCACATTCTCGAGGAGGGTGGAAACGCTATCGACGCCGCCATCGCAGCCAATGCCGTGATGGGCGTGGTGCAGCCCTATGTGAACGGTATGGGGGGCGACCTGTTTATGCTCTACTACGAAGCGAAGACCGGCAAGCTATACGGTCTGAACGCGAGTGGGTGGACTCCGAAAGCTCTCACGATCGACTATCTGAAAGCGCACCATGTGGACCACATCAATCCGATCGGCGTTGAGACCATCGATATCCCAGGCGCCGTGGCTGGTTGGGACGCGATGCGCACCCGGTTTGGCACGCTTCCCTTTACCAAGACTCTGGCCCCAGCTATCTACTACGCTGAAAACGGATTCCCTCTGGCCGAGCGAAACGCGCGCTACTGGGTGGCGAAGAGTCTCATGCAGCAGCCGGGATACCGCGAGACTTACCTGCCTGACGGCGTGGCACCCAAGGTGGGCGATGAGTTCAAGAATCCCGCCCTGGCACACTCATTGCGGGAAGTGGCCGAGCATGGAAGAGATGCGTTCTATAACGGGCCCATGACCGAGATCATGGTGAAGTTTCTTGATGCCCAGGGAGGCACGCACACCCTGGAAGACTTCCGCGACTTTCAGCCGGAATGGGTTGAGCCTGTTTCGACGACCTACCGCGGTTGGACGGTTTACGAGCTGCCCCCGAATGGGCAGGGCATTGCGGCGCTTTCCATGTTGAACATCATGGAGCGATTTCCGATGGGGCAATATGGGCATAACTCCGCCGATGCGTTGCATGTGATGATCGAGGCCAAGAAACTGGCCTATGCCGATATGCACCAGTACGTAGGCGACCCGCGTTTCACTCCAATTCCGGTCAAGGAGTTGATCTCGAAGCGACTCGCAGAACAGAGGGCAAAGCTGATCCAGATGAACACGGCCGCGTGTCAGGTGATTCCTTCCGACATCGAGAAGATACTCGACGCCCACGGGAACTCGACCATCTATCTGTCCACGATCGATAAGGACGGCAACATCGTCTCGCTGATTCAAAGTAACTACGCAGGTTATGGCACGGGGCTGGTTGCGCCCGGACTGGGCTTTTCGTTTCAGGACCGAGGTGCGGGCTTCGAGCTGATGCCGGGACTTCCGAACTCACTGGCCGGACATAAGCGGCCACTCCACACCATCATTCCGGCCTTTATGGAAAAGGGTGACATTCATATCGGGTTCGGCATCATGGGCGGCTGGAACCAGGCACAGGCACATGCGCAGTTTGTGGCCAACGTGGTGGATTATGGGATGAATGTGCAGGCGGCTCTCGAACAACCGCGCTTCACCAAAGCGACATTTCAGGGTTGCGATTTGCAGATGGAAGAAACAATCCCTGAATCGGTCCGCGCGGAGTTAACGAAGCGGGGACACCAGATTCAACTGCTGGAGCCCTTCTCCTTCACCGTCGGTCAGGGTGAGGCCGTGGTGAGAGACAGCGGGCGCATGGTCAACTTTGCCGGAGCCGATCCACGCTCGGACGGTGAGGCGATTCCGCAAGAGCCGGACACGAAGTAAATGCTTGGCGCGTTATCTGGAGGGGCCAAAGTTTTCGGCTCTTCGATGAGCGCGACTCTGCGTGAGACACTACACACGAGCGTCCGGATCGCCGGAGTGGAGTGAGAGTTGAACATGAAAAACAGGAACAGGCGAGAATTCCTCCTGGGAGCGGGAGTCACGGCCAGCGGTGTAGCTTTGGGTCCACGTCTGTTTGCGGGAATTCGCATGTCCGAGCCACATTTAACTCCGCTCGAAGGCAGTTCAAACCTCGCGGAGCCAACGGATCGGAAAACTATGCGCGGCCTGATGGTGGACGCCGGTCGCGTGCCGGAGTCGCTGGAATACTATCGGCGGGTGATCGAGTTCTGCGCGGATTGGAAACTCAACACTTTGCACTTCAGGCTGGCTGACGATCAAGGAAGTGCTTTGCGCTTCGCTTCTGTTCCCGACCTTGTGGTTCATAAGAATGCTTTTCGGCCGGAACAATTGAAAAGCCTCGCGGAATATGCCCAAGCCCACGGCGTGGACTTAATCCCGGAACTGGAATCGTTCGGACATACGGGATACATTACGCGCTCTCCGGCATACGCTCATTTGCTGGATCGTGAGGCGCAAGGCACTTCCGACTTTACGGGCGTTATTCCAGTGAAGCCGGAGACTTTGCAACTCTTCAATGAGCTATACCGTGAAATCACGGCGATTTTTCCTTCGAGCTATTTGCATGGTGGATGTGATGAGGTGAACTGGGGCGGCTCCGAACTGTCTCGCAAGGCGCTGGAGACAAAAACCCGGGCTCAAATTTGGGCGGAGTATCTCAATTCACTGAATCAAATCGCCGTGGGCCTGGGGAAACAATGGATTGTGTGGGGCGATATGGTCGTTCGCAAGGAGCCGGAGATTCTCGGCAAGTTGGCCAAGACCATCATCATTATGGATTGGAATTACCGGGATCACAATTCCGCGAGGATTCGCGAGACCTTGCTGAAGGTCAGCACCAATGGCTTTCGCGCAATAGGAGCGCCGGGCCTGATTAACTACAAATGGGGAGCGAGGGCCGGCACCGAGCAGTTGCGCAATATTGACGCCTATGCCGACGCCTATCTCGAAGAAAAGGACCCCAACTCCCTGGGCGTTATTCTGACAAACTGGGTGCCTAGCCGGTACGTTCAGAACTCGATCTGGGATGGATTCGCATACGCTGCCGTGGCCTTCAATGAAGGAACGGGAACTGCGCAGACCGCAGGGTTCCGCCGCTTTGTGGAGAGACACTATCGAGCGAACTGGAACGAGGTTTGGGGCGAAGCGTTTCAGATCATCTATGATGCGGCTCCCTCAGTTCAGGAGCGGTCCGCGACGAACTCAGCGAGTCTGCCGCTCAAGGTTCCGTGGAGTACCGACGAACAACTTGCGGCTGCGCTGCGCACTGGATGGGCCGGCTCCAATCCATTTACGCGGCTCCGCAGCCTGCTGGTTCAGTTAGAGCCTCAGGTGTTGAACAATCTCA
Source organism: Occallatibacter sp. (assembly GCA_036489415.1). GTDB lineage: Bacteria > Acidobacteriota > Terriglobia > Terriglobales > Acidobacteriaceae > Telmatobacter. Next base: position 96,324 of record DASXFS010000019.1, on the reverse strand, counting down.
GCGACTTTCAAGGGTTTGCTCTGAGCGTTGAAGCTTTCGAGCGGCTGTTTTGGCGTGAGGCGGTAGTGATGGAGCTAGCGGCTAATAAGCCGCTGGAGCGAAAGACCACCGACCTGTTGATTCAGGGTATCGCGGAGCGCGATCAGGCCCTCGCGGAGGCATTGTCAAAGAATTGGGACACTGGACGCTTCCCAGACTCCATCGCGAAATCGGAACTTGTCTTTGACCTCCGACCGAAAGATCAGTTGCTTCTCCAGTGGATGCAAGCGGCGCAATACTCGGCATCGCTCGCTAGCCGCCCAGAGCATTTCTATCAACTTCTCGACACGGCGAAATCTGCGTAAGAAAGACGGGATCTTGCTTAGAAGTCGTCGTGGAATGCAACCTCGCCCGCGACTGCTGTTTGGTAGGCAGAGACACGGCGCTCAAAGAAATTCGTCAACTCCTGCACGTCCTGCAGGTCCATAAACGAGAAGGGATTTTTGGCATGGAATGCCGGGGCGATTCCGAGACGTTGAAGGCGGGCATCGGCCACGAACCCGAGATATTGGCGCATATCGCGCACCGACAATCCGGCCACTCCTCCGCTAAGCAAATCCTCGGCGAATTGTGCCTCCGCATCGACGGCTTCGCGCAGCATCTGCACAATATCCCGCTCCAGTTGCGCGTCCCACAGGTCCGGCTCCTGGTTTCGTACTACATTGACCACTTCAAAGGCAAATTCCAGATGGCAACTCTCATCGCGGAAGACCCAGTTGGTACCGGAAGCAAGGCCGTGCAGAAGTCCCTTTGAGCGCAGAAAGTAGACATAAGCGAAGGCCGCAAAAAAGAAAAGCCCCTCGATGCAGGCGGCGAAGCAGATAAGGTTCAAGAGAAACTGCCTGCGGTGCTCGCGGTTTTCCAGATGATCGAGCTGTTGGATTGAGTCCATCCATTTCATGCAAAAGTCAGCCTTTTTTGAAATGGATGGAATGTTCTCGACAGCCGCAAACGCGCCGGCGCGCTCATCCGGATCGGGCACGTAGTTATCCAGCAAGGTGAGATAGAACTGGACGTGAACCGCCTCTTCATAGAGCTGCCGCGATAGATACAGGCGCGCTTCCGGCGAATTGATGTGTTTGTACAGATTGAGAACAAGGTTGTTGGAAACAATCGAATCGCCGGTGGCGAAGAACGCCACCAGCCGCTGGATCAGATGGACCTCGGCCGGGCTGAGACGCTGCTTGAGGTCGACGAGATCCGTCTGGAAATCGACTTCCTCAACGGTCCAAGTGTTCTTGATGCCGTCGCGGAACATATCGTAAAAAACTGGATAACGCATGGGCCGCAGGGTGAGGCAGAGACCTGGGTCTAGGATATTTACTGGAGCTTGGACAGAGGACATGTGGATCTCCTTTACTGGCACGCTTCGCACGAACCTGGATTCTCAAGAGAGCAGGCGACTGCGGATGCTGGGGAAATTCTGGCGGCTGCGGGCACGGCGACGGTGGTCTTTGCGATGCGCGTGGCCGGCCTGGAGCGCAGATAATACGTGGTCTTCAGCCCGCTCTTCCATGCATACATATACATCGAGCTCAGCCTGCCGATATTCGGCGATTCGGCAAAAAGATTGAGAGACTGGCTTTGGTCGATATACGCATTACGGTCACGCGCCATGTCGATGAGTCCGCGCATGGGAACCTCCCAGACCGTGCGGTAAATCAGTTTCAGATCTTCCGGCAACTCATCCATTTGCTGAACCGACCCCTCGGCCAGTTTCAGGCGAGTACGAATTTCCTCATTCCACAGTCCACGCTCTTTCAATTCAGCGATCAAATATCGATTCACCTGCAAAAATTCGCCGGACAGCGTCTCGCGCTTGAAGAGATTGGATATTTGCGGTTCGACGCATTCATAGCAGCCAACGATGGATGCAATGGTTGCGGTTGGAGCAATGGCGATGAGCAGCGAGTTTCGGACTCCATGTTTTTGAATCCGCTCGCGCAGCAGATTCCAGCGCGTTTCATCCGCAGGCGCTGCGCTCCATAGGTCGAACTGCAGTTTCCCGTCCGCTAGTCGCGTTTCTCCGAATGAGGGATGTGCGCCGTATTTTTCTGCTAACTCACACGAGGCGACGAGCGCATGAAAATAGATTTCCTCCTGAATGCGACTGGAGAGGTATTGCGCCTCAGGAGAATCAAAGGGCAGCCGCAACTGGAAGAAGACATCTTGAAGGCCCATGATGCCCAGACCCACCGGACGCCAGCGTTCATTGGCGCTGGCTGCCTGCGGCACGGGGTAGTAATTGATGTCGATCACTCGATCGAGCATGGGAACGGCGATCCGCACCGTTTCAGCCAGCTTTTCAAAGTCGAAGACGCCATCCTTGATGTGGCGGGCAAGGTTGATCGATCCGAGATTACAGACCGCCGTTTCATCGCGCGAGGTCACTTCCGTTATCTCCGTGCAGAGATTGGAGAGATGAACCACATTGCCGGACTTGCCCGTCTGGTTACACTTCGCATTGCACGCGTCCTTGAAGGTCATCCAGCCGTTGCCTGTCTCGGCGAGCGAGCGCATCATGCACGCGTAAAGATCGCGCGCCTTGATCTGCCTGGCAAACAGCCTTTCCTGTTCTGCCTTCTCGTAGGCATCGGCGAATTCCTCCCCGAACAGATCGGGTAGATGCGGAACCACCTTTGGATCGAACAAGGACCACATACCATCTGCTTCGACGCGGCGCATGAAAAGGTCCGGAATCCAATTGGCAAGATTCAGGTTGTAAGTGCGCCGCGACAGGTCGCCGGTGTTCTCGCGGAGTTCAAGGAATTGTTCGATGTCCGCGTGCCACGGTTCAAGATAAACGCAGCATGCGCCTTTTCGTTTTCCGCCTTGATTAACGGCGGCAACGGAGCTATCCAGCGTTCGCAGCCAGGGAATGATTCCGTTCGAGAGGCCGTTAGTTGCGCGGATGAGTGACCCCTCAGACCGCACGCGATGAAAGGCCAGCCCGATGCCTCCGGAAAACTTGGAGAGCATGGCAACCGATTTGTACGCGTCGTAAATCGACTCCAGGGAATCGAGCGGCGAGTCGTGCAAATAGCAGGAAGACATTTGCGCGTGCCTGGTTCCGGAGTTGAAGAGCGTGGGAGAGCTGGGCATGTAATCGTGTACGGCGATCAGGCGGTAAAACTCGATGGCTTCGCTAGGCGTGCCGGCAAGGCCGCAGGCCACGCGCAGGAAGAAATATTGCGGGGTTTCAACCACTTTGCGCGAGAACGGATCGCGGAGCAGATAGCGATCGTAAACAGTACGCAGGCCGAAATATTCAAAGCGATCCGAGAACTGATCGTCGATGGCGTGATTGAGCTTGCGCGCATGAGTCCGAACGAACTCCGCGGTTGCTGAGTTCACCACGCCCTGCTGAAAGGCGTGCTCCACGGACTGCGAAAAAGAGTGCAGGTTCTGGCCCGCAACCTCCTTCACAATCGTACCCAGCAATAAGCGCGCCGCCAGTTTCGAGTATTGCGGCTCTTCGGCAATCAGAGACGCAGCGGTGTCAATCGATATACCGTCCAGCTCTCCGGTTGTGGCGCCGTCATAGAGACCGCCGATCGTCTTGCTGGCGATGCGCATGGCATCCACCTGAGACAAGCCATAAGAACACCGCTGTACCGCGCGGACGATCTTGTTTACATCGACAGGCTCCAGGGAACCGTTGCGCTTGGAGACATGCATCGTCGGCATTTCCTCAGGAACAGGAAACCCAGGAAGCAGATCGGATAGTTTGGTTTGAGTCGTGGCCATGGGATTGCTCTCCTTGGCCTCGAAGAAGACGAGCGAGAAAACAGCGGAATGCCCTGAACCAAGGGCGAAAGACCACTGCCACCTCACCTCCCCTCGGAGGCGTTAGCGAATGTCTTCGTGGCAGGTCTTCGGACTTGCAGGCTGCCTACTTGCCCGGCTTCCCAGCTTCAAATGAAGCCAGTGCCTATTGGGCGTTCGTTCCTGCTTACCGCTGCGGGGCAGTTCCGGATTTTCACCGGATTCCCATCTTCGCCTTGCGCCGAGGCACAAGAAACCACAAAGTGAATCCACTATAGCTGGGGGTTAAGAAGAGTACAAGCCCTATATTTTGGGCCATGTGTGGAAATCTGTCGAAATCTTGGGATGAAGCCAGGCCAGACACCCGACCTCGCCGAATGACAGCGAGCATGAGCACAACCGATTGCCCTTTTCTGCGAGAGGAGAACATGGGGGTCTCCCACAATCCGCATACATCGGTACAAAGGAATGACAAATCGGTAACAAGTTGCGTCGGTAATCTCTTCATACTCAGCCTCAAAGCAACACGAATCTTCGAGAGACCTTTGAGAGATAACTGTATGAGCGCGGGTTCGTTAAGACGTTGTTTCACGGCATGCACTATGTTCTTACTTGTTCTGGCGGGCAACGCCTTCGGGCAGACGCCTGGGACGGGCGCGATCTCCGGAGTGGTGCTTGATCCCGCGAATCGGGTGATTGCCAACGCCGAGGTATTGGCGGTGAACGATGCGACACAAGCGTCCCGCTCCGTGATGACCACGACGGAGGGTGTCTTTCGCGTATTGTTGCTGCCACCGGGGAACTACTCGGTGACTGTGAAAGCCGCGGGGTTTGCCGAACGCACCGCACGCCCGATTGAAGTAACGGTGAGCGAAACGACCTCATTGAACATGAAACTGGCGATTGCTGCAGCGAGCGCGAGCGTGCAGGTGGCAAGCCATGCGGAGATGGCCGAGTTGGAGAGCTCAACATTGGGAGGCCTAGTTGACGATGTGGCGATTCAGGCGCTGCCCCTGTCGAATCGCAACTTCACGCAAATCATGGGACTTTCGTCGGGCGTGCTGGTGGCGCTACCAACCCCGGCAGCGCTGGGAAGCGGTTCACAGAATGTGTCTTCCAATGGAGCGAAGACGACGGCAAACAATGTTCAATTCAACGGCATTGACGCGAACAATCTGGCTCAGAATTCAGTTGCCAACGCCGGGGAGCAGGTGGGTACGGCTCTTCCGGCGCCCGATTCGATCCAAGAGTTTCGAGTGCAGACGGCCAACTTCGATGCAGCGTACGGGCGCGGATCGGGAGCTAACGTCGATCTTGTCAGCAAAAGCGGGACGAACCGGTTTCATGGAAGCGCCTGGGAGTTTGTGCGCAATAACGTTCTCAATGCGAACGACTTCTTTTCAAAGGCAGATGGTCAACCGCGAGCGGATTTGAAGCAGAACCAGTTTGGCGCGACAGCGGGCGGCCCAATGGTGAGGGGCAAGACGTTTTTCTTTGCCGAGTATCAAGGCTCAACCCAAGTGAATGGCCTGGGCAGCGCGCAGACAGCCACATTGCCGCAGTTGACGGCGGACCGATCGGCAGCGACTCTCGGCGCGCAGTTCTGCCCGGCAGGGCACCTGGACAGTGCGGGTCAAGTAGCCACTGGATACCTGACACAAGCGGGAGGAACGCAAGTGGCTTGCAATGGATCGAACATCAATCCGGTAGCAGTCGCAATTTTGAATGCAAAGCTGCCGAATGGCCAGTTTGTTGTGCCGAGCCCACAAATAACGACGCCGAGCAGCAGTTCAGACCAGTTGCCGGTGGGGCAATCGACCTTTGCGCCGCCGGCGCACTATCGGGAAGACCAGTTCACCACCGACATCGACCAGAATCTGACCAGGAAAAATACACTGACGGCACGGTTCTTTTATTCGCGCGGCACAACGACCGAGGCGTTTTCAGCAAACGGACCGGATGTCCCAGGCTGGGGCACGGATGGGCTGGCGCGAAACACTATGTTCGTTCTGGCAGACACACACATCTTCAAATCCAACCTGGTCAACATTGCTCGGTTTGGGTATGTGCGATTCGATGGGCTTTCGGCAAGTCAAAGCCCGCTTCCGGCGTCGGCGATTGGGGAAGGCACAACGACCGGGGTGGTGGATTCAACATCGCCCGCTCCAGGATTGACGATCGGCGGCCTATTCACGATCGGCGCGCCGAGCATCTCCGCAGCGTGGCAGGTGACAAACACTTACGTTTGGCAGGACACGGTTGCCCTTACCAAGGGCCGGCATAACCTCCGCTTTGGAGCGGAGTTCAAGCGGCACGAGTTGGATGCGGACTCGCCAGAGGAGACGAGCGGCCTACTGCAGATCGCCACCTTCGATGACTTCCTGCTGGGGCTGAGCGCGGCCCAGAATGGAAGCCCTACCGGAACGAGTAACGTAACGGGGAGCCAGGCAGGCGGAGGCATTTTTCGCGGGGATGAGCGGTATACGGACTTCGCGTCCTTCGCACAGGATGACTTGAAGCTGACTCAACGGTTGACCGTGAATGCCGGCCTGCGGTATGAAATCTTCGGCGCTCCCATAGACACGCACGGACGGTTGGCGAACTTCAATCCGAATATTGCGACCGGACAGGTTCCGGCCACAGGATCGTTCAGCGGGTTCTCTGTGCCTTCAAACTTTCCGGGGACCATCCCAACCGGCGTGGCCCGAACGGCGTTCCCTGGGTATTACAAAACCCCCTTCGGGGACGTATCCCCGCGGCTTGGATTTGTATGGCAGATGATGGAAAAACCGCTGCTTGTGCTGCGCGGTGGATACGGCGTCTATTATGACCGGCATTCGGGCGGCATCGCCGGGACGACGATGGGGCAGCCGCCATTTTCAACTCTGCAGATCGTGTCGGGGGCGGCCAACGGAGCAGCTACCTTACAGAGCCCATTCGTTCCTCTCGTACTGCCGGATTCAAGCTATCCGATCTTTAGCCCGCGCACCCCAACGTCGGTGCCGTTTCTCCAAGGGACGGACCCGAACCTGGCTGACTCGCAGACGCAGGAGTACAACCTGAACGTGCAATACGCGTTTGCCAAGGACTATGTGCTGCAGGTGGGGTATGTGGGAACGCGATCGCTGCACCGATCAGGTCAGGTCGAATTCGACCAGGCATTGCTGGCCAGCCCGCAGAATCCAGTGAATGGGCAAACGACGAACTCGGCTAACAATGTAACCAACAGGCTGCCGCTCGCCGGCATCAGCGAGGGTTCGCTGTTCACGCAATCGAACTTCATCGCGAATTACAACTCACTGCAGAGCAGTATCGCCAAGCGGTTCAGCCATGGATTTCAGTTTCAAGGAAGCTATACCTGGTCCAAGAGCTTGGACGAGACCAGCGGTTCGGGCGGAAGCAATCTATACGAGCTGTTTCTGCTGACGAACGATCAGCGAAATCCGCGCCAGGCTTACGGATTGACCGATTTCGATCGCGCGCAGCGGGCGGTATTGAACTTCAGTTGGCAGGCGCCCAAGTTCCAGTCTGCGCCCACGCTGGCCAGATACTTGCTCACCGACTGGCAATTATCCGGCATCCCGGTGATCCAGTCGGGTAACGCGCTCACAATCTCGGATGGCAACGCCGGCGCAGTATACGGCAACTTTGAGAATAGGGCGCAAAGCACAGGATTGAATCCCTCGACCCAAGGTTCACTCTATTCGCGGGTGCAGAATGGATACCTCACCGACAAGGCATTTACCCTCGCGCCCAGGGCCCCGAACGGAACAGGTCCTGGAGATACGGACTTCGGCGATAGCGGCGTCGGCATTGTGCGTGGTCCTGGCCAGCACAACATCGACCTGGCCGTTGAGCGCATCTTTCCCGTGACTGAGAACAAGAGTTTCCGCTTCCGGGCTGAGCTCTTCAACCTGACAAACACGCCGCAATTCTCCAACCCCAACACCGGCGTGGATTTTGTCGAGGGCCCCAATGGTCCTGCCAATCTGAATCCTACATTCGGGGCCATCTCGTCGGAAGCTGGCGGTCCGCATCCGCGCATTATCCAGTTCGCAGCGAAATTCCTATTCTGATCATCCGCGCGCGGCTCCCGTATCCCGATCCAAAGGAACCTTATCCATGACGATTGAAGAGATAGAACTCGCGTGCGATGCATCGGAGCCACTCGACTTTTCCAGGCATGCGCTGGAAGGCCCTGAACTTTCGCACCAAGAGGTCTATTACCCTCTCGGATTTCCAACCGTACTGAGAACAAACTCGCCCGACATTCTGCTCCAGGCCCATGAACTGTGGTCTATGTTCGAGCGGCGGTTCGACACTAAACCAATCCGCGTGGACGTGAAGGTGGTGGAAGACGATCCGGAGGATCCTTCTCCCACTCCAGAGTTCCGGGTCATGCGTCCTCTTTTGATCGGCGTGGCGAATACAAGCAACTACACGATCGTTAATCTCGATCAGCGCACGGTTCAGGTGACGCTTTCGCAGTCCGTGGGCAAACGTAGCAAGTATCTGGAATGCATGCTTGGAACCGCTCCTTTCTGCCTCATCGCAACGCAATACGCAACTCCTATTCATGCTGCATGTGTTGCATTTCGCGGCCGGGGGATACTGCTGTCTGGCGATTCAGGTGCAGGCAAGTCCTCACTGGCGTATGCTTGCGCGCGAGCCGGCTGGATGTATGTATCCGACGACGCAAGCTTCCTGATCCACGACGTTGAAGATCGTCAGGTGACGGGCAACTGCCACCGGTTTCGATTTCGTCCGTCGGCGGTAGAACTCTTCCCAGAGGTAGAAGGCTTAACCGTTGAGACGTTCTCTCCCGGTAAACCATCCATAGAGCTTCCTGTGTCTTCGATGCCTGGGATCACCGGCACCCCTACAGCGGAGGCGGACTTTATAGTATTCCTCAACCGGCACCTCCCTGGCCCACCCGAACTTGTGCCGTACCGCAAGGACGTGGCTCGATACTTCATGCGGCAAGTGTTGCACGGAACAGCGGAGTCGCTCGCGGTGCAGTACGCCGCCATCGAGCGATTGCTGAAAGCAGAGATCTTCGAACTGCGATACAGCGACCTGGACTGGGCAGTGCATCGGCTGGAAGCGCTCGCGCGGGATGGGCACTAGTGGAGCAGTTCGCCGAGGCTGAGCCCGCCGGGACAAATGACCGGAACGACATCTCCATTTGGAGGAGCCCGGCTGCGTGGCTTCTCAAGAAAAGGCTGAGCCGGGGGTTCTGGGTATTCTTTGCCGTTGCCTTTTTCTTCGACTTCGGGTTCATGGTCTACTTTTTCCTGTTCAATCTGTATCTGCTGGACTTTCACTTCAATGAGCGAGTCATGGGCCTGGTGAGCGGCACACTGACAGTGGGGTCGATGATTGGAACACTGCCGGCCGGCTGGCTTGCGCGCAGGATCGGACTGCGCCCGATGCTGACAATCTGCTTGATCACCGCGCCACTGCTGGGGGTAGCACGCGCGACGGTGATGTGGGAATCGGCGCAGATTGGTCTGGCGTTTCTGGCCGGCCTGGCAATGTGTATCTGGGGGGTTTGCTTTTTGCCTGCGGTGGCAAGATTTACGACGGAAGAAAACCGCGCCTCTGCCTTCAGCCTTATTTTCTCGATGAGCATTGGCGCCGGCGCGCTGGGCGGGCTGGTATGCGGCTATCTGCCTCAGTGGTTGAAGATGGCCGGTTATTCGTTGCAAGCTTCGGATATCAAACACATTATTTTGCTGACTTCATGCGGTATAGCATCGCTTGGCCTGATTCCTCTCATGCGCCTGCGACTCCCGTTGGAGGAGAGCAGGACACAGGCACCGGACAAGACCGAGAAACGAGCCTGGAAGATGAATCCCTTCCTGCTTCGGTTCTTGCTGGCGCTGGCCCCGTGGACGCTTGTACTTACCTCGTTTTCACCATTTGCCAGTGTGTATCTGTCAAAAAGCCTCAACATTTCGCTCTCGCGCATTGGGTTGATTTTTACCGCAACGCAGATGATTCAACTGTGTCTGGGCCTGCTGACGCCACTGCTTTTTCGGAAGTTGGGTTTGGTGAACGGGATCGTGGCGACCCAACTTACCACAGCGGCAGCTATAGTTTGCATGGCCGGAACCCATAACCGGACGCTGGCGATTGCGCTCTATTTGAGTTTTTCTTCAACGCAATGGATGAGCACGCCGGGGATATACAACCTGTTGATGAGCAAGGTTCCGGACGAGGAGCGCAGTTCCGCGTCGGCGATGACGATGTTCTGCAACGCATTGCTGCAGTCCTGCGCGACGGCGGGTACGGGCATTCTTTTTGTGCAATTTGGATACCCTCGCGTGTTGATGGGAATTGCGACGTTAGCTCTGACTGCGGCGATGCTTTTCGGATTGTTTGTTGCGCCGGCGGTTCGCCGCACGGCGACGCTGGCATAAAGCGGAGGTGACACTTTCCTCCAGGAGATATGAGGCAAATGAAATGAAGCGACTCTGTGTTGTATTCCTCTTTTGTATTGCCGCAACTGCAGCGCGAGCAGAGATGCTGCGACCGGGGCACGTGGAACTACTGTGCCATCGTACGGCGAACGAAGAGGTGCCGGAGAACACTCTTGAGTCGCTGGAGCAGGCGGCGCTGGAGGGGTGCGACCTTGTGGAGATCGACCTGCGCAAGACGCTCGACGGAAAGATTGTATTGAATCATGACGGTTTTCTGGAGCGCCTGACCGATGGTGTCGGGACACCAGAAGAGACCTATTATGACGAGTTGCGACTGCTGGATGCCGGCGGATGGATGGGAAAGCGGTTTGAACAGATGCAGGTTCCGTTGTTTGAGGATGCATTGCGATTGGCGCGCGAGCACGGCATCCGGCTCTATTTGGACATCAAGACAAAAGGCATTGGCCCGGATGTTCTGGGGCTCTTGCAGAGGGAAGGCATGCTGGAGCGGGTTCAGTTTGGTGGAGAGTGGGAGGACATCAAGCAGCTTTATCCAGGCGCAAATGGCGGCTATCCTTCGGTCACGGTACAGCCAGGGGTAACAGCGGAACAGGTAAGTGCATATCACCGCGACAGCAAGGCCGTGATTGCAAACTTCTCTGCCAACGGGCACGAGATGGATCTGCCAGGGATGAAAGCCGCTGTGGCAGCGGGCGTGGACGCGATCAATGTCGATTATCCGCGACTGGGTGCGGATGCGGTGGGCCATCCGGTGGAGCGGGAGCTTGCTGCATTGACGGCGAAGGCAAATGGAACTGGGAGTGCGGCGCGGGTGGAGGCAATTCTGGCGCTTTCCCGCTACCGCGGGTATCCCCTGCAAGACGAGTTTGCGCACTGGTTGCTGGATGCGGACGATCGCGTCTCCCGTGCGGCCGCTCTGGCCCTGGCTACGTCGCGACCCCGTACACCCGACTCAGTGTTTGTCGAGGCGCTGCAGTCAGAGCACGCGGATGCACGGGCGAACGCGGCGTGGGCATTGGGGATCGAGAAAGCGCCCGCGAGCGAGGTGCTGCCTTTGCTGAAGGACAAGGACACACGGGTACTTCAACAGACGCTGCTGGCTATCAGCCGGATGCCGGGCGAGGTGGACGCGGAGATTTTGTTGCCCTTGCTGTCACAAGGGGATATTTCAGTGCGCGGCGAAGCGGCTCTGGCGTTGGCGCGGCATCAGCCAGCAGTCGCACTGAAGGCGGTTCCAGCGCAGCTTAGGATCGAGGTGAAGAACGGACGAGTGGTTTACGACGACTATGTGAGGCGCGGTAGGCCACAGTTAATGCAACCGGAGATTGACCAGATCATGGGCTACTTCCGTTGCCAGATGAAGATGGTGCAGGCTATCGCGATGCTGAAGGGTGCAGACGCGATCGAAGCGCTGGAGGAACAAGCATTTCGCCCGGAGGAAGACTTTTCGCAGACGAATGGCCTAGTGGCGGGGTTCCAGTTGTGGGACCGGATCGGGTTGAATCCGTTGCCGGCTGTGCAGGCGTTGCAATCGGACTCTTCGCGCGTCGCGGACCGTGCGGAATGGATTCTGGTGGAGGGTGGATCGACTGTGCTGCCGGAGGTACGGAAGGTTCTGACGAGCGAGAACGGAGAGGTTCGGCAGCGGGCGATCCGTATCGTCGCGTGGCAGGGGGATGCCGAATCCGTAGCCACCTTGGAATCCATGAGGAAGACCGACCCTCAAGACGCGGGTTTGATTGCTTGGGCGGTGGATAAAATTGAGAGCCTTCACCCAGCCCAATGAGACGCCTGAGCTGATGGCGGGGCGCGCTATGATGTTCCTTAATGAAATGGCGGCAGCGTATAAACATCGCGAAAAGGTAATGATGATGTCAAAGGATTGTCACAACATTGTCATTTTCAATGGTCTTCTGCTTGAGTGAGATAGCGATGGGTTGACAATGAGGGCATGTTGCAAAGCGAGAAGGTAGGAATGGATTTTGCTATTGCGGATGGCGAGACGCATGCCGCGCGAACGCAGATCCTGGTCATCGAAGACGATCCGCAGATGCAGAAAGTGCTGCATAGGATCTTCCGCGAGCAGGGGTATGCGGTAACCGTGTGCGGGGACGGCAAGACTGGACTGGAGGCTTTCCGTTCTCTCAGGCCCTCCGCTGTGATGCTGGATCTGTTGCTGCCCAACATCTTTGGACGCGACCTTTGCAAGATCATGAAAGCCGAGCAGCCTGGTGTACCGGTCATCGTAGTCAGCGCGATCAGCGAGGTAGCGGACAAAGTGCTGCTGCTGGAGTTGGGCGCAGACGACTATGTAACCAAGCCGTTCAGCCCGCGTGAGCTGATGGCGCGCGTGCAGGCTGCCTTGCGCAGGCCGCAGAAGCAGGCGGCCGCAGCCACGACCTACAGCTTCGGCGAGTGCGAGATCGATTTTGCCAAGATGAGCGCCCGGCGCGCCGGCACACCGGTCACGCTCACGGCACACGAGTTCAAACTTCTGAAGTATTTCGTCGAAAATGCCGAGCGCGTGCTGAGCCGCGAGGAGCTTCTGAACGAGGTGTGGGGATATAACTCCTATCCGACGACGCGAACGGTCGATAATCAGATACTGAAGCTGAGGCAGAAGCTGGAGCCGGACGCAGCCGATCCGCGTTATCTGCAGACCGTGTATGGTGCGGGTTACAGATTTGCACCGTGAAAGAAAGGGTTCTGTGTCGATCGAGAAACATGCGCCAGGAATCCGGACACGGGTGCTATTGCTGACCTCACTGGTGTTGATTATTGCCGGCACGACGGCCTCAAGCCTGTATATCATTCGCAGCCAGTTACGCAAACAGGTGCAGGCAAATCTCGATACGGATCTGGAACACTCCGTAGAAACTTTCCAGGACCTGGAGGCTGGGCATCTGGCCGCGCTTGAGCGCGAAAACGCCCTGATGGCCGCGCTGCCGAGCCTTAAGGCGCTGATGACAACGAACGATCCGCGAACCATTGCGGATGACGCAGTGGATTTTTGGAAAACCAGCGGCAACGATCTGTTCGCCCTGGCAGACAGCGACCGTCGGATCCAGGTCGCATACGCTCGTGACGCGGCGAATACCGATGCCTTGCAGCGCGATCTCCAAGCAGTCATCACGGACACCTCCAAGCATTACCTGATAAGCGGCGGCCGGCTTTTTGAATATTCCATGCGGCCGCTGTACTTCGGAAGCCCCGCAGCAGGAACGCTGCTGGGGTACGTCATCAGCGGATACGCAATAGACCCGAGGTTTCTTCGCGAAGTAGGGCGGGGCGCCGGCGCGGAGGCAGTCTTCCTCGCTGGTCACGTAGAGATCGTGAGCACGCTGCCAAATGAAAAGCAGCACACGCCGGAAGAGCTGGCGCGTTTGCTGCGGCCGGACGGCAGCTCCGCGGTGGTCATGGTGGGGCACGAGCGATATCTGACGGCAAGCAAGGACCTGACCGGCGAAGCGGGCACGCCTCTGCGGCTCGTAGTCATGAAGTCTTTCGACGCGGCAGACCGGGCGGAGCGGGAGATCAACTGGCTGATCTTTTGGGTGAGCCTGCTGGTGATGGCCGCGGGGTCCGTGCTAATGCTGCTGTTGGCGCGGATGGTGACGCGCCCTCTGGAACTGTTGACAGCCGGCGTTCGAGCATTTGGCGAAGGCGACCGGCAGCATTCTCTTCCCCTGAATGGCACGCAGGAAGTGCTATACCTCAGCCGTGTGTTTGCACAGATGCGCGATGAAATCGAAAAGACAAATCGCGCCTTGCTGGAGTCGGAACGGCTGGCGACGATCGGACGCATGGCGAGCTCGGTTTCTCACGATCTGCGCCACTACCTTGCCGCTGTCTACGCCAATGCGGAGTTCCTGGCTTCCCCGACGCTTCCATCGAGCGAACGGGCTGATCTATATGAGGAAATCCGGCTTGCAGTGAACGGGACAACGGACATGTTGGACTCGTTGCTGATCTTCAGCCGCACAGGGTCCGCTCTCCAGCGTGTGCCGACGCCCATGTTCTCACTGGTGGACCGGGCGATGGGGATGGTGAAGAGCCATCCGGATGCCGAGCGCGTAACGGTGGTGCTGGAAAAAAACGACACTGACACGACGGCCGCTGTGGATACTAAGCAGGTGGAGCGCGCCATCTATAATCTGCTGCTCAACGCCTGCCAATCGGCGCGGGAGAGTGCAGGACTGCGCGAGGTGAGAGTGTCGCTGCGCGCGGAGAGCAAGACCGTGAGTGTGACCATTGTCGACAGCGGTCCGGGCGTGGCAGAGGGAATTCGCGAGAGCCTATTCGACCCATTTGTGAGCCAAGGAAAGCAAAAGGGCACGGGGTTGGGCCTTACTTTGGCGTGGAGCGTTGCGCGCGAGCACGATGGCGGCGTAAAGCTAGTGAGCAGCCGGGCCGGCGAGACCATCTTTCGCATGACCGTAGCAAGACACTTGCCGGAATCACCCAGGACTGCCAATCGTCCACGGAGTAGAGTGTTGATGCCATGAGAGTCCATCCAAAATGCCGCGAGAAAGCGCGCGCCCCAGGAAGTTTTAGGCGAAGAGGGCGCATTGCGCTTGCCACTTCCCTTCTGGTTTTCTGTTGCAAGACCAGTCTTCTGTGGCCACAGAACCCGAACGGACAAGCCGCGGCTAATGAGACTACCGAGGAGAGGATCGACCGTCTGACGGCGGCCGTTGCGAAGGCTCAAACACAGATGGAAGCCTACCAGCAACAACTGCTCGAGTTAAGACAGCAACTGGCTGCGCTCCAGCAGCAGATGGCGACCGAAAAGACAACTGCGTCAATCACGGCTCCGACCACAACTGCGAATGCCGGCAACGCCGAAGCTGCAACTGGCAGTTCCGCATCTCTCGATGAAATTCGAGAGCGACAGGCAATCGAAGAGTCGCAGATCGCAACGCATGACACGACCAAAGTGGAGACCGACTCAAAGTATCCGCTGAAGGTAACCGGGCTGCTTCTGCTGAATGGGTTCGTCAACACGCGGCAGGTAGACATCTCCGCGTCACCCGCCTATGCAATTCGAGGCCCGGGCAGCACCGGGATTTCGATGCGGCAGACGGTGCTAGGGTTGGATGCGCGGGGGCCGCATTTGCTCGGCGCATCGAGCCGAGCGGATCTTCGCGTGGATTTCTTCGCGAGCGGCGCGCAGACAAATTATGCCGCCAGCGGGATCTTGCGGCTGCGCACTGCGCATGTGGCATTGAATTGGCAAAACTCGGAGGCTTTTGCCGAGTTGGATCGCAGCATTCTTGAGCCGAACGAACCGTCCTCGCTGCTTGCTATCGCGCAGCCGGAACTAGCGTGGGCCGGAAATCTTTGGAACTGGAGTCCGCAGGCTGGCTTGTCCCACCGGTTTGCACTTTCTGACTTCTCGCACATCAAGGCGCAGGCAGCTCTCATTGATACATCCGACCCGCAACCGCCGGGTGCAACTCCGAGTATCTCGACCGTGACCCAAACAGAGCGCAGCCGCTGGCCGGGAACCGAGGTGCGTGTCTCATTCCAGCATGGCGAGAACGGCGTCGGGCCTGAGATTGGCGCCGGGGGCTATTTCAGCCCACACCGCACGGCAGACAACGACAGTTTTAACGCGTGGGCGGCCACTTTCGATTTGCGGTTCCCACTGACCAGGCATTTTGAGTTGACCGCCAATGCGTATCGCGGACAGGCATTGGATGGACTTGGAGGCGGTGGCTACGTGAACTATTACTATCAATATGCCGGCTCGGCGGAGTTCGTACATCCGTTGGACGACGTAGGCGGGTGGACCCAACTGAAGGCCAAGGCAAGCCAACGAGTGGAGATGAATGCGGGCTACGGGACCGACAACCCATTCGCCAGAGAGGTTCAAGAGGCCATATCGTCTTTGGGCGCGACGTCCTATCCGGGGCTGGCTCGAAACCGTTCCTTCTTCTCGAACGTGATCTTCAGCCCGAGCGCCTATCTCCTGTTTTCGCTCGAATACAAACGGATGTGGACCAACTACGGCATGGGTCCTGCCGATTTCAGCGACAGCATCGGTATTGGCGCGGGGTACAAGTTCTGATGCGGCGAGAGCAGTTCAGGAGATTACTTGCGTCGGCGTTTTTGGTCGGATTCGGCACACTGTCGAGCGCGCAGACCCCTGCTGCGCCGGTACAACGGGCCACGGTAACTGCCAGACTTGTGCGGGCGCAGCCCGACTCAGTGCATAAGGCGAAGAAGCTCCCACCGGCCGTGATCTGGCTGAACCCGTTGAGGCGCGGAGGTGAGGCGCCGGTAACGCCGGGTCGTTTTACTCTGTTGCAGAAAAATAAGATGTTCACGCCACATTTACTCGTTGTGCCTGTGGGCAGTAGTGTTGCATTTCCGAATGCCGATCCTTTCTTTCACAACGTTTTTTCTCTCTTCGATGGACGGCGCTTCGATCTCGGGCTGTATGAGGCGGGCTCGACGCGCAGCGTGGTGTTTTCGCGTGAGGGTGTTTCCTACATCTTCTGCAACATTCATTCGGAGATGAGCGCGGTAGTGATCGCTCTGACAACACCGCTCTATGGCTTCGCCGACGCACGGGGCGTGTTTCACGTGAAGGATGTTGCCGATGGCGACTACGAACTGCACGTGTGGATCGAAGGACAGAAGCAGAGTTCGCTGGACCGGCTTACACGCCGAGTCCATGTCCAAGGAGAGACTGCCGATCTTGGTGAGATCCGTCCCGACCGCCCTGGTCAGCAACCGCACCTGAATAAGTTCGGCCAGCCATACGAGCCAGATTCTCACCCCATTTACTAACATAACGATTCCCTCAATCTGAAAGCCGGGCCGGCGAACATCCGCCCTGGATTGCAATCCTATGGGTTGAAGAAGCGAAGCAGCTCTTCCTCCTCGTGTTGGCTGAGCGAAGCACGAACCCTCATGTGCCGCACGACGGTGCCGGATATGCGCGGCGAGAAGCCATCCGGCGCAGTATGACAGCGAGAACAGTGTTGCTGAAATATGCGTTGCCCCTCATCCGACTGGGGAACGGTACGCTTTGCGGCGTTGGCTGTCTTGCTTGTCCCAGTTGCCGGCGCACCGTTCTGCTGTGCTGCAAGCGCGAATGCCGAAACCAAAGCAAGGACGAGTACGCCCGGCAACCAATACTTCGAGCTCATCATCATTTCCCTTTCCAGGCCGGGAAAAGGAAGCGATATACAATTCCAGTTTCCCAGACGTTCTTTTTGCCAGTGGATGAGAATTGCCGCGCATAGCTGGTGACGATCCTGGTATTGTGCGGCAGGTTGTAATCGAGCCCAAAGTCGGCTCGCTGAGTATTTACAAGCGGCAGACCGTCACTGACGATGGTGTCGCGGCGAAACGTCTGCTGCATGCGGAAGACCGGCTCGATACGGCCGATCGCGCTGTCGAGGCCGCCAAACGCCCGAGTGCGGTAATCGGCTTCGACCCAATAGCCCTGCGCATGATGGCCTCGGGCAAACTCGGAACGCAGACGGAAAGCCGTCTCTCTGGGCTGCCACCAGAGGTGCGCGCCGTAGAAGTTCTCGTGTGTCCCTTGCAGAAGACGGTCATACGAGAGACCCATTTCAAGGCGCTGCCCGGGCAGATAGAGGCTTGCGCGCCCACCGGAGCCACGTTGAGCGCTGAACTGCTCGTTCCCGCTTCGAGCTGAATAGAACCAGGCGTAGTCGATGGAGTATTTGTTGCGGGCGATAGCGTTACCACGCAGCATTCCACCAAGGCCACTTCCGCTCGAAAAGACACCGAGCGCCGCGATCAGAGGACCGTCCTGAAAGTCGCCGATCCAGATTGGAGAGAGCCGCTCATTGTAGGTGTTGAAGGGAATGAGATAGTCGCCGCCTACGATGGTGAAGTGGCGCAAGGCAACATAGTCGCCTTGCAGGTAGGTGAGCCCCATGAAGTGGGTATGGTTGTAACCTGGCTGATCGCCGCCATTCGGCGCGAAGCTCTCGAGCAGCGCGGCGCGCGATTCGATCAGGACGTGATGGCCAATAGGCGCAGCCAGCAGAGGCTCGATGAGAGGCATATACGTGGTGCTGCCGGCATTGGCGCCGGTGAAGAAGCCGACTCCTCCAGAGATGAGAGGTACATCCTGCGCGGACGCGTGATGTGCAGTCGCGAGAATGGCCAGCACGGATAAAGCACGACGAAATGCGCGCGCGGCGCTCCGGTATTTGAGGCTGAAAGCCAAACCCAACATACGAACAAGACTAGCGAGCGCAACGCGGCCATGTGTCGCTGGATCGTCTGCCAGTTGTCAATTGATTGTCACTTTGCGCGGCGAGTCACCGACCAACTTCCCCAGCACCGCAAAAGGATGGATTTTGAAAGGGGTTTTAGAGGCTTCCGCGAGAACTTCACCGGTAAACAGGAGACTACAACAATCAGGTGACATTTGGCTGACAGCGACATGACAACCCGTTTTCGAGACCTAACTAGAGTCGGAACAGCTTCTGGCCTTGCCGTTGTGATTGTGCCTACCGATGGAAACTCGGTACGCATCAGGACAGTAGGGCAGTGAGCGAAAAGGCGGGCAGTCTGCCGCCGAAAATCTCCATCGAGGAACCCCAGATGAAGTTGAAGTATGCGGTGTCTACGGCCGTGACCGCAATGCTGGTTGCGACGTTATTATTCGTTTCCGTCACTCGAGCCGAAGCCGCTCCGCGCCGCATTGAGGTAACAGCCAAGCGATTCGCCTTTACGCCCGGAGAGATCACCTTGAAAAAAGGCGAACCGGTTGTTCTTGTGCTGAAGAGCATCGATGTGGCGCACGGCATCCGTATCAAGGAGCTTGGCGTCGAGGTAAAAGTCGGCAAGGGCCAGAGCAACGAAGTTGCCTTTACCCCCAGCAAAACTGGGACGTTTGTGGCCCATTGCTCAGTGTTCTGCGGCGCCGGGCACGGAACCATGGCACTGACCGTACATGTTGTGGACTAAGCCCATGCCGCAGGCAGTCTTTCTCATCCTGGGGGTGATATTGATCGCCGTACCGCTTGCCATGCTGTCTGGAATCCTGATCGCCGGGTGCAAGGCTGATCCGCCGGGCAAAGCAGAGACCGCTGCCCTGAATTGGGCGAAGCACAAGATCCTGGTGCATAACAAATCGCAAGCGAATCCCCTCAAGGATAACGCCGCGGCAGTTGCCGATGGCAAAGAAGCGTTCTCGCACTATTGCGTCGCGTGTCATGGGCTGGATGGCCAGAATACCGGAGTGCCCTTTGCCGATCGCATGTCGCCGCCAGTGCCTTCGCTGGCCGGGAACGACGTGCAGTCCTATACCGACGGGCAATTGAAGTGGATCATCGACTACGGCATCTGGCCGTCTGGCATGCCTGGCTCGAAGAACACACTAAGCGACGAAGAGATCTGGTCGATTGTGCTGTATCTGCGCCACCTGCCGCCGGCAGGAAGTCTCGGCGAACCGGAGATGTACACACACTGACACAATGCATTCTTATCCCGCCAATCCGATGAAACGCTCACTCAGCCGTGCATCTCAATTGCGCGAGGCCGTTCTGTTGACCTTCTGCGATCCGTTGCCAACAGAATATGCGCGCTTGTTTCATCTTTCGCGCAAGGAGTGGGAGGGCTTGCTGCGCTGGTTAGACACCAGTGGGCTCGCGCTGTATTTTCTTGACCGCGTGGAGGAACTCGGCCTGTTGGAGATGCTTCCATTACCGGTCATTGAGCGGCTGCAGCAAAACCTCGCAGACAACTCGCGGCGAATAGATGGAATGGTTGCTAGTCTAGCCGCAATCCAGCGCCGATTTAAGGAAGCCGGACTTTCGTACGCGGTATTAAAAGGTTTCTCATTGTGGCCGATCTCGGTACCGAAGCTGGAGCTACGATCGCAACTTGACCTGGACTTTCTTGTCTCGGAAGAGAGCTCGCTGGAGGCGCGGCGAATCCTTGAGGATGCCGGCTACCGGCTGACCGCCATCGCGGGTGCGAGCGGCAGAAGCTGGGAGTTCAGAGCAAACGATGGCCCTCCATCTTCACTCAAGGATCTCTATAAGGCCGGACTGAGCCGCGCAATGGACTTGCACATTGAGAAGGTCAACGCGGGACAAACATCGCGGCTATCGCGCACTCACGATCTACACTTCCGCGACGTTGCCATGCCGGTGCTCTCGCCGATTGACCTATTTGTGGGACAAGGCCTTCATGCCTATCAGCACGTGTGCTGTGAGTTTTTGCGTACCGCGCACCTGCTCGAGTTCTACCGCCATATTATGGCACGGCGATGCGACGACGTCTTCTGGAGCAGGCTACAAGAAGAACTTGCAGACGATCCTCAGACATGCGTGCGGCTCGGCATGGTCACTCTTCTCATTTCCCGCGTGATGGGTCCATTCGCCCCGGAGGCGTTGACTTGCTGGACAGTCGATCGACTTCCCAACACCGCCCGGCTCTGGGCGGAGATGTACGGACACCGGACCGCTCTGGCAAGTTTCCCCGGCAGCAAGTTGTACCTGCTTCTGCAGGAAGAAATGAAGCCATCGGGATTGGCATCAAAGCGTTCCCGATTGCAGGCTCTCTTGCCCCACAGGCTACCGCCTGTCATTACGCACCCGGTGGTTGGAGAAGCTTTTTTTGCCCGAATGAAACGGTATCGCGCACAACTTCGCTTCTTCGGCTTCAGGCTGCGCTTCCACGTATTTGAAGGGGCTCTTTATCTTCGCGAATCGATCTTCTGGTGGCAACACGCGAATCGAGTATCCCGATGATCACTTCTTCCAACTCGTCGCTTCAAAAGCTCCGGCATCTTGGTTTGCAAGTTGTTTTGTTCGCGTGCGCGCTGGGTCTGGCCAAGCCCGGTCCGGCCGGGTTAGCACAGACGCCGCAAGGTTCCTCGACGGCAACGGGTTTAGCGCCCGTCTCCGTACTGCCTTTGGCAGATCCGGAGGGCGCCGGCCAATCCGCGAACACCGCTGGCGGAGCAGTTGCGGCGCCCGGCTTGAATGCCGGAATGGGCACTGCAACTGGAAGAGAAACCGACGCTGGAAATGAAGCCGATCAAGGCCTGGGTACACCGATGACCCTCTCCGCCGATCAGATTTTCGCCATTTTGCAAGCACAGCCTGATGCGCTCGAGGAATTGAAATCGCTGGTCTCAGATCTTGCGCAGCAACAAGGCGCACCAGTCCAAGCGGAGTCGATTACGGACGAGATGCTGTACAGCAAGATTGCAACGAGTCCAGAACTTCGAGTCAATATCACAACCTTTCTGCGCGCAAGAGGCTATGTGACAGACGTCGACTTGCAAAGCTATGCTACCGCCGCTTACGGAGAGGACGATCTCTCGCCTTTCCAGATGGGCAGCCAGACTTCGCAAGATGCGGGCCTACTGCTGAATCCGCTGCTCTATGGCGCGCCGAGACAGTATTACGAAGGCATGGGTGGTGCAAATCAGTCCGCGACAATGCGCAGGAACACGATGCGCAACCCTGCCGCCAATCAGGCCACTAACACGGCAAACAACACAACCAGCGAGCCGCAGGTGTTGCACCAGCCCACGCCGTACAACTTGCGCTCGCTGTACGATTTGTACACACAAATACCGGAACAGGGCGGACAGTTGAAGCGTTTTGGCTCCGATGTCTTTCTGCATCGCAATGCTTTTATTGCGAACCAGATTGCCCCCAGTGGGCGCCAAGCGCCCCTGGATGTTCCAGCAGGGCCAGGCTACGTGGTCGGACCTGGCGACAGCCTGTCGATCGACCTGTGGGGCGGCGCCTCTCAGAGCTTTACCCGGGTGATTGACCGGGAGGGCCGTCTCGCCCTTCCTGAGTCCGGTACGGTGCAGGTGGCGGGGCTGACGCTGGAGCGAGTACAGAGCGTAGTTGCCGATGCGCTGCAGCGGCAGTATCGCAATGTTCACGTAGCGGTCACCGTTACTCACCTGCGGAGCATTCGCATCTACGTTGTGGGCGATGTGCAGAGGCCCGGCGCATACGATATAAGTTCGTTATCGACATCGTTGAACGCCCTCTACGCGGCCGGCGGCCCAACAAGTACCGGATCGCTGCGCGTTTTGCGGCACTATCGCGGTAAGCAGTTGATCGGCGAGATCGATCTCTACGACTTTCTGCTCCACGGCGTGCAAAGTGAGGATCGGCTGGAGGCAGGCGACACGGTACTGGTGCCCCCTGCCGGTCCGGAGGTTGCTGTCTATGGCGCGGTCAAGCGTCCGGCGATCTACGAATTGAAGGGGAAGGCCACACTGGCCGCTGTCCTTGACGACGCCGGCGGCGCAACGGTGGCTGCGGAGCTAGGTCATATCGAGCTCGACCGCATCGATGCGAACAAGGAGCGGGTGACCGTCAGCCTTGATCTGCCTGAATCGAGCAGCCCTGAAATTGCCCTGACGGCCATAGCCGCCTTTCCCGTTTATGATGGCGACCGCGTGCGGGTTTCGCCGATTCTGCCTTACAGCCAGCGTGTCATTTACATGCAGGGTCATGTTGTGCGGCCCGGGCGCGTTTCTTATCGCGACGGCATGCGCTTGAACGATGTGCTGCACAGCTATCAGGACCTGCTGCCGGAACCGGCGGACATTGGCGAGATTGTGCGGCTCATGCCGCCGGACCTGCATCCAGAGACGCTTGAATTTAATGTGCCGGACGCACTGATTGGTAACAACAACCTCGCACTCAAGCCGTTTGACACTATTCGAATCTATGGCCGATACGAGGCCGATGCGCCCAAGGTCACCATCGGCGGCGAAGTGCTCCGCCCTGGAACCTACCCCCTCGCGGCCGGCATGACGGCGGCGCAACTGGTGCGCATGGCCGGCGGCTTCAAGCGCGATGCGCTGCTCGACAATGCGGATCTGACCAGCTATGAGATCGCGGACGGAAACACAGTGGTCAGCGAGCGCACATCGATTCATATCGGCGACGCCGTTCACCATCGCGACAGCGGCGCGGATGTGGCGCTCAAGCCCGGTGACGTGTTGACTGTTCATCAGATCACCGGGTGGAGCGATATTGGCTCATCGATTACGATCGAAGGCGAAGTGGCCCATCCCGGAAGCTACGGCATCCAGCAGGGTGAGCGGCTCAGTTCCATCTTGCGGCGGGCCGGCGGCTTGCGCGAGACGAGTTATCCAGCCGGAGCGGTGCTCTTGCGCGAAGAAGTGCGCCAGTTGGAGGAGAAGAGCCGCGAGCAGTTGATCCGGCAAATCGAGACAAGCTCGACAGCCGCGCGCATCAGCCCGAGCCTTGGCTCCAGCGACCAGTCGGCGATTCTGCAGCTCATTGCCGAGCAACAGGAGCAGGTGCTGGCGCGGCTGAAGAGTCAGCCTGCAAGCGGGCGGCTTGTGATCCACATCACCAATGACATTGCCGGTTGGGAGAACACTTCCGCCGACATCGAAGTGCGTGCCGGCGATGTGCTGCGTATTCCCAAGCGGCCAGGCTTCGTGCTGGTGAGCGGACAGGTCTATAACAGCTCGGCGATTACGTTTACGCCCGATAAGACGGCTGAATGGTATCTGCAGCGTGCCGGCGGCGCAACGGAGATCGCCAACAAAAGCGGCATCTTCATCATCCGGGCAAATGGTTCTGTCGTCGGACGCAATTCGGCCTCTTGGTTGGGCCATAGTGTGCTTGCGACGAAGCTCGATCCCGGCGACGTTGTCGTGGTGCCGCAAAAAATTATCGGCGCCTCCGTCTTCTGGCGCAATTTGCTGACTGTCGCGCAGATCACATCTTCGATAGCGATTACTGCAGCCGTGGCTGGTCTGTTATGAGCGCGATTGATCACTCTCAACTTATCTCGGCAGAGGAGCCTCCGCAAGGGGCCGGCTCGGCTTCCGACAACGAAGGAGTAGCCACATACGAGAACGGCGCAGAACATGGTCCCGGCGAAACTCCTAACTGGGTCAGAAATGCATCACGGCTATGGCAGAAGCGGCGCATGTTGGCTCGCACGGCAGGTGTCGCACTGGCTCTGGGTCTTGCGATTGCTTTTCTGTTGCCGAAAAGGTACGAATCCAGCGCGCGCATAATGCCGCCGAGCAACTCTATGGGTGGCACTGCATTGTTGGCGGCGCTGGCGGGACACGCTGGCGGCAGCCTGGGCGCTCTTGGCGCCTTGGCAGGCAGCTTCCTTGGTGGCGGCGGCAATACTGCGCTGTTTGTCGATCTGTTGCGCAGCGGCTCAATCAGCGGACCTCTCATCGATCGCTTTGACCTGCAGCACGTCTATCACACGCGTTACCGCGTCGATGCTGCAAAGCGTCTCGCCCACTTCACAAAGATCGTAGACGACAGGAAGAGCGGCGTGATTACACTGACGGTCACCGACACCGACCCCGTCCGCGCACGAGATATCGCACAAGGGTATCTGGATGGATTGAACCAGTTGGTGAACCGCACCAACACGTCATCCGCCCATCAGGAGCGGCTGTTCATCGAGAAGCGGCTGCAGGGCGTTCGGGAAAGCCTTGAGAAAGCGCAAGAACGGCTGAGCGAGTTTTCGAGCACACATTCAACCATCGATATTAAAGAGCAAGCGCGGTCGATGGTGGACGCGGCTGCGCGCATGCAGGCACAGTTGATTATCGAAGAATCGGGACTGGATTCATTGCGGCAGGTGTATGGCGATGAGAACGTACGGGTGCGCTCGGCCAAGGCGCGGATCGGCGTCTTGCAGGCAGAAATCGTGAAAATGAGTGGGTCGTCGAAGGCTTTGCCCACAGACAACGGCGACACAGGCACTGGCGGCACCTCGAGCAATGGCGACGACAATCTGTATCCTCCTTTGCGCCAATTGCCACTCTTGGCAGTGCCATACGCCAATCTCTATCGCGAGGTGCAAGTGCAGGAATCCGTCTATGAATTGCTCACACAGCAGTATGAACTGGCGCGGATTCAAGAGGCCAAGGATGTCCCTGTCGTAAGCGTGATTGATGCACCAGGGATTCCGGAGAAGAAATCTTTCCCTCCGAGATTGTTGATGGCGCTTCTAGTTACGATTACTTCGGTTGCCGGGGTTGCTTTGTTTCTCCTCGTTCAATACGAGTGGGTGCAGGTGCCGGCTGCTGATCCGCGCAAAGCTTTGCTGCGGCAAATCGGCGCCGGTATAAAGCCGCGGCTCAGTTGGATTCGGCGGACAGGGAGCGTGCAATGAAGATGCACCTCTCCCATGCAACGTCTGGCATCGCGGATTCCGGCAGCATGGCGATAACGCTGTCGCCATCGTTGCTACCGGCTTGTGTTGGCTTCTTCTTTGCCTTCCGGCTTTTCAGCGTGGTGCTGGCAGTACGCATTTTTGGGCAGGACGCATCTGTGGGCGTGGTCGCCAGCCTCGGATTGAATTATCTTCTATTCGCAATCGTTGCGTTTCATTCGATAGGCGAGGCTCGCCGCACCGTAGTGTCGATGCTGCAAGTACCGTCTTCTCGTTGGGTGCTGTTATTTATTTGTTTCACGGGAGCCAGCTTGATGTGGAGCAGCACCGTATCGTTGCCTGCTGCCGTCGCCTTCTGGATGGCCATGGCCGCAGATACTGCGATGATCGTACTCCTGCTCCGAACCGGTCCCGTGGATGCCGTGGTGAACGCCGTGATGAAGGGGTACGTCTCGGGAGCATGTGCCATTGCGGCAATCGCCTGGCTGCTACCTGCGCAATCCGATCTTCGTCTCGGTGATGAAGAACTGCTGGGACCGAACCAGATCGGCTATACATGCGCCATCGCCTTCTTTTTCGCGCAATATCTGGTGCGCCGTAAATACGGCAACTGGATCGTGCCTGCTGCCTTCCTCGTTATTACACTGCTGCGCAGCCTGAGCAAGACGACAATTATTGCCTTTGTCGCAGCGCAAGGCTACATTCTGCTCCGCGACAAGTCGATCAAACGCAAAACGAAGTGGCTGCTCGCAATCTCCGCCCTGTTGATCTTTGTGGTGTTTTGGAGCTTGTTGTCGAATTATTTTGACGTCTACGTGAATGCCGGCAACCAGTCGGAAACACTTACGGGCCGGGTTGAAATCTGGGTTTACATCTTGAATGAGGCGGTCCAGCAGCCATGGATCGGGCACGGCTTTCATTCTGTGTGGAAGGTGATTCCCCCCTTCGGAGCGGATCAGTTTGAGGCTCGGCACGCACACAATGAGTTGCTGCAACAGTTCTATGCCTACGGGGCGGTTGGGGTATTGATGCTGGTTGAAATCTATGGAAGTCTTTTTCGACATCTGCACCGCCTCCACGACAAGTCGATGAAGACGCTGTTCCTCGGCATGCTCCTTTTCGTAGCCATTCGCGGCCTAGCCGACACCGAAGTCTTCGACCTATCGCTGCCGATATGGGCCATCGTCATGATTGGATGCCTCATTGAGCAGGCGCGCGGCGACGGCGCGGCCTTCGCATGGAAGGCCGTAAGTGCACACAGTAAGTAGGGGGGTATCACAAGAATCCGAGGGCGATACACAGGCCGCAGACCAAACGACTGATCGCACCAGAAAAGGAGGGAAGGGAAAGATGAAGCTGACATTCAAGAGCCTCTACGACCACGTGTTCCTACGCTTTCGCCGCAGGCGCATGAACCGTTTCTTCGCCTTCTTCGCTCCGTCGCCGGAGGTTCGCGTGCTGGACATCGGCGGCACGCCGCAGACATGGTGTGTCGAATCTGAAGGCCACACGCGCTTTTCGGTCACTCTGATCAACATCCGCCGCGACGGTCAGATCGACGTCGGCCCTTTCACATCGATAGAAGGCGATGCGACGGAAATGCCGTTTGCGGACAATTCCTTCGATATAGCGTTCTCAAACTCGGTGATCGAGCATGTCGGTACCTGGGATAAACAACAAGCATTTGCGCGGGAAGCGCGCCGCGTGGCGCGCAAGCTCTGGATACAGACGCCCGCACGCAGCTTTCCGATTGAGGCGCATCTGCTGGCTCCTTATATCCAATACCTGCCGAAGAGCGCACAGCACCGCATCGCACGGTGGACGCCGCGAGGCTTATTAACACCCGATGCTGTCCACGAGATCGTCGACGAGGTCCGGCTTCTCACCTACCGCGAGCTGAAGCATTTGTTTCCCGATTGCCGAATCCTGAAGGAGCGTCTATTCGGCCTCACCAAGAGTTACATCGCCGTTCGGATCTGAGGTGTTCGCATGAAAGTCGTGATCGCGCTTGCATCGAGTTCCGGCCAGCTTTCCGGCGTACCTAGGCATGGCATCAATCTAGCGCGCTGTCTGCTCACGCGCGGTGAGATTTCCGAGGTGCATCTTGTAGTCGCGCCATGGCAGATTGGCTTTGTCCAGGACTCTGCCCCATGGGACGACGCGCGTCTGAAGCTTCATGCCGCGCCCATTGGCAACAGTGCGCTGAGCCGCAACCTCTGGTTTTATGCGCAACTACCCAAGCTGGCCACAAGGCTGGACGCGAATATCGTTCACCTCGCATATCCCGCGCCCGTGCGGCGCGGCGCTTTTCGTTGCCCGGCAGTGGTTACACTGCACGACCTGTATCCATATGACATTCCAGAGAATTTCGGATTTCCAAAGATATTTTTCAATCGGGCTGTGCTGCGGAGATGTCTGCGCAGAATCGACGCAATCGCGTGCGTGTCCCAGAGTACATTCAGGCGGCTTGAGAGCCTGGACCCGGCGCTCGCGGGGAAGACGACGGTTATCCATAATGCCGTTGAACCACAACCACGGTCTGCGACGGAAACTCCGCTTCCAGAGTGGGAGGGCCAGCCCTTCCTGCTCTGTGTCGCGCAGCATCGTCGCAACAAGAACATCCTGGTGGCGTTGCGGGTCTTTGATCGCCTGTTGCAGGCCAGGCAGATTCCTGTCGAGACTCGACTATTCATCGTGGGAATCACGGGGCCGGAGACTTCGGCCATCAAGGATTTTGTCGCTGCCGCCGCCCTGGAGGATCGGGTCCTGCTGTTGAACGGTATCTCCGACGCGCAGTTGCAATGGTGCTACCGACACTGCGAGTTGGTGCTGGCGCCCTCTGTACTTGAAGGGTTCGGCCTTCCAGTTGCGGAGGCGCTACTGGCTGGATGTCGCGTCGTCTGCTCCGACATTGCTGCCTTTCGCGAGTTGGGCGGCAACCACTGCAACTTCGTTCCTCTCGGCCCACGGGAAGTGGAGGCATTCGCAGATGCTGTGCGCGCTACGCTGCTCCAGGAATCTCCAGGGCCGATTGCCCTGCCACAGCTCTCGTCGCAAATTATCGCGGAAGCATATATGCGGCTCTATCAGTCGCTCATGCTTGCGTCAGCGCAGAATACTTCCTCAAATCAAGCCCGGTTTCAGGCCTCGGAGAAAAGACGGCATCTCTTATGAAACTCGAATCAAAGCAAAGAACAGCTATGATCCTTGGCATTCCGGTAGACCCGCTCGACATGGAAGGCGCGATGAGACGCGTTGCGGAAGAATTGAAAGCACGCCGCAATGGATACGTCTGCCTGATTGGCGTGCATGGCATCATGGAAGCGCAGCGCGATCCAAACCTGGCTCAGGTATACGCCCGGGCTACCCTCATGGTGCCCGATGGCACACCGACGGTCTGGGTTGGCCGGTGGCAAGGTTTTCGCAAGATGCAACGAGTGGCCGGCCCAGACTTGATGCTGGAGATGTTCCGCCGCAAGGAATTCGCGGGCCACACGCACTTCCTCTACGGCGGCAAGCCGGGTGTGGCCGAAGAACTGCGCGAGAGACTGACGAGCCGCTTCCCCTGGACACGTATTGCAGGAGCCCATACGCCCCCATTCCGAGACCTGACACTTGAAGAGGAAGAGTCTCTAACTGCCCAAATCTACAAAATGAAGCCGGATATAATCTGGGTGGGTATCAGCACGCCGAAGCAGGAGCGTTTCATGATGCGCCTGTTGCCCTCACTCGATTCCACTTTGATGTTCGGCGTAGGCGCTGCCTTTGACTTCCATACCGGTCGAATCAAGGATTCGCCGCAGTGGGTGAAGCGTGCGGGAATGCAATGGCTGCACCGGTTAATCCAAGACCCGCGCCGTCTGTTTTGGCGCTATGTTCGCAACAACTCAACTTTCCTGTGGCATATTACACTGCAGCTAACGGGTCTGCGCACTTACCCGCAAGCCAAAGTGGACCCGGCCTTTTCCAACCGGTCTCAGGCCGTTGTCGATCAATAACGTTTACGCTCGGCTGGTTTAAAGTGGCGGATGAGTAAAGGGATTCGTGACCAACCTCGACAAGCTTAAGCACGATTGGGAGCGCCTCGCCGAACACGACGCCTTCCATGCCATTCTCACCGACCAAAGCAAAGTGGGCGGTAAATGGAATGTGGTGGAGTTCATGGCCACCGGGGATGCCGAAATTGAGATCGTCATGAGCCATCTGGCCAACATCGGCCATATACCCGATTTCGACGGCGCTGCGTTGGATTTTGGATGCGGCGTTGGCCGCTTGACGCAGCCTCTGGTGCGACGTTTTGCCTCATGTATCGGCGTGGACATCTCGCAGCAGATGATTCAGAAGGCCGAGTCTCTAAATCAATATGCGCATTGCCGCTATGTGGCTCACTCGAATGCCAGGCTGCCGTTTGCAGACGCAAGCTTCTCGTTTATCTACAGCAACATCGTGCTCCAGCATGTACCCCCGCGCTTTTCCGAACAGTACCTGCAGGAATTCGTAAGGGTTCTAGCGCCGGACGGCGTACTCGTGTTCGGAGTGCAAGATTCCTTCGCGGCACCGTACCTCTCTTCCAAGATGATTCAAGTCCGCCAAGTTCTTCGTATCCGGTCCAGGGTGAAAGATGCGCTGGGACTTGGTCATGGGAACATGCAAATGCACTGTTTGCCCGAGCGCGTCGTCCGTCGCGCACTTTGCTCCGCCAGGATAGCGGACATCCAACTGACAAACACAGCGGCAACGGATTTCAATGGCCAGCTTATCTATTTATCGCAAGCGCCCACGTCGGGCTACGTGGGCAAACAATACTGCGTGGTGAAAGAGCCGTAAATTTATCCAATGCGGTCCGGTGCGATATTTGATCCGGGCTTGGCCGACTGGCTAAGGCGCCCGCGACTGCAGGAGGTGTTGAATGGTGCGGATGCCCGACTGGGCATGTGACAACTTAGCGCACAATTGAATAGAATGCAAGGTGATTCCTAACACGTATGAAGGCGGATGTTCGTGGACAGCTAAACCTAAAAGAGGCTCTCTTGCATGTTCGTTGATTCGGCAACGGGCTTCTTGAAAACGGACAGATCAACTGAAGAAGTCTTCGGCTTGTTATCGTAAGTTAGAGTCCCATATTCAGAATGCGCCCCAAATTGCTTGCCTTGCAAAGGACGGAGATCGATAACTGCACCGAATTTAGCAAAGACAGAATTAAACCGATCGAAGGCTGCACCCCAATAGATCATCGCGCACGACATCGGAGCGCCCTTGCCGCCGTCTTCGCCATTCACAAGAAACTTGAGCCGCGTGTTATAGAGAAAACAGACACTCGCGGCACTTGTGAAGACGTGCTTTTTCCAGTGACCTGTGTTGGTCGCTACAGGAACTAGCGCGAGGATTTCAACGTCGTGATCGCGATGTGCCGAAGCACATCTCAACAGCCATTTCTTGATCGAAGTGCCATTCTCTTTGTTGATGCCATAGGAAGGGTTGACGTAGATCGTTGGATAATTCCAGCTTTCTTTCAAACCATCGTGAAATGGCAGGGCATATTCAATCGTCGCATGAACGATCGAATACTTGTTGGAGCATGGATCAAGGTCAATCTTTCCGTTGAAGAATTCCCGCACCGCGTCTACATATTTCTTTGGAGTTCCCCATTCTTGGCTTAAGGTGTTGAGTTTTTGACCTGCACTCATGCGTGTATCTCCTGCCAATTTTTTCGACTCAGGGTAATCAATTCTTCCTTCAAAACAGAAAGGGGCTTGCCCCGTGGCGCGATGACATTGAACTAACTCTCCACCTCTTCCCTGTTTGTTGCGAAGTAGGATTGAAGGGCGGCGTCGGCAGCGAGAGCAATTTGAACTTTCGTGAATTGATTGACGTTTTTCTCGCCCGTGTAGCTTGTACGGAATGCTTCGCGCGCGGCTATGTGTTCAGGCTTAGGGCTCAGCAGAATCTCGTCTGCAAACTGCGCTAGCCCTGCGTCCTTAAGGAAGAGTAGCCAATCATAAGACTGTGCTAGAACCTTGATTTCCTTGTTGTGATTTGTAAGCGTTCGAAGTTCCCGTCTTGACCGGCTTGGGGTGTCTAATCGCGAAGTGTCCACTTATTTTTAAGTGGACACCTGATGAGTGTGTCTAAGCGGCTTGGGAAGAGTCGGTCTGCAGCGAGGCGGCTATGTTCCAGGGCAGGAGTTCTTCGAACTGTGATTCTCCGCAGTAAACCAATTCCCATGATTGCTAACAACTCCAACCGTAAGGATGAATTTGTGCAACAACTCTCGATCCGATGATGCGATGACTTCTGCCATAAGCTCGTAATAGTCTCCAAATCGATACGTTCCATCTTCCCATACGTTCCATCTTCCCATTTGATAAAGCCACCCATGGTTCCGCCGCTTCGCCTGAGCGCCTGCCACCACGCGGCCTTGGCAGACCAGTTGAACGGCGCGGCTTCTTCGGCGGATGCTTGGCTGGCACAGATTCCCCGTTGACCCGTATAAACGGCTTCTGTTCTTGGCACCCGCCGCAAACTCCAAACCCGCCGCCATCGGGGATGTGACGGGGATGCAGCTTGCGACTTCCTATGCATTCTGGTTCTGGCTCAGGTCGCTTCATTGTGCTTGCCCCCATTGCTGAAGACTTCAACACGGAAGTGGCGGTATGTCCAGCGAATCGTCCCGGTGACTAGGGCGCACCTGAATTAAACGGCAACCGGCTGCACTGTCCGCACCGTTTAACTATTTTTTAATTTTTGCAGTGATTGGTAGTTTCGATTTCCGGCTAAGTTATTGATTTTAATTGGCGTCCCCGACGGGATTTGAACCCGTGTTATCGCCGTGAAAGGGCGGTGTCCTAGGCCGGGCTAGACGACGGGGACGATTGAGAGGGCAAAACCTGCCCTGAACTGGCCGGATACGCCCTTATGAAGGCTACCAACTCGCGGGTGCTGTGTCAAAAGAAGGTCAGCGCGGTGATTGAGGCTTGGGCTTCCGACAGAGAACAAACGGGTCGATGGCCTCGCTCCGCACGGGGCGCGGATAATTTTGCGTCATTGGAGCGGCTCCAAGCGTCAGAATAGAACGAGCTTGCTAAATCGGGGCCCTTCCGAAGATGTTGCCGGCTTCAGTGGGTATTGTCGGCACAAACGGAGAGCGTCGCGTACCGCGTTGGCTCGCGGCCTGAAAGCACTGGCTTTGTGCGGGACCCCAAGTTAAACCAGCAGGTTTAAAAGAACATTCAGTAAAGGAAAGACTCAGTGAGGATCAGCGCGTTGAAACGCAATCATGGATTGATTTGCCTTATATTGGTGGGCGTTGTGGCAGTTGGCTGCCAGAAGAAAGCGGCAACACCGCCGGCCGGAGCTGGAATGCAGGGGCTGCCGGTGCAGACGGTGTCTGCTGCCCTATCGCCTGTGCCGCAGAGCAGCGAGTATGTGGCCACCATCAAGTCGCGGCGCTCAGCCACTCTGCAGCCCCAGGTGGATGGGAGGCTCACGGAGATTCTTGTCCACTCTGGCGACCACGTGAAGTCGGGTCAGGAAATGATGACCATTGACCCGCTGCACCAGAAGGCTTCTGTAGACTCGGCGCGCGCCACCGAGCGGCAGAAGAAGGCTCTTTACGACTACAACACGTCAGAGATTGAGCGGCAGCGCAAGCTGTTCGAGGCAGGCATTACCAGCCGCGATGTCTTTGAGCAGGCGCAGCAGGCCTACGAAAACAGCAAAGCGGACTACCAATCGGCTGAAGCGCTGAGCAAGACGCAGGAAGAACAACTGGCCTACTACAGCATTCGAGCGCCATTCGACGGAGTCGTGGGCGACATTCCGGTGCATGTGGGCGATTATGTTTCTTCCACCACCATGCTGACGACGGTGGACGAGAACAAGGATCTGGAAGCCTACATCTACGTTCCGACCGAGCGCGCCAGCCAGGTGCGGCAGGGGTTGGAAGTAGATTTGACAGATAACAACGGCAAGCTGCTGGAGAAGACGAGGATCGATTTCATTTCTCCTGAGGTAGACAGCACGCTGCAGGAAATCCTGGTGAAGGCTCCCGTACACACCTCGCTTGACGTTCTGCGCAATGCGCAACTGATAAAGGCGCGGGTGGTGTGGAGCACGTCCCCCATGGTTTCCATTCCGGTGCTCGCGGTAACCCGGCAGGGTGGGCAGAGCTTTGTGTTTGTGGCACAGCAGCAGAATGGGCATTGGTCGGCGCACCAGATGCCGGTTACGCTGGGTGACACGGTGGGCAACGACTATGCCGTTACCGCGGGGCTGAACGTCGGCGACAAGGTGATCGTTTCCGGCACGCAGTTTCTCGTCAACGGCATGCCGGTCATGCTGCTTCCCAGCGCATAGAGCGCAATCGATCATCGCGCCTCCGGCAGGAGGCGGGCTCAGGGCAGCCGTGACGGCGCGCCTTTTGCAAGCAAAAAAGGAAGGCTCATCTTGTTTGTCGATTTTTTCATCCATCGGCCTGTTTTTGCCACGGTCTGCGCGCTGCTCATCATCCTGTCAGGAGCGGTCTGCATTCCCAACCTTCCTATATCCATGTATCCCACGCTCACTCCGCCGACCGTGGTGGTGTCCACCAACTATGTCGGCGCCAATGCGGATACCGTAGAGAAGGCCGTCACCATTCCGCTGGAAGAATCCATTAACGGCGTCGAAGGCATGCGGTATATCAGCTCTTCGAGCACCAACAGCGGCATCAGCACCATCACCGCCACCTTCGATACCGGCTATGACCTGGATATCGCGGCCGTCGACGTGCAGAACCGCGTGGCCAGCGTTACCGGACGCCTGCCCGCGGCGGTCAATGCCACCGGCATCAGCATCACCAAGGCCAACAATAACTTCGTCTTCGCGGCAGGCTTCTTTACGCGCGATGGACGCTACTCATCGGAGTTTCTGTCTAACTATCTCGACGTATATGTGAAAGACGCAATCAAGCGCGTGCCCGGCGTGGGCGATGTAATGATCTTCGGCGAGCGCAAATATGCCATGCGGGTGTGGCTCGATCCGGTGCGCCTGGCCGCGCGTGGGCTCACGGCGACCGACGTGGTCAACGCCCTTCAGGAGCAGAACGTTGAGATTCCCGCCGGACAACTCGGCCAGCCGCCCTCGAATGCCACGCAGGCTTATCAGATTCCCGTGCGCGTGATCGGCCGCTTAACCAGCCCCGCGGAATTCGACAACATCGTCGTCAAAAACTCCGCCAACGGCCTGGTATTGCTTAAGGACGTTGGCCACTCTGTGGTCGGCGCCGAGGACTACAGCACCTCCTTGAAATACTCAGGCCACGATGCCATGGGCATCGGCGTCCAGCTGCTTGCAAACGCGAATGCTCTGGATGTGGACCGCCAGGCGAAGGCCGTGCTGCAGCAACTCTCGAAGAGGTTTCCTCCGGGCCTGGAATACGCCATCGCCTTCGACTCGACCACCGTGGTAGGCGACTCCATCCGCGAAGTGCTCGTCACGCTGGCCGAAGCCATCGTCATCGTCATCATAGTCATCTTTCTCTTCCTGCTTGATTGGCGCGCCACCATCATTCCCGCTGTCACCATCCCGGTTTCGCTCATCGGAACATTTGCCTTTATCAAGATCTTTGGCTTCTCCATCAACTCGCTCACACTTTTCGGCATCACCCTCGCTACCGGCCTCGTGGTCGACGACGCGATTGTGGTTATTGAGAATGTGCAGCGGCACATTGCCATGGAACACTCCGACCCACACTTAGCGACTTCACGCGCCATGGGCGAGGTGACCAGCGCGGTCATCGCCACCTCACTGGTACTCATCGCGGTTTTTGTGCCGGTCTCGTTCTTCCCCGGCACCACCGGCATTCTTTATCGCCAGTTCTCGCTAACCATCGCTTTTGCCATCGCCATCTCAGCGTTCAACGCGCTTACGCTTTCACCGGCCCTCTCTGCGCTTTTTTTGCGTGGCGAAGAAGACCGCCCCAAGCAGCTTGACTTTCTCCACATCGCGCCCGTCTCGCGGGTCTTCGCCGGTTTCATTCATGGCGCCGACGCAGCGGTCAATGGGCTGGCGCGTGCTTACGGCAAGGTTGTGCATGTCGCCTTGCGGCTTCGCTACCTGTTGCTGCTGATCTTCTTTGTTGGACTGGGAGCCACTTATTGGGTCTACAACCACGTTCCCACCGGCTTCATTCCACAGGAAGATCAGGGCTATCTGTTTGTCATCGTGCAGGCGCCGCCGGGCTCATCGCTCGCCTATACCACCGCATTGGCCGACCGAGCGCAGGCCATTCTCGCCACCAATTCCGATGTGAACGGGGCCTTCTCCGTCATGGGCTTCGGCTTTTCAGGGGGCGCAGCCAACGCAGGCCTCATTTTTGTGAGCACCAAACCCTCCGATCAGCGGCGCGGCAAGGGACACTCCGCGGCAGACATCGTGGCCGACCTGTCGCCCAAACTGCAACGGCTGATGTTTTCACGGAATGGCGGCCTGGTGGCCATGTTCCAGCCTCCGGCAGTGCAAGGTATCGGCAGCTTCGGCGGTTTCACGTTCATGCTGCAGGACCAGGGAAGTAATACGCTGACCGACCTCGATCGTGTAGCTCACCAAATCGTAAACGCCAGCAAAGCTCGTAAAGATCTCACCGGACTCATTACCACTTTCTCTGCCAACGACCCCCAGGAGCTGGTCACCATCGACCGTGAAAAAGCCAAGGCGATGAACATTCCGCTCTCGCAGATCACCACTACGCTAAGCGTCTTCATGGGTTCGGAGTACATCAACGACTTCGACTATAACAACCGCACCTATCGTGTATTTGTGCAGGCCGACCAGCCCTTCCGCATGTCGGCCCAGGACCTGCACAGCTACTACGTCCGATCCGATTCCGGGCAAATGGTTCCGCTAGATAACCTGGTCAATGTTACGCAGAGTTCGGGTCCGCCCGTCATCACGCATTACAACCTATTCCGCTCGGTTGAGATCGACGGATCAGCCGCGCCAGGCTACAGTTCCGGCCAAGGCATCAGCGCCATGGAAGATCTGGCCAAGCAGAACATGATGCCTGGCATGAGCTTCAGTTGGACCGGGCTGACGCTTGACGAAATCGAGTCCGGCGGCAAGGCTCTGATTATCTTCGGGCTCGGCATTCTCGTGGTCTACTTGACGCTTTCGGCCCAATACGAGAGCTTTGCCCTGCCGTTCATCATTCTTCTCGCCGTGCCCATGGCGGTGCTGGGCGCATTGGGGCTGGTGGCTTGGCGCGGGCAGTCCAATGACGTCTACTGTCAGATCGGACTGGTGATGCTCATCGGCCTTTCGGCCAAGAACTCCATCCTCATCGTCGAGTTCGCCGAGCAACTGCGCAGGAAAGGCCGCTCCATTAGTGACGCCGCCATTGAGGCCGCGGAGTTGCGCCTGCGCCCCATTCTTATGACCTCGTTCGCCTTTATTCTCGGCGTTCTGCCGTTGGTCTTCGCTACCGGTGCGGGCGCACTGGGGCGGCGTTCGGTCGGCACCACCATCGTCGGCGGCATGCTGCTCTCGACCGTGCTTAACCTGTTCTTTATCCCCGTACTCTATGTAATTCTGAGCCGGCTTCTGAGACGCGGAGACAAGCCCTCCGGCGAAGCAGTTACGGCTTAAGCCGAGCCATCACTGCTTCGATCGATTACTGCTTATTGTGGTGGGCAATTACGAAGTCTTTGATGTGGTCATAGACCTGGCTGTTCACCACGCCCTTCTCGAAAAGATCCTGCTTGGTACGGTAGGGCCTGTAGCGCACAATCCGCTCGGCCCAACCGCGCGTCAGGCCAGGCACTTTCAGCAACTCATCCACACTGGCATGGTTGATGTCGATCCGCTGTTCGGGCGGCGGCGCTGAAGCGGATGTCCTCGGCACACCGGAGCTATCGCGGTCCTGATATTGCGCCATGCCTCCTATGCAAAGCCACAAGGCAACCGCCGCCAACGCCATGAGTCTTGCCGCTCTTCGCATTGCAACATTCTCCATCGCGACCCAAACCGATCGCAAGCCGGCAAGAATAAACGGGCTCGCTCAATTTCCGGTTGATGGCGATCTTTGGTGAGAGGGTTGCCGAATTTATTCGTAGTCTATTTGCCAATCGCGCCCTCCCAAGACCGTGTCCGCGAAGTGGATGGAGTGCCAAGTGCCGCTAAGAAAACCTCTGTACATGACTAACCTGCAACAATAACTGCATGGAAATCCCCACCGATGTTGCCATTCCTGACGGCGCAGCCAACCGCCAAGCCTTTGGCCGGGTAAGGCTCCTTTCGCTTCTCGTGCTGGTTGTGCTGCTGGCCGTGTGCCTGACCGTTTCCTGGATCACCCGGGACGCTATGACGCATCTTCCCTTTCTTGGGGGGCGCGGAACGGCGCATAGCCTTATGGATAAGCAAAAGACTCTGGTCGATCTGCGGCCATGGCAAACGGCTCAGGCACTGGCTCCCCTTGCTGTCGCCGCCGAGGAAGCGGAATATGCTCGCGAGGCAGAACGACTGGCCGATCACGAAGTGGTGCAGGCGTTCGCTTCTGCATTGCGGTTGGCTAACATCGAGGCGCAACATCGCGTGCTCACCGGACTAGCGCTTTCGCTTTCGCAAAGAGTGGCGCAGCTTCAGCAGCTTGTGAAGCAGGACCAGGCCCAGGTTGACTCACTGACGCCGGTATCCGGCCCCACAGCCAGTTCGACAAAGAGTGCCGCGTCCGCCGCCAACCGCAACAACGCTTTTGAAATAGCCAAGGCGCAACTCGAACTTGATTCCGACCAGCTTGCCGATGCACAGCAGGATCTTGAACGCGCAGCAGGCGACGATCGCACCCGGATCCAAAGCGAACTGACCGCGCACCAGGCGACCATGGCCAAGCGAGCTACCGAACTCGAAGCGGATCGCGCGGTAGCAATTGTTTCCGCCGCCCAGCACGCCACGCTAGCCCACAGGCTCACGTCGTGGTATAGCCAGCGCGAGCGATATGACTTGATCCAACAGGCGCTCGATCAGGCCCAGGCCGATATTGCCAGCCTGACTGCTGAGCACAGCGCGCTTGAGGTCAAGGCCAACGCCGCCGTGGCCGCAGCCGGAAGCGGCACGCCAGACCAGGCCGCCAAGCTGGCCGACATGCGCGATGGAAGTGCGGAGCGGCAGGTTCTGAGCCTTTATGACGATCGCATTGAGACCCAGGAGCAGCTAGCTGGCGTCTACGGCAAATGGTCGGCCCAGGTCCTGCTGCAACATCGCATCCTGTTGCATTTGATCATGCAGTCCTTGATGCTGATTCTCGCAATCTTCATCGCTACGCTATTATGCGATGCGCTGATGAAGCGGCTGCTTGCTCATCCTGTAATCGATCGCAGGCAGATGCATACGCTGCGCACCCTCGCGCAGTTGGGAGCGCAGGTGCTCGGCGCGGCGCTCATACTGTTGGTGATTTTCGGGCCGCCACAGCAACTGACAACAGTTCTGGGCCTCACGACTGCCGGGCTCACCATCGCTTTACAGGACTTCATCCTCGCGTTTTTCGGCTGGTTCGTTTTAATGGGCAAAGGCGGCATTCGCGTGGGCGATTGGGTAGAGATTAACGGAGTGGGCGGAGAGGTGACAGAGATCGGCCTGATGAACACCACGCTGCTTGAGACCGGCGACCTGAAGAAAAGGGGACATCCAACCGGCCGGCAGATCAGCTTCCTCAACAGTTTTGCGATCCGTGGACAGTACTTCAATTTCTCGACCACCGGCCAATGGATGTGGGACGAGATCAGCGTCACGCTTCCTCCCGCAATTCACAGTGACACGGCGACGGAGCGGATCCACCAGGTGGTCGTGGAAGAAACCGCGGAAAGCGCCGGCGTGGCAGAGCACGAGTGGATACGCGGCAAGCGTGACGACGGCCTGGGCCGCTTCAGCGCAGCGCCGGTCGTGAATCTGCGCCCCTCCGTGGCCGGCATCAATCTTCGCGTTCGTTATGTAACGCGGGCATCGGAACGATTCGACGTGCGAAACCGCCTTTACCGCGCCGTGGTCGACCTGCTGCAACAGGAAAAGGCCCTCGACCAGAGCCAACAGGCAGACCAGAGTCACCCAGCGCCGGGCGATGGAATCTGACAGCGGTTCGACGCGTCATAGAGAACGACCGAGGCAGCAGTTGACACGGCGGGGTTGTTTCCCTTAAATTTTGTATAGATGCAGAGCCACCGCCATCACGGCCATCACCATCATCATGGAATCTCCATGCCGGCGGACTGCCATGGCCTGATGTAAACGGCCAGAGAGATCGGAAGTAACCAAGCCCGCCGGCGCCGACGCCGACGGGCTTTTTCATGCCCTGATTTCACACATCTTGAAAAAGGACCCCAAAAGAACATGAGCAGCACGACAACGACAATTGACTTTGACAAAATGGATGGCCTCGTGCCCGGCATCGTCCAGGACGTACGGACCGGCGAGGTGCTGATGCTGGGTTTTCTCAACGCCGCCAGCTACGCCAAAACGCTGGAATCCGGATTCGTCACCTTTTGGAGCCGCACGCGCCAGAAACTGTGGATGAAAGGCGAGACGAGCGGCAATCGGCTGCGCGTTGTTTCTGCCGCGACCGACTGCGACAACGACACGCTCCTGTTTCGGGTGGAGATTGAAGGTAACGGCCTTGTGTGCCACGAAGGCACAGTCAGTTGCTTCACGCGCTCCATCGCCCTGGGCAGCAATTCTGAATCGGAAAAGAAAGAGGAACTCCGTGGCTAACAAACTTCGTCTGGGCATTCCCAAGGGCAGCCTGCAAGACGCCACCATCGCTCTGTTCAAGCGCGCCGGCTGGAACATCTACGCCGATGGCCGCTCCTACTTTCCATCCATCGACGACAGTGAAATCGAGTGCATGTTGATCCGCGCGCAGGAGATGGCTCGCTATGTCGATCACGGCGTTCTCGACGCCGGCCTCACCGGCATCGACTGGGTTGTCGAAAGCGGTCTCACAGTCACCAGCATCACGACTCTCACGTATGCAAAGCAGAGCCGCCGCAAAGTTCGCTGGGTGCTCGCCGTGCCTGAAGCGAGCGGCTTTGACAAAGCGGAAGATCTGGAAGGCAAGATCATTGCCACGGAACTCGTTGAAGTCACCAAGCGCTACTTCGCCGCCAAGGGCGTGAACGTGAAAGTCGAATTCAGTTGGGGAGCAACGGAAGTCAAGCCGCCCATGCTTGCCGACGCCATTGTTGAAGTGACCGAGACAGGCAGTTCTCTAAAAGCCAACCATCTCAAGATCATCGACACGGTTTTGGAAAGCGAAACGCATCTGATCGCCGGACGGGGTGCTCTGGACGATACATGGAAGAGCGAAAAGCTCGATCAGATTGCGCTCATGCTGCGCGGCGCCATCGACGCGCAATCTCAAGTAGGCCTTATGCTCAACGTGAAGCGCGCAAACCTTGAGACCGTTCTGGCCGTGCTTCCGGCGCTTAACTCACCCACGGTTTCCCAATTGAGCGACCCGGAGTGGGTTGCTGTGAACACTATTGTCGAGGAGCGCGTTGCGCGCGATGTCATTCCGCGGTTGAAGGCGGCGGGCGCAAGCGGCATCGTCGAATACCCACTGAACAAGGTTGTGCTGTAGCCCTGGAGATCATGCGATGAAAATCATCCGGACCCAAGGACGAGGCGCAAACCAGGCAGAGAAGATGCTTGCCGCGCTCGAACAACGCGGTGGCACGGCGCTCAGCTCTGTGCTGCCTGCCGTCAGCCGGATCGTGGCCGGCGTGCGCAAAGGTGGGGATCGCGCTCTGCACCGCTATGCAGCCCAATTCGACGGCCTAAAAGACACAGCCGCACTTCGCATCGCACCGGACGAAATGTTCGCTGCATGGGATGCGTTCACCCCCGCTCTTCGCGATGCCTTATCAACTGCCGCTGAACAGATTCGGGCTTTTGCCATCAATCAACTTCCGGCCTCATGGAGTGATTCGCCGATTGACGGGCTCATCACCGGCCAGCTTGTGCGCCCTCTCGGCTCGGTAGGCTGCTATGTTCCAAGCGGCCGGCATCCGCTGCCCTCGACGCTGTTGATGACCGCGATTCCCGCGCAGGTTGCGGGCGTTGCGCGCGTTGTTGTGGTCTCGCCCAAACCAGCGGCGGAGACACTTGCCGCAGCCCACCTGCTCGGCATCACGGAGTTTTATCGAGTCGGCGGTGCACATGCCGTGGCCGCATTGGCCTACGGAACGGCCACTATTCCGCGTGTCGACAAGATTGCCGGGCCAGGCAATTTGTACGTCACCGCAGCCAAGCGGCTGGTGGCTTTCGATTGTGCCATCGATATGCTGGCCGGACCCACTGAAATCGTGGTCACAAGCGAAAACGGCCGCGCCGCCGATATTGCCTCCGATCTGGTCGCACAGGCCGAGCACGACCCCGAAACACTCGCGATCTTCATCACCACGCGCGCAGACCTCGCTAAAGAAACCATTGCCGAATCGAAGCTGCGCAGCCGCAACAATCCGATCGCGCGTCAGGCTCTTGATCGCAATGGCCTCGTCATCCTCGCATCGTCAGTTGAAGAGGCGCGCACTATCACCAACCGCCTTGCCCCTGAACATCTCACAGTTGACACGCCCGGCGATCTTGATTGGGTGCATAACGCAGGCTCAATTTTTATTGGCCGCTGGTCCGCGCAACCCATGGGCGATTACATCTCCGGACCGAATCACACACTGCCCACCGGCGGAATGGCTCGCGTGCGCGGCGGCCTGAGCGTCAACGACTTCGTCAAGCTCATCACCGTGCAGCAATATTCCGCGCAGGCACTCCGTGTGCTCGGCCCCAAGGCCGCATTGCTCGCCAAGGCGGAAGGGCTTACCGGACATGCGGAAGCAATTCGCACCCGCCTGCAGAACAGGAGATCACAATGACGGAAGCTGCCACTCAAACCCTCGCGGCCATTTCTCCAAGCCCGCGCTTGCGCGTGCAGGCCATGAAGGAATATCACCCTCCACTCGGCAGCCGCGACCAGCTTCGCCTCGACTTCAACGAGAACACTTTGGCATGCTCGCCGAAAGTGCGCGACGTGCTCAGCAGCATCTCGGCCGGCGCACTCACGCGCTATCCTGAGCGCGAACCCGTGGAAGCAATGATCGCAGCCCATCTTCGGCTTGCTGCTGAACAAGTGGCGCTTACCAATGGAGCGGACGAAGCCATTCATGTTCTCTTTGAAGCATTTCTCGAAGCGGACGACGAACTGCTGCTGCCCGTGCCGACCTATACCATGTATGAGGTCTACGCCTCGGCAACGGACGCACACATGGTGACGGTGCAGGCCGCGGACGATTTGCAGTTCCCTTTCGAGCGCCTGATCGCCGGCATCACGCCGAAAACCAAGATCATCGCCATCGCCAATCCAAACAGCCCTTCCGGCAGCGTGGCCACGCGCGAGCAGTTGATCGAGATCTCCCGTTGTGCTCCCCATGCGGTGATGTTGGTGGACGAAGCCTACTTTCACTTCCACGGCGAGACGGTGATCGATCTGATTGGCCAACTTCCCAATCTGATCGTCGCGCGCACTTTCTCCAAAGCTTACGGACTTGCCGGCCTACGCCTCGGCTTGCTCGCCGGTCCTGTTGAACTCATGCACTGGGTGCGCCGCGTACTGTCGCCGTACAGTGTCAACTCGCTTGCCCTCGCGTGTCTTCCACCTGCGATCGAGGACGCGCCTTACCTGGATGGGTATGTGAATGAAGTTCTCGCAGCGCGCGCTGCGTTCGAATCGGCTCTCGATCAGGCGAAACTTCGCCGCTGGCCCAGCCGCGCCAATTTCGTCCTTGTCGACGCCGGCCCTGAGCACGCGGAGTTTGTGCGCCTGATGCGCGCAGAAGGAGTTCTGGTCCGTGACCGCTCCAGCGACCCTGGTTGCGCGGGACGAGTGCGCATCACCATTGGAACTCGCGAGCAGATGCAACGAGCCATTCAAGTGCTGTACCAGGCATTGGCCTCACTGCGAGCCGGAAACGAGGCACAATGACTTTGCAGAAAAAGACAAAGCCGACGGCTGCCGCGCGAGAAACATTGCGCACTGCCAGCTTTGTCCGCAACACCACTGAGACGCGCATCTCGATCGATCTCACCATTGAAGGCAACGGCCAATACAAGGTGTCGACCGGCATTCGCTTTTTCGATCACATGCTGGAATTGTTCACGCGCCACGGAGCCTTCAATCTCGAACTCAAGTGCGACGGCGATCTCGACGTGGATCAGCACCACACGGTTGAAGACGTGGGCATCGCGCTAGGAGAGGCTTTTGACCGTGCCCTGGGCGACAAACGCGGTATCCTCCGCGCCGGATACTTCCTCATGCCCATGGATGAGACCCTCGCGATTGCTGCGGTAGACCTGAGTGGCCGCGCGGCTTTCGCCGTCGAAACCAAAGTCCGCACGCGGCTGGTGGGCGATTTGCAAACTGAGTTGGTTACCGATTTTTTTGAGGGCTTCGCCCGCGGTGCGCGTGCAAATGTTCACGTGAAGACGATGTATGGCCGCTCCAACCACCACAAGATCGAGGCCATCTTCAAAGCCTTTGCGCGCGCCCTGCGCGTAGCCTGCTCCAGGGACAAGCAACTCGCCGGGATGCTGCCGTCAACCAAAGGATTGCTGTGATCCGCGTAACCGTCATCGATTACAAGGCGGGCAATCTGACGTCGGTGCTGAAAGCGCTGCGTCATCTCGGCGCCGAGCCTGAAGTCAGCGACGGCGATCTCGCGCTCGTGGAAAGAGCCGAGCGAATCATGCTGCCCGGCGTTGGCCACTTTGCGGCCACTGAGCGGTTAGATGCCACCGGCCTTACCCCCGCAATCCGTGCGGCCATTGCTCGCGGCGTCCCTTTTCTTGGGATCTGCGTCGGAATGCAATGGCTTTATGCCGGTTCGACGGAAGCACCGCGGCAGCCTGGCTTGGGGCGATTTACTGAAGACTGCACGCGATTCTCGGAAGCGAGCGACAAGGTGCCCCACGTGGGCTGGAACTCGCTCAACGTGCGCGCTGGATCTCGGCTGCTGGCATGCGTGGAGCCCGACGAGTTTGTTTACTTCACCCATTCTTACAAGGCACCAGTCACAGCCGACACCGCTGCTGTTACGGATTACATCGAACCGTTCGCGGCGGCTGTTGAGCGCGCCAACGTGATGGGCGTGCAATTTCATCCGGAGAAATCAGGCGCAACAGGTCTCAAGATTCTCCGCAATTTTCTAGCCTGGGAGGCAAACTGAATGCTGACCAAACGCATCGTCGCCTGCCTCGATGTACACGGCGGCCGCGTCGTCAAGGGCGTGCAGTTCGTCGATCTGATCGACGCCGGCGATCCGGCTGCCCTTGCCGCGCGCCATGCACGCGAAGGCGCGGACGAAATTGTATTGCTGGATATTACTGCAACGCACGAGGGCCGCCAGACGCTGCTCGATACGGTTCGGCGCACGGCGCGCGAGCTCTTTGTGCCATTCGCGGTTG
Organism: Occallatibacter sp.; assembly: GCA_036489415.1. Taxonomy (GTDB): domain Bacteria; phylum Acidobacteriota; class Terriglobia; order Terriglobales; family Acidobacteriaceae; genus Telmatobacter. The sequence continues at coordinate 51,442 of DASXFS010000019.1, read as the reverse complement.
GCGGCGGCATTCGTTCCGCGGACGACGCCGCGCAGGTCTTCGAGGCCGGCGCGGACAAGGTGAGCGTGAACTCCGCTGCGCTTGCCGACCCAGACTTGATTGACGCCATCGGCCGCAGCTTTGGCGCGCAAGCGGTCGTCGTCGCCATTGACGCGCGCCGCGATCCATTGGCAAACGATCCGGTCCGTGATGCACAGGTGTTTGTTCAGGGCGGGCGCAAGCCGGCCGACCGCCGCGTGGTTGAGTGGGCACGGGAAGCTGAGGCTCGGGGTGCCGGTGAAATTCTGCTTACTTCCATGGACTCCGACGGTACCCGCGCCGGCTTCGATTGCGAGCTTACGGCGGCTGTCAGCGAAGCGGTGCGCATCCCTGTGATTGCCTCCGGCGGCGCCGGAACGGTGGATCACTTTGTCGATGTCTTCGGGCGCGGCAAGGCTGATGCGGCGCTCGCTGCAAGCATTTTTCATTTCGGCGTGTCCAGCGCCCGTTCACTAAAAGAAGAACTAGCACGCGCCGGTGTCTCCGTGAGGTTGCCATGCTGATTCCTTCCATTGATTTGCTGGGTGGCCGCATTGTCCAGCTTGTGCAGGGCGAAAAGCTCCGCCTTGCGTTCGACGATTTTGAATACTGGATCGAGAAGTTCGCGCGATTTTCGTTAGTGCAATTGATCGACTTGGATGCTGCCATGCGACAGGGCGACAACTCCGCGCTCGTTGCACAAATCGCCAAGCGGCTATCTTGTCAGGTGGGGGGAGGCATCCACTCCATCGAGCGTGCCCGGCAGGTGCTCGATGCAGGCGCAAAGCGCGTGATCCTTGGATCGGCACTCTTTTTAGAAAGCGGCGCGGTCAACACAACCTTTGCCGTCACGCTTGCCGAAAGCATTGGCGCAGAGCGCATCGTCGCCGGCATCGACACAAAGAACGGCTGCATCGCCGTGAAAGGCTGGAAGGCACAGGTCACGTTGACTCCTGATGAAGCGATCCCCCAACTTGATCCCCACGTGAGCGCATTTCTCTACACGCACGTGGACGGCGAGGGCCTGATGCAGGGCTTTCCCATCGACGCGGCAGCACGCCTTCGTAAACTGACAGCGCGGCAGCTCATTGTTGCGGGAGGCATTCGCAGCCAGCAGGAAGTTGACGCGCTTGACGCGCTCGGAGCCGATGCGGTGGTAGGGATGGCCGTCTACACAGAACTGCTTAAAATCTGATATGGGTCCGTTGTTCTCATTGTTAAGTTGCCTCATCGAGGGTGCCAAAGCAGAAATCGGATATGCTGGAAACAGGCGCTTTCCCACCCTGTTCAGAAAGGAGCGTATTCACGATGATGAGGCGGAGCGGCATAAGACTGGCAAAGCGGCTGGATGAGGTCGGATTCTCTGATATTGTGCAGATTCGCAATAGGGTGATGGGATTGCGCGCGGAAGGCGTGGCGGTTCACGCACTGCATGGAGGCGAGCCCTTCTTTGAAACCCCACCCGACATCAAGTTTGCAGCCGTGCAGGCGCTCGTTGAGAATCAAACTCACTATGCGCCGTCTTCCGGCGTACTGCCGCTGCGCAAAGCGCTGGTCGAGAAACTCGCGGCGAAGAACGCTATCCATGTAACCATCGACGAAGTGATAGCCACCGTGGGCGGTTCGCAGGGATTGTATGCTGCCTTTCAAAGCGTACTTGATGCTGGCGATGATGCGTTGGTTTTCTCACCTTACTGGACACCGATCGCGGATCTGATCACGGGCGCACAGGCGCGGCCACTAAGGGTGCCCAGCAGCACCGCGCGCCGCAATGGCATTCGCAACACCTTGGAGCAGTTTTCAACGCCACAGACGCGCGCCATTTACTACAACACGCCGCAGAATCCCAGCGGGCTGGTCTTTACGCGCGCCGAGGCGGAAGAGGTTGCGGCCTTCGCCATTGAACGCGATCTGATCGTGATTGCCGACGAGGCTTATGAGGATCTGGTCTATGACGGCGCGCACGTGTCGATCGCATCGCTGCCGGGCATGGCGGAGCGGACGATTACCTGCTTCACCTTTTCAAAAACGTATGCCATGACCGGCTGGCGCGCCGGGTATGCAGTGGCGCAAGAGCCCTTCATGACGGCCTTGCGCAAGATCGTGCTCTACTCCACCAATGGCGTCGCCACGCCTGTACAGTATGCGATGATCCACGCGCTCAAAACACCGGAGTCAGACATTGCCGGCATCCGTGAGGAATATCGCAAGCGGCGCGATCTTCTGGTCACCGGCCTGAACGACGTGGGCTTGGAGTGCGCGCCACCGGCTGGAGCGTTTTATGCTTTTCCCAACGCTGAAAAGATTCACAAGAATAGCCGCGCGGCGGCTCAGATACTGCTGGAGAAAGCGCACATCGCCACGATTCCTGGCTCGGTTTTTGGCGCGCAGGGAGAGGGTCATTTGCGCTTCGGTTACGCCATCACGGTGAAGGAGATTGAAGACTGCGTGGAGGCGCTGCGTAAGTTCTTCACTTGAGACCACTCTTTGTTTGCATTCGAGCGCCCAGGGTGAATTTGTTGCCGAAAAGTTCAAGAGTACATGATCAGTGCAGTTGTCTTGCACCGGTGGCCATCACTCTAGCGAATCTTCCTGGCTGTCTAGTCTCAAGGCATGAGCGCGCAATCAGCGCAGTACTCGCCGGTAGTCGCCGTTCCGATTTAGCATGATCACATGGATCCTGCATTGATCGAGCCTGTGAAAAGCAATTTGCGCGTCGGATATCCGGCAACATTGGCACCAGACCTGCTTCGCGATTTTCCGCAGGAGATCGAACTCATCCCCTTGTCCGATTCACCGGGACCGGAGATTGGCATCGACGTATGGATTCCGGACCCTTATCCGACGCGGGCCATGCGCACCTGGCCTAAGTTGCGCGGGGTGAGGCTGGTGCTCTCGCTCATGGCCGGTACGGAATGGATACCTCGTACGGTGGGCCCCCATGTCACCATTTGCAACGCGCGCGGAGCTCACAATGTGTCTACCGCGGAGTGGACGATAGCCTCAATCCTAGCCATGCTGGAGTATTTCCCCTTCTATCTTGATGTGCAGCGCGCGGGCCAGTGGAAGCGGCGCTTCGAGGCCAGTGCGCACTACGCAAAGATCACAGGTGACGCGCGCGTGCTTTATCCGCCCGTGATGCACGAAGAGCTGACCGGCAAGACCGTGCTGCTGGTTGGATATGGGGAAATTGGCAAGGAGATTGAGCGTATGCTGACGCCATTCAAAGTCGATTTGCTGCGCGTGGCCCGCAATGCGCGCACCGATTCCGAGGTTCACGCCGTCAGCGAGCTGGATAGCCTCTTGCCACGGGCTGAAGTGATTGTGCTGATTCTTCCTTCGACGCCGGAGTCGCATAAGCTGATCGGCGCGCGCCAGCTCGCACTCATGCCACAGGGAGCGCTGCTGGTGAATGCGGCGCGCGGGCCTATTGTGGACACGGATGCGCTGGTCGATGCGCTTCGCGCCGACAGGATTCGCGCCGCCCTCGATGTCACTGATCCCGAACCACTCCCCGATGATCATGCGTTATGGAGCTGCCCCAACCTGCTGCTGACTCCTCACGTAGGTGGATCGAGTCCACAATTTGCGCCTCGTGCTCTCAAAATCGCTGCGTGTGAGTTGCGCCGATTCATGGCCGGCGAGCCGCTCGAGAATGTGGTGCAGGCCGCTGTCTAGCTTGCCGCGGGCGCGCGCCGCCAATCAACGAGGCCCATCACAGCCAGGATGACCAGCAGCAGATACAACGCGGCCGTCGGCCTCAGGTCTTTGTAGAGATATTCGCCGATGTAAACGACATTGACCACAATCCACAGCCACCAATTCGCCGTATGCTTGCGCGCCTGCCACCAACTCGCCACCAGGCTATAGCTGGTCAACGCCGCATCCAGGTGGGGCAGTGCCGCGCCCACACGCACCATTAACCACCCAAGCAACACAGAGCCCAGTGCGCCCGCAGTCAGGCCGGCAATCCAGCCACGCAGACTGAGCGACACAACGCGCACTTCGCCATCTTCGCGCACACCGCGCCACCAGTGCCACCAACCGTACAACGTGAACACTACAAAAAATACCTGAAGCAGCGCATCGGAGAACAACTTTGCGCGATAAAAGACGATCAGGTAGATTACGTCTGCAGCCAGCACGACCGGCCAACAAATCAGCAGACGCCGCGTTGTCAGCCAGATGCCGATCAGCGTGGCCAGGAAACCCGCAATCTCAAGCCAGTTCGCGGCAAAATAATTGACGATTGTCACCCACATTGTCATGAGTTCTTTCTCGGCAGCTTGCGCTCCGCGGCCCATTTGCGCAACGCATCCAGCAACCTCTCGCCGCCTGCGCCGCGGAACCAGCGCGCATGGCCCACAAGCCAGTCTTCATGGGCCATGCGCGCCTTCTCTTCCGAATGGAGCACGCCCAGAAAGTAGTCCGTTTCAGACAACGCAACCTCCGCGTGGCAAAGCGCGGTCATCGGAGCCAGCGCGGCCGCTTCTTCCTCGCCCAGCGGACGTACCGACTCATACCCATCCAGAAAAGCGCGGAGATCATCGAGGTGTATGGGCACGCGCTCAGGGTGCGCTCGATTCTCGCCGAGGGCAAGCCATTCCACGATGTTGCGCTCGATGGCATGGGCCAGATCGTGGATGGCATTAGTCCTGTCGGACAAGCCGAAGTCAATGATCGCCGTGGCATGCGCATTGCGTCCTGCGTTGGTCCAAAGCAAATTCGACGCGTGCAGATCGTTGTGCGTCCAGAGCGGCGCGAGGGCGGGCAGCAACGGCCTTAACTCCGCGTGAAACGGCGCAAGCAACGCGAGTGCTGCTTCCGCGTGTTCGCTCACTGCTGCATTCATGGTCAATGCGGGTCGCGCAACCAGATACTGCTCTAACTCGTCTTCAGGATTTTCCGCCGCAAAGATTGTGAAGCTGGCCACCAGGGGACGCGGTTTGCGGCGGGGAGCATTAAACCTATCTGCCGCCTGATGCAGCCGCGCCAGAGCTTGCCCAGCGGAGCGCGTGTGAGCAGAGGTCTGAAATGGTGTCCACGAAAGCGCATCGCCATACAGGTCGATGGCCACGGGTGCCTCATGCACCTCATACATCCACTCGCCGCTCTCAATCGCCGTCTCGCCGGAAACGGAGCAGAGGACGCGCGGCACTCTTGCGCCACGTGCATACAAATGTGCAAGAAAGTGGTGCTCCTCCAACAGTCCTTCTCGATCGCGCACACTGCGATGGTGCCGCTTGATGAACACGCGTCCACCTGCAGTCGCCACCACGCTTGCTGCTGAAAATGGCCGCGGGCTCATACTCAATATCTCAAGAGGTTCACCGCACGCGGAGAATTGGCCGAGCAGCGAACGCACTTCGCTCATAGCCAGCGGCGCCCAGTCGGGTTCCACCAGAGTGCCGTCCATGCCGTGCGCCTTCACGTTTGCAGCCATTGAAAATTGGCCCTTCTCCTATTTGCTCTCGAATCGGCAAACTCCAAGTTTAGAAAGTGTAATGGGCGGAAAGCCGCACTGTCGTTGGCGCGCCCAGATGGATGAATGTATCTCCGTAGCTGGCGCCGGTGTCTTTCCAATAGCGCTTATTGGTGATGTTGTCGGCATAGAGCCGCAGCGTCAGGCGTCCCTGGTCGCCTCCAAGGTTGTAACGCGCGCCCAGGTTGAACAGATTGTAACTGGGCACGCTCACCAGATCGTCGCGCGTAGCTTCCTTGCGGCCCGTGTAGCCCCAGCCAGGCATCAGGTGCAATCCGCGCATGTGCGGCAGTGCCATATCCGCAAAGGCCGCCGTGCGCAGATGCGGTACATTCAACACCTGCTTGTTGTCGAATGCCGGCGTGCCTGTATCGTCAGAGATCGCTCGTATCGCCGATGCAGAGGCAGTCAACCGCAGCCAACTTGCGGCGTTGCCCTCTGCATTCACTTCGACGCCATCGTGCGTCTCGCGGCCGTCCTGCTCGAAGCACAGATCGCCCGGTCCATTAAATTCGTCGGCGGCGCAGAAGCTGTCTGGAGTTTGAATTACCTTGGGATAAAAGAAAGGCGCGCGCATCCGATAGAACGCAGTGGTCAGCAGAACGCGTTGCGCCGGCTCAAACTTGACGCCAACCTCCGCCTGGCGGGTCAGGAACGATGCAAGAAACTGGCTCGCATCATCGACCCACCACGGGCCTTGCGGTCCCAGCGACAGCAAGACACCATAGTTGCCATAGAGAGTCAAGCTGCCTTGCGGGTTATATGTGACTGCATATTGCGGAAGCCAGATTGGCTTGTCAGTTAGAATCGGTGCGGTGCCTGGGCTGGTGGCAGTGAGCGAATAATTATGGTCGCGCAGCGAATCATAGCGGCCGCCTGCAAGCAATTGGATGTGTCCCGGCAAATGCATCCGGTCCTGCAACACCGCCGCTACCTGATGGTCATCTTCCCAAAGCCTGCGTGGCCCGGCGGATTGTTCCGGGGCCTCGATGGGGAAGGATACAATTGGCTGAAAAATATTCTCGGAGCCCACATAGGTGTATACCGCGCCATTCTGCACCACGCCGTTGAGCGAAGCGGGATTTGCAGCCGTGTAATAGCCAGGCTGCTGCACGCTGCGCAGAAACAGCTCGCCGCCGCCGGCCAGATCCTGGCTGATGGGCCCGCTCTTGATGTGACCAGTGATCAGCACCTCCGACACTGCGTCGATGCGTAGCTCGCCTGGGTCGCGATAGTCGTAAATGTCATAGCCACCGTCGGGCGCGAAAAAATAGTCAGGAGCGCTGCCTCCATTGCCCTGGCACAATGCTTCGTAGGAGCAGCCGTAAGCGTAGACCACGTTATCGTCGATCAGCGAGTGGCTGTAACTGGCCGCGGCAAGCGCTCGCCATGTGCTTGACAGATCGTAGTCCAGCCGCGCCCCCGTGTTGATTGTGTCGAAGGTGTTCGGCTTGGCCCAGGACTGCTCACCGAGCATCGTCGATGGATAAACTTCGTTGAGGCTGGGCACCGTAGTGCCGCCCAGCAACTGGTAGCCGCATTCCGATCGCTCCACCTTGTGCTGATACTCGAAGTCGCCTTTTAAAATTGCCTTCGGGCTCAGTTTCCAGTCGCCCGCGCCCGCGCCCATCGCGCGCCAGCCATTCGCGTCGTTCACATAGCTTTCAATCTTTTCTCCGGCTAGGTTGATGCGTGCGCCCACCTGCTTGCGGCTCCCGAACAGCGACCCGAGATCTACCGCTCCGTACGAAGTACCGCGATGGTCCGTAGCCAGATCAATGGCCTTCAGAACAGCCGGGCGCTTAGTCACGTAGTTGATCAGGCCACCCGCCGACGCCACGCCGCTTTCCACGCCCGCAATGCCTTTGAGAAACTCGACGCGCTCTTTGTTTTCCAGCGGCACGTCCTGCTCTCCGGCGATGGTCATGCCATTGATCTCCAGGCCGGTGGCCAGATCTATGGGGAAACCGCGAATCTCGTAGTCGCCGTAGTAACCCACGGGCGCGTAATCTTCCCCGATCGACGCATCGTTCTTGACCACGTCCGAGAGCAATCGCGACGCCTGATCGTTGAGCAGGTCGCGCGTCACCACAGTGGCGGAGATTGGCGTCTCCTTCAGCGTTGCGCCGTCAAGAGTGCCGACAGATACAGCGTCAGGAAGATAATCGTCTTTCGTTTCGCCATGCACAACAACCGTCGTCGTCACGCTTTGGGTCTGTTGCGCCGTTGGCTTTCGAGTGTCGGTAGCCTGTGCGGTGGGCTTTGCCGGGTTCTGCGCGTATCCGCAAAGGGAGGCGTAAAGACCACAGGCCAGCAGCACATACAAGGCTGGGGTGCATCGTGCCTCACGCGCTCTCTCGCGCGCGAGAGAGAGTATTTTAGAATTTTGATCGGTGGCACGAACCACGAAGTCAGACATGAATTCCCCTTGTTTCCAATCAACTGAAACAAGAGAACTCACGCTGAGATTCGAGGAAGAGCCAACAGGCTTTGGAAACTTCCCACGCCGGCATTATCCGGATCGGGTTCTAGGGTATTTTCTCAGCCCCACTGCGTGGAGCACCCCTGTTTCAATAACCTGATTGAAACACTCCCGGCCCGGTTTGGCAAATGCGCCAACCGAGCCGGCAGCATTTTGCATGCGTTGCAATTGAACTAGCTGTGCCCGACCTTGAAGCTTCCAACCAGGCCGGTCAGTTCGTTGGCCAGCCGGGAAAGCTGCTGACATGCGTCCACCGATTGCTGCGAACTGGCTGCCGTCTGCTGAATGATCGAGGCAATTTCGTTCACGTTGGCGGAGACCGATTGCGTGGAATAGGATTGCTCGGTTGCGGCCGCGGCAATTTGCGTCACCATCTTCTGCACCGACTCAGATCCATGAATGATGCTGGTGAGCGCTTCGCCGGCCGAGCGCGCCGAATCCACACCGCTCTGCACATGACTCATGCTGGAGCGCATGGCATCGACAGCCACTTTAGTTCCCTCCTGGATTGCATTTATCGTAACGTCAATCTCCTTGGTGGCGGAGCTGGTGCGTTCGGCGAGCCGACGAACTTCACCCGCGACGACGGCGAATCCACGGCCATGTTCCCCGGCTCGCGCCGCTTCGATGGATGCATTCAGGGCCAGCAGATTGGTTTGTCCTGCGATTTCGTTGATCACGTTGACGATGCGGCCAATGGCGTCGCTTGACCGGCCCAGTTCCTCGATCCGCGACGAGGTTTCCTGGTTCGATGTCAGCAGGTTCCCGATGGTTTGCACCGTGGTTTGCACCGTCCGGCCACCGGAGTGCGCGCTCTCTTCGGCGCTGCGTGCATCCATAGCAGCGTTTTGCGTGGTCTGGCTGATCTCTTGCACCGCCGAGGACATCTCGTTCATGGCAGTGGTAATCCGTTCAGCCTGCTGCTGCTGCTTGGCCGCCTGTTCTGCGGTCTCTTGCGCGGTTGCCGCCAGTTCCGTAGCGGCCTGCCCTAGAGTGTTCGCGTGTTCGGCCACGCGTCGCACAATCTCCTCGATGCGGCCGATGAAGACGTTGAACCATATTCCGACTTCGTCGATCTCATTGCTGCCATTCACTTCGATGCGGCGCGTCAAGTCTCCTTCCCCTTCGGCGATGTCTTGCAGGCGTACCGCCAGGGAGTGCAGAGGCAGCACCACCTTAGACTGGATCAGCAACCACGCGCCTACGCAAACAAGCACGACAAAGCCGAGCATCGCGAATCCGGTGACCCGGCTCCGCACAGACCACGCATCCACCGTGTCCAACTGTTTTTGGAACGTGGCCGAGATGGTTTTGTCGAACTCGGCCATAGTATCGGTCAGCGTCTTGTTATCTTTACCCAGCGCGCCCACTTGCGCCATCAAATCGTCGCTGGGGCCGTTCTTGGCATCCAAGATGGCGGCATATGTTTGGCGGTCACGCGATCGGATCGAAGCGAACTGGGCCAACAAGCTGTCAGCCTGCTTGCTGAGTTCCGGCGATGAGGTCAACTCTGCCCTCACTTCGCCCAGCGCGGCGGCGGTAGCTTCGGCATCCGCTTCCGCGCCCTTCAGCGCGGCAGCGTCCTGCAGCACCACGGCATCTCCGTAGTGCTTCTTCATTCGCTCGAAAGACGCCTGCGAATCCTGCATTCTCAAGGCTGCCGGAAACAACGACGAAGAGATCTGTGACATGCGGCTGTGCGTAGCCGTCGCCGAAATTTGCACCATGGCCAGGAGCAGCAGGTAGCCCCCTGCAAGCACCGCCAGAATGCTCAGAATTCTCGTCTTGATCTTCATATGTGCAAACATCAGGTCACCTTACCGCCAGGACTTTGACGCCCTCATGGGGGGTTGCCTTGCTGATGTAACCAATAGCGCCGACAGTGTGCGCCACATACTCCACCACGGCCGATTCCGAGTCGAGCGACTTGGGCATGGACGCCTGGCCGGAGAAGACCAGGCTCCGCCAACTGGCCCGGAACGCTGTGTCGTTCTTGCCAACATACTCGGTCAGAAACTCATCGTGCGTGCCGCCCGATTTGAGCAGCACCGGCGTTACATGCGAGCCGTCTTTCAGGTTCGATGCAGCTCCGGTGAACACATCGCGTAAATCGCCTTTTGACACATCGGCAGACTTCACGCTCGGATTGGCGATCACAATTGCTTGTGCCTGCATGTTGACGGCGAAGATCGACGCGGACGCTGCGAGTAGGAATGCGTACAGTAGCTTTTTCATTTCAATGTTCTCCTTTCGTCCGCGTTAGAAGCTCATGCCAATTTTCAAAATCGTCAAGCGAGTGTTGGGCTGCAGGCCGGTGGGCAGGCTGGCCGTCGGCGGGTTCAGTGTGTCGTCGTAGCCAACCAGTGTGCCGTTGTAGATGTGTTGCTCGACCTTGGCGTAAAGAAACTGGTTAAAGTCGTAGTGCCCATTGATCGCCCAATCCTTCAAGTAACGCGCAGGCCCAAGCGCGCTCTGATGATCGAACGACTGGGTATCGTAGACCCCCGCTGTCAGCTTGTCCGTTATCTTGTAACTCGTCATTCCATACCACGACCGCTGGTCATAAAGAACGGACTCGTTAAGAACTCCGGGAATCGCGATGGCACCCGTCACCGGAAGTCGCACTTGCTCTCCGGCAACCATCCACTTGTCCTTCTCGTAGCGGGCAAAGAAATATGGCGTGTTGAATGCATTCAGCGTTTCCGTTCCGGAAAAAGGAATCGGGATGCCTTGCACCGTCGTGGTAAGAACAAGTGGGGCACTCCAAATGTTGTCTCTGGTGTCTGAAGCGCCGATCATCAGTCCTGCCAGCGGTGTCCTCCAATGCAGCGCCGCCCCGGTGGTAACGCCGCCCAGGCCGTTGGGCAAGCTTATGCCACCCTCCGTCTGATTCAAGAAGTAGCCGTCGGTGCCCGGAAGCACGCGCTCTCCGCCCCAGCCGCGATATTCAAGCTTGCCCAAGCCTGGACCAAGCTTGAACGTGCCGTAAACAACTCCGCCATAATGCGCAAGCAAGGAGTTACGGCTCATCAGCGGATAAATGCTTTGCGGCAATAACGCCCAGATGTATGACGGATCGATGTCCTGAATATCATTAAGTAAACCGGAAGGAGTTTTTACCTTGCCAAAGCGAACGCCGAAACGATCGTCGGCCTTGTAGTCTGCCGCGGCCCAGTCGAGCGTAATTGCATTGCCCAGATTACCCAGAAGAAAGTAGCGCCCTTGCACGCCGATGCGCAGTTTGGGAGTGGGCTGCGCGGTAATATTCACAACTGCCTCAGTCCAAGCCGGGCTACCGTTGCTCGATTTCGTGGTAAAGATGTTGTTCTGTGTGGTGTAGAGAAAGCCCTGCGTAGCATAGCCGTGAATCTGGATATTCAAATCATCCAAGCTCTGGGCCGCTGCAGGGAGTGTCCCAAGGGCCACTGCCAGTGCACCTATCAATAATCGGTTCATTGCTGATCTCCTTTGCTGTTTGGCCAGGGGCATTATCTGAGGCGCTCCTAGCGTCGATCGCCAGTCTCTAGAGAAATGACCCGCTCGCGGCCGAATCTCCAGTTGAAAACTGAGGCGACCCGTGTGGTCGAACCCTCTCATTCCCTATCGGCGGATGATTCTGCGACATGAGGCAACGACAATCCCCACCGCCGCCGCTACGGTGGCTGAGATTGTCTCTGCGCGAACAAATGAGTAGGTAGGTCCGGGAGTTTATTGTGCTAACTGTAATTGGAAAATTCTTAAGAAACGGGAACGTGGTTACAAATGCGAACGCGACTCCACATCAATACTGGAACCAATCGACGAGCATGCTATTACTGTCTCCTGAAAAAACTACTTCCCCGTTCCTTCCGTGATGGTCACAATCCGGTCCACGCCAGGCACGGTGAAGTGCTCCACCTTACCGCTTGGCCAATGGACTTCGATCGCATCCACGGTTGTCGCCCGGCCCAGGCCGAAATGCGGGCGCTGATCGTTCGATGAAAGATAGCTTCCACCGCTGATCACATCGCCACGCTGCTTCATGCCGTTGGCGGTCACATATGCCGTTGCGCCCACCGCATCGCGCGGACTTTTCAGCCCGCCCACCAGCTTCAGCTCCAACCAGTGGTTGTGGTCCGGGTTCACGTTGCGCAGCAGCACCGGGTGCCCGTCTTCCACATTGATCACCGCGTCCAGCTTGCCGTCGTTGAACAGATCGCCAACTGCCATGCCGCGTCCGGCAATCACATCCGCGAGCCCGGTACCCTCGACTGCCGGAATCGCCTCAAACTTCTTACCGTCGAGGTTATGAAAGAGCACCGGCCGCTCCGCCCAGCTCGTGCCCCAGTTATATTTATCCGCCTCCGGATACACATGCCCATCGTCCATCAGCAGGTCTTTCCAGCCGTCGTTGTCGTAGTCAAGGAATGCATCGCCCCAACTGAGAAAAGGAATGGAAACCTCCGCAATGCCCACCTGATAGCTGATGTCGGTAAAATTGCCGTCGCCCTCGTTGCGGTAAAAGGGCTTGTAATCGTCGGAGAAAGTGGTATCGAAGATGGCCAGCCTGCCGTTGTTCTGATAGTCGCCCACGGCAATGCCCATGGAAGCCGTCTCGCGGCCCTGATCGTTGAGAGCAAAACCCGAGGCGTAGCTCACATCTTCAAACGTGCCGTCTCCCTTGTTCAGATACATGTAGTTCGGCGTCGAATCGTTGCCCACCAGCAGATCGACCTTACCGTCGTTGTTCATGTTGACAAAGACCGCGCCCAAGCCATAGTAGCCAGGCTTATCATCGACACCAGCCTTGACGCTCACATCTGTAAAGGTCCCATCGCCGTTGTTGTGGAACAGGTGATCCGGCTCGCCTTTGAGGCCACGCGGTCCGCAGGCCACCGATTCGCCGCGAAAGGTGCAGAACGCGTTCTTGCTGCCGCTCGCCTTGCTGTCAGGCAGGTTGTTCCAGTCCCAATGAATGTAGCCAGCCACAAACAGGTCCAGGCGCCCGTCGCCGTCGTAGTCGCCCCAGGTAGCGCCGCTCGACCAGTTACCCAGCTGCACGCCGGCTTTTTCAGCAACGTCGGTAAATGTCCCGTCGTGATTATTGCGGTAGAGGCGATTCTTGCCCACGTTCGAGACGAAAATATCCGGCCAGCCGTCATTGTCGAAGTCGGCAATGGCCACGCCCGTGCCCCAGCGGTCGTTGGTGACGCCGGCCTTGGCCGCCACATCGGTGAAGGTTCCATCGTGGTTGTTATGGAAAAGCGCGGCGTGCGGCGGCGTGGCCTTGCCCGTGAGCGCGTCAACGGTTGACCCGTTGACCAGGTAGATGTCGAGCCAGCCATCATTGTCGTAGTCGATGAGCCCGACGCCCGATCCCTTGGTCTCAACGATGTAGTTCTTGACCGGCGTGCCCATCGTGTGCGTCCAGCGGGTCAGGCCAGCCTTCTCGCTGATGTCTTCAAAAACGATTGGGCCGGTCTTCACAAAGCTGCCGGCGGTAATGGGACGATGTTGCGCATCGAGAACTGGAGGGTGCGGGCCGCCGGTATCCTGGCTGCCCGCGGCGGGCTTGCCGGTCTGTTGGGCCATTTGAATTGGAGGCAGCGCGCCGGGAGCTGTAGCTTGCACAAGAACAAGTCTGGGAATTGCTGCCGCCAACAGTCCCAGAAAAGCGGCCACGCGAAGAACTGGAAACATGGCAGCAAGTATACGGTTTGGAGTAGTCGCGAGTCCCAACCGAAAGGTTGTATCTCACGGGATCCGCTGCGCCGTCATCGCGCCCGCTGTTTGCGAGTGCGATTCCTGTCACTAACCGCCCTGCGCCGGTTGCGCATTGGACACTTGCCAACCATTGCTCCCTTTTACCAGCGTTGCGGTTCCCGTCTCCGCGCCAGAGCTTTCTCGCACAATCTTCGGATACGCGGTCTTCATCTCTGTCGTATTCGCCCAGTCCGGCAGCCTCGTTACGCCATAGCGGTAGTCCACCGTGTACTGCGGCGCATCCGGGCCGGCGGGCGAATAGCTGTCCACCGAGACCACCTCGGCATGCTCAAAGCAGAAGTTCCCATATCCGGGCTGCGTCTGATCCTGCGTCCAGGTCGATCGGCCCTTATCGGAAAGATCGTAGTCGTTTACCTGCTTTGAACCCACTAGAAAACGCTTCTTCTCTGCCGACGTCCTCGTGAGCAAACCTGCGTCCACCAGCGCGTCGTAGCCCTTTGTCTGTTCATCATTCGAGGTGTCCGCCTGAGCGGGAAATTTCACCGGCGCCGGCCACAGACAGTCCTGCTGTCCCTTGTAGTAGTTGTTCAGCGCCGATTTGAACGCGCCCTTGTCCACCGTGTTCTTTTTGCACCCCACGCTCAAGCCTATAAACGCAGCCAATGCCAGCATTCCCTTTGCGCGCATCCTGTTCTCTCCTTCGCACCTTTGGATGCAAAAAAGCTCAACGGCAACCATAGGACGCTGCGCATTTGTTGAATCCGCGGCCATACTCATCGCCCGCGCGGCTTCATGCGCGACGCGAGTACGATTGAACGTGCGACTCACTACTCTTCGCCAATCTCATACGGAATCCCAAAGCGGCCAATCTGAATCAGCGCTTTGTCTCCCGGCGGCCAGATGTGCAAACTCTCCACCCGGCTGGACCCGGCAATCCGGTGCGCCTGGCAATTGCCCACCAGCGCCCCCGTCGCTGCCTCGTTGAAATGGAAACTCAACGCGTCGCCCGTCTTGGCTCGCTCCCACCCAAATACGTATTCCCCTGGCTTCAGTGCAATGCCGCCCACGCGGATCGGCGCCTGCACAATCAGGTAGTGCGAGTATTTTCCGTCTGCCGAATAGCCGGCCGTCAGCAGCACCACCCCGGCAATGAAGTGTCCTTTGTTGTCCACAATTCCTGAAGCCGTGCGCATCTCAGTTTCAATGTGCTCTTTCTCGACAGGCGCGCGCGCCGGCAGCAGCGACGCAAGCTCCGCATCCGTCGCCTGCCGCCACGAGGACTTTTGCGCGATTGCAAGCGAGCACGGCAACAGCAGAATGAATGCGCAAAGGATTGTCTTTTTCATTGTTTCGGTTTCCTCAAAGATTCGAGCGGAACAATGCCGCGCTGGATGGCCGCCGTGGCCGCCTGCGTCCGGTCTGTCACGCCCAGCTTGCCCAGCAAGCTGTTGATGTGGGTCTTCACCGTGGCCTCGGTGATCTCGAGCTCCGTCGCAATCTCTTTATTGCTCTTGCCATGCACAATCTGTTCCAGCACGTCGAACTCCCTCGGCGTCAGCTCTTCGGTGCCCATGCGCTCTGCGAGTTTTTCGGCAATTGCCAGCGGAATATGCGACTTGCCCGCATGAACGGCGTGGATGGTGGCAATCAACTCTTCGGTCGTCATGCCCTTCAACAGATAAGCGCGCGCACCAGCCTGCAGCGCGCGATAGATGTCCTCGTCGCCATCGTAGGTGGTAAGCACGATGAATCGCGCTGCCGGCGTTTCCATGCGCAACCGCTGGATCACGTCCACGCCGCCCATGCGCGGCAGACGCAGATCGATGAGTGAAATGTCCGGCTGGTGCTTGCGGAACTGCGTGATCGCTTCCACGCCGTCCGCGGCCTCGGCCACCACCTCGATGCCCTCCACCACATTGAGCAGTGCCACCAGCCCCTGCCGCACTACGTGGTGATCCTCAACAACCAGCACGCGAATCGATTGCTTTGTCACGCTTGCTCCTTCGTCTGCTCTCGTGTTTCTCTGCGCGCCGCGACGTGCAGCCTTACCGTCGTGCCCGTTCCCAGATCGCTTGTCAATTCCAGCGTTCCGCCGATGGACGCCGCGCGCTCCCGCATTCCGGTCAACCCATAATGTCCGGGCGGCTGCGTCTGGTCGATCGAAAATCCCTGTCCGTCGTCGCGCACTTCCAGAGCAATCTCTTGAGGCCGGTACTCCAGTTGCACAAATAAATGTCCGGCTCCGGCATGCTTGTTCACATTATGGATAGCTTCCTGCGCCACGCGGAGAATTTCGCGCTCCGTGTCCGGAGGCAGCGGCCGGTACGCTCCAAAGACGCTGAAGCTCGACTCCAGCCCGCGATCGCTTTCTCCCTCGGCCATGCGCCTCAGCCGCACGGGCAGGGTGGTCTGGCCTGAGTCCTGCGAACGCAGCGCCCAGATCGACTGCCGCGCATCGGCCAACCCTTCGCGCACATACTCTCGCGTCAAGTCCAGATGCTGGGCGGCCGCCTCAACCTTGCTCATGCGCAGCAGTTCCGCCAGCACCTCAAGTTGCACCGAGATGCCAACATATCCTTGCGCCAGCGTGTCGTGAATCTCACGCGCAATACGGTTGCGCTCGCCAAGCACGGCGTTGAACTCGCGTTCGGCCCGCTTGAGCCGCTGCCGCTGCACCAGCACCACCAGGCCAACCAGCGCCAGAATCAGCAGCGCATAAAACCACAGCGTCTGATAAAAATGCGGCCGCAGCTCGAAGGTGATCGCCGTCCCCGCGGTGTTCCAGAGGCCGTCGTTGTTGGCCGCCTGTACTCGGAACGTGTAGCGCCCCGCTGGAATGTTTGTGTAGTAAGCAGTCCGCCGCACGCCAGCCTCCGTCCAGCCGTGGTCGAAGCCCTCCAGCATATAGCGGTAGCGCACCTTCTGCGGCGCCACAAAGCTTAATCCCGCGTAGTCGAACTCAAAGTGTACGTGCCCAGCCGGAATCCGCATGACGTTGTCCGTCCCATGCAATGCCTGTGGGACGTCGTCAATCGCGAACCGTTCCAGCGCGACGCCCGGCGGTACGGCATTCACCGGAAAATGCGCCGGATCGACCTCGACCAACCCCTTGGGCGTCGCAAACCACAAATGGCCATCGCGCGAGCGCCATGCGGACGGATGGCTGTTGGTAGCTGTCTCCCGGCTGCGCAGTCCATCCGCAGTGCCGAACTCAATCCCATGCGAACAGCCCGACGCCTGGCCTGCTCCGGCCGTCCCGGCGCTCATGCCGCTCGCGTCGCACCGCGCAATCCCATTCTCCGTGGCAAACCAGAGATGGCCGCCACCATCGTCCAGAATGGCGTGAATTGTCGTCTGGTCCAACTCATCGCGTACCGATGCGGAGAACGTACGCCCGTCCCAAAGATTCCACCCGTGGTCCTGCGTGCCGATCAGCAGCGTTCCATCGCGGCGCGCCAACAGAGCCGTCACCACGTTGCTCGACAATCCGTTCGCCGTTGTGTAATTGGTAATCGAGGCGCCGTGCAGCCGCGACAGGCCGGAAAACGTGGCTACCCACAAATCTCCGTTGTGGTCCCTGGTCATCGCGCCTACCAGATCATTGCCCAGCCCGCTTGCCTGCGTAAAGGTCTCCATCCGCGCGACAGGATGTGCCGCGTGCTTCGCACCCGCCCTGAACGACAAGTGCGTCAGCCCGTGCCGTGTCCCAATCCAAAGCGAACCATCCGCATCCACCAACAGCGAGCGGATGAAGTCGTCCGGCAGCCCATCGGCGGAAGTAAACGAATCAACCACGCTCCCGCGTATCCGGTTCAGCCCGTCTGGAGTACCAACCCACAGGTCGCCGTTCGGCGCCGCGGCCAAAGACAGAATCACGTCGCTCAACAGCACATCGCGTACCGAGTAGGTTGTGGCTGCTCCCGCTTTGCTGCCATTCCGCGGCAAAACATTGAGCCCGCCCCCGCTCGTCCCCACCCACAACTTTCCCGCCGCGTCCTCCACCACCGTGGTTGTCGCATCGGAGGAGAGGCCTTCCCTAGCACCGAGCCCGCGAAAACGCTGATCGCGCAGAATATGCAGCCCGTCAGCCTCAGTCCCCATCCAGATGTCGCCTTCGCGGTCCTCCATCAACGCCACCACCGACACCGACGTCAGCGGATCGGTCACCGGCAGCGTCTGCAGCTTGCCGCCAGCCCATCGCGCCAATCCGCTGTTGGTCCCAATCCACAGGCTTCCCTCGCGGTCCGCGAGTACCGCCTGGATGCGGCTGCCGCGTAACTCCTTTCCGGCCCTCAGCCTTACCCTCACGCTGTCTCCATGCAACACCACAACCGTGCTTTTGCTGGCGACAGCCATCTCCCCGCCGGGCAGCGTTTCAAGAAACTCAATTCCATCGCTGGGAAGCACAGCCTGGATGGCGCGCTCATTCCAGCGGCCTTTGCCGCGAAAAGCCAAACCCTGGGCCGTGGCCAACCACACAACGCGCTGGTTTGTTTCCATGACCGCCGTAAGGACGCCGGCAGGCAGCCCATCGCCGGCCGTCTCGGCCGCAAACCTGTCCCCGCGCAGCCGCGCCAGCCCCTGGTCTGTCCAAACCCACAACGCGCCGTCCGAGTCCTCAGCCAGAGCCCGAACCCCATTTCCCGGCAGGCCTTCCCGAACGGTAAATACCGTCATCGCCCCATCTTTCCAGCGCGCGAGCCCATCGCCGGTTCCAATCCACAGTGCCCCGTCCGGGTCTGCCAACAGACAGCGGATGTCGCTCCCCGGCAGCGCCGGAGTCGAATTGCGGTCGAAAACCTGGAAACCGTTACCGTCGAAGCGCACCAGGCCCACCTCGGTTCCCAGCCACACAAATCCATCCCTGGTCTGCGCGAGCGCCTGCACCGTGTTCTGCGGCAGCCCATTTTCCATGGCCCACGCCTGGCGTCCATAGCTGGCCAGCGGTGTAGAGGGTTCCAACGCCAGCCCGGCGGCAGCGCTGGCCAGCAGCGCTGTCATGGCCATGACCCGCATTCCCACGCGAGAAGCAAAACCACGGGCGAAACCATGGGCCGCCCTTGGCCGCAAGCCGGCTCCGCACCCTGCAACGTTCGAATTGGCGCGATTTTGGGCCACAAATGCCGACGGAACCTGGCTGAAACAGAACCGAGCCTGCGGAACGGGCGCGCCCTTTCCGAAAAGGAGAGAAGCGCAAGACCGAAAAAGACACCCAAGACCTGCAGGTCAGTGCAACCAGACTACCGCACAAAGACCGAGGCCAGTCTCCATCTATTGATGGAGACTGGCCTCACTCCAACGGCTCAAGACATGCTGTTCCCCTGGGGATACTCTTGGATCACTCCTGAATTGGTTCCTGACCTGGTCTTCCATGGTTCGGTTATCGGGTGGCAGTCCTGACTCGCAGGCAGCCACCCGATTCCTTTTTTGAGGGCATCTTGTGGGACACCCCGGAAACCTGAACCGTCTGGTCGCCTTAGTTGTTGCGAATCGCCGTAGCCTGGTTCTTTACATAAGTGATAATCCACTGCTTCCCGTTCTGGTCGTACGTCACCGTCCGATCCCCCTCCTTGTCGCCATCCGCGTGCATCTTCTGGCCAATCGCCATCCGTGTCTGCAACTCGCTCATGCCTTGCTTCACCTGGTGCGCATCGATGACTGCCCAAACGTCTTTCGGCCAGTAGTTGTAGATGGTGTGGGGATCGTCGTAGTAGAACAGCAGGTCAGTAAAATAGGCCTCTTGGCTGCCCTGAATCGCGCCGACGGGCGTGGCAAATGTGCCCGGCTTACCAGGCAGCGCGAACACGGCGAAGACCTGCCGATTGCCGTGTTCCAGGCCGTCGTCCTCTTTTGCCGGAACGGCTGCCTTCACGATCTTCTTCACATCCATGGGTTGCGCCACGGGAATCAGGCCCACGCGTTTGGCGAACTCCACCCGCTCGCCAGCGTAGGGAAAGTAGGGCATGGTGTACCCATTCTTCATCCAGACGCTGGTGCCCTCCAAACGCTGCAAATCGTCAAAATGCTGGGGGAAAAAGGCGCGCACCACCGCCAGGTCGTCCTTGCTCAGGATCTGGCTGGCGTCGTTCTTGGCGATGATTCCAGGGTTCTGGCGCTGTTTCCACACGGTGAACAGGTAAATTCCCCCGATAGCCAGAGAAATGAGTGTCGGAATCAGTATCTTCTGCCAGGTCTTCACATCTGCTCCTTGCCGGTTTTTCCGAGCGGCAGCTTTCCGCAAAGCCGGCATTTTGAGATTTTACCGGCTTCGTTTATTGGCCAGGTCCGGTTTGACTCGGCGCGGCGTCCAGACAGAAAAGCTGGCTTGACACGGGGTAAATACGGTCTTACCATTGCCCGGTGGAAACGATACCAACCGGAGTCGCTCCCACTCTTCTTCCACTTTTAGCAGCCAGGCAAACCTCCTGGCCTTTGAGCCCTGCTCGAATGGAGTCTCCATGTCCCGTTTCATGTCCCGTTTCTCGAAGATATTCCTTCTCGCCGCGTCGATCACTTTGATGCAACACAGCCAGGCGCAGACCATGACTGCCCCGGATATTACCGAGCAGCCCACGCTTTACGTGGTTCCGTACGCTCACCTCGACACACAGTGGCGATGGGAATTTCCTCAGGTCATCAGCGAGTATCTGTTGAAGACCATGCGCGTGAACTTTTACTACATCGATAAATATCCGCACTACGTATTTAACTGGACGGGCTCCAACCGCTATCGGCTCATGAAAGAGTATTATCCGGCCGACTATGCCAAGCTGAAACAGTACGTGGCCAAGGGCAACTGGTATCCGGCCGGCTCCTCGGTGGAAGAGGGCGACGTGAACCTGCCCAGCGCGGAATCGATCATCCGCCAGGTGCTCTATGGCAATACTTTTTACCGCGAAGAGTTTGGCAAGGCCAGCTCCGAATACATGCTACCGGACTGTTTCGGGTTTCCCGCGTCGCTGCCCACGATTCTGGCGCACGCCGGCGTGAAGGGCTTTTCGACGCAAAAGCTGAGCTCCGCATGGCAACCCGCTCCCATGATCGGTGGGCCTGACTCGCCGGAGAAGACGCCCGAAGGCATTCCCTTCAACGTGGGCGTATGGGAAGGCCCGGACGGTGAGACGGTGCTGGCCGCGCTGAACCCCGGCGGCTATGGAAGCCGCATCCGCACCGACCTGAGCAAGACGCCTCCGCCCCCACCACCGTCGGTGCCGCTGCAGAATCCAGCGCCTGGGACAAACCGTCGCCGCATGCCGCCACAGGAGACTGACTGGCCAAGCCGCATCGATCTCGACGGCAAAGTCACCGGCGTCTTTGCCGACTACCACTACGTGGGCACGGGCGACATTGGCGGGGCAGCGGATGAAGAGACCGTGCGCCTGCTTGAAGCGACGGTCACCGGCGGAGAAGCTGTGCTACCCGGTCCTGATTTCAGAGGCGGCAATCTTGCCGGTCCCGCGCCCGAAGGAACGCCCGTTCGCATGGGCGATGGCCCGGTCAAGGTGATTTCCGCGGCCGCCGATCAGATGTTCAACGATATTAAGCCGGACATGCAGGCGAAGATGCCGCGATACAAAGGCGATCTCGAACTCATCAATCACTCGGCCGGCTCGCTCACCTCAGAGGCCTATCACAAACGCTGGAATCGCAAGAACGAAATCCTGGCTGGCGCTGCCGAAGAGTCCTCTGTCGCGGCGGCATGGATGGGAGGCCGCACTTATCCCCAGCAACGCCTGAACGATGCCTGGACGCTTGTGATGAGCGGCCAGTTTCACGATTCCGGTGCGGGCACGGCCACTCCCCGCGCCTATGAGTTCACGCAGAACGACGACGTGATTGCGCTCAATCAGTTTGCCGACGTGCTAACGAGCGCCACGCAATCGGTGGCTTCGTCTCTGGACACGCAGGGCAGTGGGATTCCGATCGTTGTCTACAACCCACTGAACATCGCGCGTCAGGATGTGGTGGAAGCCGACGTTTCCTTTCCGGGCGGAACACCGAAGGCGGTTCGCGTCACAGGCCCCGATGGGCAAGAAGTGCTGTCGCAGGTAGAGAACGGGAAGGTGCTGTTTCTAGCCAAGGCGCCGTCCGTCGGCTACGCGGTGTACGACGTTCGCCGCGCGGAAGCTCAGACTCCCTCGACAGAGTTGAAGGTGAGCGATACGATGCTGGAGAACGCGCGTTACCGAGTCTCACTGAACGCGGAAGGCGATGTCACCAGCATCCTGGACAAGTCGCTGAATAAGGACCTTCTCGCCGCGCCTATCCGCCTAGCCATCTCCAACGATGCGCCCAAGCAATGGCCTGCCTGGAATATGGATTTTGATCAGGAGCAGGCTCCGCCGCGCTCGTATGTAAGTGGTCCGGCGAAGATTCGCGTAGTAGAAAACGGACCGGTGCGCGTGGCTGTGGAAGTTTCACGCGAGGGCGAAGGCTCTAAGTTTGTGCAGACGGTCATGCTCTCGGCAGGAGACGCCGGCAATCGCGTCGAATTCGGCGATTCAATCGACTGGAGGACACTGTCCGCAAATCTGAAGGTGGTGTTCCCGCTCGCGGCGGCTAACAAGGTCGCCACCTATAACTGGGAGGTTGGTACGATCCAGCGACCTGTCGCATTCGACCGGCAATTCGAGGTAGCCTCGCATCACTGGATCGACCAGACCGACGAGAGCGGATCGTGGGGCGCGACCATTCTGACCGATGTAAAAAACGGCTCCGACAAGCGCGATGACAGGACCATCCGGCTGACCTTGCTGCGTACTCCCGGCGCCGCTTCGCAGATGAAGGGCGCATACACCGATCAACTGAATCAGGACTGGGGCCATCACGAGATTCTGTTCGGGATTGCCGGCCACGCGGGCGACTGGCGCGAAGGAAAAACCGATTGGCAAGCCTATCGGTTGAGCACGCCGCTCATCGCCTTCCAGACGGCGAAGCATGAGGGCGCGCTGGGACGCAGTTTCAGCCTGGTGAGCGTGGACAATCCGAACATCCGCATTCTGGCCTTGAAGAAAGCCGAGCTGAGCGATGAAGTCATTGTGCGGATGGTGGAGATGGATGGAAAGCCGGCGCCGCAAGTGCATGTGAAGTTCGCCGGGCCGGTTGTGGCTGCGCGCGAAGTGAACGGGCAGGAACTGCCGGTCGGCCCAGCCTCGATTGCGGACGGGGAGTTGGAAACTGCATTCACGCCTTATCAACCACGCACCTTTGCGCTGCGGCTTGGCGCGCCTCCCGCCCACGAGGAAGGCGTTCAGTCGCAGACCGTAGCCCTGAAGTATGACCTGGCCGCCGCCAGCGACGACGATACAAAATCGACCGGCGGATTTGACCAGAAGGGCGATGCGCTTCCAGCCGAAATGCTGCCAACGCAATTAAAGGTCAATGGCGTCGACTTCCAACTCGCTCCAGGCGGAGCCGGCAAGCCCGATGCGGTTGTGGCGAAAGGCCAGTCAATCGAATTGCCGCAAGGCGACTTCAACAAGGTGTATGTGCTTGCCGCATCCGACCAGGGCGATCAGGAAACAGTCTTCCATGTGGGCAGCCACCCCGTGAAGTTGAATATCGAGAACTGGGGTGGTTTCATAGGTCAATGGGACACGCGTCTCTGGAAGCCCGAGCCGGACTTTGTGACCGAGGGCGGTGGCCCGTACAGCCGCGAACCAGCACACCAGGTCGCGCTCAGGAAAGACTGGGCGGTGTCGGCCAATCACGCTACGTGGGATTTGACGAATACGGGTTCGCCGGACTGGTCGCCGAGCTATCCGAAGGATTATCTCGGCCTGCAGCCGGGCTACATCAAACCGGCAACGCTGGCCTGGTACGCCTCGCATCATCACACCCCGGATGGACTGAACGAGCCGTATGCTTATAGCTATCTCTTCGTCTATGCGATGGATCTGCCCTCGCACGCAAAGAAACTGACGCTGCCGGCAAACGACAAGATTCGCGTTCTTGCAGTTTCCGTGGCAAAGGAAGAACCGGATGTGACCCCCGTGCAACCGCTGTACGATACCCTGGGCAGCACCGAACCCAGTGCGAACGCGGAAGCGGCTAGCACACGCGAGTAAAGAGCAATTGAGGAACGTTGACTACCGGCGGTCTGGTATTGCGCGCGATGTACGGCGAACGCCAGGCCGTCCGTATTGAAACTGAGGTGAATCGCCATGCCGCGTGCCAAAAGATACCGCCTGGCAATTGTTAGTGCTCTCTGCACTGGAACCCTGTTGTTGCTGCCGGAGTTGTCACGAGATGCGTGGTCTCGCGCTTTTCGCGCAGATCCGGCGCAGGTTCTGGCTGCTTCGCAAGCTGCCTGGCGCGTTCCCGGTACGCATTTAGCTCTGGTGGCCGCCGCGCGCGCGCCGCTTACGATTGACTATCCCGAAGACGGTTCCATCTTCCCGGCTGAGATCACTCCGCCCACCTTCATCTGGCGAGACGGAAACGTCAACGCCACGACCTGGCGCATCGACGTTGCATTTACCGATGGCTCTAAACCGCTTCACGTCGAGTCTCACGGCGAGCCGATGCAGATCAGCGCCATCGATCCGCGTTGCGTCTCCAGCACCAATCAGCTTCCCTCACTCACTCCGGAGCAGGCCGCCGCGCACACCTGGATACCGGATGACGCGACCTGGAAGCTGATCAAGCAACACTCCTCGGACCATCGAGCCACTGTCACCATCAACGGCCTTGACGCCTCGAATCACAAGGTCAGCAAGAGCCGCGTTTCCTTGACCACGTCTAAAGATCCGGTGAATGGCGAAATCTTCTATCGCGATGTTCCGTTGATGCCGGCCGCCGGCAAAAAGGGCATCGTGCAGCCGTTGTCCCCCTCCCTGCTCTATCTCATCAACTGGCGCATTCGCGACATCGCCAAGCCGGAGAGCCGGTTGCTCATCCACGATCTGCACACCTGCGGCAACTGCCACTCTTTCTCCACCGACGGCAAGACCATGGGGATGGATGTGGACGGCCCGGGCAACGACAAGGGCCTGTACGCGATTGTGTCTGTTCAGAAGCACATGTCTATCCGCAATCAGGACACAATCAAGTGGAACACCGACATGCGCGTGGGCACATCGCGCGTGGGGTTCATGTCGCAGATTTCCCCGAACGGCCAGTATGTGCTGTCCACCTTTGCCGGGCAGGGTCAGGACATTCCAAGTTCCTATTTTGTGAACAACTTCAAGAACTACCGCTTCCTTCAGGTGTTTTATCCCACGCGCGGCATTCTTGCCTGGTATAGCCGCGCCACCGGCCGTAGGCTGCCGCTGCCGGGCGCCGATGATCCGCGCTACGTGCAGACCGATGGCGTCTGGAGCCCTGACGGAAAATATGTGGTGTTTGCCCGCGCTGAAGCCAAGGACCCTTCGCCGCCCGGACAGACGTTGCCGGCCCAGGCCAACGACCCAAACGAAATTCAAATTCAGTACAATCTCTATCGCGTGCCATTCAATGGAGGGCTGGGCGGCAAGGCTGAACCGATTCCGGGCGCCTCGAACGATGGCATGAGCAATAACTTTCCCAAAGTTTCTCCAGACGGCCGCTGGATTGTTTTCGTCAAGAATCGGAACGGGCAATTAATGCGGCCAGACAGCCAGTTATACATTGTTCCGTTTGCCGGCGGTAAGGCGCGCCGCATGAACTGCAACACATCGCTGATGAACTCCTGGCATAGCTTCTCGCCCAACGGCCGCTGGTTGGTGTTTTCGTCGAAGAGTCGCTCGCCCTATACGCAGATGTATCTTACGCACATCGACGCAAACGGCAATGACAGCCCACCGATCTACATCGATAACTCAACCGCCTCCAACCGCGCCGTCAACATTCCCGAGTTCGTCAATGTTCCGCCCGATGGCATTGAGAGCATCGATGTACCAGCCTCCGACTTCTATCGCATTGTTGACGAAGCGATGGATTTGCAGGGCAAAGGGGACATCGCCGGCGCACTGGCAAAGTGGCAGAAAGCTCTTGATCTGGACCCTGCGGACGCGCGAGCGAACAATGGAATGGGGATCATTTTGGGGCTATCGGGAAAACCCGATGACGCTATCCCCTACTTTCAGAAAGCTGTTCGATCGCAAGGGGATTTCTTTGAGGCCTACTACAATTTAGGCATCATCCTGACAAAAGAGAACCGGACCGGTGAGGCTGCCGATGCCTGGCAGAATGTGGTTCGCATCCGGCCCCAATTCGCGCAAGGTCATGAAAATCTGGGCTACGCTTTATACGCGCAGTCAAAATTTCCGGAGTCGCTTGCGCAGTTGCGCCTGGCGCTGGACGAAGACCCCGGCCGGCTCTTCTCGCTCAAGCTGGCCGCGACCCTGCTTGCCACCTGTCCGGATTCAACTGTCCGCAATGGCGCCGAGGCTCTTTCGCTTGCCGATAAAGCGAAGCAGTTGAGTGACGGAAAAGACCCCGGTCTGCTCGATACTTTATCCGCCGCCTACGCGGAAAATGGCAGATTCGACGACGCCATCGCAGCCGAGCAGCAGGCAATAGCGCTGGCTGGGCAGGACGGGGACGCCACGCTCGAAACCGCGCTCAAAGCACACATGGCGAGGTACGCATTGAAGGAGCCCCTGCGTGAAGCGCCGAGCGGCGCGTTCTGAGGGCACTCTTCACGACGACGGTTGTCGGAATAAAAGCCGCAGCCCCACGCGCTCTTATGGCGCAACGGTTGACATGGTCAATAGGAGCTCTGCCCCCGCCCCGAGTTGAATACTGTGATTCGTGCTCGTCATTTTGGCGCTGCATCCTGGCCCTCCTTCCGGCTCTAACTTCACATGAGGCATTCGCACTACGACCCCCGGCAGAATCGTATGCGGAGGACCTCCGGGATTGAGATTGTCATCGATTCCATCTACCAGCGCGTTCACAGCCTGGGATACCTGTTGGACTCCTCCGGATACTTCGGTTGGCAATTCCTGGAGCGCATGCCTGGAGTCCTCGGTCGCCGGCCCCACCAGGCCAATGAGCCGTAACGACAGTGGCTTCTTCATATGACCGACACAATCACCGTGATCGAATTGCAGCGATAGCTCCGATGCATTGGGATCTTTGGACGAACTGGCGGATGTCACGTGCCCATAGAGAATCGAATCCGCTGGCAACGTGCAACCGGGGAAATCGTATTCGTTAACCATCTTTACCCAAAACTCTTTGCCAGGCTTCAAATGGCCCGAGTCAAGCACCCCTGTTACCTTTGCCTCAATGACCGAGTTGAGCGGACGAGCAATGGTGTCGCCAGGCTGGCAGGTTGGCTGATCGGCCTCGTTCGCAGGCTGCGAAGATGCGATCATCGTTCCCTTTCCGAACAGCGGCTTGACCCCAATCTCCGTGGTCTCGAATCTCACCAGGCCATCGCGATAATCGAGATGCAGCGTCAACGGCTGCAATATATCGAGGCCCAACATGCCGGCAATCTCGAACCCGGCGTTGCGATCGATGACCGCGGGATCGAGTTCAAGGATATGCCCCTGGTGTATCTGCGGCAGATTTCCCAGTTGCATATCGAAGACCTCGCGGTAGAAATTTACCTTGGTTCCCTGCGCGGTCTGTTCCGGGTTAGTGAAATTCACTGTCATCTTCGAGAGGGAGTGCGCAGCTTCCGGCGTCATGGCGCTGTCGCGCATGCCTGTGGCCAGAATGAATAGCTTGCGCGATTTGTTGCCAAATGTGATCGGAACCAGCAGATATTGGCGGCGGTGATAGACCGGCGTGAAATTCGCAAGCTCGGACGGCACGGTGCGATCTCCGGGCAACAGGCCTGTCTGCGGTGGCAGCGGTTCAAGGATGAGCTTGGCCACACGATAATCGAGCGTAATCAGCCAGGAAGCGAAAACATCGGTACCGATGAAGCCGTCGGCCTTGCCTGCAAACGGCGCGTTGCTTACTCCCACAATGCAGTCGCGAAACTCCAGCGGACCAATCCGTAAACTATCCACGTGGACCGTTCCCGGCGGATCGCCCGCGGCTGGATGAAAACTGTTCTCGTCCGCCAGAGCCTTGGTGATGTAGAGGCCGGAAGCTGCCGTATCCAAAATCAGCTTGGCCTTGCTTTGCGGGAATTCAACATCCAGCCGGTACCCATCGATATGCTTACCATCTGCAAGCGTCGGCTGCAGCGGCAACGTCTCAGGGGTCGCAGCCGGCACAACCTGACAGGTCTGCGAGTTCTCATAGAGCAGCGGCATCATGGAATGCATCGACGCCTCTGCTTTTTGCCGCGTGTCCGCATCAATGTTTTTCATGGTCGCGAGACCCTTGTCGATGCCCTCGATTTCGTGCGCCGGCGATACGACCGCCAGCCACGCGTGCTGGATGTCGGGATCCGCGGGATCAATATCGTAGGCGCTCTGCAGCTCCTTGCGCTCCGAGGCATACATAGAGTCGAGGCGCAACGCGCGGCTGCGGATCAGATGGATGCGTGCATAGCAGGCATTGGCGGCCGCGGCTTGATTGAGCGTCTCAAGCGCAAGCCATGGCTCGCCCTGGCGTAGTTGGACCTCGGCCAGCGCGGTGAGCGTTTCCGCGGAATGCGGATCGGCGGCGAGGGTTGCATTCGCTTGCGTGGACGCTTGCGTAACCTTGCCTTCATGCAACAGGGTATGCACCAGCGCGGCAGATAACTCCGTATTCTGCGGGTGCTGCGTCAATGCCTGCTCATACAAGCCTTCCGCGTCCGCATAACGGCCCTCGCTGTAGGCCGTGCTCGCTGGGCTAGTCGGGCGAGCCTCAACAGCCGGACAAGCCGGGGCCTGGCTCCAAACTGACACTACCGGACTGAGCAGAACAACGACAACCCAACCAATTCGTGAAGGGCAAAATGAAGAGCGGGAAGAGAAAGGCATGGGTTTCTCCAGAAGTCTTTTCAAAAACAACAAGAGTATACGCCGAACAGTCCCCTCGGCGTGATCTCGTTCAAGCTCGCCGGCAGGTCAACGCCAACGCTCGTTGCGATACACTGCAAACCGTGGAGGACTCTCGTTGTTGCATCTGCGTGGTCTGCTTCCGGGCGTCTTGATCTGCACCCTTCTTCAGCCCGGTGCGTTCTGGGCGCAATCGGCGCCCGAGTTGACACCGCCCCAGCAGCCGCAGCAAGGTGCAATCGGCGAAGCACACGAGCAGGACAATTCCGCGCAGCAGCAAGGCATGGCCAGCGGTGTTACGCAAGGGGGTCAGTTCGACTCCCAGCATCGCCCCATCACCGCCGGCGGCACCGTGAAAACCGGACCCATTGTCTTTCAGAATGTAGCCGCTCAGGCAGGCCTGACAACCTGGCGCGACGTTACCGGCACGCCGCAGAAACGCGTCATTATCGAGGCCAAAGGCTCCGGCGTTTGTCTCCTCGACTACAACCACGACGGCTGGCTCGATATTTACCTCGTGAACGGATCGACGTTCGACGCGGTCTCGGGAAAGACCGCGCCGCCCCATGCGGCGCTCTTCCGCAACAACCACGATGGCACGTTTACCAACGTGACTGAGAAGGCCGGTGTCGCTAATGACCGTTGGGGCCTTGGTTGCGCGGTGGGCGACTATGACAATGATGGCTGGCCCGACCTGTACGTCACCAACGTTGGCATAAACCGGCTCTTCCACAACAACCGCAACGGTACCTTCACTGACGTGGCAGACAAGGCGGGCGTGGCCCTCGACGAAAATTCAGGAAGCACTGCCGTCGATCATACCGGGGCCACATTTGGTGACTACGACGGCGACGGTCGCCTGGACCTTTTCGTAGGCGGATACATCCACTACGATTTCCAGAACCCTCCCCTGGCCGGCACCAAGGAAGTCAATTATTCCTCCTGCCAGTACCGCGGGCAGAACATCATGTGCGGCCCGCGTGGCATTCAGGGCGCAGGCGACCACCTGTTCCACAACAATGGAGACGGAACCTTTACCGATGTAAGCAAAAAGGCCGGCGTCAACGATCCCAACGGCTACTACGCTCTGGGCGCACTCTTTGTGGATGTGAACGGAGATGGAAGGCCCGACCTCGTTGTGGCCAACGACTCAACGCCAAACTATCTTTACATCAACAAGGGCGATGGCACCTTCGACGATCAGAGCTATATGAGCGGCTATGCGCTCAACGGAGAAGGTCGCGAAGTTTCCAACATGGGCATCGCCGCTGGAGACTACGAGAACAACGGCCACATGGACCTGGTGAACACGGTCTTCTCCGACGACTACAACGTGGTCTTCCACAACGACGGGCACGGAGAGTTCGACGACGTCAGCACTTATTCAGGCCTGGGTCCACCGTCGGACCCCTTCGTTGGTTTCGGCGATGGGTTTCTCGACTACGATAATGACGGTTGGAAGGATCTGCTGGTGGTCAACGGACACGTCTATCCGCAGGTCGATGAGCATCCCGACTGGGGTATGAGCTACGCGGAGCGGCCGCTGCTGTTCCGTAACCTGCGCAACGGAACCTTCGAGGTGGTTCCCGCCGTCGAGGGAACCGGGCTGGCCGAAGTCTGCGTGGGACGCGGAGCGGCATTCGGCGATCTTTTCAACGACGGAAAGATCGATGTGGTCATCAACAATCTGGATGGCGTTCCGCTGCTACTGCGCAACGTCAACCCCGACCACAACCATTGGGTGAGTCTGAAGCTCGTCGGCGGCGCCAAAAGCCCGCACGACGCCGTGGGAGCCACGGTCTATCTCACCGCGGGTGGAATCCAACAGCGCGGCGATGTGCTCAGCGGCGGCAGCTATTTGTCCTCGAACGACATGCGCGTCCACTTCGGGTTGGGAGAGACATCCAAAATCGATGCGGTCGAGATTCACTGGCCGAGCAAGGTCATTGAAAAGGTGAAGCTCCGCGCGGTGGACCGCATCTACACCATCACCGAAGGCCGAGGCATCACCGGCGCATTGTGCAGCGGCAAGCCATGCCCGACAACCAATCGAGTGTCTACGCGAGCAGGGATAAAGGCTCCGCAGGCAAGCTCCGTGCATTGAGAATCGCTCCGCGTTCGCTCTTGCAACGGGGTCAGTCACAGAGGTTGAGGCAAGACAAGCAGCTGGGGTTCGCTCTCAGAGATCGCGCGGCGAGCTCTGGGCTGCTGCGCTAAACTCAATCGGTGGAGGAGCCTTGTTGCCGCAGTTTCCCCGTCTTCTTGCCTGCGCGATGATTGCAGGGCTGCTTGCACCCGCCATGCCAGTTGCGCCCATTGCGGCGCAGAATGCCTCCAAACCCCAGACCGGCATGGGCAGCGGCGCCGCAGCGGTATACACCTCAGCCAAGCAGCCCATCACAGCTGGCGGGTTTGTGGATTCCGGGCCTGTGGTCTTTCAGGACGCGACGAAGGCCGCCGGACTCTCAGGCTGGAGCCACACCATGGGCGCGGCTGACAAGGGCTTGATCATCGATACAAACGGCTCCGGCGTGGGGTTGATCGACTACGACAATGACGGTTGGCTGGATATTTACATGGTTAACGGTTCCACCTTCAACGCGCTGGATGGCAAAGAAGCGCCGCCACACGCTGCCCTGTTCCACAACAACCACGACGGGACATTTACGGACGTCGCGGCGAAGGCCGGAGTGACCAACGATCGCTGGGGCTTTGGCGTGACTATTGCCGATTACGACAACGACGGCTGGCCCGACATCTTCGTGACCAACTGGGGCAAGAACCGCCTCTACCATAACAATCACGACGGAACCTTCACCGACGTTGCTGAAAAGGCGGGCGTCACGCTGGGTAACTGGAGCGCAGGCGCCACCTTTGGCGATTACGACGGCGATGGGCGCCTGGATCTGTTCATTTCAGGCTATGTTCACTTCGATCGCGATAACCTGCCTTATGCCCATACCAGGGCCGCGAGCGACAACACGTGCGAGTTTCGCGGGGTGCCTGTGATGTGCGGTCCGCGCGGGCTTGAGAGTGAGCCCGACCACCTGTTCCACAACAACGGTGACGGAACCTTTACCGACGTGAGCACCAAGGCCGGCGTGGCCAATCCAGCCAACCACTATTACGGCTTGACGCCCGTGTTTGTGGATGTGAATAACGACGGCAAGGTCGATCTAGCGGTGGCCAACGACTCCACGCTGAGCTACCTTTACCTCAATCGCGGCGACGGCACTTTCGACGACATAAGCCTGACATCAGGTTTTGCGCTGAATGAGGACGGCCGTGAAGTGGCTGCCATGGGCGTCGCCGTGGGCGATTACTTGAACAACGGCCTGGTGGACTTCGCCATCACCGACTTCTCTGATGAGGCCAAGCTGCTGTTCCACAACGACGGTGGGGGCAGCTTTACCGAGGTCTCCATGCGTTCGGGCATCGGCAAAATATCCATTCCGTTTCTTGGTTGGGGAGCAGGATTTCTGGACTATGACAACGACGGCTGGCTTGATCTGATGTTCATCAACGGCCACATCTACCCCATCGCCGACAAGGAAGATTGGGGAACCTCGTATGCGCAGAGGCCGCTGCTGTTCCGCAACGCGCGCGACGGAAAATTTGAAGAGGTGCCGCCGGTGAAAGGGTCAGGACTGGCCGAGGTAATCTCCGGACGCGGAGCGGCCTTTGGCGATCTGTTTAATGACGGTAAGATCGACGTGATTATCAATCTCCTCGACGGACCGCCGCTGTTATTGCGCAACGTGAATCCCGACCATCACCATTGGGTGGAATTGAAACTGGCGGGCGGACCGAAGAGTCCTCGCGACGCGGTGGGCGCCACTGTCTACCTGACGGCCAACGGTATGCGCCAACGGCAGGATGTCATCAGCGGCGGAAGCTATGTCTCAAGCAACGATCAACGTCCCCACTTCGGCCTGGGCGACGCAACGGATGCCGGCAGCGCCGAGATTCACTGGCCTTCTGGTGCAAAGGAAATTGTCAAGCTGCCGGCCGTCGATCGCATTTTCACCATCACCGAGGGCAAGGGCATTACCGGAGTTCTATGTAGCGCAGCACCATGCCCTGCCACGATTCCCGCCGTCAATTCGACCGCAACATCGAGGGCCACTCAATGAAGACTCGGCGCTCGTTCGCATTCCTTCGATTCATTCTTTCGTTCTGCTTGGGGCTTGCTTCCACCGCACTAGCCCAATCGCCCGCGCTTGGTCACCCATCCTCAGCCCAGTCCGCCCCGCAGGCCGCGGTTCCTGGAAATTTCGTCGATGTGACGGAGAAAGACGGCGTGCATTTTATGCACCAGGCGCCGCATACCTCGCGCAAATATCTGCTTGAGACCATGGGCTCCGGCGTGGCGCTGTTCGACTGCGACAATGATGGCCGGCTGGATATCTACCTGGTCAACGGCGCACCCTACACCGATCCCACTCCCAAAGGCTTCATCCCGCAAAAAACCGGCCCCGAGTACTGGAACCGCATGTACCACCAGAAGCCCGATGGAACTTTCGAGGACATCACCGAGAAGTCGGGGCTCAAGGGAGTTGGCTACGGCATGGGCGTGGCCGTGGCCGACTACGACAACGACGGCTATGAAGATGTTTTCGTGACTGCTTATGGAGGCAACCGCCTTTACCACAACAACGGGGACTGCACCTTTACTGACGTTACAGAAAAGGCCGGCGTTGGCGGCAGCGGCTGGTCTACTTCGGCAACGTGGGTTGACCTGGACAACGACGGCCTGCTCGATCTGGTCGTGGCGCGTTATGTCACATGGGACTGGAATGACGTGTGGTGCGGCGAGCATCGCGAAGGTTATCGCGGCATTTGCCATCCCGATGTCTTCCCGCCAATCACCATGCTCGTGTATCACAACGACGGCAACGGCCATTTCACCGAGGTGTCGCACAAACTGGGGCTGGACAAGCCGGCCAAGGCCCTCGGCGTCGCCATGGCGGACTACGACCGCGACGGGCGCATGGATCTGTTCATTGCCAACGACTCGATGCCGGAGTTTCTTTTTCATCAAAAGCCGGATGGAACTTTCGAGGAAGTCGGCCTGGAGTCCGAGGTGGCCGTCAACTCCGAAGGGCAGACCTATGCCGGCATGGGTGTCGACTTCGCCGATTATGACAACGACGGTTGGCCGGATATCGTCGTGACTAATCTGGCCAATCAGCGATACGCACTCTACCAGAACAACCGCGATGGCAGTTTCAATTACGCATCCCTCCTGAGCGGCATCGGCTCCATATCGCAGCTCCACTCGGGCTGGAGCCTGCGCTTCCTGGACTACGATAACGATGGCTGGAAGGATCTTCTCATTGCGCAGGGGCACGACATGGATAACATTCAGCTCGTTTCTCCCATGCTTCGCTATCGCGAGCCGATGCTGCTGCTGCGCAATACCGGCAAGAAATTCGTGGATGTCTCCTCGATCTCAGGTGCCGTCTTTCAGCAGGCGTGGGTGGGCCGCGGCATGGCCATCGGGGACATTGACAACGATGGACGCATCGATGCGGTGGTCAGCACCAACGGCGGCGCCGCTCATATTCTGCTCAACAAGACGGTTACCGCCAACCACTGGATCACCCTCCATCTGACCGGCCACAAGAGCAATCGCGACGGCATTGGGGCGGTGGTGAAGCTGACCACTCCGCAAGGGCCGCAGTGGGTTACGGCGACCACATCGAGCGGCTATCTCTCCTCAAGCGACCCTAGGGTGCATTTTGGACTGGGCAGCAGCCCAGCGGCCGACAGCATTGAGATCCGCTGGCCCAGCGGAATCGTGCAAACCCTGACCAACGTAAAGGGCGACCGGCAGGTCCAGGTGGATGAGCCGGCGGCCGCCACGCCGCAAAAAGACACTCCGGCTACACATCCCTAGGCTCGAATGGCCTCCGGCGTTGCTTCGAGAGAAAACCTCGGCAGCGTCCTTTTACCAGCCGCAAATGCTGCGATCTTGATCAATATGTGAATTTTTCCAGTAGTTTGTATCCTGAAAGCGTTTTCCTGAAGCTCTCCAGAATACGTTTGCGCTCATCGCCGTCGGCGGCAGAGGCGCGGCACCCTTGGATGCACCGTTCAGGTTCTTCGAACAACAACACTTCGCCCAAAAAATCCCTTGACAGTGCTCATTCGGCGGAATAACATCGCTCGCTATGGAATCGTTGTCACTGCGAGATGGTATCGATTCCACGCAACTACCACGTTACTAGAGGATCAGCGGGTCAACTGTCCCACCGTTGCCATGTCTGAAATCACGGTTTGATTCAAGACTTCAAGAACCATTCAAGGAGAACCAGTGAGATACATACCAAAAACTCAGGAGCGCTCTACGCTGTCTCTGCCCATCCCGGTTACACGGGTTGTCTTCACGCTGGCATTGGCAATCATGGGGTTGATGCTGTTGACTCCTCGGAATGCTTCCGCGCAGGCCAGCGCGGGCATTACCGGCACCGTCACCGATACCAGCGGCGCCATCATCCGAGGCGCCCAGGTATCCCTCACCAATGAGGGCACCGCGGTCGCCGATCACACGGTAACCGAAAGCGCGGGGACCTATTCCTTCAAGGGCGTTCTGCCAGGGAAATATACCCTCTCGGTTGACGCCACCGGATTCAAGAAGTCCGTTCAGAAGGGCGTGAACGTCGAAGTCAGTTCGACATCCACGATCGACTTCACCCTCAGCGCCGGCGCCGCAAGCGAAACCGTGCAAGTAGCGGCCGACGAGATTGCGCTGAATACGACCCAACCTGAGCTTGGCAGTACGATTGAGCCGGTTGTAGTCGATGCACTGCCTACCGAAGTGTCGGGCCGCGGCCGCCAGGTCGACCAGTTGCAATTCCTGGCCCCCGGAACCACGGGCAGCACCTTCTCTCACCGTGTCAGCGGCGGCGTCGACTTTGAAGAAGAGATTGTTTATAACGGCATCCCCGTGCCCCAGTCTGAAACCGAGGGCTATACCCAGAACTACAACCCGCCGTTCGACCTGGTGGAAGAGTCTAAGGTCGAGCGCTCCACCTTTTCTGCCCAGTTTGGCCTCGGCCAGGGCGCACTGACCTATCAGATGAAGTCCGGCACTAACCAGTATCATGGCAGCGCGTTTGAAATCAACCGCAACAGCCTCTTCGACTCGGTCGGCTTCTTCCAAGGCACGAGCTGGGGCGGCACCGGCAAAGCGCCGACCGATCACGAGAACAACTACGGCTTCAGCATCGGCGGCCCCATCCGCATTCCGCATCTCTACGACGGCCGTAACAAGACCTTCGGCAATTACAGCCAGGAATGGTTCAAGCAGGCCGAGTCAAATGAGGGCATTTCTACGGTACCTACGGCCCAGGAGAAGACAGGCGATTTCTCTGACTTTGTTGATGGGAGTACCGGCAACCTGATCCCCATCTTCGATCCCCTCACCGGCAAGCAATTCCCCGGTAACATTATTCCTGCGGGCCGCATCAGCGCCAACTCCGCGCTGCTGATTCCGTTCATTCCCAATCCTGACCGTCAGGGCAGCGGTATCGGCGGGTTGACCGATAACAAGAACCCCGCAGCCAACTCTTTCCCGAATATCCAGCACGTTTGGGGCTTTGTCGTCGACCAGACGCTGACTCCCACGCAGAGCCTCCATTATGCCGAGTGGCGCAACAGCTACAGCGCCACGGACTTCGACCAGAATCCGCTGGTCCTGGCTCCCAACCCCCTCAACAGCATGAAGTATGAGCCGGATCTGGGGAGCGTCTTCCTGTTGAACTACTCCAACGCCATCACGCCCCACCTGGTGATGACCGCCGGATTCGGATGGATTGGCGAATTAAATAACCAGTTCAACGATTCCACGGATTGCGGCACAACAGCCGGTTGTTCCTCCGTCTATCCTCAGATTCAGAACGAGGCGATTCCCGCCGAAATTGCCTGGAGCGGTCAAAATGCGCCTACCCAATGGGGCACCGATGGCTCGTGGCTGGAGTCCATCAACCGCAAGCTCGGAATTTCGTTTGTGAACAACTGGCTCTGGAGCAAGGGCCGGAATACCTTCAATATCGGAGGCGAGTTCCGCCGCACCTACCAGGATGACAACGAGGAGCAAACTTTCGGAGGGCAGTTCACCTTCAGTAACTCCGAGACCTCGAGTACAGCTACAACCTGTCCTGGTCCTAATGGAACTACCATCTCCTGCCTCGGCAGCTATGGCAGCGCATTTGCCAGCTTCCTTCTCGGCCTTCCCGACGAGGCAAACCGCAGCGATTCGCAGGAATTAAGGCTGCGCAACATCGATCTTTCACCCTACGTCCAGGACGACATCAAGTTGTCATCCAGGCTGACACTCAATCTTGGCGTCCGCTGGGATATTCAGGTGCCGTTCACCGAGAATAACAACCTGATCGTTTACTTCGATCAAGATAATCCCGGAACCGATCCGGCAGCCGGCGGAATCCCCGGAGGCCTGACCAAGTTCGGCAACTGCACCGGATGCGCAGGGTACGATCGCGCCAGCATCCACTGGAACCACTTTGGCCCGCGCTTCGGCTTTGCCTATAAGCTGAGCAA
Source organism: Occallatibacter sp. (assembly GCA_036489415.1). Lineage (GTDB taxonomy): Bacteria > Acidobacteriota > Terriglobia > Terriglobales > Acidobacteriaceae > Telmatobacter. The sequence continues at coordinate 14,325 of DASXFS010000019.1, read as the reverse complement.
TAAGATGGTGCTTCAAGGCGGCCTGGACGTTGCAATCCTCAATGGTGGCGCTTATGAATACGGCACCAGTAAGGTAGCGGTCAACTATTCCAACCTGCTCACCGGCGCCTTCGCGCGCGGATCGACTGGAAGCACCACATCCTCCTTTGGCAGTTGGGATGCCAACTCCATACCGGCTCCTGTGGCGGTGCCCTTCGGGCCAAGCATCGGCAACGGCCTGAGCATAGATGCCTTCAGCCAGAAGGATGGCTATGCTCCCTATAGCCAGCAGTGGAACATAAACCTGCAGCGCGAACTGCCCTGGAACGTGTTTGTGGAGGCTGCGTGGGTCGGAAATAAGGTCATCCATCTGCCCAGCCAGAACAACCGCATCGGCCAGATGAACCCGACGTACGATACCCAGTACGGGAACGTGCTGAGTACCTGTGCGGCCAACGCGGGCAATTCCGTGTTGTCCGATACTTTCCAAAGCGGATGCGCACAGGCAGATGGGTTCACAACGCCATATCCAAACTTTGTGAGCGACTTCGGGGGCAGTTCGACCGTAGCCCAGGCGCTTGGGCCCTACCCACAGTTCACGTACATCTTCAACAACTTTGAAGGTTTCGGAGAAACCTACTACCAGAGCGCCCAGATCGAGTTCGATAAGCGCTTCAGTAACGGGTTGTCCTTCCTGGCGGGCTACACGCTCTCCCACATGATCGACAACACCAGCAGCGGTTTCTCCAGCTTCACCTCCGGCGGAATCAACAAGTACAACCAGAAGCCGGAAATGTCCGTCTCCGAACAAGACGAACCACAGACCCTCAAGGTCAGCGGAACTTACGAGTTGCCGATCGGTCCCGGCAAGCGGTTTGTCAACAACCACCTCATGGGCAACATCGTCGGTGGCTGGCAGGTCGGCTGGATCCTCGACTATGAGGGTGGATCGCCTGGCAGCGGCTGCGCTGGCAGTACCGTCTGCCAGAACGGCGCTCCCTTCCCGAACGGTTTCGATCGTCCGCTTCGCAACGGCTCGGTCAAGCTCGGGACCGCTTCTTACAAGAGGGAAAAGGACTACTGGTTGTCCGGCGGGACCGGAACAGCCCCTGCTATCTGGAACCCTGCCGCTTTCTCGGTGGTTAACCAATACACCATCACCGACACTCTCAGAGCCTATGGCGAGTTGAGAAATCCGGGTATCGCCAACGAAAGCCTGAACGCCAGAAAGCACTTCTACATTGGAGATCACGTGCAGGGCATTCTCCAGGTGGACTACTTCAATGCGTTCAACCGAACCATCTTCAACGGACCGGACGGCAACGCGAGCGATGGCACCTTTGGAGAGACCGTCACCGAGGGTGCAAACGTAAGCGCCTTTAACGGCACGACCAACCGCCAAGGCCAGGTCCAATTCCGATTGCAGTTCTAGCTTTGGCAATCTAAGTCAGTATCTCGAATTGCACCACGTGAACCTGACCTAACTATGGCCGGACTGCTCAACAGGCAGCCCGGCCATTTCTTTTTGCCTCTTTGCCCGGCCGCATCGGAGGTTCAACCAGTCAATCAATCCGCAAAGCAGCATAGGCGCGATGGAACTATAATCGAGAGGCATGAAAATGGTCCGCTCCACGGCATGGCTTCACTGGGCGCCGCATTTGCTGGCTGCTTGTCTATTTTCTTTTTTAGTAGGTCCCGCCCTCGCGCGGCAGGCGAATGACGAAGTCACTCCCGAGGTGCAGCAGTTGTATGCCCAGGCCAAGGCTGCCCAACAGCATGGCGACAGCGCAACTGCGATTGGCAAGTACCGGGCCATGATCAAACTCGCGCCCCATCTAGCCGCCGCTTACAACAACCTGGGCATGCTCTACTTCAATGATCACGACTATAGCCACGCGGCGGAGGTGCTCAAGCGCGGATTGGATCTCCATCCGGATATGCCCACCGCGTCCGCCATGTTAGGTATGAGTTACTTCCAGTTGGGTGCCGATGAGAAAGCGGAGCCGCTTCTTCGCGCAGCGCTGAAAGCAAATCCAACCGATGACACCGTGGAGATGATGCTTGCGCATATCCTGATCAATCTCAGAAAGTATCAAGAGGCGGCATCGTACCTGAATAACTTCCTGGAGCGGAACAAGAAAAATCAGGAAGCATGGTATCTGCTCGGCAAGACTTATCTGCAAATGTCGGAAGATGCGCTCAAGAAAGTGGATGAGATCGATCCAAATTCGGTTGTGGCGCATGAGATTGCGGGAGAGATCGATGAGAGCATGCATAACTACGACCTTGCGCTGGTGGAGTATAAGAAGGCAATCGACCTGGCCCCGCAACAGCCGGGAACGCACATGCACTTGGGGCACACTTACTGGCTGATCGGAAAATGGGAGTCGGCGCAAACGGAGTTCAAAGCAGAACTGGTGAACGACCCCAACAATTGCACCGCGCGTTGGAGTCTCGCCAACGCCATGCTTGAGGCGAACGACTCAAGCGAAGATGCGCTGGCCCAGTTGAATCAATCCATCGAACGCTGCCCCGCGCTCATGCAGGCCCGCGTAGACCGCGCGCGCGCTCTCATTCGGCTCGGCAAACAGAGTGAAGCATTACCCGATCTTCTGATGGCCGAAAAAGACAGCCCAGCCGAACCAACCATTCATTTTCTCCTGGCCGCCGTTTACCGGGCGCAGCGAAACGGTGTCGAGGTGAAGCAGGAGATGCAGACCTACAGCAGGCTGCAGCGGGAGGCCAGTGAAGCCGTGGCAGGACAGGCGAATGATGCCAGTAAAATCAAGAATGCTGCTCACTAATGCCATGCCACGATTCAAGCAGTGCCCGATCCAGTGCTTGACCCAGTGCTTGGTCTGCCTGTCCCTTCTCTGCGCGGTCTCAGGTTACTGCCAGCAGCCCTCGGACCCGCTTGCCGAACAGCGGGCTTTGATCGCCGCGGGCAAGCTAGCTCAGTCTGACGCTGCTCTTCATAACTATCTCAAGGAACATCCGACGTCGGCTGAAGCCCATTTCCTGCTTGGCTATGTACTGTTTCGCGAGCAGAAGGCGGTGGAGTCGCTGGCCGAGTTCACTGCCGGCGCGCGCACCAGGCGCCCTAAAGCCGATGAGTTAAAGGCCGTAGCGTCAGACTACGTCTTGCTGCACGACTATGCGGACGCCGATAAGTGGTTTACGGAAGTAATTGTCGACAATCCCGACGACGCGGATACCTGGTATCTGCTGGGCCGGACCAAGTATAACGAAAACTCATTTGCCGAAGCAGTCTCAAGCTTCGAGCGCGCGCTCGTTTTGCATCCAAAAAATATTGAGGCAGAAAACAATCTTGGGCTGGCATTGCGAGAACTGAACAGCGCGGAAAAGGCCAAGGCCGCATTTCAGACCGCGATCGACTGGCAGGGCGACTCTCCCACGGACGCGCAACCATTCCTGAACCTCGGCACCATGCTCGCCGACGAAAGCAATTTCGAGCAGGCGATTCCGCGCCTGATCAAGGCTGCGGAACTTTCTCCGGAAAATCCGAAGGTTCACCAAGAGCTTGGCGAGGTGTACGATGCGCAGAAAAATCTGCCGAAGGCGCAAGCAGAATTGGAACGGGCTACAGCACTTGCGCCAAACACATCAAGCTTGCACTTTGAACTCGGGCAGATCTACCGGCATGAGGGATTGCACGATCAGGCGCAGCACGAGTTTGACCTGTGCGAGAAGCTGAACAGCACTCACTCCTCCGCGACCACTCCCAACCCGCTTGCACCAGGCCAACCTGCGCCGCATTAGAGCCAGCCGGCCGCGAGATGGTCAAGTTTTCCGGGCAATCCAGCGACAAAGAAAAGAGCCCATTCCTCTCAGCGTCCAGGGAAAGTGGAAATATTGATGGTATCGTTTCCAGCCTCGCACTCCTGAAGGTATAATTCGCGGAGGTGTTTCGATGGTGGTTTGAAGGTTGCAGTGTTAACCGCCATCGTTCGCGAAGTCACGTGGGAGATCTGAAATGAAGAATGTAAGTGGCATCGGCGGTAACAAACGTGCCGTGGGCATTAGCCTGTTGAGCGCAGCGCTGTGCGTATCTGCTGGATTGATCGACGGGCGGAAGGCTCAAGCGCAGTCAGCGGAGCAGGCGGCGCAAATTGTCAAATCCCTTCATGGCAACTCCCAGGCAGTGGTGGGGCGTCTGAGCGAACTGGATAGTCTGCCGGCGGATGAATGGCGATTTCACGCCGGAGATCTGGCCCATGGGGAGTCCACTGATCTTGACGATTCTTCCTGGCAGACGGTGAAAGGCCCCACCCGAGGGTCGCAGGATGCGGAATGGTTCCGTCGGTGGGTTGAAGTTCCACAAAGCCTCCATGGCTATGATCTGACGGGCACGCGGATCTGGTTTTCTTTCTCGGTCGACGCCAACGGCCCGATTCCGGAGATCATCTATTTCAACGGGCGGCGCGTGGCCCTGGGCGATGATCTGGAACCGATCGTGCTCTTCGACAAGGCGAAGCCGGGCGACAAAGTGCTAGTCACCGTGAAACTGTTGCACACGGTGGATCAGAAAACTTTCGTTCGCGCTGGACTCAAGATCGACTTTGCCGAGAACCGGCCCAATCCGGAAGACCTGCGGCTAGAAATTCTTTCCGCGGCATTGCTCATACCCAGCCTGTCAAAGAATATCGAGAGCGATACGGCAACGCTCGAGAAAGCAGCGGATGCAGTTGATCTGGGAGCCCTGGACGCAAAGGATCAGGCGAAATTTGACGCATCGTTGAAGCAGGCGCAATCGACTCTTGAAGCCTTGAAGCCGGTCCTGCAGCAGGCGACAATGCATCTGACGGGCAACTCGCATATCGACGCAGCCTGGCTATGGCCGTGGACCGAAACGGTAGATGTGGTGAAGCGCACCTTCGGCACTGCACTGCAGTTGATGAACGAATACCCCGACTACACCTACACACAGTCCGCGGCGCAATACAATGCCTGGATTGCCGACAAGTATCCGCAGATGAACGACGAGATCAAGCAGCGCATCAAGGAAGGGCGTTGGGAGATTGTCGGCGGCATGTGGGTGGAACCCGACTTGAACATGCCGGATGGCGAGGCGCAGGTGCGCTCAATCCTGGTGGGCAAGCGGTGGTTCCAGAAGGAGTATGGCGTCGATGTTCGGATCGGATGGAACCCGGACTCTTTCGGATACACATGGCAGTTGCCGCAGATTTATAAGAGATCGGGCATCGACTACTTCGTTACGCAGAAAATGACCTGGAACGACACCAATCAGCTTCCCTTCAAGCTGTTCTGGTGGGAGTCGCCGGATGGCAGTAAAGTGCTGACTTACTTCCCCCATGACTATGCGAACGACAATCTGAATCCGGTACGTCTTGCCGCCGACATGGCGCAGGCGCGAGAGAGAGCTCCGGGCATGACAGAGATGATGGACCTCTATGGGATTGGCGATCATGGCGGCGGCCCAACGCGAGCCATTCTGGATGAAGGCGTGCATTGGATGCAACCCGACAAGGTGGTTCCCAAGTCGAATTTCGGAACCGCGCAGAGTTACTTCATCAGTGTCGAAGGCAAGATAGCACCGGACTCTCCAGTGTGGGATTATGAGTCAATCGCCAAGGGGTACAAACCGCCGCCAACTCCTGCCGCTGGCCAGATAGCGATTCCGACCTGGAATACCGAAATGTACCTCGAGTACCACCGCGGTGTAATGACCACGCAGGCCAACCATAAACGCAACATGCGTGATAGTGAAGAGCAAGCGCTTAATGCGGAGAAATTTGCGTCGCTAGCTTGGCTCGAGGGCAAGCCGTACCCAGGGGATGAACTTACCGAAGCCTGGAAGAAAATCACCTTCAACGATTTCCATGACCTAGCCGCTGGCTCGGGCATCGGAATCATCTACAAGGATGCACAAAAGGATTTCGACCAGGTGCGTTGGGCAACCAATGAGATATCGCAGCGGTCGGTGAAGACCTTGTCGGCGAGCATCGATACGCAGGTCGCCTCCGGTGTGCCGGTGCTTGTTTTGAATCCATTGGCATGGGAACGCTCCGGACCAGTCACCACAGATGTTCAACTACCTGCGGCAGCAGCGGGCGGTGTTTCGGTTCTGGACCCAGCTAACCACGTTGTGCCTTCGCAAATCTTGAAGAGCGACAGCAAGACCAATAGCTACAAATTGCTAATTCTGGCAGTCAATGTGCCGTCGCTGGGCTACAAAGTGCTCCACGTTGTTTCGGGCACAAAGCCGTTTGCTAGTGACTTGAAGGCAGACGGACTCACACTGGAAAACTCTGCGCTGAAGGTTGTGGTCGATAATCAAACGGGTTGCATCACCAGTCTTTACGACAAGAAAACAAAGTTTGAGGCATTGGCGCCGGGCGCTTGCGGAAACCAGTTGCAGACGTTTAAAGATCTGCCCAAAGACTACGACGCGTGGAATATCGATCCCGGAACGCTTGATCATTTCACGTCGATTGACAAGGCTGATTCGGTTGAACTGGTCGAGAAGGGACCTCTTCGCGGTGTGATTCGCGTTACGCATACCTGGCAAAGCTCAAAATTTGTTCAAGACATTACACTCAACGCGTTCGCGAACCAAGTGGATGTGGTCAATGATATCGACTGGCATGAGACGCATGTACTGCTGAAAGCCGCGTTCCCGCTTGCCGCAACCAGCAATAAGGCGACCTATGAAGTTCCCTACGGCAGCATTCAACGGGCCACCACCCGCAACAATAGCTGGGAGCAAGCACAGTTTGAAGTGCCCGCGCTGCGTTGGGCCGACCTGGGAGATGGACAACACGGGTTCAGCCTGCTGAACAACTCGAAGTATGGATACGACGACAAGGACAACATGCTGCGCATCTCGCTGCTGCGCTCGCCCACGTCGCCCGATCCCGATGCCGACCGCGGACACCACCACTTCACTTATGCCCTTTACCCTCACGGCGGTGACTGGAAACAAGCGCTCACCGTGCGTCATGGCTACGAGTATAACTACCCGCTCTACGCAACCCAGGTGCAAGCGCACACTGGAAGCCTTCCGGCTCAGTTCGCGTATGTAACCGTTAAGCCGGAGAATGTTGTTCTCACCGCACTCAAGAAAGCTGAAGACTCCAATGGGCTTATTTTCCGGGTATACGAATGGGCCGGTAAGTCGAGCGATGTCGAATTCCATGTGCCCAAAGGAGCGACGGGGGCGACTCTGACTAATCTGATGGAAAAGCCGGAAGGCGAAACGCTCAAGATCGTGGACGACACAGTCACGGCGCCCATTCATCCATATGAGATCTTAACCGTGCGCGTAGACTATCCCGCGAATCAGTAGTTCCAACGCAGCAAAGGCACGAGCTGACTTGCAGATTCATTAGGCGCCCGGGTCATATCCAGGCGCCACACTTTTGATTTCAGGAAATAGCAGGAGTGCAACCACAGGAATTGCGCTGGATGAGGGATGTCTTCATCTTGATTTGCCGCGCCACCTTGGAAGAAGCCGACGAACCAGTCCAGTGCTCATCGAACAGCTGCTCGAAAAGAATCTCCGCTGCGCGCCGTCCTATGTCTTCAACCGGCTGCTGGATGACGCTGATTGAGGGACGCACCGTTGAAGCAAGCTCGAAGTCATCGAAGCCCAACAGCGCGATGGACTGCGGCACGGCGATATTGAATTTCTGCAGCGCCTCGAAAGCATAAATGGTCGTGCTGTTCTTGAGCGCGAAAATGGCTTCCGGGGGATTCGGTCCATCCGCCAGGCTCTTGATCGCGTATTCAGCGGACCTGTAATCCTTGACTGACGTGTCGAAGATGGGCGTCAAGTGTGCCGCTTCAATCGCCTTGCGATATCCATTCATCCGCTCACGGATTGTGTAAAGCGTGCTTTCGCCGGTGAGACAAACAATCCGTTTGTAGCCGTGGTCGATAAGATGCTGCGTGGCGGTCATCGCGCCCTTGAGGTTGTCGGCTACCACTGAAGTAATGGACGAATTACCGACCGGGCGGTCAATGGCCACAACCGGCATGGCAACCCGTTCGAGCAGGTCGCGCAACGCGTGGCTATGCGAATCGGCGGGCACAATAATCAGACCATCCACCCGATGGCGAATGAGCACGTTGAGACTGTCGAGTTCATTGCGTGGGTCATTGCCCGTTACAGTTACTATGAGCAGCGAGTCATTCGCGCGCGCAACTGCCTGTGCGGCCTCCGCGCAGCTTGAAAAGAAAGGATCTGCGATGCTCGGAATAACCAAGCCGATCGTTTTTGTGCGATGCCCCTTCAGGGTTCGCGCCGCCTGATTGGGCATGTAACCGAGTGTTTCAATCACGCGGCGCACATGCGCCAGTGTCTTAGGGCTAACGCGCTCGCCACCATTGATCACACGGGAGACCGTCGTGGTGCCCACGCCCGCTTTGCGAGCTACCTGACTGAGGGTTGGATGCGTGCTAGTCTTCGCCATTTGATTGCGGCTCAGGATAAGGACTTTGCCGTATGACAAGTCTATGCCGCCCAGCCTTAAAAGTTAAGTTCGTCGGGGAAGATTTTCGCCTTAGTTGCTAGAGAATTTCGCTCAAAGCGGGCTGCCGCGTCGTTTTCATCTATTACACGTCCAATCTCCGCTTCTGGTTAACTTTCCAATGTCTCTTGAGCCTTCAAAGCTAAGTGAATCGCCAGCCCAGTCCGCAGATTTCTCTACTGCTTACCATGAGAGTGCCGGTGCAATGGCACTATAGTTGCAATCAACATCGACATTGGCGCCGGGTTCGCCCATTAACTCCCACATAGGGAACTTAGACACTTGATGGACGATGACACTCCCGCCTGCGCTCGAAGATTCGCGGCAATTTCACCTGAAGTTTTCTCCCGCATCTCAAACTTCCCGAAACTAGCTCAATTTAGCTGACCCGTGGAGCGGTTCTACAATTCACGCGCCTTTTGCGACCCGCTGAAAGGGCTCTATTTCTTGAGGAACAATCCGCTTTAGAGCAGTGTTTTTGAAGTACGGCTATTGTGGAAACCGCTATAGCGGCTATGCGGCGGCAGGCATTCCAAAAGAGCGCAAAATCAGTTTGTTATATTGAGACTCGTGTGGTATCGTTTCCATTTGCGGCATTTGCGCTACGGAAATACCGGCGCTGTCATGTCGCTGAAGGTTTGTTTGTGCCCCGTGCGCCTAGGTAAAGCCACTTCACGGTGGATTTGTATTCATGCAGGTTCGGTGATCTAAGATGGCCCCGGAAAATCCGCAAGTACTCACTATCGGCATCGATCTTGGTGGAACCAACCTGAGGATTGCGGCCTATTCGCCCGGCGTTGGCGTATTGCACTCCATCGCCCTTCCCACCCGTCTTGAGGCAGGTCCCATTGCGGTTGTCGATGATATGTGCGGGGCCATCCTTGAATTGCTCGCTCAATATTCCGAAACCCACAAACTTGCCGGCATTGGAGTAGGTTCACCGGGGCCGCTCGAGTTACCCGCCGGGCGTCTTCATCATCCACCCAATCTTCCCGGATGGGACGGTTTCCGCCTGCTCGACGAAATGGAAAAACGTCTTCGCCTGCCGGTTGCGGTTGAGGGCGACGCCAACGTAGCGGTGCTTGCCGAATATACGCTCGGCCTGGGAGCCGAGCTTGGCGTCGATTCGCTCTGCATGTTGACCCTTGGCACCGGCGTAGGCAACGGCATCATCCTGGATGGAAAACTCTGGCACGGCGCAACCGGCATGGGCGGCGAGGCCGGACACATGACCATTGATCCCGAGGGCCCCGTCTGCGGATGTGGAAACTCAGGCTGTTTAGAGGTGTGCGCCGCGGCGACTGCTCTTGTGAACTCTGCCGAACGCATGATTGCGTCCGGCAAGGCACCGGGGCTCTCTCGGCTCAAAGGCAGCGGCGCGGCGCTGACGGCTCTCGACCTGGCTCAGGCTGCGCGACAGGGCGACCCGGATGCGCTGAGCATCTACAGGCAAACTGGGCGAGCCCTCGGCATCGGATTGGCCGGCCTGATCAACATTCTCAACTTGCCGCTCTATGTGGTCGGCGGCGGAGTCGCTGAATCGTGGGACCTCCTGTCGCCGTCTTTGTTTGAAGAATTGGAGCGGCGCAGCTATGTCTACGCGCTCACTGCGCCCGGCAGGCCTGCTTCAAGCGCAATGCCCGGTGGAGGAACGCGCGTACTGCCTGCCAAATTAGGGCCCGAAGCAGGCCTTCTCGGCGCGTGCATTCTCCCTCTGCACTTGTCTAAAAGTACGTTGACCAGCCTTAGCCCGCTCGCGACGCCCAGTGAGCGCATCTGATTGAAAAATGAGGAAGGTTTCCTGTTGATCGACCTGACGATCATCTAAGATAGAGACCATTCGCACGGGGCGCAAACTCCCTGCCGGATCGTCCACCTTCAGGTTGATCTGAAGTATTGCTTGCAGGAAGCGCGGCATGACCGGAGGTAAAAGATGAAGGCATTGGTAAAGAGCCGCGCCGAACGCGGGCTTTGGTTGGAAGATGTTCCGGAACCGACCATTGGCATCAACGACGTTCTGGTGCGCGTCCGTTATACCGGTATCTGCGGCACCGACGTGCATATCTTCCAATGGGACGAGTGGGCGCAGAAGACGATCCCTGTGCCGATGGTGATTGGACATGAATTCGTAGGCGAGATCGCCGCTGTCGGCTCCAACGTCAATGACTTCTATCCCGGCGACATTGTGAGCGGCGAAGGACACGTGGTTTGCGGCCGCTGCCGCAACTGCCTGGCTGGAAGACGGCATCTCTGCGCGCAGACACAGGGCGTTGGCGTCAACCGGCCTGGCGGTTTTGCCGAGTTCATCTCCCTGCCCATGACCAACATCTGGCGCCACGATCCGAAGATCGATCAGGAAGTGGCTGCCATCTTCGATCCCTTCGGCAACGCCGTCCATACGGCGCTTTCGTTTCCCGTTCTCGGTGAAGATGTGCTCATCACCGGCGCAGGCCCCATCGGCATTATGGCCATTCCCGTGGTGCGCCATGCGGGAGCGCGGCACGTTGTGGTCACGGACATGAATCCCTTTCGTCTCGAACTGGCAAGAAAGATGGGCGCAACCATCGCGGTCAATCCAACCGAGACATCCATTGCCGACGTGCAAAAACAGTTGGGCATGCAGGAGGGCTTCGACGTCGGCCTGGAAATGTCGGGCAATTCACAGGCACTGCGCGACATGATCGCCAGTATGAGCCACGGCGGAAAGATTGCCGTCCTCGGCATTCCCGCCAAGGAAATGCCCATGGACCTGCGGCATGTGATCTTCAACATGCTCACCATCAAGGGAATCTATGGACGCGAAATGTACGAAACCTGGTACAAAATGTCGGTGATGCTGGAATCGGGCGTTGATATTGCGCCTGTGATCACCCATCGATTTGCATACAACGACTTCCTCAAGGGATTTGACGCCATGATTTCAGGCCAGACCGGCAAAGTGGTTCTGGATTGGACGAGCCTGGCCTAATGCGAAACCGCTGCTCGCGCCGGAGAGACCACATCAAACGTCGCCGCCTGATCGGCCAGTGAACTGCCCCCAATCCAGACGGTGTAATGCGTCGCTTCCATCGTCGGCAAGCTCTCGGCGTTGAAAAACGAAAGCTCACTGAAGTCCAAGGGAAAGGTGACCTGCTTCGATTCTCCCCGCTGGAGCGTCACCCGTTCAAACCCCTTCAGGCTGCGCACCGGCTGCTCGATGCTTGCACCCAGGTTGCGCACATAACACTGGACGACCTCGGTGGCTGGGCGATCTCCAGTATTAGTGACCGTCGCCGTTGCTTCAACAAGAGGTTTGGTTCGGTCGGCGAGGGCCTGCGTCAGCGGAATGCTAGCTTTTGAGACTTTGACGTCATGATAGGAAAAGCTGGAGTAACTAAGACCGTAGCCGAACGGGAACAGCGCGCTGTTGGGCACATCTATGTAGCGCGAGAAAAATCGCGTATCTGCGCCCGGCGGCTTGGAGAGATCGATGCCCGTGGCCGGCCGCCCCGTTGGAAACTGGTTGTAATAGAGCGGCTCCTGACCCACTGCGCGCGGAAAACTCATGGGCAGCTTGCCGCTCGGCGACACATCTCCATAGAGCACATTGGCAATGGCGTGGCCGGCTTCCGTTCCCGGGAACCAGGCTTCCATGATTGCGGGCACATGCTTTTGCGCCCAGTCAAGCACCAACGGCCGCCCAGAGAAAATAAGCAGCACGACGGGCTTGCCCGTCGCCGCCACTTCTTCGAGGAGCTGTTCCTGGCTGCCAGGCAGATTGAGATAGGCGCGAGAACCTGCCTCGCCGCTCATGGTCCCCGATTCACCCAGCGCGAGAATCACTACGTCAGCCGCCTTGGCTGCGTCAATGGCTGCCCCGAAGCCCGCGCGCGAAGTGCCCTCAATTTCAGTGCCCTTTGAATAAAGCAGCGTACCGCCCGTTTGCCGGGCGCGTTCTTCCAGCGCCTGCCGGAGAGTAATGACATCGCGGTCTGTGCCAGCTCCGCCCCAGGCGCCGGTCATCTCTGTCGCATCGTCGCCGAGCGGCCCGATCAGCGCCACTCTCTTGCGCGCGGGCGAGAGTGGTAATAGCGGCGCGTCTCCAGCTATTTTTTCGTTCTGCAGCAGCACCAATGATTCTTCCGCCGCCTTGCGCACCAGCGGCCGGTGCGCGGCCACAGCAGCCGTAACCTCTGTTCCTTCCGCATACGCGTGTTCAAATAAACCCGTCGCGAACTTCACGCGAAGCACGCGCCGCACTGCTTCATCCACCACGCTCATCGGCACCTGGCCGGAACGGATCAGCGCGGGCAGTTGCGTGTCATAAAAATGCGACATCATATCCACATCGACGTCCGCTGTGATGGCCTTCCGTGTCGCCGTCGCCGGATCAAGCGCAATGCCATGATTCATCAACTCCATCACGGCTGTGTAATCGCTGACGACGAATCCGTTGAATCCCCACTCCCCGCGCAGAATTTTGCCGAGAAGAAACGGATTGGCGGTCGACGGCACTCCATTCAGGGAATTGAAGGCGCTCATTACGGTGGCCGCGCCGGCCTCAACCGCGGCTTTATAAGGAGGCAGGTAAACCTGGCGAAGAGTGATTTCAGACATATCGGTCGTGTTGTACTCGCGGCCGGCCTCGGCCGCGCCGTAGGCGGCGAAATGCTTGACCGAAGCGGCGACGCTGCCCGGCTTCGATAGATCGTCGCCCTGATAGCCACGAATGTAAGCGCGCGCCATGGCGGCGCCTAGATAGGGATCTTCTCCAGCGCCTTCGGTGGTGCGTCCCCAACGCGGGTCGCGGCTGATGTCAACCATCGGGGAGTAAAACCAGCGGACGCCGGCCGTACTTGCCTCTTCCGCAGCCATGTGCGCGAGAGAAACAACAAGTTCCGGATCCCAGCTCGCGGCAAGGCCCAGCGGCACCGGATAGATGGTGCGGAAACCGTGAATCACATCTGCGCCAAACAGCAGGGGAATGTGCAGCCGGCTCTTGTCAACGGCAAGATGCTGATAAGTGTTGGTCCGTTGCGCGCCAATGGTGTTGAGCATGGAACCAAGACGGCCGGTGGCAGCCAGTTGCATCGCATCAATATGATTGGCGGTCACCGGATTGATGGCGATCACCACCTTCGGTTGATTTGCCTGCGGCTGCGCTCCCGCCGCCGGCGCGGCAGACGTATCGCCCGTATCGTTGTACTGAACCAACTGGCCGATCTTTTCCTCAAGCGTCATCCGGCTAAGCAAACGATCGACACGGGCCTCGATCTTCGGATCGGCGAGCTGCGCGTTGGACGGATGCCCGCTCTGATTCGCCTGTTGCGCAGAGGCCGGCGCGGTAGCTGTCAGCGCTTGCTGCCCTGCCGCGTGAGGAGCAACCACGGCAATCGCCACGCCTAACGCGCAACAGACGAGAAAGGCGCGGACTGGAATGTTCGCCGGGAGACCAGGAGAGTGCATCACGATCAAAGCGTCAGCGTTACAGGGTTTCAAAGCAGGATTCCTCCGAAGCATGGTCTGTGGACACGGCGCCGATTCCCGCCTGGTTATTAAGATGCGAGAAAATGAAGGGTGCTGAGGCGTGAAAACACCGGACAGATTATCTTATTCGATGGATTGCGAAGCTCGTCCTCGCAGCCGTTGCACCGTCTGCGCTCAGGAGGATTCTTGTATCATTCACAAATCAGATAAGTCAACAGAGGGCCGATGAGCCCCAGGGCCGACGCATATAAATGACCATGGTTTGCTATATGCAGGGAGTGGGAAATAAGTAAGAAGGGGGAATGGACAATCCCCTGAAGTATTTTGCTGAGTTGCGCGATCCGCGCATAGAGCGGAACCGAGAGCATCT
>DASXFS010000008.1:0-14264 GCA_036489415.1 Occallatibacter sp. | reverse complement strand
CGCTGCTCAACCGCATCGCCCTCAACCTGCTCAAACAGGAAACAACTTTCAAACGCGGCACCAGGAGCAAACGGCTCAAGGCCGCCCGGAACCAACCCTACCTGCTCAAATTACTGGGTATTTGATATGCGTCGGCCCTGCCCCTTTTCAGCATGTCAAAAGCTACTGAAGCGAACTCCTCTTCGGGGACGCTACCAGCGCCAGACGGTCACCTTATCCAGGTAGAGCGTCATCGATCCGCTCGATCCCAGGCCATCGATCTGGAAGTTGGTCAGCAGCGAGGGCGCCCATCCCAGCGCGAAGGCCGAGGGCACGGTCATATCGATCGACTGCTCGGTACCGTCAAGCCACACGGTGTGATAGCTGATGACGCCGGAACTGTTCCGCGAGTAATACACCTGCACGTGATGCCAGGTATTCGTGCTCCAATCGCGGGGATTGCAATACGCGCCGGACTTCACCCAGGTGTCCACCGGTTTGGTGGGGCTGCCGGCATTCTTGGTCACGTCCCAGGTGCTGTTATAGCCGTCGCACTGGAACCCGAAGATGGCCGTCTGCCCGTTGGGCATGGTCTGGTTCATGTCCATCTCCACGTTCGCCAGTGAGCCATTGGGGCTGGCGATGTACACGTACGCGTCGTAAAAGAAGTTCGTGGACGACGTATCGTCTCCAAAGGAGGCGTAGTAACGTTCGCCTGCGGCGCCCGTGTAGTGCGTAACAAACTTGCGCGCATTCCCGCTCAGCGATGGCGAACCGACCATGCTCATGCTGCCGCTTGAGGAGCCTCCTTCTGCGCTGTCGTTGCTTTCAACCCAACTGCCCATCGTCTGGATGCTGCTCACGCTGATTGCATTCGACGGAATGACAGCAGTGGCAGGGGACGAACCACCTGACACCGTGACGGACACTTGCGCGCTGCATGCAGATCCCTTGTCGCCCCAGGATTTGACATGCACGGTATGAGCTCCGGTGGAGGTCGAAACACTGGCATACAGGGACGTGCCATTGGAAGTGATTGTGTTGGAGCTGTTATCGAGCGAATATCCCATGGCGCTTACCGCCTGAGACGAGCAAGTGGGCGCACTGGCCTCAAGCGTGAAGCCGGATGAAACATCGGCGCCATTGGACGGGCTGCTCACAGTGATTCCGTCCGAGGCGTTGGTGGTTGTGCCCTGGGCGGTGATGGCAACATCCGTGGCGCACCCCGCTCCGCCATTGCCCCAGGACTTCACATGCAGCGTGTGCGCGCCGGCGGAGGTCGAGATGGTTGCGCCGACAGATTTGCTGTCAACGATGGTAGTGTCAGCGCTGCTATCAAGCGAGTATCCCATGGCTGCCACTGTTTGCGACGAGCAGGTCGATGCGCTGGCTACCAGGCTGAACGACGTGCCGACGACGGCGCCATTCAACGGGCTAGTCACGGTGATGCCGCTCGAAGAAGACGTGCCAGAGCCAGTGACGGTGATGGGGATTGCTGCCGCGCATCCGGCGCCTTTATTGCCCCATGACTTCACATGCAGCGTGTGCGCGCCGGCACCGGCCGTGACCTTCGTGCTGATCGACGTACCGGTCACTGTGGTGACAAGAGCGCCGTTGTCGATCGAGTAGCCCATGGTGCTTACGGGCTGCGACGAGCACGATGTGGCGCTGGCAGAAAGCGTGAAAGGACTCGCGACTTGAGCGCCGCTGCCCGGGCTGCTGACGCTGATTCCGTCGGCGCTGCCGGAGGCGGTTGACCCGGTCACGGTAATGGCCACGTCTGTGTCGCAGGCCGCGCCCTTATCGCCCCAGGCCTTCACATGAAGCGTGTGGGCACCCGCCGCGGCCGGCACCTGCGCATTTACTGACGAGCCGTCCACGATGGTGGTGTCGGCGCTTTCGTCGAGCGAATAGCCCATGGCCGAAACAGTCTGCGACGAGCAGTTGGACGTTAACGCCGCGAGCGTGAACGGAGAAGTCACGTCAGCGCCGTTGACGGGGCTGTTGACAGTGACGCCGGCAAAAGCGGGAAGACTGAGACTAGCAATCGAAAGGAAGGCGACGATGAGCTTTTTAAGAATGTTCATGAAATGCCCTGGGGGATGAGTTGGCGTTCATGGGTTACAACTACAAAACCTGATCTTGCGGTTTTGCCTCCGATGTTTGAGCTTGCGATTCTGGGCGTGCGTCCTAACTTGCAATGCCGGCCGACTTTGCCAAGGCCATGCGCAATTCGTACTCGCGCAGCTAGCCCTGAAACTGAGCGCAGCGCATTCGTCTTGCGCATGCGGAATCCGTTGCTTTGCGCGCTTCAAACACGCTGCGGGATATGGCGATCGATCAGCCTTTTTAATCCCGCTGAGCCTTGTCTAGCTTCACGGTCGACTGTTCAGGAACAACGCAATCCTTGCATGTTTAGCCATGCAGGACAACCTTTTTTTAGAAGAAATTGAAAAATATTTCTAAACTCAGGCAACTCGGAAAAAAGTATCTGCATCGTGCAAAATTTACCCGCAATTTCTGGTAAGAATTACATGTTTTTGATGCCTGGGACGCGGCTCTCAATAAGATATCGTCGATGGGCGCAGAGGGTTGATCCGGGCGATCTTATGCGTGGAGAATTTTCGGTAGCGCAGATTGTTCTGAGAGGCTCTCATTTGATGACGAACGCCGCGCTCTGCAAAGACCACCCATTCATAAACGCATGGCCGTGGTTCTTGAGGCGCGATGAAGCGATGCTATTCGTCCCGGAGCGTGGTCGCCGGATTGATGCGTGCAATGCGCAGCACCGGTATGGATGCGGCCAGCAATGTGACGACCGCCAGCGTTAGCACCACCGTCGCAATCGTCGGCGCATCGTAGACGCCGATTCCGTAAAGCACGCTACGCATGGCGCGCAGTGCTCCCATGCACAACAACAGGCCCAACCCTAGCCCAGCCAGGGATGCGCGAACTCCGGCCCCTGCCACGTGAACCATGGCCCGGCGAATGCTTGAGCCGAGGGCGATGCGGATACCGATCTCCCGCGTTCTCTGCGCTACCGTGTTGGCCACCAGCGCAAATATGCCCACCGTGCTCAACAGCAGCGCCAGCCCGGCCATTGCGACCAAGAGCGCGACCTCGATGCGCTGCATGGACAGCGTTTCCGCTTGCAAATCGTTCATGCTGTAGAAGCCGGAGAAGGGCAGACCTGGGTCGGCGCTGGCCACGGCGCGCTGCATCTGTTCCGGCAACCCAGCGACTGGCGCTGCTGTGCGGACAATCCAACTGGGCTGAAACCAGGTGTGAACCAACTCGAGCATGTGCGGGTTCATTTGCGCGGCGGCGATATATACGGTCTCTTCGCTTTGGAGCGGCGCGATCGGGTTCAGGCCGGACGCAAGTTGAACGTCGCCTACAACGCCCACAATGACCGCGCCCTTGTTGAGTGTGTGCCCAATGGGATTGATGCCGTGAAAGAATTTATCCGCAAACGCGCGGTTGACGATCACTACCTGCTGCGTGTTGGGTCCGTCCGAGCCGGCAAAGTCGCGGCCTTGCAGAAGCGGAATCTGAAGCGTGTCGAAGTAGCCCGGCGTCACGTACACCTCGTCGGTCCCAACATCCTTGCCGGCGTCCTGACCATCGTGCAGAGTAACGGAGTCGTTCAACGCGCGCTCATAGGGCAGCGTCAATCCCATGGCGGCATTGCTGACACCGGGAGTCCGCTTCATGGCGAAGAGGGTCGAGTTCAGCAGTTTGTTGAAGGCTGCGGGGTCGTGGTAACGCGCGTCGTCAAGCGAGGCCTTGGCGGTCATCACTCCTGCAGCGTTGAAACCCGGCGGCAGCGTTTGCAGATGGATCAAGGTGCGAATCAACAGGCCGGAAGCAGCCAGCAGTACGACGGTTAGAGCTACTTCGCCGGCAATCATGGCCTGGCGCAGGCGCAGACGATCTCCGCCGACAATGGCACGGCTGGCCATCGACGAGCGCACATCTACCTTGCGCGTGGCAAAGGCGGGCAGCATTCCAAACAGGACGCTGGTGAAAACAGAAACGAGCAGCGTAAAGGCCAGCACGCGGCCATCGAGCGGCACGTTGGAGACAGGCAGAAAGCCTTCCGGTAGCAGCGACAGCAATCCGCGCAGCGCGGCAAAGCCCACACCCAGGCCAGCCACGCCGCCAACCAGGGCCAGCACCAGGTTTTCAACCCAGAGCTGCCGTTGAATCTGCCAGCGCGAGGCGCCCAACGCCAGCCGCGTAGCCACCTCAGACGTGCGGCGCGCCATGCGCACCAGTGTGAGACCGGCGAGGTTGGCACAGGCGATGAGCAGGATGAACGCAGCCGCAAGCATGAGCACCAGCACCTTGGGACGCAGATCGGCCGACTGGCCCCGCTTCAGTGAAACGGAGTAGTAGCTCACCTGCGAGCCGGGGTGCCGCTGGTTGCGCCGCGCGGCCCACGAAGACCAGGCGCGATTCAGTTCGGCGTCTGCCTGTTGCCAGTTGGCGCCGTTCTTTAGGCGGGTGATGACGTCAAAGTTGGTGCCACCGCCCTCGCCTTCGCGGCTGGGCTGGAGCGCCGTATAGATGTCTGCGTTTAAAGGCGTTATCGCGCCCTCGGGCAGCACGCCGACCACCGTGTACGGCTCGCCCTTCAGCAGGATGGTCTGTCCTAACAGGTTGCGATCGGCGTTGAAGGTGTTCCGCCACAGCCCGTAGCTGAGGATGGCGCTCCTGGGTCCATGCGGCAGATCTTCTGTCTCGGTGAAGTTGCGCCCGGCCACCGGGTGAAGACCTAACACATCAAGATAGTGCGCCGAGATGCGACCGGCATGCAGATACTGAACGCGCTGCCCAGCCTGCAGATTGACGCCGGAAGCTATTCCGCTCGAGATCGCCAAAATCAGGCTCGGCACGTTGTCACGTAACAGCTCCCACTGCTCGCCGTCGATCCATGTGCGTCCGTCATAAGGCTCAGCACCATTGATGCGCTCGAAGATGGCGCCCATGCGCTCCGGATGGGGGTAAGGCAGGCTCTTCAGCATGAGCGCATTCACGATGGAAAAGATCGCCGTGTTCGCGCCGATGGAAAGCGCGAGCGTGAGGATCACCGTGACCGTGAAGCCTGGGTTGCGCAACAACTGCCGCAGAGCAAACTTGAGATTCTGTCTGAACATCCGCATGGAAGCACCTCGTTTCCCATTTATTCCGCGCTCGTTTTTCGATGTCTCTCTTGCTGGAACAGTTTTCTCACGATCTACTAGCAACTTGACGCAGTGCAGGCGCAGGTGATCGCCACTCTGACACGACAATACGGCGAAATTCCACGACAGGTTCCACAAGATATTGGTCAACCGACGAGCGCATGGCGAATCTTTCTGCCGGAGGCTTTCCAGCGGCGCACGATCTCATACACAATCACCGTTGCATAGGTCACGCCAATCCAGACAAGCACTTCTTCAATCGGCAGGCTGCTCCACGCCGTGATGTGAAGCCCGACCATCGCGGTGTCTTGAAAACCCCACCATCCATACGGCAGAGCCAGCGTCACTTCCCAAAGCAGGCTCGTCAGCAGAATGGTGAACAGCGTCAAACTCAATGCGCGCCAATTGATGACCGGCATGGCAGAAGGGAGCAGCGCGGCTGACGGGCCCAATGCGCCAATGACTAAAAAGATGAAATAGCCCGGAAACCCCGGCTCCGCCAGCAAGACTTTCTTGTACAGAATGACCGCCGCAATCAACACCAGCGCCCACACCAGCGATCCGGGATGAAACCGCAGCAGACGGTCAAACTGCGCTCGTTCGCGGGCATCGGAGGGAATGCTGTAGGCCGACAGCCAATACTCGTCCAGCCAGATGTAGAGCAGCAGCACGGCCACAAATCCGGTGAAGTAGAAGACGTACTCCTCGACCGGCACTCCGCCACCGAACGCTGGAGCGGTGATTCGCAAGGTGGCGCCAGCATTGGGAAACGTGAAGAACTTGCGTGCGCAGAAGAAATCGAGGCTAGCGCCGACCGGAAACAAAATGGCAATCGTCCGCACAAAAGATTGTTTGGAAATCTTCACGCCTTCACGCGGAACAAGCCACAGCCCGATGACCAGGATGGGCACAATAAACAGCAGCAGGCTCACCGTATATCCATAGGGAGACTGTTCAGCCGGTCCTGCGCCCGCCGGCGCGCGTACCGTGTGCAACGTGAGCGCCGCAGGAACAGCAATCATGGCCAGCATGGCCAGAACAACGCGGAAGCTGGTCCGCGCTGCTCGGCCAGCGATGGTAACCGTGCGCACTTCTGCCATGCGGCCCTCCTTCGCGTCAGCGCACTACGCCTCCCGGCGGCACGTGCTCTTCAAGATACCGCGCCAGCAGACTGAAGACGTGGAACGACGTGCCCTGGCCCTCACTGAGCGCGTGGGTGCGGTTGGGATAATCCATAAAGTCGAACGGCTTGCCCAGTTCGACCAGCTTGTTGATCAGCAACTCTGTTCCCTGGAAGTGAACGTTGTCATCGCCTGATCCGTGGATGATGAGCAAGTGCCCTTGCAACCCCTCGGCAAAGTTGATGGGCGAGCCGTCATGATAGCCCTTCACGTTCACCGCGGGCATACCCATGTAGCGCTCCTGGTAAATGGAGTCGTAGTGGCTCTCGTCGGCTACCGGCGCAAGAGCAATCCCGGTGGAATAAACACCGGGGTAGCGGAACATCATGTTCAGCGTGTTCGATCCGCCGCCGCTGTGTCCCCAGATGGCCATGCGCGATGTGTCAATATAGTTCCGCTGCTTCGCCAGTTCCTGGATTGCCTGCGCCTGCTCGGCCGAGGAAAGGACGCCGATTGCGCCATAGATGCTCTTGCGCCACGCGCGGCCTTTGGGCGAGGGCGTGCCTTCGTTGTCGAAGCTGACCGTTACGTAGCCCTCTTCGGCAATCAGTCCACTGAGAAGCCTGATGTAGGGATTCCATTCGTCACGCACCGTGGCCACCCACGGCTCACCGTAAACATACGTCACTACCGGGTACTTCTTCTTCGGGTCAAAATCCGGAGGCTTGATCATCCAGCCGTCGAGCGTGACGCCGTTGCCCACCTTGACGGTAAAAAACTCCGTCTTTGAACTCAGCAGCGGCTGCACCTTTGCAGCCAGCTCATCGCTGTCCACCAGCGTGCGCACCACCTTGTGATCAGGCAGGCTCACAATCTCCACGCGCGTAGGCCGGTCCGCAGCTCCATACTTATGCACCGCCCACTTGCCGTTGGGCGCTATGTCGTAGGTATGCACGCCGGGCTCATCGCTGGGAGTAACCCGCTCCGGGGCGCCTTCGCCGTCGAGGCGCGAACGATAGAGGTATTGCCGCACGGGGTCGTCCGGCGAGGCGAGAAAGTAAAACCATCCGCCCTCATGATCGACTGCCGTCTTCTCCAGCACGTCGCCCGCGAAGCTGGTCACCAGGCGCGGCTGCCCGGTCTTCAAGTCCACTCGATACGCATGACGCCAGCCGTCGCGTTCACTGAGGAACAATGCGTCTTTCCTGGAGCCCTGGCCATTCTCCACCCAGTCCATGCTGAAGGTATCAACCCAATCCTTGTCCGTATCTTCGGTAACCACGCGCGCTTCGCCTGTTTGCGCATCGGCCCAGATAAACTGGTTGGTCTTCTGCGCGCGGTCAAGGTATTCGAGCAGCACGCCATCGGAGTTACCCGCCCAATCCATCTGCGCCACATAATTCTGGCGCGGGTCGCCGGCCAGCTTCACCCACTGCGTTGGTCCGCCCGCTGCCGGCACAATTCCCACGCGTACCGCGGAGTTGGTCGTTCCCGGCTGCGGATATTTGTACTTGAACGTCACCGGATACTCGCTCTCGGTATCGTTGATCAGCGTGTATTCGCCCACCCCCGACTGATCAAACTGCCAATAGGCAATCTGACGGCTGTCCGGGCTCCAGCGGATGCAGTTGCGCAGAAACAACTCCTCCTCGTTCGCCCAGTCCGAGGTTCCGTTGATGATGTCCTCAGAGCCATCGCTGGTCAGTTGCGTAATCTTTTTGGTGGCTAGCTCTTCCACGTAAATGTTGTTGACCCGCACCCACGCCACGCTACTGCCGTCGGGAGAAAACGTCGCGAACATCAGCGTCGATTCCGGCGCGTCTCCACCCAACTTCGTCAGCCTGCTCTCCGCCGTTGCGCTGGCAGTGTCATAAACCCAGTAGTCGCCGCGCGTGTATTCGCGCCATACTTTTTTGGCATTGGTGAATACCAGCAGTTTTTTCCCGTCGACCGACCAGGAGTACTCGGTGATGTCGAGCGGTTCCCTGGCGCCGGCGGGCGTCAACTGTGCGGCAGAAATCTGCACGCTGCGCTTGCCGGTGGCTGCGTCATAAGCAACAATGTCCGTCCCCTTGCCGCCCGCCGCCGACTCCAGAATGGTGTACGCGGCGCCGTTGTTCTCCCACGCAAGCTGAACAGACGTTCCCCAATACGCGTTCTTGTTGAACAGCGCGTCCAGCCCTTGCGCCAGGTGCGGCGATCCGCCTGTGTCAGACGCGAAAGCCGCTGAGCCATTGAACATCAAGGCTAGAGAAAATACGCAGACAACCACCGCGGCGCGCTTCAGTTTGAACAAAGGAAGTACCTCCAGAAATCTGCGGGCTCGTTCCCCCCCAATTGTTTCCGTCCCAGGATTATAGGCAGCGTGCCGGACCTGTGTCCCGCTGCGGCGCAACGCGGTCTTGGTTTTCCTCCGTTTTCTTTCTTTCAAACCGGGGGCCTTCTGTGGGACACTGGCTCCCACGGGAACATCTCCGCGCCAGACTCCAATTACAAGAGGACCCATGCGCCCAGCCAAGCTGACACCCTTCGTTGCCTTTTTCGCCTTCATCGCCGCCGCCCCGCTCGTCTCTCACCCGCTGCTTGGGCAACAGTTGAATTCAAACTTCGCCCGCGACCCCGCGCAGCCTATCGATCGGCACTATACCGACCAGATAGCCAAGTACACCACCGATCCCTCGTTCCTTTCGCCGCTGGTCGATTACCTGCCCGCATCGAAGACCGTGCCCACGCCGGCCAAGGTCCTCGGCGACGTTTCCGGCGCGCCCGACATGCTGCCCTATGCGGAAGATGTCTACAAATATTTCCGCCTGCTTGAGGCCGCCAGTCCCCGCGTCAAGGTGGTCACCATCGGCCACTCGGAAGAAGGCCGCGAGATGATCGCCGTCGCCATCGCCGACCCCGAGCTGCTGGCCGGCGCCAAGGCCAACGACGCCCGCCTGGCCAAGCTGTCCGACCCGCGCACCATTCACATGGACGACACAGTTGCGCGCCAACTCGTCGATCAGTCTTACCCCGTCTACTACATCACCGGAACCATCCACTCCACGGAAACCGGCGCGCCCACCGCGCTGATGGAGTTGGCCTATCGCCTGGCCGTCGACGACGCACCCTACATCAAGTTCATCCGCGCGCACATGATCGTGCTCATCACGCCGGTGGTTGAAGTGGATGGCCGCGACCGCATGGTCGATCTCTACAAGTGGCACAAGGCCCACCCCAACGAGAAATATCCGCACCTGCTCTACTGGGGCCACTATGTGGCCCACGACAACAACCGCGACGCCATGGGCATGACGCTCGACCTGACCCGCAACGTGCTCGACACCTACCTCGGCTGGCACGCGCAGGTGCTGCACGACCTGCACGAGTCCGTTCCCTTTCTGTACGACAACACCGTGGGCGACGGCCCGTACAACGCATGGGTCGATCCCACGCTGGCCGACGAATGGGAAGAACTGGGCTGGAACAACGTGGCCCAGATGCAGTCGCTGGGCATGCCCGGCGTGTTCACGCACGGCGATTTCGACACCTGGAGTCCCGGCTACCTCATGTTCCTGGCCGGCATGCACAACGGCATCAGCCGCCTCTATGAAACCTTCGGCAACGGCGGCGCCGATACCGAAAAGCGCATCCTCAATCCGGAAGAATATTCGCGCACCTGGTATCGGCAGAATCCTCCGCTGCCCGTGGTCACCTGGTCGCAGCGCGACAATAACAACTACGAAGAATCGGCGCTATTGACCACGATTTCCTACTTCTCGCAGCACACGCATCACTTTCTTGAGAATTACTACCTGAAGAGCAAGCGTTCCGTTGAAAAGCCCACGCTCGAAGGCCCCGCGGCCTACGTTCTGCCCGCCGACGCGGCCGACACCAATCGCCAGGTCGAGTTGCTCAAGGTCTTCAAGCGCCAGCACGTCGAAGTTGAGCAGCTTTCCGAGGCGGTCACGTCCACGCTGCCTCCCGCCAAGCGCGGCGACAAGCCCACGCAGCAGGCCTTCCCCGCGGGCTCGCTCGTCATCCGCATGGATCAGCCTTACTCGCGCGTAGCCGACGCACTTCTCGATCGCCAGTTCTGGGCGCCCGACGATCCGCAGAAGCATCCCTACGACGACACCGGCTGGTCGTTCTCGCACCTGTTCAACCTGAACGTCGTCCGCGTCGTCGATCCAGCCATTCTGCAATCCAAAATGACGCTGCTCGACGATCCCGCCTCGCTCACGGGAAAAATCTCCGGCGCCGGTTCCGTGCTGGCCGTCGCCAACACGGCCCAGGTCTCGCTGCTGCCGCTGGTTTACAAACTCAAAGGCGCAGGCATACAGGTGACCGACAAAGCCTTCGACGCCGACGGCAAACACTACCCCGCCGGTTCGCTGCTCATCACCGGCACGGACGACGCGCAAATCACGCCCATGCTCCACGATCTCTCGCTCGACGCCGCGCATCTGGCCGCCGCGCCTACCGTGCCTTCGCACGCCGCAGCCGCGCCCCGCGTGGCTTTCATGCACACCTGGCTCTCCACGCAGACCGAGGGCTGGTGGCGCTATGCCTTTGACGCGGCCGGCGTGCCCTATAGCTACATCAGCACGCAAACCGTGGCTGCCGAACCCAATCTGCGTTCAAAGTACGACGTCATTATCTTCGCGCCCGTCGGCCGCTCGTCCGCGCAGGACATCATCGACGGCATACCCACATGGAACAACGCCATGCCTTGGCAGAAGTCCGACCTCACGCCCAATCTCGGCCGCATTGACTCGACCGCCGATATTCGTCCCGGCCTGGGCTACGACGGCCTTGACCACTTGAAGCAATTCATCGCCCAGGGCGGCCTGCTCATCACCTGCGAAGATACCGCCCAATTCGCCATCGACACTGGCCTCGCTCCCGGCGTCAGCGTCGACCCGCACGGAGACGCCCGTGTCGTCGGCACCATCCTCAGCACCGTCTTCGTTGACCGCGACAACCCTGTTGCCTTTGGTTACGGCACAGGCGTGCCCGTCATCAGCGCCAATGGGCTGGCCTTCAACGTGAGCAACACCCTTGGCCGTTCAGGCGGCCGCGTGCTGATGGATCCATACGCCGAGCGCCCCACTGGCCGCGGCAGCGTGGACGACAGCGACGAGCCCACCGGGCGCAAAATCAGCGAAGCCGAGCCGCTCGTCAAGCAGAAGCCGTGGGAGGCGAAGACGCTGAATGAGGAACAGATGCGCAACAACCTGAGCCTCATTCCCGCCGAGCTGCGCCCTGACGTCATCCTGCGCTTCTCCGACGGCAAATCGCTCTTGCTCGATGGCCTGCTTGACAAGGGCTCGTCCATTGCCGAGCACGCCGTCGTTGTCGACGCGCATCTGGGCCAGGGCAACGTGCTGCTATTCGGCAACAACCCCGTCTATCGCGGCGAAACCGTCGGCACTTACGCGATGGTCTTCAACGCCATCCTCAACTACCAGCACCTGGAGCGCACGCCCGCACCGCCTGCGGCGCCGGAAAAACAATGAGAGCCACCCGGTCCCAGGTCTCGAACTTGATACCTGAGACCGGGCAACATATCGTCTTTTGGTCTTTCCCCTATCGCCCCTTTTATGTCACACTTCTACCCATGGGAAGCAAAGACAAAGGCAAGAAGGAAGTTAAGAAGGCGCCGAAGCCCAAACCCAAACCAGAGCCCGGCCGCAGGCGTGAAGGGTTCGCCCCAGCTCCACCCAAGTAAGCGCCGCAACGGCTGCCGCGCTCGCTCGGTCGCATCTCCAGACGCAACAAGGCCCTCCTTGACCGGAGGGCCTT
The DNA here is from genome assembly GCA_036489415.1 of Occallatibacter sp. GTDB lineage: Bacteria > Acidobacteriota > Terriglobia > Terriglobales > Acidobacteriaceae > Telmatobacter. The sequence continues at coordinate 2,191 of DASXFS010000008.1, read as the reverse complement.
GTTGCGAAACACAAGCTTAAAACCTTACGCGACCACTTCAATCCCCATGGACCGGGCTGTGCCCTTGATGCTCTTGATCGCCGTCTCAACCGAGGCCGCATTCAAGTCCGGCATCTTCTGCGTGGCAATCTCACGCACCTGCTTCTCCGTCACTTTGCCGATCTTTTCCTTGTTCGGCGTACCTGAGCCCTTGGCGATGCCCGCGGCCTTCTTCAGCAGCACCGCAGCCGGAGGCGTCTTGGTGATAAAGCTGAAGCTGCGGTCCGCGTAGACCGAGATGACGACGGGAATGACCAGCCCATCCATCTCCTTGGCCGACGTGCGCGCGTTGAACTGCTTGCAGAATTCCATGATGTTGACCTGCGCCTGACCCAGCGCCGGGCCCACCGGTGGGGCCGGCGTAGCCTTGCCGGCAACAATCTGCAGCTTCACATAACCCGTAATTTTCTTCGGAGGTGCCATGTTTCAGATCCTTTGGAACCAGCTTCCAGCTTCTAGCCGCTAGCTTTCAGCCGGTTTGTTCCTGTTCAAATTTTGGTGACGCATCCTCTGCATTCGCCTACAACCGAGGGCGGCTAGAAAACCCGGTCGGCTAGAAGCTGGAAGCTAGTAGCTAGAAGCTGCGTTACTCAATCTTTTCTACCTTGCTGAACTCCAGCTCGACCGGAGTAGAGCGTCCGAAGATGGTCACCATGACCTTCATGGTCTCGCGATCTTCGTTGATCTCATCGACCATGCCGTTGAAGTTGGCGAACGGGCCGTCGGTGATGCGGACCTGCTCGTTCTTTTCAAACTTGATCTTCATGCGCGGCTTGTCTTTGGCCGTCTCGCTGCGGAACAGGATCGAGCTAACCTCTTCCTCGCTCAGCGCCACCGGCTTGTCGCCCGTGCCCAGGAAGCCCGTCACCTTGGGCGTGTCTTTCAACACGTGCCAAAGATGGTTGTCGAGTTCCATCTCCACCAGCACATAGCCGGGAAGAAATACCCGCTCCACCGTGCGCTTCTTGCCGTTGACAATCTCCGTCACCGGCTCGGTGGGAATCATCACGCGGCCCACCTTGTCCTTCAGACCAAAGGCCTGAATGCGGCTCTCGATCGACTCACGCACCTTGCGCTCAAAGCCCGAGTAAGCGTGCAGGATGTACCACTTGAAGTTCTCGTTTTTCTCCGGCGGCGCTTCAGCCTCGGGCCCTTGCGCTTCGACGGGTTGTTCCAGCTCATCTGCCATCATGTTCTCGTTTCGCGGCTGCACTTGGTTACTGCACTCCGCTTAGTTGCTTCAGCAACCGGTCCAGGCCAAATTGGAAGATATAGTCCGCCACAAAGAAGAACAATCCGAAGAGGAAGACCGTCACGAGGACCACCGTCGTCGTCGTCTCCACTTCCTTGCGCGAAGGCGTCACCACCTTGTGCATCTCTCCGCGGACATCGTTCAAAAAGTGCGTGAGGTCTTTCCACGCCCCCGCCACCCTGTCCAACAGGTTTGGGTCCGCATTCGGTCCCTGACGCTTGGTGGGCGTCAGCTTGCCGGAGGCCGACCGTTGCTCACCGTTCACGAGTGCTGCTTTGGTTGCCATGCTTCTCTAGTCCTTCGCGTCCGGCGTCCTGCCGGTCGCATTCCAACTCAAATCTGGCAGGGGCGGAGGGATTCGAACCCCCAAGTTCGGTTTTGGAGACCGACAGTTTAGCCGTTGAGCTTACGCCCCTAAAAGCAGGAACTAGGGAATAGGGACTAGTTTTTGTTATGCAGATCGAAGCTATTTTGCCTTCCCTGCCGATGCTCAAACTGATCCCTGTTCTCTGATCCCTGTTCCTACTTCGTTTCCTTGTGCGGCTGGTGCTTGCGGCAGCGGTTACAGAACTTCTTGAACTCCAGACGGCCGGTGGTCGTCTTCTTGTTCTTCGTCGTCGAGTAATTCCGCTCCTTGCACTCAATACACTGCAATGTCACAATTTCCCGCATTTCAAAATCCTTTCAGCTTGTCAGTTCTCAGAGATCAGTTATCAGTTCATGAAGCCGTATTACTGAACACTGACAACTGATCTCTGTTCCCTTGTTACTTAGTAATTTCCGAAACCGTGCCGGCGCCTACCGTGCGTCCGCCTTCGCGGATGGCAAAGCGCAAGCCCTTTTCCAGAGCCACCGGCGTAATCAACTCCACCGCCAGTTGCACGTTGTCGCCCGGCATCA
>DASXFS010000003.1:0-10979 GCA_036489415.1 Occallatibacter sp. | reverse complement strand
AGATGCTCTCGGTTCCGCTCTATGCGCGGATCGCGCAACTCAGCAAAATACTTCAGGGGATTGTCCATTCCCCCTTCTTACTTATTTCCCACTCCCTGCATATAGCAAACCATGGTCATTTATATGCGTCGGCCCTGTTGCACCATGCCTCCGCCTTGACGGTGGGGAGGCTTAAAACCTAAGCTCAAACCAGCGTCTTGTTCGATTGGACCCGTGGTTGGGTTGCGACGGACGGGCGTAATTTTTCGTGACTCTTCTTGAGAATGGGCGGCGATGGTTCCTTATACGTGGCAATACGTTCCGCTGTTTCTACAGGTTGTGGCCGTGGTGCTGCTTGGAGTGGGAATGGTGGTCGCGTCCTGGTTTGTTGGACGACATCGCAATACAGCCACAAAGCTGGCTGCCTATGAGTGCGGCATTGTGGCCACGGGGGACGCGCGGGGACGGTTCAGCGTGCGGTTTTACCTGGTGGCGGTTCTGTTCATCCTGTTCGATGTGGAAGCGGTCTTTATGATGCCGTGGGCGGTGATCTACCGCAAGCTGCCGGGAATCACGGGCTCGCGGCTGTTTGGTTTCTGGGAGATGCTGGTTTACCTGGGCTTTGTGGGTGTGGGGCTCTATTACATTGTGCGCAAGGGCGTCCTGAACTGGAGCCAGGACAAGGCGGACCTTTAAGATGGCCGAGACGACCACACTGATGGGCAAAGCGGCTGTGCTTGAGGGACTTCCCGATCACCCGGCTGTCAAGGCCATCGTTGCCTGGAACGCAGAGGCGCTCACGGACGCGAAGTTTGACTTCAATGAATTGACGCTGACTATCGCGCCGGAACAGATTCGCGCGGCCGCGCTCGCGCTCAAGGCCGCCGGGTACAACTTCTTTGAAGACTTGACCGCTGTTGACTGGTTCCCTGCCTCGCCACGCTTCCAATTAAGCTATCTGCTCCTGTCGTTGTCAATGAAGGAGCGCGTCCGGCTGCGCGTGCTGCTGAACGACGCTGAACCGGCAGTCGAGTCGATCACGCCGGTCTGGACGGGAGCCAACTATTACGAGCGCGAGGTCTTTGATCTGTTTGGCATCCGCTTTGAAGAACATCCCAACCTGCGCCGCATTATGATGCCCGACGAGTGGCAGGGCTATCCGCTGCGCAAGGACTATCCGGTGGAGGGCTACCGTTGATGAGCGAGCTTTCAACCATGCCGGTGCTGGAAGTGGCGCAAGGCGCCAAAGACCAGCACATGGTCATCAACATGGGCCCGCAGCATCCGGCGACGCATGGCGTGCTGCGGCTGGTGCTGGAAATCGATGGCGAAATCATTGTCCGCATTTATCCGGAGATAGGCTATCTGCACACGGGGATCGAGAAGACATGCGAGGCGAAGTTTTATCAGCAGGTGGTGCCGCTGACCGACCGCATCAACTATCTGGATCCGCTGTCGAATAATCTTTGTTATGCGCTGGCGGTTGAGAAGATGCTCGGGCTGGAAATTCCACCCAAGGCGCAATGGATGCGCGTGCTGCTGGCCGAACTGAGCCGGCTGAACTCGCACCTGATCTGGCTGGGCACGCACGCCATGGATATTGGCGCGCTGACTGTTTTCCTTTACACGTTTCGCGAGCGCGAAGACATATTGCGGTTGTTTGAAGCCGTGGCCGGACAGCGGATGATGACCAGCTATATCCGCATTGGCGGGCTGGCGATGGAGCCTCCGCTGGATTTTCTGGACCGCGTGCAGGCATTCATTCGGATATTTCCGGAAAAGATTGATGAGTACGCGAACCTGCTCACCGGTAATCCGATCTTTCGCAACCGGCTCAAGGGCGTGGGGCATCTGTCGGCAGAGGACGCGATTGCGCTGGGCGTGACTGGGCCGCCGCTGCGCGCGTCGGGCGTGGACTTTGACTTGCGCCGCGACATGCCGTATTCGAGCTACGAAAAGTTCCAGTTCAACGTGCCGGTCTCGAACGAGTGCGATTGCTGGGCGCGGTATGAAGTGCGGCTCATCGAGATGCGCGAGAGCGTGAAGATTATTCAGCAGGCGCTGGACGGGATGCCCGAAGGCGCTGTGAAGGCGGACGCGCCGAAGATTGTGCTGCCCGATCGCGAGAAGATGAAGACGCAGATGGAAGCGCTGATCCATCACTTCAAAATTGTCACGGAAGGCTTCGCGGTTCCTGCGGGCGAGATCTATCAGGGCATTGAAGCGGGCCATGGGCTGACGGGCTACTACATTGTTTCAGACGGAACGGCCAAACCTTATCGAGTGCATATGCGCTATCCGTCGTTTGCCACGTTGCAATCGCTTGAAGTGATGTGCAAGGGGCGCATGTTGGCCGACCTGGTGGCGGTGATTGGGTCGATCGATATTGTGTTGGGGGAGATTGACCGTTGAGCGCTTCGCCGAGTCACTCTCTGGAGCAGCTTTGGGTCGAGTTTTGGGTTTCACTGGCTTCGCTATTGAGGAGTTACACCGCTGCTCACGGTCTGAATGGAAAGCTCCAGGCAACGGTGGAGTTAGGCGAAGAACGGATTCTCGTGCGGCACGGAGATGACTGGCTCGATTTACGCCGCAATGGAGCTGAAGTGAGCTGGCAGCGCGAGGATGGAAGGGCTGGAAAACTGGAGTTGACAGAGCACGGGCGATTGCGCGACGCGGAAACAAACGAGGAAGAGATGGATATGGCAGCGGAACGATGGGCGCGGGAGTTGATGCAATGAGTCCAGAAACCATGACTCTCTTTTCGCCGAAGATGGCCGCACGGTTCGACGCGCTGGTGGAGAAATATCCGGTGCGCCGCTCGGCGCTGGTGCCCATGCTGCTCTACGCGCAGGACGAGATTGGCTACCTTTCGGACGCGGTGATTGCGGAAGTGGCCGAGCGCATCGGCATTACCGAACTCGACGTGCGCAACGTGGCTACCTACTACTCCATGCTGCGCTTCAAGCCGGCGGGCAAATACAACGTGCAGGTATGCACGAACATCAGCTGCATGTTGCGCGGGGCTTATGACCTCTACGAGCGCTTCCAGGAGGAGCTGGGCATTGGGCACAAGGGCGTCACGCGCGACGGGATGTTTTCACTCGAAGAAGTTGAGTGCATCGGGGCCTGCTGCTGGGCGCCCGCCATCCAGGTCAACTACGACTTCCACGACGAGCTGACGGCCGAGCATGTCTCAGGGATTCTTGAGACGTATCGCGGCCGCGCCAAGGCGGAAGGGACGGCGCGCTGATGCCCAGGCTCGTTTCTCATCCCGATGAAGTAAAAGTTGTGAGCAAGCGCTTCGGCATGGGCGCGGCCAACATCGACCGCTATATCGAGCTTGGCGGTTACGAGTCCGCAAAGAAGTGCCTGGCGCAGGGACCTGAGTGGATCATTGAAGAGATGAAGTCGTCGAGCTTGCGTGGGCGCGGCGGCGCGGGGTTTCCGACGGGACTTAAATGGTCGTTCGTTCCCAAGCAATCCGCCAAGCCCAAATACGTCCTCGTCAACGGCGACGAGTCCGAGCCCGGCACGTGCAAAGACCACCTGATCTTTTTGCACGATCCTCATGCGGTGATTGAAGGGACCATTATCGCCGGGCTGGCAATCGGCGCGAAGACCGGATTTATTTATCTGCGTGGCGAGTATCGCTATCTGCTGGATATCATGGAGAAGGCGGTTGCCGATGCCTACGCCAAGGGCTTTCTGGGCAAAAACATCTTCGGCGCCGGAAATGAAACGACGGGTACGGAATTTCAAATCATCACGCAGAGCGGCGCGGGCGCGTATGAAGTGGGCGAAGAATCGGCGCTGATGGAGTCGCTCGAAGGCAAGCGGGGCGTGCCGCGCATCAAGCCGCCGTTCCCGGCTGTCGTGGGCCTCTACGGCGGGCCCACGGTGATCAACAACGCCGAGACCATCGCTACCGTGCCGCATGTAATCGAGATGGGCGGGGCGGCTTTTGCGGCCATCGGTTCTCCGCGCAACGGCGGCACGCGGCTGTTTTCGATCAGCGGCCATGTGCAGCGGCCCGGTGTGTATGAGCTACCCATGGGCTATAACCTCAAGAAGATGATCTACGAAGTGGGTGGCGGCATTCGCGGCGGACGCACGCTGAAGGCCGTCGTCCCCGGCGGATCTTCGACTCCGGTTTTGTTGCCTGAAGAAATCGAGAACCTGGGCATGGACTTCGACCAGGTGGGCAAGGCGGGGTCCATGCTGGGCTCAGGCGGCGTGGTGGTGATTGACGACCAGACATGCATTGTCGAGTTTGCGCTGCGCACCATCAGCTTTTATCAGCACGAAAGCTGCGGCTGGTGCATTCCCTGCCGCGAAGGCACGGACTGGTTGAAGAAATCGCTGACGCGCTTCCACGCAGGCTACGGAGTGGCGAAGGACATCGACAATATTCAGTACCTGGCGGAAAACATGATGGGGCGGACGTTTTGCCCGCTGGGCGATGCGGCGGCCATGCCTACGCTGGGGTTTGTGAAGAAGTTTCGCAAGGAGTTTGAAGAGCACCTGAACGGCAAGCCTTGCCCGTTTGCAAAGCATGTCGAACTGGCCGTGGTTTAAGAGGGCGCTGGAGACGAATGGCAGACGTAACGTTCACAGTCGATGGAAAAAAGCTGACGGCTCCCGCGGGGATGCTGCTGATTGACGCATGCCGCAAGGCGGGCATCGAGATTCCTGCGTTCTGTTATTACCCTGGGCTGAGCCTGCAGGCGGCATGCCGCATGTGCGTGGTGCGCCAGGAGAAAGTGCCGAAGCTGCAGACGGCCTGCACGACGACCGTGGCCGAGGGACAGATGTTCACCACCGAGTCGCCGGAGATTGCGCAGGCACGCAAGGCGACGATTGAACTGCTGCTGGGCAATCATCCGCTCGACTGCCCGGTGTGCGATGCCGGCGGCGAGTGCGAGTTGCAGGACATGACCTTTAAGTACGGCGCTGGCGAGAGCCTCTACGCGGAGGCCAAGCAGCACCGCGAAGAACAGCAGTGGTCGCCCGCGGTTTACTATGACCGGCCGCGCTGTATTCTCTGTTACCGCTGCATTCGCATGTGCGGCGAGGGCATGGACGTGTGGGCGTTAGGAGTGCAGAATCGCGGCGTGGGCTCGGTGATTGCGCCCAACAGCACTGCGGCCGATGGCCAGACGGGACAACTGGATTGCGAGCAGTGTGGGATGTGCATCGACGTGTGCCCGGTGGGCGCGCTGACCAGCGGCAGTTATCGCTACAAGACGCGGCCGTGGGAGATGAAGCACGTTTCGACGGTCTGCACGCATTGCGCAGATGGATGCAAGGTCACGCTCGGCGTGCGCCAGGTGAACGACGGCTCGGAAATAGTCCGCGCCGACAACCGCGACAAGAGCGGCATCAACAACGACTTTCTCTGCGCCAAGGGGCGCTTCGGTTTCGACTTTGTGGAGAGCGCCGAGCGGCTTGCTAAGCCATTGGTGCGGAATGTGGCGGGAAAGCTGGAACCAGCTACGTGGGAGCACGCGCTGCGCGTGGCCGCGACCAAGCTGAAGGAAGTGCGCGATGGCCGCGGAGGAGCGGCGATCGGGGTTATCGGATCGAACCAGACGACCAACGAAGAGAATTATCTTTTACAAAAATTTGCGCGCACCGTTCTTGAGACAAACAACATCGATCACGAGCGCACCACGGACTACGCGGCATTTGCCCGCGCCCTGGCCGGGCACAAAGAGAAAGCCGTCAGCCTGCGCGACATTGCGGCCGCTCCGGCCATCCTGCTCGCTGGCGGCGATCCGACGGAAGAGCATCCGCTGCTAGCCTGGGAGTTGCGCACCAATGTGCGGTTGAATCGCGCGCGGCTTTACATTGCGAATTCGAAATCCATCAAGCTGGAACGGCAGGCCCGTGCGGTGCAGGGTCTTCCACCGAATGGCTACAAGGATCTGACGGCGATTCTCGATCGCAATGAGTCTGAGTTTGCGAAAGCTGTGATGGCCGAGGAGTCGCTGGTGATTATCTTCGGGCAGGAGTTTCGCGGCGCTGCCGTTGAAACCCTTGTTGCCTGGGGACTGGCGCGCGGCAATGTGCGTTTTGCGTATCTCGGCGACCACGCTAACTCGCGCGGCGCTGCGGATATGGGACTCTTCCCTGCACTGCTTCCCGGTTATGTGCCGGTTTCTGAGCCCGGCGTTTTTGCCGAATATGCGGGACTTTCGCAAACGGCCGGTAAATCTCTCAGCGAGATGCTTGCCGCAGCGGACAGCGGCGAACTCGGCGGGCTGCTGGTGGTCGGAGCCAATCCGGTCGCGGCGCTCGGCGTTAGCCCCGCGGCTTTGAAGAATACATTCGTGATTGTGCAGGACATTTTTCTCACCGAGACCGCGGCGCTGGCCGATGTTGTCTTTCCGGCGGCCAGCCTGTACGAAAAAGCCGGCACCGTGACCAACACATTCGGCGATGTGCAGTTAGTGAAGAAGGCTGCGGACCATGCGGGCGTGAAACCTGATTTTGAAATCCTGGTGCGGCTGGCCGGCAGCATGGGCGTCGATGTAAAAACCCTGGTGCCGTTCGGCAAAGGCGGCGTTACCGCCGACCTGGGCCAGTCACGCGGGGCGCAGTCCGGCGAGGCGGATCGCCACGGGGTGTGGCTGGCATCGAACTACCTTGAGCCCAAGCTCAGCCCCTTCGATCCGCTGGCCACATTGGACGAAATTGCGCGGTTGGTTCCGGGCTACAATCTGGACCGCATCAATCTTTTCGGCGGCAACGATGTGCGCACGGAACCGGGCTTCGTTCCCGTCTCCTCACTGGCTGCGGCTGGAAGCGACACCGTAGTTCCCGCGCACGATACTTTGTTCACATCCGCAACGCTGGGACGGTTCAGCCCGGCGCTCAATGAACTGCAACAGCATCAGACGCACGAATTGGCGGAGTCGGCCGCGGATTGAAAGTACATTGACGAGGCAGCGAAGACGAAATGCAGGTCCTTCGGCTCCGCTGCACCTGACGCGGGATGACAAACAAGAGATTTACTAAAAGAGGCTGACGGAACGTGACGATTCTCGAATTTATCCTGTGGAGCCTGCTCAAGGTAGTTGTAGTGACGGTGGTGATGCTGATGGCCGTCGCCTACACGGTGCTGCTGGAGCGCAAGCTGGTGGGCCGCATCCAGAACCGCTGGGGGCCCAGTCGCGTGGGACCGTTCGGCCTGCTGCAGCCTCTCGTCGATGGCGCCAAAAACTTTCTCAAAGAAGACATCATCCCCACCGGTGTCTATCGGCCACTCTATTTGCTGGCGCCCATTATCTCGCTGACCTGCGCGCTCCTCTCCATCGCCGTGGTTCCCTTCGGTGAGCCACATGCGGGCCCCCACGGCTTTGACCTGTTTGAGATCTCCAACATCAACATTGGGCTGCTGGTCATTCTCGGTGTCACCTCCGTCGGCGTCTACGGCATTGCGCTGGCAGGGTGGTCATCAAACAACAAATACTCTTTGCTGGGCTCGCTTCGCTCTTCAGCGCAGTTGATCAGCTATGAGTTGGCGCTGGGCCTCTCGCTGGTGGGCGTGGTGCTGAGGGCCGGTTCGCTGAATCTTCGGGTGATTGTGGAACAGCAGGCCACCAAGGGCATGGCCTCCTGGAACATCTTCGGCGGGTTTCAATTCGTGGCCTTCTTCATTTACCTGATGGCCGCCTACGCCGAGACTAATCGCGCGCCTTTCGACTTGCCGGAGGCCGAAAGCGAGCTTACGGGCGGCTATCACACCGAATACAGCTCGATGAAGTTCGCCATGTTTTTCATGGCTGAGTACGCCAATATGATTACCGTGGGCTGCGTGGCCACGCTCTTGTTTCTGGGCGGATGGACGAGCCCGTTGGGCGATCTGATTGGCCCGTTTGAGAATGTCTTTATCAACGCCGGTCTTTCGATCTTCTGGTTTGTGTTCAAGGTCTTCTGCTTCCTGTTTTTGTACGTGTGGGTGCGCGGCACGCTGCCCCGCTTCCGTTATGACCAGTTGATGAATTTTGGCTGGCGCTACCTGATGCCGCTGGCCATGTTGAACATTGTGGCCACGAGCCTGTGGCTTGCGTATCGCTGATTTACAATCGGGATGGATTCATCGGAGCGAAACACTGAGCCTGACCGAGTTTGCTCCATCGTCCTTCCTTTTAACCGGCCGGCTTCTTTTCGCTGGCTCCAGCTTGCTCTTCAAGGTACGATGCACCTGATTCTGTTTCTCCTGTTTGCCGGATTCTGCCTGGCTGGGGCCATCAATCTCCTGCTCCAGAGCCATCCCATCAACAGTGCCCTGTCGCTGATTGTGGTGATGACCTCGCTGGCGGTGCTCTACCTGCTGCTGGGCGCGGAGTTCCTGGCCGCGGCGCAGGTGATCGTCTACGCCGGCGCCATTATGGTGCTGTTTGTCTTTACCGTGATGCTGCTGAACGCGGGGCGCGAAGAACGGACCATGGGCAGCCGCGTCTATCGCGTCCTCGGCTTCCCTGCCGGCGTCGTGATCCTCGGCGTCATCGCCACCATTCTGTTGACCTCCCGCGGCCTGGGCACGGCCAGCCTCAGCGACGGCATCACCTCCACCGAAGACCTCAGCCGCGTGCTCTTTCATGAACTGCTGCTGCCCTTCGAGGTAACGTCGATTCTCATCCTCATCGCTATTCTCGGCGCCGTGACGCTGGCTCGCCATGGGCACGGAGATGCGCATGGCGAGCCCGACCCACTCGCCAATCGGGAAAGGACGGCGGCCAAATGAGCACTTTGTTTGCGCAGGACGTTCCTCTGGTCTGGTATCTGCTGTTGAGCGCTGCGCTGTTTGTGCTGGGCATTGTCGGCTTTCTCATCAAGCGCAATCTCATTACCGTTTTCATGTCCATTGAGCTGATGCTCAATGCGGTGAATCTTTCCTTTGTCACCTTTGCGCACCAGTGGCACCAGGTGAGAGGGCAGATTTTTGTTTTCTTTGTGATGATGGTGGCCGCGGCCGAGGCTGCCGTGGGCCTGGCCATCATCATCGCCGTCTTTCGCGCCCGCGCCACCCTGGCCGTCGACCGTATTGACCTGATGAAACTATGAACGGATCACTCCATCTCTGGCTGATTCCACTGTTGCCCTGTGTGGGATTTTTGATCAATGGGCTGCTAGGGCGACGGTTGCCGAAGGCGCTGGTGACGGCGGTTGCTTTGCTCGCACCACTGGGCGCATTCGCGGTCGTGTTGAATGCAGGCTTCCTTCAATTCATCCATGTAAATCCCGGATTCGGGGACCCGACCCGGCCCTACGTCGAAACCTTCGGCCAGTGGATCAACGCCGGCACGCTCCACGTGGACTTCAGCTTTGTGCTCGACCAGCTTTCGCTGGTCATGCTGCTGGTCGTCACTGGCGTGGGCTTTCTCATCCATATTTACTCCGCCGGCTATATGGCGCATGACGAAGGCTATGCGCGCTACTTCAGCTACCTGAACCTGTTTCTATTTTTCATGACGACGCTGGTGCTGGCCGGCAATGCGCTGCTGATGTTTGTGGGATGGGAGGGCGTGGGCCTGGCGTCTTACCTGCTGGTCGGCTTCTGGTTCCAGAAGACTTCGGCGGCAGACGCGGGGAAAAAAGCCTTCATCGTCAACCGCGTGGGCGACTTCGGCTTTCTGATCGGCATGTTTCTGCTGCTTGCGAATTTCGGAACACTGACGTTCGCTGAAATTGCAGCCAAACTTACGGCCCATCCCGACTGGACGGGAGGCGTGCTCACAGCGACTGCGCTCTGTCTGCTGCTGGGCGCAACGGGTAAGTCTGCTCAACTGCCTCTCTATATCTGGCTGCCGGATGCGATGGAAGGCCCGACGCCGGTCTCCGCGCTGATCCACGCGGCTACGATGGTCACGGCCGGCGTGTACATGATTGCGCGGACGCATGTATTGTTTGACCACTCGCCCTTTGCGCTTTCGACGGTTGCAGTGATCGGCGCGGCTACGGCGCTGTTTGCCGCGACCATTGGGCTGGTGCAAACAGACATCAAACGCGTACTGGCCTACTCCACCATCTCGCAGCTCGGTTACATGTTCCTGGCCTGTGGCGTTGCGGCTTACTCGGCAGGCATCTTCCACCTGATGACGCACGCCTTCTTCAAGGCGCTGCTGTTCCTGGCCGCTGGTTCCGTGATTCACGCGGTGGGCGGCGAGCAGGACATGCGCAAGATGGGCGGCCTGCGCGAGAAGATGCCGGTCACATTCTGGACGATGACGATGGCGGTGCTGGCAATTGCGGGTTTCCCGTTCTTCTCGGCGTTTTTCTCGAAGGACGCAATCCTCTACGCGACATTCGTTGCGGGCGGCCTGGGCAAGGTTCTTTGGTTCGTTGGACTCGTGACAGCCGCCTTGACTGCGTTCTATATGTTCCGCCTCTGGTATCTGACCTTCTTCGGCGAGCTGCGGAGTCACGAAGTGCATCCGCATGAAAGCCCAGCATCGATGACGGTCCCTCTTGCGCTTCTCGCTGTGCTTTCGGTGATCGGTGGCTGGATCGGATTGGGCGAGAATCTTGGACCCTTTGGTCGATTCCTCGCTCCGGCGCTTGGGGTACATGCGGCCGAGGGTGGGGGCGCAGGGCTTGAATGGGCGATGAGTGGTCTGGCAGTCCTGGCGGGTGCAATCGGCTGGTATGTGGCTCACCGCTTCTATGGCCAGCGATCGGATCGTGCTGCGCACCTGGCTGAGGCAGTGCCCGCCGTTCACAGCCTGCTGGTTCACAAGTATTACGTCGACGAAATCTACAGCTTCTTCATCGTCAAGCCGGTGCTGGCACTCTCGCGCTTCTTCCTGGAGTGGGTCGTCGATGTCGCGATTCTTGGGGGCGCCGCGTGGCTTCTGGGTGGAATTGCGACACTCGGAGGAGCCATTTTGCAGCGCTGGCAGTCGGGCAATCTACGCTCCTATGCGGCATGGCTGGCATTGGGTGCGGCGGCGTTGCTGTTGTTTGTCCTATTGCCTTGGGCGTCGTTGCTTGCAGGC
>DASXFS010000002.1:0-30984 GCA_036489415.1 Occallatibacter sp. | reverse complement strand
GCTGCTCAACCGCATCGCCCTCAACCTGCTCAAACAGGAAACAACTTTCAAACGCGGCACCAGGAGCAAACGGCTCAAGGCCGCCCGGAACCAACCCTACCTGCTCAAATTACTGGGTATTTGATATGCGTCGGCCCTGCGATGAGCCCGGCTCTTCGCATGCTTGACTAGAGATGCTCTGGTCAATAAAAATTAGTATTTCGCAAACGATTGTGCTTACACGCGTCCTGGGTTGAGCGCTGCCGCTTCGGGGTTCGGCAGCCCGCAGTTCTATTCCGGTACAACTGATAGGTTGAATCACGCGCTTTCTGTGCTCATGCACACGGTCGCGGCAGGAACCGTTTTGCGCTTCTGAGGGCTGCCGGTGAACACTGCCCGGAGATCGAAATTCAAGCTGAACGGCGCGAGCGAATGTAGGAGTTGAGACGATGCGGCGGAGCGGTGCGCGGAGGATGAATCGGCGCCAGATGTTGAAAACGATGGCGGCGGCGGCCGGATATGCACTGTTGCCCGGATGCGCGGCCTTCGCACAGGAACCCTGGAAGCCTACGACGGAAGACGAAGCGTTCCTCGACGATCTCCAGCAGCAGGCCTGTCTGTTCTTCTGGGAGCAGGGCAGCCCCGATACAGGCCAGATTCTCGACCGCGCCCGCAACAATCTGACCGGCGCCCGTGACCCGCGAAGAATGGCCAGCATCGCCTCAACCGGCTTTGGTTTAACGGCATTGTGCATAGCCGATCACCACGGCTATCTGCCGCACACGCAGATCCTGGAGCGCGCGAGAACCACTCTCAAGTGGCACCTGAACACCATGCCGGAGGTGCATGGCTTCTTCTATCACTTCACCGATATCGAGACCGGTGAGCGGTTCCGTGGCTCAGAGCTTTCATCGATCGATACGTCCATTCTGCTCTGCGGAATGCTAACGGCCCGCGCCTACTTTGACGACCCTCAAATCCAATCACTTGCACAGCAGATTTATGAACGTGTTGATTGGCCCTGGATGCTCAATGGCGGCAAGGCATTTTCCATGGGCTGGCAGCCGGAAACGGGCTTCCTGGCAAACCGCTGGGACCACTACTGCGAGTTGATGATGATCGACCTTCTGGCCATCGGTTCGCCCACGCATCCTGTTGCACCCGCGTATTGGAACAACTTTACGCGTTCGACGCTTCACTATGACGGCTACGACTACATCAGTGGAGACGATCCGCTGTTTACCCATCAGTATTCGCAAGCATGGTTTGACTTTCGCGACAAACGAGACGCCTACGCGGACTACTATACGAACTCCGTAATCGCAACGCGCGCACACAAGGCCTTCTGTCTTGCCCATCCGCAGTGGTACAACGAAAATTATTGGGGTGTCACTTCGTCGGATTATATCGGCGGCTACACAGCGTGGGGCGGACCACCCGCGATAGGGCCGTTAGATGGAACGGTGGTTCCTTCCGCCGCCGCGGGCTCGCTGGCATTTCTTCCCGCGGACTGCATCTCAGTTTTGAAGGCCATGCGCTCAAGGTGGGGCAAACGAGCCTGGGGGCGCTATGGCTTTGTGGACGCATTTCACCCCACGGCTAATTGGTATGACCCGGATGTGCTGGGCATCGATCAAGGTATTTCCGTGCTGATGGCTGAGAATCTGCGGTCCGGATTGATTTGGAACACCTTCATGCGCAACCGCGAGGCCGTAACCGCAATGCAACGCGCTGGATTCCATGGGCAGGGACTGTGAAAAAGAACTAAGCGCGGCCCGGCTCTCGAAGTGTAGCGGGAATCTTGCTCACTGGCAGGCGATAGGCAAATAGGCGCTCTATCACCGGAGATCACGAGCGTGACCAAAGCTCCAATCAAGCCCATCACGCTAAAAGAACTTGCGGCCAGCCTCGAACTCTCTCAGTCTATGTAACGACGCCGTTGTTTCGCCATCCAAATCTCCGCTCCACCATCCATCGACGGCTCACGCTCCCAGCGCGCCGAATAAACACCTACAACAACGGCATCGAACAATGCGCTCCGGCGCAATCGATGACATCCTCGAGTTCCCATACGACGAATCGAACTCTGAGCTCCGCGTCGGCAACACCGGGCAGAGCGGTTCTCATTTCAACCGGTTACCAAGCATCGAGCGGGCCTACCACTTTGGTGTGAGCGATTCCCCGAGACGGGTTATTGTTTCAGCTCGCACTGCTCGCTATGAATGAAACAGGACTGGATGCCGTCAAGTCTCGCCACAGTCAATAGAGACGTCCAGACAGGGCCACATTACCTTTGTGACGCTGAACTCGCGTTGCCGGCGTGCCGATAAACACATTAGCCGGAGATATGAGGACCCGCGATGTGGACTTCATCAGAAACATTCTGAACTACCTCGCAAAAACAAGCTTCGGCAACGTTCCTACATGAAAAGCGGAATCTGGCTCAGCCTCTTTCCGATGGAAGCGTAACTGGAATGACTCATTTCCATCCTGCGT
Organism: Occallatibacter sp.; assembly: GCA_036489415.1. GTDB lineage: Bacteria > Acidobacteriota > Terriglobia > Terriglobales > Acidobacteriaceae > Telmatobacter. The sequence goes on along the minus strand of DASXFS010000002.1, from coordinate 28,509 downwards.
GTGTTGGATGGTGAAGGGTACCGATGACTGTTCAGGTGAGAATCGTAAAGGCAGGTCACGAGGCTCGCTGGCGTCGAATAAGCACGCTTTGTGAATTTCTATGTCTCTCCACTGTTTTTCTCAGTGGCTGTGGGTCAATCAACTTCAAAGAAGCCGCAACCGCGGCGGACGGCACTACCCCAAAGATTACTTCGCAGCCTTCGAATGCGGTAGTTCCTCTGGGCCAGTCAGCCACATTTTCTGTTAAGGCAACCGGGGCGTCGGCGCTAACCTACCAATGGCGGAGCAACTCGATGAATATACCGGGAGCCACGGCTACCAGTTACACGACTCCAGCTACAAATGCGGCCGACAGCGGTTCCACATTTGATGTAGTCGTGTCAGACGCCACAGGAAGCGTAATCAGCAGTTCGGCGGCAGCCATCACGAGCGCCGCGGCAACGCTCACCGTGACCGCCGCACCGCCTACTCTGACGCAACAGCCGCAGGACCAGTCTGTCGCGCTTGGCCAGACGGCTACCTTTTCGGTGACGGCAAATTCTGTGGGGCCGCTCAGCTACCAATGGCAGCAAAACTCCGTGAACATCGCCGGCGCTACTTCATCCAGTTACACGACGCCGCCGGCCACCACTGCCGACACCGGGGCTATTTTCCAAGTGATAGTGTCGAATGCCTTGGGGAGCATTGCAAGTAACCCCGCAACGCTCCTTGTTTCAGTGCCCGCGCAGGATAGTTACTTTGTCGCCGTCAATGGCAACGACAACGCGGACGGGTCCGCGTCTAGTCCCTTTGCCACATTACAGCGCGCTCAACTTGCCATGCGGCAATCCTCCCTTAAAGTAACTCAGATTAACGCCGGCACTTACTATCTCCTAAGTCCTCTCACGCTCACCGCTCTCGATCAGGGAGAAACCTGGGAAGCTATTCCAGGCGCCACCGTTGTATTAAGCGGCGGAGAACTTCTAAGTGGATGGGCCAGCGAAGGCAACGGAATCTATTCTGCAATTGCGCAAAATCCCGTAGGTCTTGACCTGGCGATCGAGGGCGTGCGTCAGACGCCGGCCGCGCTGGGCTACGATCCGCAGCGGCCTTTTACCACTGGCTGGCGAGTCTTAAACCCCGTTCAGCCGCATAACTTCGGGGTTACATTCACCGTTCGACCTGAAGACCTGACTCCCTCAGTCAAACCAGGAGCTGTGTTGCAGGTGCTGGACTTTCTGCGCTACACCGATCAATTCACGACCGTCGTGAGCGTGGATGCAAGCAATAACACCATCACCGTGGCTGACCAGTTCAACACCGGAACCAGTACCCCCGGAATCAGCGGCAGTTGGCGCGTGCTCGATGATCCGGCCGACCTGGGCGCACCGGGAGAGTTTGCTTACGATTCCGTCGTGTCTAAAGTTTATGTCGAGCCGGCCAATCCGGACAGCCTGAACTCCGATACCGTGGTTGCGGCGCGGCTAAGTACATTGATCGCGGTCAATAGCGTATCCGGAATCACCATTACGGGCCTCACTTTCTCTGACACAACTTCGGATCGATTTGTCTATTCCGGAGCCTTTAACGACAAGCTGGCCACTGTCATGGGCGCTGGCCTCAGCAACAGCACTATCAGCGGCAATATGTTCCTGAATGCGGGCAATGGGATCTCCCTGAGCGGCTCATCCAATAACTCCATCACCGGCAATGGCTTTGAACAGATGGGCGGCAGCGGAATCTTTCTTACCGCAAACAGCAATGGCAACAATGTTACGGAAAATAATATGACCGGCCTGGGGAAAATCAACGTCGGTTCAACCGGAATTCATCTGGAAAACAGCGCCTACAATTTCATCGACGACAACATCATCGATGGATCAGGCCGCTGGGGCGTGGATCTGTATCCGTCTGACGGCGTCTCTCTGGTTGGAAATACCGTATCCAACAACATAATTCGCAACACCAGCCAGCAAACTAATGACACCGGTGCGATCTATTCCTATGCCGGAACCAGCCCTGGTTACGTCAGGGAGAAGACCACCATTACTGGAAATCGCATTGAGAACATCGGCGGCTTGCTGCGCGATGCCGCTGGAAGCTACAAGCTCGGACAAACAGAAGGCATCTATATGGACGACCAGGTCAGCGCCGTCACCATGAACAACAACGTCATCGAGAGTGACGGCAACGGGATGTTCCTGTGTCATGGATGCGCGACTAACTCGGCAAGCAACAACGTCGTGATTCTGCAGCCGCCCGCATATTACGATCTCGACTCGAACGGGTCGAGTTACTCGACCGGAGATATGACTTACAACGGAACCACACGCGTCGACTTGCTGCCCTCTTACTTTCCAGCAAGCGCGGCCACAACCACCATCATAGTGCAACTTTCCGGTCAGGCTTCGGGAAACACCAACGCCGCGTTCAACGTGCAGGCAGATGGAGTAATTATCGGCACGGGTACGGCCACGAACTCCCTCGCCACCTATGTTTTTACCGCGCAACTGGCTCCACATCAGATTCACCGCATCGGTATCGGACTTACCAACGGCGCCAATACAGGTGCTTCGACTACTGCGCTTCACAACCTGGCCCTGTTTGTGAATAACACCGCAGTAAATCTCGTGGCGCCGGAAGCAACGGGGGCCTATGGCGCGTATGGCTTCGTGGCCGGCAACGATTCTCTCCCAGTGACAAACTTCTCCTCCACGCACAACATCGTCTATCGCGACGGCGGTTCCTCACAGGACCTGATGGATTGGACCGATTGGGCCGACGCATCCTATCTCGATCCGAACCCCGGAAGCGTCGATGACAATGTGCTTTACCAGAATGTCGCCAAGGCCGGCGATAGCGTCTTCGGATCTCAGGTCACCGACGCAAACTCCGTGCTCGCCAACCCGCTGTTTACCAATGCCAAGACAGGTGACTACACGCTCCAACAGGATTCACCGGCGCTGGCCCTCGGATTCAGCGCAAGCGGCGTTCCGCTGGCGCCGTAAGGGCCACTCTAGCCTCTGCTGCCCCAATTTGGCATTTTGCGACGCGCGGAAACCGGCGATCTTGCCCGCCAATACATGCCGTAAGTCCTTTATTTTGGAAAATCTGGAAAATCGAAAAATAGCTAAGCTCTTTATTTCGATGGGATAAAGTGGGTCAATTTCTACGTAACATGTTGTTTTTCAATGCGATGCGGAAAAACTGGCTGAGGGGGTGGGTACCTCGGGAAAAATTAACCTTGGTTTATTGGTTGGTTTTGCCGGGCCGGGATGCGGAAGCGCCTGTGGATTCTCCTCTCGACCTCTCTGTCTGGATTATGCGCCGGCGAAGGGAAATAATCTGCAAATGGTAGTCGATGTTTCTCCGGTTTGCCGGATGGCCGCAGTAACCGCCATCACTCGCTGACTCCGACCCTCAACGAGGACCACCCGCTGTACACGCCGTATATCTCCACTTGGAACATCCCTCCGGTGTTCCATCAACCATCCTTGCAAGGCAACAAGCTCACGAAGACAATGTCGGGTGGTGGATCGCCATTACTCCGCCGCAGCGCTCCGCTCATGCGGAACACTGTGGCTATTTTTACGCTGACACGCCTAGATTTCCGATCGGAATGAAGATGCTATTGAGCTATTGATTTTATTGGTCGGGGAGAGAGGATTTGAACCTCCGACCCCCTGGTCCCGAACCAGGTGCTCTACCAGGCTGAGCCACTCCCCGAACATGGGTTGCAGAGCGTATCGTTGGGGCGCGGCCTGGCGCGTTTTACCCCTTGAGTGCGCTTGGTTTAGTGTATCAGAATCCCGCATGGCGCGGGACCGATTGGGCTTATCAAGAAACCACGGGGAAAGCCGCCTTAAAAAGCCCGCGCCGGTGTACGTTACGCCCGGAGCGGACTTGCGCAGGAGCGGACTTGTCTTGAGTCGAAAGTAAGCCAGTGCTTACTTCTGGTCGCCGTCCGCGGGCGGCTCCGCGCCAGGGAAGATGCCTTTGATCGGCGCGCGTTTCTTCTGTTCGAGATCAGGCTGCGGCAGCGGTTTGCGCGGCAGCATCTGGTCGCGCTGCGCGGCGTTGTAAAGGAAGATGGCCTCGACGGTGGCGATCTGCTTCAGGTCGGCGGGTTGCAAACGCTCCACCGTGTCCTGATTCGAGTGGTGCGTACGAGTCTCGTAGTCCAGCATGTCCTGGATGAACTGGAAGCCGGGGATGCCCACGGCGTCGAAGCTCAAATGGTCGGCGCCGCCGGTCACTCGCTCTAATCGCTCTAGTCGCTCTTGCCGGAGTTTTTGTCCAGCCCGGCGGGCAAGTCCAGCGCAACCAGGGCAAACTGGGTTTCGCCGTCCTTGGAATTTTCAAAGCCCACAATGTGCTGGTGCCGCTTCGACCCGGCCTTCAACTGCAGGCCATTGTCATCGGTTCCGTAATCGCGGCTATCGATCTTCACGTTGGCATTGTTGCCGTCGTCCGCGCAGGTCAAGCCTTGAGACGTTGTGGCCGGCATGCCCACCGGCATTTGGCCCTGGCAGGTGATCACATCGCCGTAACGGCCGAGAGATTTTTTGTAAAACGCAGCCACCTGTTCCTGTTTGTCCGTGGTCTCGTAGCTCACCGCCCGCACGCGCAATTCCCACTCGCCAAAGCCCAGATGCACGTCCGCGGACTTGTGCATGTCGTTGTCCGTCGCCAGCTTTGCGCCGGGATAAACCGGCAATCCCAGGTCCGCGGCTGAAGTCTGGTTGGTGTTTACATGCACGCCACCGAAGGGCGTATCCACCTGGACGTTCTTGTCCTCGCCGTTCGCGTCCTTGTCGACATGCACCCGGAAGCATCCAGTGATCCCGGCCATCAACGCCAGTCCTGCGAGCAATCCCGCAGCATTCCGTATCCTGTTCCGTACCATGGCTGTCGCCCTCATGGCCTGTTATACGCCCGAATCCTCCGGAAGGTTCCGGTAATTGCATCGTTCACACGACCGCAACCTTATTACCGCCTTCGGGCGGGTCAAAATTGAGAACCTCTACCGTGACGCGCAAGCGACCGGGAATGGCACGGAGTGGTATGTTGGAGCGCATGAAGAATGCGTTTACCTGGACGTGCATCGGTTTTCTCATTGCCGCGCTGCCGGCCGCTGGCGGAGGCAGTGCGCAAACCGGCGCCGCCGTTGAGCCGCAGGCCGGGCAGCCAGTCTTCATCCAGGTTCATGCCAGCCAGCCGACCGGGCCTTACACGCCTATCTGGAACTTCTTCGGAGCCGATGAGCCTAATTATCTTTACGCGCCAAATGGCAAAAAGCTTCTCGGCGAGCTTGCCGCGCTCAGCCCGGTTCCGGTCTACTTCCGTTCCCACAACCTCTTCACCACCGGCAACGGCGACAGCTCGCTCAAGTGGGGTTCTACTAACGTCTACACCGAAAAGCCGGATGGAACGCCGGTCTACGACTTCGCCATCACTGACCGCATCTTTGACGCGCTCATTGCCGCGCACGTGCGCCCGCTGGTGGAGATCGGCTTCATGCCCGAGGCGCTCTCAACCCATCCGAAACCCTATCGCCACAGCTTTCCCAAGGGTGAAATCTGGACCGGCTGGACCTATCCGCCCAAAGACGAGACCAAATGGTCGAAGCTGGTGACGGTCTACGCCCAACACATGCGCCAGCGCTACGGCAGCCAGACCGGAGGCTGGCTATGGGAAGTGTGGAACGAGCCGGATATCCCCTACTGGCACGGCACGCCCGCCCAATATGACCGTCTGTACGACCTGACCGCGGCCGCCATTCGCGGGGTTCTGCCGGACGCACGCATTGGAGGCCCGGAGGCTACTGGCGTTAGCGACCACTCGGAGCCATTTTTGCGCCAGTTTCTGGAGCACTGCGCTCACGGCGCAAATGCCGCAACGGGCGGCACGGGCGCGCCGCTGGACTTCATCAGCTACCACCCCAAGGGCAACCCGAAGTTCGTGGACGGGCATGTTGTCATGAGCGTCGCGACACAGCTTCGCGCCGTCGAGCGGGGAATGAAAGTCATCGACAGTTATCCCGAATGGAAGCACACACCCATCATCCTGGGCGAGAGCGACCCCGAGGGCTGCGCCGCTTGCCAGGGAAGCCGGAACGGCTACCGCAACGGCCCGCTTTACGGCGTGAGCGTGGCCGAGGCAACCATGCGCACCTACGAGCTGGCTCGTCAATATGGCGTCACAGTCGAGGGCGCCGTCACGTGGGCGTTCGAGTTTGAAGATCAGCCGGCCTTTGCCGGATTCCGGGAACTGGCAACGAACGGCATCGACAAGCCGGTGCTGAATGTTTTTCGCCTCTTAGGCATGTTAGGCGGCGGCGTGCCAAGCAGCGCCTCGTCGCACGCCGGCACACCACTCGAGGGTGCGGTCTGGCTTGCAACCGACAGTAGCGGGGCTCTCCCGCTTGCTGACGTCGTGGAACACAGTGTTGCTGACGCTCCCGATGTGAATGCGGTGGCCACACGCAAGGGCGCTGAAGTGGATGTGCTTTTGTGGAACTATCATGACGCTGACATACCCGCCCCGGCTGCTCAGATCCATCTCATCATTGGCGGTCTGCATGGCAAAGCGGCGGTCGCTTCCGAGTTTCGCGTGGACCAGACACACAGCAATGCTTATCGGGCCTGGCAGCAGATGGGCAGCCCGGCGCACCCCACAACGGAGCAATCGCAGCAGCTTGAGAAGGCTGGAGCCCTGGAACAGACTGTGCAGGATCGCAGCCTTGCTCTCCAAGGCGGCAAAGCCAGCATAGACCTGACGCTTCCCCGTCAAGGCGTGGTGCTGGTACGCCTGCGGGAGCGTTAGAGCATTTCCGGAATACATGTAGACTTTTTGAGGGGCGTGCAAGGTGGCTTTTTCTTGAGGAAAAAGCCACTTGAGTGCCCGGCTTCGGTATACAGGAATTCCGAAAATGCTATAGCGGGAAAGGTCTGACTCAGGCCCGGCGAACGCTGGCGCTCTTGCTGGAAAACCGGTAAATCTCTGGAAACTCTCGCCGCAAGGCCTCTACCAGTGCTGCGTGCTCCGGCGATCCCGCAACCATCTCCCGAACGTCGCGAGCCGGACCGGCCGCGACCTCGAGAATCGGCCGCGAGGAGCTCTGGCTACGGTCTCCGCTGAGAGGCTTATCGTCCAACTGCCTCATTTCAAACCCCTCCCAGACTTTCCGGCGAGAACCAGCAGCGAACGAAATGGTCGAACACAGCGACAAGAGACAGCCTCAGAAAACCGCGCAGGACCGGCCAAACGCGGCACGTAAATGTCAGTGAAATCGAGCCTGAGGAGGTTCCCAGTCGATCCCTACCATAATTAACGTCAAATGCGGGCAATCTTCCTCTTTGAACAGAAACGGCTCTCCCCTGACTTCCCCCACCGACGCCACGCCTCGCCCATACAATCGAATGCAGATGACGCCGCCCTTCAGCCTTCCCCAATCCATTGACTGGCACTGGCTCTGGCTTTCGGTGGCCGCCTTTCTTGCCGGCGTGCTCAACGCGGTAGCCGGCGGTGGGAGCTTTCTGCTGTTTCCCGCCATGCTGGGCATGAAGATGCTGCCCGTGCAGGCCAACGCTACCAATACGGTCGCCCTCTGGCCAGGCCAGCTCACTTCCGTAGCCGCCTACCGCGACGATGTTCGCAAAAATCTTCGCCTCGCGTGGCCCATGGCCGTGGCCGGATTGCTCGGCGGCACAGCCGGCGCTATTGTCCTGCTCAATACTCCGCAGACCACATTTCTGCGGCTGGTTCCCTGGCTTCTGCTGATCGCAGCAATCATCTTTGCCCTCACCGGACCTGTGACTCGCTGGCTCGACCGCCGCAAGCGACAAAACTCCGATCGCACCACTCGTGCGCCCCGTCTGGGCGTCATCTTCGCCTGCACGATCGTGGTCTGTTTTTACATCGGGTATTTCGGCGCGGGAGCCGGGTTTCTCATCATTACCCTGCTTTCCCTGTTCGGCCTTGAAGACCTGAACGAGATCAACGCGCTCAAGGTTGTTTCCACCACGATGGCCAACGGCATTGCCTTTTTGATCTTTGTGGTGGAGGGCCAGGTGGTGTGGCGTTACTGCCTGCTGGCCATGGTCACTTGCGCTATTGGCGGCTACTCCTCGGCTCGCTTCGCCCGCAAGGTACCGCAGCCTGTGCTGCGCGCCATGGTCGTCTTCATCGGCCTCGGCATGGCCGCATGGTTCTTCTGGAGAAACTACTAAGTCATGCACGTCTTCCTTGCTTTACCACGATGGTCGCTGGACTTGATCGGCTCAGTTGCTGCCTTCTGCACGACGGTTTCTTTTGTGCCTCAATTGCTACGCGTCTGGCGCCGCAAGAGCGCAGCCGACATATCGCTCAGCATGTTTCTGCTTTTCAGCTTCGGTGTCGCCTGCTGGCTGATCTTCGGAATTGGCTTTGGTTCGGCTCCCATCATCGCCGCCAACTCGGTCACGTTGGTCCTTGCCGTGGCCATCCTGATATTGAAGCTCCGCTACGACCGGAAGTAATCAGAGAACACGAATCCATCTCCAATCACATTCGCCAGTGCAGGGTAACTTCGACCTGATCTCTGACTCCTGATCCCTGTAAACTAGAGCTATGAGCCATGAAGGCATTCGCTTTGTCGAGAAGAAACATGCAGCACGCGAGTCGGAGGAAAACCGTCCGCTCGCCCGCATTGCCGTCACTCCGGAGAAAGTCCGCGTATTGATCTCCGAGGGCAAGGGGCTGGAGATCGACTGGGCGGATGGACACAAGAGCGCGTGGACGTTTGCCTGGCTGCGCGATGCCTGCCCTTGCGCCACCTGCAACGATGAACGCGAGAAAGAGGGCCGCAAGCCGGGCCAGGGCAAACGGAAGCCTGCCGCCGTGCTGCCCATGTATGCGCCGCCGCCGAAACCGGCCAGCGCCCATGCCGTGGGCCGTTACGCGCTCCAGTTCAACTGGCTCGACGGGCACAGCGCAGGCATTTATTCCTGGGAGTATTTGCGCCGCGTTTGCCAGTGCCGCGAGTGCACCTTCGCCGAGGAAGAAACGACGGGCGCGCCGAACTAGCCTGCACGCCTTCTTTACAGGGACGCCAGAGCAAACACTGCGCTCGAGCAGGAGGAAACAATGAGCCTCGCCATGAATGTGGAACAGCATAACGCCGAAATCGTGGATCAATTCACCAGGCAGGCGGAGCCTTTCAGCCGGCGCCACGCGCATACGCATGAAGCCCTGCTGGAGCTGATGGCTGAATGCGCCGGAGTACGCGCCGGAGACTCGCTGCTCGACATAGCCTGCGGGCCGGGCATCGTTTCGTGCTTCTTGGCCAAACGGGTGGCGCACGTCACGGGGCTGGATATGGTTCCCGCCATGCTGGAACGCGCCCGGCAATTCCAGGCCGAGTCAAAGGTCGAAAACGTCGCGTGGAAGCTGGGCGAATCAACCGATCTTCCGTTTACTGATAACACGTTCGACTGCGCGGTAACTCGTTTTTCCTTTCACCACTTTTTGGCGCCGGCCACGGCGCTGCGCGAAATGGCGCGCGTCTCAAAACCCGGCGGGACGGTGCTGGTGGCCGATGTTGCTCCAAGCGCAGAGACGCAGGCGAACTTCAACCTCTGGGAGATTCTGCGCGACCCTTCGCATACGCGCGCTTTGACGCAGGCGGAGTTTGAATCGATAGGAAAAGACGCTGGGCTGGAACTGGTGAGAAAGGCGAGCTACGCGATGGAGATGGACCTGGAAGGTCTGCTCTCCAGCTCATTCCCCCGCGCCGGCGATGCCGACAAGATTCGCGCCTTGTTTGAAGAGGACATTCAAACCCGTCAAGACAGCCTCGGCGTCGCGGCTCGTCGTGAAGACGGGGTAATCCTTCTAACCTACCCGGTTGCCGTGTTGGCTTGGCAGAAACCCATCTGAAGGCTTGCGATTCAGGCTAAACCCGTAACCACCATCTTCACAGCCTCACCCGCGCTCGCCGTCACGCGCATCAGGTCTCTGTTTATTGGCTTCAGAAATCCCGCGGCAACCGCCGTATCCAGAAACTCCAGCAGCCCGTGCCAGTATCCAGCCGTATTGATCAGGATCACGGGCTTGGCGTGCAGGTGCAGTTGCGCCCAGGTCACCACCTCCAGCAGCTCTTCCAGCGTCCCATACCCGCCGGGCAGAATGAGAAATGCATCGGCTAGCTTGGCCATGCGTGCCTTGCGTTCGTGCATAGTAGAGACGAGCTCCAGCCGCGTCAGGCCAGCGTGAGCAATCTCCTTGCCCGCCAGCACATCCGGAAGCACGCCAATCACCTCAGCGCCGCCGGCCAGAGCCGCATCGGCTACGGCGCCCATCAGGCCCGCGTTGGCTCCGCCGTAAACCAGCCCCAGTCCAGCCTCGGCGATCGACGCGCCGAGCGCCCGCGCTTCGGCCAGGTAGGCGGGATTGTTACCGTCGGCTGAGCCGCAGTAGACGGCCACGCGCCGAGTCGGTTTCCACCCCTGCGGCGAAGACCTATCACTGGGCACACTGGCGTTCTCTGGCAATTCCATCGTGTCTTCAGAATAACGGATCGGCGGGCACAGCTATCCCCGCTCCAAGTACTCCGCCGGAGTGAGGATTGCGATGCTTCGGAATGGATTCAGATCGAGCAGGTCGCGGTCGCCGGTCACGATGATATCTGCCCGCCCATGCACGGCTACCTCAAGAAATTTGTCGTCACGCGGATCCCGGCAGGCGCGGATGGGCGATAGGATTTCGACGTGAATGGCCACCGACAGTACCTCTTCGAGGAATGGTTCCACGCTGCCGGGCTGGATATAGGGAGCCAACTTGGGGCGCCGTAGAACCGTCTGCAATTCCGTCCAAGTCGCGAACGAAACCAGAGTCCTGGCGTCCTGCAACGCCTTGGCAACTGCGTGGCCTGGAACGGAAAGAGGATTCAAAAGACGGCTCACATAGACGTTGGTGTCGACAACGACTCTCCGCCTCATTCCTCGTTAGCCAGGAGTTGCTCGAGCAGCTCGTCGGTCATGCCCTTGGATGCAGCGTATCGGCCCGTTTCTTCCGTCAGGCGAAGCAGTTCTTTTACCCGCATTTGGTGAATCTTTTCGTACTCCTCCGCCGACACGATCACGGCGATGTCCCGCTCATGGCGTTGAATCCGCACCGGTTCCCGCTGGGACTGGTCGAGCATGGCGGCGAAGTTCTGCTTGGCGTGAGTGGCGGAGACGGTTGGCATAAATAGAGTCTAGCAAGAATGCACATTTTGTACAAATTGGACAAAATGTACATTTTCCCAATTCACGCCCGAATCCGCCATGGATGCAAGCAGGCGCTTCGGCATTCTTTACGCCGTCGACGGGCTTTCCTGGGACGGAATCGTAGATTCGCTTGAGACGACGGGAGTGAGCAAAGGCCATCCCTTGCGCAGCACGTAATCCAGCCACGCCCCGGCGATCTGCGATGTGAGCACCGCCGCCACAACCAGAGTGGTATAGAACTTGGAACTGATGATTCCGGCTTCAAACGCCACACTCGCCAGTACGATTCCAGGGCCGCCGCGTGCATTGGTAGTAACTGCCAGGTTAATCAGGTCCAGCCCGCGAAATCCCGCGAAACGCCCGGCCAGCGACACGGAAAGAACCTTGACCGCACAGCTCCCGGCAATGAACGCAACCATCATCCACAGAGACACGCCACGAATCAGGTCCAGTTTCCATCCCACAATCGCGAAGTAGACTGGGATGAAGACGGCGAACGACACCTTTCCAATGGCGTCCAGGGCGTCGGCAAAAAGTCTGCGCTTCTTATGCACCACGGCGAAGCCCGCCAGGAACGCTGCAAACACCAGGCTCACATCCATCGCTCCGGCAATTGCGCAATAGGCCAGCAGAACCGCCAGTGCGTAGCCCACCGGAGAGTGCTGCGCCAAAACATTGAAGCGCGCCTTATTGATTCGCTTCACCAGCCGGGGAACGACCGTAAGCCCAAGAACGAAAAAGCCCACCGTTGCGGCCAGGTGATACGACATGGCGCGTGGGTTGAGCGCCGCCGTCCCCGCAGTGGCCGTGGCCACAGCCAGCGCCAGCCACAACACAATGTCTTCCAGCACCGCGACACCCAGCACCAGCCGCGCGAAACGGGTGTGGAGTATCTTTAAATCGGCAAAAATCTTTGAAACCACGGGAACCGATGTGACCGCGACGCCCACGGCCAGAATGATGATTAGCGAAACGCGGTTGCCATTCGGGCCTGCGAGCGCGGGACGGATCAGCCACGGTCCCAGAATCAATCCAAGCGCGAACGGGATTCCGGTGCCGACAACGATCAGCCAGCTCACTTCGCGGCGTTCATCACGCCTGAACAGTTCCTGTGTCTCCGCTCCCGACAGAAACATCAGCAGCAGCAGGCCGAGCCAGTAAAGAAAGTCCAGAATGTTGCCCTGATGCTTGGCAGTAACGAACAGATTCGCAACAAAAGGCAGGTGGCCTAGCAAAGCCGGCCCCAGAACCACACCGGCCAGTATCTCGCCGACCACTTTCGGTTGCCGCAGCCGGACGAAAACGTAGCCCAACAACTGGGCCAGCCCGAGAAAGAGCAGGATGACAAAGAGGATCGAAGTCAATTCAGAGTTGGTCACGGGTCTGTTCTCGGGTCAATGCGGAGTAAAGAATGCCGGCCGTCCCTACCAAAGCCGACCGTTCTTTCCAGATTGAGATGCTTCCTGTCCCGTCGCGGTTGGTCCGGAACACACCCTGCCCGATCAACAGTCTCCGTGACGCGTTTTAATGGGAGAGTCTTTCTTCCAACCGAACAGTTACGCTATCGCCCTCGCTCTTGCCAATAAGTTTTTGAATATCGGCTTTCACTGGCAGCTTATGGGTGCCATCGCCCAAAGCCATGAACGAACTTTGAAACGGATGTCCGTCCATGGTTCCCCGGACCTTGACAAGTCCTTTGGTCCCGAAGAACTTCGCTGAATCGGGCATCACGACATACGTCCAGCCGCCCTTGGCGGGCGACTTCTTGAGCTCGGCGGTGAACTGCTTGTTCATGGACCCTCCCCCGCGACCGCAGACAAGATCACAACAGCGGCCGGCATTGCTGAACCAATGCAGATTTACTTTACCAACAAGCGAGCGGAAAACGGAATGCCTGTTTACTCGGATATCACCTCAGGCGGCTCGTCCTGCGGCTGACTCGTTCTCCGGCCAGCATGTTCTCCGCAAGCCCAAGGGCTCACTGCGCCGGCCCACAGCGGGCGACCCGCACGCCGGGTACACTAGAAGAAGGAACTTTCATCCTTGGACCCCGCCCCGTGCAGCCGCTCATCGACAACTTGAATCCCGAACAGCGCGCCGCCGTTGAAACCACGGAGGGTCCCCTGCTCATCCTGGCCGGTGCCGGCTCGGGTAAAACCCGCGTCATCACCAGCCGCATCGCCTGGCTCATTCGCGAAAAGGACGTCGCGCCGGACTCGATCTTGGCCGTCACCTTCACCAACAAGGCCGCCAGCGAGATGGGTGAGCGCGTGGAAAAGCTGATGGGCCATTCGTCGCTGGCCAAGCCGCTCATCGCCACCTTTCACTCCATGTGCGTGCGCATGTTGCGCCGCGACATTGAAGCCCTGAAAGTGGGCGGCGAGGGTCTCACCAGGTCCTTTGCAATTTACGACGAAAACGACCAGTCGGCCATCGTGAAGCAGGTGATGCGGCGCATGGGCCTGGACACCAAACAACTGACCCCGCGCACTGTGCTTGGCCGCATCAGTTGGGCCAAGAACCACATGGTCGATCCGCAGGAGTATTACCTCGCCAGCAAGGATCCCAACAGCGAGCGCATCGCCCACATCTACCAGAGCTACAAAGCCGAGTTGCGCAAAAACAATGCCCTGGACTTTGACGATCTGCTGCTCGAAGCTGTGCGCCTGCTCAAGGTTTCAACAGAAGTTCGCGAGCGCTATCAGCGCAGATATAGATATTTACTGGTGGACGAGTACCAGGACACCAATCGCCCGCAGTACGAGCTGATGAAGCTGCTTGCAGGCGAAGCCAAGAACGTTTGCGCCGTCGGCGACGAAGACCAGAGCATTTACTCCTGGCGCGGCGCCGACATCCGCAACATTCTGGAGTTTGAAAAGGATTTTCCCAACGCGCGCATCGTCCGCCTGGAACAGAACTACCGCTCAACGCAGATCATCCTCGAAGCCGCAGGCGCAGTCGTCGCCAACAATCTGCGCCGCAAGGGCAAGAAGCTGTGGACCGATCGCCAGGGCGGCAGCCTGATCGGCTACTACGAAGCCCCCAACGGCGAAAACGAAGCCCTCTTCATTGCCGACCGCATTCAGAAGTTCCTGCGCGAGTCCGGCGACGCGGGCGACAAGACCCATTGCGCGGTGCTCTATCGCACCAATTCGCAGTCGCGGCTCGTCGAAGAGGCCCTGCGCCGCTACAACATCCGCTACACCATGGTCGGCGGCTTCAGCTTTTACGAGCGCGCGGAGATCAAAGACCTGCTCGGCTACCTGCGCCTGGTTCGCAACCCGCACGACTCCATGGCCCTCAACCGCGTCGTCAACACGCCGGTGCGCGGCATCGGCAAAACTACGCTGGAAACGCTGGAACGGCTGGCGCTCGAAACCGGCCAGTCCACCTGGGATGCGCTGGGCGCGGCCATCAAAAACCGCCTCATTCCTACCCGCGCGCAGATGGCGCTCGACTCCTTCCGGCAGCTCATCATCGACGCCCAAGCCATGATGGACCCGGACTTTGCCGGCAAGCTTTCCGCAGACGTAGCCACCGGCGCGGAAGATGAGTCGGATACCGGCTTCGAGTTCGGCGCAGTGGAGCCGTCGGCCAAAGAGAACCAGCAGGTCGCCGATGCTCTCGATGCCGCCAGCGAATTCAACTTTGGGGGCAACGAAAATCAGCTCCCCTTGCTCGATGCCGCCAACTTTTCCCCCTTTGCCGCTGCATCCAAGCGCCCGTTCCTGACCATGCCGAAAGAGAAGCCGAGCGCAGAGCCGCAACCAAAACCCGAGGAAGCACCGGAAGAAAAATCCGCCTTTCGCGCTCCCGGCGACGCGGCCACGCTCCCCGAGCTGATCCGCTTCATCATCGACCGCACCGGTTACATCAAGGCTCTCGAAACCGAAGGCTCTCCCGAAGCTTTCAGCCGCATTGAAAACCTGAAAGAACTGGCCAACGCCGCGCATGACGCCGAAGAACGCGGCGAAACTTTGGCTGAATTCCTCGATCACGCGGCACTGGCCTCGGACTCCGACCAGTTCGACCCCGACGCCCACGTGACGCTGATGACGCTGCACGCAGCCAAGGGGCTCGAATTTCCGCTCGTCTTTCTCGCCGGTCTGGAAGAAGGACTCTTTCCCCACTCGCGCACCCTGAACAACCCCGAGGAACTGGAAGAAGAGCGCCGCCTCTGCTACGTCGGCATGACGCGCGCCATGAACACCCTAGTACTGACGCGTGCCCATTATCGCCGTCGCTACGGCAATGACGCGCCGGAGATGAGTATTCCTTCGCGCTTCCTTGAAGAGGTGCCCAACCAGTTGGTCGAAAACCTGGGCGGCCGTTCTCCCGCGTGGTCCACGCCCAGCTACAACAACCGTGCCAGCGGTTATGGAAGCGCTCGCCGTCCCAGTCAGTTCAGCGAGTTCGCTGACCGGCATTACAACTACGAAGACGAAAGCCAGGAATCTGCGGGCGCAGTCGCCGGCAACAAGGGTAATGGCGTCAGAGCCTCATCCTCCAAGCCCTTCGTCGCTTCGTGGATGACACCCAAGACCAAGCCAGTTTCGTCGGCCCATGAAACCACTCCCAAAGAGGAGGGCGGCTCCATCGACAACATTGCGCGCTTCTTCGGTGGCAATGCCGGAGCCGTGAAGTACGACGGTCTCAAGCCTGGCGTGCCTGGTCGTCCGGCCATGGACATTCCCGCGTCCACCGGCGCCGCGAATCTGAAAAAGGGACAGCGCGTCCACCACGCAAAATACGGCGAGGGCACCATTCTGATGCGCGAGGGCGAAGGCGAAGATGCCAAGCTGACCGTCATGTTCACCCGGCATGGCATGAAAAAGCTGATCGAAAAGTTCGCCAATCTGCGGAAAATCTGAGCGACCTTACTTCACCTGTTTCGACATCAACTCTTCGGTTGCGAAATCTCCGACCTTGCGGGGGAATTTGATCTCGTCGCCAGAGATCTCGCTCGTGCAGGGGATCACAAGCTGGGTTTCGTCGAAGTTAAAGTTCTCGATACACGGCGGTAGTGCGGTTTGAAAGAGATCAAACCCTCAGGGGCTAAAGCCCCAATTGCATTGCTGTGCTGATGTACGGACTGAAGCCCGTACTCTTCAAAATTGCACCACGGCCCGACACACGGATGATTTGTCTAACCGAGCCGGAAGCGCATAAGATTTGTCGATCATTCCAAAGGGGATCTGCATCATGCGCAAACTCTTCCTCTCACTGCTGGTTGCATTGTCAGCATTGCCGGTCTTCGCGCAGAAAAACACCGCGCCCAACTCAGACTCAACGGAAAAGGTCACGGTCGATCAGTTGGAGCATGCCCTGCCGGCTTCGAGTGGGAAATCCGATGCCGAAATGGCGCAGGCTTTGTCCAGGTTTGAGTTGACCGAGCGGTTGAGCGGTACTCGGTTCGCTCGCCTGAAGACCACCCTGCCTGGCGAAAAGTCGCAGCAGGAACTTTTGATTCTGGCTGACCAGTCGATATTTTTGCCGCCGCCCGACGATGAGATTGTTAACGACCCTACTCCAGACCCGGCTGCGACTCGCCAGATGCTGGTGCGGATTGTGAACTACGTGAATACTACTGTCCGCCAGTTGCCGAACCTGATGGCGGTGCGCGAAACCTCCAGTTTTGAAGACAGGCCGAGCTCGGATTCTCTGGAATCTACCGGCGTGGTGAGCTTGAGCCATCTGCCAATTCACTTCGTGGGTAAATCCAGCGTCGCGATTACGTATCGGGATCGCAAGGAAGTGGAAGATGAAGCCGCAACGAAGGCCTTGAAGAGAGAAGGGAAGATTGGCGGATTGGTGACCTCGGGAGAGTTTGGACCTGCCCTGAGCAGTGTGGTGGCGGACGCGCTCAAGGGGAAAATTACCTGGAAGCGCTGGGAGCAGGACGGGGGAACGAAAGTGGCAGTCTTCAAAATTGAGGTTCCCACCGACAAGTCGAACTACTATGTGAAGTTCTGCTGCGTCCCGAATGGGTTTACATCCGCTGGGCAGCCCGACATGCAGGTTTTCAATGAGCGCGCCAGCTACCACGGCGAGATCGCTTTCAATCCCGCCGACGGATCGATTCAGCGCCTTGTCATTGAAGCGGAAATGCCACCTAAGGGACTGGTCCCCAATGCCGGAATCGCCATTGAATACGGCGCGGTCGAGATTGGAGGCAAAAGTTATGTCTGCCCCACAAAAAGCGCCTCTGTTTTGCAGGCGCATATCGCCATTCAGCAAGGCATGACTTCGAGCACGCACTATCAGGGGGATGCAAAGACCTATCTGAACGACGTGGAGTTTACCCAATACCGTCGCTTTGGAACAGAGACGCGCATTCTAGCCGGGGAGAATTGAGACTCTTCATCGAACCCTGCTTAAGGGACATCCTTCCGTTTTCGTCGGGCAAATGTTCAGATTCTCCAGACCAGAAAGGGCTTAATGCGCCCTCGGGGAGTGAAGAATGGACGAGCGAATCTGGCCGTCGGGGCATTGAAAACCCGGGAAAAGTAGCTGTCGTCTCCGTGCAGTTCACTGCTTTTCCGCCCCATGCGACACCCTTTTCTGCTCCATACGACGCCCTGGATTTGCCAAAACCGTGCTACACTCTAGTTCAATCGTAGAATTCGATCTGAAGTTCTTGCCTGTTTCGGTTACCGCCTACTCGCAAACTTCCACATTGCGTTCGCGGTAAAATCAGTATCGAAGGAGCAAGACAAAATGGAACAGGGAACAGTCAAGTGGTTTAACGACGCCAAGGGTTTTGGATTTCTGAGCCGCGAAAACGGCGAGGACGTCTTCGTTCATCACACCGCCATTCAGTCGAACGGATTCCGTTCACTGCAGGAAGGCCAACGCGTCCAGTTCAACGTGACCAAGGGCCCCAAGGGCTGGCAGGCAGAGAACGTTCAAGTTGTCTAAGGCTTAGTGCCGAGCAACCAGTTCGGAACCAAACAAAAGAGGGATGGCAAAGCTGCCATCCCTCTTTTGCGTTGACTTGAGATCTTTATTCTTCCCGAACAGGGCTGAGCAGTTTGATTCAGACTCCAGTTTGCTCGCCTGCCAAAAACTGCGCTCTCGCTGGCTATGCCGCCGGCTTGAGGCTCTTCATGCTGACCTGCGGAGCCGCCGGGTGCAGGCTTTCCCTGGATGTTTCATGGGTGCCCAGGTATTGCAGCACATCGTTGATGGAGTCTTCAAAGCGGGAGCCGGTCTTGTGGGTGGCTTTTACGCCTTTGGCCACGAGCTGGCAAACTTCAAAACGGTTCATTCCCTGCGCCAAGGCGCTGTGAATCTTATCGGAACGCATAAACAAACTCCGGCAAAAAGGGTTGATTGTCGCGTGTGTTGCGGAGCTCGTCAGAAGCGGTAGGATGGCCGGAGCCGAGCAGGCTGGTCTCTTCCAGATGCGTGTCTATCTCCATTGTACGCTTGAAACCATTACTCGCCGCTCCTCAATTCGCCCGAAAGGCACGATTCATGCGGAGATGCCGCTTTCGCCCGCGCAAATTCCCTGTTATCCTATAGATCGCATCGACCCCATTTGCGGGAACCCTGAAAAGATTGCAGTGAAAGAGGTTACACGTGGCAGACACCACCAAGACTGAAGACAAGCTGGAACGCAAGAAACTGAAACGCGCCGCCCGCAAGAAGGCCGCCCCCAAGGCGCCCCGGACAGGACCGCGCGGAGAGAAGAAAAAGAAGGTCAAGAAGCTGGCCCGCGGACAGTCTAAGCGCTAAGCAGCACGCCGCTAATATCGACAATGGCTCCGCGCCAGCTCACCAGTTGACGCGGAGCCATTTTTATTTTGCCCGCACCCGGTTTTTCTTGTACCGCGCCAAGCCACAGGCTCCGCTTGCCGCTAGTGATGCAGTTTAAGATCATTCCCTCAAGGGCTGAAGCCCGTACCTTTCAAACTGCGCACAACCAGCTTGCCGGTTTCTTTCCAAGGACCACTGCTCATCCTGTACACTGCGGCGAAGGCATCCTGAACCGGAAGAAAGCTGTCCTAGAGCATTTTCGGAATACGCGTGGACTTTTTGAGGGGCGTCAGGGAGGCTTTTTCTTGAGGAAAAAGCCACTTGAGTGGCCCGGCTTCGGTATACAGCAATTCCGAAAATGCTATAGCCGGCAGAAGCCGCATTGGTCAGTGCCCGGCAAATTGACCGGATGAGGAGAACTGCTCTGCCCAGCCAACTGCTTGCCCGCAAGTCCATCGATAAGCTGATACGGGACTCGGAAAATCCCGAGCATGCGTTGAAAAAGACCCTCGGGCCGTGGTCGCTTACGGCGCTCGGCATTGGGGCCGTGATCGGCTCGGGCATCTTCACGGTCATCGGCACGGCCATGGCCGGGCAGCGCTTCGATGTACCGGCCATCGGCGACACCCCGCTGGTGCATTACCTCATCTACCACTCCGCCATGGCTGGCCGCCCCGGCGCAGGACCGGCGCTCGCCCTATCGCTGGTCCTGGTGGCCATTGTCTGCGCGTTCACCGGCCTGTGCTATGCCGAGCTCGCCTCTATGATCCCCATCGCCGGTTCCGCTTATACCTATACCTACGCCACGATGGGCGAGTTGACGGCCTGGATCATCGGCTGGGACCTGATCCTCGAATACGCCTTCAGCAACATGAGCGTTAGCGTGGGTTTTGCCGCCCACATCGTCGACCTGCTCGACTGGTTCGGCATCCATCCTGCGCTCAAGTGGATATCCCCAGCCTATCTGCCCACCGGCCTCCAGGATTTCGCCGGCAACGACCTCTACAAGTCCGGATGGCATTTCGGGTTCAACATTCCCGCATTCCTCATCGTGATGATTCTCACCGTGATCCTGGTCCGCGGCATCCAGGAATCCGCCCGCACCAACAACGTCCTGGTATTGGTCAAGATCGCCGCCATCCTGGTTTTCATCTTCGCCGCCGCCAGTTACATCAAGCCCCACTACTGGCATCCTTTCATGCCCAACGGCTGGACAGGCGTGCTGACCGGCGGCTCCATCATCTTCTTCACCTACATCGGCTTCGACTCGGTTTCCACGGCGGCGGAGGAATGCAACCGTCCCCAGCGCGACCTTCCCATCGGCATTCTCGCCACCCTGGGAGCCTGCACGGTGCTCTACGGCGGAGTTGCCATTGTGCTCAGCGGCATCGTCCCGTGGCAGTCCGTCATGGGCGATGCGGCGCCGGTGGTCAACTCGCTCAAACGACTTTACCTCGAATACGGCGGCGAGCGCCTGCACTGGGTGCGCCTCTTCGTTCTCATCGGCGCTTTGCTGGGCATGATCTCTTCTATCCTTGTCTTCCAGCTCGGCCAGGCGCGCGTGTGGTTCGCCATGTCACGCGACCGCCTCCTGCCCGATATCTTCAGCCGCATTCACCCCCAATTTCGGACTCCCTCGGTCGCCACATGGGTGGCCGGGTTTGTAGTTGGCATTCCGGCCGGTCTGCTCGACATCGGCACCGTCTCCAATCTTTCCAATATCGGCACCCTGTTCGCCTTTGTCCTGGTCTCCATCGGCGTGCTCATCCTTCGCTACCGCGAGCCCGAACGCCACCGCGGCTTCCGCGTGCCCTGGGGACCGATCTTTCCCGTTCTTAGCATCGTCTTTTGCGTCGTTTTGATGATGGGCCTCGAAGTCATCACGTGGGTCCGCTTCTTCGCGTGGCTGGCCATCGGCCTGGTCATTTACTTCCTCTATAGCCGCCACCGGTCGGAGTTTGCAAAGCAGCGGTAATGCTCCGCGGAAAGAGCGAGAATGGGCGCTCGTTCTGCGTTGAACGAGTACCTCGGTCTATTTGCGCCAGCCAGACTCACCTGAGCCGGAAGGTGAGTTTGAATCCACAACGCCTGGTGCATTGACAAGCGCTGTCTCGGCAAGCTCCCGGACGAAGCTGTCTACCCAGTGCATGCAGTCGCTGGAACAAAAGAAAGCGTGAGCACAGTGATGTCGTCCTCCTGCCCAAAAGCCTGCGCTGCCTTTGCCACATCCTCAGCTGGACGAGTGGCGATGGCCGCGGTGCGCTCGAAGCCGAAGAGCTCTCCTGTGGAGTTGCGCGCCTCGATGATTCCGTCCGACAGAAAAGTAAGCTGTGCGCCCGGCATGATCGTAAAAGCCGTGTCGCTGTAGGAAACCTCCAACACAATTCCCAGCGGCAGCCCATTCTCCAACTCAAGTTCGCGTCCATCCACGTAAGGCGCAAGATGGCCTGCATTGGCAATCAGTCCGTCTCCCTGAGCGCCGATTCGCGCCACACAGCAAGTCACAAAACCGCCAGAAAGCTGACCGGCAAGACTGCGATTGAGTTCTCCGAGAATGATGGCTGGACTTTCGCTGGTAATCGTGCGCAGCGCGCCCATCAGCGCGGAAACCGTCATGGCCGCACGTAGCCCCTTGCCGCTCACGTCCCCCACAACTAGAAGAAGGCCGCCATCACGCGTCGGAACAACCCGGTAGAAGTCGCCGCCCACCTGCGCTGCCGGAGCATACACCGCATGCACCACAAATCCCGGCGTCTCGGGAACTGCCGTTACAAGGGCCTGCTGCATCTCCCGCGCTGCCTCCAGCTCCACGCGCAGCGCAGCGCCCTCGCGCCCGGTCTTCCACGTCCGCCGGACCAGAATCCCGGCAATCATGAAACTTGAGAGGAGCGTGGTGAAGGAGAGTGCTCCGATCGATATGGGGCCGAGCCGAAGCGGCGGCAGCCCAAAAAGCGTCGAGAGAATGGAGGAAGCCGGAACCAATGCGGTTACAACGGCCAGCAGGCGCTTGGAGGGCCGGTTGAACACAGCCCACAGATCGCCTCCGATGATGATGAGCCCAAACGCAGCATTGGCTCCGTATTCTATGCCATGCAACACCGGCAGGAACGCATGCGGCTGATAGAACCATTCGTTGGCGAATGCGCAAATACTCATCACCACGACACCGGCGTATGCGGCATATTTCCAGAAACGCGAAGGAATGTCGTAGAAGTTCCACGAGAAGAGCACGGCAGAGAAAGGCGCGAGAAACTGCAATGGGCCATAGAGCAGATCCCAGTGCCGCTGGGTCAAAGCCAGATGCCCGCCCGACGTGAACATCAGGAATAAGACAAACGCGGAGCCGGTGACGAGAAAAAATCCGAAAAGCGCCAGATCGCGCTCGCCGGAAAATCGCCAGAAAACAAGCAGGCCAATTCCCAGGAGTCCCATGAGGAAGAATGCAGCGTAGACGGGCAAGCTGGGCAGCAGCCGGGACTGGCGCGCCTCCCGCGCCGCCGTCTCCAGTACCTCTGCGCGGTCGATCACAAACCGCAGGTCGACTCTTTCTTCCAGATTCGAAAGCGGCCGCATCCACAGGCGCACGGCTATCAGGGCCGTGGGGACGTTGGAGACAAGTCCACGGCTGAGAGGGAAAACGGTTTGCTCCATGCGAATAGCGGCGATCGGATTCGGTGGCAACTTGCCGTTGGCCGCAACCAGAACACCGTTGACGTAAATCTCTTCGGCGCTCGGCAGATTCTGCACACTGATCTGCCTTAACGCGAGCGGTCCGCTCTCACCGCTCGGAACGGGTACCCGGATGCGTACCCAGATAATCCCGTCCGACGGGTACTGTGGCTTTGGCCACGAAGTCGCCGTGCTCTGCGGCCAGTCGCGGTCGCTGAACTCCGGACTGGTCCACAGCCTGCTTCCGTCGGGGTTCTCGCCAAAGTGGTACCGAATCGCGGACTGCTGCGTGGTGGCAACCGTCTGCGCCATGGCCGGCAGACCCACCAGCAACAATAGCAACCGGCTGAATCGTTTTGCGAGGGACAACCGAGATCGGGTCAGCACGGTCAATTGTCTCTTCCCGCTCGGACCTCGCGCCGTCCGGGCGCTCCTTGCGTTCATTTTGTTCGTCTGACAAATCTCCGGGGCGGTGTTGGGAGCCGCAGCAGGAAATCATTTCGACCGTTGGCGCGAATAAACCCAGGATAGATGATTACGACTATAGACAAACGAGGGCGATGAAGGGAAGGCGAATCTAGGCCGAGTCTCAACCGGGAATTCGATGCAGCCCCCATGGAAGCGGATCACGTGCCGCTCCATCCTCATTGCACTCCATCATCGGCATATTACTTATCGAGCTACCTCTATCTTCAGCCATTCCCCCGAAACTCACCTCGTACACTAGTCAGATGATGGATGGCATACAGGACTTCATCCGCCGGCTGCCCAAGGCCGAGCTGCATCTGCATCTCGAAGGCACCATCCTGCCCTCTACGCTGGTGGAACTGAGCGCGCGCCACGACGCGCAGCCAATCACGCTCACCGAAGCCGAAGCCCTCTACCGCTTCGACGACTTCTCCAGCTTCATCGAGTGCTTCAAAGCCGTTACCCGCCGCCTCATCACGCCGGAAGACTACGAGCTCACCGCCTGGCGCATGATCCAGCACCTCGCCGAGCAGGGCATCGTCCACGCCGAGGTCTATATCTCCGTCGGCGTTATCTATATGTGGCGGAATTTCGATCCACACTGCTTCGAGCCCATCTTTGCCGGCCTGGAACGCGCACGGGAGCGTGGGCAGCGTGAGCTGGGGCTCTCGCTCTACTGGATCTTCGACGCTGTGCGCCACTTTACCGTGGTAGAAGCCGACCGCGTCTTCCGCAAAGCGGCCGAAATGCGCCCGCATTCTCCGTCCATCATCGGTATCGGTCTGGGCGGCGATGAGCGCCGCTGCGGTTCCGAACCTTTTCATGCGCTGTATGAGCAAGCGGCGCGGGCCGGGCTGAGGCTCACCAATCACGCCGGCGAAACTACCGGGCCGGAAGCCATCCGGGAAGCTCTCGCCATCGGTTCCGAGCGGATCGGCCATGCGCTTTCCGCCGTTCAGGACGCCGCACTTCTGGAAGAGTTAAAAGCTCGTAAAATTCCATTGGAGCTGAACCCCACTTCAAATATCCGCACCGGCGTCTGCGCGTCCTTTACCGAGCACCCGCTGCGGCAGCTTTTCGATGCGGGCCTGATGGTGACGGTCAACTCAGACGATCCGGCCTTCTTCGGCTCCGATCTGGCCAATGAATACCTGCTGGCGCATACGGAGCAGGGTTTTACCCGCGAAGAACTGCGGCGGCTGGCCGCTAACTCCATCCGCTCGAGTTTTCTTCCCGAGGAGACGAAGACGGAATGGCTTTCCCGAATCGATACCATCCAGTAACCAAGAGTGGGTAACTAAAAGTGGGAGGCTCACCTTCTGCCGGGCAAGCCTGTCCAATGGAAACTGGGGTATCATGATCGTGTAGGAGGCTGCCAGTCCATGTCCACCGAACCTGAAGAAGTTGTCGAATATACCGAAGAGGCCGCCATGGAAGAGGCCATCGAAACCAACACGCTGCGCGTGATTGGCTGGTTCTCCATTGGCATGGCCGTGGCCGCGCTGGGCATCTATCTGGGCAGCGAACTGCGCAGCCGTTACAAGTTCAAGCGCCGCACGCCTTACGACTTTTACTCGAACGCCGGTGAACAGCAGGCCAGCGAGTTTGGGATGGGCATCTAAATTCGACTGCATTGATTTGCATCGCAAAGATGCCGCCTGAGGGCGGCATTTCGCATTTGAAGGGGACCGGATCGAGCAGCTCCAGACAGGCTGCGGCTTGAGAAGTGGGCTGGATAAGGGGGATTGAGAAGTGCATGAACAGAAAAAGAGGGCTTCCGCACCGGCAGAAGCCCTCTTCTTTTTGTTCTTCGTTGATAGACGTTCTGGGGGAGATGCTGAGATAACTACTGTCCGGGAATATACGCCGGAGAGATGTTTTCCATCTTTCTCGACTTGTGGTCCAGCCGGGGCGTCTCGAACGGTCCGAGCTGAATGGATTGGAGGACACGCGTCCGGCCCTGATTGTCGAACTTCAATGTGACGCCACGGCCGTCATGAACTGACGGAGAGGCAACCCACATAAAGGACTGCGACGCATCCTTGCCTCTCAGCCTGAGGAAGTTTCCTGCGCCCACCTGCTGCACTAAGTATGTTCCCGCAGGAAGATTTTGTCCCTCAACCATGAAGTTGAAGGGCACATTGATCGTTGTTGAAGTCTCGGCCACTGCGGGGATCGTGGCCAACGCGGTTGCCGCCATGGCTGCCAGGACGAGAAATCTGAATTTGAGTTGCATTGTTGTGTCCTCCTGTCTACGCAACTCACACTAGCGGCTCTCAAAAATAAAGTCGTTAAGTTCCTATCCAGAAATTGTCAAACTTTTTGCGGCCATTTTTTTGACCATTTTTCTGAAAGGTGCGGCGCAGCGCGGTTGACTCGCGCGAAGCGCTGGCGCAATCAGCAAACGCCAGCCGGCGGCTGCGCGGCGATCGCGGCCGATTCAAGCACGCTGGCTGCGCGCTTGCGGTCACCTGCCGCTTCATAGTGCATGGCTCTCTCGCGCGCCACGTCTACTTCGCGCCCGGCAAACAACTCGCCCAGCCGCTCGGCGATGCGAATATGTCTGCGGGCGCGGCGAGCCTCGGCCTGCCTCTGATACAGCACGTCGCGGTAGAGCCCATGCGCGAGCACATAGAACGCGGACCTGGTGCCATCGGGAAGCTCATCCTGCCCGGCGCGCACGACAAAATGAAGCCGTCGCGCCAGACCGTCGCACGCTTCCTCAGTCTCTACCGCATCCTTTTGCAGCGCCGCCGCAACGGCCCACGCCGGAAACGCAACGCTCATCAGGCTGCCCGCTTCCAGCAGCCGCTGCTCGTCTTCGCTCAAGCGCTCAATCTCCAGATCGATCATGCGCGCCAGTTGGTCGGGCACGCCGGCTTCGGTTTCAGGGAAGGGCGCAAGCTGCTCCCAGGGCGCGTCACTGCCTGCGCTCCCGCGCGCCAGTACGCCTTGCGCAATCAGGTTTTCGAGAACTGCAATCACGAACAGCGGATTGCCTTCCGAGCGTTGGC
Organism: Occallatibacter sp.; assembly: GCA_036489415.1. Taxonomy (GTDB): domain Bacteria; phylum Acidobacteriota; class Terriglobia; order Terriglobales; family Acidobacteriaceae; genus Telmatobacter. Next base: position 2,372 of record DASXFS010000002.1, on the reverse strand, counting down.
TCACAAAATCAGCCAGCCCCGGCGGCAGGGTCTGCTGCGCCAGTTCCCTGCCGAGCAATTGCCGCACGGCAGTCCTATTGAGCGGTGCAAGCGCCATCTCCACACACAGGCGCCGCATCAGCAAATCCTGTTTCAACGCCTTGAGCGGATCTTCCTTCGACCCGCTGCGCGGACAGTATGTTGCCAGAATCATCAGCTTGGCCCGCGCACGCCGCCGCGCTAAAGCCGAAATCAGATTGAGAGTGGAATCGTCTGCCCAATGCAGATCTTCAAAGACGAGAACCAGCGGCTTGTCCGCAGCCAGCTCTTCGAGCGCCCCGCACAGGTTGCCGAGCTTCCGCTCCTGGGCCGGGGGACGGCCGGAGGCTGTGTCTGTCGCATCCAGTCCTTGTCCGGGCGTGAATCCGGGTCCATGCGCTAGCCAGGCCGGCGCCATTTTGGCCAAGGTTCGGCAAGCGGCGTCTCCGTCCGGTCCTGTGCAAAGCTGGCTCAGAGCCTCGGCTACGGGGTAGTACTCTTCTTTGCCGCCAATTCCCTGCACGCACTGGCCGCGCGCCACGCTTACCGCCATCGAGAGGATCAATTGCCGGCAGAACGTATCGACCAGCGCAGTTTTTCCAATGCCTGCTTCTCCGGTAACAAATACGGCCGCGCGCTGTCCGCTGGCGAGCTGCTGGACCTGGGCATGCAGGCGGGCCAGTTCACCGTCGCGACCTACGACTTCGGCATCTTTGTTTTCTTGGACGGCCCATGCCGTCGATGTGTTGGGCTGCGGACTGGTTCGCTCAGGACTGGTGCCTTGAGGGCCGGCTTGTTCCGTCACCGGAGCTACAAAGCGATAGCCTCGCTTGGGCAGTGTCTGGATAAAACGCGGTTGTCCGGCATCGTCACCCAGGACCTTACGCAGTTCGAGTACGTAGGTCCGCAGCACCTGCGGCTGCACGTAGGTCTCCGGCCACAAGGCATCCAGCAACTCATCATGAGTGATCAGGCGGCCAGGATTTTCCACCATGTAGCGCAGCACAGCGAAGGGCTTGGGAGCCAGATCAATCGGCGCGCCGCCTCGCAACAGGCATTGGTTCGCCGTGTCCAACCCAAAACACTCAAACTCCTTCATTCTGACTGGACCTCCGGGGAAAAGCCCGCACCGGTTGCTGGGAGCAATCGGCCTTCCATAACGCCCGATGACAATCCTCACCTATATGTTGAACCGCTTGTAGAGTATATCGGTGAAAGGCAGCGCAAACGAGCGCCATAACCGCGAAACGGCCGTTCATTTTCGGACACGCATGTCCATGACTGAACAGGCCTCAACTCACCAATATTCTACCCGGGCACACTGCGAGGAATACGGAATGGCACAACGCCGCGTTCCCCGGGCGAGTGCCGCTGTGCTTTTGACTATTCAAGTTGAGATTCCGGCTCACGGAGTTTTTGAAAATCTGGCCAATGGATGCAGGCGGACCCATGCGGATTAACCCCGGCTCTGTTTTCTGTTCCCCCCGTTTCCTGTTTCACGGTCGAGGTTCGATGTTTGCGTTACCCTAAAGCCTTATGGGCCGCATCCGCATTCTTCCCGACCAGGTTGCCAACCAGATCGCCGCCGGCGAGGTGGTCGACAGGCCAGCTTCCGTGGTAAAGGAACTGCTGGAGAACGCCCTGGATGCCGGCGCCAACCGCATTCGCGTGGAAGTGGAGGCAGGCGGCAGGCGGCTGATCCGCCTGACCGACGACGGCCACGGCATGAACCGCGATGACGCTTTGCTGGCTTTTGAGCGCCACGCTACATCCAAGCTGCGCACTGCCGACGACCTGCTCTCGATTGCCACGCTCGGATTTCGCGGAGAAGCGCTGCCCTCGATAGCCTCGGTTGCGCGCGTCATCCTCGAAACCGCGACCGGCGATGCGGTCGAGCCGGGCACGCGCCTGGAAATTGCCGGTGGAAAAATTCACCACGTGGACGACGCGGCGCTGCCCCGCGGAACCACCATCGCCGTCGCCGATCTCTTTTTCAACACGCCCGCCCGGCGCAAATTTCTGCGCGCGGAATCGACCGAACTGGCTCACGTAACGGCGCTGGTCACGCACTATGCGCTCGCGCACCCGGAGATGCACTTTGAACTGCTCTCCGCAACCCACACCATCCTGTCGGCGCCTCCGGTGGCGCGCACCGCCGAGCGCATTTACCAGATTTTTGGCAAAGAGACGCTGGCGCAACTGCTTCCGGTAGCCGCGGAAACCCCGCTACAACGTGGTGGGCTGCCCGAACCTCCGCCTTGGAAGAAGGACCCGGATGAGATGCCACGTGATCCCGGTGCTTTACGTCTCTCAGGTTTCTATTCCAATCCCGAGTTGCAAAAGCTGAAACGCAA
>DASXFS010000046.1:0-17818 GCA_036489415.1 Occallatibacter sp. | reverse complement strand
ACGGCTCCGCGAGGTAAAGGCGCGAACCAAAGAAACACTCGATCAGGCCTTCACCGACGCTCTGCCTCACATCACTCCAGCCAACGCAATGGCTTGGTTCAGACTTCCATTCAATAGTCTAAAGAAAAACAGAAATACTCTGGTGCCCGCTCTTTCTACTCGTGAATGACCTTTACGAAGATTCCGTCGGGCAGCTCGCCTTCCAGCAAGTGAACAACGCCGTTTTTAACATAGCCTTCGAGCACCTGGCGAGTTGGCTTGGCCGGGGATGCGGTTGGCTTTGCGATTGGCTTAAGCGGCGCGTCGCTCACGCGTCGACTGGCAGCTTCGGTAGCTTGCAGCGCAGGTGTCCGGCCCATCCCCGTGTCCATGGCTTCATTCGCCAGCCGGTCGGCCTCCTGGTTACCGCCTCGCAGGGTATGCCGCATCTCAAAGCGTTCCAGTTTGGTAGCCAACCGCCTGGCCTGGTCGTATAAAGGCTTCAGCACTGGACTGGCAACCTTGTACTTGCCCTGCATCTGCTTGACCATCAACTCGGAATCGGACACGACCCGCAGGCGCGCCGCTCTGTTCTCACCGGCCCACTGCAAAACCGCGATCAGCCCGGAATACTCGGCGTAGTTGTTGGTCTGGATGCCGAGAAACTGGCTCAGGCGTGCCACCACGCGGCCGTCAGGCGCTTCCACAATGGCCCCGTAACCGGAAGGTCCGGGATTGCCGCGCGAGCCGCCGTCACAGTGAGCGGTAAACCAGCCTTCCTGGGCTGAGGGGTCGGGAGATGCGAACAGATTTCCAGTCATCGATTTCTAGTGTAGCGGGATAGGGTCAGCAGCGGATTTTTGCTACTGTTGATGGGGTAGGAGCATCTGAAAGGGCATGAGCATGGAGAAGGCAACTTTTGGAGCGGGATGTTTCTGGGGCGTGGAGGCGGCATTTGCGTCTATTCCCGGCGTCACGGCAACGGCGGTGGGCTATGAGGGCGGCAAGCTGGAGCGGCCCAGCTACAAAGACGTATGCACCGACCAAACCGGCCACGCCGAGGTGGTGGAGCTGGACTTTGACCCGGCGCGGGTGACCTTTGGACAGTTGCTGGACGCTTTTTTTGCCCTCCACGACCCAACAACCCTGAACCGCCAGGGCCCGGACTGGGGCACGCAGTACCGCTCGGCCATTTTCTTCCACTCGCCGCAGCAGGAAGCCGAGGCGCTGGCCAAAATTGAGCAACTCACGGTTGAGGGGAAGTTCAAGCCCAAGCGCGTTGTCACCAAGGTGGAACCGGCGCAAACCTTCTGGCGCGCGGAAGAATACCACCAGAAATATCTGGAAAAGCGCGGACAGGCAAGCTGCCACATCTAATCGCCGGCTCTGAGTTTTCAGTCGTCAGTTTTCACTCTGCATCTAGCTCTGCGGGGGCTGCATCCGCATCTTCGGCAGATACATACTCGGGCAGCGGTGTGGTTCCATAGGGTGGCTCCGCATTGTCGCTGCTGCCGGGCTCATCCATCCACAGGCACACGATCCACCAGACCACAACAGCCACGTAGAGCGCCCCGTTCGCGTTGAAGAACTTGTCGCGCAGGCCAACGATGCGGTCGTACTCGGCCTGGCTGTGAGGCGCCGCGCTGCGGGCAACAAACTGCCAGATGGCCTGCACAGCCAGTTGGGCCGTAGACGCAGTGGCCAGGCCGATCACAATGCGCTGCGTGTGGCTGCGCCAGCCCGCGCCGAAGCGGCGGCCCAGCAGCACCACCAGCACGCCGACCTCGATCGTGAGCAGGTCCACCAGCATGTCCAGCTTCTGGGCACCGAACTGCATCAGGCGCAGATTGGCAACGAGCGAGCCGGCTGTGAGCGTCTTCATCGGCGGCCATGGCCCCCAGGCCGCCAGCACAATCAGACCTGGCAGCAGCACTGCCAGCGCGCCAGCCAGCCAGATGCGGCGGGTCACGGGAGCAAAAGCGCGCCGCGCCATTTCCACCACGACCAGCACGCCCACAATGGCGGAAACATCGGCCATGACGATGAAGATGGTGCTGAGGGTGAGTGTGGGCATGCGCCCAAAGAGCAGCCGGCTGGCCAGCAACCGCAGGGCCATCAGCAGGATGCCCAGGGTGAACCAGGGAAAGCGCCGGGCACGGTCGCGCCCCAGCAGCACCACCAGCAGAACCAACTGCGCGGCAAAGGTAAGCGTCCAGAGCACTTGGACGGCCGTAAAGTGGAAATTCGGATGCATTTGAGCCTTGTCCGGGCCGCGCTCTGCTTGCCGCGCGGGCCACGCTCACTAGTTTAACCGCGGTGGTTGGCGAACCGCCGGGAAAGTACAGCGCAGGATAGGGTTTGAATGAAGAAGGTTATATGGTGCGCCCGGAGAGATTCGAACTCCCGACCTAACGCTCCGGAGGCGTTCGCTCTATCCAGCTGAGCTACGGGCGCACTCTTCCAGCATACCGTACTTTGGACTGCACCGGAGGATTCAGCGGGGAGCGCCAGGTTCGGCACTCGCCTCTTCGCGCTTGACGCGGATCTCTTCCATCACCGACTGGATCAGTGCCTTCGCGCCTTCCAGCCCGGCCAGAACAGCTTGCAGGTCCAGCGCAGGCTTGCTGGGATTGCGGGTTGAGGCGCAATAGACGCCGTGCTGGCCCACCATGATCAGCGAGTCGGTCAGCAGGTCCAGCGCCACGGCCAGGCGGCCGCGTTCCACGCCCATCATGAACTCCTGTCGCTCCAGGTCAGTACGCTTTTCGTCAAAGACATCCATCTTTCAAGGGTACGCGATCCGCCGGGGTATGATGATGCAGCGAGGACCCCATGGCGAACCCCGAAAGCACGCAACCAATCCTGGAACCAATCCGGGTCGCCGAGGTCTGGCCGCCTCTGCCCCAGGCCGCGTGGAGTGACACCTGCGCCACGCTGCAACTCTGGATGCAGATGGTGGGCAAGGTCCGCCTGGCCTTGACGCCGCCCATCAATCAATGTTGGAACGTGACACTTTATCCCACCGTCCGCGGCTTGACCACGCTGCCCATGGCCCATGGCAGCCTGATGGTGCAAATTGATTTCGATTTTCTTGAGCACCTACTGGTGATCGAGACCAGCCAGGGCGCGCGCAAGGCGATTCCGCTCCAACCCATGACCGTGGCCGTGTTTTATCAAAAGCTGATGGATGCGCTCGATAGCGCCAGCGCTCCAGTCCGCATCTGGAAGATGCCGGTAGAGGTTGCTAATCCCATTGCGTTTGACCAGGACCAGGAACACAAAGCCTACGACCCGGAGTACGCGCAGCGATTCTGGCGTGTTCTGCTGCAGGCCACGCGTGTCATCACCGTCTTTCGCGCCCGCTTCCAGGGCAAGGTCAGCCCTGTCCACCTCTTCTGGGGAGCCATGGACCTGGCGTGTACGCGCTTTTCAGGCCGCACGGCGCCAGAGCACCCCAGCATGGCCGGCCTGCCCGATCGCGTCACGCGCGACGCCTATTCGCACGAGGTAAGCAGTTGCGGCTTCTGGCCAGGCGCGCGAGGCGCAGAGCCGTTTTTCTATAGCTACGCTTATCCCGAGCCGCCCGGCTATCGCGGCTACGCCATCGCGCCCGCACAAGCCTCGTTCAACGCCGCATTCGGCGAATTCGTGCTGCCTTACGAAGCCATGCGCCAGTCCGCAGACCCCGATGCAGCGCTACTCGCCTTCCTGCAAAGCACCTATGAAGCCGCGGCAAACTGCGCCCACTGGGACCGAGCCGCGCTCGAAACCGATTCGCAGGCGTCCCGTCCGTAAATCCGCAGGAATGTCTCGGCAAGCAGCAGACAAGGTCTGGTGGGATACCTGTTGGAACTGAAACGCGGGCTGCCGCCCGGCGCATCGTGTCCTGCAATCATTCGCGCCAGGGCAAATTAGGGCAATTATATACTTGCCACACAACGGGGAGCGGCGAGACAATGATCGGGATGGCCAAAGGAAGATCCCTGATCCTAAAAATTGCGGCGGTGGCGTCCGTCGTGACTAGCGCCGTTTTCCAACTCGCCATAGTAGTGAGTGACGGATGGCTACGCATTCACCTGCCCCCCTATATGCCTTATGCGTGGGGTCTTTGTGCCGTGCTGTGGGTTTGGTGGGGGATCGTTGCAATGGGAAGTGCGCGCGCTAATTCCAAGTCTGTCCTTCCCCGGCAGTCCATGAAGATCGGCAGGGATAATTTTGGCTCGCCGCTTACCGCCGGTCGGGATATCCATTATCACGCTCCGTCGCCGGTGCAGGCGGTTGCTCCGCCAGTCGAACCGCCAATTCCCATCACTTTCACCATTCATCAAAGACCTGGGAATATTTCGTATGAAACAGAAATGGGATGTTGGAAAGATTGCTCAGGTTATTCGGAATGCAAGAACGCTCTTCTACTTGATGTGATTCGGGACGTTCCATCGAGAGGAGAGCGAGGCGGAGGAGCAGTTGCAGTCATTGCGATCCTCAAATTCACTTCAAATCAAATGGGACACGTACCAAGAGCCTATTGGCTTAACAGGCCCGATTGTGTGGCTTGGTTCAATGCTGGCGATAGAGAGTCCTTGATTGTTGGGACAGTGGAGAATTCACTGTTTGTCGCTTACGAGAATCCCAAACATGGTACTTTGCCAGAGGATAACTTTGTGATTCCGTTTCGCTCATTGGGGCCTAAGATCGAAATGCCTAAAGTTCCTCTCGGAGTTGAAATTTCTTGGTATGACTGCTCGGAGGAGATAACTATTCAGCAGAACCGACTCGAAATAATTTTTACAGAGAAAGGGATGTCTGTGGAGGTGGTTTCGTGAAATCCGAATATCATGAGGGGGCCAAAGCCCTGCAAAAATTCGATGAGGGAATGGCTAAACTCTTCCGTGTTCCCAAATCAAAGGTCATAGAAGAGAAGCCTAAACCGAAGCCCAAACGGAGGAAAACCAGCAAGGGTTAGCGTTTGCGCTTGCCTCGCCCTTGCCGTTTGTCACTGTGCCGTGGCACTGCCAGCGCCGGTCAACTCACTGTATGTGAGGCGCTTGCCGAACACATTACGCATTGCCAGTTCAAACCGCGCCTGATCGCCCATGTTCTTGCGGTTGTTATACCGAAAAGTCTGCTCATCGAGGTAACGGAAAAGATGGAACGGCTCAACACTCACATAGGTCCCGCTGATGCCTCTCTTCAAAAGACTCCAGAAGTTTTCGAGGCCATTGGTGTGCACTCTCCCGTTCACATATTCAACCGCGTGGTCCACAACCTGATGGGCGTATTCCTGAGCCAATCCGCTGTAGGAAGGAAGGGCATCGGTATACAGCGCCGCGCCAGCCTCAACATGCTTTTTGACTTCCGCTTGCAAGAGAGCCTTGCGGCGATTACCGATAACCGTGGTACGAACCTGACCACCGCGCTCCAACAATCCCATGACCGCAGTCTTATCCTTGCCGCCTGTACCGGTGATCCGGCGCTCACGTTTCGCAATGTGCATATTGCGGGCCTTGCCACCGATGAAAGTCTCATCCGCTTCGACTTCGCCTCCCAGTTTGCCGCCCGCGAAATCATCGTGCATGGCCTTGCGGATGCGGTGAAGCATGAACCATGCCGATTTCTGAGTAATGCCCAAAGAGCGGGCCATCTCGCACGAACTGACGCCGTTCTTGCAATTGCAGATCATCCAAAACGCACACATCCACTTGTCAAGACCGAGAGGAGAATCCTCAAAGATCGTGCCGACTTTGAGCGTGAACTGTTTCTTGCAGCCTTTGCAAAACCACATGCGGCGGGTGCTGATAAACGAGTGTTCCTCAGAGCCGCAGCGGGGGCAAGAAACGATGCCTTTTGGCCAGCGAAGGTTGAGAGCATACTGAAAGCAGCGGTCAGGATCGCTGAAGTAAACAATCGCGTTTTGAAGTGTCTCAGGGGCGTCCATGTAGTAATAATGCGCCTTTTTGCTTTGTGTGTCAAGTATATAATTACCCAAATTAGCAGGAATCTCCAGTCGTCTTTCTCTTAATCCTTTCTCCCCTTGACAACTAGGGCAAGTGAACTTATGCTCTTCTTACCCATCGATGTCTAGGGTAGGTGAAACATGGCAAAAAACGACCTGCAAGGCGCGCTCGATCTGCTGATTCTTAAATCCCTCTCGCAACTGGGCTCCATGCACGGCTACGGCATCGTCATGCACATTGAGCACGTCTCCGATGAACTGCTGAATGTGGAGGAAGGCTCGCTCTATCCGGCGCTGCATCGCATGGAACAGAACGGTTGGATTCGCGCGGAGTGGGCCGTGACCGAGGCCAGCCGCAAGGCCAAGTATTACGCGCTCACCGCCGCCGGCAAAAAACAACTGGCCGCGCGAGAGAAAAACTGGGAGCAAGTGGTCAAAGGCGTTCAGGCGATTCTACGCTTCGCGTGAGGTGATGTATGGGACTCTTCCGCCGCATTTTGGCCCTTGGCAGGCGCTCAAGCCTTGGCCGCGAAAACGAGAGTGAACTGCGCGAGCACATGCAGATGCGCATTGACGCCAACCTCGCCAAAGGCATGAGCAGGGAAGAAGCAGTGCGCGAGGCGCGCTTGCGCTTCGGCAATCTCATCGTGTACAAAGAGCGCGTCGAAGCCGAAGACGCAGCTCTTGGCCTCGACAGCTTCTTTCGCGATATGCGCTATGCACTACGCGGATTTGCGAAGAGCCCCGGCTTTACCGCTGTGGCCATCGTTACCCTGGCGCTCGGAATCGGCGCGAATACCGCCATATTCAGCGCATTGAACGCCGTGCTGCTGAAGATGCTTCCCGTCCGCGACCCGCAGCAACTCTATACGGTTTCACTCGTCAACGGCGGCACACAGCCTCCCAACACGTCCGGCACGGGCTATGGCAATACCTCTTTTTCCTATCCGGTCTTTCAAGCTCTCCGGCAGAGATCGGATGTCTTTGCCGATCTGATCGCGCACGTTCCGCTAGGCTACGGCAAGGTTCCGGTTCGCTTCGGCGATACGCCTACGGAACGTCCAGGTGAAGAAGTTAGCGGGAACTACTTCTCGGGTCTGGGAGTCCCCATGGCGCTGGGGGCAGGTTTGACCGAAACGCAGGAGCGCGAGCACAGCCCGGCAGCAGTAATCAGTTACCGTTTTTGGCAAGAGACATTCGCGCGCAACGCGGACGCGATTGGGAAGACGCTGTATATCAAGAGCGTTCCATTCACCATCGTTGGCGTGACCGCACCCTCGTTCGATGGAGTCAGCCACTCGGGAGCCGTGGATTTTTGGATTCCTTTGCAAACGAACCCGCAGCTCAATGCCTGGGGAGAACCTGCGTCGGATGTTTCGCGGCTGGGCTCGCCGAAGTGGTGGGACCTGCCCATGCTGGCGCGCCTGCGTCCCGGCATTCAGCCCGACCAGGCGCAGCGCATCCTGCAGCCAACTTTCTGGCAGGCGGCAGGCGAGGGCGCCGGCCAGTTGGATCCCAAACGATGGCCCGCCCATTTGGGATTTGATCCGATCCGCGGAATCCCCGGCGCTCAAGACCGTTATCGCGAGCCATTAGAGATCATGATGGCCCTGGTGGGGCTGGTGCTTCTGATCGCATGTACCAACGTTGCGCTTCTGGTCGTCGCCAGGAACAGCGCTCGCCAGCGCGAATTCGCCGTGCGCATGGCCTTGGGAGCGCGCGCCGCCCGAGTCTTTCGGCAACTGCTTGCCGAGAGCAGTCTGTTGGTCGGCGCGGGCGCAGCGTTGGGGTGGGCGCTGGCGGTAGGAGCAACGCGCGCGCTGGCCGCATGGGCCAGGATCGACTCTGGCCTTGCGCCAGACTGGCGTGTGCTGATCTTTACGCTCGTCCTGGCCTCGTTGTCGGCTTTCGCCTTCGGCCTGATTCCCATGCGCGGAACGATGCGCATCGCCATCGAGCAGGAACTGAAGAGTGGTAGCCGGAACACGAGCCAAAACCGCGGCCGGGTTCGGAGTGGCAACGCCGCAATGGCGCTGCAAATCGCCATGTGCCTCACGCTGCTGGTGGCCTCATCGCTTGCCGTGCGCAGCCTCTTGAATTACGAGCGGCAGGACCTCGGAATGCAGGCTGAAAGCCTGTTGGTCTTCGACGTCAACCCGCAGAGCGTTCCCAACGATGCGCAGGCATTCCTCTTTTATCAACGGTTGCTCGATCGCATTCAGGCCATCCCCGGCGTTCAGGCTGTATCGCTGGTCCGCCTTCGCCCTGGCTCGGGTTGGCTCAGTAGCGGCGGCATCACTCTTGACGGAGTCGTGCCGCGCGAAGCTTCGGGCTCGCGCGATGGGGTCCTTGCCAACGACGTCGGCCCCGGATTCTTTCAGACCATGGGCATCCCTCTGCTTCAAGGCCGCGACATCGCCGCGGCAGACAAGGCGGGCAGCCCCCTCGTTGCGGTGGTCAATGAGGAGTTTGCCAGGCGCTTTCTGCCCAATGGCGCCTTGGGACACCGCATCGACGACCATCCAGGCTCGGAGATCGTCGGCGTGGTCAAGGACAGCAAATATAAAGAAGTTGCCGAGCGGGTCGGGCCCACGGTCTACTATGCGCTGGCCCAGCGCGGCATGACGGGACAGATTACGGTCGAGGTGCGCGCCGCAAGCTCTCCAATGGCGCTCCTCGCTGAAATTCAACGTGCTACGCGCGAACTGGATCCCAACATGCCGCTCCAAAAGCCCATGACCCAGGCCACGCAGTTCGAGGAATCTTACCTCACGCCCCGGCTGTTTTCGCGGCTCGCCATGGGCTTTGGGCTGCTCGCCGCTTTCCTGGTGGCCACCGGCATTTATGGAACGCTCGCCTATCGCGTGCAGCGCCGGAAAGGCGAGATTGGCGTGCGCATGGCGCTGGGAGCCAGCCGCGCGTCTGTATTGCGAATGGTTTTGCGCGAGAGTCTGTGGCTGGCGCTCGCCGGTTTCGCCGTGGGGCTGCCCCTGTGCTTTGCCGTTTCGCGCCTGCTGCGCACGCAACTCTACCAACTTGACGCTCTCGACCCCGTCAGCCTCTTTTCAGCTGCCGCGATCACGCTTTTCGTAGTTTTGGGTGCGGCGCTATTCCCGGCCAGAAAGGCCGCTTCTGTGAACCCGACGGACGCGTTACGCGCGGAGTGAGCAGTTGCAGACGCGCAAGTCTCTCGGCTCCTCAAGCAGCCGTGGAGCAAGCGTTCATCAAATCCATCCGGGCGGCAGCGTTCCGCGCCCGGATGGTCAAATGCTGTCCCGTGGCTACACGTTCAGCTTGCGCATGTAATCCGCGTCCAGCCGAAGTGATTCGATCACGTCCATGTCGAACTCCTCCTGCTCAATGAAGTAGTGCTTCAGCCCTGTCGCCGCGCGCAGAATCGGCCGGTAGTCCTCGGCGCCGCGCCCCAGAATCGACGAGTGATATTGGCCGTTGGCGCCCTTTTCTACATCCTTCACGTGAATCAGCGGAAAACGCTCCGGCGACTTGCGCAGGTAGTCCACCGGGTTGTGCCCCGCGGCGAAAACCCACCCGCAATCCATCTCGAAGAAGACCAGTTTCGGGTCCGTCAGGCGCAGCAGCTCGTCATAAAAAACGTGACCGTCTTCCATGCCGAACTCCGGTGTGTGGTTGTGGTAGCCGAACGACATGCCCGCGGCCTTCACCTTTTCGCCAATCTTGTTCAGCTCCCCGGCCGTCCAGCGCCAGTCTTCCAGGTTTAGTGGTCCCTTAGCCCCGGGGTCTTTGCGCGTCGGCGAAGGGCACACGATGTATTTGAGACCCAGCGCGTGCGCGAACTCAATGTCCTCATCCAGGTGCGGGCGTAGCTGGCTCATCGGGTAGTGCGTGCTGATGCAGCGCAGCCCGGCCTGATCCATTGCGTGGCGAAACTGCGCAGCGGTGCGGCCATAGTAGCCCGCGGCTTCCACTTCAACGTAGCCTGCCGCGGCCACTTTGTGCAGCGTTCCGTCAAAATCCGTGGGTAGCAGGCTGCGAACGCTGTAAAGTTGCAGGCCGATGGGCAGTTTGAGCGGCGCTGCGGCCAGGTGACGAACTCCAATGCTGATGACGGCCGCCGCTGCGGCGGAGGTCTTCATAAATGTTCTGCGCGATGAAATGCTCATGTGCGGTGTTCTCCCTGGCTGAAGCCTCGGCTCAGCCCCTGCTGTTTAACTCCTGATGGTTTGTGTGGCCGCGTCCCACTGGGCCACTGTGCGGTGGAAGTAAGAGTAGTTGGCCATGTGGCAGCCAATGGCGGCATTGTGGCCGAAGACCTCGTTTTCGATCACGTGTTGGCGGGTGTTGATGGCGCGGTAGAAGTTGGCAATGTGGTCGGCAGTGTCGTTATAGCCCTTGGGCACGGTAAAGGTTTCCACTTCCGCGGGCGCTGCGGACTGTGAGGAAGTCGGATGAGCAGCGCGCCAATCCTCCATCCCCTGCTTGCGCTGCGCATTGGTCATGCCGTTCCAGCCGTAGCTTTCAAAGCGCGGCGTTACGTTCTGAGGCGTGAAGGTGACGGAGTTGCCGGTAACAACGAGAGTCCCATTTGACCCAAAAAAACTGATCCTCTCATCGGCGTCGTTATTGTTCTGGTTGCAGTGGACGTGGATTTGAATGGCGCCGTTGGCAGAGGGGTAGTCGTAGATCGTTTCAAGAAAATCGGGAAACTCGCGGCCGTCTTTGTAGTGGTAAAGGCCGCCGCTCGAGTAAGCGCGGATCGGCGCAGTGTTCAAGCCGGTAATGGCAAAAATGCCGGAGAGCATGTGCACAAACAGATCGCCGCCCAGTCCGGAACTGTAGTCTGCGAATAGCCGCCAGCGAAAGAAGCGCACCGGATCGAAGGCATGCGGCGGAGCGTCTTCAATAAAGCGCGCCCAATCCACCGTCTGTGGGCTGGCATCCGCGGGCACGGGATAAACCCACGCGCCGCCCGGAGAGTTGCGGTTCCACTGCGCGTCAATCGAGTGGACATCGCCCAGGCGGCCGGACGCATAAATCTCGCGCGCCTTGGCATAGAGAATGGAGCTGACGCGCTGGCTGCCGGCCTGGAAGATGCGGTTGTTGCTCCCGACAGCCGCAACCATCGCCTGCCCATCGGCGACCGAGTGGGACATGGGCTTTTCACAGTAGACGTCTTTGCCTGCGGCTACGGCGTCAAGAGTCACGCGGCGGTGCAGATGATCAGACGTGGCAATGAAAATCGCGTCCACATCCTTGCTGTCGAGGAACCTGCGGTAGTCGCCGGTGGTCGGAATGTCCGCGCCCCAGGTCTCTTTGGCCGCTTGATGGCGTGTGGTGTAGAGGTCGGCCGCGCCCACGCACACGCCGCTGGACACCTGCCGGGCGGCGCGCAGCAGGTCCGTACCGCGAATGCCTGTGCCGACAATGGCGAAGCGGATTTTGCGGCCGCCGTCAGCTTGGGCGGCGTATACCGGCGGCTCCAGCAGGGTTGCCTTCATCGCCGCCCCCGCGGCCGCAGCGCCCGCGCCCATGCGGACAAAGTCTCGCCGCGTCATTAAAAATCGATTCACTTCAGGCTCTCCCGCTGTTTCAGCGTCGTCGGTCATTCTCTCTCTCAGCGGTACCCTGTGTAAAGAAGCGCGGAAACAAGGTTGTGATGCAGTCTAAAGGGTACGGGCTTCAGCCCGTACATAAATGCAGCAATACAGTCGGGGCTTCAGCCCCTGAGGATTGCGATCTCTTCCAAACTGCACTACCGAATCTTCGGCTTCTTCTCACTCAAAGCCGCGGCCCGGTACACTGGAATGTGACCGTTCCCAGCTTGTGCAGGAGGCCTCACCAATGGCATCGGTAATTCTCCCCGCAGTCCCATCCGAGTCGCGCCCCGGACGCTTCGGCATCTATGGCGGCCGCTATGTGCCGGAGACGCTGATGGCGGCCTTGGTGGAGTTGGAGCATGAGTACGACATCGCCAAGGCCGACGGGGCTTTCCAGGCGGAGCTCGCTGACCTGCTCAAGGACTATGCCGGCCGTCCCACGCCGCTCTACTTTGCCAAGCGGCTTACCGAGCAATTGGGCGGCGCAAAAATCTACCTCAAGCGCGAAGACCTGCTGCACACCGGCGCGCACAAGATCAACAACGCCCTCGGCCAGGGCCTGCTTGCCAAACGCATGGGCAAGCAGCGCATCATCGCTGAGACAGGCGCAGGCCAGCACGGCGTGGCCACGGCCACCGTCTGTGCGTTGCTTGGTCTGGATTGCGTCATCTACATGGGTGAAGTGGACATGGCCCGCCAGGAGCTGAACGTGTTGCGCATGAGGCTGCTCGGCGCTGAAGTCCGCGGCGTTTCGTCCGGCTCGAAGACCCTCAAAGACGCCATCAACGAGGCCATGCGTGACTGGGTCACCAACGTCCGCACCACCTATTACCTGCTGGGCTCGGCCCTCGGCGCGCATCCCTATCCCACCATGGTGCGCGACTTCCACCGCTGCATCGGCATTGAGATGAAGCAGCAGATCCTCGAAAAAGAAGGCTGCCTGCCCACAGCCGTCATAGCCTGCGTAGGCGGCGGGTCGAATGCCATCGGAGCGTTCTACGAATTCCTGCTCGATAGGCAAGTCCGCCTCATCGGCGTGGAAGCCGGTGGCCGCGGCCCTGCTCTCGGCGATCACGCAGCGCGTTTCGCTGGCGGCTCGCCCGGAGTGTTGCAAGGCACCTTCTCGTATGTCCTCCAGGATGAAAACGGCCAGATCGCGCTCACCCATTCTGTCTCCGCCGGATTGGACTACGCCTCCATCGGCCCCGAGCACGCCGTGCTTCACGATTCCGGCCGCGCGGAGTACGTCTCGCAAGACGATACGGCCGCGCTCGACGCCGTGGTCAAACTGGCGCGGACCGAAGGTATTCTCCCTGCTCTCGAAAGCGCGCACGCCGTCGCCGAGGCTCTCAAGCTTGCTCCCACGCTCGCTGCCCATGACATACTGGTGGTGAACCTCTCTGGCCGCGGCGACAAAGATATGGGCATCCTGGCGCACGAGTTGAAGCTTCAGGGAGTGTAAATTTCCATGGCGCTTCTCTTCGATCGCAAACCCGGACTGGTCATCTACCTCACGGCGGGCGACCCCAGCCTTGAGGCCACCCGAGCCATTGCGCTTGCGGCCATCGACGCTGGTGCGGACGTGATCGAGCTGGGCGTGCCCTTCAGTGATCCGCTTGGCGACGGCCCCGTCATCCAGCGCGCCAGTGAGCGCGCAGTCGCCCGCGGCACGCGCCTTGTTGACGTGCTCAAACTGGCCGCCGAAATTCACGCCGCCCGTCCCGCAGCCGGCCTGGTCATCTTCAGCTACCTCAACCCCATTCTGCGCTACGGCCTGCATAAATTCGCCGATGACGCCGCAGCCGCCGGAGCAGACGGCGTGCTGGTCATCGACCTCATCGTGGAAGAAGCCGCCGAATACCTCGCCGAAATGGAGCGCGTTCATCTTGCGCCCATCTTTCTCGCCGCGCCCACCAGTCCCGATGCGCGCCTGGAAGCCATCGCCAAGCACTCCAAAGGTTTCGTCTACGCCATCTCCCGCGTAGGTATCACCGGCACCCAGCACAGCCTCACCACTGACGCCGCATCGTTGGTCGCGCGGATCAAGCGATGGACCCAGCTGCCGGTAGCCGTCGGTTTTGGCATCTCGAACAGCGAACACGTCGCCCAGGTGGCCGAGTTCGCGGATGCGGCGGTCATCGGCAGCGCGATTGTGGAGTTGATTGAACGCTCCACATCCGAGAACGCGCCCGCCGCGGTGGCCCGATTTATCAAGGGCCTGCACCTGCCGCAAGCAGCGCTGGCCCGGTAAAAGATACCCCCGCAGGCGGTTCCTCCTTCAGCACCGGGAACCGCATGATCAGAACCAACTCTGCTCCCGCGCAACCGGCAGAGGCCTCATCGTAACCGAGGCCCGGCACCCGGAAATCAGAACATGAGGAGCGCATCACGAGGACTTGAATGACGCTGGAAGAATTGCGAGCTCAAATCGATATTCTGGACCGGCAGCTGGTGGAGCTGCTCAGCGAACGGGCACGCGCCGCGCAAATGATTGGCCACCTGAAGGCCGCCACGCAGTTGCCGGTGTACGAGCCGTCGCGCGAAAAGGTCATTTACTCAAACGTGCGCGCGGCCAACAAAGGCCCGCTGCCGGACATCGAATTGACGCATATCTATGAGCGCATTATCGACGTGATGCGTGCCCTGCAGCGGGATGAGTTGGCATCGGAGAGGAACGCCCAGGCACACAGTGCGGGCACGGAACAGGCGCCGCAGACGCCGGAGACAGGGAACAAGCAATGATCGTAGCCATGCAGGAAAAGGCCACCGAAGAACAGATCGACGCAGTGATCGATCAGATGGTGGAAGTCGGAGTCAATGTTCATCGCACCACCGGCGCAACGCAAACCATTCTTGCCGGAGTAGGCCCCACGGCAGGCGTGGACCTGCGCAAGTTTGAAGTGCTGTCGGGTGTGCTTTACGTACACAGGATTACCGCGCCCTACAAGCTGGCCGGCCGCGCGTTTCGTCCGGAAGGCACTGTAGTCGAGTTTCCCAACGGCGCCAAAATCGGCGGTCAGCAGGTGGCCATCATTGCCGGCCCCTGCGCCATTGAAAACCCTGAACAGATTTACGCCATCGCCGCATGCGTCAAAGCAGCGGGCGGCGGCTTTCTGCGCGGAGGCGCCTTCAAGCCGCGCAGCTCGCCGTACGCCTTTCAGGGCCTCGGCATTCCCGGCCTCAAGCTCATGCATGAAGCTGCGGAAGCCCACGGCTTGCTCACCGTCAGCGAGGTCATGGAGATCTCGCAGATCGACGCCATGTTGCCCTACGTCGATTGCTTCCAGGTAGGCGCGCGCAACATGCAGAACTTCAATCTGCTCCGTGAATTGGGCCAGGTCCGCAAGCCCATCCTGCTTAAACGCGGCATCGCAGCCACCATTGAGGAGCTACTGCTCTCCAGCGAGTACATCCTCTCCGGCGGCAACTACGACGTCATCCTCTGCGAGCGCGGCATCCGCACCTATGAAACCTCCACGCGCAACACCATGGACATTTCGGCCATCCCGGTCGTGAAGAAGCTGTCGCATTTACCCATTGTTGGCGACCCCTCGCACGGCACCGGCCGGCGTGACATGGTCCCCGCCATGGCCAAAGCCGCCGTAGCCGCCGGCGCCGACGCGATTCTCGTAGAAATCCACCCCAACGCCGACAAAGCAGCATCCGATGCAGCTCAAACATTGTTCCACGATCAGTTTGAGCAGCTAGTCAGAGAACTGCGCGTAATTGCTTCAGCAGTAGGACGTACGCTGTAGAAGTCAGTAGCAACCGCAACGCGGCGCTTTGAAAGGGCACGGCTTCAGCCGTGCCAAAGTGGCAATAATGGGGAGATGGCTTTAGCCGCCGAGGGAATATACATTGTTTGAAAAGTTATCCCTCCGGGGCTAAAGCCTACAAATCTTTTCGTCTAGCTTATTGGCGCGGCTCAGCCGCGCCCTTTCAAAACGGCCAAATCGAGGACTGGAAGAATTGGAGCGAAGAGAGAACCGCATGATCGACCGCATCGCCATCTTCGGCACCGGCCTGCTGGGCACCTCGGCAGGCCTGGCCTTGCGCGCATCTGGCTTCGCCGGCGAAATCATCGGCTGGAATCGCGGCGCAGAGGGCGCACAGACCGCGCTCGACCTGGGCGCCATCACCTCCATCGCCACAGACCCTTTGCAGGCCGCGCGCGAAAGCCAGGTCGTGCTGCTCGCCGTTCCCATCTACGCCACGCTTGATTGGATGGAGCAGCTCTCCGGCATCCTCGGCCCCGATCAACTGGTCACCGACGTCGGCAGCACCAAAGCGCAAATCACCATCGCAGCCGGCCGTCTGTTCAACAGCCGTGATCGCGCCGGTTTCCTGCCCGGTCATCCCATGGCCGGCAAAGAGCGCGGCGGCGCGGCGCTGGGTGACGCCAACTTGTTTCGCGGCGCAGTCTGGCTGTTTACGGATGACCCCGTGTGGCAACGCTCGCCTGCTTCCGCGGCACTCGCAAGCGACTGGCGCAGCCACGTCGCAGCCATGGGCTCAAAAACGCTCGACCTGGACGCAGTGCGTCACGATGAGCTGGTCAGTTGGGTGAGCCATTTGCCGCAGTTTGTGGCTACGGCGTTGAGCGCGCTGCTGGAGGAAGAGGTGGGCGACGCACCGGAGCTGAAAGACGTGGGCGGCCGTGCCTTGCGCGAGATGACGCGCCTCGGCGCCAGCCCTTACTCCATGTGGCGCGACATCGCCCTCACCAATACTGAGGCCGTTCAAGCCGCATTGCACGCGCTTGAGCAGCGCCTCGCGCACCTGCGCGAAAACCTCCGCACGCTCGCGTTACGCGATGAGTTCGAACGCGCAAACCGGTTTCGCCGGGAATAACCTACACTTAGAATATTTGCTCGGCCGCATTACATCCCCATCGATTTCTATCAAAGCTGGATACCTCGCGGGCGAGGAGAGGGGGCGCTATGGTAACGGCAGAAGGTTCTGGTTTCTGGGCCCCCAGCACCGAGCCTGCGTATGAAGACCCAATGCTCGACGAGGTGGTAAAGGCGTACTCAGTGTTCCTCGAAGTTCGTGAGCCGAAACAGCACAAGCTCTTCGAGAAGCGGCTTAGGGACAATCGGGATGCAGCAAGTTCCGAAGCGGCGATTTTCTCCTGGCTACGAGCTGAGAAGTTGGCACCACGCATCAATGAAGAGCCCGGCAAAGTGGGCGCAGACTTTCACTGCTCGCCTGCCACAGGTATACCTTTCCTACTCGAAGTCACAAGCCTCAATGCAGTTTAGGTCGCAAACCAGTCCACTTGGCCCGACAGGAGCGAGCTCGACGAGATCGCTGGGCATTTCAAAATGGTCACGCCGCAGCTGTCCGTCAAGGCGATAAACAAGGCTAGGCAGCTCTCATCCGGCCAGGCTCGCATCCCGGGTGTTCTAGCTATCTGCCTCGTGCATCCTGGCGCGTCGGCCCTTCTAGGCACGTTGGCAGCCCAATGGCTGATGGCCTCAGAGCCAAGAATCCGCGTGCCAATCCGGGTGTCGGAAGAGGGCTCGGAGCCAGCCCAGCTCATAACTGACCTAAAGTACTCGGTTTTCCTGGCATCGGAAGGCGGCGTGATCGTCCAAGTGCGCGAGAACATATCAGCCATTCTTCTTGTCGCTCTTTGGAAAAGACAGCTAGAGGTCGTTGGCATGCTCCATCTAAAGCCGGCTGCTGTCTTCGACTACAGAACCCTGCCCCAAGTGCCCGTCCGGCGCGTGGGATGGCCAATCACCAGTTCGATCAACATGGAATGGGTTGTTGGGAATCTGCAGGCTCGATCCGTATGTTACCGGAAAGTTGAACTAACAACTGATGAGCTGAGCGGAGGGTGACGGCGCGGTGCGAATGATGAGCTGGAGCCAGCACAGCCCCTCATTCCACGAGTTCCGATGCAGACGACGAATGCATATCAATCTTGCTCAAGGATAGAAGGCTCCCGCAATAGCTTCTCCAACGATGGAAGGTGATGTGTGGGCCGGTCGAGGGTCCCGTTGAAGGCCTGCCATTGCTCGTCAGACAACACGAAGTGCGTTTGGTCCGCTGGATCTTGGTTCTTCGAGAATTCCCTTTTCCGCATCGCCCGCACGCGCATTCCCTCGGCGGCTGAAGCCGTGCCCTTTCAAAGCACTGACCCTTCCGACGCGTGTTACTCCGCTACATTAGAGTATTTCTGTTTTTCTTTAGACTATTGAATGGAAGTCTGAACCAAGCCATTGCGTTGGCTGGAGTGATGTGAGGCAGAGCGTCGGTGAAGGCCTGATCGAGTGTTTCTTTGGTTCGCGCCTTTACCTCGCGG
>DASXFS010000035.1:0-118289 GCA_036489415.1 Occallatibacter sp. | reverse complement strand
GCTGCTCAACCGCATCGCCCTCAACCTGCTCAAACAGGAAACAACTTTCAAACGCGGCACCAGGAGCAAACGGCTCAAGGCCGCCCGGAACCAACCCTACCTGCTCAAATTACTGGGTATTTGATATGCGTCGGCCCTGACGTTAATTTATGGTTTCAGGTTGCATGTCACGGGATGGACTTGCGTTACAACGCGGTCAGAGCCGGGGCTTGAGAATGCTAGACTGGCAGTCATCTGAGGAGAATGAGATACCTGATGCGAAATTTTCTTGTTCTTGTGGCTGTTCTGGCTGCGGGTTCGATGGGATTGTGCCCGGGGCAGCGGATTGAAGTGACGGTGCCGGGAACAAAGCCGCTGAACGGGCACCTGGTGGTGGTGATTGCGAAAAGCGACAAAGAGGAGCCGCGCATGCAGCTCTCGGAGGGTTATCTTTCGGCTCAGGGTTTCGGGGTGGACGTGAATGGGCAGAATGCTGGCGAGCCGATTGTTGTGGACGCGAAGACATTTGGCTATCCGCGGCGGTCGCTGGACGATCTGGATGCCGGCGATTATTTTGTGCAGGCCGTCTTCAATGTGTATGAGCAGTTCCACCTGGCCTCAGGCAAGACCGTGTGGCTGCCGCCGGATAAGGGTGAAGGACAGCATTGGAATCTGAAGCCGGGCAACCCATACAACATGCCGGTGAAGATCCATTTCGACCCCAAGGCGCAGGGGACGATCAAACTGACGCTCGACCAGGTGATTCCGCCGATTGAAGGCTCGGACAAGGACCCGGTGGTGATGGCGGCCAAAGACCCTGGAGCAAAATGGCTGAAGTACATGCGCTTCAGGAGCGAGAAGCTGAGCAAATTCTGGGGCCGGGATGTATGGCTGGGCGCATGGATTCTGTTGCCGGACGGGTTTGATGAACATCCGGACGCACGATTTCCGCTGGTGGTGTATCAGGATCACTATTATGCAGGGTTTCGGCCCGTGCCGTTTGTGACTACGATGCCGGATCCAAAGTCGCCTGGGGCGAGCAGGCTCGCGAACGGCTACAGGTTCTTTCAGGACTGGACGGCGGGACGGTTGCCGCGCGTGATTCTGATCTATGTGCAGAACGCCAATCCTTACTATGACGACTCCTACGATGTGGACTCGGCGAACGTGGGGCCGTATGGCGCGGCGATCAACGAGGAGCTGATTCCGGCTATCGAGAAGAAGTATCGGGGCATTGGGCAGGGATGGGCGCGGGCCACGTTTGGCGGATCGACGGGCGGATGGGAGGCCCTGGCGACGCAGGTGTTTTATCCGGACATGTACAACGGCACGTGGGCGGCTTGCCCTGACCCAGTGGATTTTCACGCCTACCAGAACATCGATTTATACAACGACACGAACGCTTTTATGCGCAAGGGAGATTTTGGAGAGATTCCGATTGCCGGAGACCGCAAGCCGGATGGAACGATTATTGCCACGGCGGGCGGCGAGTTTGGCTTTGAGTATGTGCTGGGAACGCATGGGCGCTCGACGGAACAGTGGAATATCTGGCAGGCGGTTTTTTCACCGGCGGCCGAGGATGGGTACCCGGCGCAGATTATCGACCCTGTGACGGGGGACATCGACAAGAAGGTGCTGGAGTACTGGCACGAGCACTACGATCTGACGGCGATTATGAAGCGCGACTGGCCTACGCTGGGACCGAAGCTGGAAGGCAAGCTGCACCTGGCGGTGGGCGACGGCGACACATACTTTTTGAACAATGCCGTCCACCTTTTGCAGAAGGAACTGGACGCAACGCGCAATCCACACTCCGATGCGACGTTTCAATACGGACCGGGCATGCCGCACTGCTACACGGGCGGGCCAGCGGAGTATACGATGCAGCAGAACAACGCCGACTGGGCGCAGCGCGTGCTGCCGCAGATGGTGGAACACATGCTGGCGACGGCTCCGACTGGGGTGGACACGAAGTCCTGGCGCTACTGAGGGTGGTGGTGACTATGCGGGGTGGTCAGACGCCATGAGGCAGATGTCGGGAAGATTGCGGTAGCGCTCGGCGTAGTCCATGCCGTAGCCGATGACGAACAGGTTGGGGATGGAGAAGCCCACGTAGTCGGCTTCAATTTTTTCGACGCGGCGGGATGGCTTGTCGAGCAGGGTGGCGATGCGCAGCGATTTGGGATGCTGCTGCAGAAAGAGCTTGCGCAGATAGGCGAGAGTGAGTCCGGTGTCGAGAATGTCTTCGACGATGAGGACGTTTTTGCCTTCGATGGGCTCGTCGAGGTCTTTGATGAGTTTGACGGCGCCGGAAGAGCGCTGACCCTTGCCGTAGCTGGAGACGGCCACAAAATCAAAGGTGGCGTCGGCCTGGATGGAGCGGGCCAGGTCAGACAGAAACGGCGCCGCGCCTTTGAGCACGCCAACCATCACCAGCTTTTCGCCGTTGAGGTCGCCGGTGATCTGCGCACCCATTTCGGCGACGCGATCGGCGATCTGTTGGCGCGTATAAAGAACCTCGTGGCCTTGATAGTTGAGCGTGGACATGCAGACAGTATCGCTCGACCGCGGGGCGCGCGAGATGGGGCGGCTGTGCAAATCGAGGAGGAAATGGGGTGCGCGGCGCTTTGGCCCGCCGGTTGAAGTCCCGGTTGGCGCAATGGCGCGCAACAGTTGAGGTTGGAACGCGTCTATACTTAAAGAGCGGACGCACGGGACGGGATTCAGGGACATTATGCTGCCTTATCTACACATTTTCGGATTCCACCTGCCCACCTTCGGGCTCATGCTTTGGCTGGCTGCCGTGACGGCGGCTTTTGTCATGGACAGGAACTTCAAGCGGGGCGGAATCGATGCCGATGCGGTGGGCATGGTCGCGATTGCGGCGCTGTTGGGCATTGTGGGTGCGAAGCTGTGGCACGTGATCGATACGCCGGCGGAGTTTCGCGCGTATGGATGGCGGGTGTTGTGGGATTCGGCGGGGTTTGCCTGGTACGGCGGCCTGCTCTTCGGAATCTCGGCGCTGATGTTCCAGGGGTGGTGGGCAAAGATTGGGATGCTGCGGATGCTGGATTTGGCGGCTCCGGCAGCGGCCATCGGATACGGGATCGGGCGGATCGGATGCTTTCTCTCCGGCGACGGCTGCTACGGGATTCCAACGACCCTGCCTTGGGGAATGAGCTTTCCCAACGGGATCGAGCCGACGCTGCAGCGGGTGCATCCGACGCCGCTGTATGAACTGGCGGCGGGGCTGCTGATCGGCTTGTGGTTGTGGCGGCGGGGCGGCAAGCCGCACGCAACAGGCACAATTGTGGGCCAATACCTGATGCTGACCGGGACAGCTCGCTTTCTGGTTGAGTTTATCCGGCGTAACCCCAAGGTTCTTTGGGGGTTGTCGAATGCGCAACTGGCAAGCGCGGGGTCGGTGCTGGCTGGAGTGACACTGGTGTGGTGGGTGGCCAGGCGGCCAGCTACAGACCCGGATGAAGCGGCCATGACGGTTGAGAAAGCGGCTTAGCGGCTGGGCTCAGACGGCTTGCCATGGGTTCACGAGTGGAATGCCGCAATGCTCAAAGTCTGGGATGTTGCGCGTGGCTAGCGTGGCGCCGTTTGCAAGCGCAGTGGCGGCGATCAGTGCGTCCATTTCGTCGATTGGGCGTCCCATTGATTTTCTTATCTTTAGAACTGCTCCATAGACCCTTGCGGCGGCTTGGTCGAGATCCAAAATCCGATCGGCAAAGAGTGAAAAGAACATAAGTTCTGCCTGTTCACGGAGCTGTCTTTGACGGTATCCGTCCGGCATCAGGTCCAGGCCGGACAGCACCTCCGCGATGACAATCGTGCAAGTCCAAAGCTCGTCCGGGTCCTGTGAATCAATCCAGGCCATGACGCCGGGATCAGGCCTGGGGTTCATGGCTTCGGATAGGACGTTCGTGTCGAGGAGAATCATTATTCAAAGGTCGGAATCGGCCGATGCGATTTACGGCGTGTTGGAATCTCAAGTTCGACGCCGCCTAAAGGAGCAAATAGCTTATGAATCGCTGTTCCCAAGCCTTCCCGTGGTGCTGCATTCTTTTTTAAAGAGGCTCCTGTTCGGCTATTGCTTGGACGGCTGGAAAGCACGTGGGGAGGAATTTGCAATTCGACTCCACCCAGTGGAGCAAATAAGTTGCGGATTGCCGTGCCCAGATCTTCCTCAGGTTCAACTCCCACCGCTTCAGAAGGTTTCTGCAGGACTCCCGAGATCATTTCGCGCGCTTCGGCTTCCATGGAACGGCCATTGAGCGCGGCGCGCAGTTGCAGCTTGCGCTTGATCTTGTCGTCGAGATTGCGGATGGTAAGGGTCGCCATGTGATGAGTGTACCACGAATATGCTAGCAATGACAGCAATGCTGTCATTGCTAGCAGGCCGATATACTTGCTTCTACAGGCGCTTGATGAAGGCCAGGGCTTCGGCTAGCTGCGGGAACAAGGATTCTTCGGCTTTGAATGCGGCGGAGTGGACGCAGCGGCGCAGTCCGCGCATTTTGACGGGGTGCTTGAGGTGAAGCATCTCGTGGTAGAGCAGGTATTCGATGGCGTAGCGGGGACTGGATGGGCGGTCGAAGACGCGGCTGACCACGATGGTGTTGTGGGCGGCGTCGTAATGGCCTAAAGATCGCTTGGCGTGGTGCTCGCTCCAGGTGAGCTGGGGACGGCCGAGCAAGCCGCCGAAGAAGCGGACGTTGAGCGAGTCAAAGACTTCATCGAGGTGGTAGTAGCGGCCTTCGGGCCCAAAGTAGCGCTTGGAGCCGCGGGCGTAGCGGATGAGCTCGGTCTGGCGCGTGACGGCGGCAGAGGAAGCGAAACGTTTGTAACGGAGATTCTGGGCGGCCTCGATGGGCTTTTTGTAGAGCTTGGCGAGCAGGATGTGGGCGATGGCGTGGACCACCGGTTCGGGCGCGCCCTCAAGCAGATCGGACAGGCTGACGAAGATTTGGCCCTCGCGCAGGCGGATGGTGGTGTTGAGCGAGGTGAAACGGCGGAAACGCACCGAGATGGGCGGCATGGGCGCGCGTGGGCGCAGGGCGCGGTATTCCTGCTGAAAGATGGGCACGAAATCGGGGGGCACGGCTGGTTACAGAGTACAGCAGGAGGGTTGGTGGATCTCAGTCGCCGGCTCTGCTGGCGACTGGCAATTGAAGACTCGCGCTTCTCAATTGGGTTCTGCGCGGTCCTGACCTCTCTGGTCTTTGTGCAACTCGAAGTATTCGGTCTGCTCGGTCAGCAGGCGCTTGGCTTGGTCGGCCAGATCTTCTCCGCTCTCGATGGCTTCTTTGCGGGCGAGATCGAAGCTGGGCTCGCCCGCGAGTGCGCGCAGAATGCCGAGCCAGCGTCCGGTGGCTTCATTGAGGGGTTTGAGGGCTTTGCGGATGTCAGCGTGGCGGTCGGAGTAGACATCGAGATTTGAGCCGCACTCGTCCATGAGGGCGGTCAGGTTCTGGAGTTCCTCATCCAGGCGCTTTCCGCGGGTCAGGGATTTGGAACGGTTGGTGAGGCTCTTGATGGTGTCGGCGTGCTCGTTGAGGAACTTGGTGTAGAGATCGACGCGGCCGTTGGGGTCGATGCCGGCTTCGCGGATCTGCTCGATCTGGGCTTCGGTGAGGGGTTCGGGCTTGTCTTTCTGAGCGTGGAGCGAGTGTGCGAGGAACGTGCAGAAGAAAAGGATGGCGATTGAAAACCGGAGACGCATTGTGAACCTCGGCGCTCCTATTGAAGCACAGAGATGGATACACAGAGAAGGGGCTGCTGGTGGCTGGAGTTTGAATGGATAGCCGCAATCGGCTGAGAGGAACTGATTACTTACGGAAGACCTGCATCATGGCTTCATCCTGGGCCCGATTGACCTGAGCCAGGGTCGCGGCCACCAGGGGACGGTCTTCAATGTTGCTGCTATGCAGCATCTCGGTGAGGCGGAAGGCGGTGTGGCGGAGCAGAATCTGCGTGGTCTTGAGGCGCTTGTTGTCATCGGACATGGAGAGGTGGACTTTGTGGGCCAGATCCTGCACCTGCCTGAGCAGGATATCAGCCTTCTCTTCATCGCCGGAAGCATACTGACGCACGCTGAACTCGGTTACCTGGTGGAGCAGTTCCGCGTAGAGAAAACATTGCTCGCGGGGCTGGGCCTGGAGGATTTTGGCTTGAAGAGCGTTGATGCTCTGCTGATCGATGGGTTTATCGTCGAAACCTGAGGCGCGGGCGGGGAGCACGCTGACGGTGAGAATCACGAGCGCGGCCAACGTAACCTTGGACTGCATGAGAGACCTCCGCAGTTGCGGTTAACCCCTAAGCCGCGACTATAGGAGCATTTGTGAGAATGTGCAAGGAGAAAATTGCGCGCTTTCACGAGCTCGAATTGTGACGGCGGCGAGGAGAGTCAACCGCATTCCCTTGCATAATCGCCCGTTTCGCGGCTATTTGCTGAGCAGCTTGAGCCGCTGGCGAGCCTGCCATTCCTGATTGGGAAACTTACCGGCGGAGGACTCCAAAAACTGCTTGTAGTACGATGCCGCCTGCCCCTTTTGATGAAGGCTGTCGTAGGCGGTTGCCCAGAGGAAAAAAGTGGAAGGTACTTCAGGAAGATATTTTGACCGCATGGTAAGCGCGTGGAGCGTGACGGAGGGTTGGCCAGTCCGGGATGCGGCGAAGGCCAGGCCGCTCCATCCATCGGCGTCGGCAGGATCCAGTTGCGTGGCTTTGCTAAAGGCGGTGAAGGCCTCGGCGTAGCGAAGCTGGCGGATGAGGTTCTGGCCGTGAGCGATCAGGAGGGAAGCATCGTTGGGAGTGGCGGCGAGCAGTGCGACGTAGAGATGGTCGGAGCCAACGTAGTCTCCGGCATCGGCCAGCACTGAGGCCAGCATGGAGGTAATGGCAGGGTCGTTGGGGTGGGCGTCATGAAGCTTCTGGATGAGTGGAAGCGCTTCGGCTTTGTCCTGCGCGGCGAGGACGGTGGCCAACTGAGCGGTGAGGGCTGGATCGTCCGGCGATTGCGCGAGCGCGGCGCGGAGGAGCGGTTCGGCATCGGCATAGCGCTTGCGTTCGATCAAAACATGAGCCAGACCTCGGTTGGCGTCGGCGGACTTGGGTTCCTTGGCCAGGACGCGGCGGTAGGCGGTTTCAGCGGCGTCGTACTCGCCGGCCTGATCGGCCAGGCTGGCGGCGAGTAGGGTGTCGGCGGTGGTTTCGGGTGAAAGCTTGAGGGCCTCAAGCAAATCGTTGGAGGCTTCGGTTGGGTCGCCGGAGCCATCGGTTCCAGCGCGGTCGATCTGGGCCAGGGCGCGCCAGGCGCGGGCCTTCATGGCAGGACCGGTGTCCCCCGGATCGAGATTGGTGGCCGTGGCTAGCTCGGGGCGGGCGTCTTCCGCCTTGCCCTGGCGCGCCAGCAGCAACCCGAGCGAGAGATGAGCTTCAAAGGATTTCGGGTCGGCCTTAATGGCGCGGCGATACAGGCTCTCCGCATCGGCGAGGCGATTCTGGGCGTCGGCGACGTAGGCGGCGTCGAACAGGGCGCGGGAATCGGTGGAGTGGCCGGGGAGCCAGAGGTCAAGCTTGGCTTCAGCGGTTTTCCAGTCAGATTTGCCAATGGCGGATTCTGCATCGGCGACTTGCTGGGAGACGGGCTGCGGCGACGCCAATGCGGGCGCGGCCGGACTGGGCGGATTTTGCGCGGGTTTTGGGGCGGCGTCCTGCGCTGCGGCAATGGAGGTGAAGAGGAGGACGAAAAGGGCAAAACGAAACACGAAATACCTCAAGAGACAGTGTAATGGGCGGCGCTGCGACCCGAGCGGTGTCTGGGCGTTAGAGGTTGGACTGCTGTACGGGCGATAAAGGGAGGTTAGGCTTGATCTTGGCTGATAGCTTCACGAAATATCCGTGTAGTAAGCTCACGTTTTTGGAGGGAATGGGCCATGGACAGACGGAAGTTTCTTGGGAATTCGATTGCGGCGGCGAGTGGCGCGGTGCTGGGGCGCGGGGCTTTGGCGGCGGGTGGGGCGATTGAGACTCAGGGAATTGGGGCTCAGGGAAGCGGGACTCAGGAACCTGTTCCTGGTGCGGTTGCGGCGGAGATTGAGGGAGCGCGGTTTCCGGAGGGATTTTTGTGGGGAATGGCGACGGCTAGCTACCAGGTGGAAGGCGCGTGGAACGAGGACGGTAAGGGCGAGTCGATCTGGGACCGGTTTGCGCATGGGGTGGGACACATCAAGGGCGGTGACACGGGGGATGTGGCCTGCGACCACTACCACCTCTACAAGCAGGACATAGCGACGCTGAAAAAGCTGAACCAGAAGAGCTACCGGTTTTCGATCTCGTGGGCGCGGATTCAGCCAACGGGGATGGGCGCGCCGAATCAGAAGGGGCTGGACCACTACAAGAAAGTGATGGATGCGGTGCTGGAGGCGGGCATACGGCCATTTTGCACGCTCTACCACTGGGATTTGCCGCAGGCTCTCGAAGACAAGGGCGGCTGGCCGAATCGCGATCTTGCCGGATATTTCGCGGACTATGCGGGGATTCTGGCCAGGGAACTGGGCGACCGGATTACGGTGTGGGCCCCGTTCAACATGCCGTGGGCGTTTACCTACTACGGATACGGGATCGGAATTTTCCCGCCGAGCAGGACAAATTTTAGCGACTTTCTCAAGGCCGCGCATACGGTGAGCCTGGCGCAGGGCGAATGTTTCAGGGCCATCAAGGCGGCTTCGTCGAAGGCCACGGTGGGCAGTGCTTACGGCATGGCTCCGGGGTATCCAAAGACCGACAGCGAGGCCGACCGCGCCGCCACGGCACGCTTCCACGCGATGAAGAACGTGTTCTTTCTGAATGCGGCGCTCAAGGGTGAGTATCCCAAGGCGTTTGTGGGCGAGCCGCCGTTGGAGCAGATGGGATTCCGGGCGGGCGACGAGAAGATCATGAAAGCGCCGCTCGATTGGGTGGGCTTTCACTATTACACAAGGCGCATTGTCTCTGACGCCGGCCGGGCGCAGGGCGGCGCTCAGCAGCACTTTGGTACAGAGATCGAAGTGGACAGCGGAGATACGAACGGCAGCGACCGGTATACGCAATATCATGCGGTGATGCCGACGGAGGGACCGCTGACTCATGCGGGTTTGGAAGTGTGGCCGCGAGGGATCTACGACTTAGTAACGCAGATATCGAAAGAATACGATCGGCCGATCATTGAGATTTCAGAGTGCGGATGCTGCTATATGGACACGCCTTATGACAAGGAGGGCGGGAGGGTTCCAGATGAGCGGCGCACGGCGTTCTTCAAAAGGATATTGGCGGAGCTGGCGCGCGCCATTGCGGACGGAGCGCGCGTGAGAGCGTTTCATGCGTGGAGCTTGATGGATAACTTCGAGTGGGCAGATGGGTATAGCCAGAGATATGGGCTGACTTATGTGGACTTCAGGGATGAGAAGCGGACGGTGAAGGATTCGGGGCTCTGGTATGGACGGGTTGCGGGGAGCAATCGGCTGGGGGCGTGAGAATGCGGCTGGAGCTGGAGGCATCTTCGCAAGGCGCACCGGGCATCGAAGAGGAAGGAGCGTAAACCAATGACGACAGACCTCAACCCGAATCCCGCCAACGAGCCAACCACGTTTCCTCCCAAACCCACGCAAGCGCCCGCCAAGCCCGGCTTGCGGGCGAAGGAAGAAGTGGACAAGGCCGACCAGATTGCCGACCATTTGGCGCACAAGGGCGTGAAAGTGGAGCAGGACTTCGATAAAGAAAACAGCAAGCCGTTTTCAAAGTAATGAACGCCATACTCCGGAGGCCGGTGCAGGGCTGGTCTCCGGTGATCTTTGCTTCGGTGGAATCATCTTTCATCTAGGGTCCTGAATCTTCAATTCGCTTCGTAATAGACGAGTATTATGCTTCGGGCCAACATGGCCGGAAGCAGATCCTTCGACTCCGTTTAAGAACACTTCGCTCAGGATGACAAATCATTTTGTGGTAGGAACTATGACAGATCGTTTTGTGATAAGAACTTCAGATTCAGGGCGCTGGAATGCCGTTAGTTATTAGAGCCGGTTATCGGATTTTCATCGAATATTAGACACGGCCGACAAAAAACAACTCATCATATAGCGGATGCATCTCATACGAAGGTTGTTTAGGTGCATGTCCGTGGGACACAAGGCAGCCGAACACAATCTAACGGAAACGGGAGAGGTTCAGCGATGACTTACCCGATGATGCAACATATTCCTCTGAAATCTGCCTATCTTTGTCAAGACTGCAATTGCATTGGAAACTGCGCGGAGCAATGTCCGGCGTGCGCCTCGGCGGTGCTGCTGAATTTGTCGGGCATACTGGACCGCGATGTGGAAGACATGGCGACGCAACCACGCGCAGGCCTTGCTGTCTGCCTGTCCGAGGCTGAGGGCTACCGCCATGGCGGCGTAGGGATGGCGGCCTAGCGATTTCGCATCGGGTTCGCGTCGGGTTCGCGTCGGGGGGATTTCGTCTCGCCTAGTCAACCGGCCTATAATAAAGAATGGCCGATTGTGCTCTGAGCCCTGCTGAGGGGACAGGGATGCGGTTGGACGAATTCTTTCTGGTGCCTTCCCCTTGACCTCATCCACTTTGACCTTATCCAATTCGCCCTCGCCTGACTTGACTTCCGCTAACGACGCGATCGTGATCCGCGGGGCGCGGACGCATAATCTGAAAAACATCTCCTGTGACATTCCCCATGGGAAGCTGACGGTGGTCAGCGGTGTTTCTGGGTCGGGCAAGTCGTCGCTGGCCTTCGACACGATCTATGCGGAGGGGCAGCGGCGGTATGTGGAATCGCTGTCGTCGTATGCGCGGCAGTTTCTGGAGCGGATCGAAAAGCCGGATGTTGATTTCATTGACGGATTGGCTCCGGCGATTGCCATCAAGCAGAAAAACTCAACGCGGAACCCAAGGTCAACAGTTGCGACGGCAACGGAAATCTACGACTATTTGCGCCTGCTGTACGCGCGGTGCGGCACGGTGCATTGCATTTACTGCGACGGCCTGGTGAAGCGCGACTCGATGGATGAGATTGCCGAAGCGGTACACAAGCTGGGCGAGGGCACGCGGCTGCTGGCGTTGTTTCCGGTGGGAACGGTTGCGACTGGAACGGAAGCTGGCGCGAAGCCGGCGGTGAAAGCAGCGAGCCGAGCAGCGAAGGCCGCGGCCAAGGGCAAGCAGGTGGTGAGCGGTGGGGATTCGCCGCATACCGAGACGCTGAAGGCGCGGCTGGCGGAACTGCGCGCGGGCGGATTCAATCGCCTGTATCAGCAGGGAAAGATTGTGGAGTTTTCTACGCCCGAGTCGCTGCTGGAACTGGACTTTACGCTGCCGGTATTTGTGCTTCTGGATCGAATTGTGGTGAGCAACGAAAATCGTGCGCGGATTGTGGATGCGGCGGAGATTGCTTATCGCGAGGGCGGCGAGGTGATCTTTGAGGAAGTCCCGCGCGATGAGGGTGCGGAACGAAACAGGCATCGGTTCTCCGGCGCATTTGAGTGCAAGAGCTGCCATCGGCCAGGCAAAGAGCCGGAGCCGCGTCTGTTCAGCTTCAACAATCCCTTTGGAGCGTGTCCCAGGTGCCAGGGCTTCGGCAATACAGTGGACTTCGATTTGAACCTGGTGATTCCGGACAAAGGCCTAACGCTGGCGGATGGGGCAATCGACCCGTGGAACCGGCCGAAGTACCGGCCGTGGTATAGCGAACTGCGGAAACAGGCGCCGGCGCTGGGCGTGGCACTCGATGTGCCTTGGCGCGAGTTGCCTGAAGAAGCACGCGAAATTGTCTTGCGCGGCAAGGGAAGTTTCGAGGGCGTGTTTGGATTCTTTGCGCAGATGGAGCGCAAGAAGTACAAGCTGCATGTGCGTGTGATGCTGAGCAAATATCGCGGCTATGCGGAGTGTCCGGATTGCCGTGGACAAAGGCTGCGCGCTGAGGCGCGGTCTGTGCGCATCAGTACGCAGAAAAACGGGACTCAGAAATACGGCGGCAAAAATATCTGCCAGGCAACGGCGCTGACGATTGCCGATGCGAAAGAGTTTTTTGGGGCGCTTGAGTTGACCGCGATGCAGGAGGAGATTGCCGGGCCGATTCTGGAAGAGGTGCGGGCGCGGCTGAGTTTTCTGGATGCGGTCGGCCTTGAATATCTGACGCTGGACCGGCTGGCTTCGACGCTCTCAGGTGGTGAGGCGCAGCGCATTCAACTGGCCACGTCGCTGGGTTCGCGGCTGGTGGGCGCGCTGTATGTGCTCGATGAGCCTTCGATCGGGTTGCACACGCGGGACACGGCGCGGCTGATTCATATTCTCGAAGAACTTAGAGATTTGGGCAACACGATTTTGGTGGTAGAGCACGACGCGGATGTGCTGCGCGCGGCGGACCACTTGCTGGATCTGGGCCCAGGCGCGGGGGAGTTTGGCGGCAAGCTGCTGGCCGAGGGAGTGCTGGCGGAGATTGAGGCCAATCCCAATTCGCTCACCGGGCGGTATCTGTCCGGTCAGGTTTCAATTCCCGTGCCGACGCGGCGGCGCGCTCCGGGCCGCGAAAAGCTGGTGCTGCGCGGGGCCGAGGCGAATAATCTGCACGGGCTGAATGTGGAAATTCCGCTGGGGCTGCTGGTGGCGATTACGGGCGTTTCGGGGTCGGGTAAATCGACGCTGGTGCATCAGGTGCTGTATCGCGCCGTGGCGCGGGCGCTGGGGCAGAGCGATGGGTCAGACCCGTCGGGGTTGTTCAAGAGCCTGACGGGCGTGGAGCGGCTGAACGATGTGGTGCTGGTGGACCAGACGCCGATTGGGCGCACACCGCGCTCGAATCCGATTACATACATCAAGGGCTTCGACCTCGTGCGGGAATTGTTTGCGTCGCAACCGGAGGCCAAGCGGCTTTCGCTCACGCCGGGGCATTTCTCCTTCAACGTGCCGGGCGGGCGGTGCAACACGTGCGAGGGCGACGGCACGGTGACGGTGGAGATGCAGTTCCTGGCCGACGTGGAGTTGCCCTGCGAAGACTGCAACGGTACGCGCTACCAGGCGAAGGTGCTGCAGGTGGAGTTGAAAGGCAAGAACATCCACGACCTGCTGCAGTTGACGGTGAAAGAGGCGCTGCGCTTTTTTGCCGGGCAGACCAAGCTGCTGGAAAAGCTGGCGGTGCTGGATGAAATTGGCCTGGGCTACCTGCGCCTGGGGCAGTCTGCGACGACGCTTTCAGGCGGCGAGGCGCAAAGGGTCAAGCTGGCCGCGCACCTGGCGCAAGTGCGGGCAGCCAATGCGAATGCCAAGCCGTCGCAGGCCAGCCGCGTGCTCTACATTCTGGACGAGCCGACGACGGGCTTGCATTTCGACGATGTATCGAAGCTGCTGACGGCGTTCCGCAAGCTGATTGATGGCGGCGGGTCGCTGATCGTGATCGAGCACAATCTGGATGTGATCAAGTGCGCGGACTGGGTGATCGACCTGGGCCCCGAAGGCGGCGAAGGCGGCGGACGGATTGTGGCGGAAGGGACGCCAGAGCAGGTGGCGGGGAATCTGATGTCGCATACGGGAAAATGGCTGGGAAGGGTGCTTTGATAAGCCCGGGACTTTGATCTGGGAACTACATGCTTGACTCCTGTGAGCAAGATGCCGGCTAACTATTAAACAGCGCCACTTCCTTCTGACGCCGCGCCTGCAATGGCGGACTGACGACCTCCACGCCCTGCGCATTGCGCTCGTAGACCCAGCGCAGCATCTGCGTCGGGACTTCCACCCAACCGTGGCCCAGCATTTCTCGGAGGGCGCCGCCGCCCAGATTGAAGCCGAAGTCTATCAAGGAGTCGTACTGATTCTGCGTGCAGGCAGGGGGCACCAGCGGATTCAGGACCGCCTCAATCCTGGCGGCGTCCTCTTTCTCCAGAGCGATTGCGTCCGCATAGCTGATGCCGTTGGGGAAGGACTCGCCTGGGAGCAGGTCGTGGCCGATGCCGATGGCCTGATGGCCGTTATCGTTGTAGATGTGCTGCTCGAAGCCCTCATTGACCTCGATGAATGCCAAACCCGCCGCGCTGGTCTGCATGATCGCCTCCGGTTTTTGAGTTATTGCATTTTAACGCCGATGAAGTTTGGATAGTCAATGAGGGAAAGATCGGCAAACTGCATCGAGGAGATGTACTTGCGCGCCGTCACAAGCAGTACATCGCATAGGCCCATTTATGCGGCGGCACATTTGGACCGCTCAAAACATTATGCCGGTGCGGACCCTAAAATCAAGAGTGTATTTTTTACAGCGAAGGTCCAAAATAACGGGGAAGTTAAGTATATAAATCCGTTTAATTTGCCAGCGATGCTGGTCATTGAGTACAACTGGTTGAGCGGTCCACAGGCGATCAGGTCTGCGTTGAAATGCGTCTCAAGAGACGCAATGGGACTATTCCGCGGAGGTTGGGAAACTTTGAGCATTTCTATGGGATCGATTGGGTCAGGGCGCGGGACGGCAAAGCAAGACGATTTGGAAGCT
Source organism: Occallatibacter sp. (assembly GCA_036489415.1). Taxonomy (GTDB): domain Bacteria; phylum Acidobacteriota; class Terriglobia; order Terriglobales; family Acidobacteriaceae; genus Telmatobacter. Next base: position 103,777 of record DASXFS010000035.1, on the reverse strand, counting down.
CCGCTGATTCCACATGGGCGGATGATTCCATTCATTGTCGTGACGCCGTTGTTTTTCTTGTGGGCAATTCCGAATAATTTGACTGACTTTTTGATTCGGCAGTTCATGAAGTCATTTGAGGTTAACGGCTCGGGCGCGGCCGAACTGCAAATCGGGATCTTCGTAGGCTATTTCCTGATGGCGATTCCGGCCGGGCAGATCATGCGGTACATGGGCTACAAGGTGGGGTTGCTGACGGGGTTGCTGCTGATGGGGAGTGGATGCTGGATGTTCTGGCCCGCGGCTCATCTGGAACTCTACTCGTTCTTTGTGGTGGCGCAGTTCGTGATCGGCTGCGGGCTGTCGTTTCTGGAGACGGGCGCCAACTCCTTCATTGCGCAACTGGGGCCGACGGCATCGAGTGAACGGCGGCTAAACTTTTCCCAGGCTTTCAATCCGCTGGGGTCCATTACAGCGGGCTTGGCGGGAACGCTGTTCATCTTTTCCGGTGTGGAGATGAGCGGGGCGCAGACGGCGGCAAGAAAAGTCGCGGGGACGTATCAGGCGTATCTGCACAGCGAGACGCTGCGCGTGGTTCCGACGTACCTGGTGCTTGGGTCGGTGGCCTTCTTGTGGGCGCTGATGGTACTGATGACGAAGTTTCCTGACCTGGCAGAGGAAGACGTTTCTCGCGCGGATGCGGGGCCGGCGCGCCATGTGAGCCTGATGCAGCGGCACTTTGTGTTGGCTGTGCTGGCACAATTTCTTTACGTAGGCGCGCAGGTGGGTACATGGAGCTACTTCATTCTGTATGTGCGGTCGTCGATGGGGTTGGGCGACAAGGCAGCCGGATATATGCTGACCGGGACGCTGGCTGCGTTTGCGATAGGGCGGTTCAGCTCAGCGTGGCTGATGCGGCATTTCCATGCACGGAAGATGCTTGGGTTCTATGCAGTGGTGAACGTGGTACTGGGACTGGTGGGAGTGACACAGCCGAACTGGCTTGGGGTGTGCTGCATTCTGGCGACAAGTTTCTTCATGTCCATCATGTTTCCGACCATCTTTGCGCTCGGACTCAAGGGCATGGGCGACAAGACAAAGACAGCCGGATCGCTGCTGGTGATGGCGATTCTGGGCGGTGCGGCGCTGACCAAGATCATGGGCGTGCTGAGAGATGCGAGCGGAATGCAGGCCGCTTACCTGGTGCCGGTGACGTGCTTTGCGGCTGTCGCGCTCTACGCGTGGTTTGGCGGAGAGGCGCCTGCCGCGGAGTATGTGGAGTGAGTGAGACAGAGGCAGCAAGTTAGCAAAAAGGCCCCGAACGGGGCCTTTTTTGTTGGCGAGTTGGCAGGTTAGCTAAGTTGTGGTTTGGTTAGAGTCGCGGCTTGGGCTGTTGCTGCTGCTTATTCGGCGACTACGGGGTTGGTGAGTGAGCCCAGACCTTCCACGGTGACGGTGACGGTTTCGCCGGGGCGGAGCCAGCGCTTGGGCTTGCGGCCGAGACCTACGCCTGGAGGTGTGCCGGTGGAGACGATGTCGCCGGGGAGCAAGGGCGTGATCGAGGAAAGATATTCGATGAGTTCGGGAATTTTGAAGACGAGTTCGTTTGTGTTGGAATTCTGGAGCTGTTCGCCGTCGATGGAGAGGCCAATTTTCAGGGCATGCGGGTCGGAGATTTCATCGGCGGTGACGATGGCCGGCCCGAGCGGGCAGAAGCTCGGAAAACTCTTCGACATGGACCACTGCGAAGTCGCGAACTGCACATCGCGGGCGCTGACGTCGTTGACGATGGTGTAGCCGTAGACGTGGTCGCGCCACTCGCCGGCGGCGATGCGAAAACCGCCGCGGCCGATGACGAAGGCGAACTCGGCCTCGTAGTCGGGCTCTGTGGAGTTGACGGGAAGAACGATGGGGTCGCCGGGTCCGACGATGGCGGTGGGCAGCTTGAAGAAGACGACGGGGGTGGTGGGAATCTCCATTCCGGACTCGATGGCGTGGTCGCGGTAGTTGAGCCCGATGGCAAAGACGCGGGGCGGGTTGAGCAGCGGGGCGTGGAGACGAACTTCGCTTAAGGGATAAGAGGGATACGTGTTGCCGCCTTCGGGCTCGGTGATGCCGGCGGCAATGACAGCGAGAGTGTCGCCATACCCGGCGGCGCCAAGATCGACGACGAGGTTGGTGTCTTCAAGAAGCGAACCGGGGCGGATTTTCCCATCGGCGAGAGAAAAGGATACGAGTTTCATCAGGGCTCCGTTTTATGGATAGATGCAGGAAGAGATGCGCGCGGATTCAGGCTGCTGTCCAGCCGCCGTCGATGGTGAACAGGGAGCCGGAGATGAAGGCCGCTTCGGCGGAGGCCAAATAACGCACCATCGACGCGATCTCGTGCGGCTGGCCAAGACGGCCGATGGGTTGGCGGGCGCGGAGTTCGGCGCGGGTTTCTTCCTTGTTGTGGGCGTGGAATTTATCCAGATAGCCCTCGACGAATGGGGTTTCAACGGTGCCGGGACAGATGGCATTGACGCGCAGGGTCTTGGGGTAATCGACCGCGAGCTGGCGGGTCATAGAGACGATGGCGCCTTTGCTGGTGCAGTAAGCGAAGCGCTGCTTGATGCCGACCAGGCCGGCGACCGAGGCGATGTTGATGATGGAGCCCGTGTGGCCGTTGTTGTCCGGGTTCTGTTGGCTGGCAAGAAGCAAAGGCAGGAAAGCGCGGGTGACAAGGTAGACGGCGCGGACATTGACGTTGATGAGGCGGTCGAAGTCTCCCGGCTCAGTGGCTTCAATGGAGCCTACATGGCCAATGCCGGCGTTGTTGACGAGAATGTCGAGGCGTGTGAGCCGGCTAACGGCGGCTGCGATGGATGCCGGGCTGGTGACGTCAAGAGCGAGCGCTTGCGCCGACGGAAGCGACGCGGCGAGGGCTTCAGCGGCGGCATGGTTGATGTCGGCGATCCAGACATGGGCGCCGGCACGGGCGAGTTCCTTCACGGTGGCTTCGCCGATGCCGCTGGCGCCGCCGGTGACCAGGGCGTGACGATGGTCAAGGCGGAAGGGCTGGGAGTGGGCTGCGGCGGACTCAGGAACGGATGCGTGCGGAAGGCTCATGGCAGGAGGCCGGAACGAATTCGCCGGATAGGGGCAGTATAGCGCGCGTGCGATGGAGTTGAAATTGACTGCGGTGTGTTTTCCGGTTTGTTTGAACGCTTATTCTGCCGCGGGTGCGGGTTCTCTGAACTGGGCGATGACTTTGAGATAAGCGTGGGCTGCTGCGGTGATGATTTCGGGAGCGCCCTGGTCAATGGCGGCGAGGTTGACCAGATCGCTGCCGACGCCGAGGGCGCGGGCACCAGCCTCAAGAAATGCGGCAGCTGTATGGTGCGTGACGCCGCCTGTTGGAATGAGTTTGAGATGGGGAAACGGAGCGAGAAGCGATTTGAGATAGCTGGCGCCGCCCATGGCTGAGCAGGGAAAGATTTTTACGTAGTCCGCTCCGGCATTCCATGCGGTGATGACCTCAGTCGGGGTGAGCGCGCCGGGAATGGAGACTTTACCGAGAGCGCGAGTTTTGGCGATGACATCGGGGTGAAGGCTGGGGCTGACGACAAATTCTGCGCCGGCTTCGATGGTGGCTTCAGCCTGCTCGGCGGTGGTGACGGTTCCGGAGCCAAGCAGGAGCTTGGCTCCGTACTCGCGCCGGAGTTCTTTCAGCAGATCCACGGCGCCTGGGACGGTCATGGTGACTTCAACCACGGTGACTCCGCCGGCGAGCATGGCTTGCACAACGGCGTGGGCCTGACTGGCGTTGCGGGCGCGAAGAACGGGGATGAGGCCGACGCGTTCCAGGGTTTGGGCTGTGGTTTCCTGCATGGTTTCCTCTAAGTTGCGGTGCGGCTATCGGGCGATGCGAGCCGAACCGCCCTGGATGAGACGCTCGACTTCGGCGAGGGTTGCGGTGCTGGTGTCGCCGGGGGTGGTCATGGCTAATGCGCCGTGGGCTACTCCGCAGCGCAGTGCCCAGTCGACGGGTTTGCCGGCGAGCAGGCCATAGAGGAGTCCGGAGGCGAAGCTGTCTCCACCGCCGACGCGGTCATAGATGTCGATGTCGCGTTGCGGGACGTGGACGATGTTGTCTTCGTAAAGCGCGATGGCACCCCACGCGTTGCGGCTGGCGGTGAACGCGGTGCGCAGGGTACTGGCGATGAGCTTGAGGTTCGGGTAGCGCGCGGAGACCTCGCGCAGCATTTCTTCGTAGGCAGCGATGGGGAGTTCGGCGAAGTCGTCGTTGACGCCCTTCAATTGCACGCCGAGCATGGCGGAAAAATCTTCCTCATTGCCGAGAAGCATATCCACTTTGCTCACCAGGTCGCGGTTGACTTCCTGCGCCTTGGCCTTGCCGCCGATGGACTTCCACAGACTGTCGCGGTAATTCAGGTCGTAGGAGACGGGCGTTCGGTGGCGGCGGGCGGCGTCCATGGCTTCGGCAGCGACCTGTGCCGTGGAAGCCGAGAGCGCGGCGAAGATGCCGCCGGTATGAAACCACTTTGTGCCGTTCTCGGTGCCGAAGATTTTAGACCAATCGAAATCGCCGGGGTTGAGTTGGCTGACGGCGGTGAGGCCGCGATCAGAACAGCCTGCCGCGGCGCGCACTCCGAAGCCGCGCTCGGTGAAGTTAAGGCCGTTACGCACGGTGCGGCCCACGCCATCATATGGAACCCACTTGATGAGCGAGGGATCGACGCCGCCTTGCAGGATGAGGTCCTCGACAAGGCGGCCAACCTGGTTGTCGGCGAGCGCGGTGGCGATGGCTGTACGCAGGCCGAAACAGCGGCGCAGGCCGCGGGCGACGTTGTACTCGCCGCCGCCCTCCCAGACCTGAAAGTGGCGCACGGTGTGGATGCGGTGTTCGCCGGGATCGAGGCGCAGCATGACTTCGCCGAGTGAGAGGCAGTCCCAGCGGCGGGGGGAATCGGGAATGACGAGCGGATTCATTGTGTGTGAACAGCTTTCCATTGACACTTTATCGTATTGGCGCGGGGTGCATGGATGCGGGTCGCAGGGGGACGCGGGTAAATCGGCTTACATGATAGTGTTTTGGGGTTGGGGATTGCACCGGCCGCTCGCCTTGCTGGCGTGAGGCGGAGCGGAGCAAGGCAAGTTGGCGGAGAGACATGAATCGATGACGAAGGGGCTTTTTGATCTTGGCGGCAGAGTTGCCGTGGTGATTGGCGGGACTACCGGCCTGGGGCGAGCGATCGCGCTAGGCCTGGCTACGGCCGGCGCGGATGTTGTGGCCAGTTCGCGGCGGACAGAGCAGGTGGAAGGTGCGGCTGCGGAGGTGGAAGCGCTGGGGCGGCGGACGCTGCGCGTGACCAGCGATGTGTTGGAGCGGGCCTCGGTGCAGGCGCTGAAGGATGCGGTGATGAAGGCTTTTGGGAAAGTGGATATTCTGGTGAACGCGGCTGGGATCACCTTCAAGGCGCCGACGCTGGAACTGGGCGAGGCCGACTGGCGGCGCGTGATGGAAACGAATTTGACGGGGACGCTGCGAGCCTGTCAGGTTTTTGGAGCGGCGATGGTGAAGGCAGGCTATGGCAGGATTGTGAACATTGCATCGCTGTCGACGTTTGTGAGTTTTCATGAGGTGGCGGCTTACTCGGCGAGCAAGGCGGCGGTGGCATCGCTGACGCGAAGCCTGGCGGTAGAACTGGCGCGGAAGGGCGTGAATGTGAACGCCATTGCGCCGGGGATTTTTCCCACGCCATTGAACGCGAAGCTCGTGGAAGGGACGCCGCGCGGGGAAGAGCTGCTGATGCGAACGCCGATGGGCCGGTTTGGCAAAGCCGAGGAAGTGGCGGGAACGGCGGTGTTTCTGGCTTCAGAAGCGGCTTCGTTTGTAACCGGGCAGGTGATTGCGGTCGACGGGGGATTTCTGGCGAGCGGAGTGAACCAGTGACACAGTGACACAGGGACTAAGAGCTTACCAGGTGCTCGACTTACTGAACGTTTTGGAGAAGTTATTCGATGAAAATTACGAATGCAACCGTGAACATAACTTCGCCGGGGCGCAATTTTGTGACGTTAAAGGTGGAGACGGATCAAGGCATTTACGGCCTGGGCGATGGGACTCTGAATGGCCGCGAGTTAGCAGTGGCGAGTTATCTAACTGACCATTTGATTCCGTGTATCATCGGGCGCGATCCGTTTCAGACGGAAGATATATGGCAGTACCTCTATCGCGGGGCTTACTGGCGGCGCGGGCCGGTGACGATGTCGGCCATTGCGGCGGTGGATGTGGCACTGTGGGACATCAAGGGCAAGGCGCTCAACACGCCTGTTTATAATCTGCTGGGCGGCAAAAGCCGCGAGGGTGTTCTGGTGTATGGGCACGCCAACGGCAAGGACACGGAGCAGGCCCTCGAAGATGTAGCGCGGCACACAGAGCAGGGCTTCAAAGCGGTGCGGGTGCAGAGCGGCATTCCGGGGCTGTCTTCGACGTATGGAATTGCCAAGGAATCGGGGCGCTATGAGCCGGCGGAGCGCGGATTGCCGTCGGAGTACGAGTGGTCGAGTGAGTTGTATTTGCGGCATGTTCCCACGCTGTTCAGGCGGGTGCGGGAGGCGTTTGGCGAGGAACTGCACCTGCTGCACGACTGCCATCACCGGCTGACACCGATTGAAGCTGGGCGGCTGGGCAAGGAACTGGAACCGTTTCATCTTTTTTGGATGGAGGACCCGACGGCGGCGGAGTTGCAGGAGGGATTCAAGGTGATCCGCGAGCATACGACGACGCCGATTGCGGTAGGCGAGGTGTTTAACTCCATCTGGGATGCGCACGACCTGATTCGCAACCAGTGGATCGATTATCTGCGCATGACGCTGGTGCATGGCGGCGGATTTACGGCACTCAAGAAAGCGACGGACTTTGCCGCTCTCTATCATGTGCGGACGGGCTTTCATGGTGCAACGGATCTGTCGCCGGTGACAATGGCGGCGGCACTGCATATCGATACAGCGATTCATAACTTCGGAATACAGGAACTTATGCCGCATACGGAAGAAACAGACGCCGTGTTTCCGCATCAGTATTTCTTCAAAAATGGATTCATGTATGCCGGAGACGGGCCGGGGTTGGGTGTGGAGTTAGACGAGAAGTTAGCAGGCAAGTACGAGTATCAGCGGGCTTATCTGCCGATCAACCGGAAGTTAGACGGGACATTGACCGACTGGTGAGCATTTCATGCAGCAGACTTTTAAGGAGGAGATGCGGTGAGCCGGAAGTTGCGGATGGGAATGGTGGGCGGTGGGCCGGGTGCATTTATTGGGCCGGTGCATAAGATGGCGGCGGAACTGGATGGAAAGATTGAGCTGGTGGCTGGGGCGTTTTCGCAGTCGGCGGAGCGTTCGCGCGCGGCCGGTGCAAGTTTTGGGATCGATCCGGCGCGGGCCTATGCGAGTTATGCAAAGATGATTGAGGCCGAGAGCCGGCGCGAGGATGGAATTGATCTGATGGTGATTGCGACGCCGAATTATCTGCATCTGCCGGTGGCGGAAGCTGCGCTGGCCGCGGGAATTGCGGTGATGAGCGACAAGCCGGCGACGGCGACTTACGACGAAGTGTTAAAGCTGAAGGCGGTTGTCGAGAAGGCTGGATTGCCGTACGGGTTGACGCATACGTATGCCGGATATTCGTTGGTGCGGGAGGCGCGTTCGCTCTGCGCAACGAGGGCTTTGGGGCCGATTCGCAAGGTTGCCGTGGAGTATTTGCAGGGCTGGCTCAGTGAGCCGCTGGAGGCGACGGGGCAGAAGCAGGCGGCGTGGCGGTCTGACCCCGCGCTGAATGGGCCGGGTGGGTGCATTGGTGATATTGGGACCCATGCATTTCATCTGGTGGAATATGTGACCGGGCTCAAGGTGACGAGTCTGAACGCGGCGCTGCGCACGGTGGTGCCGGGACGCAAACTGGACGATGACTGCAATGCGCTGCTGCGACTGGAGGGCGGCGCGAGCGGCACGCTGATGGCGTCGCAGGTTGCGGCGGGCGAGGGCAATGGGCTGCGGCTGCGCGTCTATGGCGAGAAAGGCTCGATTGACTGGAAACAGGAAGATCCGAACCGGCTGCGCGTGAAGTGGTTGCATGGGCCGGAAGAGATTCGCCATGCGGCGGGTGGGTATTTGAGCCTCGATGCGCGGGCCGTGACGCGGCTGCCGGGTGGGCATCCGGAAGGCTATATTGAGGCGTTCGCGGTGCTCTACCGCGAGTTTGCCGAAGGGGTCACGGCGTGGAAGTTCGGCAAAGGGAATGCTCTGCCCGAGACGCTGCCGGGGATTACGGCGGGCGTGCGCGGCATGAGGTTTATTGAGCGCGCAATTGAAAGCAGCCGCCGTGAAAGCTGGGTGGAGTTTTAGGCGAATTCGAGTTTTTTGAGGGAGAGCAACGATGAAGACGATCAAGGGACCGGGAATTTTTCTGGCGCAGTTTGCTTCTGATGAGGCGCCGTTCAACACACTGGCGGGCATGGCGAAGTGGGCGGCGGGGCTGGGGTTTGTGGGCGTGCAGATTCCCAGTTGGGACGCGCGGCTGTTCGACTTGAAGCGGGCGGCAGAGAGCCAGGGTTACTGCGACGAGGTGCTGGGCGTGGTGCGGCAGGCGGGGCTGGCGGTGACGGAGCTTTCGACGCACCTGCAAGGGCAGCTTGTGGCGACGCACCCGGCTTTCGACGTTGCGTTTTCCGATTTTGCGCCCGCTGAACTGGCGCAGGATGCGAAAGGACGACAGGCGTGGGCCGTTGAGCAGTTGTTATTCGCGGCCAAGGCCAGCCAGAGAATGGGGCTAAGCGCGCACGCTACCTTTTCCGGAGCGCTGGCTTGGCCGTTTTTTTATCCGTGGCCGCAGCGGCCCGCGGGGCTGATTGACCAGGCGTTTGCGGAACTTGCCCGGCGGTGGACGCCGATTCTCAATGCGTTTGATGAGGCGGGCGTGGACGTTTGCTATGAACTGCATCCGGGCGAAGACCTGCACGACGGGGTGACGTTCGAGCGGTTCATTAATGCGGTGGGTGGGCACAAGCGAGCGAATATTTTGTACGATCCGAGCCATATGATCTTGCAGCAGATGGATTATCTGGGGTTTCTGGATGTCTATCACGAGCGGGTGCGAGCCTTCCACGTGAAGGATGCGGAGTATCGACCCGACGCGCGGAGCGGTGTTTATGGCGGCTATCAGGCCTGGATCGACCGGCCGGGGCGATTCCGGTCACTGAGTGATGGGCAGATCGATTTCAACTCGATCTTTTCAAAGATGGCGCAGTACGACTATCCGGGATGGGCGGTGCTGGAGTGGGAATGCTGCCTGAAGCATCCGCAGGCCGGCGCGGCGGAGGGCGCGAAGTTCATTCAGGAGAAGATCATTCGTGTAACGGATCGGGCGTTCGACGATTTTGCCGGCGGCGGTGCGGACGCGGAGAAGAACAAGAGGATTCTGGGACTGAGATGAGTTAGTGGGTGGTCCGAGGAGTTCGCGATTTTTCCATCCTTGCGACTGGAATAAGTCGCAAGGATGGGGCACGGCGCATTTCTGTTTCGGCAGAGTTATAAGAAAGCCTACAGCGTGTTTCAAAAATGGCGACCGTCTATGAGTTGAGATCCCTCAGGAGTTAAAACCCCTTTCATTCCGGCTATTTTCGGCACGACTGAAGTCGTGCCCTGTTACAAGACGGATTTTTGAAACACGCTCTAACTTCGACTTAGATAGAGACGCCGGCAGAGCGGTAGATCTGGGTGATGTAGCCCAGGTCGCGGAGGCCTTCTTCGCCAGGCGATTGCGGCTCCAGGTTGTTCTGGACGCAGTGCGAGAAATGCTCGGCTTCGGCCTGAAATTGCGAGGGGTCGCGGGCGGGGTTGAGTTCGTCGATCTTCTTGCCTTGAATGTCGGCGGTGAGGTGCAGGCCCTCGTAGACAAAGGCCTGATCGACCTGGAGCCAGCCCTTCGATCCGTACACCTTGAAGTAGCCTTCCATGTTAGCGCCGTAGGTGGTGGAGCAACTGGCGACAATGCCGGAAGGGAACTTCATGGTCCAGGCGACGTTCTCTTCAACTTCATTGAAGCGGCCGTCGTGATCGATGGTGGATGCATAGGCGGAGATGTGCTGGGGCTCTTCGCCGGTGAGATAGCGGCAGGCGTTGAGCGAGTAAATGCCTACGTCGAACAGCGGGCCGCCGCCGGCCATCTTCTTGCTCAATCGCCACTCGCCGGGGGCGATGTTGAAACCAAACGTGCTGACGATGGATTGGACCTGGCCGAGAGCGCCGTCGTGGATCATGCGAACGGCCTTGAGGTTGGTGGGCTCGTAATGGCAGCGGTAAGCGATCATGAGCTTCACGTTGGCGGCCTTGCAGGCGGCGATCATGGTTTCGCAGTCGGCGACCGAAGTGGCCATGGGTTTTTCACAGAGCACGTGCTTGCCGGCCTTGGCGGCGCGCTGGGTGTACTCGGCGTGCATGGAGTTGGGGAGGGCAACGTAGACGGCGTCGACGTCTGGATTGTGGGCGATTTCATCGAAGTTTTCGTAGTTGTAAATGGAATTTGCGGGGACGCCGTATTGCGCGGCGATGCGGTCGGCCTTGTCGCGATGTCCGCTGACCAGGGCGGTGATTTTCGAGTTGGTGGTGGCGCCGGCGGCGGGCATGAAGTGGCCGGCGATGCGGCCTAGGCCGATGACGGCGTAGCCGGTCTTTTTCCGGGCCTGCTGGTTCTGCGTTGCCTGGGCCTTCAGGTCTGGGGCGAAGCGTGCGGCGAGGCTCAACGTTCCGAGCTTGGCGAAGTCTCTACGGGTGATGGGCATGAGGGGTTGTCCTCTTGGGTATTGGAAATAGTTGCGGCTGCAAACGTTCTCACTATAGACCGGCGGTTGCGATTCTGGAAAATCGGTGCCTATCGGCGGCGCGGCGACGGCTTGCGGGTGATGGTTGTGAGTTTGCCGGTGACGGCGTAACGGCGACGCTCGACGGGCGTGGACAGGACGAGGCTGGTGACGGGGTTACCGTAGGGAAGCAAGGCTTCGATGAGGGCTTCGAGGTCGGCCATGGAGGTGGTGGTGACCTTGAGCAGGAAATCGTCGCCGCCGGTGAGGTGGTGGCACTCGCGGACTTCTTCCAGGGTTTGCACATAGTCGACAAAGCGGTGATAGTGCTGGCCGGGGCAGCTCATGCGGATGAAGGCCAGAACTTCAAGGCCGAGGGCTTCGCGATCGATTTCGGCAGTAAAGCCGCGCAGAATGCCTGCCTCCTCCATCTGCTTGAGTCGTTCAGCGGTAGCTGTGGGCGAGAGGCCAATGCGGCGGCCGAGCTCGGCTAGCGAGAGGCGGGCGTTGGCTTGCAGTTCGTCGAGAAGCTTTCGGCCGTATTGGTCTAGTAATGCCGTGGAATCCATTGCCATAGACCAATAGCATAGTTGATTACGTGGCTTGTGATGAGATTGGCCGGTCAATTTGTCTGTACCGGGTTCAGTGAGTGGCCTAACATCGGCCTTATGGACGCTTTGGTATTGGATGGGCAGGCGCTGACGCTTGAAGAGATTGAGGCTGTAGCCCTGCGCGGAAGGCCGGTGGCGATTGCGGCAGCGGCGCTTGAACGCGTGGCGGCGAGCAGGGAGCTGATTGAGAGCATTCTGGCCGAGGGGCAGACGGTCTACGGGGTGAACACGGGGTTTGGGAAACTGTCGGATGTGCGCATTGCCTCGGGGAGCCTGGCGCAACTGCAGACCAACCTGGTGCGCAGCCACGCGGGCGGGGTGGGGCAGCCGCTCTCGGAAGGCGAGTCGCGGGCGATGCTGCTGCTGCGCGCTAATGTGCTGGCCAAAGGTTTCAGCGGCTGTCGGCGCGCGCTGGTGGAGCTGCTGGTGGCGCTTCTGAATGCGGGCGTGCATCCGGTGATTCCGGAGAAAGGGTCCGTTGGAGCGAGCGGGGATTTAGCGCCGCTGGCTCATTTGGCCTTGGTGGTTATTGGCGAGGGCGAGGCGTTCTATAAGGGCGAATGCATGGCCGGCGGCGAGGCGCTGCGGCGGGCTGGACTGAACGCTCTGCCGCTAGCTGCAAAAGAAGGCTTGGCGCTGCTGAATGGGACGCAGGCCATGACGGCTGTGGGCGCGTTGGCAGTGGCGCGCGCGCTGCGCGTAGCGAAGCTGGCGGATGGGTCCGGAGCGATGGCCCTGGAGGCGCTGATGGGCACGCCGGCGGCCTTCGACGCGCGCATTCACCAGGCGCGGCCGCACACGGGACAGACAGCCGCCGCGGCGCATTTGTTGCGCCTGCTGGAGGGGTCGGAGATTCGCGAGGCGCATCGCGAGCACGATTCGCGGGTGCAGGACGCGTACTGCCTGCGCTGCATGCCGCAGGTGCATGGAGCGGTGCGGGATGTGCTGGGACACGTGCGCGGGGTGCTGGAGATTGAGGCGGGATCGGCCACGGATAATCCGTTGGTGTTTGTGACGGAGACTGGCGGGGCAGGCGCCGTGATTTCCGGCGGGAATTTTCATGGGGCGCCGCTGGCCTATGCGTTCGACTACGCGGCTATCGGACTGACGGATCTGGCGGGCATCACGGAGCGGCGCATTGACCGGCTGCTGAATCCGGACATCAACGAGGGGCTGCCGGCGTTTCTGTCGCCCGATCCGGGGCTTTCGTCGGGGTTCATGATTGCGCAGATTGTTTCCGCGGCGTTGATCAACGAGTGCCAGGTGCTGTCGCATCCCGCGTCGACGGGCAGCATTCCGACGGATGGAGGCAAGGAAGACCACGTTTCTATGGGCATGACGGGCGCGCTCAAGCTGCGGCAGATTGTGGAGCATGTGGAACGGATTGTGGCTATCGAGCTGATGTGCGCAGCGCAGGGGCTGGAGTTTCGCAGGCCGCTGAAGTCGGGCAGGCAAGTCGAGCAGATCTATGAGGCAGTGCGCGAAGTAGTAACTCGGCTGGAGCAGGATCGGGTGCTGGCTACGGATATCGATGCGCTGGCTGGGGCGGTGCGCGCGGGAGCATTTGACGAGTGGTGCCGGTAATTCCGGGAAGCTATTGCACGCTGATGTCGCCGTCTACATCGACAACGAGGTCGTCGCCCTCGATTTGCACGGAGTGGATTTTGAGGCGTTCCAGAGCGACTTTGTAGTTGGAGGTTGCGGTTGAGCCTTGCAGCGCCTTGCGGAGCAGGTCGGCGGCATTGACTTTCATGCCGGAAGGGATTTCGCGGCTGAGAAAGGGCGTGAGGATGAAGTTCAGCTCCTGGTGGTCGCTGACCTTGTCCACGCGGGCGTCGCGGAAGCCGACCGTTTCGCCTTCGCCGTCCGGAGCCAGGGAGACCTCGGCCGGGAGCGAAAGGGCGATGCCGAGGCAGGCACCGGCCACGCGCTGGCCGAGACGGGCGCGGGTCTTGACCTGGACGACGATGCGGTCCTCGACGAAGCGGAGCTGGGGCTTCTCGGCATAGACGTAGCAGGCGGACTTGGCGTTGCCTTTGAGGTAGTAACGGCCGTCTGGGCTGCTGAAAAGCTGTTGCTTCAGGGTGCGCTCCAGGGCGTCGCGGCTGACTTTAAGCTCGACTGCGCCGACTTGCGCCAGAGCCCCGACCAGCAGCAGGCTGGCGGCTGCCTTGATTCGCCAGGATGTTGTCATAGTAGTACTCTAGAACCGCGAGCTGGTTTGTTGCCAGCGGAGCTGTGACAAAAGTGGCCGCAACCTTGTAAGACAGTGGGCGATTTACAGGTAAGCTATTTGATTGCAATTAGATAGACGATTTGCGAGCAAAGTTGCACTACGGGCTATTGGCGCATAAAAGGCTCATTTTATTATTGATTTTTGAAGAAAAAATACGTAAAATAAGAAGCTGTAGAGACCTCAGAAGTGGCAGGGACCCCCGAACCCGCCGCCGGGGATGGAAGCACAAATTATCCCTCTTTAAGGACACAAGATCATGGCAAAGCGTCGTGGAAATCCTAATTGGGGCAAGCCGGAGCCCATTGGCCCGGTAGTGCCCACAGTGACCTCCTTCGAACAGATCGTGAAGGAGTTCAAACTGAGCCCAGACCAGTACATCCGGTCTACCCGGCTACGGGAATGGGCGCGGAGGAACAAGAACTCCAAGTATATCCCTGAGGCGCTTCTGGAAGCCTGGGGATTTGAGATTGAATCGACGTTATAGATCTCAAAACTGAGATTCGTACTTCAAAAGCGCCGCCTTCGAGCGGCGTTTTTGCTGTCTGGGTGGTTGAATGTGATCTCCTCATTGCCGTTCGGTTCGGCTGGTAGAGCTTCTTCGAGCTCTTTTTTCGGTTCAAAATCGGCAAAATTTACGCCTTCGGTTCGGGCTCCGATCCCGCGACCTATCAACGATACGTTGACCGGCTGGCTACTCTCAAGCTCGAGGTTCGTATGGTCCTCGGTGGGCACAATGAGCCCGTAACTCCCGCTTCCATTCTTCCTGAATTGGCAAAATAATTCGACGCCATCCGCCCCGGTAAGGTGGCAGGGTACGCGAGCCGCCGGCGGCATTACTCAGTACAGAGGGGCACAGCTCACCCTTCTGATGAAAACCACGCAATAACTGCCTGCTATTTCGGACCCTGCCCGTGAGCGTACGCAATTGTATGCTTGACGCAAGAGGAAATGAGAATATTTCAGACATGGAACTTGGAAATAGTCTTGGAATCGCTGGCCTTGTTCTAGCTCTAATTTCGTTGGGGATCACGATACTGTGGCCGACGAAAAGATGGATTGGCTGTGCGTGTTTTATTGTCGCAGCAGTTTTGGTTGCTTGGTGGGCTTTTGCTGAGTACGAGCATCACCCCTCGCAAGACCAACATGAAGCGGGGCCACTGTATTCCGTGGTCGATACAACGTCATTGTTCTATTCTTCCCCAAACAACCCGCTAGGGCTTCCAAATCCTGTTCTGTCTTCGATCGTCACTATTTACAATCGTGGGACTTATCCAACTACCGTGTCGGATTTCTGGCTTTCTGTTAGGTGGAAGGACGGGGAAGTCTCAAAGGTAAAGGCAACGTTACTCGCCAGGCCAATGACGTTCCCGTATCGAGATGGTCATCGAGAAATGATGTACCCCGAAGATGACTTGTGCGAGAAAGGGCTTTCACCCATCTCCGTCGGAGGACAAATCACTGGACGGGTCATGTTTCAAGATAGCGCCCTAAATCCCTATCGCATTCAAAACGAGCGGCCCAAAATTGAGATTTCTTTCACTGATGTTCGCGGCACAAAATATTCTGCTTTCTCGGCAATTGAATCGTCAGCCGAAGGAACTGATCGAGAATTCCCCGGAATGCATCTGAGATTTAAGCAGCAGTGAGTTTCTTATGTTCCAGCACAGGCGTCTCATATGAGCTTATTGTTTGTGCTCATGACAATGCCCAAATAGTCACCGGATCATCAGGTTTCAGGCGCGTAAGACTTCAAACTTAATCGCGCATGATCGTCAGAGGGTCTACAAGAGAGGCGCGAAATGCGGGAAATGCACTCGCGATTAACACCACTGCTGTCGGCAGCAGTGCGACCATCAGCCAGACCTGGATTGCCGGAGGACTGAAGAGGGCGGTCTCGCTCGCCAATACTCGTAGGAACACAAGAGAAACCAAGGCGCCTATCGCGGCGCCTGCGAGGGCAATTTGGACTGCGCTGCTGATGACCTTCAAAACAATGCGCCAGCGTTGAGATCCAAGAGCAATGCGAAGAGCCAGCTCGCGTCGACGTTGACGCTCCGCGTCAGATTGAGCGCTCAATAGACCAAGAAGGCTGAGCACCAACGCCAGGAAGGCCAGCGCGCTGCTCAGCAATATTGCGATGCGCAAGGGCGCGAGGGCAGATCGAGCGAGGTGCGCATCGAGGGTTTCTATGACGAGCGGTACTGAATCGCGCCCCGGAACGGATTCAATGTTGCGACGCAGCTTGGCCAGTGTACGCTTATTCACCTTTGAGTCATCGAGAATGAGCGTCATTCTCTGGGCGCAGTCTTGCTGCATGGGAAAGTAAATTGCGGGTTCTTCGTGCTGCTGAAACGTATTCAACGCTCGTGACCGGACTACCCCGACGATCTCTGTTCTGACCCCTCGATCATCGGTTATTTCAGCGCCTACCGGTTTACCACTGAAGTAAAGATCGGCCGCTTCTTGATTGATCACGCCAACGCGCACCTGGCCGGGCATTTGATGGTCAGGGAACTGGTGGCCGGCGACCAGGGAAAGGTCGAGTGCGTTGAAGTAGCTGGGCGAGACAACATTCACACTTAGCTCAGTGCTCGGGAGCGGTGAGACGACGGGTGCGCGAAAATGGGCATCCTGGATTGGGCGGGGAACTTCTGCATGATCTGCGTAGTAGTAGACGGTGGCGCGTCTTTGGTTCGAGGTATAAGCCGAACTGCTTTTGACCACGCCGATAATTTCGACAGGAAGGCCGGATGGGTCCAGAATCGTCATGCCGACTGTCTGCGGGCCGAAGAGTTCCTGAGCTGCAACCTCATCGACGACTATATCTGTTCGCGTAGGGTCTACGAAGCCGAACATTCGTCCGGCGATTAGACGGTTGTTGAGGAGTTGGAGCGAGCCGGCCGGGAGCCAGACGATGTCCATCTTCAAATCGCGAAGCGGCACGGAGCGCGGCTGGATTCGGAACGATCTCCATATTGGGCGATCATCGGGAAGCCGAGCCGCCCACGCCAGCGGGTGCAGACCAGCTATGGATTTTGCCGCGCGCTCAACGGCGTTGAAATAGTTGACGTCAACGGCAGGTTGGGTCAGTTTTTCCTGTACGGCTACAAGAATCGGATTGCCTAGACGGTGTCCGGCGCTTGTTTCGAGCGCTGAATGAAGGCCTTCAAAGAGCAAGACTGCGCAAATTACGAGGACGTAGCAGGAGGTAATCTGCGCCAGCACGAGGCCAGTGCGAATGCGTTCTATTCTTTTCGACGGCATACCGCTTTCTCGCCCGAGAACGATCCAAGGGCGGTCAGTGACGGTTGCAAAGATCGGCATCATTCCGCATAGGACGGTAACGCACACACACAACACTGAGGCCGTGACGATGGGGAGCAGATGAGGCGCAAAGGCGAGGTGTTCCGCATCCTCTTCAAAGAGAAGAGCGGGGAGAGTGCGCACTGTAAAAAAAGCCAGCAGCGCACCCAATGCTCCGCCCGCAACGGAGATGACGATGCTGTCGGACAACAACGCCCGCAGTAGTTGAGCACGAGTGGCTCCGAGGGCGATGCGAAGAGAGGTTTCATGCGATCGTTTTAAAGCTCGCCCAAACAGGAATGAAGCAACGTTGATAGAAGCAATGAAGAATACGGCGGCCGCGGCGAAATTGAGCAGTATTGCTATGCGCGACAATGCGAGAACCATTTGGGGTGCTGCGCCCGTGAAAGGAACCAGGCTTACTCCAGTCGAGGTGCCTAATTTCAGGCGGACGGCGGCCTGCGCTTGGCTGATTGAAGCGGGCTGCCGAATCCGTGCAAGCACCCACAAATCCGGTGCGGTTTGCTCTGCGCTTTGCGAACTCTCGTCCTGCGAAGGCATCCAGAGATCGACAGAATTGTCGTTATAGAGACCTTTAAGCTGACCTGGTGCAATTCCGGTGATCTTGAGATCCTGGTTATTGACGCGAATTCGATCGCCAACGATATTGGCCCTGCTTCCTAACTCGGTTTGCCACATGTGTTGGCTGATGATGACTCCGCCTCGCAGTGGAAGGCTGAGCACGGTTGCGAGATTGGGAGTAACACTGGCGGTGACCGCGATTCCAGTTTGGTCGCCGATTGCGATATCGGTTGGCGCGATTCGGGAAGCGTCTATCCAATCAAACGTATTTGGGTCAAATGGGTCGGAGACATTCTTGAGCAACCGATAATCGCTGCGTGAGAGCGGTCCAGGCTCGCGCGAGCGGTCTTGTCCGAGGATCGAAACAATCCCGCTGGTTCCTGTAAGCGGAGAATCGGGGTGGGTAAGCCCCTGGACGAAACCGTAAACGGTAGCATTGCTGCCGACCCCGAGCGCGATGGTGAACAGCAGAGCTAGCGACAGAGCAGGCGCCCGGGCAAATGCCCTGGATGAGCCGCGAATTGCAAGCAGACCTTTTGAGAAGATCACCCTAGCTTATTAGCAATTTTTGCGCCACGGAGATCCTTTATTTACCTCGGGTTGCACGGACTCAGCGAGCACAAGCGTCCGATTTCGAAGTTGGAGTGTTCGCTTGCGGACATGTGAGCCGGGGCGGTGAGGAAACTTCTATCGCCAGTGCAAGCTTTATTTAGCATTGCGCGGATCGTCTGCCGGATTCACGTATTTGAATTCCACCGGTCCCTGCCCATACAGGACGATTGTTGTTTCATTTGCGGTGGTGAATGCAAAGTGATTCATGTGCGCGGGCATGATTGCAACGCCGCCTACGCCTAGAGTTTTGTTTGTGGCAGCGCCATGGATCAACTTGTCGCCCATTCCGAAGGTCAGCGCACCGGAAACCACCACGACATGCTCGTCGGTGGGGTGCGAATGGGCTGGAATTGCGTAGTGGGCGGGGAACTTCAGCCGGATGGTGAAGGGAACTGCCTTGCCTGGATCGCCTTCGAGCACCGCGATCTGCGCGCCGGCAGGAAGTAGAGGTGGCACCGGGCCCCACTGCACTTCGCCGGGTGATTGGATTACGTGGTTCTGTGCGTGGATGGCGGTGCTGGATAGACCAAAGACAAGGGCTGCTGCCGCGACGGTGGAAAGGAGCGTTCTCATGATTGCCTCCAGGGGGCGGCCTGGAGCCGTTGCCCTGTATGCAGAACTATGAAGAGGCGAGAGGTGGCCGCGCATCGCATCGATGGGCCATTTTTAGATACGCCCGAAAATGGCCTGAATGGGCCATGGAGCTGTCAGATGGGAAGGCCACGACGAGCGGCTTGCGCCACGGCGGCGGCGCGCGTCGAAACGTCGAGTTTGTCGAGGATGTTTGTCAAATGGCGATGAACAGTGTGGTCGCTCAGGAACAACCGCTCAGCGATTGCCCGATTGTTCAGGCCCTCGGCCACCAGACGCAAGACCTCAAGTTCACGCTTGGACAATTGGCCGCTTTTACTCTTCAGCGATTCTGCAGTTCGATCGGCTGGCTGCAACGTGGAAAGCGCGTCGAGAACGCTCTGAGCCCTGGCTGATTCGAGTTCTGCCTTGAGCTCCGACAGAAGGATGATGGCGCGTCGAGCCTCTTCAAGGGCAGCGTCGATCTGTCCAACCTTACCGAGGGCGCGGGCCAGTTCGATGCGCGCACGACCAACTTCAAAGGGCGCGCCGCTGCGAAGGTAGAGATCGACAGCATCTTCGAAGAATCTTCGCGCTGCGTCTGGTTTGTCTTCTCCCATGGCGACGCATCCAGAGGCGAAACTGTCTGCGGCCCGCAAGGGGAAAGTGGCAACCTGCGCGGCGATGCCGGACAGCTCGACAAGCGCGTGTTTCGCACGTTCCCAATCCTCAAGTGCGGCCAAGGCGCGCAATAGAATTTCCAGGCCGGAGGCGCGATCGGTGCAGTTCGACTTAGGAACGTGGCGCAGATACTGCTCGGCACGCTCACTGGCGGCACGATAGTCGCCGCAATCGAATGCAAGTTCGGCACGTTCCAACAATCCGGCCCCGCGCGGCGGCACCTGATCGACGAGCGCGGTGGCTTCCGCCAGACGTCCCTGGCGGCGGCGTAACTCCGCTAGACGCACGAGCGCATCGCCGGTCATTGCGGGACGGCTGGCGGCGAGTTCGCTGCTGGCGGCACACAACTCCTGCTCGGCCTCAAGCCAGATGCCGCGCCAAAGGCAGATGGACGCATATTGCGTGCGGCACACTGCGAAGAGCGGATGCAAGCCCCATTTTGCGCAAAACTCCTTGAGTCTCCTGCACCATTGTGCGGCGCGCTCGTAGTCGCGCACTCGTTCACATGCGGCGATCAGATAACATCCCGCCAATCCAATGGCGACGGGGTCCGTCAACTCGCCGGCGATTACGGCTGCATTCACCTCGTCGAGGTTGGACATGCCCTCTGCCACGATCCCGGATGCAACAAGCGACAGGCCTTGAACAGCGCGGCCGAGCATCTCCAAGTCAATATTTCCGACCTCTCGCGCAATGCGAATGCTTTCCTCGGCCAGGGCGAGGGCGCGTACCGGGTCGCCATGCTCGAGAAGGCAGAGCGAGCCCTCGCGCACTTCAAGCCAGGCGCGCTCGGAACACGATGGAAGACCCTCCAACAGCCGACGAGCGCGTTGCAGCCATCCGTTGGCCACGGCGCTCTCGCCGCGAAATGCCCAGGAATCCCATGCGAGCCAGACAGCGACTCGTGCGGCATGGGCGCGATCGCCGCGGGCAAGATACAAGCGATAGGCGCGCTCCCTGGAGTCGAACACCAGATCGGCGAGGTCAAGCCACCAGGCGGCGATCCCCAATCCTTCAAGGGCTTCGGGGAGTTCGTGAGTGTCGAGCGCCTTCTCGAAGGCTTCACGCGCCTCCAGCCAGGCGCCGCGCGCGAGCGCATCGTCGCCGGCAAGACACTCAGTTGGTCTGGTCGCAGGCATGGAACCGGGGTTCGATTATAGAGGATTTGAGAGGGTGGCAAGCTTCTTAGCTTTGCGGACCCCACCGACCAGGATGGGCGATTTTGCAGTATCCGGCTGAGATGGGCGAGAATGAGAGGGACGCTATGGCAAACACCGCACGCGCTTTCGAGGCTCCATTTACCGACGTACCGGGCGCGCTGGCCGAGGTACGGGCTGGGCGCATGGTGGTGGTGGTCGACGATGAGGACCGCGAGAACGAAGGGGACCTGGTTTTTGCGGCTGAGTTTGTGACGCCCGAAGCGATCAACTTCATGGCCAAGCACGGGCGGGGGTTGATTTGCCTGACGCTGACCGAGGAGCGGGCGGACTATCTGCGCCTGTTTCCGATGACGCAGCAGAATACCTCACGATTCGGCACGCCGTTTACGGAGTCGATTGAGGCGCGGGAGGGCGTGACGACGGGGATTTCCGCGGCGGACCGGGCGCAGACGATTCGCACGGCGATTGATGCGCGATCGACGTTTGCGGACCTGGCGCGGCCGGGGCATGTGTTTCCGCTGCGGGCGCGCAAGGGCGGGGTGCTGGTGCGGGCCGGGCAGACGGAAGCTTCAGTGGACCTGGCGCGGCTGGCGGGGCTTACTCCGGCCGGGGTGCTGTGCGAGATCATGAACGACGACGGGACCATGGCGCGGATTCCGGACCTGGTTCCGTTTTGCCGGGAGCATGGGCTGCTGATTCTGACCGTAGCGGAACTGATTCGCTACCGGTTGCGGAACGAGCGCTATATTGTGCGCGCGGGTGAGAGTCGCATCCAGACAAAGTATGGCGAGTTCCGCATGATTGCTTATGAGAGCGAAGTGAACGGCGGGGAAAGTCACATAGCGCTGGTGCGCGGGGACCTGGGCAGGGACGCGGGCGGGGAGCCGGGGACGCCGTGCGCGGATGCGGTGTTGGTGCGGGTGCATACGCGCTGCACGGCGGGGGATGTGTTTGACGCCGATTGCAGGTGCCGGGAGACGCTGGACCAGTCGATGCGGATGATTGCCGAGGAGGGTTGCGGGGCGGTGCTTTACCTGCACAATACGTCGCGGGGATTTGAGATTGAGCGGACACCGGCTGCGCGCGGGGCATTTGAGCCGGGCGGCGAGGCGGTGGTGAAAACCGACGCGGGCCGGCTGATTCTGCATCCGGAACTGCGGGCTCGGGAGGGTTCGCAGGCGCGGACGGGACGGATTCTGCGGGCGATTGGACTGGGTGGCCAGATTCTTTCAGACCTGGGGATTCAGCGCATACGGCTGCTGTCGAATACGCCCATGCATATTCCGGCGCTGGAGGGGTTTGGGCTGGAGATTGTGGAGCAGGTGGCGATTCCGGTGGAGGAATGCAGCCGGGTTGCGGAAGGTGCCAGCGTGCGGCCTTGAGCGCCGCATTCTGAGGTTGAGGCGACGCTCAAGGCTTATTTCGCTCGATTCGTTTCGTCAGTTTTATCCCAGGTACACGCAACTCGGCACATTCATGGAGTATGCGCGCTGGTTTCTGGATGTTCCCGATTCCATGGAGTCTGCAGCGGCGGAAAACGCGATTAAAGCAACCGCGACATTTCCGCAGGAATGCTCCATGTTGAAGTCTTCAACGAATGGCTGCTTGCGTTCGGTTTTTGATTCCAGCTTGGTTGAAAAGCCTGTGCCCTCAGGCCGGTCGGCCTGCCGGGGTGACTTTTGCGAAGCGCGCCGATTGACTGATCGATGATTCATTGGTTATCTCCCCCTTGAGAAGGCTCATCGTAGCCTTGGTTATTGCGTTGTCCGGTTGAACGTTGCTCGCTGGGAGCCAGGCATGGAGTGCTCGAAACGAGTCGTTCGTATTTTGCTGATTCCTGTGCCAATCTTCGTGTCTGGCTGTTCGTGTTCAGGTGCTGATTGCGGCTCCCAGTTGACTGCGTGGCTGGTCAGGCTGCGGTTCCAAGGGTGTTGCTGAGCGTGTCCTGCGGGGCAAGACGAAGCTGGGCAGTGACAGGCGGCCGGACGAATTCCTGAGCGGCGGAGAGGCACACGGAGCGGTGCTCCTCAAGCTCGATCAAGGCTCGCTCCATTTCGACATTCACGTAGGCGGCGAACCTTTTGCTGACCTGATAGGAAGCAAAGGAGCTGGCCTGGATGAATTCGTTCCGCCTGGCCTCGAAGGCCATTTCCAGATTTCTACAAAGCTGGCAACGCATCTGCCGCCTCCATTTATTGGTTCTCTGCACGGTTGCGTGGTGAGGATGGCCTTGCCGCCGGATACACTCCGACGCAAAAGCGAACCCTCGCTTGCTGAGTTTTTCAAACTGGCGTCGATCCTGCTATGGAATCGCCGCGCTCATAAGATGTTCCGGCTGGCCAGCGGGTTGTCCGGTTTTTGCGGCCTCGAACGGAATTTTTTGGAAGGCAACCGAGGATGTGTTAACGGCTATCCGAGCTGAAAATGGATCTTGTGGAACTCATTTGGCTCAATTGAACCCAGACCCACCGAAACGTGGTTCATTGAACCGGAGGAAGTGGTTCAGTGGAACCCTTGGATAATTCAATGATGTCCTCGTTCCGTTCGGCTGTCAAGCGCTACGAACGGATTTTAACCGTGTATTCCTATTTGATTTTTCCTCAGCGTTAATTGTTGATCCTGATAGCACTTCGTTTGATCCCACTTCATTGGTGTTGGCCGGACTCCTTAAGCTGGGCTCTTCTGCGCTGTTTTTGGTTCTGTCACTGGGTTGAAGTCAGCGCGTCTGCATCGAGAGTGAAAGTCGGGCTACGGGAAAAGATATGGGAACCAAGTCCTCTGCCGGCTCGTAAGGGTTTGCGAGAGGTTCGAACGATGCAAACAATGCGTGCGGCGATGTGTCTTTCTGCGCTGGCTTTGACGGCCGGCGTTTTTGCGCTTGCCCAGACAGGCGCGGAGGACTGGCAGAAGTCCTATCTGGTTTCAGGCAAGGCTTCGATGACGCTGGGGACTGGGGATGCGTCGGTGGAGCTGCGCTCCTGCGGGGATTGCCGCGAGGTGCGGGTGCGGGTCGAGTGGCGGGATCGCAAGCCAGGGGACTTTAATTTGAATGAGTTCCAAAGCGGCGACCACGTGAACTTTGACCTCAAAGAGAAGCCGCATCTGGGCATCCACTTCATGATGGGGCAGGTGCATGAGCCGAGGGTGACGGTGGAGACGCCCGCAGCGCTCGACCTGGAGGCGCGGACGTCCGATGGCGGACTGAAGATCTCCGGCGTGCATGGCAGCCTGGCGCTGCAAACCAGCGATGGCTCGGTGGACGTGGAAGACGTGCAGGGAGCCGTGCGGCTGACGGCCAGCGACGGGTCCATCCGGATTCATAACGTGACGGGGACGCTCGAATCGCGCGCTTCAGATGGGCAGACGACGGTGGAGGGAAAGTTTACGGCGATGCAGATTCACACGAGCGACGGCAGCCTGGATTTGACGCTTGCGGATGGTTCGACGCTGAACACGGCTTCGCGTATTGATAGCTCGGACGGGCGGGTGACGGTACGGCTGCCGCGCACAATGGCGGTGGATCTGGATGTACATACCAGCGATGGGCAGATCAACTGCTCACTGCCGCTGACGATGGAGGGGTATAACTCCGCGCATAGCTCGGGGCACAACTTGCGCGGGCATCTGAACGGCGGCGGCGTGCCGTTGACGATTCATACGAGCGATGGAAGCGTGACGATCACGGGACAATAGCTCCGGCAATGCGATGCGGATGCCTTGCCCCCGCTTGCCGACTGCGCCGTCTCCTCATTCATTACGCAGCGCGATCATGGGATCGACCGCTGCGGCGCGGCGTGCCGGCGCCCATGCGGCCAGGAGCGCCAGAACACAAAAGAGCACAGGGACCAGCGAGTACGTGAGCGGGTCGAGCGGGCTGGTCTCAAAAAGGAAGCGGCTCATGAGGCGCGTGGCGGCTACGGCTCCTGCGATGCCCAGGGCGGAGCCGGCAAGGGCGAGCGCAAGGCTCTGGCCCAGGACCAGCTTGGCGATCTGCAGGCGGTTGGCGCCGAGGGCCAGACGCAGGCCGATTTCGCGGGTGCGCCAACTGACCGTATAGGAGATAAGGCTATAGACGCCGATGCCGCCGACCAGTAAAGCCAGTCCGCCAAATGCGCTCAGAAGCAGAGTGAGCGAGCGAGGCGCGGCAGTGGACGCGGTGACGACGCTTTGCAGGGTACGGACCCTAGTGACCGGCACGGATGGATCAATGAGGGCGACCAGGCTGCGCAGGCTGGAGGCTAGTTCCGCGGAGCCGGCATGGGAGCGAAGCAGAATGTTCATCACCGGCTTTTCGTTGCGCGGGGTGAGGGGCATATAGGTCTCCCAGCCGGAGTCCGCGTCCAGGCTCTGATGACGCGTGTCGCTGACGACGCCGACGATGATGGAGGCCAGGCTCATGTCCCAGACAGTGGGGGAGGGCTCGTCAGAGACGTGCTCAAGGCGCTTGCCGATGGGGTTTTGATTGGGCCATAACTGGCGTGCAGCGGTCTCATTGATGACGATGGCGTGCGTGGATCCGGAGTAATCGTCGGCGTTGAGCAGACGGCCACGCAGCAAACGGACGCCCATGAGCTGGAAATAGCCGGGAGAGACGACGCGGCTGGAAGCCTGCATGGCGATCTGATGCGGATCGCGGGGGTGACCTTCCGCGTCGAAGACATACCAGTTGTCGAAGCCGGTAAGAGGCAGGCGATCGACCAAAGCGGCGGAGTCAACGCCGGGAAGCGTCTGGGCGCGGTCGAGCAGGGTCTGGAAGAAGGCAGCGCATGGGTTTTTTTGCGCGCAGGCGGAACGATCCAATGAGATTTGGGCCGTGAGGGTCTGCTGGGCGCGGAAACCGGGGTCGGTATTTGCGAGACGGAAGAGGCTCCGCAGCATGACGCCGGCGGCGGTGATGACGACGACGGCGAGCGCAATCTGGCCGACGACGAGCAGGCGCGAGATTCGGAACCTGTGAGCGGTGCCGAAGACGTTGCCGGCGTTGGTGCGCAGGCTGCCTTGCAGGTCGCGGTTGCCGGCTTGCAAAGCGGGGACCAGGCCGGAGAGCACGCCGGTAAAAAGCGAAACGGCGGCAGCAAACAGGAAGACATCTCCGTGCAAGGCGAGATTGGCCAGGCGCGGAGTATCCGGCGGAAGCACCAGCTTGAGAGCGTTGAGACTGACGGCGGCCAGCAACACGCCGAACGCGCCAGAGAGCGTGGCCAGCACGGCGCTTTCCGTAAGCATCTGGCGAATGAGGCGGCCGGTGTTGGCTCCCAAGGCGGAGCGCAGCGAAATCTCACGCTGGCGACTGGCAGCGCGGGCCAGCATGAGGTTGGCAACATTGGCGCAGGCGATGAGCAGGACCAGGCCAACGGCGCCTGCGAGGAGCAGCAGGCGGGGACGAATGTCGCCGACCACGGAGTTGAGCAGCGGAGTGACGGCTACGGCATTGGCCCAGTTATCGGGCATGGTCCAGGGGAAGAGAGTGAGCATCTGTCTGTGAAGGGAGCGAATCTCGGCCTGGGACTGGTTGGGCGAGACCCCATCGCTGAGGCGGCCGATGGCCTGATAGCTGAAGTCGGCCCAGGCGTCTACCGGGTTGCTGGGTTTGAAGGCGATGGGAATCCAGAATTGGGTATCGAAGTCAGGGAAATGAATCTGCGCAGGGGCAACGCCGATGATCTGGCGATTGACGCCGTCGAGAAG
Organism: Occallatibacter sp.; assembly: GCA_036489415.1. Lineage (GTDB taxonomy): Bacteria > Acidobacteriota > Terriglobia > Terriglobales > Acidobacteriaceae > Telmatobacter. The sequence goes on along the minus strand of DASXFS010000035.1, from coordinate 77,493 downwards.
AATGGTGTGGCCGATAACGTCTGGGTTGGCATTGAACTGCTGACGCCAGAAGCCGTTCGAAAGAACGACGACGCGATCCTGACCTGTATTTTCTTCCGACGGATAGAAGAATCGGCCCAGTGCGGGTTGAACGTCAAGTGTGGTAAACAGGTTAGCACTGACTGTGCTGCCGAAGGCGCGGGCAGAGGAACCGATGCCGGTGACGTTGAACTCCGCGTTGAGGGTGTACGCGGAGACGCTGGAGAGCGTGTGGGCGCGGCTTTGATAGGCGCGAATCCATCCCTTGGGGAAGTTGGAAGAGACGTCATCGGCCTTGAGTTGGACGAGCCGGTCTTGATGTGGAAAGGGCAGAGGCTCAAGCAGGATGGAGTCGATGACGCTGAAGATGGCGGTGTTGGCGCCGATGCCGAGAGCGAGGGTGAGAATGGCGACCACCGCGAAGCCGCGACTGCGATTCAACTGCCGCAGCGCATAACGAATATCCTGCCCGAGCATGCCCATGCCGGTCCTCCGTGAAACAATCTTGCAGTGTGAGTTGCAAGTGGACGGCCAAAACCCTTCGCCGCTAACGTGCTTGTTGCGAGAAATATAGCAAAGCGCGGACAAGCGACTTTAGAGAATGTGTGTCCGTTCACGAGTGGCAGCGTTCGGAATTGAACAGGGCGGGGTTTGGCATCGGCCGGTGTTGGGCTGCACGGCGTACTATTTGAAAGCCGAGAGGGGAATTTCCGCGAAGTGTCTATCACTTATGTTCATGGATGGATGAGTGAGCTAAATTGGCCACATTTTTGGAAGGGTGCGTCTGTAACATCAACGTAATAGTCTGGCGAGAAGTCGGCATCGCCGCAGAAATGCATTCCGGCGGGGTCCGTACGATTACGAAGATGCTCTCTGAGGCCGCTTATACTGGTATCCACGTACTCGTACCCGTTTTACTCGTATCAGGAAAGGTCGGATCCGTTGAGCGTTCACCTGGTTAATCCGAGCGACAATTCTTTTGGTACCGCGGTCATTACGCCGCGCTGGCTGTTTGTACTGGCGGCGGCGACACCGCGCGAGGTGGGCGATCCCATTCTGGTGGATGAGTCGCTGGAGCAGGTTGTGCCGGAGAGCATTCAGCCGGGCGACATTGTGGGCATCAGTGTGCATACAGGTAATGCGCTGCGCGGCTATCAAGTGGGGCGGATGGCGCGCGGGCGCGGGGCGTGGGTGGTGTATGGCGGGATTCATGCGACTCTGTTTCCTGAAGAAGCGCTGGAGCGCGGCGAAGGGCACGCGGTGGTGAAGGGCGACGGCGACATTGCGTGGGGCAAAGCGGTTGCCGACTGCCTGGCGGGGAAGCCGGAGCGGATTTATGAAGGCGGACGGATTGAGGGCACGGAGTTTCTGGCGGCGCGCTGGGACTTGATGAATCCGGCGAAGTATATGTGGGCCTCGGTACAGACCATTCGTGGATGTCCGAAGCACTGCTCCTTCTGTAGCGTCTGGAGAACCGACGGGCAGAAGCCGCGGCAGAGGAAATTTCAGAACGTGATTGATGAGATTGTGGCGCTGCGGCGGCTGGGGTTCCGGTTTATTGCTCTTGCAGACGATAACTTCTATCCGGTCACGCTGACCGATCTGCGCCTGGCGCGGGAGCAAGGCAATACGGCGAAAGTGGAAGAACTGACGGCAATTCGCACGGAGCGGTTTCAACTTATGGAGGAGTTAGCCAAGCTGCCCAAGGACATGGTGTTTTTTACGCAGATGACGATGGAAGCCGGCGAGGACGGGAGCTATCTGGATGCAATGCGCAAGGCTAACATCAAGGGCGCGCTGGTCGGCGTGGAGGCGGTAACTCCGGAGGGATTGAAAGCAGTCTTCAAGGACTGGAATTACTCCGGCGAGGCGCTCGCGAACCAATTACAGACGTTCAAGAAACATGGCGTGCATGTGCTGGGCTCGTTTATCTTCGGGCTGCCGACGGACAGGCCGGCGACCTTTGACGCAACGGTGGCCATGGCGATGAAGGCGGGCGTGACGTTTGCCCAGTTTGTGATGATGACACCATTTCCGGGCACGGTGGATTTTGGGCGCTGGGAGAAGGAACAGGCGACGCACCCGACCCTGGTGGGCGATGTGCCGATTACGCGCTACTGGATGATTCCGACCGAAGTAAGGCCCAAGATGTTTACGCCGCATCCGACGATGAGTTCCGATGAGATAAGAGAGCGGACGCAGAAGGTGTGGGACAGATTTTATACGTGGAGCGCGATCTGGGAGCGGTCGGCATGCACGCCGAATCTGAAGTCAAGGATCGCGTTTATTTTTCTATCGAAACTCTACAGGCAGATGTATGCGGGGACGGGCATTTCAACAGACAGCGCGCGCCGGAAGAAGTCCAAACGATGGGCTAAGTGGACGGCGCGGCAATGCAAGAAGCTGTTTGAGGCGCGGCCGATGCCGGAGCTGGCGGGGCCGGTATGGGAGCTTGGGATTCCGGCACTGGGACAGCCCGCGTTTAATGGCGGCGGGCATGAGCTGGCTGGGCCGTTTGTGGTGATTGGGAAGAAATGACCCCGGTGCTATGAAAGGGCGCGACGTTAGCCGGGCCATCTGAAAAAGCAAAAAGAATCTTGCGCTTTAGCTTCCCGGAGAGAATGTGGCTTTAACAGCCTGCATTCCCTCGGCGGCTAAAGTCGTAGTTCCAGGTGTGTGCGCTCTGCGGCACGGCTAAAGCCGTGCCCTTTTAAAGCAACGAATCTCTCTGCAGCCTAGATGTAACTCGGGAGTTATGGAGTGAGTTACCAGCCGAGGACGTAGGCGAAGATGAGTGGGGCGACGATGGAAGCGTCGGACTCGATGATGAACTTGGGTGTGTTTTCACCTAACTTGCCCCAGGTGATTTTCTCGTTGGGGACAGCGCCGGAGTAAGAGCCGTAACTGGTGGTGGAGTCGCTGATCTGACAGAAGTAAGCCCACAGCGGCACATGCTCGCGCTGCAAATCCTGGTGGAGCATGGGAACTACGCAGATGGGAAAGTCGCCGGCGATGCCGCCGGCAATCTGGAAGAAGCCGAGCGGGGTTTTCGCGGTCGTTTCCGTGTACCACTCGGCCAGTTCCATCATGTACTCGATGCCGGTGCGGACGGTGTGTACGCTTTTGACGTCGCCACTGATGCAGTGGCCGGAGTACATGTTGCCGAGCGTGGAGTCTTCCCAGCCGGGGACGAAGATGGGCAGATTTTTTTGCGCGGCGGCCAGGAGCCAACTGTTCTTTGGATCGATCTGGTAGGACTTTTCAAGGTCGCCGGAGAGCAGGATCTTGTACATGAACTGGTGCGGGAAAAAGCGCTCGCCGGCCTGGTCGGCGCGGACCCACTCTTTGAGCACTTCGTTCTCGATGCGGCGCATGGCCTCCATCTCAGGGATGCAGGTGTCGGTGACACGGTTCATGTGGCGCGAGAGCAGCTTGGCCTCGTCTGCTGGGGTGAGATCGCGGTAGTGAGGCACGCGCTCGTAGAAGTTGTGCGCGACGAGATTGAAGACGTCTTCTTCGAGATTGGCGCCGGTGCAGGTGATGCCGTGAATCTTGTCCTGGCGGATCATTTCGGCGAGGGAGAGGCCGAGTTCAGCGGTGCTCATGGCGCCGCCGATGGTGACGAACATCTTTCCGCCTGAGGCGAGCAGCTTGTTATAGGCTTCGGCAGCGTCGACGAGCGCGGCGGCATTGAAATGGCGATAGTGGCGCTTGATAAACGAGGTAATAGTAGGCATGTTCTTTTCGGCTGCTCCAGTACTTAAATTATCACAGCCAAATCGAGGTTAAGAGAGGTGCGAAGTGCTGACGCGGCGCGGTCTTGAGACCTTCCGGGGCGGGACGAGAGCACGTGCTGGAAGCTCTGCGCAAATCATTATTTTTAGATGAAATTAGAGGAAGAGGATTCAGCTGGGCCCGATCCTGGCGGCAGGAGAATTGCGAGGATCGGGCGCGGATTTTTTAATGGCTCTGCGACAGACGCGCTCAGACGCGCCAGTTGTCGGGACGCCAGGACTTGATGCGCTCTTTGATCTGTTTGCGGGTGAGGTTTTGTTCAAGCGCTTCTTTGGCCAATGCGACGACTTCCTCGTCCGAGGCAAAACGGAGACCGATCAACTGGCCTTCCGAGAGGCGATAGATTTGCGGATGCCACTCGGCTGGAGCCAGGGCCTGAAGGCGAAGACGCTCTTCGAGGCGGATGACGCGGTCCTGCACCTTGATCGGATACGAGCGCATTTTGCCGAGGGCAAGAAACGCGGCGATGGAGAGGATAACCAGCCACACGGTGAAGTAGCTGAAGTTTCTCCACGTGTAGCAGAGCACGATGAACAGGTTGACGGCAAGAACGGTGACGAGGATCAGGTGGAAGGGCGGGTCGAAGCGGGTGTGATTCTTAAAATTCTGCGGTGCGGAATTACTCATGCTTAGCCTTCATTTCTTTCTGGCCGGAATGAGCTGCCCGATCGACCTATGTGCCGGCGTGGCCGGAAGCAGCGGCGCCAAGGGCCCGAGTATGGACGCTGCGAGAATTTTGCGGTCAGGCGACAGCGGTGTCAATCGGGAAAAAGCATTGTCTATTGACCCGGAACATGTTTGAGAACGAGGGGATGGCGCTGGCAAGCGGGCGCTGCCTCTGATAACGTTTTACTTCCGGCGAATTTGGCTGCAAAACGGAGTTGAATTTGTGCCGGACAATTTGATTCGCGTGAGGACTGGCTTGAATCTTCGATCGGTGCGCTGGTTTGCTGTGTTTCCCGCTGCAATGCTCTGCTTATTTGCGGTTTTGACTGCGTCCGCTCAGGTGACGCTGCCGAAGGTTCTCTCCAGCCACATGGTCGTGCAGCGCGATCTGCCGGTGCATGTTTGGGGCATGGCCACGCCGGGAGAAACGGTGAGCGTGAGCTTTCGCGGAGAGACGCGGGCAACAACAGCGGAGCCGACGGGGCGATGGAGCGTTTATTTGAAGCCTGGTTCGGCGGGTGGCCCGTTTGAGTTGACGGTCAACGGCACGCCTGCGGCCGGCGCGGCGGTGGACGGGAACGCGGCGCAGACGATTACGTTGAGCGACGTGCTGGTGGGTGATGTTTGGGTGGCGTCCGGCCAGTCGAACATGGAGTTTGCGATGCGCCAGGCGGCGACGGCGGATGCTGACCTGCCGCATGCGGACAACGCGCGGATACGGCTGCTGATGGTAAATAAGAAGGCTGCTGAATATCCACTGGACGATGTGGATACGACCGGATGGACGGCTTCGACGCCGGAGACGGCAAGGGATTTTTCGGCGGTGGCGTGGTACTTTGCGCGGGCGATTGAGCAGCGGGAGCATGTGCCGGTGGGGGTGATCGACTCGACGTGGGGCGGGACGGTTGCTGAGGCGTGGACGCGGGTGGCTGCGTTGGGCGCGGATGCGGCGCTGGCTCCGGTGTTTGTGCAATGGGGCAAGATGACGGAGAGGGAATCCGACGCGCTGCTGCGGGATAAGGATGAGCAGCGGCAACGCGCGGAAGCCAAGGCAGCGGGAAAGCCGGAGCCGCAGTTTCCGTGGCATCCGCAGTTGTTGAGCTGGGGGCCGGGAATGCTGTGGAACGGAATGATTGCGCCGTTGACGTCGTTTCCCATTCGCGGTGTGATCTGGTATCAGGGCGAGAGCAACAGCGCGCTGGCGCGTGCGCCGCTTTACGGAAATGTATTCAGCACGCTCATCAACGATTGGCGGCACGAATGGGGCGTGGGAGATTTTCCGTTTCTGTTTGTGCAGATTTCAAACTTCAAATCGAATGAGACGGAAGACTGGGCGGAGCTGCGCGAGCAGCAATTGAAGACGCTGGCGCTACGCAACACGGCCATGGCGGTGACCATCGATATTGGCAACCCGGACAATGTGCATCCGACAGACAAAGTGGATGTGGGCGAACGGTTGGCGCTGGCAGCGCGGGCGCTTAGCTATGGCGAGGATGTTAGTTACTCCGGGCCCATTTTTCGGCAGGCTACGCCGGAAGGGAATGCGATTCGAGTGTGGTTCGATCATCACGCCAAGGGGCTGGCGGCAAAGGGCGGGGAACTGACCGGCTTTGAGGTGGCGGGAGCGGACGGAAAATTTGTGCCGGCGACGGCGAGGATCGACTGGAACACTGTGGTGGCTTCGAGCGATGCGGTTGCGGAGCCCAGGTTTGTGCGCTACGGATGGGCCAATAGTCCGCAGTGCAATCTGTTCGACGGGGAGGGATTGCCGGCTTCGCCGTTTACTTCAGCGGAGTAACCACCTGCGGTGGGGCAGGCGGCGCTTGCGCGCCAAAAGAATTGGCGCCCAGCTACTCACAGCTGATTTGCGGGCGCGTACGCCTATTTTTTGGCGGGGATGAGAACGGTTGTTTCCTGCATCTCGATGATGCCGCAGCCGGTGCGTTTCTCTAACTCTGGCAGGAGGGCGTCGACTTTCTCGCGCGTCTCAATGAACTCGATCTTGATGGGAAGACGGTCAGAGATTTCGAGAATATGGGCGGCGTGGATGCGATGGCTGGATCCGAAACCGGCCACGCCCTTGAGGACCGTGGCTCCGTAGATGCCGCTATGGAAAAGGAAGTCGAGAAGACTGGTGTAGACGGGAACCCCGTGATGCTTGGCTCCGTCGCTCAGATAGATGGAAACTTTGACGGCCTTTCCTGAAGTCAGCATGTTTGATCCTTCCCTTGGAAGACAAATCGGCCTTGAGAAAACGGATAGGCCTGGAGAATACGCGCGAGTCGTTAACAGCGTAACGATGGATTGAAGCACCGTTGAGCGAGAATTGGCAAGTCTAACCGATACAGTCCTTCATTGCATATTAGAGAGCTTCGGCCAGCAGGGTACCGCCCCAGACGGCGATGAGCCCGAGGATGAGGCTGCCGCCGGCGTAGAGAGCGGCCAGGAAAAATGCGCCCGAACGCAGGGTGGAGAGCGTCTCCCACTCAAATGTGGAGAAGGTACTGTAGGCTCCGATGAAGCCGACGGGAATGAGAAAACGCCAAGCAGGGTTCAGGTCGGCGCGACGGCCAAAGTAGGTGAGCGAGAAGCCGATAATGAGGCAGGCGGTGACGTTGACGACGAGGGTACCGTAAGGAAACCGGAACCCCATGCGGCCGGAAATGGTGGAGCCGATCCAGTAGCGCGCAACGGAGCCGAGCGCGCCGCCGATGGCGATGAGAAGGTATTTCTGCACTGTCCCACTCCCTTTCGATCCCGTCTTTGCCGCAAGAATCCGCCATGGCGGACACGCGGGTGCGGGATACGCAGATTCATCTCATATAGCTAGGGATCGCGCCGGGATATGACTCCGCAACAGGATTCCCTGTCAGGAGTCATCATCTGTCCGGCCTATCGGGAGGGACAGCGGTTAAGGGTGAACTCCTTCACCACTAACAACTGCTTCAATTAAACGCCGGGACGGACTGGGTGTCAACTGGTTTGATTTCCTAGCCGTAGCTGCGGGGTTCGGCTGGTTCCGGTTTGATTCGCGGCTCAACGCGAAGCTTTGTGGCTCAATGCCTCACGCGCGAAGCGCAGAGCTGAGGCAGGCGGTGGTAGGCCAGGGATTTATCCTTGGCAGAGGCGCCGGCTAAATCGGCAGGGTTTCAACCCCTGAGGTATGCTTTCTTCACAAGCTGTGGAAACCTATGCAATCACTACCGCGACATATCAAAGGCGCGCTCTCTTCGTGGTGACAAAAAATGCGGAGTTGCTGGTCGAAGTGATCTTCCGCTATCGAGATCAGGGGCGCTACCACCTGCATGGGTTCGTCGTGATGCCGGAACATCTGCATGTTTTGTTGACTCCGTCTGTTGGTCAGACGATCGAGCGGTGCGCGCAGTGCATCAAGGGCGGGTTTTCGCATGAGGTGCGTGCGCAATTTGGTGGGGAAGTCTGGCAGGTCGGATTCCACGAACATCGGATTCGCGACGGTGAGGATTTTCGGAGACAGCTAGGGTATATTGCGGCGAATCCGGGGAAGCGAGGGCTCGTCGATTGGGAGTTTGTTCATACGAAGTTTTTGGAGCGGCTCAATCCGATGCCGGATCGGTTTGAGCGGTAGATCGGGGCTGGTAGGTCGGGGATTCATCCCCGGCAAAGGATCAGCCCCCAAAACGGGCCTTCAGGCCCTGAGGTATGGTTGTTGCGACGAAAGACATACCTCAGGGGTTAAAACCCCGTTCCGTGAGGCCGCTGTATTGCCGGGGATAAATCCCCGGCCTACCACACCCAGTCCTAGTGAATCTAGCAAAGGCGATTCGATTAGTTGTGTTTGCCTTTCCACTCGGCGTAGGGGCCTTGGAAGTCTTCTATGCCGTCTGACTTGAAATTCCATAGTCTTGTGGCTACTTCGTCGATCAGGTCGTGGTCGTGGGTTACTAGCAGGACGGTGCCTTCATAGCGTTGGAGTGCGATGTTCAGGGCGTTGATGGCTTCGAGATCTAAGTGGTTTGTAGGTTCGTCAAAGATTAGGATGTTGGGCTTGGTGAGGATTAGCTTGCAGAACACTAACCTGGCTTGCTCGCCGCCGCTCAGGGCTTTGGTTTGCTTGTCGCCTTCTTCGCCGCTGAATAACATTTGACCTAAGATGCCGCGGATTTCTTCTACGTGGGCATCGGGCTTCCAGCGATGGAGCCACTCGGCTACGGTGAGGCCGTGCTCGATCGTAGCGCCGACGTCTTGCGGGAAGTAACCGATCTGGGCTTCGTGGCCCCAGAAGACGGAGCCCGAGTCGAGCTCGAAGTCCTTGTCGGCGAGGCCGGGATAGTTGGCGAGCAGGCTCTTGAGCAAAGTTGTTTTGCCGGCGCCGTTGCGGCCCATGAGACAGATTTTTTCTCCGCGCAGGAGGTTGGCGGTGAAGCCGTCGAGGACTTTCAAATCGCCGTAGAGCTTGGTGAGGTGCTTGAACTCAAGGACGTGCTTGCCGCTGGGGCGGGTCTGGTCGAAGCGGATGTAAGGGCGGGCGATGTTGGAGCGGGCCAGGTCGTTGGTTTGCAGGCGCTCAACCTCTTTGCGGCGGCTGGTGACCTGGGAGGAGCGGGTACCGGCGGCGAAGCGGGCGATGAAGTCGTTGAGTTGGGCGATCTTCTTTTCCCGCTGCGAAATTTGCGACTCGAGGGTGGAGCGGATCTGGGTTTTGGCCATGACCATGTCATCGTATCCGCCGGTGTAAATGATGATGGTCTGATAGTCGATGTCGGCGGTGTGGGTGGTGACGCTGTTAAGAAAATGGCGGTCGTGGGAGATGGCGATGAGCGTGCCGTCGTAGCTGTGCAGGAAGTCCTGAAGCCAGTGGATGGAGTCGAGATCGAGGTAGTTGGTGGGCTCGTCGAGGAGTAGAGCTTCCGGCTTGCCGAAGAGGGCCTGCGCGAGCAGGACGCGGACCTTTTGGCCGCCCTGAAGCTCGCCCATCTTGCGCTCGTGGATGTCTTCGGGAATGTCGAGGCCGTCGAGGAGCACGGCGGCGTCGGACTCGGCGGTGTAGCCGTCTTCGTCGCCGATGACGCCTTCAAGCTCGCCTAATCTCATGCCGTCGGCGTCAGAGAGCTCAGCCTTCTCGTAGATGCGGTCGCGCTCTTCAAGGGCGGCCCAGAGGGGTTTGTTGCCCATGATGACCGTGTCGATGACGCGATAGGCATCAAAGGCGAACTGGTCCTGGCGGAGGACGCCGAATTTGCGGGGGCGCACGACGTTGCCCTTTTGGGCTTCGAGCTCGCCGGTGAGGACTTTCATGAAAGTCGATTTGCCGGAGCCGTTGGGGCCGGTGAGGCCGTAGCGGCGGCCGGAGACGAAGCTGACGCTGACGTCTTCAAAAAGAACCTTGGAGCCGTAGCGCATGGTGACGTTGGAGACACTGAGCATTGTTGTTCTGGTTCCTAAGTATGGGCCGCAGTGGGTATCGACGATCACCCCACGGACGAAGACCTGTCCGCGAGGCCCGACGCGGGCCGGATGAGACTGGGTGGGTTCTGGTTGAGGGCGCGCACGGGCGGCGCCTGAAGGACTTCTGCTCCTCTAGTTTCTCATAGAAGAGGCTTGTTCCGCCTATAATGGCCCCATGCGGCGTGGCTGGGCGATTCTGCTGATGATGGCGCTTGTGTCTGTTGGCTTTGTGCCGTTTGCGGCTTTCTGTTCCTGCGGCCAATCGCACAGCAAACATGGCTGTTGCCCGCCCGCGGCTGGAATGCAGGCAAGTTGCTGCCATTGCGGAGTGGACTCCAGGACTGTGCCGTCTGCGGCGCGGAAAGATATTCCGGCTGAGGCGCCGATGCGCGGAGAGACTGCGCATTTGGACGGCGACGGCTGGCGTCAAGTTCCGGGCGTAGTCCAGCAGCGGATGGATTGGCACGCGCCTCCGCTTGTTCTTCGCATCTGATTTCCTCCCATTTTTGTGGTGGTATGTGCGGCTCGAAATGAGCTGCGATGCCTTTGCGCATGCATATTTTTCGGGAGGATGCTTTGTATCGCTGGATTGTTGTGGTTTGTATGCTGGCCGGCGCGCTGATGACGCGGGCGCAGATGAACATGGGTGGGCCGGCTGGGTCTATGAACGAAAACATTTCGCGCCATATGGGTGCGGGAACGGACCTGGAACCTGCGTCTAGCGCGCCGCCGATGCTGATGACGATGCGGCCAGACGGGTGGATGCTGATGCTGCATGGAGAGGGCTCGGCTGTGGAGCAGCAGCAGAGCGGGCCGCGCGGACACGGCAAGTTTTTCTCAGTGAACTGGCTGATGCCCATGGCGCAACGTAATTATGGCAAGAATGAACTGACGATTCGCGCGATGTTCAGCCTGGAGCCGGCGACGATTACGGGACGGTTTTATCCTGAGCTGTTTCAGGAGGGAGAGACGGCGTACGGCAAGCCGATTGTGGATGGGCAACATCCGCACAATTTATTTATGGAACTGGCAGGGCTGTATGACCGCAAGGTGGGCTCGCACGCTCTATTGAGCCTGTACGCGGCCCCGGTGGGCGATCCGGCGCTGGGTCCGGAAGCGTTTCCGCACCGGGCTTCGATTGGCGACGATCCGCTGGCGCCTCTGGGGCACCATCTGGAGGATTCGACGCATATTGCCGACGAGGTGTTGACGGGCGGAGTGACGTGGAGCGCGGGGCAGCGCGGGTTGCGGGTGGAGGCAAGTGGTTTTCATGGGCGCGAGCCGGGAGAGAACCGCTGGATCATCGCGGTGGGAGCGGTGGACACGTGGTCGGCACGGCTTTCAGTGGCGCCCGGAAAGGACTGGAGCGGGCAATACTCACTGGGGCATTTGCACTCGCCGGAGTCTGCGCAACCGGCGGAAAATGTGTTGCGGCAGACGGCTTCAGTGACTTATCACCACGTGACCGGACTTGGAGAACTGAACGCGATTGGCGTGTGGGGCCGCAACCACACGAGTGGGACGCCGATCGATGCCAACGGCTATCTGTTTGAAGCGGCTCTGCGGCCTAAGGACAAGCAGACCGTGTGGACGCGCATTGAAAATGCCGACCGGACTACAGATCTATTGGGAGCGCTGGCGCCGCCGATGGAGAGCGTGGTTGGAAGGGTGCAGGCCTATACGGGAGGGTATGCGCACAGGGTGTGGGGATGGCAGGATGGATCGGCAGAACTGGGTGCGCAGTTTACCGCCTACGGCGTGCCGGACAGGTTGCTCCCGTATTACGGGCAGCATCCTTTTGGGGTTGCCGCAGTGCTTGAATTCCGACTGGGAAAAGGTGAGAGATAGTTAAGTCTTCGAGTGAACGTGGCTGCTTGGCTGGCGAGAACGGCGTGAGTGCTTCCGCGGTGAATAGGCTTTGCGGGTCCGAATCCGGGTCCGGGGCGGGAGCGGCGGCACATTGGCCAGGGCGGCGAGAAGATTGTTGGCTTCCTGATAGAAATCGATCTGGGCGTCGCCTCTGCCGTCGGTGACGGCGAGAAAGATACCGGTCTTACGGGCGGTGTTGAGGGCAATGTAGGTCCCGAAGCCCGCACCGCCGCCGGTTTTCTGCACGATTGCGGAAGTGCTTGCGGGATCGCCAAGTTGAATCCAAGCGAGACCGATGCCGGTAGCATCGCCGGCGTGGTTGAGGCCCTGTACGGACTTGAGCTGAGCGGGCAAGATTGAGACAGCAAGGTCTGCCGCAGGCGGGGCCAGAGAGCCGGAGTCATGGAGAAGATATTGGAGGAATTTGGCCATGTCTGCGGCGGTTGCATAGAGGCCGCCGCTGGCGCCGGAGGCCTGTGTGTCGGTGCAGGGGCCTTGATCGTGGACGCCTTGCAATAGACGGGCGCATTGCTCGCGGGAGGGCGCGAGGGTTGTGTTCCACATGCCGAGCGGCTGCAGAAGACGCTCGTGCAAGAGTCGGGCGTAGCTCTTGCCGGATGCGGTTGCGAGTGCGTCGCCGAGCAGATCGAAGCCGATATTCGAATACAATGCTACGGTGCCGGGAGGGGTGATGAGCTTTTGCCTTGGCAGCCAGTCCCAGCGAAGGGTGTGGTCAGGGAAGGTGAAGTGGGGAATGTTTCTGGGGTATGCGCCGACTTCGCGGGGAAGGCCGGCGGTATGCGTGGCCAGATCGAGCAGGGTGATGGGGTTTCCGCCTGGGGTCTGAGGCACATGCTTTCCGCGCGGAGCGTAGCGCTGAAGCGGATCGGTAAGACTGACTTTGCCTTCCGAGGCTAGCCGGAGCAGAAGGTCGGTGGTGAAGATTTTCGAGATGGAGCAGAGCCGGATTAACGAGTTGGAGTCCGGAGCGTGTCCGCTACCGGGCGCTGTTTCGCCATAAGTCCTGATCATGACTTCGCGGTTGCGGACAACGACGAGCACCATGCCGGTAACGGCGGATTGCTGAAAGAGGGTTTGGCCGCGAAGATCGGCGTCGGAGAACGACAAGGGTTGTTGCGCGCGGAGCGGAGCCGTCAGGGTTAGAAAGAGCATTCCCAAAAGAACTAACTTCACGGCAGACCACCGGCTCACCGTGGGCGTAGAACTCGCGGCACGCTGGGGGCAGCGAAAAGGGGAGTTTTGAATTGCTTTGACCGGGATCGCCATTTTTTGAACAGATACGGTCAATATACCGCAGGTGTCTCTGGTTGCAGCGGCTAAGGCGTGGCGGAGGCTTTATCGAGCACAGGCGGCGGGCAGGGCAAAGAGCGATGCCGTCGGCGCGGTGAGATCAACTTTCTTGATGTCGACCAAGGGCTGCAACTGACCGCCGGGAGCTCCGATCATGGCGCGCATGACGAGGCCGTCTTTTTCATCGAACCAGGCTTTGATGGCAGTGCGGCCGTGGACGCCGGTATAAATCGTTGTCGAAACTCCGGCGATGGATTCTGTGCCAGCGGGCTTGAACTCGCCTTTGGCAATGTTCTGGCGGAGGTCCGGCGTCATGGCGAAGGGATCAGCCCAATTGGCAGAGAAGTGGGCGGCGGTGCAGCTGACGGACGTAGCGGCTGGATCCCAGGACCAGGATGTGCCGGAGGCGAGGTCGTAGAGCACGCGGGTGTGCTGGGCTGGAGAGCTACCGGGCCGGGCGGGACGATCGATGACCGTCAAGACCTTCGTGCCGCTGCGATAGATGGTCATGGTTGAGCCGATGGGAGGGAAGGCGATGGATTCGGTGATGGTGTATGCGGAAGGAGATGGAGTTTGCGCGGGAAGCAGCGCGGCAATGGCGAAAGGAACAAGACAAGCGAAAAAACGTGCGGTCTTCATTCTAAGAACTCCCGGCAGAAATATTTAAGATACACGACGACGGAACGCCGATCCGCACATGTGACGCGAGAAGTGACCGATTGCGAGGAATTCGCAATGGTAGCTTTCAGCGGGAGGGCCGTCAACAGAGGATTCGCGTTAGTGGTGGAGATTCTAAGAGGCAGGCGATGCGGTCTTTGCGGAGTGCGATGGGCGTCTTTTACGGGAACGATTGCCAGCTACCCGAGGAAGGCCATGACGACGTGATTCACAACGAAGGCTGCGCCCCAGGCCAGGACCAGCATGTAGAGGAACTGGACGGCGGGCCACTTCCAACTATTGGTTTCGCGGCGGACCACGGCCATGGTGGAGGTGCATTGCATGGCGAAGGCGAAGAAGATCATCAGGGCCAGCGCGCCGCCGAGGGTCATGTCGTGGTGCAGAGCGGTTTGCAGGTGCATGGACTGGGTGGCGGGGTCGGCGCCGTAGAGCGTGCCCATGGTGGAGACCATGACCTCGCGGGCCAGAACGCTGGAGAGCAGGCCGATGCCGATCTTCCAGTTGAAGCCGAGCGGGGCAATAGCGGGCTCGATGAAGTGACCCAGGCGTCCAATGACGCTGTCGGCCAGCTCGGGCGCGGTGCAAGAGCCGCCGGCGACGTGAACCACCGGCAGATGAGCGAGGACCCACAGGGCGAGCGTGACGCAGAGGATGATGGTGCCGGCCTGGCGCAGGAAGACTTTGGCGCGGTCCACAAGACGAAGCGACAAGGAGCGGAGGGTGGGCATGCGGTACTGCGGCAGCTCAAGGATGAACGGGGTCTCGCTGGACTTGAGGATGGAGCTTTTAAGCAGCCAGGCGGTGCCCATGGCGCCGACGAAGCCGGCCGCATAGAGGCTGAGCATGACGATGGTTTGCAGACCGATGAACCCGTGCAGATAAACGGTGTGGGGGATGAAGGCGGCAATGAGCAGCAGGTAGACCGGCAGGCGCGCGGAGCAGGTCATAAAAGGCGTGACGAGGATGGTGGCGAGGCGGTCGCGGCGATTCTCGATGGTGCGCGTGGCCATGATGGCGGGAACGGCGCAGGCGTAGGCGGATAGCAGTGGGATGAACGCTTTCCCATTCAGTCCGATGGTGCGCATGAAGCGGTCGGCGATGAGAGCGGCGCGGGCCAGGTAGCCGGTGTCTTCGAGGATTCCGATAAAGAGAAAGAGCAGAAGAATCTGGGGCAGGAAAACCAGAACCGAGCCGACGCCTTTCCATGCGCCATCGAGGACAAGAGACTGGAGCCAGCCGACGGGCAAGAGCGGCCGGGCGAATTCACCCATGCGGGCGAGGATGTTGCCGAAGCCGTCAGAGAGCGGCTGGCCGATGGAGAAGACCACTTCAAATACGCCGATAACGACGGCCAGGAAAAGCAGCGGTCCCCAGACGCGGTGAAGGAGAATGTTGTCGATCTTGCGGGTGCTTTCAACGGAGAGCGGAGCGTGGTATCCGGTGCGGCGGCTGACCTGCGCGGCCCAGGTATGAGCGCTGGCGGCGTTGCCCAGCACGGGCAGCACGAGCGGCGTGGCCGCGGTTCCATTTCCGGGCTGGTTGAGGAACAGGGAGACGGCGTCCAGTCCGGTTCCGCGGGTGGCGCTGATGGGGGCAACGGGCGCGCACAGCTCGCGGGCCAGCTCCAGCGCGTCCACCTTGCCACCGCGCGACTTCATCAAGTCGCTCATATTGAGCAGGATCATGGTGGGCAGGCCGAGCGACAGGACCGGCGCGGCGAGCATGAGCTGGCGGGTCAGGTGCAGGGAATCGAGAACCAGCAGAACGGCGTCGGGCTTGGGCGTGCCGGGCATTTTGCCGCGCAGCACGTCGATGGAAACGCGGGCGTCTTCAGAGTACGGGGTGAGGGAGTAGATGCCGGGCAGATCGATAAGCGTGAGGTCTTCGCGGCCGACGCCGGCCATGACACCCATGCGTTGTTCGACGGTGACGCCGGGATAGTTGGCGACCTTCTGGCGGAGTCCGGTGAGGCGATTGAAGAGGGTGGATTTGCCTGAATTGGGCGGTCCGATGAGGACGACTGTCTTGAGCGCACCGGAGGGTCCAGCGGAAGGTGGCTGAAACGCCGGAGGTTCGCAGCAGGCGCTCATCGGGAAGCCTCGACGAGTTCCCGTACTGATATGGTGCTGGAATGCCGTGGAGCGGGATCGTGTTCGGCTTCGCTTTGCTGGGCGCGGACGCGGATGGCTCCGGAGGTCTCGTGGCGCAGGGCGATTTCCATGCCGTCAATGCCGAAAACAGTGGGGTCGCCGGCGGGAGCGCGGCGCAGAACGGTGACCAGCGCGCCGGGGACGAAGCCCATGTGCATGAGATGGTTCTGGACCGATTCAGGCAGGTCGAGCGCCACCAGCACGGCCGTTTCCCGGACCTTCAATTCGCTCAGCAGGCTCACCTGACGAACTCCCTGGAATCCGCCGAAAGGGAAGCACGTTCTGGCGGAGGTCTGAATTCAAAATACGACCGGATTGGTCGCAATTAAGTATACGACCATTCCAGTCCGGGTTGCAAACTCGAAGTTGCATCGACCGTAAGTCAATTGAAACTTTCTATTCACGATAGGCCGATCTTCGGGGCCAACCGCGAGTAGATGGGGCCATTGCATGTCTGGTAGAGTTCTTCCAAACAAGATCAAGGCGGTACCGATGCCGTTGTTGAAAGCGCAACCAGATGTAGTGGTACGAACTGCTGTTGCAGAGGACAGCGAGGTTTGCGGGCAGATTTGCTACGCCGCCTTTTCCACGATCAGTGCGGCGCATGGTTTTCCCTGCGATCTTCCCGGCCCTGAGGCAGCGGCCGGATTGATATCGATGCTGTTTTCCAGGGACGATTTCTTTTGCGTGGTGGCGGAAAGCGATGGCCGGATTGTGGGCAGTAATGTGCTGGATGAGCGTTCGGCGATTCGAGGCGTTGGACCGATCACGATTGATCCCGATGCGCAAAACATCGGGGTTGGCCGTAAGCTGATGCAGGCGGTAATGGATCGCGCGAACGAACAGGACGCCCCCGGAATCCGGCTGGTACAGGCCGCGTTTCACAATCGCTCGCTCTCGCTGTACACGTCGCTGGGCTTTGACATTCGCGAGCCGCTTTCCTGCATGCAGGGCAGGACGCGCGAACGAAATATGCCGGGATGTGTGGTGCGGCCTGCCGAACCGGGCGACCAGGATGCGTGCAATGCTCTATCGCGCCGGGTGCATGGGTTCGATCGAGGAGTGGAGTTGGCGCAGGCGATCCAGCAGGGCACTGCGCGCGTGGTCGAGCGCGCAGGCCGAGTGACGGGATATACGACGCACCTGGCATTTTTCGGCCATTCCACGGCAGAGACCAATCCGGATCTGCAGGCGCTGATTGCCTCGGCGGAATCCTTTGTGGGCCCGG
The DNA here is from genome assembly GCA_036489415.1 of Occallatibacter sp. Lineage (GTDB taxonomy): Bacteria > Acidobacteriota > Terriglobia > Terriglobales > Acidobacteriaceae > Telmatobacter. The sequence goes on along the minus strand of DASXFS010000035.1, from coordinate 60,351 downwards.
GAATACTGGTGCCTTCCCGAAACAGCGGCTTGTTGCGCTGGTGCCTGGAGAACGGCCTCCGCGTGGTGCAGCCGATGACGCTGATGAGCGCGGGACTTTATAACGATCCATCCGGGGCGTGGCTGCCATCCGTTACCTTTTGAAGTTGCGTTGCGCCAAATGGGGCAATGCACTCATTGAGATCTACAGTTATGACTACCGTGGAATTTCGCGAATCGTTAGGTGAGGATGGGCCGCCGGAGGGATTGGCTGCGCCACTGGCTGCGCTGTGGTGGGACGCGAAGGGTGATTGGGCGCGAGCGCACGGGCTGGTGGACGAATTGGAAATGGCGGAGGGAATGGCGGTTCACGCGTACCTGCATCACAAAGAGGGCGAGGCGTGGAACGCGGACTACTGGTATAAGCGGGCCGGGCGGCGATTTCATCGGGCCGCGCTTGAGGATGAGTGGGCGGCGCTGGTGGAGGGATTGCTGGCGGGCTGAGCGGCGCTACAACTCCAGAACGGTGTCTTCGATGGCCAGTCGAACGTTGCCGTCGGATTTTGCCAGGCGGCGGACAGCTTCGGGCTTGTCGACTTTGGCCTTGAGCATGACCAGGGCCACGGGGACACTGCGGCCAGCGCTCTTGATGGTATGCACGGCGGTCTCGCGATCGATTTTGCAGGCGCACATCAGGATGCGGATGCCGCGTTCGACGAGCTTGGAGTTCTGCATGTGTACGTTGACCATCAGGTTTTCGTATACATAGCCGAGGCGCGTCATGGCGCCGGTGGTGATCATGTTGAGCACCATCTTCTGGGCGGTGCCGGCCTTCATGCGCGTGGAGCCGGAGACGACCTCGGGGCCGACTTCGGCAACGATGGCGATGTCGGCAGCAGCGGCCAAGGGCGTGTCGTGGTTGCAGGTGATGGCGGCGGTGTGGGCTCCGCGGGCGCGGGCATAGGCCACGGCAGCGACTACATAAGGAGTTCGTCCCGAGGCGGAAAGACCTACTACTACGTCTTTACGCGTGGGACGACGGCGGGCGATGTCGCGCTGGCCCAGTTCTTCTGAATCTTCATTGACCTCGACGGCCGAGGCCAGGGCTTTGGGTCCGCCGGCCATGATGTACTGCACCTGTCCAGGAGCGGACGAATAGGTGGGCGGGCACTCGGAGGAGTCGAGAGCGGCGATGCGTCCGCTGGAACCGGCGCCTATATAGATAAGCCGGCCGCCGTCGCGCAGGCTGCGGGCCACCTGGTCAATGACCGCGGCGATCTCCGGGATGGCCTTCTTGACAGCCGCGGCAACCTTGGAATCTTCGTGGTTGATAATGCGCGCGATGTCGAGTGCGGACTTGGTGTCAAAGCCTTGAGAAGCCTCATTTTGGCTCTCAGTAGTCAATTGTTGAAGCAGGGAGGCCTGGTCTTTCTTGGTATCGTTTGCTTGGGCGCCGGCCGTCTCCTGAATCGTTGAGCTGGTTAACATGCGTATGTCCCCAACCATTGATTGTATCTGCAGACCCCCGCAACCTCTAAGAGAATTCTCTGGAGTGGGAACCCTCTCTAGTACCAGCATGGATACACAAAAGTTATAGCGAGGTATGTATGGCGTCGTGAAAAGCGGGGCGAACCTGGCGGATCAACTGGCTGGGTGCGGCGGAACGGTCAGGCCAGGTGCGGTTGGTGAGCAGCACAACGGCAACCGCGTTTTCGAGGTCAATCCACAAGGAGCAGCCGCTGTATCCGAGGTGTCCAATGGAGTGGCTGGATAAATGATGGCCGGACGAGGAGTTCTCTGAAGGCGTGTCCCAACCCAACGCGCGGCTGCTGCCCTGAGGAGCTTGCCTTATGGCAAAACGATTGACGGTTACGGGGTCAAACAAGCGCGGGCTGTTTTCCTGGGCTGTTGTTTCGCGGGCAGCTTCCAGAATTGCCGCGGCAAAGCGCAGCAGGTCTGGCACGTTGGAGAAAAGGCCGGCGTGGCCGGCAGCGCCTTTTAGAAGCCAGGCGTGCTCGTCCTGCACTTCGCCCTGGATGCGGCGATGGCGCAAGGTGGTGTCTTCTTCCGTGGGTGGAATGGCGGCTCGCGCGGCGGACGCGGGGCAGAATCCGGTGGCTGCCATGCTCAGAGGCGTAAAGACTTCGCGAAGTACCCAGGTGGAAAGGTGCTCGCCTGTCAGAACCTCCAGCGCCTTGCCGAGCAGGATAAAACCGGGATCGGAGTATTCGGCGCGCGTGCCCGGCTCGGCTTCGAGGGGCAGTTCAAGGCAGGCGCGCAGGAGTTGGGAGGCAGTGGTGACGGAGCGGAAGAAATCCACGTACCCCGGCAGGCCCGAGTTATGCGCCAGCAGATGACGCAGCTTTACATCGCGGGCGTGTTCTTCAGGTGACCGGCCCACGACAAACCCCGGCAGTAATTCGCCGAGCGGCGTATTCAGATCAAGCAAGCCGCGCTGATTGAGCAGCATGGCGGCGGCCGTGGTGGAGACGACCTTGGTGAGGCTGGCCACGTCATAGACGGTGTCTGCGGTGACTGCGGGCGCGTCTTCGTCATACGTAAAGCGGCCGCGTGCGCCTTCAAGAACGACGCTGCCGCCGGCGAGTACGCCAAAGGCGCAACCGGGAAAAGCATGGGCGGCGATAGCCTCGTCCAGCACGCGATAAGCGGCGGCAAACCTGTCGCCGGGGAGCGAAGAGGAGGCGTCAGGCGGGATGTTCTGGATCTCCATCGCTTGGTTGCATCGTATCGCGAATCGGGAGCGGGCGCAGGCGCCGAGTTTTAATTTTCGTGCCGGATTTTTTGTGAGTAGGGAACGAACAAGGCTATCCTTGGATGCTGACGGCGAGTCTATGGTTAAAAGGGAACCAATGGAGGGATTTATGCGCCTGATGCGCGGGACATTGGCGGCTGCGATTTTGCTGGGAGCGGTCTCGGCCTCCGCGGGCGCGCTGGCACAGGCGGGTGCTCAATCGCCGCAAGCGGTTGCGAGCGGGCCGGCAGAGACACCGGCGGAACCGGGTCCTGCGGCACCTGTCACCACAACGCCTTCGGCGTCGAAGACGTATACGCTTCCGGCGGGCACCAAGGTGCTGCTTCAATTGCGCAGCGGCATCAACACGAAAAGCGCCAAGGCGGGCGACGGCGTCTATCTGGCTTCATCGTTTCCCGTGGTGCTCGGCAACAGGGTGATGATTCCGGCTGGCGTTTATGTGCAGGGCGTGGTGGACCACGTGGTGCGGGCGGGACACGTGAAGGGCAAGTCGGAACTGGATATGCATTTCACTTCCATCATCTTTCCGAACGGCACGGTGGTGGAGATTCCGGGCATTGTCAACAGCCTGCCGGGGGCAAACAAGCAGACGGTGAAGGACGACGGCGAAGGCACGATTGAGCAGAACGCAGACAAGGGACGGAATGCCGGCGAAGTGGCCAAGATTGCGATTCCAACCGGAGGGACGGTTGGGTCGATCGGCGGACTGGAGGGCGGTCATCCGCTGGCCGGCGGCATCGCGGGCATTGGCGCGGGACTGGCTGCCGTGGGGCTCGTGTCACTTTTTACCCGCGGCGCGGATGTGAATATTGAGAGCGGAACTCAGGTGGAGATGGTCCTGCAGCGGCCGCTGGTTCTCGAGGAAGAGAACCTGACCGGCGTGGCTCCGGGGCTGGTTCCGGCCGCTAACCAGGCAAAACCTCTCGGCAAGCCCGGCCGCGCGCATCTGCTCTGCCCGCCGGGAAGCCTTGGATGTCAGTAGTCAAAAATTATTTTCAGCCCCTTGCATTCCCTCGGCGGCTAAAGCCGCGTCACATCTACTGCTTTCCCGGTACGGCTGAAGCCGTACCCTTTCAAGACTGCTGGTTTTTCTACAGGCGCTTAGTATCAGTTACTCCTTAAATAATAAAAGCCTCAAGCATTCCCCATAATTCTTCGCTCTCTAGAATTCACGTCCATTTCTAAAACCTGAGCGCATCGAATCGCTCGCGCCCTCCGGTAAGGTCTTTCCTCGGAAAAGACGGTTGTGGGCATTCGTCTTTTTGATCAAGGGGCCGAATCGATCTGCGACGCCGGAGCCGGCTCTGCAAAAATCTGTGATTCATTTTGATGGAGTTTGCCGCGTACAGAGGAGAACTAAAACTCCAAGTCTGCGCGGCCCTGGGGAGAGCACGACTGGTCTGGCGCGGTCCGAAAGCTGGGGGAACGTATATGTCCAACCGTAGAATGATTCTCACGCAGGAGCCTAAGAACCTTTTTCTGTTGTCGCTGATGGCGATGTTCAGCCTGTTTTCTTCGGTTGTTGCCGCTGCGCAAACCACGGTCTCTCCCACGTCGGTGAACTTTGGCAACGTGGTGGTCGGCACTGCGGGCGCGCTGCACGAGATCGCTTTCAAAAATACGGGGACCTCCTCGATCTCCGTCAGCTCGATCTCTGTGACGGCGGGCGGCCCCTACGCGCTGGCCCCGGCTCCATCGACGACGTGCCCGAACCCCGGCTTGTTGGCCGCGGGCGCCTCCTGCTACGTGGGCCTCAAGCTGACGCCGACCACGCTTGGCGCGCAGCCCGCGGGTACGCTGACGATCAACAGCACCGCAGCCACCGGCGGCACGCAGAGTGTAGCGCTGAGCGGGACCGGAGTCAATGCGACCGTATTATCGAGCACGGCGTTGAATTTCTACGGAGTGGTGGTGAATACGACCAGTGCCCCCAAGGGCATTTATCTGGCTAATTACGAACTGACGGCGATCACCGTTTCCCCGATTACGGTCGCGGCTCCTTATGCCATTTCCAGCGATGCGTGCGGGAGCACGCTGGGCCCGAACGCCTCATGCCTGATAGGGATCACACTGACGCCGACGACGCTGGGAGTGGTTGCCGCAGAGAACTTGACGATCAATACCAGCGCGCCGAATAGTCCACTGACCGCGGCGTTGACAGGAACCGGGTCGGCACCAACTCAGTTGTCGCCCACTTCGCTGAATTTTGGCAGCGTGGTGACGGGCAGCACGAGCGCAATCAAGTCAGTGACGCTCTACAACTGGCAATTGACACCGCTGAGCATTCTTTCGATAACACCGCCGACGCAATATGCGGTGGCTTCCACGACATGCGGCAGCACGCTTGCCGCAAGCTCGACCTGCATCATATCGCTGACGCTGACGCCGACGGCTGTGGGGCCGGTTCCAGCGGGGTCGCTGAAGATTGTCACGAATGCTTCCGACAGCCCGGATACATTGCCGCTGACCGGATCGGGAGCCGGTCCGACGGTGCTCTCGCCGACAGCGGTGAGCTTTGGCAGCGTGGTTGAGAACTCCGCCAGCCCACTGCGAATCGTCACGCTGACAAACGAGCAGCCGACCAACCTTACGGTGTCGTCGCTGGCTTTGACGGCGGGAACTCCGTATGCCATCGATCCATCATCAACCTGTACAACACCTACCGTACTGCCAGGCGCGTCCTGCACGGTTGCGCTTACGGTGACGCCAACGTCTGTGGGAGCCCAGCCGGCGGCCACGCTGACCATCACGACAAGCGCGAGCAACAGCCCACAGACAGTTGCGCTTTCCGCTACCGGAGCAGCACCGGTCATCTTGTCGGCATCGGCGCTTAATCTGGGGCACGTTATCGTCGGCACCACCAGTACGGCAACCAGCTTGACGGTGAAAAACCTGCAGACCAGCGCGCTGAACTTTACCGGAGCTGCTTTCAACGGACCGTTTGTTTTGGACACGGGCGCTGTGACTACCTGCCCGCAATCTGGAGGCACGTTGGGTGGATCTCTGGCCGCGGGCGCAAGCTGCGTGGTTGGAATCGACTTCAAGCCGACGACGCTCGGCCAGACGAGCGGCGGGCAGATTGCGCTGCTTGATTCAGCCCCCAACAGCCCGCAAACGGTAATGCTGGTTGGGGTCGGGGCTCTGCCAGTCCAAGTTCTTCCAGCTGCGCTGGGATTCGGCGGCGTGGTGGTGGGAACGATGAGCGCGGCGAAGACCGTGACATTGACCAACGATCAATCCGGCGCTCTGAACCTGTCGTCGATCAGCGCACCGGCACCCTATGCCGTAGACCCCGGAACGACGGGGACGCCTTGCGCGGTGGGAACTCCGGTAGCCCCAGGGGCCAGTTGCACATTGAATGTGATCTTCACCCCCACTGCTCCGGGTGCGGTTCCTGCCGACAATCTCAGCATTGTTGACAACGGTACGAATAGCCCGCAATTAGTGAGCCTGAGCGGGGACGGGGTGGCGGCAATCACCCTTCCTACGGCACTGGGTTTTGGCAACGTGGTTGTAGGCGAGGTTACGACCAAGAGCGTGACGCTCAAGAACAATCAGTCCCTTGGACTGAACATCAGTTCCATTTCAGGTTTTAGCGGCGGCTACTCGCTGAACACAACGGCTACCACGTGCTCGTTGACCAGCGCATTGCCGGCGGGCCAGAGCTGCGTGATCGCGGTCAACCTGACGCCATCCACGCTGGGAGTGCAACCCGCGGCGTCGTTCAGCGTTGCCGACGGCGTGGCTGGAAGCCCCCAAACGGTGAACCTGACGGCGAATGCGATCACCGCCGTGGTGGTATCGCCGGGTTCTGTGTCATTCCCGACGACTTTCGTGGGGTTAACGAGCGCGGCGAAGACGGTAACGCTAACCAATGAACAGTCCATTCCGCTGACCATCTCTTCGGCCATCATTGCCGGGGCCGACCCTGCGGACTTTGCGCTGACCAGTTCCTGCCCCACGGCGCCCGCGACGCTTTCAGGTCCGGGAGCCTGCACGCTGAATGTGACTTTCACGCCCACTGCGTCAGGAACCAGGACGGCCACGCTGACCATCACCGATGGCGTTACGGGGAGTCCGCAGTCGATTGCTCTGTCCGGCCCCGGCAATGCTCCAGTAACTGTCACTCCGGGCACGGTGCAAAACTACTCGGTGCCGGTGGGTACCACCAGCGCGTACCGGGTCTTCACGATCAACAACCTTCAAATGGCCACAACGCTGCACTTCAGCAGCTTCGAGCTGGAGGGCGATTTCATTCAGTCGGCAACGACTTGCCCGATTGGCGGCATCGGGATCGCGCCCGGCGCAACCTGCACGCTCGCTGTCGAGTTCGACCCCAGCATTGGCGGTATCCGCAACGGCCAACTACAGGTTTACGACGATGCCTTGACCAGTCCGCAGGTGGTGAATTTATCAGGCTCCGGCGTCTTCCCGTTGACGATTTCTCCAGGAGGGTACTCGTTCCAATCGCAGACGGTAGGCACAGTCAGCCCGGCCAAGGCTTTCACTCTGACCAATCACGAAACGGAGTCGGAGACGTTCTCCATCGCGGCGGTAGGCTCACTGGCGGCGGCTGACTACACGGCCAATACCAATTGCACGTCGGGCGTGATTGCGGCCCAGTCGTCGTGCCTGATCTACGTGAACTTCACTCCCACCTCAATCAGTCCGAGCCCTACGCGCACGGGTACACTGACGGTTACAGACTCGGCGCCGGGCGGAGTGCCCATAACAGCGCCGCTGAGCGGCTCGGCGATTGCCACCAATCCCCCCGCGGCCGTTGCCGTGGTATCGCCAGGAGCCGGCGCGAGCGGCACGGTGGTGCCGGTAATCATTACCGGCAACGGCTGGACGCACTTCAGCAATTCTTCGACAATCGCCTTTGTCGAGACCACCAGCCCGGCTACGGCCTGCGACATCGCCGTGAGCGCCATTTCGGCGCCCACGGCCAACACCATCAATGCCACGCTGACGATCAGCGGCGGCATCTATGGCGCATGCAACATTGCCGTCAAGACACCGCTGTCCGGCGGAGGGACAGAGACGGCTTCGCTGATCTCGGCCTTCACGATCGCCGACCCGACCCAGGCACATATTGTCGCTTCCGTTACGCCCGCTTTTGGTTCGCAGGGCGAGACGATGAATGTGGCCATTGCCGCCGTGGGCACGCATTTCGTGCAGGGTGTGACGATCGCCAACTTCGGCGACGGCGTCAGCATGAACTCGTTGACCATCCATGATGCGACCGATGCCACGGCCAACATCACCATCAGCAACACCACGCCGGTCGGTTATCGCACAGTGACGATGCAGACCAACGGCGAGTTCGCGGTATCAGGCCAGACACCGCAAGGGAACGCGATCTTCCAGATCGGGCCGAACAACGCGACACTGGTGAGCGTGAGCCCCAACGCGGAAGCGCAGGGTTGGAGCGGCGCTGTTACCCTGACGGCGACCGGCACGCATTTCCTGCAGAATGCCACCCAGGTCACGATTGGCGGCGCAATTGTGGGCGACGTGAACGTGACGAGCCCCACCGTCGCCGTGGCCGAGGTGGCCGTGCCGGCAGGTGCTCCGCTGGGTCCGCAAAATGTGCAGGTGGCGACAGGCGGCGAGATCACAGGCCTGCCCAATGCTTTCACCATTACCGGAGCCACGCCTGCACTGTTGTCCGTGGCGCCGAGTTCCGGCATCCAGGGCCAGCAGAATCTGAACGTGGTGATTACCGGAAACGCCTATACCACTTTCACCACGGGCGCGTTGTCGGCGGACTTTACGGGCGAAATCACCGTGAACTCCGTTACCCCGACGGCCGCGAACAGCGTGACCGTGAATATCTCCATCAGCCAGGCCGCCAACGTGGGATCGATCACGGCGACGCTGATCAGCGGTACCACGAACTTCCCGTTCACCTTTACGGTGCTGCCGTCGAGCGCCTCGATTGTGAGCGTTTCGCCCACATGCGTGCCGCAGGGCGGGCAGTTGACGCTTTCCGTGATTGGCTCGAACACCAACTGGCTGCAGGCCACCACCACGTCGGCGTTTTATGTGGAAGGAGTGCCAACGCCCAGCGTGGACGAGGTGACGATCAACAGCCCGACCAGCGCTTCACTCGCGGTTGCGGTTCCCACCACTTCTCCGGCGGGAACGTACGGGTTCTATCTGGCCACCGGCGGCCAGATTGTCAGCGCCTCAATTCAGGTTTGCCCGGCAACGCCGACGCTGACCATGAGCCCGGCCAACGGGCTGCTTCCGACGGCGCCGGCTGTCAACAGCTTCACGGTCAATTTTACGGGTCAGTTCACCCATTGGGGCGCGACCACTCTGCCGGTCATCTCCGGCGAGGGCGTCACGTTGTCGAACTTCGTGGTGCAGACGCCGGTGAGCGCCACCGGCACCATCACCATCATCGCGGGCACCAATGGAACTCCTACCGCGACCGGCTCGCGGCTGGTCACATTCACCACAGGCGGAGAAATCGTCACCACCAACTTCAACGTGACCAGCACGCCGGTTGGGATCATCAGCGTCTCGCCTGACCACACACCGCCGAGCACGACAGTGAATGTCGCGATTGTCGGTTTGAACACGCACTTCGCATCTGGAACAACACAGGTCCTGTTCGGGCCGCAAATCACGGTGAACTCCATTACCGTGACCGATGCCACGCACCTGACGGCCAATATCAGCACCAGCTACATGCTCAGTGGAACGCTGACGCCGTCTCCATCCGGATGGCAGTCGATCTACGTCAACACCGGCGCGGAACAGGTGATCGCTGGATTCCTGGTGGATTATCCGACCTTGCCGAGCCTTGTCAGCGTATCCCCGTCCAGCGGCGCGCAGGGCGCGACGCTGAGCGATGTGGTGATTACCGGCAACTTGACCAGTTGGGCGCAAGGAACGACGGAGGCCATTTTGGGCGCCGGCGTCACTGTGTCTAACCTCACCGTGACCAGCCCAACCTCGGCCACGGCGACCATCGCCATTTCTCCGACCGCGCCGATCGGTGGCAACACCGTGGTGATGATTACCGGTACCGAGATTGAGAGCGGCAGCGGCTTCAGCGTCACGCCCAGCGCGGCCTATATCCAAAGCGTTGGACCGGCGGTTGCCTGCACCGGCAATTTCACGCTTGCGGGAATCCCCGGCTGCGGTACCGGGTCGAGCGCGCCGTGGGTGGTTGCGCAACTGCAAACCACGAGTCTGAATATTGTTGGCGTGGGCACGCATTGGCTGCAGGGTGAAACCGCCGTCAGCTTCGGCTCCGGCGTGATCGTGGATCAACTTGCGGTCACCAGCCCGACGACGGCAACTGTCCAGATCACCGTGCTTTCCGCAGCGCCGGTTGGTTTCGCCACCCTGACCACTACCACCGACGGCGAAGTTGTGGCGCTTCAACAGGCCATCGACATTGAAGAAGGCTCGCCGATTCTTCTCGCCATCTCGCCCAACGTGGGCCAGCAGGGTACAACCGCGACCGTGCAGATTCTGGGCCGGTTCACGAACTTCAACGCAAGCACCACTTCGGCCGCATTTAACCAGGACATCATGGTGACCTCCATCAACGTGATCGACTCGGAGAACATGACGGCGAACATCACCATCAGCCCGAACGCCTACGTGGATAGCGGCTCGCCATGCGGCCACGTGCTGACGATCACCACGGGCAACGAGCAGGTTTCGACCTCGCAGACACCGGGCAGCGAATACAACTTCTGCGTCCAGCAGGGCGCGGAAGAAATTACCGCGGTCGCGCCGAACAGCGGCTTGCAGGGATCTTCGGAGTCGGTCACCATCACCGGCTCGGCCACCAACTTCATCAACGGCGTGAGCACGGTCAGCCTGGGCGATTCCGGCATCGCCGAAGGCACGGTTGTGGTTGCCAGCCCCACCAGCCTGACTGTTCCGCTGGCTATCTCCACCTCTTCCTCAACCGGCTACCACACGGTGACAGTGACCACGCTGGGCGAAGTGGCCACGCAGCAATTCGCCTTCACGGTAGTTCCGGGCGTAGCTACGCTCAATGAGGCTATTCCCAACCAGTTGGAGCAGGGCGTGCAGAATGTGACGGTCCGGCTTATCGGCCAGTATTCGCACTTCAGCGCGTCCAGTACCGCGACCATGGGAGCTGGCATCACCATCGATTCCGTTTCCAACGTGAGCCCGACGGAAGAAGACGCGGTCATCAGCATCGATCCGCTGTCGTATACCGGCGGCCGGACGGTGACGGTGTCAACGCCGAACGTGTCCTGCGCTTACCAGCCGAACAGTCCGGTTGTGGGCGTGACGTACTCGGGTTGCACGCCCGGTTCGCCCAACGGGACCGGCACGGAGATTGTGACGGCCAATGTGTTCGCCATTATTCCGGGGCCGGCGATCATCTCGAGCGTTGCGCCGGCAACCGGCAATGAGGGCCAGGAAGTGGTGTTCAACATCACCGGCTCGGCTACGCACTGGGCGCAGAACTTTACTCAGTTCTATATCGCCGGCGGCGGCTCCGATCTGACCATCAACTCCGTGGTCATCAACAGCGCCACCAGCGCCACAGTCGACCTGAGCATCTCCACGACGGCGAACCCCGGCGCGCGCTCTATCTACATGGTCACGAACGGCGAATCTCTCACCGATAGCGGCGCTTTTGTGGTGACGGGCGGCGTGCCGGTGATCACGTATCTGAGCCCCAGCAGCCAGCAGAATCCGGCGGGCGGCACGACAGGCCTGCAGGTGGATATTTATGGCCTCTACACCAATTGGGCCACGGGCAGTTCCACGGTCAGCTTTGGTCCCGGCATCACGGTCGAGTCGTTCCAGGTGGATAACGCGACCCACATTGAAGCCGTGATTGACATCGCCGCCGGCGCGCAGAACGGCTACCGCACGGTGGTTGTGCAAACCGGGACGCAGGGTCTGCTGGGCAACTTCCAGGTGACGCCGGTTGCGCCTCCACCAACGCCATACATCTGGTATCTGTCACCCGGATCGGGATTGCCAGGCCAGACATTCACGGTTACGTTCAACGGCGCGTACACGCAATGGAACCCTGACACCACGGTGCTGGAGGGCTTTGCCAGCGGGATTACGGTCAATACTTTCCAGGTGACCAGTCCGACTTCGGCGCGGGCCAACATCACCATCAGCCCCACGGCCACGGCTTCCGTGAGCGACCTCACCCTGACCACCGGGTCCGAGGTCGATAGCGCACAGTTCAGCGTGGTTGTCGCCGTGCCCACATTAAGCATCGTCGATCCAGGGTCGGGCATCCAGGGCGCGACCAACCTGACTGTCGATATTCTCGGTCAGTACACCACCTTCGACAGCACCACCACGTTCAGCTTTGGCTCCGGCGTTACGACCGTCGGGCCGCCGACGATTCTCGGTCCCACGATCGCAACGCAGGTTATCAACATCGCTCAACTGGCTCCGTTAGGCGGCAGCGGCGTTATCGCCAATACGCCCGATGCTTCGGCTTCGGCTCAAACAGTCGGTGGCGCAAGCTTCTCCGTCACTCCGAGCCTGGCCCTGATCTCGGCCATCACGCCGAACACGGCTCCGCAAGGCACCACGCTGACCGTCGAAGTGACCGGCCAGAACACGCATTGGGATGCGGCGACCACGTTCCAGTTTGGCGCCGGCATCGTCGTCACCAGCGTTGCGGTGAACAGCGAAACCGATGCCACGGTCACGCTTGCCATTCCGGCTCTCGCGTCCGAGGGCCCGACCGGCGCGACCGCGCAAACAGCCGGCGAAGTGGCCAACATTACTAACGGCTTTGTGGTCACGGCGGGCACGCCGCTGTTGCTTTCGACCGGCCCCGGTTCGGTGCCGCAACAGGACAGCGCGGTGTTCACCATCCTGAGCCAGGCAACCACGTGGTCGGCCGCGACTCCGCCCACGGTCTCTTACGGACCCGGAATCACGCTGACTAACGTCAACGTCACCGGTCCCACTTCGCTCACGGTGGAGGGCTATGTTATCCCCACTACCCCCGTGGGTTATTACCCGCTCACGGTCAGCACCGGAACGCAAGTGCTGAGCCTGAACAACGCCGTGTACGTGGGCCCCGGACCGGCGGTGATCAACAACCTGACGCCCAATATCGGCGACCAGGGCGTCAATCTGCCCGCAGTCCAGATCAACGGCATCAACACCCACTGGGCGCAGGGAGTGACGCAGCTCACATTTCCCGATGTGCTGATCAACAGCTTCACGGTGAATTCGCCAACGTTGATCACCGCGGACATCACCGTGAACACCACGGCGGTCGCAGGCCAGTACTCGGTCACTGCGACCACAGGCGGCGAAGTGGCCACGGGCGTCAACGTCTTCACCGTAAGCCAGTCGGAGCCGGAGTTGCTGGCGGTTGTGCCGAGCAGCGGCGTTCAGGGCCTCACCTCAAGCCCGGTTACGATTACCGGCGCGTTCACCACCTTCGTCAACGGCACCACCACGGCCAACTTTGGAACCGGCATCACTGTGAACTCGGTGACGGTGACGAGCGCCACGCAGGCGCAGGCCAACATCACCGTGCAACCGACCACGACGCTCGGTTATCGTAATGTCTCGGTCACCACTGGAACGCAGGTGGTCAACCTCACCAACGGCTACCAGGTCACACAAGGGCCGGCGGAAATTGTCGGGCCCTTGAGTCCGGCGAGCGGCGGTGAAGGAAACTCGTACAACGTGGTGGTCACCGGCAGCCAGACGCACTTTGCACAAAATGTCACTACGGCCGCGTTCGGCGGCGGCATCCAGGTGACCGGAGTCACGGTCACCAGCCTGCTCAGCGCCACGGTCAGCATCACGATTCCCAACAGCACCCCGACGGGCGCGTACAACGTCACGCTCACCACGGGCGGGGAAGTGGCCACTATCCTGGGCGGCTTTACCGTAACCAATGGTTCCGCGCAGATCTCCGCCGTGAACCCGCCCACCGGAACTCAAGGCTTGTCCAACCTCAACGTGGCCCTGACCGGCACATTCACGCACTGGGTAAATGGAACCAGCGTAGCCAGCTTCGGCGCCGGTATCACGGTGAACACACTCACCGTGAGCGACGCGACGGACGCCGTGGCCAACATCACCATCAGCACCAGCGCCGCCATCGGCTCGCGCAACGTGACCGTAACCACGGGCAGCGAAGTGGCAAGCATCACGGGCGGCTTCAGCGTACTGGCCGGCGTGCCCACGCTGCTCAGCGCCTTGCCCACCACGGCCCAGGCGGGAACCACGGCGAATATTGTGCTCACCGGCACGTTCACCAACTTCCAGCAGGGCTTCTCGACTGTCAGCTTCGGCTCGGGAGTCACAGTTAATCTGGTAACGGTCTCGAGCGCGACGCAGTTGACCGCCAACATCAGCGTTTCATCGAGCGCCTCCGTGGGCAACCGCGAAATTACCGTCACCACCAACAGCCAGGTGGTTTCGCTCAACAACGGGTTCAGCGTAACAGCGGGCACTCCCGCGATTACCCAGATCAACCCGAACATCGGTACGGACGGGCAGACACTGAACGTCAGCCTTTCCGGCGTCTACACGAACTGGGTGCAGGGAACCACCACAATCAGCTTCGGTTCCGGCATTACCGTGAATTCCGTAACGGTGAGCAACGCAACCAACCTGACCGCCAACATCACCATCGGCGCCAGCACGCCAACCGGCCCGGTTTCCGTGATGACCACAACCGGCGGCGAGGTGGAGAACGTTCCCGGCGGCTTTACTGTCGATCCGGTCACGGTACCCTCGCCCACGCTGCTGTCTCTGAGCCCCAGCCCAAGCGCTGGAGTCATGCCCATCAACAGCAACATCATTGCTGTGTTCAGCCAGCCGATGAATCGGACCACCATCACCACCAGCACGGTGACGTTGACGCTGACCAGCAACCCCAACGGCTATATCGCGGTGCCGATCAGCGTCAATCTCGACGCCACGGGCCGCATACTGACCATCACGCCTACCGGTCTGCTGGGTGTCAACTCGACGTTCAACCTGATCATGACAAGCGGTATCCAGGATGCGGCAGGGACCGCGTTTAGCTACTACTCGCAGGATCTCTATACGGTGGACGCTGCAAACACCACGTCAACTACGCTGGTGACAGCCAATCCGCCGGCTAACGCAAGCAACGTGGGCACCAATGTGGTGGTTCAGCTTGAGTTCAGCACGACCATGAACCAGAGCACGCAGAGCGGGGTAACGGTGATGAACGGCGGGACCGCTGTGCCCGGAACCATCAGTTGGAACAGCAACCCCTATTGCTGCGGAACCGGCTGGGCGCAGCCCGGCACGGTGCTGACGTTTACGCCGACCAGTCCGCTGGCCGCCGGAACGACATACACGGTGAGCTACGGTACGCCTCTAGCGGATACGGCGGGCAATGCGGTTACGCCGGGATCGTTCAGCTTCACCACCGGCAGTGGCGCGGATACGGCAACCAACAGCGTACACTTCAACTTCGAGAGCGGGCAAACCAACCTCGGCACCAACTTCGTGCCCGCGGTCACCTTCGCCAAGCCCATCAACCCGATCGACATTACGACCTCCACGCTGATGCTCTACAACGCCGACAGCGGCAAGTACATCGGCGGCTCTGTCAACGTCGCTCCGAACGGCATGAGCGCAACCTTCACGCCCACGTATCCGCTGCTGCCTGACACGTATTACTACCTGTACATGAGCAGCGGCTACTACGACATGGACGGCAACTACCTGTACGGCACCGACCAGTACTTCACCACCGGCGCCGGTTCGGATACCACTCCGCCTACGGTGGCCTCGGTTTCGCCGCTTAATAACGCGACCAGCGCGCCGTTGAATGCCGAGGTGGTGGTCCACTTCAGCGCGGCCATCAACTCATCGACGGTCACCAATGCGCTTACGGTGACGCCGTCGGGCGGTTCGGCCATCGCCGGCACAGCGACTCTGGGCAGCGATCTGGTGACGCTGACGTTTGTTCCCACCGATCTGCTGCAGTCCAACACCGTGTACACCGTGCAAGTGAGCGGCTACCAGGACATGGTGGGCAACGTGGGCACGCCCTTCACGAGCAGCTTTACTACCGCAACCTCGTCCACGGTGATCAATGTCTCGACAGGACTGAATGCGTCGGGCGGCCTGATCACAACCAACAACACGAACGACGGTCATTGGGTGGTCTATACAACCGGAATCACCTCGACGCCCTCGGAAAGCACCTTCGGTTCTCCTGCATTGGGAGCGGCGCAGCCGCTGCTCACCGTAGGCCAAGGCGATGCCGGCTTCTATAGCGGTTGGCCGGCGGACGGACCTACCTCGGACTGGGTCAATATCAATCCGAATAGCAACCAGGGCAACACGTTCGGGCTCTACTACACCACCTTCAATGTGCCCGGACCCACCGTGCCCTCCAACCTTTGCCTGGTGGGAACGCTGGCCATTGCCGACAATGGACTGCTGGCTATCAACGGGACTGCCATCATGGGCAATCTTGGCAATCAGGACAGTCTCAATCCGATCAATATTCCGGTTTCAAGCAGTCTTGTGGTGGGATCGAACACGCTGGCGCTTGGTTGGGGTTCGAACGATAACAACTACGAAGGACTGCGTCTTGGAGCTTCCATTCAGACCTGCGGCGCCAGCTACAGCGGCGGCCTGACGCTGACCAGCGCCACGCCCGCCAATAACGCGACCGGCGTCGCCACCAACACGACCATCACGCTCAACTTCAACAACACGCTCGATCCGGCGACGGTTAACTCCAACACCTTGCCTATCCTGCTTACCTGGAATGGCACTAACCAGGTGGGCGGCACCTATCAGGTGAGCGGCAACCAGGTCATCTTTACGCCAGACAGCCCGTTCCCGGTGAGCACGCAGGTCTGGGTCGGCGCTCTGAACGGACCTTACGACACGGCCGGGGACGCAGCAGCCGGCACGGGCTATGTGCAACTCAGCAACTTCACCACCGGCAGCACGGTGGTTGCGCCTCCGGCGGCGTTCCAGGTGCTGGCATTCGCGCCGGCTTCCAATGCCACCAACGTGGGTCTGCGCGCTCCGGTTGCGGCCACATTCAACCGGTCTGTATCTCCAGGCTCAATCAACCAGAACAGCGCCAACAGCGACTTTGCCCTGTTCGCGGGCGATGCGCAGAGCCCATGGTGCGGCAGTTACTCCAGGTCTCAGGACAATACAACGCTGTCGTTCAACTGCTATCCGTTGCCGGGTAGCACGGTGATGACCGCGTTCCTCAACAGCAACCTGACGGACTGGTCGGGCAATCCGCTGACCAACTTCAGCAGCCAGTTCACCACCAGCCCGCCAGACTCGAACACCAACGGCTCGGTGATCACCACGCGGCCGGGCAACGGCGCCAGCGGCATCAACGTCAATGAGCCGCTGACCCTCTACTCCAACCTTCCCATCAACGCCTCAACAGCGGATGGCGGAATCCAAGTAGCGCAGAACAATGTAGCTGTTCCGGGTTCGGTGGCTGTGCTCGATAATGGGTACACGCTTGAATTTACGCCGAGCTCGGCTTGGACGCAGGGCGCGCTGATCCAGTGGTGGACCAACACGAGTTTGCTCGACTCCACCTACAACACGCCCATCAACGCAGCTTCCGGCTACTTCTACGCTGCAGCCAGCACCAGCACTCTGGTACCGGCGGTGCAGGTTGCGTCTCCCACCTACGGGGCCACGGCGCCGACCAACTCGATTGTCGATCTGCAGTTCAACACACCGCTCAATGCCAGCACGGTGAACAGCACCAACATCTACCTCTATGACGGAAACACGACCCTGCACCTGGCCGGCACGTATTCCATGCCGCAACCGAACGAGGTTCGCATTGTGCCGTCGGCCAGCTTCACCGCGGGCCACTACATTTATGTGTACGTGACCACTGGGCTTCAAAGCACGACCAGCGTGCCCTTCGGCTCAACCACGTATGTGGTTTACTTCTACACGGGCACGAGCGCAGACACCACGCTTCCCACCATCGTGAGCGCGGTGCCGTACAACGGGTCAACAAATGTTGGTGTCAACGTCACGCCGGGCGTGGTCATCAGCAAGGCCATCGATCCGGTGAGCGTGAACAGCACTACCTTCCAGGTGACCAGCGGCGGCACGCCTCTACCGGGCACCTTCTGGTTCAACTCCAGCGACACCAGGGTAGAATTCATGCCCAACGCGCCGCTGCCGGCCAGCACTAGCCTGGTGATGAAAGTCAACGGAGTCCTCGATCCGGTTGGAAACCCGATCACCTCTACCACCAGCTTCCAGACAGGGCCAGGGCCGGACTTCACGGCGCCCACCATTGTGTGGACCAGCGTCACCAGCAACGAGAGCATTCCGGTCAACTCTTCCATCACGGTTCAGTTCAGCGAATCGATGGATGTGACCTCGTTCAGCAATGGCAACTTCTTCATCCAGGACCAGGTTACGGACACGCAAATTCCAGCCACGCTCACCTGGAACGCGAACCAGACGATTGCTTATCTGACGCCGACTTCGCCGCTGGACGCCGGCCGCCAGTACTACTTCTACGTTTATAGCGGCACCGATCTTGCGGGCAACGCGGTGCAGGGCGAGAGCTTCTACTTCTACGCCGAGTTCACGAGCGCTACCACCGCTCCCACGGTGATCAACTTCAATCCGTTGAGCGGCGCCACGGGCCTGGGCACAAACGCGATCATCGAGGCGCAATTCAGCGCGCCCATCAATCCCAACTCCGTGAGCGGCGTCACGCTCACGCAAGGCGGCACCACGGTTACCACCTCGCCGGTAGTGAGCGCGGGCAACACGGTGCTGCAACTGGTTCCGGCAACACCGCTGGCGCCGAGCACTACGTACACGATGCACATCGCCGGTGTGATGGATCCGGCAGGCAACCCGGTTGCTCCCGTGAACAACTCGTTCACCACGGGCACAACCTACGACATCAACCCGGCAACAGCGATCTCCAGCGATCCGCCCGCAAATGCGACGGTGGGAACCAACGTGACTCCCAAGCTGGTCTTCAACAAGGCGCTGAACCCGCTCACGGTCAACAACAGCACCTTCCGCATGTACCTGTACGACACCGGGCAGTTCATTCCGCTCACCGTCACCGAATCCACAAACGGGATGGAAGTGACCATGACGCCGCAGATTCCGCTGCTGGCGAACACCCATTACTACTTCCAGGCCTGCTGCGGCTTCCAGGACCAGGACGGCAACGACGGTAACGGGGTAACCATCTACTTCTGGACGAACGGCGGCGCGGATACCACCGGTCCGACGGTTACCGTCAGCCCGCTCAACGCCGCTACCGGCATTCCGCTGAACGCCCAGGTCACGGCATCGGTGAGCGCCAATATCGATCCGACAACCGTCACGCAAACTTCGATCCAGGTGCTGAAGAGCGGCACTCCGATTGCTGGAACCGTGACTGAACCGAACAACCAGGAGCTCCTCTTCACGCCTGCCAGCGCGTTGACCGCGAGCACCACCTACACCGTCCAAGTCAGCGGCTTCACAGACGCCAACGGCAACGCCGTGGTGCCTTTCACCTCGACGTTCACCACCGGGACTATCGCGGCCACCGGCGGGCTCACCTTGACCAGCACCAGCATCGTGAACGGCACGAACGTAACCAACAACCTGACGCCGGTCACGCTCACCTTCAACCAGACTCTCAATCCGTCGACCGTCAATCTGAGCACGTTCCTGGTGGAGTACAGCAACGGGGGCCTGGCAGGCACGTACGTAGTGAATGGCAACGCGGTTACATTTACGCCGAGCAATCCGTATCCTCCGAATGCGACGATCTATGTGGAGGCCACCGGCGGGCTTACGGATGTGGCCGGCGACGCGTACGGCGGCAATCCAGGCAATGGCTTTCAGCAATTGCTCGACTTCACGACCACCGGCTCGACGCCCGACAACACGCCTTTGACGGTGCTCTCGGTCAATCCGACCTCCGGAGCGACGAACGTGCGGCCCGATATGCCTGTCTCCGTCACCTTCAACAAGTCCATCAACCCGGGCACTGCGACCAGCAACAACGGCGGCAATAACGCGCTTCTGTTCGCCGGCCAATCTGTGCAGACCCATGGATACAGCATCACCATGTCGCCGGACAACCGCACCATGACGTTCAACAGTGGCACGCTTTCAACCGGCACCGCTTACACCATTCAACTGCTGGCCGGCGGAATCTCTGACCCGTCGGGTAACACGCTGGCGGCGACCTACAGCAGCAGCTTCACCACGGGCACAAACCCGGCCACCGGAAACGGCGGCGTGCAATCGGTTGCGCCAGGATTCAACGCAACCGGGGTTCCGACCGACAGCCTGCTGACCCTCTACATGAACCGGCAGGTGGATGCTGCATCCTTGTCCGGCCAGTTGACAGTGACGGTGAACGGAGCGGTCTATGCTGGAACCGTGCAATCGGTGGCCAGCGGCTTCGAGATTCAGTTCACGCCCGGCACGCCGTTCCCGAACGGAGCAACCGTTCAGTGGTTCCTCTCAGGATCGGTGCTGGATGTGAACGGCGATGCCTTCACCGGCAACAGCGGCACCTTCTACACCGTGGCCGCCGTAAACACCGCAACCGCACCGCCGACGATGATCGACGTAAGCCCCGTTTACGGGTCAAGCACGATGCCCATCAACGGCGAGATCGACATTGCATTCACTCTCCCCATCGATCCCACGACGGTGGGCGGCGGGAACGTGTACTTCAACACCGGAACCGCGGCCACAATCAGCGTGCTCGCGGCGCCCAACAACAACATCATTCGCGTAGTGCCCAATGCGAACCTCACTCCGGGTGACACCTACTATGTCTGCGCAAACAGCAGCGTGAAGGGCACCAACGGAGTGACAATTCCGGGTAGCTGCTGGAACACCATCTTTAGCGTTCCAACCACTGCCACCACCCCGGATACGACCCCAGGCACGGTGGCCATCGGACCGCCCAACGGCTCGGTGAACGTGGGCACCAACGGCTACATCCGGCTCTGGTTCTCGAAGCCGGTGGACTCGACCACCATCAACTCGACCAACGTAGCCGTGAAGTCCGGCGGCGTAGCGATCCCCGGCACATGGGGCTACAACTACACCAACAGTGACATACGCGAGGTGAACTTCTCGCCGGTCAATCCGCTGCCTCCGTCCACCTCCATTACGGTGAGCGTAAGCGGCTTGCTTGACTACGCGGGCAACACCTTCACTCCGGCGAGCGCGAGCTTCACCACTGGGGCTCTACCCGACTACACCACACCGACGGCCACGCTCGACTTCGGCGGCGGAACGACGGGGATCGGCACCAACGCGGCCTTCACCTGCCTCTACTCGGAGCCGATGGATCCGAGCAGCGTGACAACCTCAAACACCTACGTGTATAGCTATGTGACCAACGCATCTATTCCGGTCACCTATACGTGGGCATCGGATATGCTGTCTGTCACCATGACGCCGACCAAGGCGCTGTTCGCCAACTCCGAGTACTACTACTATTGCGGCGGCGCCATCGATCTGACCGGCAATGGCATGAGCAATACCGATGTCTACTTCTACACCGGCAACGGGCCAACCACAACCGGACCTGCGCTGGTCTATGCCAACCCGCCCAGTGGTATGGCCAACGTTCCGCTGAACAGCGGTGCCGGTCCGTGGAATAGCACCAGCCTCATGCTGCTGTTCAACGAGCCTGTCTCAACAGAGTCGATGGCCAACATTACCTTCACGCCCAATGGCGGCAGCGCGGAACCGATCGCGGTGTATCCGGAGGACGGAAACTTCATCGCCGATGTCCAACTGCCCTGGGCCATGGCGCCAAGCACCACCTACACCTTCAACTTTGCGGGTGTCACTGACTTGAACGGCAATCCGGTCACAGGCACCACAACCAGTTCCTTCACCACCGGAACCGGTTTTGACTGGTCCAGCCCGACAGCGACCGCAACTCCGGCCAACAACGCCACGGGCGTAGCAGTGAACGCTCCGCTGACGGTAACCTTCAGTGAGTTGATGAACGAGGCCCTCATCACCTCCAGCCAAATCTACCTGCGCTACACCAATACGCAGGTCACGGTTCCAACCACGCTCGCCATCTCGACTGTGGGTGGTGTCACGGTGGTGACCCTCACGCCAACCTCGCCGTTGGCCGAGTCGACCAAATACGATCTGGTCTACTGGCCCAACAACTGGTACCTCTACGACGTTGCCGGAAACTCTGAGGGCAATTATGGCGTGGAAACCACCTTCACCACGGGCACAACCACAGCGGTTAACGGCGCCTGCGGCACGGCGAACGGGCAGACGTTCTCTTCGGCGCCGGCGGCCAACCTGTGCTCGGCGGGCACAGCTTCGGCGGTCACCAACCCCGGCTCCTGGACCTGGAGCTGCAACGGCAACTATGGAGGCACGAACGCATCCTGCTCGGCTACGGTCTCCGGAACGCCGTCCTGCTCTCCGCAGTTATCCAGCCTGGTCAGTTTGTGGCCCGGCAATAATAACGCGAACGACGTGGGTCCGGGAGGGAACAATGGAACGCTGGAAAACGGCGTTTCTTATGGCCTCGGCGAGGTTGGAGATGCTTTCAGTCTGAGCGGAAGCGACCAGTATGTGTTGATTGGCCAACCTGTGCCGGCCAACCTGCAAATCCAGAACGCCATTACGTTGTCGGCCTGGATTTATCCCACTGCTTTACCGACCAGTGTTGGAGGAGGCGGCACATACGGGATGATTGCTGGAAGCCAGATGGACGGCGTCTACGGCGGCGCGACCATCTTCTTCGACGGGAATACCGACCCGGACGGAAACAGCGGCGTGCCGCCGGGCCACATCACATTCCAGATTGGAGACGGGAGCGAATGGCACGAGACCGACGCGCTGACCCAGGCGCCGCTGAACCAGTGGACCCTGGTTACGGCGATCCGAGCCGCCAACAGCGCCGCGCAGATTTACTACAACGGCGTGCTGCAACCCTCGACCAGCGCGTCCCCGGCCTGGACGGGCACGATCTCTTACCCGAGCACCGATTGGTTCGCCATTGGGCAAGAGGTCAACGAGGATCGTCCCTTCACCGGCCTGATCAACGATGTCGCGGTCTACAACGCGGCCCTGACCGGACCCCAGGTGCTGGCAATCTACAACGCGGGCAGCGGCGGCGTTTGCCAATAGCAGGGAACTGACCGTCCTCACCATCGCGGGGATCGCTCAAACGGTCCCCGCATTATTTTTGGAAGCAACCGCCCTTTGCCGGCGAGGATCGCTCAGAAACGCCGGCGCAGGCTGTGGTTATACTGGAGTAGGGGAGATGCTCAGTCTTCCAGCTCACGAAACGTCTTTCAGAAGCATCGAAAGAATAGGCAGGGACGCGCACTCGATCTGCGATTCTGTTGATCTGGCTCGATGATTTCCTCTCCCGGATACGCCCCTTTTGGATCGACATTTGCCGGTTCCAGGGAGCAAGGCTGCAATGCAAACGGTTCCTGACGACTTTCCCTCGGCTTCTAACCCGCCCGAAGCGCTGCCAGCAGACTCCGGGCCACCGGAATTTCTACCCACGCCGGAACCGGTGCGGAAATCGGGCGGCGTAGGTCTATGGCTGCGCGACCTGTTTGTCTCCGCCATCGCCTCGGTTTTGATCATCACCTTTCTTTACCAGCCGGTGCGGGTGGAAGGTACCAGCATGTTACCGCGGCTTGAAGACCGCGACCGCTTGTTCATCAATAAGTTCGTCTACCACGTCTCAGCCATCAAGCGGGACGACGTGGTGGTGTTCCATTATCCGCGCGATCCGGAAAAGAGCTACATCAAGCGGGTGATCGCGTTACCCGGCGACCGGCTGCGCATTGATCACGGTGTAGTCTACCTGAACGGCAAGCGGCTCACGGAGAACTACGTGCCCGAGGAGTACCGCGACAGCCGCTCCATGGCGGAGATGGTGATTCCTGAGGATACCTATTTCATGATGGGTGACCACCGGTCCATATCCTCGGATAGCCGCGAGTTCGGGCCGGTGGAACGCTCACTGATCTATGGCAAGGCGGTGTTTGTCTACTGGCCGACAAAGGATGCCGGCGTGGTGCGCTAGGCGGCGATCATCAGGCCCTGCCTATTTGATCGTATTCCGCAGGGAGTCGATGAATTTGTTGCCCGCGAAGTAAGACAGAAATCCAATGGTAATCGCTCCCCAGACATCCAGCACCGAGACCTTGACGGGAAACTGCGAGTCCGACAACCTCGACGTGACCACCGTGAAGGCCGAACTCAAAATTGCCACGCCAATTGAATCGCGCAGTATCTTCAACAGCAGAACTACGCCATCCTTGGAGAACGCATGTCCAATACCGCGAAAGCCGGATTCTGAGGCCAGCAGGGTGAAGAAGTCGTTGATTGGCCCATCAGCGCTGCGCACCGTTACCACCAGGTAGGCCAGCATTCCGCCCACGATCGAAAAAATGATGATCAGCGATTGGTCGATGCCGACCTGGAACGTTGCGTTCTGCCCGAACGGCCGGGTCGGATCGTAACAACTGATCTGTTCGCCTACCATGTGGCAAACCGAAAAGCGGCCCGAGACGTAGTAGTCGTAGTTGCCCGGCGTAAAGTCAATTGCGCGCTTGATTCGCCCGGCCACGGTGGTTTGGCAGGACTGCAGATAATCATCCTGAAGATCCTGCTGATAACGGGTGAGCTGTGTAGACGGAGCTGACTGGCCGCCAACCTGAATGGGCGCCGCAGCGGGCTGCGCCTGGCTGTCTGCCAGGAGCTTCGCTCTCTGCTGGTCGGTCATCGACCTCTGCGAAAGGTTGAAGAACACGCTGAAGTGATCCTGCGGCTCGAGAACCAGATAACGATCCTGCATGATCTGCGAGTTGGCAGTGGCCGGCAGCGGAATGGAGCACAGGGAGCCGGAGGGAGTGAGAATGGAGTGGGCCATCAGCTGGATAGATGTGGTCTCAATTTCCACCGGCTGGTTGGAAATATTCTGAATGTCCGCGGCGATATTCGAATTCGACCCGAGCTTAAGCGGCAGTTCCGATGGCGTGAGCGTGATCTTCAGCGGGCTGGAGGTGACCACGTTGGCGCTGGAGCTTTGAGACCCTTGTGGGAGATAGCGATTCTGCTTGTCGGTCTTTTTCTTGGTTTTGAGGACGGCTGAAGAATCCGTCGCGGCCTTATCTGGCTGAGCGGGGGAGTGCGCTCCTTGCACAGGAGCCGGCGAAGAACCGTTCTGCTGCTGTCCGGCAGCAGATTGAGCGCCGGCCGCCGGATACGCAAGAAGCGAGGCCAGAAGTATCGGACAAAGCCAAAGCACGGCACGGGCAGATTTCACAGCTTCTCCAAGAAAAGGGAGATTGGATGTCTGCCATTTGCGCACGTTAAACTCCGGCAAGTCAATAACAAAAGCTCAATTCCGGCAGAATGACCGGCTCCGCCAGGAAGAAAAACAAGGTTGCGCAGAAATCCACAATGCGGCGATGCCTCTGTGATGCGGGCACAGAAACCTGCTAAAATCGATTGAATCCACTCCTCGGAGACGCGATGCAGGCGATCCTGGCGCTCGAAGACGGGCGCATCTTCCGCGGCCACGGTTATGGTCACCCAAGTGAATGCCAGGGAGAAGTTGTTTTTAATACCTCCCTTACCGGCTACCAGGAAATCGCCACAGATCCCTCCTATGCCGGACAAATCGTCGTTCTCACCAACCCCCAGATCGGAAACTACGGCACCAACCAGGCAGATAATGAGTCGGCCAAGCCCTATATCGAGGGCCTGATCGTTCGCGAGTTCTCGCTCATCAGTTCCAATTGGCGCTCGGAGCAGGTGACCGACGAGTACATGGAGCGATATGCAGTTCCGGTGCTGGCGGAGATCGATACGCGCGCGCTGGTGCGGCACCTGCGGACCAACGGGGTGATGCGCGGCGTGATTTCTACCGATGTCTCGAATCCCGATGCGCTGGTGGCCAAGGCGCGGGCGATTCGCAAGATGGACGGGACGGATCTGGCGCGCGTGGTTTCCACCAAGTCAAGCTATGCGTTCGATGAAGACGACAGCCGCAACCAGTCGGGTGATTCTTTGTTGGCCTACGCCCATGAAGACGCAAAAAAGCGCAAGCTTCACGTTGTGGCGTACGACTTCGGCATTAAGCACAATATTCTGCGTATGCTGACACGGGAAGGGTGCCGCGTGACGGTGGTTCCGGCGGAGACCACTGCGAAAGATGTACTGGAGCTGAAGCCCGATGGCGTCTTTCTGTCGAACGGCCCCGGCGACCCGGAGCCGGTGGACTACGCGGTGAAGGCGATTCGCGACATGATGGGGCGCGTGCCGGTGTTTGGAATTTGTCTGGGCCATCAACTTTGCGGGCTGGCGCTGGGCGGCAAGACTTACAAGCTGAAGTTTGGCCATCACGGCGGCAATCATCCGGTGCGCAACAACGTGACCGGCAAGGTGGAGATCACGGCGCACAACCACAACTTCGCTGTCGATCCAGACTCGATCAACGCGAACGATGTGGAACTGACGCATGTGGATTTGAATGACAACACGCTCGAAGGCTTGCGGCACAAGACGCTCCCGTTGTTCAGCGTGCAGTACCACCCCGAGGCAGCGCCAGGGCCGCATGACTCGCATTATTTGTTCCATGACTTCCGGCAGATGATGGAGGAGTGGAAGGGATGAAGGGTTGGCTCACAGTCCTGGCATTGTTAGCAGGGCTGGGGAGTCTTTTTTCCTCCGCTCAGGAAAATCAACAGAAGAGTCCCTTTGACCGGTACGTGGCTGTCTGGCATTTGGCTGATCGGGTCTTGGTTGAAAGATGGGGAATGGAGTTGGATACCGGCGATTCGTGCAGAATGTTTTTTTGCCTCCAGCATCAGAGGATTCAACTCGCTGAGTCTGTGACTTGGTCGATTCCAGTTGAAAGTGAAAGCGCAGCAAACCCAAGCTGGGGGTATGAACAGCGTTGGAAGATCGGACTAGAAGGCAAGTACGAGATTGTTTTGCATCGCTTATAAATCTCAGCGAACAACCTATGGAGGAACCAAAATTGGATGCAGGGTCACAAAAGGTACTCTGTTTGAATCCGAAGGTGCTGGGTTGGAGGGATCTGGAACTGCCGGAAGTATTGCTGCACTGAACTTAATCCGGATGTGCTTTGAAAGGGCACGGCTTCAGCCGTGCCGCAACAGAGTACAAGCAAGCTGCGGCTTTAGCCGCTGAGGGATGGTTTGAAGCCAGCACGCGAACATGCAACAAACAACACGCAGACTTACTTCGTCACTTCGGACACGTGGGAGCGTCGCGCGCTATTCCGTGCCGAGTTGTGGGCAAGATTGTTCTTCAAAGTACTCCTCTTGCATCGCCCTGATTCCTATCTTCTCCACGAATTCGTGTTGATGCCCGATCATTTTCATTTACTGATAACGCCCACGCTCGCGTTAGAACGCGCGGTTCAGTTGATCAAAGGCGGCTTCTCTTTTCGGGCAAAGACGGAACTTGGATCGAACGCCGAGATTTGGCGTCGTGGATTTGCCGACCATCGAATTCGAGACTTTGAAGACTTCGATAAGCACGTGCATTACATCCATCTCAATCCAGTCAAAAAGCATCTGTGTGCGAATTTAGCTGAATACAGGTACTCTTCAGCCTATCCGGGCTGGAAATTGGACCCCATCCCTCAGGGGCTGAAGCCCGGTATGGTTCCGGCCTCTGGCGGCACGACTGAAGTCGTGCCCTTTCAAGGCGGAGACACGCCAAGGCCCAAGTCAGCATATCTTGCAGCCTCTGATGTACGGGCTGCAGCCCGTACCCGTCGATCAGACGCTGAAGCCACAGAAATATTGGAGCCGGTTGGCGACACGGCTAAAGCTATGCCCTTTCAAAACACGAGTTTGATGAAATAGGAAGTCAAAGAAATATGCCACGCAGAAATGACATACAAAAGATTCTGGTGATCGGCTCGGGGCCGATTGTGATCGGCCAATCCGCCGAGTTCGATTACTCCGGCACGCAGGCCTGCAAGGCGCTGCGGCAGGAGGGCTACGAGGTGGTGCTGGTGAACTCTAACCCGGCCACGATCATGACCGATCCCGACCTGGCCGACCGCACTTACATTGAGCCGCTCACGCGCGAATACGTCGAAGAGATTATCCGCATTGAGTCGGATATGCTGACCTCCAGGCCCGGCCCCGGCAAGTTCGCTCTGCTGCCGACGGTTGGCGGTCAGACAGCTCTTAACCTGGCCGTCGATCTGGCGGATGCGGGCATTCTCGACAAGTACAACGTTGAACTGATCGGCGCCAAGCTTGAGGCCATCAAGAAGGCCGAGGACCGGCTGCTGTTCAAGGATGCGATGATCCGCATTGGTCTTGACGTCTCGAAATCGGCGCTGGTAAATAATCTTCGCGACGGGATCGACTTTGCGGGCAAGCTGGGTTTTCCTGTGCTCATTCGGCCGAGCTTTACGTTGGGTGGATCGGGTGGTGGCATTGCTTATAACCGCGAAGAGCTGATGGAGATTCTGGCGCGCGGCCTGGACCTTTCGCCGGTACATGAGTGCCTCGTTGAAGAGAGCGTGCTGGGTTGGAAGGAATATGAGTTGGAGGTGATGCGCGACTTGGCGGACAACGTCATCATCATCTGCTCGATTGAAAATTTCGACCCCATGGGCGTGCATACCGGCGACTCGATTACTGTAGCTCCGGCGCAGACGCTTACCGATCGCGAATACCAGAAGATGCGCGACGCGGCTATCGCGGTGATGCGCGAGATTGGTGTTGAGACGGGCGGATCGAACGTGCAGTTTGCCGTCAATCCGGTGGACGGGCGTATGACGGTGATCGAGATGAACCCGCGCGTCTCGCGTTCCTCGGCGCTGGCGTCAAAGGCTACAGGATTTCCTATTGCCAAGATTGCGGCCAAGCTTGCCGTGGGCTACACGCTCGATGAAATCCCCAACGACATTACGCGCAAGACACCGGCATGTTTCGAACCGACGATCGATTACGTCGTGGTCAAGATTCCCAAGTGGCAGTTCGAAAAATTTCCCGGCTCCGATGACACGCTTGGGCCGCAGATGAAGTCCGTGGGCGAGGTGATGGCCATTGGCCGCACATTCAAGGAAGCGCTGATGAAAGCCTGGCGTGCGCTTGAAACCGGCAAGAAGACTGGCGCTGAGGTCAATCTTGAGCCTCGCCGGTTAACGCAGAAGCTGGTGACGCCGCAGCCGGAGCGGCTGGGCTACATCCGCTTTGCTTTCGAGCGCGGCCTCAGCGTGCGCGAAGTGGCACGGCTCACCGGCATGGATCCCTGGTTTCTGCATCAGATTCGCGAGATTACGCTGGAGCAGGGGAAGATTGCCGCGACAACGCCTGAGACGATTGGCGAGGAACAACTGCGCCGCTTGAAGCGGCTGGGACTGAGCGATGAGCGCATCGCGACGGAGTGGAAGCTCGAAGGCCACGCGGGCATTCAGCAGGTGAGGGAACTACGCGAAGCGAAGGGCATCAAGCCGGTATTCAAGCTGGTGGACACCTGCGCGGCGGAGTTTGAGTCCATGACGCCTTACCTCTATTCGACCTACGACGAAGAGGATGAAGCGCCGCCAACGCAGACGCCGAAGATCATCATTCTCGGGTCTGGACCAAACAGAATCGGGCAGGGAATCGAGTTCGATTATTGCTGCTGCCACGCGGCCTTCGCGCTTAAGGACGACGGCTACGAGACCATCATGGTTAACTGCAATCCGGAGACTGTCTCGACAGATTACGACACCAGCGACCGGCTCTACTTTGAGCCGCTGACTCTGGAAGACGTGCTGGCGGTTTACAACCATGAAGCGCAATCGGGCGCGCCGATTGGGATGATTGTGCAGTTCGGCGGGCAGACGCCGCTTAACCTGGCGCAGCGGCTGCGCGCGGCGGGCGTGCCGATCATCGGCACATCGCCTGAATCCATTGATCTGGCGGAAGACCGCAGGCGCTTCGGCAAACTTCTCGATGAGCTTCATATTCCTCAGCCCGCCGGTGGCACAGCCACCAGTGTGGAAGAGGCTCTGGCCATCGGCGAACGCATCGGCTACCCGGTGCTGGTGCGGCCCAGCTATGTGCTTGGCGGTCGCGCCATGGTCATCTGTTACGACGGCGAAGCTGTCGCGCAGTATATGAAGCAGGCCGTTGAATATTCGCAAGAACGGCCGGTTCTGGTCGATCATTTCCTGATGGACGCGACCGAGGTCGATGTGGACGCGCTCTGCGACTCGGAAGATGTGATCATCGCCGGCATCATGCAGCACATTGAAGAGGCGGGCATTCACTCTGGCGATTCGTCGTGCGTATTGCCGGCGGTGAACATCAGGCCCGAAACCTTGGACGTTCTGCGTGCCTACACGCGCAAACTGGCTCTTGCGTTGAAGGTCGTGGGCTTGGTCAATTTGCAGTTTGCCATCCAGCGCGACGCCGACGGAAACGATCACGTCTATGTGATCGAAGTGAATCCCCGCGCCTCGCGCACGGTGCCTTACGTCTCGAAGGCTACGGGCATTCCTCTCGCAAAAGTTGCCGCGCGGCTGATGACGGGGCGCAAGCTCAGCGAGCTACTACCCAGGCAATTGGCTGCGGGGAAGGACCTTGAAACCGGCACTTATTATTACGTGAAGTCGCCGGTCTTTCCGTGGAACAAGTTTGCCGGCGTGGATACGGTTCTGGGTCCGGAGATGCGCTCGACGGGCGAGGTGATGGGCGTGGCCGCGACCTTTGGCGAGGCGTTTGCCAAGGCGCAGCTCTCGGCCGGCCATATGCTGCCGACTGGGGGTACGGTCTTCTTCAGCGTCAACGATCACGACAAGGAAGCGGCGGTGGAGTTGGCGCGGCGTTACGTGCATCTGGGCTTCAAGATTGTGGCCACGGAAGGCACGGCCAACGCGCTCGAAAAAATCGGCCTTAGTGTGGAGCGGGTTTTCAAGGTCAAGGAAGGCCGGCCGAATGTCGTGGATCTGATCAAGGGCGACCGCATTCAGCTCATCATCAACACGCCGCGCGGGCAGGACACGTTTTTTGATGAGAAGGCCATTCGCCGCGCAGCCGTGCTGGCGCGCATTCCCACCATCACGACCATTGCTGCCGCGCAGGCCGCTGCCGAGGGTATTGCCGCAATGCAACAGCAGCAGACCACGGTCTACGCGTTGCAGCAACTGCACGCGGACACGGGCGCGCGAGACGGGGACACCGGAGATCGAGCCGGTAGACTTGAACTATGCCGATTCTTAAAGTGATTGTTCTGGCCATTGTTCAGGGCTTTGCGGAGTTGTTGCCGGTTTCAAGTTCCGCTCATGTTGTGGTGGCCGAGAAGCTGATGGGGCTTGATCCGTCTTCGCCTCAGATGACCCTGCTTCTGGTGATGCTGCATACCGGGACCATGTTCGCCGTGATTGCCTTCTTCTGGAAGACCTGGAAAGACGCCTACTTTTCGAGCGGTCGGGCATTTAAGCGGTTTGCGGTGCTGGCCCTCTGGGCTACGTTCATCACTGGCCTCGTGGGTGAAGCGCTCAAGGTAGTGATTGAGAAGACGCTCTTTCGAGGAGCGCAAAAGGCCGAGATCGAGCAGTTGTTCAGCCACCTGGAGCTAATTGCGCCGGCGCTGGCCGCGGCTGGCCTGCTGATCCTGATCGCCGGGCTGGTGGAGCGGCGTCAGATGAAAGATCCGACGCTGGTCTTCGCTTCCGGGCAGATGCCTGCGCATTCGGAGGGCCTGGTGTCCATGAAACAAGCCGGATGGATGGGGTTGGTTCAAGGACTGGCACTGCCGTTTCGCGGCTTCTCGCGGTCAGGATCGACCATATCCGCCGCCATGCTGGCCGGAGCCGCAAAGCAGGGAGCGGAACGATTCAGCTTTGCGCTGGCTGTGATCCTGACGCCGCCGGTGGTTGCGATGGAGTTGGCGCGGTTGCTCAAGGCTGCGCGTGGTTCCGCTCTGGCGGGTGCGCCGATCGATCTCCACGCGGCACTCTTATCGAGCTTGCTGGGGATGGTTTTCTCGTTTTGTGCCGGGCTGATCGCGCTGAAGTGGCTCAGCAGTTGGCTGGAAACCGGGCGCTGGTATCTGTTCGGGGTCTATTGTCTGCTGGCATCTGTTGGAGTCTTCTATTTGCACGCGCGCGGATTCTAGACCCATCCAGTTGGTGCATGCCGGCTTGCGCCAGGGTTGACGTTCGGCGCATGGCTCTACAATAAGATCATGCTGATCGAGGGCATTTTTGCCGCTGTTCCTACGCCGTTCTACGCGGATGAGCGTGTCTACTTTCGCAAGCTGGAAGCCAATGTGGCTCGCTACTCGCGCAGCCTGCTTTCCGGGCTGCTGCTGCTCGGTTCGACGGGCGAGGCGATTACGCTCAACGACACGGAAACGCGCGACGTGCTGCGCGTGGCCGCCGAGGCTGCCGCGCCTGAAAAAGTGCTCATTGCCGGCGTAGGCCGCGAGAGCGTAAAGGCCACAGTGGAGTTGGCGGAGGCAGCGGCAGAACTCCGCTACGATGCGGTGCTGGTGCGCACGCCCACTTATTACGCGAGCCAAATGTCGTCCGCGGCGGTGATGCATTATTTTCGCAGCGTGGCCGACCGCTCGCCGCTGCCAGTCTTGCTCTATAACATTCCGCGCTGCGTACCTTATGACATTCCCATCGAGCTGATCGCGGAGCTGGCGCAGCACCCCAACATCGTGGGCATCAAGGATTCAAGCGGCAGCTTGCCGCGCATTGTGGCCAGTGTCGAAGCCACGCGCAATGCAGCGCGCCGCACGGTCACGGTGACGCCGATTTTTGAGGCGGTGACGGCGCGGATGCTGGCCGCGAAATCTGCGGGAGGCGGCACTTTTGTTTCTGCCGGCGACCTGGCGAGTGGTGTGGCCGTCGCATCGGCTCCGCCGGTCGTGCCCCTCAAGACGCGGACAAGGGAAGTGGGCTTTCAGGTGCTCACCGGGTCGTCTTCCATCGTGGTAGAGTCGCTCGAAGCTGGCGCCTCGGGAGCCATTCTGGGCTTTGCCGCTTGTGCGCCGCAAGCCTGCCAGGAGGTTTATCTGGCCTGGAAGGACCACGATTTGAAGCTGGCGCATGAGAAGCAGTTGCGCATTGCTGGCCCTGGCCAACGGATTGTGGGTCAGCTTGGCATCAACGGCCTGAAGCACGCCTGCGACTTCAACGGCTACTATGGTGGCCGCGCCCGCGCGCCGTTGCTGCCGGTTTCCGCGCAAGAGAAGGCGGAGATCGAGGCCTTGCTGGCCGGAATCAGAAACTAGGTCGAATCGAAGATCCGAGCGCAATCTCAAACATATCTAGCCACACATAACAATGTGTGATAGGATACACCACAGGAGATCGCGAAATGGCTACCAATCTGGCTTTGGACGATGATCTGATCGATGAGGCTCGGCGGGTTGGGAACCACCCAACTAAGAGAGAGGCTGTGACTGTCGCACTGCAGGAGTACGTAGCGCACCATAAGCAGCTTGAGATCCTCGACATTTTCGGTACCATCGATTTCGATCCCTCCTACGATTCCAGACACAGCCGGGATCTGGACCGCATCGAGACCGCGCAGTGAAAATGCTTGTCGACAGCTGCGTCTGGTCGCTGGCGCTGCGCCGTAGAAAATCAGCAGCCGCGATGAACGCGGAAGAGACACGTCTGGTTTCCGTCCTTGTGGAAGGGATCAGAGACGGGCGCGTCGTTCTCGTAGGGCCGGTGAGGCAAGAGATACTTTCCGGCGTGAAGCATACAGAACAGTTCAACAAATTGCGCGAGAGCTTGGAATCATTTCCCGATGCTCTTATTGCGTCGTCCGACTACGTGCATGCGGCCCGCCTAGATAATCTCTGCCGTGCGAACGGGGTTCAGTGCGGAGAAGTAGATATGCTCCTTTGTGCAGTTGCCGAGAGGAACGGCTGGACGATATTGACGAACGACTTGGGACTGATTCGGTGTATTGGGGTGATCGAGCGCGATATGAGCTGGCGTGAGCCGGCCAGGCGCGGACGGGCGCTTTTGGAAGTTGTTTAGGTACTGTAACTTAAATTGAAATAGTTTAAGCATGTCTGATAACGGATATTCTGTATAGTGAAGCTGTAGAACTTGAATTAAGGCTATAAAACCTGCGCCACCAAATGTCCCACGGCGGCAATGGCCTCTTCGCGTTGGTCGCTCGTGGCATTCCCTTCCATCACGTACGCCGCAACCAGGATTGGCTTTCTGTTTGGCGGCCAGAAGATCCCGACGTCGCCGATGGCTCCGCGCTCGCCTGTGCCGGTCTTGTCCCCGGCGCGCCAGTCTGCGGGTACGCCCGCGCGCAACCTCTTGCTCCCAGTCGTGCTTTCTTCGAGCCATGCAGCGAGTTGGGTCTTGCTTCTTGCGGACAGAACATCGCCGGTCAGCAACTTCTGCATCGAGTCCACCATGGCGGCTGGGCTGGTTGTGTCTCGGGGATCGCCGGGCAAAGCGCTGTTGAGGTCGGGTTCGATGCGGTCGAGGCGTGTGACCTGGTTGCCCAGCGAACGGACAAAATGCGTGAGCCCGGCGGGTCCGCCGATCTGCGCCAGGAGCAGATTGGCAGCGGTATTGTCGCTCACCCCTACGGCAGCGGCGCACAGCTCGGCTACTGTCATTGCGCCCTGCTGCACATGAGCGCGCGTGACCGGGGCGTATTCGAGTAAATCCTTCTGTCCGTAAGAAATAGGCCGTCGCAAGGTCTCTGTTCCAGCATCGACCTTTTGCAGGATGCAGCCGGCAAGCAGGAGCTTGAAGGTGCTGCACATGGCGAACAGCTCAGAGGCTCGGTAACTGAGTTTTCGGCCGGTTGCGGTGTCGAGAGCGGCCACGCCCAAGCGTCCGCCAATGCCCCGTTCGATTGCGGCGAATTGGGCTTCGGGCGACGATTCAGGTGCGGCGAATGCCGATAAAGGCGTAAATGCGATGGCTGGAATCAGGCGGAGAATCAAACGGCGCGGCACGGGACAGCGCGAAAAACTACTTGCTTTCATGTAGAAATCGTCCCCTAGAGAAGCTGGTCTACATTTTGTAGCGGCCCAGATCTTCGTCGTTCAAGCCTTCCAGCCAGCCGCGCAACTGCTCGGCAGTCGGACCTTCCGGCGGACCGGACGTGTTCAACTTGGCGGTCTGCATCACGTGGTCGGAGACGTAGATCGGGCAATCCGCGCGTAGGGCCAGGGCGATGGCATCGGAAGGCCGCGCGTCGATTGTGACCGCTTCACCGTCTTGCCGCAACCAGAGAACGGCCAGAAATGTGTCGTCTTTAAGCTCAGTAATAACAACGCGCTCCAGCTCCGCATTCAAGTTTCGGATGAGATTTCTGGCCAAATCATGGGTGGTCGGCCGAGGCGCGGCTACCTTCTCAATTTCGTCGGAGATGGCCTTGACCTCAAAGAAGCCCACCCAGATGGGCATGACTGCCTCGGATGCAACGTCTTTGAGAACGATGATGGGCATGTTGGTGGCCGGATCCATCATCAGACCGCGTATTCTCACCTCGACGGTGCCCGCTTCCCGCTGCGCGGCTCTGTCCTCGGCGGCATTCAGTCTCTTCAGTTCGGTTTCAAGTTTGAGCAGTTCGCCATGCCTTATCTGCGCCGCGCGGTCCAGTTCCCCCTTGCGGGCTTGCTCTTCGGCTTCACTTCGCAACGCCTCGATCCGCTTTCTCAAATCGCTCTCCATGGCTGCTCCTCTCCCGCGCTTCGCGTGATTCCCTGCTCCGATCTTAGACGGCTTCGCCCACCAGACTGTTGGGATGCGTGGCCGTAATTCTCACTCTGGCATAGCTGCCTGGCGCTGGGGCGATGGGTTGCGCGCAGGTAAAGTTGACTGGCTTGTTCTGGCTGCTGCGGCCAGTGACTTGGCCGCGCGCCGGATTCATCCCTTCAACCATCACTTCCATAACTTGCCCTAAGTGTCTTGCGTAATTGACTCGCTGAATCTCACGCTGGCGATCAAGCAGCACTTGAAGGCGCTGCCCTTTTTCCGCATCCGGGATGGAGTCGATCATGGTCAAAGCCGGGGTGTTGGGCCGGCCGGAGTACTTGAACCCGAAGACGCAATCGTATTCCACCTTGGCCAGCAGGTCCATGGTCTGGATGAAGTCGTCCGGCGTCTCGCCTGGAAAGCCGACGATGATGTCCGTGGACAGAGAGATTTCCCGCTTGGCGGCCTTGACCCAGCTGATGCGCTCCAGGTACCAATCGGGGGTATATTCCCGATTCATCTGCTTCAGCACTTTTTCCGAGCCGGACTGTACGGGCAGATGAACGTGGTCGCAGAGAGCGGGATAGGCGTCGATGGCTTCTACAATATCGCGAGTGAAATGGCGGGGATGGCTGGTGGTGAAGCGGACACGGCGAATTCCGCCCACCTGGCCGACGGCTGCCAGCAACTCAGCGAAGGTCATCTTCCCTTCCGGGTCGCGATAGCTGTTCACATTCTGGCCGAGGAGCTGGATCTCGGTGTAGCCGAGGTCGGCGATGCGCCGCGCTTCCTCGAGAACCGACGATGAGGTCCGGCTGCGTTCCTTGCCGCGCGTGTATGGGACCACGCAGTAGGCGCAGAACTTGTCGCAGCCTTCGATGATGGTGATGTAGCCGCGATAGGGATTCTGGCGGGAGGTGAATTCGGTCTCGAAGGCCTCGTCAGTCTGGCGGTCGTCGAGTCCGGTGATGCGGGTTTCGCCGGCTTCCAGACGCGCCAGCATTTCGGGAAGTTTTCTATAGGAGGCCGACCCGGAGACAAGCGACACGTAGGGCGCCCTGTCGAAGATCTTCTCGCCCTCCTGCTGCGCCACGCAGCCCAGAACGCCGAAGCGTTTGCCGGCCTTGTGGAGCTTCTTGTAGTCGTTGAGGCGATTGAAGACTTTTTGCTCGGCTTTGTCGCGGATGGAGCAGGTGTTGTAAAGAATGAGGCCGGCGTCTTCTTCCGACTCAACCCGCCGGTAGCCTTCATGCTGGAGAGTGCCAATCACCTTCTCCGAGTCATGGGCATTCATCTGGCAGCCGAACGTCTCAAGGTAGAAGGTTTTCTCGGTTGCCATAACAATCCTGAGTATAGCGTGATTCTGTGCATCGCAGCGCGTCGTGTCGCGGGCCCAGGAATCGCCCTCGCCCACGCAGTGTTCGGATATGGACAACTTGATTCGGGAACGGACAACACCGCTCCCCCTGCGATCCTGGTCCGCAGGCGGTTTAAAGCACTTAGCAGCCTCAACTGTGGCGACGAACGTGCAGTTCCCTGCTCGGGATTGCCGCATAAGCTCTGACGCGAGGCACGCCATGAAGACCCTGCTTCAAGATATCCGCTATGGAATGCGGCAACTGATCAAGTTGCCGGGCTTCACGTTGACTGCAGTGCTGTCGCTGGCCCTGGGCATCGGGGCCACCACGGCTGTGTTCAGCGTCGTCTACTCCATCCTCATGGACCCCTATCCCTACGCAGCCCCGGATCGCATGATCCACATGCGCCTGGAGACGCCGAACGGCGATCCGCAGGGCTTTGGTCTGACCATGGCGCAGTGGCAGGTGATTCGTAAATCGCCGGTGGTTGAGGATGCGTTCCTGGAAGACGACTGGAACCTCACTGTCACGGGCAGCGATTTGCCTGAGGATGTGAATGCGGTCTACTTCAGTTCCAACGGATTCAATTTTCTGGGTGTTGCGCCGCACCTGGGCCGCAACTTGCAGCCCTCCGACGCCATCGATGGACAGGCCCCGCAGCCAGTGGTGGAGCTGGGCTACAAGTTTTGGCAGCGGCATTACAATTCTGATCCGGCGGTTCTCGGTAAGACCATCCAAATGGTGCGCAAGAACTACACCATCGTGGGCGTGGCCGCGTCCCGGTTTGCCTGGGGAGACGGAGATGTCTACCTGCCCAAGAAAATTACGCAGGACCCCACGCTCGGCTATTACGTCGGCATCCGCCTGAAGCCGGGCGTGAGCCATGCGCAGGCTAACGCCGCCCTGCAGCCCTTGATTACGCAGTTTGCCAAAGAGACGCCCAAGCATTTCCCGACAGGCTTGTCCAAGCTGCACGTGGTGGGACTGAACGAGGACTTCATCAGGCAATTAGGCGGGACGCTCTACCTGCTGTTCGGCGCGGTGGCGTTGCTGCTGGCGATCGGCTGCGGCAATGTCTCCATTCTGCAACTGGCGCGCGCCACGGCCCGGACGCACGAGTTCGCCATTCGCGCCGCCATCGGCGCCAGCCGCAGGCGCATCATTCATCAATTGCTCACTGAGTCGCTGATGCTTTCGCTTACCGGCGCGGCGCTGGGGCTGGCATTGGCGTACAAGCTGGTTGCTGTGATCGTGGCCAATCTCCCCGAATTTTCGTTTCCGCACGAGGCGGCTATCCACATCAATGTCCCAGTGCTGGTGTTCTGCATCGCGGTTGCGATTGGCACAGGAATACTGTTCGGGCTTTGGCCCGCTTTGCAGCTCTCGCATCCTGAAGTGAGCAAGGTGATGCAGTCGAACACCCGCAAGACCACCAAGGGCGTGCATGACCGGAAGCTGCACAACGGGCTCATCGCCGGGCAAATTGCGTTGACGCTGCTGATGCTGGCCGGAGCTGGGGCGGCCATTGAAGGCTTTGTGCGCCTGATGCACACGCCGCTGGGCTACGATCCGCACAATGTGATGTCAGTGGGCATTCCGATTCACGACGGCACGTACAAGACCTGGGCCGAGCGCGCGCTCTACTTTGAGCAGTTGCAGATGGCCGTCGCACAGGTTCCGGGTGTGACCATGGCCGCTGTCTCCAGCAACGCGACGCCGCCCAGCAATGGCTTCAACACCAGGTTTGAGATTCTGGGTAAGCCTAGTGGTCAGGATCAGCAAGCACAGGTGAACCTGGTCAGCCCGGAGTATTTCACCGTATTGCGCATCCCGCTGGTGCAAGGTCGCATCTGGGATCAGGCGGAGAACCACCACGCCGCCCCGCTGATCGTTATCAATCAGACGTTAGCGCGAAAGTATTTTCCCAATGGCGATGCCGTTGGCCATTCAATAAAAATGCCTGAGGTTACAGCGCGGCCGCCCTACCTGCTGATTGCGCCAGGAGATGAAGGAGCGTTTCTGATTGTTGGCGTCATCGCCGACAAACTGGATGATGGGCTCGCCAACCCCATCAAGCCCGAAGCCTTCATTCCCTTCACGGCCGCCATGGGCATGTACACGCAGATCCTGGTCCGTTCCCAAGTTCTGCCGCTCTCGCTGCTTCATGCCATTCGCCTGAAAGTGAACTCAGTCGACCACGACCAGCAAACCAACGGTGACGTTCGCGACCTGGAGCATTGGATCATGCGCGAGCCGGAATGGGCGCGCGGGCGGCTCGTGGCGTGGCTGTTTGGCGGGTTTGCCGCGCTGGCGTTGATATTGGCCGCGGTCGGCCTCTACAGTGTGGTGTCGTACACCGTGGTGCAGCGCACCAACGAGTTCGGTATCCGCATGGCCCTTGGCGCGCCGCGCGGCCACGTGCTGCGCATCGTGTTCAAATCGACCGTGACCAGCGTGGGTACGGGCATTCTTGCCGGGCTTGCGCTTAGCCTGGCTCTGAGCCGCGTGATGGCGCACTGGGCGCAGGAGAGCAAGGCCAGCTCGCACGATCCCCTGCTGCTCGCTGCTTCTTCCGCCACATTGCTCCTGGTGGCCGCTCTTGCCTGCGCATTGCCCGCGCGGCGCGCTGCCGAAACAGATCCGATGACGGCAATTCGCTACGAATAACGCCAGGACAGAATCTATTCAGCAAAGCCCCCAAAAAGTTCGAGCGCATGAAAAAACCACCGCCCAAACAGCGGTTTTTCCTTGTCCGCATAGCCGAAGATTTACGTGGTTTCTGGGCAATATCAGGAAAATAAATCGATTTTAAGCCCCATTGGCATCAGATCAGTCATAATAGCGATCATTTTTAATCAAAATAATCATTGCCTCTTTTATTGCTCCAGCCTATACTCCGCCAATCTGAAATTCCGTATCAAGGAGTGCTGCCAATGTGTAAACGATCGACCGTCGGCTACTGCCTAACAGTTTTGACCACTCTTTTGGTGGTATTCGCATGTGCGTGTCCGTCCCTTGCGCAACCAGGTAAACACGGCAAGATTCTGGGCGGTTACTTCGAGGAGTGGAGCATCTACTACGCCGGATACAACATCGCAAACCTGCAGCAAAACGGCGTGGCTGACAAGCTGACACATCTCATTTACGCCTTCGCCAATGTCACCACCACCCCGGCTCCGGCCTGCGCCATTGCCGATACCTGGGCCGACTATCAGTCGCCTTATCTGCCCAGCGTCAGCGGCGTTGCCTACCCAGGCCCGCTCTATGGGAACTTCGCCGCGATTCAACAACTCAAACAGCTCCATCCAAACCTGAAGGTGTTGATGTCCATCGGCGGCGCATCGGCAACGAACCTTGCCGCCTTTGTGAGCGCGTCAAGCACAGCAGCCGGACGCCAGGCGTTGGCATCGTCCTGCATCAACATGTTTATCCAGGGGAACATCGCCGCGGGCATCTCCGCTCCCGGCCTGTTCGACGGCTTCAATATCGATTGGGAGTTTCCCACCGCGGCCGACACCCAGAACTTCACGGCCCTGCTGGCTGAGTTCCGCACACAGTTAAATGCACTCACGAAAACGACGCACAAGCAATATGTGATGTCGTTCGACGGCCCCGCGGGCGCACAGAACTATGTGAACATCAACCTGAAACAGGCGGCCGCGCAGGTGGATTTCATCACCATCGACGGCTATAACTACGCCGGGTCGTGGGACACGCAAACCAATGACGCATCGCCGCTGTTCGATTCCCGGCAGGACCCGCTCAACGGTCAGGGCCTGGACATCGATTCAACGGTAGATGCCTATCTCAAAGCCGGCGTTCCGCCATCGAAGTACACCATGGGCGTGCCTCTCTATGGCGCGGGATGGACTGGCGTCCCTAACGTGAACCACAGTCTTTATCAGGATTCAACCGGGCCATCCGACGTACCCCTCGCCAATGGAACAGGCCTATGCACCGATCTGAGCGGCGACACGGCAGGATGCGATCCGCTTCTGACCCCTGGGACCGCGACCTATGCAACGCTCGAGAACCTGACCGCCAACGGATACCGTGCTTGGTTCGATGCGCAAAGGATCGCCGTATCGCTTTACGATCCGGCGTCGGAAACCTTCTTCACCTA
Source organism: Occallatibacter sp. (assembly GCA_036489415.1). Classification (GTDB taxonomy): domain Bacteria; phylum Acidobacteriota; class Terriglobia; order Terriglobales; family Acidobacteriaceae; genus Telmatobacter. The sequence goes on along the minus strand of DASXFS010000035.1, from coordinate 19,397 downwards.
TGACAATCCCGACACAGCACTTTTGAAGATGCTCTACATCGACGTGAAAGTTCCGGGCGGTCTTGGCGGAGCCTATGTGTGGGCCCTGAAAGACGACGATGCGAATGGCACCATGGTGAAGACCATGGCCAAGAGCCTGGGGTGGTAACTCCAGCGTGAGGCGAGTAAAAACTGAAACGAAGCCAAAACTGAAACGAAGCGCGGTGCAGACCTGCTTCCCCGGCTGGTCTGCACCCGCTTCGTGAATGCGTCTCGCGCATCCGTCAGCGAAGGCCGGTGTGCAGATAGGCAAGCAGTGCGGCCATCTGTTCCTGGTTGAAGCGGCCCGCGAAGGCCGGCATCATGCCCCGGCCTTTTAGAACGTTGTTGGCCACGGCTTCATCCGTGGCAGGAATGCCGCTGGGAAGCGTCTTGTGGTTGAACAGCCCGTGCAGGTCTGGCGGAACTTTCTTCAATGCCAGGTCGTTGTCCTGATGGCAGTGGGCGCAGCGCACATCGTAGAGATGCTTCCCCTCCGCCTGCTGCGGGGTTAGTTGTTGTGCGGATCGGCATCCGGCCACAGTCACGCCCAGTGTTGTCACTGCCCCAGCTAGAACCACCACCCACGCATCGACTAGTCGCACTCTGCAAAACTCCACCGCATACCCCGTAGTAGCGCGCTTCTTCAGTCTGCGCGGATGGGGCGGCAGCGGTCAAGCGAACGGCGGTGGACCCCGGAGAAATTGCCACGTCATTTCATACTCGCCATCGCGCCTTCAGCAAGCAGGCTGCCAGCAAGTATGCTGGTTCCATGCAGCTTCCCTCTTTGGCACAGATTCACGACGCACAGGCCGTGGTTTACCGGCACATGCCGTCCACGCCGCAATACACCTGGCCGCTGCTGAACAAGCGCATGGGCACAGAGGTCTGGGTCAAGCACGAAAATCACGGCCCGGTGGGCGCCTTCAAGCTTCGCGGCGCGCTGGTTTATATGGACTGGCTGCAGCAGTCGCATCCGACGCTGGGCGGAGTGGTAGCGGCAACACGCGGCAATCACGGTCAGGGCGTGGGGATGGCCGCGCGCCTGGCTGGCCTGCGGGCCGTCATCGTGGTGCCCCACGGCAACAGCAAAGAGAAAAACAACGCCATGCTCGCTCAGGGCGCGGAACTGGTGGAGCATGGACGCGATTTCCAGGAGTCTCTCGAATTTGCCCGCTCCCTTGCCGGAGAGATGGGCTTCCTCATGATCGACTCGTTTCATGAGCGTCTGGTAATGGGCACGGCCACGTATGCGCTGGAGTTCTTTCAGTCAGCGCCGCCTGTGGACACGATCTACGTGCCGATTGGCCTCGGCTCGTCCGTCAGCGGTGTTTCCGCGGCGCGCAATGCGCTGGGACTCAAGACAGAGATTGTGGGCGTGGTGGCCGCCGCGTCGCCTTCCTACGCGCTCAGTTTCAAGGAGCAGAAAGTTGTTGAGGCTCCGTCCAAAACCATTCTTGCCGACGGACTCGCCTGCCGCACTCCCAACGCTGAGGCAATGGAGATCATCTGGGCAAACGTGGCCCGCATGATCGAGGTGAGCGACGATGAAATTGCCCACGCCATGCGCGCCTACTATCAGGACACCCACAATCTCGCCGAAGGCGCGGGAGCGGCGGCGCTGGCCGGGGCGCTTAAAGAGAAAAGCCTGCACGGCGCAAAACGCGTCGGCGTCGTGTTGACCGGCGGTAATGTGGACCGGGAAACCTATGCCGATGTGCTTGCCGGTGGAGCGTAGACCAACGCAGAGTAGAAAGGACCGATGACCCAGTCTGCCGAAAATTTAACTCCAATGGACCATTCCGCCCAGAACCGCTGCTTCGGCTGCGGAGAGGCCAATCCCAACGGGCTGCATCTCAAATTTCTGCTCGCCGCGGATCAGTCGGTGGTCAGCCTTCCCGCGGTGCCGGATACGTTTGAAGGCCCTCTCGGCTATTTGCACGGCGGCATTATCGCCACGCTGCTCGACGAGACCATGAGCAAGGCTATCCGCGCACGCGGCTTTATCGCCATGACGCGGCACATGGAGGTCGATTATCTGCGCCCCGTACCCTCCGGCGCGCCGCTGCGCCTGGAAGGTTGTGTGACGCGCAGCGAGGGCCGCAAGCACTGGTGCGAAGCAAGGATATTGTACGCGCGTGGCACCGTGCTGGCCCAGGGCAAAGGGCTATTCATCGAAGTCCGCCCTCGATAGATTGAAATCGGGATAGATTGAAATCGTCCGAGTCCGCCGCTGACGCGAGTCCGTAGTCAGAGGGGTACTTGCAATCGAGCTGCGTTCGTCTCGCAAGCGAGCCAGCCGGCGACAGTTTTCTGCTTCGGCAATGCAGTTTGTCGAGTAACGTTGAATTAAACCATCGGCACAGGTGGGCGGCCTTGAACAGACGAACCTCCATGATCCATGAACAAGAAATGATGAACTGGAAATGGTAGACAAGAGATCTCGATGGGCCGATTGCGCACTGTTCGCTCTACTGCTGTCCTCGGCCACGCTTATCGCACAGAACGCGCAGGCTCCGCAACCCGCGACAGCAGCGCCCACCCTCGAGCGGCTGGAAGGCACAGACCCGGCAACCGGTGTCCACTATGTGCGCTTGCTGCTTTCTTTGCCAGCTGGCGCGAATGCATCGCTATCACCTCGCTTCACGGTGGAATGCGTGGCGGACAAAAACCAGCGCGATCTGCTCTGGTACATCAGCTTCGGCGGGGTGGCCGATCCAGGATTTACCCCGCCTTTTCGGTCCAGCCAGAACAATCTCTTTCCGCCGCAATACCCCAGCGTCAATTTGAAGATGGCCTTCGAGGGCTACATCAAATCGAAGCCTTTCACGCGCTCCTGGGCCGTGCTGCCTTCCGGAGTGCTGCGCTACCGCAACCCCGGCGCGGACAGCCCCAACATGGACTCCACCCGGTCGTTTCTGGCCTATCTCAATTCCCTGCCCGGCCTGCGCATCGTCCACGCCAAGGCAAGCAAAGCGGACCCAGGCGAGGTCTTCTTTCCCACTCAGCCGCTTCTCGATGAATTGAAACGGACGCCTGTTTGCGCGCCGTGAAACGGGCAGGGGCGCATGATGAGCCAGAGCGGTCCGAAGACCGCCCTGCGGGTCCTTAGTGAATCATGTTTATGGTTTCCTGGGTCACGGTGTCGAAGGTGGTCACCGCCTTGGAACTGGCCTCAAAGGCGCGTTGGGCGACGATCAAGTCGGAGAACTCAGCGGAAATGTCAACGTTCGAGGCTTCAAGAGAACTGCCCTCAATGGTGCCGCGTTCGCCCGTACCGGCAATGCCCACCGAGGCGCTGCCTGAAGCGCTCGTTGCCTGATATTCGGTCGATCCCACGTCTACCAATCCTTGCTCGTTGCCGACCGTGGCCACCGCGATCTGTCCTACATCCTGCGTCTGGCCATTGGAGTAGGTCGCGGCCACAATGCCGTTCGAGCCGGTGATCGTAAAGCCGGTATTGGTGCCGGTGGTGTAGCCGTTCTGGCTTGTCGCCGAGGTGGCATCGGCCGAAGCGGTCTGGCTGATGTTGGCCGTGCCGTTGGAGCCAAACAAATCCCAGGTCATATTCAAGGTTGCAGCTCCGTCGGACAGGCCGGCAAAGGAGATGCCGCTCACATTCGCGGCCGGGCTGGTTAACTGGCCCGCGGAATTGAACGTCAACGTGCCGGTTGCATTTGACGACGCGACAGGATCCTGAACCACTGAGCCCGCCGTAGACATGTTGGCTCCAGTGATGGTCAATGTACCACCCGTGCTGGCGACCGTAACGCCGGTAATGCCCGCCGTTGCCAGCGCGCCGGTCAGCGCGGTTGCGTATTGGGTAATCGTTTCGCCGGGCGTGACGACTGGGGCGGAGATGGTCGCCGTGCCTCCGTTCGACGACTCTCCGGTGATAGTCAGGTTGGTGGTGGGATCGACCGTAGCCAGCGTGCCGCCGCTCGATCCGAAGTTGTAGGTGAGCGAGTTGGCGCCCAGAGTCTGGTTCACGCTGCCGGAGGTGGTCAGGCCCGCGCCGCTGATCGACAGCGTTCCGTTGTTGTCGGCAACGGTGACGCCGGTGATGCCCGCGGTCGTCAATGCGTTGGTCACGGCGGTTGCGTAACTAGCTACGGTTTCTCCAGGGGTGACCGTCGGAGCAACATAGGGCAGAGTGCCTGCCGGAGCGGTGATCGACAGATTGGTCGAGGGATCGACGGTGCCCAGTGCGCCGTTGCTCGTGGCAAAGCTGTAGTCGATGGTCGTCGCGCCACCGGTGGTGTTTGAAACCGGCGGCACCGCATCCGTAATGGTGGTGGCGACGGACGGCGGCGGCGACAGGGTATCCGGCACGGAGACGCTGTAGGACCAGGTGTTGGTCCCCGTCTTGGTGTAGGTCACCGTCGCCTCATAACTGTTGCCCAGCGAATCGTAAACCTTGGTCTGATCGGAGGCCGAGGTGCTGGACCCGGTCGCGTCCTGGGAGTCGAGGTTGGTGGTCAGGCTGAAGCTGGTGGTGGCCGATGGATTCATCACCTGTCCGGTGGGGATGGTGATGTCGGTCAATCCGCCGCTGGTGTTTATGACTCCGTTCGTCGCTCCATAGCCCATCACCGCCAGGCCGTCGGAGCTTTCGAGCGTGCCATTGGTACTGGTCTGGAAGTCGCCATCGCGGGTATAAAGCTGGCTGCCGTTGTTATCGAGAACATAGAAACCCGAACCGTCAATGGCCGCATCGGTGGAAACGCCGGTCGAGGAGATCGAGCCGCCCGTGAAATCGGTGCTGTTCGAGGCCACCTGCACGCCGGTGCCCGCCTGGATCTCGTCTCCCGCTCCGTTGGCGCCCACCTGCTGATAGAACAAGTCACTGAAGTTGGTTGTCTGCGATTTAAAGCCTGTGGTGTTCATGTTGGCAAGATTGTTGGCGATGGTGTCCAACGCCGTCGAATCGGCGTCGAGACCGCTCAGTGGAATGTAAAAACTCGGCATGGTGAATCTCCTCGTTTCAGGGTGACGCAGACCGTTCGGGCCAGCGGTTAAACAAAACAGGTTGAATCGCGGGTTCTCTGTGGCGGGTTTTGAATCCGCGGAGTTGAGGAATCCGTGGGCTTATTCACCCGCGGGTAGTCGGCCGGGGATGGTGGAGGCAGGGGCGTGCCCGTCCAGCGCGTGGCCCACCCGGTGAGCCGCCGGATCGGCCGCGGGAGCGCTGAGATTGCCGGATGCGTGTTTCGCGCCGGCGGACTGGGCGAATCGCGATTGGGCAAACTGGCTGATGGCCGCGGCGGTGTTCGCCCCCGGTGCGGTTGAAGCAGCCGGCGCAACGCTGTGGACGCTTCCCCTGTGCGCAGACTGCTGTGTGCTTGCGTGGTGCGCCGCCGCGGCAGCAGTTCCCGGCGCTGCCGAACCCGGTGCGTTGGAACCGGCCAGACTGGACTTGGCCGCGCTCACCTGGGCGGAACCCGTATTGCTTTCCGAAGACGATGTGTCCGGGGTTCCCAGCGCCGTCGACAGATTCTGATTGATGTCGATCAGTTGCTCCAGGCTGTTCACCTGGACAAGCTGGTCGATGTACTCGTTCGGATCGGTGTCCGCCGTAGGGTCCTGGTTTTGCATCTCGGTGACCAGCAAGGTGAGAAAGTCGTTCGCCGAGATGGTCGAGGAAGAACTGCCGGAACTGGCCGAACTGCTGGCGCCGCCCGTCTGCGCAGTCATGGGACTGGCGCTCTTTCCCGTCAGCGCCTGCCCTGCCGTCAGCGAATTGCCAGCCGTCAACGATTGATTGATGAGTCCTGCCATTGCCGCCATGTTTTTCCCGCTCTCTTTCTGCGTACCACGCGTGAATCTTGCATGGACACCCGATGCCCGCTTACTTCCCTGCTGCTCGATTGCCTTCCTGATAGAGTCTCGGCCTCAGGCGACAACAGAGATGTGAACGCCCCCGCCGGACGGCGCTGTTTGGCTTGGCGCAACCGTCCGGACTGGGGAGCGCGCTGCCGTTACGGCCGGCCCGGAACTGCCCACGCCTGGGACACGCAGCGCGGGGCTCGATTCGGTTCCCGCGTAGACATGCTGCGCATTGTGACGAGATCCTTGATTTGCGTCCGGATTGGAGCCTTGATTTGAGCTCTGTCCCATACCCTGTCCCATGCTCTGGCTGAAACCCTGCTCTGCTCCATGACCCGCGCTCCGCGCCTCAGGCGCGGCCACGGCCAGCGATTCGATCGGCGTGTGCTGTTCGGCCATGTAGGCATTGAGCCCGTCCATGTGCAGCCCCAGTTCCTGGGCCGCGGCATCCGAACCGGGAACCAGCGTGGCATGGACCGCACCGCCGTCCAAGCCGGCTCGCACACCCACCCAGCCCAGAGCCGGGTCTTCAAAACCTGCCTCGGCCTGCCGTGCGCCGGCATGAAGCCACGCAGGCGCGCCGGGCGCGGCCTCGGCGTCCATGGCTGCAAATGCCTCGCGCAACGCCGGCTCGGCAGAAGCTTCGGCATGGCCGCTCGCGGGGTTGGCGGAGGTGCGCACGCCGGCCGCTTCACGGATCATCGCAGCCGTGTCACCAGCCGCCGGCGTAAGTTGCCCTTGCGCCGCGGTGCTGCGATTTCCCAGAGAGCCGGATTCACGGGCGTTGCGTTTTACGGACTGGACGGAACTGGATTGCATGGAACTCGCAACAGGCCTCGTCCCGCTGGGATTTGCCGATGCGCCTGCCGCAATGGGCGGCGGGATGGGCTGCGAGACTGGACTCTGGCCCGTGAGTAACGGCTGCCTCGCCGCTTGGCCATTGGTGGATGTTGCGGCGGCTTGCGTTTCCGGGGGGCGAAACTGCGCATGGCTCGCATCCTGATGCTGGCCCGGGGACTGGTCTGGCGCAGCGGAAGGAGAAGCGATGTCGCCAATAGCAATCGCCTGGCTTCCCGTCGTAGCCGCCGCGGTGATTCCGGCTTCCGGCGAGGCATCAAGTGTGTTTCCCGTCCCCATTTCCTGGATGGGTGTATGGAGAGCGTGGTTCTCATGATTGTCAGCAATCGTCTGGTTCGCATTGCTCGCGTAATCCGAGAGGTTCGGTAGGTTTGCCGCGACGGCCTCGGCTTTTGTCCCATTCCAGCTCTCCGCCGTTAGGCTGCCGCTCCGTGGTTCTGCTCCGGCGATCAACTGCGCTTCTTCTGTTCCCGCCAAAGGTCCGTGCCGTGTGGCCGCGGCGCTGTCCGTTGCGGCAGCCGTAGGCCCGGCAACAGGCGGCTCAGCAGCAGAACGATTGCGAAGTGATGGGGTTGTGGTTAGGGATTGGTTGGCGAATTCTGTGGAGAGTGTGGAGACGGTATCTGTCAGCGCGGGAATGGTCTTCGTCCCGGCGCGGTTTGAAACTGGATTTGGGACGAGAGGCAGAGGGATGGGTGGCGCGGAGACCATGGCTGCTGCAGCGAATGTGTCCGTTGGATTTGCTGCGGCCGCCATCGCTGCTTTTTCATTCTTGCCGGCGTGAGCGGAACTGTGAGTCCGGGAGGTCTGCCGGGATTTTGAATCGGCAGAATCAGCTATAGCCGCATCCGTCGACTCTTGACCGGGCTCTGGTGCGCCGATTTGCACGACAGCGCCTATCGACCGCGCCGCGTTGCCAGGCCGGTTGGTCAGAATACGCGCCTCCGCGCTTTGTTGCGGGCCTTCTGGCTGTGATCCATCTTGCTGCGGCCTGTCTTGCGGTACTTCTGCCAGTCTGGCCAGCAATGCCTGGGTTGCCTGAGTGTGTACTGCCTGGGCTTGAGTTGTCAGGGCCTGAGCGGTCTGAAACTTGTCTGCCGTTGACTCTTCCGCTGCGGCGTCATTTACTTCGGACTTGCCGGCCGCTGTCTCTTGTTCCCGGCCGAAGCTTTCCGCGTTCGCACTCTGCTTGCCGAGGCTCCCGGTCTCGCCGGCGAGCGAGGCAAGTTGCGACTGCCATTTGAAGCGAAAACTCTCGGAGTCCGGCACGGAAGACATGGAAGAGCCGAGTGCGCCGGGGTTGTTCCAAGCGGCGTCCGCTGTGTTGCCGGCAGACCGGGCGAGGAATGAGCCGCGACCCGAACCATGGCCCGAACCAGGACCCGAGCTTGGACCCGGTTGCGCCTGTTCTCCCGATCCAGTCTCAATTCTTGCGGCAACGGTCATGGGCTGGATTCATGCAGATGCCGTGCCAAGGCGAGGAGAAACGAGTTAGAGCATTGTGAGGAAAAGGGGACGCGGATTCCAAATCAGAACCGAAACAGGCCGCAGCGATGGATTTTCTCTCAAGTTTCTTTGAGTGCGGCCCTGTTGGCGGTCTCCGGGCACATGCTCGTTTCTTCGTGCGCGCTCATGTTGTCTTTCCGGGCAGCGCTATGATTGGCCCGGGCGGCGGAGCCTGCGGGCTGAACCTCATGCGCCACAGCCTCCGCCCGATGGAGACGGTTGCGGAACCAGTCGTCGAGCCCCTGCTGGCTCCTTCGCTCGGTATCCTGGGCGTCGCGCGTCTCGGCTTCCTCGATCAGCGTTTTGGCCTGCCGCCGTTCCACGCGCCGGGCCAGGTAGCCCTCGCGCAGGCCGGCTACATCCTGCTCCGCGTCCCAGACTCGCGGCTTGAGCGCCAAGGCCACGCGGCCCGCCGCACGCGTCTCCTCCATGCCCGCCAGCCGGTCCTCGAACGTGCCCGTCTGGGCACTCGACGCAACCAGCCGCCGGCCGCGGCGATCCCGCTCAAGAGTTGCTTGCTGCGCTTGTTTGAGACGGTTCAGCTCTCCCAGCGCGGACTCGAGCGCGATTCTTCCCTGCTCTTCTTCCAGTTCCCGAATGCGCAGCAGCCGGCGCAACGCGCGAGAGACAGCCATCGGCTAGACCTCCGCCGCCAGGGCGGCCAGGCGGCGCACGCAGTCGGGAAAGCGAACCTGTTCGCCGGACTGCTGGGTCACGAAAGCGCGCATCGCCGCGCGGGCGCGCAAAGCGCGGTCCAGATCCGGGTCCGCTCCCGCCTTGTACGCGCCGATCCGCACCAGGTCCTCGGAGCGCGCGTAGACCGCCATCAGCCGGCGCAGCAGCGCGGCCTGCTCGCGATGGCTGGGCTCGGTCACCGCCGGCATCAACCGGCTGATCGAATCCAGCACTTCGATGGGCGGATACCAGCCCTCGGCAGCCAGCGCCCGCGACAGCACAATATGGCCGTCAAGCAGGGAGCGGACCGCATCGACCAGCGGGTCCTGCTGGTCGTCGCCCTCCATCAAAACTGTGTAGAAGGCGGTAATCGAGCCGACACGAAATTGCCCGGTGCGCTCGACCAGCTTGGCCAGCCGCGTGAATACGGAAGGCGTATAGCCCTTGGACGTGGGTGGCTCGCCAGCGGCCAGGCCGATCTCGCGCGCCGCCATGGCGAAGCGGGTGAGCGAATCGAGCACCAGCAGCACATGCTTGCCCTGGGCGGCAAAGTACTCGGCCACCGTGGTCGCGGTGAGTGCCGCCCTCATGCGCATCAGCGGCGACTGGTCGGACGTGGAAACGACGACCACCGAACGCGCACGGCCTTCTTCGCCCAGCGAGTCTTCGAGAAACTCGCCCACCTCGCGCCCCCGCTCGCCCACCAGGCCCACCACTGTCACATCGGCCTCGGTGTTGCGGGTCATCATGCCGATCAGCGTGCTCTTGCCTACTCCTGAGCCGCCGAAGATACCCACGCGTTGGCCGCGGCCGACCGTTAGAAGGGCATCCAGAACGCGGATGCCGGTGCCCAGCGGGGTGCGGATCGGGACGCGGTCGAGCGGGGATCGCACCACTCCGTCCAGGGTGAGCGCCTGCGCGGTGAGCGGCGGCCGGCCTTCGTCGATCGGCTTGCCGGCGGCGTCCAGCACTCTGCCCATCAGCGCCGGGCCCACTTCGATCTCCGGAGTCACGCCGAGCGCCGCCACGGGATCGCCGAAGCGGATGCCTTCGGTGGTCTCGACCGGCATCGACAGCACATTGGAGCCGCGAAACCCGATCACCTCGGCCAGGTGCGGACGGCCAAACTGGTCCTGAATCTCGCAGCACTCGCCAACCGAAGCCAAAGGGCCGGAGGACTCGATCGTCTGGCCGACGGATTCGAGTACTTGCCCGCGCCAGCGCCAGGGCTGGCCGCGCTTGAGGCGGGCAAAGTAACGGTCGAGCAGCGCTGGGCCGGGGCTTGCTTGTGAAATGGGGCGCACGTGTGGGGCGGGCGTTAGTCGTTGATTTGGGCTTGCCTGCGAGGCGTTCATGGCCGCGTCTCCCGTGCGGCGGCCTCGAGGTCCGTGGCGGCGGTTTCGGTCCTACGTCCACCGGCGCGATCGAAAAAGCCGCGCTCGATCTCTCCCAACTGCGAGCGAATGCCCAGGTCGACAGACCCCAGCTCCGTCTCGATCACGCAGTCGCCCAGACGCATTCCTTCCCCAGCTACGATGGCAGGCTTGAGCGCCAGGTTGGGCACCAGAGTCATCGCTTCGGTCCATAAGTCGAGCTCCGCCGGCGGCACGCGCAGCTTGACCTGGGTTGAGCCGGAAAGCTGGCCCAGGGCCACGCGGACGGCTCCGGTCAGCAGCAGCGGGTCCATCTGCGCCTCGCGGCGCAAAATGCGCGCGGACACGGCCAAGGCCAGTTCCACAACCTCGTGTTCCACGGCGTGCAGAAACCGGTCGCGCTCCTGGGCGAAGCCTTCCATCATCGCGGCGGCCTGACGCATGCGCTCGTCGGCTGCGGCGCCGATGGCCGCGGCCTGCGCCTCGCGCTCTGTTTGCCGTCCTTCCTGGCGTCCGCGCTCCCGGCCAGCCTCGAAGGACTTGCGCGTCTCCTCGGCCAGGCGCTTGTCGAAATCGGCGCGCAGGGCCGCGTCGGCAGCCGATTTGCCGGCTTCGCGGACGGAAGGTTCGCTGCGGCCGGCGTCGGCGTCGCTGGCGTCCGCCCAGCCTTCCCACATCGGCGTCGCAGGCGCGTTCGGTCCGGCCGGGTACTGAAAGATCTCGATCCGTCCGGGTAAGCCGTTCTTCGTTGCCGAGCCTGTCTGCTGCAAGGAATTCTCCGAGAGTGTTCAGTTATCAGTTGTCAGAGATCAGCCCTCAGCTATCAGTTACCGGTATCGAGTTATCGGTTTTCGGTTGCAGGGGCCGGCCGCGGGCGTGGTTTGTGGGCTTGTATTCCCAAAACAACAAACTTGTAACTCATAACTCCTATCGCAACCTAAAACTGACAACTTATAACAGATAACTGACGACTGAAAACTGATTTCTGACAACTGATAACTGCCTTTACGCCATCATCTCGTCGCCGGTTTCGAGTTTCAAAACTACCTTGCCTTCGGCCTCCAGGCGGCGGGCCAGATTCAGGATCTCCTGCTGGGCCTGCGCCACCTCGCGTGAACGCACCGGGCCCAGAACTTCCATGTCTTCTTTCAACATCTCGACGGCGCGCGAGCTCATGGCCTTGAAGATCTGTGCGCGCAGCTCGTCGTTGGCCCCGCGCAGCGCCAGGGCCAGTTGCCGCTTGTCCACGCCGGAGACGATCTCGCGAATGGTGGCCGGCGGCACCGTCACCAGGTCCTCGAAGGTGAACATCAGATTGCGGATGCTCAGAGCCAGCTCCGGCTGGCCGTCCTCGATGTTTTCCAGAATCTTCTTCGACTCCTCGGCCGTGAGCCGGTTGAGCAGGTCGGCCACGGCCTTGAAGCCGGAGTAGCTTTTGCGCGCCGTGTCGCCCATGCTCTCCAGGCGCCGGTGCAGAATATGCGCCACCTTCTGCGCCATCTCCGGAGAAAACTGCCGCATCTCCGCCAGGCGCTGAATCGAGACCACCTTGTGATCCTCGCTCAGATTGTCCAACACTTGTGATGCGCGCTTGGGATCAAGATGCGCCAGCACCAGGGCGATGGTCTGCGGATGCTCGGAGTCGAGCAGCTTGCCCAGTTGCTGCGGGTCGGTGCGCTGCAGCTTGGCCAGATTGCCCTGCGCCTCTTCCTGCGAGCGGCGCACCAACATCAGCAGATCCTCGGCGCGCTCCTTGCCGAAGGTCTCGATCAGCAGACGGCTGGCGTAGTCCAGGCCGCCATGCATCACGAAGCCCTGCGTCTCCAGAAGCTCCCAGAACTCCTCCAGAATCGCGGCCGACAGCTCCGGCGAGATGCCGCGCAGATCGGCCAGCTCCTCGGTGAGCCGCTGCACATCCGCCTCCGGCAGCGCGCGCAGAATCTCCCCGGCCAGTTCCTCGCCCACCGCCACTAACAGCACGGCGGCCTTGCGCAATCCGGAGAGATGGGCAGCCTCGCGGCGGCGCGCTGTCTGGTTTTCGTTTCCCTCGGCCAAGCCCGCATCCTTTCCTTGCCGCGATTCCCGGCTTCCTGTTCCGTCCTGAATCGGTTCTCCGGGCACGGACGGGCGCCCGAAATCAGTCGGAGTGAATCCAGCTCTGCAATAAACGGGAGCTCTGCGACGGTTCGCGTTTCAAATGACCGCTGACCTGATCGAAGATCTCCTGCGCCCGGATGCGTTCCGGGTCCAGCTCGGCGGGCTCGGGCGGCTTCAAAACCGGCTGCGCCACGGCTGCGGCCCCCGCCGTCAACTCCTTGGCTGCCGGCTGCAGTGCGGCTCTGCGCAAGGCTGGTCGCACGCCAAAGGCCAGCACTACCAGCAGCCCCGCCAGCAAAGCTGCGTACTTGACCAGCACCGGCGAGTTCTCCGCCGTGGCCAGCATCTGGCCGGGCAGCGAAATGGGCTGCGCCGTCCTGTTGTCCTCGAAGGCCAGATCCTGAACCGTCAACATATCTCCGCGCGCCGGGTCGAAACCCACCGCCGCCTGGGCCAGCACCGTCAGGTTGCGCAGCTCGTCGGCCGAGCGGGGCTGCCACACCGCTGCCCTGGCTCGCGTGGCCAGTTGCATCATGCGGTCGTTGACCACAATGGCCGCGGTCATGCGGCGCACGCGTCCAGGGTTCTCCATCACGTGCTTCACAGTTTTTGACGCGCCGTAGGTTCCGGACTCGGTCTTGGCCGACTGCGGCGGCGTGGTCTGCTGCGGATAGACCGGCAACGCCTGCGAGTTGGGCGCATTCGAGGCCGTGCCTGGAACCCCGGCCGCCACCGGCTGGGGACCCGTGGTCTGCTCTGTGCGCTGCATGGAGAGCGTCACTGTCTGGTTCGGATCGTAGGTTTCCTGGGTCTCGTCCGTGGCTGCGGCATCGTAGTCCAGCGTCACCGAGGCGCGCACGTTGCCCGCACCCGTCACCGGCTCAAGCGTCGAGACCAGCTTTTCTTCCAAAGCCTCCTCGGCCGTCAGGCGCTCTTGTTCGGCGGTCTTGGGGCCCAGCGGCAAATGGCCAGCGGCATCGACCAGCACCACGCGGTCCGGCGTCAGCCCGTCCACAGCCGAGGCCACCAGGTTGCGGATAGCTTCCGGCTCGCCGTCGGCCAGGTTGCGATGGCGCAGCTTCAGCACCACCGAGGCCTTGGCCGGCCTCTCCTGCTCACGAAACAGCGAGTCGTGCGCCAGCACCAGGTGAACCCGCGCCGACTCGACATCGGTCAGCGATCCGACCGTGTGTTCGAGCTCGCCTTCCAGGGCGCGCTGATAATTGACCTGCTCGTCGAACTCCGAGCCCACCCAGTTAGGCTTGTCGAAGATCTCAAACCCCATGCGCCCGCTTTTGATGCCCCCTTTGGCGGCCGTCGCCAGTCGCGCCTTGTCCAGTTGATCGGCGGGGACGCGAATGCCCGCGCCGTTGGCGGTCACGTCATAGGGAATCTGCGCCTGGGTCAGGATCAGGCCAGTCTGGCGCGCATCTTCCGGGTCCAGGTCCGCATAGAGGGTGCGCCAGTCGGGGCGCAGGCCGTACCAGAGCAGGCCTCCGATCATGGCCACTAACAATGCTGCGACGGTCAGTGCCCAGCGTCGCTGCGCGGGCTCCAAGGTGGTCCAGCGAATCCGCGCCACATCCCACAGGGCCGCCAGGCGGCCGGTCCATGAGGCCGGATTCCGGGAAAACTGGCCCTGGTTTGCCGGCGCGCTTTTTTCCAACTGTGTTCCGGTGGCCATGATCCCCTTGCTCTGCCGCTTTCAACGCTCATCCTGACGGAAGGCCGCCGCTCTAAAACTGCATTCCCAGCACGGACTGATATGCCTGAACGGCCTTGTTGCGCACGGCCAGAGTCAGTTCAAAGGCCATGCTCTCTTTTTGCGTGGCGATCATCGCCTGATGCACATCCACGCCGTTGCCGTTCATCAGTCCGGTGACGGCCGCGGTGGCCTGATCCTGAAGCTGGTTCACCTGCCCCACGGCATCGGTCAACAGGTCAGAGAACGGAGCCGGCCCTGTAGACGCGACTGACCCGGCAGCCTCTCCGGTCGCAGACGGCAATCCACCGGTCCCGGTCACATTGGACAAGTTAGGCAAATCGGACAAGGCCGGAATGGAGGCAGCCAGCGAGTTCAGAATCGGTTGTAACGGTTGCATGGGATTCTCCAGCTCTTCCGTGTGACGGCTCCACGCCTCGCCGGCGGCTACGACTTGGCAATGTCCAGCGCCGAGCCGATCATGCCTTTCTCAGCCTGCACGGCGGAACTGTTCAAACCGTATGCACGCGTCGCCCCCATCAGGTCCACCATCTCTGTGAGGGGATTAATGTCCGGATACGAGACATATCCATCCGGCCCGGCGTCGGGATGGCCAGGATCGTAACGCTTGAGCGGAGCCGACGGATCTTCAACCACCTGCGCGATATGCACCCCCGGCGCCACGGCGTTCGATCCGGGCAGAGTCAGTGTAGGCAGCGCGGCGGCGGCCAGCGAACCGGGGGTCGAACTTCCTGAAGCCGTATCCAGCGCATTCAGAAACCCGGCATCCGGACGGTTGGCAGCAAAGACCACATGCTGGCGGCGATACGGGCCGCCGTCGGCGGTGCGCGTGGTCTCCGCATTGGCCATGTTGGCCGCCACCACCTCGGCGCGCATCCGCTCGGCCTCCATAGCTCCGCCGGAGGTATCCATCGCTCCAAACATGTTCATTCTGTGTGCTCCTTTCAAAGCCGCTGGAAGCTAAGCCCTACTTGTCCGCGTGGATGGCGTCCAGCACCAGTTGGTTCTGCTCGCGCAGCACCGCCACGCCTACCTTGAACTTCAACTGCGCCTCGGCCAGGTTCAGGCCCTCGCGGTCCATCGACACGTTATTGCCGTCCGGGCGCGCAATCAGACCGTCCACGTTCCGCACCCGCACCGGCCGCGACAGACGGCCATTATCCACGCCATCCAGGGCATCGCGCATCTCGGCCTCGAAATCCATCCCCATCGTGTGATAGCCGGGCGTATCGACGTTGGCCATGTTGGCCGCGGTCAGCTTGATCTGGCTGGTGGCTAGGTCAAGATAGCGGGCCACCTGTTCGCTCAACTGGGTATCGATCTCCATGCTCACGATTGCCTCCGTCTATCATTTTGTTCGTCGAATGTCTCAGTTCACCGAATGTCCAAAGTCGATCTCTTCCGCCGTCAGCACCGGCTCTTCGCCGGCCAGGATCGCAGCCCGCTCCAGAACGTGTTCCAGTTCGCGCACGTTTCCCGGCCATCCGTGCGCGGCCAGCTTGACCATCGCGAATTGGTCGATCCGTTTCACCGGCTCGTCGCGGCCCATTTTCTTGAGGAAATGGTCGACCAGCAGAGGCAGATCCTCGCCATGCTCGGCCAGTGCCGGGGTGCGGATCAAAAACACGGCCAGCCGGTAATAGAGGTCGGCGCGGAAAGCGCCCGTTTGCGCATGCTCAGACAGCGGCCGGTGCGTTGCAGCTACGATGCGCGCGTTCACCTTGACGGTTTCGTTATCGCCCACGCGCTGTAGCTCGCCGCTCTCCACAAAGCGCAGCAGCTTGGATTGCAGGGCCAGCGGCATCTCTCCAATCTCGTCCAGAAACAGCGTCCCGCCGTCGGCGGATTCGATGCGTCCCACCCGTCCCTGCACCGCGCCGGTAAACGCGCCCCGCGTGTGACCGAACAGTTCAGCCTCAAGCAGAGCCTCAGGAATGGCCGCGCAGTTGATGGCGACAAAAGGCTTGCGGCTTCTGGTGGAAAGCCGGTGCAGAGCCTCGACCACCAGTTCCTTGCCGGAGCCGGTGGGGCCTTCGACGAGCACAGGCGTCATGCGCTGGGCCACCAGGCGGATGCGGCGGCTCACCTCCAGCATGCAAGCGGCGTTGCCGATCAGTTCCGGCAGCCGATCGATGGATTTGTGTTCTGCGGCCTTGTGCTCACCGACCAATTCCATACGGACAGACGGGGTTCTGGATGGGCTGGAATGTGTGTGGCTGGATTCAGACGGGCTGAATTGAGACTGGCCGGATTGCGACAGATCCACAATCGCGCCGGTATCCTTTTCCGGCGCTATCAGCATTTCCACCGTCTGGCCCGTTCCCGTCCAGGAACCGGCGTCGATCTCCGTCTGCGAGCCTGTGCCGGCCTGCGCGGCGTCGTGTCTTGAGAGAGCTGGAGCCGTATTCCAGGCCGCCGTGTCGGTTTCCTGTGAGCGGCGCAGGGCATAGAGAAGCTCCTGGCGATAGGGGCCGCGCGGGCTCTCTTCAGCGGCCGAGCCGGAAGCCGTCACCAGGTCCACTTGCGGAAACCGGCCCTTGAACTCGGCCAGGAACTCGGCCAGGTCCAGATCGGGCAGCCAGGTATCAACAATCACGGCCTCGGGGAGGTTGAACTCAGCCTCGCCCCAGGCTTGGGCACCACTCTCAGCCTCGCGCACCTGCCAGCGCAGGCCGGTGAGGATTTCGGAGACTCGCTGGCGAAAGCTGGAGTCTGCGCTGGCTATGAGCGCCGTGCGGAGATGAGTGCGGGAGACGGGATGGAGCAGAGAAACGGGAACAGGCTGCATGAAAAATCTCCTTAACGGGGGTAGAAGAATGAAGGGATGAAAGCCAAAGCGGTTTGCAAGGCCGAAGCGCGTCGCGGAGCTAGAGCGGTTGAGAGAGCTAAACGAGTTCAGGAACCAGCGCGGGCGTGGCCGTTCGAGGCACAGCGGGAGCGATGGCTACGGAGGCCGGAAGAGCCAGCATGGCTTCGACGGGCACCGTGTATCCCTGGCCGCGCACAGTGCGTATCAGTTGACCCGGAGGCGGATCTTTGAGCTTGCGGCGCAGGTAGTTCACATACACGTCCACAATGTTGGTGGTCTGCGCCGGCTCCAGGTTCCACACCGCGTCCAGCAACTCCACGCGCGAAACACACTGGCCGCGATTGAGCATCAAGTGTTCCAGCAGCGCGAATTCCTTGTTGGTAAGCACGATGGACAACGCGCCGCGCCGCGCCGTATGCTCCAGCCGATCCAGTTCGAGATCACCGGCGCGCAACTGCAGCCGCGCTTCCCGCTTGCGCCGTAACAGCGCCCGGCAGCGCGCTCTCAGTTCATGCAAGCTGAAGGGTTTGAGCATCAGGTCGTCGGCTCCCAGGTCCAGGCAGCGCACGCGCGTGTCCACCTCCTGCCGCGCCGTGAGCACCATCACCGGCAGGTCGGCATCCAGGGCGCGCATCTCCTGGAGCACCTGCTCGCCGTCTTTGACCGGCATGTTCAAATCCAGAATGGTCAGGTCCGGCATATCCTGCCGGAATGCATCCACGGCTTGCCCTCCATCGTGAGCCAGCCGGACGCGATGTCCGTCGGCCTCCAAACCACGGCTGAGAAACAGTCCCAGCGCTTTGTCGTCTTCGGCAATCAATAGCCTCATGGCAGCCTTTCTGTTGCGCGGCAACCCTGCGCGCCCTGCGCCCGTCTGTACTTCGCGGGTTGGTTTAAGGGACGCTCATCAAGTGCGCACTTCCACCTTCCCTCGTGGGAGCGAGGAACTCAATAGCTAGAAATAGAAAGAGCGGAGGGATGGTTCCACGAATGGCACAGAGGATTGCGGTTGTCCCAGAATGGGGCTGCGCCTTTCGGCGTACGAGCCCCGCGCATTTTTAGCGTCTGGTGCTCGTTCTTCCGGCTCGCGATGCGGACTTGCATCTATACATCGCGGCGTCGGCGCGTCCGAGCAGGTCCTTCATGGTTTCGCCCGGCGCATGCACAGCCAGGCCAATCGAGGCTTCCACCTTCAGCTTCATCGTTCCGCTTCTGGCCTGCACCTGGTAGCTGCCGCAGACCCACACGCGCAGCCGGTCAATCTGCGCTTCCGCTTCCTGCAGCGTTGCATTCAGCACCAGAATGAATTCGTCTCCACCCCAGCGTCCCAGCACATCCGTCGACCGGCTGGCCGACCTCAGTTCTCCGGCAAACTGGCGCAGCAGCTCATCGCCCACCAGGTGCCCGTGCTCGTCGTTGACGCGCTTGAATTGGTCAATGTCCACAATGGCCACCGACAGCGCCGCACCGGCGGCAATGCGCTGTTCAATCTGGTGCTCTGCCCAGCTGCGGTTGCGCAGCCCGGTCAGCGCGTCTTTCGACGCCAACTCTTCAGCCTCTTCAAGCTTGGCTTGATAACTCGTCACCTCGGCACGCAACTCAGCGATGGCCTGCTTGCCTTCGGCCGCCATCCTGTCGAGCGAGGTCTTCAGGTCGGCGGCGCTGCGCTCAATCGACGAGCGGATCTCGGTCAGGTCTTCGAGGCTGGCAATCGTCTGGAGCCGCATCGTGACTTCGCTGATCTGGCCCGCGCAGCGCTGGTCCCGCTCGCCCACGGATTCGGCCGTGCGCGCCATCACCAGTAGCAGCGCTTTTACTTCATCTGTCTTTTTTCGGTAGTGTGTAGCCGTCGCGCGGCCCCATTCCTTGAGTTGTTCACCGGTCGTTGCCTGCGCGCCTTCGAGCGTTGCCCGGCTGGTGTCGATCGAAAGCTTCTCCTCGATCTCGGCGAGACCCTGTTTCAGCCCCGGTCCCAAAGCTGGGCAAGCCTCCACGCCGCACGTCCCCATCTCGCGCAGCGCGGATTGGTAGGCGGCCACAGCCAGAGAGAGAATGCTGCCATCCTCTTTGCCATGACGAGGCTCCGTATTGTGAACCGCGCCGGGCTCGGTTTGTGAGTAATCCAGATACTTCTTAAGCGAGATCATCGTCCCTCGTGCGGTCGCGGCGCTGGGTAGGAGTGCGCGGACCTTCACCGGAAAATATCGGCAGGATCGCGATGCTCATTAGAACCATGTGATGCCGCGGACTCTTACGCGCCGGCCTTTGATCGCCAGACAAGTTGTGTACTCGATTGTCAGCACCCGTTCCGCGCAGCCTAAGGCCGGCCGGCATGAGCCAGCCCCGTGTTCCTGACGCCAGTTCTCTCCATTGCCAGGGCCGACGCATATCAAATACCCAGTAATTTGAGCAGGTAGGGTTGGTTCCGGGCGGCCTTGAGCCGTTTGCTCCTGGTGCCGCGTTTGAAAGTTGTTTCCTGTTTGAGCAGGTTGAGGGCGATGCGGTTGAGCAG
>DASXFS010000034.1:0-54988 GCA_036489415.1 Occallatibacter sp. | reverse complement strand
AATCAAGGCAAGAGTCATTGTCTGGAAATTCAGCGTTGAACGTCTGAATCGTGTAACAGAGATTCTTCGGAATGCTCTGAGTCGGTTTCATGACTCTTTTAGTATGCCATTTGTTCCACTTGATGTCAAGGGATAATTGCCTTTTTCAAAACCTGATCCTGGTCGCTTTCATCGAATTCTTCCTGGCCTTTCTGGGACGCCATCCGGGATGGTGGATTCGCATTTACGAGGGATGTTTCATCATCCCCATCGTCATGGGCGAAATCGGCACGATGGGAAAAGGGGACCTATCACTGTCCTACCTGATTTCCAATATTCTGTTTGTGCCGGGGACTGTGATGCTGGGCGTGTTTCTGTTTATCGAGTACCGGCGGCGTAACCGCGAGGCCGCCATTCTGATTGTGCCGACGCTGCTGGCTGTAGGAACCTACGATCTGTTCACCATTTTGAACCTGCTGGGATTGATGCATGTCAACGTGGCGTGGCTGATGTCTATTTTGACATTCAAGATAGGATTTCTGGTTACGAATATCTACGCGATTTGCCTGCCCCTGTTCTGGATCTCGATGTGCGTGATCATCCTGTGGCGCTCAGCCCGCGACACGCGCGACAAGACGCGATTGGATTCGGAATTCGATGCTGCCCGCACTGTGCAGCAACTGCTCATTGCCGGCGATGCGACGGCAGGTTCGGAATTCTCCATCGAGAGCATTTATCTGCCGGCGAGCGAGGTGGGTGGAGATTTCTACCAGGTGATACCGGGTGAAGACGGCTCGTTGCTGATCGTGGTGGGAGACGTAAGCGGCAAGGGGCTGCGCGCGGCCATGACGGTGAGCATTCTTGTGGGCGCGCTGCGGGGAACCGGTTTGCGGGCTCCGGCACAGGTGCTGGCCCATCTGAACGGCGTGCTGGCCGGGCATATCAATGGGTTTGTCACCTGCTGCGCCGCGCACATCGCCGCCGATGGAACGATGACGCTTGCCAACGCGGGACATATCCCTCCGTACCGGAATGGCGAAGAAATGCGGGCTGAATCGGGGCTGCCGCTGGGCATTGTGGCGGGGATCGCTTATGACGAGGTGCGATGCAGCCTAGCAGAGGATGACCGGCTCACCTTTATCTCCGATGGAGTGATCGAGGCCACCAATCGGCACAAGGAGCTTTTCGGCTTCGAGCGCACGCGGGAGATTTCGACGCTGCCCGCGCGGAACATTGCCGAGACGGCACGCAACTTTGGCCAGGAGGACGACATCACCGTACTCACAGTTTGCCGAACAGCTCCATCGCTCCTTGAACCTGCTCCGGCAATCTAGATGCCCGATCGAAAAATACTCTAAGCGCCGGCGGCGAGCGCCCAGCAGCCCAGGCCGGCCAGCATCGTGGCACGCGCCGGTTCCAGGGCATAGGAAAACAGATGTCCCTGGCCCAACTCGCAGCCCATGCGGTTAAGCGCGTCCAGTTGCTCCTGCGTTTCGATTCCCTGGGCAATCACTTGCACGCCCAAAGCCTGTCCCAAGTTGATCAGCGACTCCAGCACTGCCGCCTGGCGGCCCGTGGAAGTCGCAGTCGCGATCAGCTTCGGCGATAGCTTCACAACGTCGATCGGCAACTGCGCCAGGTGGTTGAGCGGCGCAAGACGGGAACCGAAGTTGTCCACCGCGAGGCGCACCTTGCACTCCGCCATGCGTTCGAGGATGGTTGCGGACGCATCGGGGTTCTGGTTCAGTGTGCTTTCCGTTACTTCAAACAACAATTGCGACGGATCCACGGCATTGACCGCAAGCACCTTCTTCAACTGCGGCACCATCTCCGGATGGAAGAACTGGCGTTCCGACAGATTGAGCGTCAAGGTCAGGTCCTGCTGCGACAGGTCTTCAGACCAGCTTCGCAACTGCCTGCAAACGGTATCCATAGTTTCGCGGCCCAGCGTAATGGACAGGCCGGTATCCTCGGCCACGCCCAGCAACTCCAGAAAGCTGTCCATCGAGCCGTCGGGGCGGCGCAGGCGCAGCAACGACTCGAAGCCCTCCAGCTTACCTGACTTCAATTGGTAGATGGGCTGATACCAGACCTCGTACTGGCGCTTCTCAAGCACGCGGCGCAATTCACGCTCGGGGTCACGATGGCATTTCTTGAAAGGCATCTCAAGCTGCTTGTCGAAAACTTCGCAGCACCCGCCTCCGGCCAGCTTGGCGCGCGTCAGGGCAAACGTCGCATCTCTAAGCAGCATCTCCGGCGCGCTATGCAGCGGGCCGGCCATGGCCACGCCCACGCTGGCGCTCACGCGAACAAAACTTCCAAACACATCGAACGGCTCTTCCAACCGATGCTGAATGCGAGAGGCCACAGCCTCCAGGTCGTCCCGATCCAAAATGTTCTCAACCAGTACGGCAAACTCGTCGCCCTCCAGCCTTGCAGCTGAATCTTCCGGGCGCAGCGAGATGCGCAACCGTTCGGCAACGGCCAAAAGCAACTCGTCGCCGGCGGCGCGGCCCAGGGCGTCGTTGACCTCCTTGAAGCGATCCAGGTCCAGAGCCAGCAGGCCGCAGTTCTGGTCGCGACGACGCGTGCGCCGCTTGAGCGCCAGGGCCAGCCTGTCTTGAAACAGAACGCGATTGGGCAATCCCGTGAGCACGTCGAACAGCGCGTCCTGCTGGAGCCTGGCTTCTACCTGGCAGCGCTCGCCAATGTCGCGAAAGCTGAACACGTAACCCAGGCTCGCGCCGTCCACGCGCAGCGGAGCGGACACCAAGGCAACGTCCACCAGATGGCCTTCCTTGTTAATCCGCACCGTTTCAACGGCGACGCGGCCCTTCTGATCCACTTCCCTTTCGAGCATGGCAAGCTCGTGCTGGCGGGTTTCCGGCACAATCAGTTCGCGCAGGTCGCCGCCGCTGGCTTCCTCCGCGGTATAGCCGAACATTTGCGTAAAAGCGGGATTGGTGTAGAGCACATGATTGCCGTGGACAATCACCACGGCCTCGGGGATGCTGGCCAGCACGTCTTCCATCAGCCGCGACTTGGGCGCGCGCACCCGGCCGCTGGGATGGGCCACGACGATGGCCTCGCGCAGTTCCGCATTCAAAATGCTGTAAGTGCCTTCCACCGGCAACAGGCGGCCGCCTTGGGCCGGCATGGTGGCGTGGAACGGGCTTCCGGCCTGGGTGCCGATCAGTTGCGTCCGCGGCTCCGCCGTGCCGGGAAACAAACCCCACAACACATCTTCCACCGGACGCGGGGTCCAATCGCCATCGCTCAAGCCGAGCGTCCGCCGCGCCTCCGCATTGGCAAATACCACCTTGCCCGCCTGCTCCAGGAAGACGAGCACCGGCAAAGCATCAAGGATTTCCTGCTGCTGCGCGGAGTTCGAATTTTCCGGCAGGTTCAAGCTCATCGTGTCGCAGGGCGCTGAAGCAATGCCCGAATCGGCTTGGTTCCCAAGTGACGCATCCGCGTCCTTCCAGATCGGCATTGCCATATCTGGAATCGTATGCCGGATGAACCTTTGTCTCCATCCCCTAAACCGGGTACGCGCTGCTGCTACCAAAGTGCCCAAATTGCCCGCGTCCAGACGCAGGAAATGGCCCTTGCCTGACAACCCGGCAAGCAGCGGCGGGAAAGCGCAAACGGCCGCTGATTTTGCGGCTGCGGCGTTGCTCGTGCCTCGGAAATCTACGCTAAGAAATCTCCACCAGTTCCATCTGTCCGTCGCGGCGCCGATGCAGCACAAACATCTCTCCGGCAGGGTTGCGGAAGATGAGCAGATCGCGGTCGCGGAATTCCGTATCCTTGACGGCTTCCTCGATCGTCATCGGCTTCAGCGAAATGGCCTCGCCGCTCTTGAGAATATGCGGCTCAACCACCGTGGCCTGGTTGGGAAACGAGTGGACCGCGATGGATGTGCGCGCTTTCGCTCGCGCCGGCTTGGCTTCCGCGCCGTCCTCTGGCGGCTGGGTGGCGCGCGCCTTGGGACGGGCAACCGGCAGCGCGGTCAGCATTTTTTCTTCTTTGGGCAGGCGCTTGCCGTCCAGTCTCCGGTCCCGGTAGCGGCGGGCCTGGTTGACTGCGTGATCAATGGCCTGCTTGAGCGCTCCGTCCAGGGTGTCGGCCTTGCCTGTCGCGGCAATGGTGTGCAGCCGGACCTGCACAGTGAGCTCCACAATCTGCATGTGCTTCTGCGCGCCGAAGGTGATGCTGACGCGCGCGTTCTTGCCCAAAATCCGGGCGATGCGTTCCATTCCCTCCGTGGCCTGCACGCGCAGCCCCCTGGAGATCTTTCCTTGTCTGGCGGTGAACTCCACTTCCATGGTCAGCCTCCGCTTCTCTTGTTTTTCCAGCACGGCTTTCGGCTGGGGTTTGGGACTCACGAGTCCCGATTTCATCTGATGCTCAAGCGCGCTCAACCGCGCTGTGTTTTGCGCTCTGCCTCGAATGCCGGATCACCAAGCCGGCTTTCAAATTCGAGATGGAGACAGGTCAGTATATGCCCGCGGTCTGCGGGATGAGAAAAGTCCGAGGGTGCGAGGGGATAGACTGCTCAGCTATGAGCCTCCCGTCTTGCTGCCCATACCTCTCATGGGCATGGACAGGGCAACTGGATTCGTTTATTTTTGATTGCGCATCCCGAAGGTTGCGTTCGACGGGAAGTGGAGCGCGTGAATCGAATGAAAACTTCCCTGCCGTCCTGCCAACCGATGCCCCGCCGACCTTTCGCGCGCGCCTTGATCGCGATTGCCGCCTTTTGCGCAGTTGGTTTTTGCAGTTCGATTGTTCAGGCCCGAACGCCTGCTCCGCCCAGACAATCATCCGCAGGTGATGCTCCCGCTGTTGCGCTTCCGCTGGCCACCGATGTTTCAGCCCGGCTTACGCACCGCGCCGTGCGCCATGCAATACGGAAGGTAGCCGACTGGCAGTTGAGCCGCGCAGAGACGGACTTCGATCAAGACTGGACCTATGCCGCGCTCTATGCGGGCTTCATGGCCGTACCGGACGCTGCCGGCGGAAAAAAGTTCCGCGAAGCCATGGTGCGCATGGGAAAGAAATTCCAATGGCAACCCGGCCCGCGGCTGGCTCACGCAGACGACCAGGCCATTGGACAAACCTACCTGGAGCTATACCAGCGCTTCCACGACCCGGCGATGCTGGCGCCCATCCGCGCGCGCATGGACGCGGTGATGCAATTGCCCGACAGCCAATTTCCAGATAAGGACAAGCCGCTCTGGTGGTGGTGCGATGCGCTGTTCATGGCGCCGCCCGTGCTGGCCAAGCTCTCCGCCATCACCGGCGACCGCAAGTATCTCAACTTCATGGATCGCCAGTGGAGCATCACGTCCAACCTGCTCTACGACCCACGCGTTCATCTGTTTTATCGGGACGCAACGTTCCTGGGAAAGCACGAGGCCAACGGCCGTGGACTCTTCTGGTCGCGCGGCAACGGCTGGGTGATGGCCGGCCTGGCGCGCGTTCTTACGGAGATGCCGCCCGACTATCCCACGCGGGCGAAGTATGTAACGCAGTTTCAGCAGATGGCCGCGGAGATTGCATCGCTTCAAGGTTCAGACGGCCTGTGGCGGCCCGGATTGCTCGACGCATCGGCGTATCCGCTGCCGGAAAATTCGGGTTCCGCATTCGATGTGTATGCGCTGGCCTATGGCGTCAATCACGGCATTCTCGGCCGCGCAACGTATCTGCCCGTGATCGAAAAGGGATGGGCGGGCCTGATCTCGCACATCTACGAGGATGGCCGCCTGGGCTGCATTCAGCCCATCGGCGCCGCTCCCGGAGACTACCCTGCAACGGCAAGCTACGTCTTCGGCACGGGAGCGTTCCTGCTGGCCGGCTCAGAAGTCGATCGGCTGGCACGCTGACGGTAGAATGGGATTGGAGCCTGTCCTTTAGCGGGATTTTCTTCTAGCGTGTCTTCCATCGCGAGAAAAGAAACACGACAACGCCGAGGCCTACCAGCGCCGCGGTTCCACCCAGAACTTTGGCTACGGCTAGCGGCTTGTTGATTTCGTCGCCTGCGGGAATGACCGAAAGAACAATGGTGATTGCGGTGCTCAGCAATCCGATGGAAGCCAGCGCAATGGCCACGGGCTTGCCTCCTGGGATACGACGGGCTTCCGGAGGCGCTGGACGGCTCTGCATGCGGATCATGGCGCTGAAGAGAAAAAGATAGGGCAGAAAAAGCGAGATGACCGACATGCTAACCAGCACGTTATAAGCTCCGCGCACGGTGGTTCCCGCCTGACCGAGCAGCGCAATAACAATGCCCGCCGCGCCGTAAACGGCAATGGCTACCCAAGGCGTGCGATAGCGTGGATGAATCCATCCGAAGGCCGTGGGTAGATAGCGATCGACGCCTGCGACAAAGGGCAGGCGCGCGGTGGAAGAGAGATTGGCAGCCGCTCCGCCCACGGCGTTGAGCGCAACGAGCAGAGCCATGGGCGCGAGCAGCCAATCGAGTCCCAGGCGGCTGCTCAACATGTGGATTCCGTTGACGAAGCCGTCCGGGCCGCCGACGGCAGCGCTGGGCAGCGCGGACAGGAGCGCCGCTGTTCCGCCGATATAGCCGACCGTCAGAATGCAGCCGGCCACAAGCAGCGCCCAGGGAATGGCGCGGCGGGGATTCTGGATTTCGTCGCCCATGGCAGAAGCTGCCTCAATGGCGCTGAAGGCGAAGAAGACGCTGGACCAGAAGACGGCGTTATCGAGCGACCAATGCGGAACGAGGCTTGCCTTGGTGATGTGCGTCGCGGGTCCGAAGCGCCAGTAGGAGACGGCAGCCAGGAGAATGAGCACGGTAAGCGGCAGCAAACTGCCTAGGGCGCCAATGTTGTTGAGCCACTTGCCCGCGTCCACTCCGCGAATGTTGAGCAGAGTGATGAAGGCGAGCCAGAAGACGGCGAAGGCAACATAATAGAAGGGATTGCCGGCCAGACTTTGTGCGCGCGCACCGAAGGCAAACAACGCCGAGGCCGCGCCGAAGTAAAGCACGCCGGCGAAAAAAGGCAGATTGCTCATCCAGTATGTCCAGGCACAAATGAAGCCGGAGAAATCGCCGAAGGCTGCGCGCGTCCAGACGTAGATGCCGCCTTCTTCGGGATGGCGCGAAGAGAGTTCCATGACGCTGGCGGCCAGGGGGATGAAGAAGCAGGTGAGCGCGGCAACCCAGACGACGAGAATGCTGGGACCGGCTGTGGCCGCGGTTGCTGTCCAGCGAACGCTGAGAACAACGACCACGTAGAACAGCACCAGGTCGCGAAACCGGAGACCTCGCTTGAGCGCTGGATGAACAGCCATGTTAGGGCGCAGCATAGCAGAGCCGCACGGGATGCGGCTGAGAAATCTCAGCGCAGGTCCTTTTCTTGATTTTGCATTTAGCGAGTGCCTACGGCTTCGCCGCCTACCACGCTGCGTGCATGGGCTACCTCAGGCAGCGAAGCGTCCGCAGCCGGCCATGCTTTCAAAAATGCGCCATAGCTCGCGCGCGCGCCGGCGGCATCTCCTTGAAGCTCTTTCACGCGTGCTAGCCCATAGAGCCCGAAGCCCGAGTTGGGCCGCTCAACCAATGCGGCTTCATAGGCCGCTTTGGCTCCGTCGTAGTCCTTGGCCCGCAGCAATGCGGCGGCCTCATTCTCTCCCACGGGACGAATGTAAAACGGCGGCTCATGGTAGCCCAGTTTCTTTTCTTCCTCGGTAGCCGACGCGTAGAGCTTCTTTGCCTCATCAAGCTTGCCCTGCGCCACCAGCACGCCGGCTCTCAACTCCAGAGAAGCCACGCTGAGGCATTGCATCAGCGGCCCGGCATCTGCATCGGGCAGGACGGCGACCATGGGCGGCTTATCTTTCTTGAGTTCATCTGGCTTGAGTTCGTCTGGCTTGGGCTTATCTTTTTCCGCAGCGTCTTTTTCTGCCTGGCCTTGCTGGCCACGCCAGAGTCCTGCATCCATCTGCGCGCTGGCGGCCTGAGCGGCGGCCAGATCAACAGCGGCCGGATCGGCGGCTTCGAGCGTATTCATCCCCCGCGCGTAGTCGCTCAACTCCGTTGAAAGAAAGCGCAGGTTCGCTGTCCTCTCGCCTTCACCCAGGTCGGCCTGGTTGAGCATGGCCAGCACAGCATCCCAGTCGCCCACGCGCAGCGCCGCGGGCAGCCGCTGGCTGATGCGCGCCATCTGGTCGCGCGCCGACCAGATGTACAACGTGGCTGACAGCTTTCCCCGCGCCGCAGACAAATGATCGCTGAGCGAGTCGGCCTCGGCCAGCTTGCCCTGCTCCATGAGGTTGGCGATGGCGTACATCATGTTATGCACGTAGTTCCAGTCGTCGTCCGGACTCACATGCTGCTCGCGCAGGTAGCGCTCATCGACCTCCATCGAAGCAGCAAACCAGTGCTCCGCTTCGGCGTAGTTGCCCACGCGATAAAAGATGTGGCCCGGCATGTGGACCATGTGGCCGGAACTGGGCGCGAGGCTGGCCAGTAGCGCCGCACTCTTCAGCGCCAGCTCGGGATGATTGCTCGGCTCCATGGCGTGAATCCAGTAGTGGTTTGCGGCGGAGTCATTGGGTGCGTCGCGCAGGGCGCTCTCAAGAATCGCGATCCGCTCCTTCTGACCGGCCTTGGGCTCGCCTTTGTCGTCGTAACCGTCTCCTACGGCGCCGGCGAGAAAGATGCGCGCTTCAATGTCCTTGGGATTCTTGTTCACCAGCTTACGCAGGATAGCAATTTCGCGCGAACGATCTTCGCCCTTGGCGTCGGCGTCGGCCTGCGCCGCCTCAATGTACAGCTTGCCCGCGCTGCCGGCGTGGCTTTTCAGTTCCACCGCCTTCGCCAGAGCTTTTTTTGCATAGAGCTTGGTGTCGCCGCCGCGCATCCCCTCCGCCTGCGCCAGTCCCCACCAGCACATGGCGCAGTCGGGGTCCACACGAATCGCCTGCTCAAACGCCTTGGCCGACTCGTAGTCCCAGAAGTCGTGCAACAGGCTGAGCCCCTGGTCGAACCAGGCCTGCGCCTCCGCGCTGGCCTTGATCTGGATGTGGCTGTTGCCAATGCCCGTCATCCGCACCGGCACGGGAAGCTGCTCAGGCTCGGGAACAGGCTGCATGTCACCCATGTTGTTCATGCTGTCCATAGGCTGCTGAGCCGCGGCTGGGCCACAGACGGACACAGCCAGCGCTGCGGCACAAATGGCGCTTGCCATAGCCAAACAATGCGGACGGCAACGAAATAAAAAGTGAGAGCGGGAAAGCTTCATGCGGTCAATATACGTGAGCCGTGGCACGGGTGGCACCTGCATCTTCCTCGATGCCAATCACTGCTGACGCCTTCGGCCTGACCTCCAATCACTGCAGTGTTCTAAACTCGAATCTGGATCAGTCAAACGATGAAGTTTTTTGGCGGCAAGAAAGAAATTCCCGACGAGACCCCGAAGGCAGGCTTCTTCGACCGCATGAAGCAAGCCGTCTCGCGCACGCGCGAGTCGCTTTCGTCAAAGATCGAAGGCCTGGTCGCGCTCACGCGCACGGTCGACGAGGCGACGCTCGAAGACCTTGAATCGGCGCTGTTGACCAGCGACCTAGGCGTCCAGACGACTACGCGGATTCTCGACGCTTTGCGCGACCGCGCGCGGCGTCAAGCCATTGACGGCGGCGACGAACTGCGCGCGCTGCTGAAGCAGGAGCTGCGGGCGATATTAGAGGCGCCACTGCGGCAAAACCCGCCGGCGGCCGCCGCCGAAGGTCCATCTGTCACATTTTTAGTCGGCGTCAACGGCACCGGCAAAACCACCTCTGCCGGCAAGCTGGCCGCGTGGTATCGCGCGCGCAATCGCACCGTGCTGCTGTGCGCGGCGGACACGTTTCGCGCTGCGGCCATTGAGCAACTGGAAGTGTGGGCCGCGCGCTCGGGCGTGGAGATGATCAAGACGCGCCAGGGCGGCGACCCGGCGGCGGTTCTTTACGACGCAGCGGCGTCGGCCAAGGCGCACAAGATTTCCGAGCTGATTGTGGACACGGCGGGACGGCTGCACACCAAGACCGGGCTGATGGACGAGCTGGAAAAAATGCGGCGCACGGCGGCCAAGCTGATCCCCGGCGCGCCGCACGAGGTGCTGCTGGTGATGGACGCGACCACCGGACAAAACGGGTTGCAGCAGGCGCGGCTATTTACGCAGGCCGCAGGAGTCACGGGGATTGTGCTGACCAAGCTGGATGGAACGGCCAAGGGCGGCATCGCCGTGGCCATTGCGCAGGAGCTGAATTTGCCGGTGCGTTTTGTGGGCGTGGGCGAGCAGATGACCGACCTGCTGGAGTTTTCACCGGAAGAATTTGTAGACTCACTGCTGGAGTAAGATTCGCTGCTGGAATCACACGATGAGCGCTCTCGATCAAGACCGTTATTGGATGCAGCGCGCCCTGGAACTGGCGCGGCGCGGCATCGCCGTCAGCTCGCCCAACCCGGCCGTCGGCTGCGTGATTCTCGATCGGACGGGACAGGTGGCCGGCGAGGGCTGGCACGAGTATGACCTGGTGGACCACGCGGAAGTGGTTGCGCTCAAAGTTGCCACGCAACATGCCGGCCAGCGGCTACTGGGCGGCACGGCCTATGTGACGCTGGAGCCCTGCAACCATACCGGACGCACCGGGCCGTGCAGCGAAGCGTTGATTGCCGCGGGACTGGCGCGCGTGGTGGCTGCGACCATCGACCCCAACCCGGCAGTCGCGGGGCACGGCACAGAGCGGATGCGCGCGGCGGGGATTGATGTGGCGCTGGGCGTGTGCCAAGCCGAGGCGCGGCGGCTCAACGAGGGCTTTGCGCGCTGGAGCCAGCATCAGCGGCCGCTGGTGCTGATGAAGGTGGCCATGACGCTCGACGGGCGCATTGCGCCGCCGCCGGGCGTGCACGCGCTGCGCGAGCCTTACTGGATTACCTCGGAAGCCGCGCGCGCCGCCGTGCAGCCGCTGCGCTGGCAGGCCGATGCCGCGTTGACCGGCGTGGATACCGTGCTTGCAGATGACCCCATGCTCACCGACCGCAGCGGATTGCGCCGCCGTCGGCCGCTGCTGCGCGTCGTGCTCGATTCGGCCCTGCGCATGCCGCTTGATTCAAAGATGGTATCCACTGCGCACAACGATGTGGTGATCTTTACTGTTTCCAAAGACGAGCGCCGCATCCACGAATTGCAGTCGCGCGGCGTGCGCGTTGAGGCGCTGCCCGCCGAAGCCGGACGCGTGCCGCTGGGCAAGGTGCTGGACAAGCTGGGCGCGGAAGGCATTCTCACCCTGCTCACCGAAACCGGGACGCGCCTCAACACGGCGCTGCTCGCCGGCGGCCTCGTGGATCGCACGCATCTGTTTGTATCTCCGCAGATCATGGGTTCGGACGCGGTGCCCGCATTCCGCGGCATGGCGCACTCCATCCGCATGGCCGATGTGGAAGTGGAACGCTACGAGAATGACTTGGGTCTTTGCTCGCTGCTGAAAGATCCATGGCCTGAAGCATAGTTTTCAGTTGTCAGTTCTCGCCGACGCCTGCCCGCTTGCAGCCCTTAGAATGGAACCATGTTTACCGGCATCATTGAACAAACCGGCACCCTGGTCAGCCTGAAGGAAACAGGCGGCGTGCGCCGCATCACCATTGAAGCTCCAGGCATCGCCGCGCGGCTGCGCGAGGGCGACTCACTCAGCGTCTCCGGCGTGTGCCTGACGGCGCTCGATGTGAATACGGCTTACTTCCACGCCGATGTGGCGCAGGAGACGCTGGACCGCACCTCGCTGGGCGCCCTGGCGCCTGGGGCCAACGTCAACCTGGAACTGCCCATGACGGCCGGAAGCCCGCTCGGTGGGCATATTGTGCAGGGGCACGTGGATGGGTGCGGCGAACTCAGCTCTCTTGATCCCGTCGTTTCGACGGCGAGTCCGGGCTTTGACAGGCAGAGTACGGACTGGACGATGAAGGTTCGCATTCCCGAAGACCTGCGCCCCTGGATGGTGCAGAAGGGATCGGTCACCATTGAAGGCATCAGCCTGACCATCGCCGGCTTCGATGGCGAGACGGTGACCATCGCCATTCTGCCCTTGACCTATTGGCGGACGAACTTACACACGCTTGCGCCCGGCGCTCCGGTCAATGTAGAGGCCGATGTGCTGATCAAGCTGGCCCACGCCCAGATGATCTCCGCTAAAAAGCCAGAGCTGGAGTTAACCGAGGCGTGGCTGGTGGCGAGCGGATATTGATTCGCCGTCTAATTCCGAGATTCTGGTATACTTCAACTGGTCGTTATGACTGGTCAATTTATGCGAACAATTCAAGCTTCGGAAGCCAAAACGAAATTTCTCAGCATCCTTGATGACGTGGAGCGCGGGGCAAGCATCATTGTCACCCGCCACGGCAAGCCAGTTGCGCGCCTGATCCCCGAAGCCGAGGTCGACCGGAAACGCGTGGAGCGGGCGGTGGAGGGCATTTTGGAGATTCGCAAACGCACCAAACCGGTTTCCCTTGAAGAGATCCTTTCCATGCGCGACGAAGGGCGCATGTAACCGTGCGATTTGTCCTCGACGCTTCAATTGCGATCACGTGGGCTATGCGCGATGAAGACCACCGCTTGGCCGATCTTGCGTTTCTTCACATTCAGTCGGATTCCGCAGTCGTTCCAGAGATATGGTGGTACGAAATGTGGAACATACTTGTCTTGAACGAGCGGCGGAATCGAATCTCGCCTACTGATTCCGCCCAGTTTCTCCGGAATCTCGCTCAATTCTCCATCAGAGTAGACATTCCTGATGGAACCCATGTGATGGGTCTCTGCCGAAAGCACCGGCTTTCGTCCTATGACGCCTCGTATCTGGCTGCCGCGCAAAGCAACCAACTGCCTTTGGCAACTCTGGACAGAGCCCTTGCAACAGCAGCCTTGGCAGAAGGTATTCCGCTTCTGGAGTAGGGCAAATTCAGTTTCGACATGAGACCGGACGCGTGACCATGGGGTGACTCTATGGTTTCGCGGCGAGCTTCGGCGGGTCGGTCACGAACTCGTCGCCGGTGCGGGCTAGAATCTGGGCGCGACGATCGGTGAGCAGCTTGAGACGATCAGTCAGATCGATGAATTCCTTCTTCTGGTCGGCGGTGAGCGCGGTCACGCTGCTCGCATCAGGCGCCGAAGTCAGCTTCGACAGTTCATCCAGCCGCGCCTGCAGTTGCGGAATCTCGCGGTCGATCAGGACAGGGCGAATGACGGCGGTTTTGGCGCGGCCGGCGGCGAGATCGTTGCGGTTGTTCTCGCCCCAGACGGGAAGAATGCCGACGTGACCGAGCTCAACGCGGACGCCGGCCGGACCGTAGTCCTTGCGGATGGCGGAGAACTGGGCAATCATCGAGTCGCGCGGATCGCCCTCTTTATCGGGCATGAGACCATCGACATAAGTGCGCGACTGGTTGGACAGAAAATTTCCCAGCGAATAGAAGATGACAGTATTGCGGCCATCTTGAGTCTTGTAGGTCTCGACTGCCTGCAACACGTGCGGATGATGGCCGACGATCACCGACGCGCCGGCTTCGAGCATCTTGTGCGCCATGTCCACGTCTTCGGGGCGCGGCGCAGGCGCATATTCGATGCCCCAGTGGATGGAGACAACCAGGAAATCGCACTGGGCGCGCGCGGCCTTCACGGCTGCAAGCACCTGCGCTTCGTCCGCTCCGGGCGCGCCGCCTGCCTCGCCCGGATAAGGGAAAAAGTTCACATGCGGCTGGTCGTCTTTGTCCGGGTTGCGATTGCCGTTGAGCCAGCGCGTCATGCCCAGCCAGCCTACTTTGATGCCATTGGCCTCCGTAAACACAGGTTGCCACTGCTGCTGCACTGTATCGCCTGAACCGGCAAAGAGCAGGCCTTGATCGCGCAAGTGCTCGCGCGTCTCGGTAAATCCCGCCCAGCCCTGATCCATGACATGGTTGTTGGCAAAGGATACGATCTTGATGCCGTTGGCCTTGAGGCCTTCGAGCAGGGCGATGGGGGCGTCGAACATAAACGGCTTCGACCCATGCGAGTGGGCCGGAGCCACTGGTGTTTCCAGATTAACGAAGCCGAAGTCGGCTTTTTTGAAGACGTCGCTGACGTCAGACAAGAGCGCGCCCCAGCCTTGGGAGTTGGTTGGGTCACCGGCGGCCATAGCAGCGGCGGCCGCGGCGCGCACCGCGTCGTGAGGAATTACGTCGCCGGCAACGGCAAAGCTAACCTGGGCCAGGTCGTGAGGATAGGGCGCGACGACGGCGGCGAGACGGCGGCCGTGAAAGCCGGTCAGCAGGATCGCGGCCACGGCCAGCAGCAAGCCAGCACCGCCAGCCAGGCGCGCGTGTTTGCGCAGGCCGGGCACGAGCCTTGCGCTGGCTTCTGCCCCAAACCGTCTTCCTTGCACCGCCAAGTCCATTGCCTGCACCAATTGTTAACCTTTCATCTGCAACTTCAAAAAATAGAATGCAATCAGGATACAGGGCGGCCATGGAGTCGCGCCTTGGGAAGCGCGGTCCGCGGAAAACGATTCGAGATTGTGCAGAAGGATGGACTACCGTACCCCTCGGCTTTTACTCGGCTCGCAGAGCTTCGACAGGGTCTACGGACGCAGCGCGGCGCGCCGGAAGATAACTGGCAAGCACCGCGGCCACGGCGAGAACCAGCGGGACTGCCGCATAGGTAAAAGGATCGAGCGGACTGATGCCGAACAGCAGAGACTTCATCAACCGCGTCAATCCGGCCGCCGCGGCCACTCCAATGCCCACGCCGATCGCCGTAAGCACCAGGGCCGAGCGCACGAACATCCACCGCAGCTCGGTGCGTTGCGCGCCCAGCGCCAGACGGATGCCGATCTCGCGCGTGCGCCGCGACACGGTGTAAGAGATGACGCCATAGATGCCGATAATGCCCAGCACCAGCGCCATGCTGCCCGCAATTGCCAGCATCACCAGCGTGAACGAGGTCCGCGCCATCGAGTCGCTGTAGATCTCCTGCATTGTGCTCACGTCCGTCACCGGCACATTCGCATTCACCGACCAGACGGCCTGTTGCATGTCGCTCACCAAAGATTGCATCCCGGCGCGGGGCGTGCGCAGCGCGAAGTAGACAGTGCGCCAAGCTCCCAGCTTTTCCAGCACGGAGGGGTCGCCCATCAACGGAGGCCAGTAAACGGTTGCGGGCGACACCTGATCCACGCCGTTTTCACGCACGTCCTGCACCACGCCCACCACTTCATGCCAGGGCTGGCTTTCAAACTCCCGGAAGTGCTTGCCGATGGCCGCGCCGGGCGATCCCCACAGCTCGCCTGCAAGCCCCTCGGATACGATTCCGATCGGCCTCACGCTGTAGATCTCTGCCCAGGTGAAGTCGCGTCCGGCGACAAAGCGCGTGCCGGCCGTGTGGAAGTATCCAGGCGAGATGTAGTTGTAGAGACGCATGGGAGGATTGTCGCCTTCGTAGTTTTTGCCTTCGATGAGGATCTCATCCCAGCTTGGTTCGGCTCCGCTCATGGGAACGGAAGCGGCGAAACCGGCGGAAGAAACGCCGGGAATCGCAGCCAGCTTGTTGATGATGCTGTTCTGCATGCGCACGACTGTCGTGGAATCGCGTACCAGCGTCTCCGGAATGGAGAGGCGCATGACCTGGAGAGACGCCGGATCGGAAAAGCCGGGATCTACATTGCGCATGGCCAGGAAAGTGCGGATCATCAGCACTGCGCCGATGAGCAGCACCAGCGCCATGGCCACCTGGGCGACGACCAGCAGGTTGCGGCCGCGCTGCCGTTCGCGGCCTACGCTCGCCGTCCGCGTGGTTCCGAGCAAGGTGAGGTGCTGCCGCGATGGGACATAACGCAGTACCGGAATGGCGCCGAAGAGCAGGCCGGAAAGCACGGACAAAACGAGTGTGAAGGCGACGGACCAGCCGTCAAGCGAGATCTCGCTCAGACGCGGGAGATTCTCCGGCCCGATGGCTGTCAACAGGCGGAGTCCACCGTAAGCGACGGCCACGCCTGCTGCTCCGCCCAGCAGGCCCAGCGTCAGGCTCTCCAGCAAAAGTTCACGCGCAATCCGCCATTTTCCCGCGCCGAGCGCCGAACGGATCGAAAGCTCCTGCTGGCGCGCATCGGCCCGGACCAGCAGCAGGTTGGCCACGTTGGTGCATGCGATCAGCATCACCACGCCGATCGTTCCCATGATCACCCAAAGCACCGAGTTGATGCTGCCCACTACGGCATCTTTCAGCGGCTGCAACGCCGGCGTGATCTCCCATCTCAGATACCAGTGCGGATCGCTGCCCGGACCGTTGGACCATGAATCCATCCATACGTTCAGCAGACGCGCTGCATCGGCATTCGCCTGCGGAATTGCAACCCCCGGCCGGAGCCGCGCAATGCCGCGATAAGCAAAGCCAGCCAATATCTCCTTTGTCGGATCGAGGGCCAGAGGAACCAGCAGGTCGAAGTCGTAATTCACGACCTTGAATCCGCGCGGCATCACCCCGGCAATCACACGCGACTGGGAATTGACGCTGATGGTGCGTCCCACAACGCCCGGGTCACCGCCGAAGCGACGCTGCCAATAGCCATAGCTCAACATCACCCGCCCCAACCCATGGGCGTCCTGATCGGCAGGTGTAAGCCATTGGCCAACCAAGGCAGGAACATTCAGCGTCTCAAGAACGCCGTCGGAGATCTGTGCGGTGTTCACCTGCTCCGGTTGAGCGAGGCCGGTGATGCTTGCCGTTCCCGGCCCCCATACGCCCACGAATTGGAAGGTACGGTTGTGCGCGGCGAAGGTGAAGTACATCGAGGCCGAAAGGCGCAGCTCATTGCGAAATTCGGCGAGACCGGGCGCGCCCGGCGCATTCAGATGGAGCGAAACCAGTTCTTGCGGTTCCGGATAGGGCAGCGGCCGCAGCAACACGCTGTTGAGCACGCTGAACACCGCAGTGTTCGCGCCAATCCCGATGGCCAGCGTCAGCAGCACGGTCGCCGCAAATCCCGGCGATTTGCGCAGCCGACGAAACACAAATTTGAGGTCGGCGGCAATTCGCTCCGAAGCCGCCCACTGCCACACTTCACGGCTGCGCTCTTCAATCAGGGTCACGTTGCCGAACTCGCGCCGCGCCACCTGCTCGGCCTGCAAGCGCGGCATTCCTTCGTCCACCAGCTCGTCGGTCCGCTCGGCGATGTGCTCGCGGATCGATGCCGACAGGTCGTCATACCGTTGGCGGCGTCGGAATAACCGGGAAAGACCTTGCATCGCTCGACCCTCCTAAGCCCTGGCAACTGCCAGCACGCGCGTAATGCCAGAAAACATCTTTTCGAAGCTTGAAATTTCTTTCTCCAAATGGCGCAGGCCCGCATCCGTTACCCGGTAGATACGCGTGGGACGGCCCTTGGCCGAAGTGCCCATCTCAGACTCCAGCAAGCCGCCTTTCAACATGCGCTGCAAAGCTGGATAGAGCGAGCCTTCTTCGACCTCCAGCAGGTTGTCCGACACCTGCTTGATATGTTTCACCAGCGCATAGCCATGCATAGGCCGCAGCCGCAGCGTCTGCAGGATCATGATTTCCAGAGCCCCCGGGAAGAGGTCGCGACGATCGGTGTCTTTTGCCATGTGCGAATTATAAAGGCAGAATACCTATTTATAAAATAGTATTTTTAGAAAAAACTATTCCATCATCGAAAACTCTCCGGTGCGACGGGTGAAATTGTCCTCCACTTCGACTTGGGGCCAGTTCCCTGCCCACAACGCGTGCCTTACTCTTCCGAGCGCTGCTTCTCCCTTCCGCGTCTATCTGTTACAAGAACAGGTACAAGAACCGGCAGTTAAAGCTGGTACCCTGAAATCTGAGAAATACCCCTTGGAAAGGCCGGCCATCCCAGACCGGCGACCGGAGCCATGGCAGAGTTCGTCATCAAGCTGGCCGATGAGCGTGGACGCGTGATGGAGCAGACGCAGACGGCTGCCACGGCCGACGAGCTGCGCGCGCGCTTTACCCATGCCGGCTACCATGTGTTTTCAGTCCGCGCGCGGTCGGGGTTTGCCGGGCTCAAGCGGCGCAAAGTCAAGCTCGAACCGTTCCTTATATTCAACCAGCAGTTTCTTACGCTGATTCGTGCCGGGCTGCCGATTCTGGGCTCGCTGCAGATGCTGGCCAAGGGGCAAAAGAACGCTCATTTCTCCGCGCAACTGGACGACGTTTCGACGCGCGTAAAGACCGGCGAGGCGCTGTCTTCGGCCTTTGAGGCGCAGAGCGGTTTTCCGGTGATGTATACGACCACGCTGCTGGCCGGGGAACGGTCTGGAAACCTGCTGGAGGTGCTGGAGCGCTACGTCAGCTTTCAGCGCGTCTCGCTCACGTTTCGCAAAAAGCTAATTACCTCGCTTATCTATCCGTGCGTGCTGCTGGTGCTGGTCACGGCGCTCGTGATTTTCATGTTCGCCTACGTGGTGCCGCAGTTCGCCACGCTCTATGACCAGTTGGGCTCGAAGCTGCCGCCGATGACCATTTACCTGCTCAACTTCTCGAAATGGCTCAATCGCAATCTGCTGTGGATTCTGCTGGTGGGGGTGACGGCGGGCACGGTGATTTACCGTTTTTCGATCACCGAGCGGGGCCGGGATTTTATTGACGGGGTACGCGTGCGGCTGCCGGTGTTCGGCAGCATCTGGCTCAAATATCAGGTGGCGCTGTTTGCGCGCACGCTCTCCACGCTGCTCACCGGCGGCTTGCCGCTGGTGCCGTCGCTTGAAACGGCGGCGCGCTCCATCTCGTCGCGGCGGGTTTCAAAGGCGGTCATGGCATCCATTACCACGGTGCGCGAAGGCAAGCCGCTGGCCGAGGCGCTGGTAGGCACAAACGTGTTTCCCGACCTGGCCGCGGAGATGATCACGGTGGGGGAGCAGACGGGCGCGCTGCCGCAGATGCTCAACTCTGTGGCTGAGTTTTTCGAGGAAGACGTGGCCACGGCGCTGACCGCTTCGCTGGCGCTCATCGAGCCGGCGATTCTCATTATCATGGGCGTGGTTGTGGTCTTCATTCTCATTTCGCTCTATCTGCCCATCTTCTCGCTGGGCATGACGGGCGGCGGCGGGGCAGGAGGGTAAACACAGTCATGGCAGATACATCCGTAATCGCACTCCCCGTTCCCGTCCCACAAGACGAGCGAGCTCACGCCGAGGCGCTGGCCAAGCGCTATCACGCGGAGTTTGTCGACCTCAAAAATTTCAAAATCCAGCATGAGCTTCTGCGCACCGTTCCGGTCGAGCTGATGTTCCGCTACAACTTCGTGCCCATCGAGCAACAGGCCGACGCGCTGGTGATCGCGGTCTCTGACCCTTCGCGGCTGATGGTGCTCGATGAAATTGCCGGCCTGCTGGGGCACCGCATTGTGGCGCGCGTGGCCACGCTGTCGCAAATTACCGATCTGCTGAAAAAGACCGAGCAGTCACAGCGCGTGCTGGACGAAGCCAGCGAAGGGCTGACCTTCGATGTGCTCACCGGCGACGAAAATTCGGACGAAAACATCTCCATTGAGAAGCTGACCAGCGAAGAAGATATCAGCCCCATTATTCGCCTGGTGGACACGACCATCTTCACGGCTCTCGAGCGACGCGCGTCCGATATTCATATCGAGACAAACGACGATTCTGTTGTCGTTAAATACCGCATTGACGGCGTGCTGCAGATGGCCATGGCACCGATTGCGCGCGAACACCACTCGACCATTCTGAGCCGCATCAAGATCATGAGCGAGCTGGACATTGCCGAGCGCCGCGTCCCGCAGGACGGTCGCTTCAGAGTTCGCTACAAGGGCCGACTCATCGACTTCCGCGTTTCCATCATGCCCACCGTGCATGGCGAAAACGCCGTGCTGCGCGTGCTCGATAAAGAATCCATGAGCGAGAAGTTCCGCAACCTCACCCTGGACGTGGTGGGCTTTGCCGACGAAGACCTGAAGCGCTTCCGACGCTATATTCGCGAGCCGTACGGCATGGTGCTGGTGACGGGGCCGACTGGTTCCGGCAAAACGACTACGCTTTACGCCGCGCTCAACGAGATCAAAAGCGACGAAGACAAGATCATCACTATCGAAGACCCGGTGGAGTATCAGATTCGCGGCATCACTCAGATTCCGGTAAACGAGAAAAAAGGCCTTACCTTCGCGCGCGGACTGCGCTCGATTCTGCGCCACGATCCGGACAAGATTCTGGTGGGCGAGATCCGCGACAACGAGACGGCGCAGATCGCCATCAACTCCGCGCTGACCGGGCATCTTGTTTTTACGACGGTCCACGCCAACAACGTGGTGGATGTGCTGGGGCGCTTCGTCAACATGGGCGTGGAGGTTTACAACTTTGTTTCCGCGCTCAACTGCATCCTGGCGCAGCGGCTGGTGCGCACCATCTGCGACCACTGCGCCCACTCCGTCCACTACGACGAGAGCGTTCTGCTGGCCTGCGGCATGGACCCCGACGAGTGGCGCAGCTTTCCTTTTCGCGAGGGGCAGGGCTGCATCGAGTGCGGCGGCACCGGATTCCGCGGCCGCACGGCAATCCACGAGCTCTTGGACTTGACCGATCCCATCCGCGAGTTGATTCTCGAAAAGAAGCCCACCTCGGAAGTGCGCAAGCTGGCGCGCAAAGAGGGCATGAGCTTTCTGCGCGAGTCGGCCCTGGACCGGGTGCGCCGCGGGCTGACCACGCTCAAGGAGATCAACAAGGTTACGTTCATTGAGGCTTCCCGCTAGTGAAATCGATATTGAACAAGGCCAAACTCGGCACTCAGCCTGGCGGGCGTCCGCCGGCAGCGGCGGAGATTACGCCCGCAGGAGTCATGGCTGCCGCTCTTCCGGCAGCGGGCCAGCCGCTGGTCTATGCCTTTCAGCCGCTGGCCCCAGGTTCGCTCGTGCCCGGCATCGGAGAGCCGAACATGCGCGCGCCGGAAGCCGTCGCAGAAGCCATTCACGCCACGCTCGATCAGGTTTCCCCGCGCAGCCGCGCGGTGACGGTGATCATTCCCGACACGGCAGTGCGGGTGTTCGTGCTCGACTTCGACGCGCTGCCCGGCAAGCCCGCCGAAGCGTTTCCCGTGCTTCGCTTCCGGCTGCGCAAGATGGTGCCTTTCGATGTGGAACACGCCGGACTGAGCTACCAGGTGCTGATGGAAAAAAAGGACGAGTGCAAGGTGCTGGCCGCCGTTCTGCCCGGCCCGGTGCTGGCCGAGTATGAAACCGCCGTACGCGCCGCCGGATACGAGCCGGGAGCCGTGCTTCCTTCGAGCCTGGCGGCTTTGGCCGCCGTTGACTCCCTGGAGGCGGTACTGGTGGCGAACCTCAGTCCGTTCGCGCTCACTACATGCATCTCGACGGGAGACGACCTGCTGCTCTATCGCACGCTTGATCTGCCCGAAGATCCCGGTCTTCGTCTCGGCGAAGTGCGCCGCGGCGTGGCCGTGGCCGCTGCTTATTACGAAGACAAACTCGGAGCTCCTCCCACGCGCATCTATTTTGCCGGACAGACGGGAACAGACGAAGATGGAGCCGCGGGATTTGCCCGCTGGATCGACAACGCCGAGCTGAGCGTGGTGCATATGACGGCGCG
Source organism: Occallatibacter sp. (assembly GCA_036489415.1). Lineage (GTDB taxonomy): Bacteria > Acidobacteriota > Terriglobia > Terriglobales > Acidobacteriaceae > Telmatobacter. The sequence continues at coordinate 33,378 of DASXFS010000034.1, read as the reverse complement.
GCCGGAAACCGGGGCCGCCACTGCGCTGGGCGTGGCGAGCATTGCCGGCGTGGCCGGCGCTCTGGCGGGGGTGCGCTAGAACGATGCGGATCACTCTCAATCTCGCCACGCGGCCGTTTTCCGATCTCGGGCCAGCCATCAAACGGCTGCGTATTGGCATGGGCGCGCTGGCTTTGCTCTCTGCCCTGCTGGGCCTGGGTTTGCACGCCATCCATCAGAAGGCCGAGGCGGCGCGCGCGCGCGACCACTCGCTGGACGGCCAGATTGCTCGCATCACCCAGGAACGGCAAGGCTATCAGGACATGATGCAGCGGCCGGACAACGCGCAACTGCTTAAACAGGCGGCGATGCTGAACAAACTCATCGATGAGAAGGCGTTTTCCTGGACGCTGGCCATGGAAGACCTGGAAACCGTATTGCCGGGCGGAGTACAGGTGACGCAGTTGGAGCCGGTGCGCGCCAAGGACGGCCACATCACACTGCACTTGCACGTGGTGGGTCCGCGCGACCGCGCCGTTGATCTGGTGCGCAACCTGGAACACTCGAAGCGCTTTCTGCTGCCCCGTATCGTAGGCGAAAACGCGCAAAGCACGGAAGGCCCCGGCCAGCATCTGGAGCCGGTCAGCGCGTCGAACCGCGTGGACTTCGATGTGCTGGCCGAGTACAGCCCGGCTATCGCAGTAGAGCGCAAGACGAGCCACAGGCTAACCCTGAAATCGACCGATTCCACAGAGCCGCCCGCGCGTACGCAACGTTCAGTGCGTCCGCTTCCCTTACCCGGGGTACGGTCTGCTCCCGCGCCCGGTACGGTTCGCGCGCCCTATACCAGGCCAGCTCAGCTTTCGAACCCTCCGTCCGGTGCTCCAGGGGCCGTGAATCCGAATCCGCAACGATCTCCAAATCCCGCGCCAGGAGGTCCACAATGAGCAACCAACCTCCCTCCCTCTGGCGCGAACGACTGACCTCTCCGCTTACTTGGCACTATGCCGGGTTCGCCGTACTGCTGGTAGTGGCGATCGGCCTGTTCGTCCGACTGGGAATGGATTGGGCGGCCACCAACGGCCGGTCGACCGACGCGCTGGCCGGGAAGCAGGTAGAACTGAAGGCCATGGACCTGCAGACCGCACCTCTGCGTGGGCTGGACAAGCGCGTGGCTGCGTCGAGGGAACAGATTCAGGCCTTCTATGACAAGCGCATCCCCACCAACTACTCGTCGTTCGCCACCCGCATTGGCGATCTGGCAGTCAAGTCGACTGTTCGCCTGTCGCGTGTGCAGTACTCGCAGGGACTGCCGGGAGCCGATCTGACGGAAATCTCCATGGATGCCGGCATCAGCGGGGCCTATCCGGACATCATGCGGTTTGTGAACAGCCTGGAGCGCGACCAGAATTTCTTCGTGATCCGAACCATGCAGCTGACCGGCCAGCAGGGCGGCCTGGTGAACCTGCGGCTGCGCGTCTCCACATGGATGCGGGCGGCAGACGCGGCAGCCAGCGGATTGCCGTCCACGCCCAAGCTAGGCGAAGAAGGCACGTCCCCGGCAACGGAGCCCGTGGCCGAGCCCAGCGCCGGCGTCTCCCACCCCGGCAGACAGGAGGGCGAATAGCATGGCTATCCCTCTGGGAACGGAAAACAAGCGCCAGGTTTATTTGGCGATTGGGCTGATTGTGGTGGTGCTCGCGGTTGGCGCGTACGAACTGCACGACTACTTCGGAGGACCTTCGACGCCGATTCCACAGCAGGCCACCCAGCCGGCTGCTCATACCGCATCTGCGAATGGACGCGCGGCGACTGGCGTCAGATCCACGGCGAACGGCCAGAGCTCTCAGGAATCGGATGATGCGGAGAAGCTGGCCAATCCGGGTCTGGACCCGACGGTACATTTTGAAAAGCTGGCGCAGAGCGAAGACGTGGAATACGCCGGCACTGGAAGGAATATCTTCTCCGCCGATTCCGGGCCAGCTCCGATTGAAACTCCGGTAAAGACCGCGCGCAACACCGGTCCGGCGGTGACTATGCCGGTCGTGACCGGACCGCCCAGTCCGCCGGCCATCGACTTGAAATACTTTGGCTACACGCTCTCCAGGGACAAGACGATCAAGGCCTTCTTTACGCGCGGAGACGATGTGTTCATGGCTAAAAGCGGCCAGGTGGTGGACCACCGCTACAAGGTCGTGTCCATTCAGCCGGGCAGCGTGCAGGTGACTGACCTGAGCTACAACAACACTCAGACACTGGCGCTTACGTCCAACTAGTGTGGGGCGTCATCTCAGGATCTACCGCCGAGCAGAGCGCAGATGGACCGGCCAGCGTCTTGTATTGAGGAAAGGTCTGCGTCTCTATCGATGAAGGACTTGCGCCTTCTATTTCAAGGAATATGAACAGAACCGCTCCAGCCCGGCATCGCCCCCAACCCTCTGAGGAAGGCTACATCCTGGTCGCGGTCATCTTCATGCTGGCGTTGCTGGTTATCGCCATGTCCGTAGCCGCGCCCAGAATCGCCAAGCAGATCCAGCGCGACCGCGAACTTGAAACCATGCACCGCGGCAAGCAGTACGCCCGCGCCGTGAAGCTCTATTACAAGCAGTTTGGCGCCTATCCTCCCAACGTAGACGTCCTGGTCAAGAGCAACGAGATTCGCTTCCTGCGCAAAAAATATCTTGACCCCATGACCGGCAAGGACGATTGGAAGCCGATCCACTACGGCCAGCAGAAGACGCAGACCATGGGCTTCTTCGGCCAGCCAATCGCCGGAATCGGCGGGGCTGGCGCCCCAACCGGGCTGACGAATTCACTGACGTCAAACACCCTCACACCGAGCGGGGGCAGCTCGCCAAATTCGTCGGGAGGACTCTTCAGCAGCTCGTCCGACACCTCGAGCACCCCCACTGCGCAGCCCGTCGCGCCCGGGAGTACGACCGATCCCTCGAACGGCCAAGCCGGCGCAGCGGGCAGTAACAGCTCAGGCAGCAACGGCTCAGCCAGCAACGGAGCGGGCGGCAGCGGGACAGATTCCAGCAGCTCCACCTTTGGCGCGCCAGGCCAGACCTATGGCGGCGCGGGCATCATGGGCTTTTCTCCCGGCAGCCCCAAGCAGTCCATCTTTGTCTATAAGAAGAAGAATCACTACAACGAGTGGGAGTTCCTCTACGACCCGATTGCCGAGCAGATGATGATGATGGGCGCCAGAGCCGGTGGAACTGGCTTGACGCCCGCGGGCACCGACACACCCGGCACCACCGGCGGCAGTTCAACCTTTGGTGGAAGCTCGACCTTCGGCGGCAGCTCAACCTTCGGCACATCCGGCGGAACAGGCTCTGGAACCGCCACCCCTTCGCCGCAGCCTCAGCAGTAGATCAAGAAGAACCTGCCGGACAATTTTAAAAGCAGCACCCAAACGCACAAAGGCCCGTCCCTTTGAGAGACGGGCCTTGGCAACAAAACGCGAGTATGCGGTGCTTAGACGCTGAAAGAAGAACCGCAGCCGCAGGTCGACTTCACCTGGGGGTTCTCAAATTTGAAGCCGGCCGCTTCCAGGGTCTCGACGTAATCGACAATGCAGCCGTTCAGATACATCAGCGAAGTGGCATCAACAAAAACTTTCAGGTCATCAAAGCTGAAGACCTTGTCCATCATGCCGCTCTGGTTCTCGAAGGCCATGGAATACTGAAAACCTGAGCATCCGCCGCCGACGACGCCGACGCGCAATCCAGCCGGCAGAGGATCCTGGGTAGCCATGATTTCACGCACCTTGGCGATAGCCTGAGGGGTCAGGTGAAGAGGCGCCTTCTTTTCGGTTTCCTGTGCGGGTGAAACTGTTGCTGTGGCCATGGTTTCCTCTCAAACTGTGAAATGCTTGCCTTCACTTTAAACTCTACCTGCCTGAAGGCTGGTATACAAGTGACAATCGCAGCATCGTCTCATTGGATGCGACGAAAAGGGGAAAGTCGCAGGGTTGAGAAAGGCAGGCAGCGGGTGGAACGCGGCCGAGGAAATGACAAAGGGCAAAATCAGCGTCGGACAACCCTGAAATAGCCCTAAATTTATCCCCACAAGATACTCAGTTTGGGACTATCATGATCAACCGTACGGCCCCTCTACTCACGAGACCGCGATTCCTTCACGGACCCGCCGGTATCTGGGACCTTGAAAGCCCCGTGGAGGTGGAAAATGACGGGAATTGTGCCGGTAATGTGGTCGGTTTGGGGCGGGCTGGTTTGCATCATGCTCGCGCTCAAGATCTACAGTGGCAGATTGAGCCGCGATGAGGACGACCAGCTCGTTCTTGACTCCGCGTTCGATCGCGTCAGGGACGAACAAGCCGCCATTGTGGCCAAAGTCAACAAGATCGAGCCCTTGAGAAGGGTAATGATGTGGCTGGTTATCGTCATGACCGTAGTGGTCATCGCCTACTACATCATGGACTTCGTTACTCAATTCAAATAAGCTCTCGGCTCCGTGCAAACTAGCGACCCAGAGTTGCTCTCCCGCAGCCTCACGCTGCGGCGTGGTCCCTTTTTACTTGGCCCTTGAAATCGGCGTGGGTTCTACTCCACCTCTTGTTTGGCGCGATAGCCTTCGCGGGTAATGATGTCGTACTTCAATGGTTTGTGCTTCTCGTCCTGAATGCGCAGAGGCTGGCCCTCGTCGTCCACAAGCTCCACTCTCAGCTTGCGATAGGTGCCGTCCTGCTTGGCGTTGGTAGGCCGATAGACCAGTTCGTACTTGGAGCGGATGTTCTGGTTGATCTCGCCGAAGTCGTCGGGCAGCTCGCCGGGGAAGCGCGGGAAATAGCTGGCCCCGCCGGTGAGGCTGGAGAAAGTTTTCATTTGATTGTCGGCCTGAAGCATGGTGATGCTGTCGCCGCGTATGGCCCGCATGAAGCCGCCGGTTGAAATGGTGTAGATGGTGATGTCCTGCGCGGCCTTCACCTTCTTGAGTATCTTGTCCAGCGTGAGTTTGGAGAAGGTATCCCGGCCGGATGCGATCAGGATGATGTACTTGCGGCCATCAATGCGCTCCAGGCGGTCAAGGCCTTCGTAGAGTGCGTCGAATACGTTGGTTTCGCTGAAACCGGGAATGCGCAGCGAGTCAATGGCCTGCAGGAGCTGTCGCTTGTCCTGGGTAAAGTCAAGCTGGATCTGGTTGCGCATATCGAAGGTCATCAAGGCTACGTAGTCCTGAGGCCGAAGCTGCTGCGCGAATGAAAAAGCGGCGTTCCGCATGTCGTAAATATAGGCATAGTTGTTGGCGGCAAACTCGCAGATCATCAGGGCTGTGATGGGAGCCTCGACGCGCTTGAAGCCGGAAACCTTCTGCGCCACGCCGTCCTCATAGACGCGGAAGTTGGCGGGCTTGAGGCCGGGAACGAACTGATGCGTCTTCTCAAGCAGCACACCCACGTCGACCGTCACCTCGGGCACGTCAATACGCAGCGAATAGTTGGGCATTCCCTCCGGGTTCTTGATTTTGGGCGCGGCCGGCGCGGGCGGCGGCGTGTCATCCGGCGCTTCCTTCTTTTTAGGCAAAGCGATGACGCCGGAGTCGCCGGTGGGACCGCCGGCGTCGGGCGCGGTCTGGTCAGGCGGCGGCTGGGTTTGCGCGGGAGGCGTGGGAGCGGTCGTGGATTGCGATCGGGCCAAGGGCGCCATGGCCAGCGTCGTGAGCACAATCAGCGGCGCGGCAAGAGAGAAACAACCGGGAGAATGGAAGCGTGGGCGCAAGATTCGCATGACGACCTCTTTGCTGAATAGCATACGGGATTACCGGAGACCAAAGACAACTTCCGGCTGTTAGCCCCTGGCGACGCTCAAACCCTCAGCAGAAAGCCTCGATTGCCGCTGGGACTCACCGGCGCTGGGAGCATTCAGCCGTCAGCCAGCGAATAGAAGCCAAAGGCTGCGGCACTGTACTCTTATAGACGTGAAAACTCGCCTGAAGGAAGTCCGCTTTCGGAGGTCTCTACCGGCTTTGAATCTGGGCGCGGCCTTGGCTATGCTGCTCACGACCATGCTGCTGATGCCCCGCCCGCTGGCGTCGCAAAGCACCCCGGCCACGGGTCCGCCGCCTTCGAGCGGAGGATTCGTCCCCTTGAGCGAAGTGCGCAAAGGGATGACGGCGACAGCCTGGACGGTATTCGAGGGCGACAAACCGGAGGCCATGCAGGTTGAGATTCTGGGCGTGCTGCGCGGAGCGCGCGGCCCTGGGCAGGACATGATTCTGGCGCAGCTTCACGGCGCCAAGCCCGAATACACGGGCGTGGTGGCTGGCATGAGCGGCAGCCCGGTCTACATCGGCAAGCGGCTGCTGGGGTCGCTGTCGTACCGTATCGGCCAGTTCAGCAAAGACCCCATCGCCGGCATTACGCCGATTGAGCAGATGCTCGAAGTGCGCGACCTGCCCATCGGCAGCGCGGCGCCTGCTTCCGCTTTCCGGAGCGTGGAGCCTGTTTCAGCCTCGCAGGCAAACGCTTCTCAAGCAAACAAGGAGAGCAGTCCAACCGCCGCCGGCATGAACTTTGAGGCAATGGAGACGCCCCTGGTGATGAGCGGGTTTCAGCCGGAGGCGATCAGGCTATGGCAGAAACAGATGGCCGGCACAGGCCTGGAGATGATCGCGGCCGGGGGGGTGAGCGGGGGCGCGAGTGGATCATCCTCATTGAGTGACGAGCCTTCGGCAGCCGCCGCTGCTACCGTGGTGCCAGGATCGGCAGTCAGCGCGCAACTGGTACGTGGCGATCTGGAGATCTCCGCCACCTGCACGGTCACTTATATTGACCCCCAACAACTGCTGGCCTGCGGCCATCCGATTCTGCAGGCGGGTCCGGTTTCGCTGCCCATGACCGCGACCGAAGTGGTGGCCACGCTCGCTTCTCCGCTCAACGCCTTCAAGATTGTGAACACCGGCGCACTGATCGGCGCGTTTACCGAAGACCGCGATTCGGCCATCCGCGGCGTGCTCGGCCTGAAGCCGCGCATGATTCCGGTACACATTTCCGTTCACTCGCCCGAGGGCGACCGCAAGCTGAACGTGGAGATTCTCGACCTGCCTTCGCTCACCTCGCAGGCCATGCTGGTAACACTCTACGAGGCGCTGCTTGAGAGCAACGAGAGCACGGCGGAAACCAGCTATCACCTGACGGGCAACATTGACCTGGATGGATACCCGCCTTCGCCGCTGGACGAGTGGGTCTCTGCCAGCGACGCTGGGATGGCGCCACTTGAGCTTGCCTTGCAGGCCGGCATGCACTTTGCGCGCATCTATTCCAACGCCGGACGCCAGGGCGAGGTTCGCGGCATCAACCTCGATGTGGAAGCCATTCCGCGGCGGGTCGCAGTGGAACTGGAAACCGCGCGGCTCATTTCGAGCGATATCGTGCATGCCGGCGATACGGTGATGGTGGAGGCGACCGTTCGCCCATGGCAAAAGCCGGAGCGCAATATCCGCATCCCCGTGAAGCTGCCGGCAAGGCTGCTGGGGGGCAACCTGCGAATTTTGGTTTCAGATTCCGCGACGCTGGACCGGACTCTGGATCAGCCCAAGCTTACGAGCCGTGCCGTGGATCTGGACGCCGTGCTGGCCGAGGCCCGCAGCGCTCATGCGGCCGACCGCATTTATGTGAGCCTGCTGGTGCCGGAGACGCAGGCGGGCGTAAGCGGACAGACGCTGGAGAGCCTGCCCTTGTCCGTGGCCAACGCGCTGGAACCGCTGCGCGCCGCCAAGGATGCGAACCTGAACGGCGAGTCGGCGGACCTGGCCGGCGAAGCCCCCGCCGGCGGAGTCTTAAACGGATTCCAGGTTTTGAACCTGCGCATTGAACCGGGTGGCAGTTTAAACTAGGATCGAAGCAGAATCAGGTAGGCTCCTTTTTTTGGCGGGCCGGCGCGAGTTTGGACCCTGCCGGCCTGTCCCCCAGCCCCAACGAGGAACTCAGAACGCATGGCCCAAATTCAAGGACTTGCAGCGCACGCAGCGGGAGCAGAACTGCTTCCGTACCGCTATGACCCAGGAAAGCTGGGCCCGCAGGATGTGGAGATTGCCATCAGCCACTGCGGCGTCTGTCATAGCGATATTCACCTCATCTCCAACGACTGGGGCATCAGCCAGTTTCCGTTTATTCCCGGCCATGAGATTGTGGGTACGGTCTCGGCGGTGGGCGCTGAAGTGAAGTCACATCAGGTGGGCCAGCGCGTCGGCCTGGGCTGGCAGTCAAACTCCTGCGGCGAGTGCGAGTGGTGTACGCGCGGCATGGAAAACCTGTGCCCCGCGTCCCAGGGCACGTGCGTGCATCGCAATGGCGGCTACGCGGACCGCGTACGAGCCAACGCCCGCTTCGTGATCCCGATTCCCGAAGCGCTCAAGAGTGAGCACGCCGCACCCCTGCTGTGCGGCGGCATCACGGTCTATAACCCGCTGCGCACGCATGGGGTCAATCCATCGTCGCGCGTGGGCGTGATCGGCATCGGCGGCTTGGGCCATCTGGCGATTCAGTTTGCCAAGATCTTTGGCGCGGAGGTTACGGCGTTTTCAACCTCGGCCGGCAAGGAAGAAGAAGCGCGAGCGCTGGGCGCGCACCGCTTTGTGAACAGTCGTGAATCCAAGGCACTGAAGGAAATGGCCGGAACGCAGGACCTGATTGTGAGCACCATCAACGCCGACCAGGACTGGGGCGTCTACATCCAGGCGCTGCGGCCCACCGGAACGCTGTGCTTTGTGGGCGTGCCGCCGTCGCCGGTTTCGGTTCATGCATTTCCGCTGATCGCTGGGATGCGGTCCATCAGCGGCAATCCCACGGGCAGCCCGTACCGGCTAAAAGAAATGCTGGATGTGGCCGCGCGCCACGGTGTGAAGGCGCAGATCGAAGCCTTCCCCATGGCCAAGGCCAACGAAGCCATCGAAAAAGTGAAGAAGAACAAGGTGCGCTATCGGGCCGTGCTGGCGAACTAGACTTTCTTCACATCAAATTAAATCCTGACGGGATATCGAGGCGCTTGGCCGCGATATCCCATTTGTTTTTTGGCTAAAGCATCGCCCACTTTCCTACTCCCAATGCCCCATCAGCGACAAGCTGGCGGTTCCGGGCGTCTCCGTAATCGAACTGCTGGCGCTGACGTAGAAGTTGTGCATGATCAGCGTGACGCGCGTGCCTCCATTGACTGCCAGATGGACTGGCTCGGAGAGTACGTAATGGGCATTGGCAGTGAGCGAGCCGACGCGGTTGGCTGCGAAACCCGTCATCTGCTCGTAATTGCCCACGCTCGTGTTGAGATACCACTCGGCCGGAGCCGGCAGCACCTGGTCGTAATCGGCTTCGGCAAAGAGGTGATCGATGACGAAGATTTTGCCGGGCGGAATGTTGATGCACAGATAGCCCTTGCTGGCCGGCTGCGGGTAGATGTCGAACTGCTCGAATTGGTCGTATCCGGAAAGAGTGCTCTCCGGTGTGAAGCAGGACTGCGCCTGGTCGGTGGGGAGTTGAAGCTGCGGATCGTTAGCAGGCGCATTGGGATAGCGTGCGTGGCGCGGATGGGTTTGGGCTTGCAATGAAGCGGTGGAGAGCAGAAGGATGGAGGCAAAGAGGGAAAGTGCGCGAGTGTTCATCTTGTTTTCCTAGAAGTGATTTTTCGGCGGACGCAGAGAAAAGACGCACGCGGCGCCGTTGCCGCTTGCGACCGTTAAGTCCGATGCGAATCTGCCGGAACTTTTCCTGGCTGCGCAGACGCCGCAACTTGTATGAGAATACAGTTATGGAATCTGTACGCATCGACAAGTGGCTTTGGGCAGCGCGGTTCTTCAAGACGCGGGCGTTGGCGCAAAAGGCCTGCGAGTTGGGGCGCATTCACTCGAATGGCGTGCAGGCCAAGCCTGCGCGCGAGGTGCGCGTGGGCGACATGCTGCTCATCAAGAACGAAGGCGGTGCGTTCGAGGTTGAGGTGCAGGTCACCAGCGAAATGCGCGGACCAGCCGCAGTGGCGCAGACGCTTTATCGCGAGACGGAAGCCGGCAAAGAGGCACGGATGAAGCTGGCCGCTGAGCGCAAGGCGATGCAGGAGTTTGCGCCGCTGCCGGAGCACCGGCCGTCGAAGCGCGACCGGCGCAAAATTATCCAATTCCGCGGCAGATCGTAAAGTGATCGCTGCTCCGGGCAGCAGGGCCTGAAGAGAGGTGGAAACATGTCGTTGCTCAACACGTTGCTCGCGGAAGAGAGCCGTGCTCTGGCCGGCCATGATTATCTTGAATACCACCGCCAGCGCTTTGACTATGTAGTGAAAAAATGCCGGGAGTTATGTCCGGAGCGCAGAGCGGAAGTCCTCGATATCGGCCGCAGTCATCTCTCCGGAATGTTGCTGGAGGTGTATGGCAGCGTGACTACCATGGGCCTGCCACTTTCCGAATCCGAGCAGTTCGGCCATGAAGCCGGTTTGGAGGCTTCAGATGGCATGTCCTACGCCGGGCATATCGTATTCGATCTGAACGATGCGCAACGCATTGAGCAAATCGACACGCGCGACAAGTTCGACCTGATCGTGTTTGCCGAAACCATCGAACATCTGTATACAGCGCCGGAACTTGTGCTTGGATTGCTCGCGACCCTGCTGGCGCCAGGCGGCATGATCATCTGCCAGACCCCCAACGCCAGCGCTTTGCCACGGCGCATGATGATGCTGCGGGGCCGCAATCCGTATGAACTGTTGCGCATCAATGCCGGCAATCGGGGACATATCCGCGAATACACCCGTGACGAGTTAGTCAAGATCGGCCGCCGTGCAGGCCTGACGACGGTGTCGCATGAGTATCGCGATTATTTCGGAGTCCAGGGCGGCGCGGCGAAGAAGTTCGCGGTGAAGGCAGTTGCCGCTCTGTTCCCCACCTTGGCGCGAGGGCAGACTATCGTCTATAAGCGCGCCGAGGACGCATAAATTCCCAGCAGCGATCGGAGCGTCAGGATGATTCGGGGACGGATCATCGCGCTCGGAGTGGAGAGGCACAATCCTGGAGCCTCACTCGCGTCTTGGCGAAATTGCTGAATGCAGCTTTTCCTCGGGGAAGACACCACTCATGCACCGCGGTTTCCCTCTCAGATCGTAGTGGAAAGTGCCTTAGCGCGCGCACCGTACCACGATCTGCGTGCCGGCAGGAACCATAGCGCCGGCCGCGGGCGCTTGTTCGCGCACGGTGCCGCTGCCGGTGATCTGCACCTCAAGGCCAGCGGCGCCAGCCTGTACGATTACCTGGCGCACCGTCAGCCCAATCAGCGATGGAACTTTGAGCTTTTTGGCATCACTCACCGTGACAGCTTTTGAACTGGCCTCGGGTGGCGTGGATACCGCATGCGGCGATTGCTGGCCCTGAGCAGAATCGGCCTGCGCAACCCCGCCTGCTGTGTTCACGGTCTGGCTGGCTGCTTGACTTTCAGGCTGCTGCGCGTCCGGTTGCGTTGTCTCCACGCGCAACGGATCGTCTGCGGGCAGATCGTTGATGGCGGCAAACATGGTGTTGACGTCGCCCTGTTCTTCCGCTTCGTCTTCAGGGACCGGCGGCGCCGGCTTCGCTTTATCGCGCGGCGCCTGCACTTCAATATCGTGCGGCACGCCCAGATACTCAAGCACCTGCTGCGCCACCTCGGCAAACACAGGTGCGGAAACCGCGGTGCCGTAATACGAGGGGCCTTTTCTGGGATCATCGATGACCACAGCGACCGAGATGACTGGATTGTTGACTGGCGCAATGCCCGCGAACGAGGCGATATGCATAGTCTTTGAATAGGTATGCGTCGCCGGATCGATCTTTTGCGCGGTGCCCGTTTTGCCGCCTGAGGAGTAGCCATTCAACTGCGCCGGCTTGCCGGAGCCATAAAGCACCACGCCTTCCATCATCTTGCGCATCTGTGCCGCGGCCATCTCTGAGATCACGCGATGCGCTCCCGGAGGAAGCGGATTGGGCAGATCGGCGCCGGGCTTGAAGGGCGAGGGCTGCAATGCGCCTTCGGCGCGTGCATCGTTCCCAGCCGGACCGCGTATCAAAACATGCGGCGGCAGGTAGACTCCTCCATTGGCAATGGTGGAAACCATCGACACCAGTTGCAGCGGGGTAACGGCCACCTCCTGTCCCATGGCGATCGACCCGATAGACGACGAGCCCCACCGCTTCACCGGGGCCAGCAAGCCGCGGGTCTCGCCAGGCAACTCCACGCCGGTGCGGGACCCGAAGCCGAAGTTGCGGATGTACTCGTAAAACTTGTCCTGCCCCACCTTCAGCGCCAGCTTGATCGCCGCCACGTCGCTTGACTCCTCCAGGGCCTTATGCACCGGAATCACTCCGAAGTGTTCGCCTTGATTGTCGTGGATCACGCGGCCGGCTATCGTAATCTGGCCGCCCTGGCAGTCGATCATGTCGTCGGGCGAGGTCAAATGCTGATCGAGCGCGGCCGAGTACGCAACCAGCTTGAACACCGAGCCGGGCTCGTAGACGTCGCTCACGGCATGGTTCTTGAGCAGTGCCGGCGTGGTCTTTCTGGCCATGTTGGGGTTGAACGTTGGGCGAATGGCCAGAGCCAGAATTTGTCCGGTATGCACGTCTTGTACGACAACGGTTCCACTGGCCGCCCCTGTTTTTTCCATCGCATGATCAAGGGCGCGCTCGGCCAGAAACTGAATGTTTTCGTCAATGGTGAGTACAAGATTCTTGCCCGGCTCCGGCTCGTGTTCGCTCGATCCCAGCACCTTGCGGCGCGCGTCCATGGCCGTATACATGCGGCCCGGAACGCCGTGCAATTGGGACTCGAACTTCTGCTCCAGACCTCCCAGGCCGTTGTCGTCAATACCCACATAGCCCAGCACCTGCGCGGCAATCTGGTTGTCGGGGTAGAAGCGCTCGAACTCCTTCTGCGAATAAACGCCTTGGATAGCCAGGGCCTTGACGCGCGCCGCAACCTCCGGCGTTACCCTGCGCGCCACCCAGGCAAAGCCACGCCCGTTAGTGAGCCGTTCGGCAATCTGCGCCTCGGTGGTGAAGGCGTCTTCAGGATCGGTATGCACCACCGCGGCCAGCGTGTGCGCCGTGGTCCTTACCCAGTCTGCTCTTTGCTTGTCGTCGATTTCGTTTGGCACTGCGTAGAACGAGTCGGCCTGCACCGTCATGGCCAACTCGTGCAGGTTGCGGTCGTAGAGCACACCGCGCCGCGGAGCTACTTCAAAGGTCCGCAACTGCTGCTTTTCAGCGCGCTCCACAAACTCTTTGTGGCGCACCACCTGAAGCCAGAACAACCGGCTCCCAATGACCAACGCCCAGAGAAAAAAGAAGAGGCAGATCAGCCAGAACCGCGCCCGCTTGAGAGGGATGACGCGCGCCGCGGCGGTGCGGCTCCGGTTGGCTCGAACAGCTACCTGCATGAAAGTTGCTCCGCGAACTTAAGCTGCACAACAGTAGCTGAAAGCTCGCAGCTGCCAATCTATCTACGGAATCGGGGCCGGCGGAGGCATCAAACGGGCAAGCACGGGTGCCGCGGCATCAGCACTGGCGCTGGGGTGAACCACCTGCCCCGGCACCGGCTCGGAAAGCCCCAACTGGCGAGCCATGGAATCGATGCGCTCCGGCCGCGTAAGCTGTGCCTCAGACAGGCGTAACTGGCGGTTCTGTTCGCGCAACTGTTCCACCTTCAGCTTCTCTGCCTCCACGCGATAGCCGCTCTCGATGGCATAGAAGTGCTGCAAGCCGTAAACCATAATCAAGGAAAAAAGCACCGTGATGGCCGCTGAAAACAAGCGCATCTCGCGCACCCGCACCGGGTCCGGTGCCTTGACCAGCCGCGAGTTGTCGATATGCCTGGCGATGTAGAACTCAGGCGTCCGCACACCGCGCCGGCGCAACGGCTGCTGGGCCAGAAGCTCGGCGTTCCGCTCGCGAATCCGCTGCGCTGGGCTGCGGCCGGTTTCAAAATAAGTTGTCGCAATTGCCGCCATGATTCTCCCTCCCAAGCCACTAACTATTAGCTGTCCTCTCCGCCGCTCTGAGTTTTGCGCTCCGTGAGCGCGGATTGCGTTCCATCTCTTCTTCGCCCGCTGTGACCGGTTTCCTGGTCAAAATCTCCCAGATTCCCTTCTGCGCACCTTCCCGCAGATTGTCTTTCGCAATGCGATCTTCCAGTGAGTGGAAGCTGATCACGGCCAATCTTGCCGAGGGCTTAAGCAACCTGGGTGCGGCCTCGAACAACGTCTTGATCTCATCCAACTCACGATTCACATAAATACGGAGAGCTTGAAATGTGCGGGTCGCCGGATGAATGCGCTCTTGTTTCATTGCCGGGGCGGCTGAAGCTACAATCCGTGCTAACTGCGCCGTAGTTGTAACTGGCCGCCCGCGAACAATGGCTCTGGCGATTCTCCGCGACCTCCTTTCATCTCCGTACTCGTAAATGAGGTCGGCAAGCTCGCGCTCGTTCGCCTCATTCACCACTTGTGCGGCCGTTGGTCCTGTGCGCGTATCCATACGCATGTCGGCAGGACCATCTGCCTGAAAACTGAATCCCCTGCGAGCCTCGTCGAATTGCAGGCTGCTAACCCCAAAATCTGCGAGTAACCCGTCCACTGAAGCCGGCTTCACATGCCCGGCTATGGAACTGAAGGCCTCGTCCACCAGCGTCACTTGCGGCGCCTCACTCCCCAACTCACTGCAAACTCTTGCCAGCCGTTCTTTTGCCAGTGCCATGGCCTCGGGGTCGCGGTCGAATCCAATCAAATGCCCCTTCGGTCCCAACTGCCTGACAATTCCCTCTGCGTGCCCTGCCAGCCCGAGTGTGCAGTCAACGTAGGTCCCGTCTGCGCGCACCCGGAGAAAATCAATCGCTTCCTGATAAAGAACTGGCACATGGCGGTCATTCGATTTCGTCATGTGCTCCCCCTGAGGGGTATTTGCCTTGCCCGTTACAATCCGCAATCAGCCAACGCATCCATTTCCTGCGCGGACATCGCTTTGCCTTGCACCGTCTCCCGCAGGCGGCTCACAACCGTCACTCTCAGCAGGTTGCCCTCGCCGGTGACGCTCACATCCTCGTTCACCATTCCGGCATTGCGCAGCTCCTCCGGAATCAACAACCGCCCCTGCGGATCCATGTCCGCCCGGCCGCCATACAGGCTGTACCGGGCCAGAAGACTCTTGCGCGCCGGATGGCTGGGCGACATCTTGAATACCTTGGCCAGATGCTGCTGCCACTCCGGCAGGGGAAAAATTTCCGCGTCCAAACCTTCCCGGCTGGTGATATAAAACTCGTTGAAGTCCTTGCCGTACTTGCGCTCAAGGAACGCCTTGAACTCAGCCGGCATTTTCAGGCGTCCGCGCTCGTCCAATTTGGCCCGCGGGTTGCCGCAAAAACCAATCTGCAGATCGTCCCTGGTTTCCAGACCCCCACCGGCAGCCTCTTTTGAGGACTCAGGCTCGCCGGCCGAACGGGTTTCTGGATTCTCGGTCACGTTCTGCCCTTACTCTGCTTCGCTTCACGTTATTCGGTCCCAAGAAGGCCCTGTTAGACCCTTTTTGACCCGACAGGACCCATTATGCGGCAAGAACTGTTTGCGCGCATGTGGAAAATGCATGCTTTTTACAAGTGCCCTGCGTGGGGCTTGATGGGGGGGCGTCTCAAGATGGTCTACACACAACTAATTGAGGATTTGTAAGCAACAACTACTACTAATAGTGCAACGTTATCTTCTTGATTCCCTTTTAAAACAATTCGCAGCCCTCGACCTTGCACAATTCGGTTGCATGGTATAAAGCGAACAAAAAGCGAAATATGTGCCTTAAGCCGCCGGGGACCTCTTCACATGGTGTTCCTTCACCCGGTCCGTCACAACCTTCAACAAGTAGAAGAACACCATGACATTCACCACCAGCAGTCCAAGATGGATGAAGCTCATCCGCCGGAAAACCTCAAATATCTCCCACGGCAGAAAAGACGCGGTGATTCCCAGCGTCATGTATTCGCCCCAGAGCTTTTCCAGATACAGTCCAATTCCCTCCGCCGTGCCCAGCGCCGCATAAGCAAAGAGCGCCACGCTGAAGCGGCGCAATAGCTTGTCGTTCACAATGGAAGCCCGGTCAAGGATGAAGTCGACGAAGCGCGACTCAGGATTGAAGTGCAGGTGATGGGCCAGCCTGAGCAGCTCATCGCCCACGTCCTTATGCACCAGGTGCCGCACGCCCACGCCTATGGCGATGAAAAGCAGCGCCTGGGAAAGCTTGAAGGCGGCAATCAGCAGGAGCCACCGGTTGTGATGGCGCTTCTGCCTAGAGATCTTGGATCGAGATTTGATAAGTTTCCTCTGCCACGCGGCACCCGGTTGCAAGTGGGGTCCTATCGATACGTTAAACGATGATGGTTGGTTCTCCCAACCGCTGTGCTGTTCCGGCACAAGGGCTGCGCTGCGCATACACCCTTTGCCGGCACTCATTAGCTGCCAGTGAATTGTTGATTCAATCGAGGTTGTCGCAGGCTGCGGCCATGGGGCGAATCCAAACAGCGAGCTGGCGCGTTCCTGAGATGTAGTCAATTTCCGAACGGAGGATATACATCCCATGATCCGCACCAGCAAGATTGTTCTAGCCGCACTTGCCGCCGTCACTCTCGCCCTGTCTGCTACTAGTGTGCTCGCGCAGAAGGATCCCGAAGTAGGCGGTGCCGCCATGTACCCCAACAAGAACATCGTTCAGAACGCGGTCAACTCACAGGATCACACCACGCTTGTTGCCGCCGTGAAAGCCGCCGGCCTGGTGGACACGCTTTCCGGACCGGGGCCGTTCACCGTGTTCGCGCCGACCAACGAAGCTTTCGCCAAACTCCCCGCTGGAACAGCCGACACGCTGCTCAAGCCGGAGAACAAGAATCAGTTGGTGAAGATACTCACTTACCACGTGGTGGCCGGCAGACTGAACTCGAAGGACCTAGTCAAGATGATCAAGAAGGGCGGCGGCAAGGCTGAGCTGAAGACCGTCTCCGGCGGCACGCTGACCGCGTCACTCGATATGGGTAAGATTGTTCTCACCGATGAAAAGGGCGGGACAGCCACCGTGACCATCCCCAATGTCTACCAGTCCAACGGCGTCATCCACGTCATCGATGCCGTGCTGCTTCCCAACTAATTTTCCCTCTCTCCTCCAGCCGGAACGCCTCAGTGCTGCGGACGCGCGTACGCGTCCGCAGAATTCCGGCCGTCTTTTCCCCTTCAAGCGCGTAGTTTTTGGAGACAGAATTTTTGAACAGATTGTGATCATTTCCTGGCATTCAGCAGCGCTTCACGATCAAGCACATTTCCGTCCTCAATCAACCCGGAGATGCGGCGTGCGTTCCAGATATTCTCGGTCGGATCGCCGTCCACGATCACGATGTCGGCGCGGCGGCCGGGAGCGATCTGGCCCAGTTCGTTCCATCCAAATTGCAACGCGTAGTTGTTGGTTGCCGCTGCCAGAGCCTCGCGCGGCGAAAGCCCCAGCCGCACCAGCATTTCAAGTTCCGTGTGCATGGAAATGCCAGGCATCGATCCCATCACCGGCGCTCCGCTGGCCGCAAGGTAATGCGGATAGGCGGAAAAGATGGTTTGATTGATGCGCCACAGCCGCATGGCAGACTGGTCGTCCTTCTTGCGCTGGCCTTCTTCCATGTAGCGCTGGCCAATCATGGGCAAGTGCCGCGTCCACGGGGGTAGGGGATAAGTCAGCTCGCCGGTGGCGCGATCCGGCGGGTCGAACATGCGGGCTGGATCGAGCAGGGCCGCGGCCGGATCTTTCCATAGATTTCGATGATCCGGCAATTTCAGGTAGAAGAGGCTGAAGGTGGGCATCAGCGCGGCATGGTGCGTGGCCAGGAACTGAGCGTAAGCCCGCCAATGCGGGTCGGTAGGCGGCAATCGTTCTGAGTAGTCGTACGCCGTGTTGGCGGCTGCTCCCTCAGGATCATCGACCAGCGGCCCCTGCAGCTCGTCCGGAATCACGCCCAGCTCATAGCGGCCCATGTGCAACAGCGCATCCACGCCGGCCTCTACGCCAACCGTGTAGGGAGTAGAGACAAATTCGCCATACGTAATCAGGCCCATCTGGTGTGCGCGCGCAATGATCCACTGCGTATTGGCTGCGGTGAGGTTGTGTCCCAGCCACAGCACGCGCGTACCCAGGTGCGCCGTCGCGGTCATTTGCAGAGCCGTGTCTTGCGGATTCAGCTCCGCTGGACGCGCGCCTTCTTTCAGCTTGGCCGCCCACTCCGGATTTCTGACCAGAAGGCTCCAGTCATCGGTCGATCCAACCGAGTCCATCAGATAAAGATGCGGACTGGGATTAGCGGTGAAATCGATAGCGCCACGCCGAGCGTCGCTGGAGGCCACAACCGTGGTCACGCCCATGTAAAGATTGGCGCTGGCCTGGCCTTGCGAGTTCATGCCCGCAAAGCCATCCACCAATCCCGGAATGAGAAATTTGCCGGTGCAATCGATGACCCGCGCGCCCTTGGGAATGGGGAGGGTCAATCGCGAGCCCACGTCGGTGATGCGTCCGTCGCGCACAATCACGATCGCATCCTCAATGTCTTTTGCCGAGTGGCCCCACTCGGTTACATCCACCACCGTGCCGCCGGCCAGCACCAGCGGAGGCGGACCCATGACTGGAGGTTTCTGCGCGTTCGGGGCCTGTGCCTGGAGCCGCGCCCCTGTTCCGGTCAGGGCCGCTGCGCACAAACCAATCGCAAGATATGGCACAAGTCGCATAGATGAACTGGTCTTTTGTGGATTGTCGCACAGCGGTTTGAATCGGCCCATCACGCTGCCCCATGCGCGCGGAAACGAAACCGCCAGTCGCGGCGCGTTCCAGGTTGTGTGCCTTCAGCTTGCCACAAGCGTGGCCCGCCGCCGGCTCGCCACCAGGGGCAGAACCTGTGCCTGCGCCGCTTCCACGGTCAAGCCGTATTTGGCCCGCAGATCGTCCACCTTGCCGTGCTCGATGAACTGGTCAGGCCAGCCGATGCGCACCACCGGAATCTGGCTTCCCATCTCTTCCAGCGCCTCAACAACCGCGGAACCAAAGCCGCCCATCTTCACGTGATCCTCAAAGGTCACAAAGGCCGCCACGCGTCCCGCATAGGCTTCGAGCAGGTCGCGGTCGAGCGGTTTAACGAAGCGTGGATTGATGACCGCGGCAGAGTAGCCATCGCGCTCCAGCCGGCCGGCCAGTTCCCCCGCCAGCGCGCTCATCGGCCCCAGGCCGAGAATGGCGACGTCGGATCCATCCTGAAGCACCTCGGCTTTGCCCACGGTGAGCACCTGCGGCTCGGCCTTGCGCGCCACGCCGGTCACGATGCCGCGCGGATAGCGGATCGCGCTCGGCCCCGGAAGCTGAATGGCCGTGGTCATCATGTCGGCCAGTTCATCTTCGTCCTTGGGGGCCATCAGCACCATCTCTGGAATGCCGCGCAGATAGCTGATGTCGAACAGTCCGTGGTGCGTGGGACCATCGTCGCCGGAGAGGCCGGCGCGGTCCATGCAGAAGACCACCGGCAGCTTTTGCAAAGCCACGTCGTGGATGATCGGATCGAAGGCGCGCTGCAGAAACGTTGAATAAATGGCGCACACGGGCCGGAAACCGCGCGTGGCCATGCCGGCGGCGAAGACAACCGCGTGCTCCTCGGCGATGCCCACGTCAAAATAACGTTTGGGATGATGCGGGCGAAACAGATCGAGCCCGGTGCCGTTGGGCATGGCCGCCGTGATGGCCACAATGCGGTCGTTCTTGTTGGCCAGATCGACCAGCGTATTCGCAAAGACCTCAGAGTACGTGGGAAGCCCAGCGGGCTTGGTGTTGCCGGTCTCCGCATCGTACGGACCGAGGCCATGAAACTTTTTCTGCCCGTCGAGCGCCGGCTGATAGCCGCGGCCTTTCTGCGTGAGCACATGCAGCAGCACGGGACGGTCCATGCCTTTGAGGAACTTGAAGGTTTCGACAAGCAGCGGCAGATTGTGCCCGTCGATAGGTCCAAAATACTCGAGGCCAAACTCCTCGAACAGAATCGAGGGCCATAACATGCTCTTGGCTGCTTCTTCGGCGCGCCGCGCCAGCGTTACGGCCGTCTTGCCGCCAATCTTCTGCACAATGCGCTTGGCCGATTCATGCAGATGCTGGTAGTGCTCATTGGTCACGATGCGGTGCAAGTAGCGCGCGATGGCCCCGACGTTGCGGTCGATGGACCACTCGTTGTCGTTGAGAACGATAATCAAGCGCTTGGTCTGCTCGCCGATGTTGTTCAGGGCCTCGAAGGAAATGCCATTGGTAAAGGCCGCATCGCCAGCTACGGCAATCACGTGTTCCGAGCCTCCGGCCAGGTCGCGCGCCACGGCCATGCCCAGGGCGGCGGAGAGCGCGGTGCCTGCATGGCCGGCTCCAAAGGCGTCGTGCTCGCTCTCGGTGCGCAGCATAAAGCCGTTGAGGCCGCCGGGCTGGCGGATGGTGGAAAAGCGATCCAGCCGGCCAGTCAAAATTTTATGGATGTAAGCCTGGTGGCTTACGTCGAAGAGCAGCTTGTCCTCTGGAGTATTAAAAACCGCATGAAGGGCCAGGGTCAGCTCCACCACGCCCAGGTTCGGACCAAGATGGCCGCCGGTCTTTGCCAGCGTCTGGATCAGGAATGCGCGGATCTCCTCCGCCAGTTCCGCCATCTGCGCAAAACTCAGGCGCTTCAGGTCGGCAGGCGATTGGATGGTCTCCAGCAATGCTCCCATTGTTTTCCTTCTCCCGGAAGTAGCCCGGGACTGCAACAAAAGCCCAATGACCAGGCTGCTGCCAGCCAACGATCACGGCGCCGGCCACGCTCAGGCCGGTAAAGCCATCATGGCCTCTGCATTCAGCACGGTAGAGGCTCCCCCATCCAAGGACATCCTGAGGCCGCTCGCCCATAAAAGCGCCGCTGCTCCCATGGCATCCCCCAAGTATACCAATCCGGCGTCTCACGCGAGCCCGATTGTTTTGACGCATTAGATGCGCGCAAGTGTAACGCAGTAACCGGGAAATCCTGCCTCCAAGCGGTCCAGCAAGCTGGGGTTGTACGATTGCGATGAAGAGCGCAGTCGAGGGGGTGGGATGGTGCGGAGAAAATCAACGCTGATTCTGACGGGATTGTTGGTAATCGGGCTGAGCCGGTCTGCCCCGCTCCACGCGCAGTTGCCGGAACCAGGCGCGGCCTCAAGCACGCCCAACCCGCTCTCCGACACAACTGTCAAGCCGGGCACGATGATTCTTTTCGACCTCGAGGCGCGCTTTGCCAAAGACGTGGCCCAGCGCGGCGGAGCAGCCTTCGCCGACTGGTTCGCCGAGGACGGCGTGGTGCTGGGCAACGGAGCCGCGCCGCTGGTGGGCAGGGTGGCTATCGTCAAATCCGCCAACTGGTCTGCCAAAGACTACCAGTTGACCTGGACTCCTACCGACGCGGTCATGGGACCATCCGGTGATATGGGATACACCTGGGGACATTTTGAAGGTCACAGCAAAGACGCCAACGGAAATCCTGTGACCACCAGCGGCCGCTACATGACCATCTGGCGCAAACAGCCGGACGGAAATTGGAAGGTGGTCCTCGACGCCGGCAGCAACGAGCCCGCAGGGGCCGGCGACTGCTGCAAGGTGCCGACGGGCAATTGAGATTGATGTGATTCTTCAAAAACCGAAAGACCGCCGGCGGATTTTAAGAGAGTCACATTCCAGCACCACACCACACCTCATCGATCGCACGCCATTGCGCAGGTAACCTCTATCAGTACCTATGCACTCCGCGAAGAACCGCATCCCAGGTAACACTTATGTGGCCGTTCGCCTCAATTTTTGAATTACTTAGGTCGTAATTTCTAGGAGTCTCAACTCCCATCTTTGTGGCAGAGCGCATCCTATCTGAATACCCGATAATAGCGGTAGGTGATCGTGTATCTTATGGGCACAATGCAGGAGCAATTTCTCGCGGATCATCTGGTGGGGGTTGGGCGGCAGGAATTTGAAACGTTCGACCGCAACCCCGACCCTGCCTTGGACGAGCTCACTGAGCTTTCCGCGGTATTGAGTAACGCCGACTACGCCTACATCGGCTGGATGGATTTCAATCGCCTCTGGTTCAAGTCGCAGTTCGGTTTCAAGGCGCCCGAGCAGCCGCGTTCTTCCACCGCGTGCCAGTGGATCATCGAAAAAAGTCAGCCGCTGCTGATCCGCGACGCCAGCGAAGATTCACGCTTCCCTCCTTCGGGGATCCCGCTGATGGGTGGAAAGCCCTGCCGCTCGTATGCGGGGGTGCCGCTGGTTTTCAGCTCTCAGCAGGTGATCGGAACACTGGCCGTACTGGCGCAGGAGCCCGCGCGCTTTGGCGCCGAACACATTACGCTGCTTGAGGTGCTGGCCCGCCAGGTGGTGACACGCCTGGAACTCTATTCCCGTGTCCGTGCCCAGGAGCAGGCACAGCGCGCCCGTCAGCACACCGAACGCGCACTGGCAACGGAGCGTTGCTTTGTGGCCGCCACGCTGGACTCTGTTCCCGCATTGGTTGCCGTTCTCGATACGGCCGGACGAACGGTCCGGCTCAACCACTCCTGCGTGCAACTGACCGGGCTGAGTTTGGCCAATGCCATTGGCCGCCCCTTTGTCGATGAAGTTCTGGAGCCCGAAGACCGCCCCTGGGCTGCCGCCAAGCTGCGCGATGCCGTCACAGGACAGGTCTCGGGCCCGCATGAAACCGCATGGCGCGTTATCGGTGGACTCAACCGCCGCGTCAGTTGGACGCTGCGCCCGCTGCAGGGGCCGGACGGAGAAATCCAGTACCTGATTGTGAGCGGACAGGATGTGACCGATCAGCGCCAGGTGGAAATGGCCCTGCACTCGAGCGAAGCGCGCTACCGCGAAGTGGTGGAGAACTCGCTGGGCTTTGTCTTCACCTGCTCGATGGAAGGCCGGCTCACGTCGCTCAACGCATTCACCGCCGAGACGCTCGGCTACCGCGCCGAAGCCTTGACGGGCCGCTTCGTTTCAGAACTTCTCGACACCGGCGGTCTGGCCGCATTCCAGGATTGCCTGCGCGTTCTTGAAACGCAGGAAGAGTGGCTGGGAGCCCTGCCGCTGCGCCGCAGCGATGGCGTGTTTCGCCGCATTGCCTGCCGCAGCCGCCGCATGGCGCTGCCCGGTGAGCGGCCCTTCATCCTGATCCACGGCACTGACGTGACGGAGCAGCACGAAGCCGAGCAGGCGCTGCACATGGCCACTCGCCAGCGCGAACTCATTCTTGAATCGGTGGGCGACGGCATCTATGGCATCGACCTCGAAGGCCGCCTCACGTTCATCAACCTGGCCGGCGCGCACGCCCTCGGATACACGCCCGAGCAGTTGATTGGCCGCGATCTGCATGAGGTCATCCACCACAGCCACGCCGACGGCACGCCCTACTCGAAGTCCACGAGTCCCATCCTCCAGGCGCTGCGCCGCTGCGAGTCGATCCGCATGCGCGACGAAGTCTTCTGGCGCCGCGAGGGTTCCGCTTTTCCGGTTGAATACAGCGCCAACCCGCTGCTCGAAAACGGCCTCATCTCCGGCCTGGTCGTCGCATTTCAGGACATCTCCGAGCGCCGCCGCCTCGAGCGCATGAAAGACGAGTTCATCTCCACCGTCAGCCACGAGCTGCGCACGCCGCTCACCTCGCTGCGCGCCTCGCTGGGCCTAGTCTCTTCAGGCACGCTCGACAAGCGGCCGGAGAAGCAGCGGCAGATGGTGGATATGGCCATCGGCAACTGCGACCGGCTCATTCGCCTGGTCAATGATATTCTCGACTTTGAAAAAATTGAAAAAGGAAAGCTGGCGCTCGATCGTCAGCCCGTCGAAGCCATCGATCTGTTGCGCCGCGCGGCAGACGTGGCCTACACCGCGGCCAGCCTGGTGCATATCTCCGTCCGCGTTGAGGCTGCCCCCGCGCAAGTGCTTGCAGACGAAGAGCGCATTCTGCAGGTGCTCAATGAACTGGTAGTCAACGCCATCAAGTTCTCGCCATCCAACACGCCCATCCGCCTCACTGCGCAACCGCGCGCCGAGAGCGATGAGGAAGATTCCGCGGACGTCTGCTTCACCGTTGAAGATCAGGGCCGCGGCATCGCTCCTGAAAAACTCGACCGCATCTTCGAGCGTTTCCAGCAGGGCGACGCTTCCGACTCCCGCGCACTGGGTGGCACCGGGCTGGGCCTGGCGCTCTGCCGCAGCATCGTCGAGCAGCACGGCGGCCGCATCTGGGCCGAAAGCACACCCGGCAAAGGTAGCCGGTTTCACTTCACACTGCCGGCAGTGTCCAGCGGCTAGTAGCTGTTTTCGAAAATCTCCCTGGCGCGCTGCTTCATTCGAGCCAATTATCATCCCTCAAGGACGTTGGCTATGAATAAGCAGAATCAAGCCGCCGCAGTCGCCGCTCAATTTCAGATCGAGGGTGAGTTCTCCTCCGTCGCTCCTTACGGCAGCGGGCACATCAACGACACCTGGTGTGCCGTCTTTCATCAGGCCTGCGTTCCGGTTCGCTATATCCTCCAGCGCATCAATACGGAAATCTTCAAAGACGCCTCCGCGCTGATGCAAAACATCCAGCGCGTCACCGCGCACCTGGCCGGAAAGCTCTCCGGTGAGCCGGATAGCGCGCGCCGCGTGCTCACGCTCATTCCCGCAAGCGACGGGCGCGTGTGGCTCGAAGATGCCGAGGGCGGCTTCTGGCGCGCATATCGCTTTATTGAAGACGCCCGCACCTACGATGCCGTGCAATCGCCGCGGCAAGCTTTTCAAGCGGCCAAAGCCTTCGGACAGTTCCAGAGTCTGCTCGTCGATCTGCCCGCGCCGCCGCTGCATGAGACCATAGCCGGCTTCCACAACACGCCCAGACGATTCGCGGCTTTTGAGGAGGCCGTTGCCAAAGACGCGGTTGGTCGCACTGTGCTTGCCAAGCCGGAAATCGACTTCGCGCTCGCCCGTCGATCGGTTGCCGGCGTCCTGCTCGACGCTAAACTGCCCAAGCGCGTCACGCACAACGACACAAAGTTCAACAACGTGCTGCTCGACGACGTGACCGGCGAGGGCCTGTGCGTGATCGACCTCGACACCGTCATGCCCGGGCTGTCTCTCTATGACTTCGGCGACATGGTGCGGACCACAACCAGTCCGGCTATGGAAGACGAGCAGGATCTGACCAGGATCACGATGCAGTTTCCGATGTTTGAGGCGCTGGTGCGCGGCTACTTGACCTCAGCCGGCCACTTCCTGACCGAAACGGAAAAGCTTCACCTCGCCGTGGCCGGCAAGTTGATCGCCTTCGAGCAGGGCATCCGCTTCCTCGCCGACTACTTGGCCGGCGACACCTATTACAAGATCCACCGCGATGGACATAATCTTGACCGCTGCCGGACTCAGTTCAAACTGATCGAGTCCATTGAGCAGCAGGAAGAAACAATGAACCGGTTGATCAGTGGCCTGCTTGACGGTTCACGAGCGTAAGTCGAATGAGCTGCATCAGCGTGAACAGCAGCGTCGCCAGCGTAACCCATGCGAACCAATCGCCCAGCAGAAGATAAAGCGTGGCGTCATGAACCGCGGGTACATCGGCAATCAACGTGGTGAAAGGCGCTGAGTTGCTCTGGGCTTCGGCCAGAATGCGGCCGCGATTGTCGCTTACTGTGAGAAAGCCGCCGCGAGCTGCGCGCGCAATGGCAAATCCGCTCTCAACGCCGCGCATCACTGCGATATGGCCGTGCTCAAACCGATCGAGAACGAAATCCCACGCCGGCACCAGCATCAGTCCCGCGCCGGCCTGGCCATAGTGGCGAGAGAGTTGCGTGAAGTCCATGTCTTTGCAAATGGCCACGCCCCACGTTCCTTCGGGCTCCGGCATCGTAACCAGGGTCGTGCCGGGCGTGAACATTGACTCAAACGGCGGCAGCAGATGGTGCTTGTTGTAGCTGAGAACCTGCGCTCCTGGCTGATACACGCGCGCCTGATTTGACTTTATTTGCGGCGAAACGTGGCTGACGCCCACCACAATCATGGAGCCGGTCTTGTCCGCCAGCGATTGAAAGAGCGCATCGGCATTTGCGGTGTTCGGATCTACCACCTCGCCCAGATGCTCAGGCAGCACAATTACTTTTGCGCCTTGCGCGGCGAGACTCTCTGCCTGCGCGGCATACTCGCGCAGCAGCCGTTCAGTGTCGGCGCCCGGCGCGGCTACGCCCCGGTTAGCGGGCAGGTCAGACGCCACCAGGCCTACACGCACGTTTGAATTTGGCGGCGGAGGCAGCTCCAGGCGGACCGCGCCAAAGATTAGCGCCAGCACGATCACTCCCAGCGTCGCGCTCACAATGCGCGCCGCCTGCCTGGGCGCTGGGTCGCGCAAATGAATGCCAATGGCCAACACGGATGAAAAAGCAAGCACGAGAAAGCTGATTCCCCACGGCCCGGTGATGGATGCCAGTTGCAGAATGGGCAGAAAGTTCAGTTCGGAATAAGAGAGGCTCATTGCCGTGCCGTGCGGCGAAGTCAAATTCAGAATGTATTCAAAAGAAACCCATGCGGCCGGGAAAGCCAGGAGAGCGCTCCACCAGGCTCCACGCAGCAGCAGCGCGCGATAGAGCAACACCGCCAGCGCAAACACAACGGCCGGCGCAGCAAGGATTTCGACCTGCACCGCCAGCGGAAAATGCAGCGCCGTGCTGAAATACTTCCACAAGTTCAGATGGCCGGCAGCCCACGCCAGCGCCGCCGTGAGCCCGGCTGCCCACCATGAACTGCGCGCGGCAAACAGCAGCACCGGCAGCGGAGCAAACCACAGTAACGGCCACATGGGGAACAGGCCCGTGCCGAACCAGATCAGCACCGCGGACACCGCCACGGCAAGCAATGCAAAGCCGAAGCGCGTGGAGTTATTTACGGATGCCATGAATGTACCTCCTGAACGAGCGCTGATAAAGGGCGCGAAAGCGGGCGGCAGACATATTCATGCGCCCGCCCAGGTAAAGCATGATCAGGCCATGCGAGAGAGCGCCCATTTCAAAGGTGAGCTCCCATGGGTCATCCTTGCGGAAATAGCCGCTCTCCATCCCGCTCCTTAGAACATCGACCATCAGGTTCGCCGTGGGGGAACGGCCGGCCTTGAAGTCCCGCGGGTAGCGGCGCGCGCCTTCGCGAGCTTTGAGGAACATCAGCTCGAACAGCCGCGGATTCTTAAGCGCGTGGTCAAGATACGTTTCCCCCATCTTGGTAAGCCGGTCTTCCATGCCGCCCTTGAAGCGCATCCCCACCAGCCTGGCAGCCAGCTCTTCAAAGCCCTGATCGGCCACGGCGTTGAGCAGGCCTGCTCGGTCAGGAAAGTGGCGATAGATGGCCATGGGCGTAATGCCCACTGCATCGGCCACGCGGCGCATGGTGACCGCTTCGGCGCCTTCCCGATCCAACAGGCGGCGGGCGGCAGCGGCGATCTTCTGAATGGTCGGCAGAACACTCATGTATACAGCGTATACATAAACATGAATCCGCGCAAGGCGCAAAATACCCTTGAGCTATTTTTGCGCTCATGCTGCTGTCCCTCCGTGACTAGAGCCCATGCCTTTTAGTTACTCGATTGCTCCTTCATCTGGCTTCAACCTCTGCCATGAGACAATGCCCTCGACGGCTCTTCCCTTCACAATCCATAGCCGCCGGATGAAAACCGCGCATGGCAATTACCACACGCATTCAAGATCTGCTCTTCGGTCGGCCGCTGGCCACAAGTGAAGAGCGCGCCGAGCACATTGGTCCCATCGCCGGCATTCCCATCTTCGGCCTCGATGCTCTCAGCTCCGCCGCGTATGGCCCTGAAGCGGCGCTCACGCTCCTGATTCCACTGGGTCTGGTGGGCGTGCATTACATTGTTCCGGTCAGCGCGGCCATCGTCACGTTGCTCATCATTGTCTATTTCAGCTACCGCCAGACCATCGAAGCCTACCCACGCGGCGGCGGCTCTTACACAGTGGCTTCGCAGAACCTGGGCGAGGGCGCGGGCCTGCTGGCCGCGGCGGCGTTGATGATCGACTACATTCTCACCGCCGCGGTGGGCATATCGGCGGGCGTGGGCGCGCTCATCTCCGCCGCTCCAGGCTTGCAGCCGTACACGCTGCAGTTGTGCCTGGCGGTTCTGCTGGTTCTCACGCTGGTGAACATGCGCGGCGTTCGCGATACCGGCGTGGTCTTCATGATTCCCACTTACCTGTTCACCGGGACGCTGCTGATCGTGATCGCAGTGGGCGCTTTTCAGGCGTTGCACTCGGGCGGCCATCCGCACCCGGCGACGGCGCTGCCCGCGCTTCCAAAGACTGTCACGCTCGTCAGTTGGTGGCTGCTGCTCAAGGTTTTCTCATCCGGCTGCACGGCCATGACGGGCGTTGAGGCGGTGAGCAACGGCGTCATGGCCTTCCGCGACGACACGCGCAAGAACGCCAAGATCACGCTCACCATCATCATTGTGCTGCTGGGCATTTTGCTCGCCGGCATCGCGCTGCTGTGCCGTGCTTACGGCATTGCGGCCACCAATCCCGACGGCCCCGGCTATGAGAGCGTGCTCTCCATGCTGACCCGCGCGGTGATGGGCCACGGCTGGTTCTACTATGTCACCATCGCCTCGGTACTGCTGGTGCTGGCGCTTTCGGCCAACACGGCCTTTGCCGATTTTCCGCGCCTGACCCGGGCCATCGCCATCGACGACTACATGCCGCACGTCTTTATGCTGCGCGGGCGGCGGCTGCTCTATTCCTGGGGCATCTACGTGCTGGTGACGCTCACCGCGCTGCTGCTGATCATCTTCCGCGGCGTTACCGACCGGCTCATTCCGCTCTACGCCATTGGAGCCTTCATGGCTTTTACGCTATCGCAGGCCGGCATGGTGATGCACTGGAAGCGCCAGGGTAAGGCTCAACTGCGCATGTTCGTCAACGGCCTGGGCGCAGTGGCCACGGGCATCACGGCAGTCGTAGTGCTGGTAGCCAAGTTTGTCGATGGCGCCTGGATTACCGCGCTGCTAATCGTGGTCATGATCCTGCTGATGCGCGCCGTGAAGCGGCACTACGTGCGCGTGAATCGGGAGACTGAGCTCGACCGGCCCATTGTGCCAGCGGAAGTGACCGAGCCCATCGTGATCCTGCCCATTGACCGCTGGAGCCGCATCACGGAGAAGGCGCTCTCGTTCGCGCTCTCCATGTCCAACGACATCCGCTGCCTGCATGTCCAGGCCAGCGAGGAGACCGACCAAATCTGCAAGGATTGGGAGCGAGATGTGGCGGCGCCGTTGCGCGCGGCCGGCAAATGCGTTCCCAAGCTTGAAATCCTGCAATCGCCGTTCCGTTATGTGCTGACGCCGATGATCGATTACATTCTCAAAGCGGAACAAGACTCCAGTTATCACAAAATCTGCGTGCTGGTTCCGGAGCTGGTGGTGCGACACTGGTGGGAAAATCTGATGCACAACCGCCGCGCCGACCTGTTGAAGGTGATCTTGCTGGTGCGTGGCAACCAGCGCATCATCGTCATCAACATTCCCTGGTATCTGAAAGAGAAGTAAGCCGATTCCTTTTGCTCGATTCCCTTTTCGCCCCTTGAACGGTCAAAATAGGGCGTGGACCTTCGGAAAACCCAGGATGGCGCGGGCGGAAAATACAACTCGCCGGAAATCCGCACCCGGCGAGCGGCACGGGTCGTGCGGATGGCAGTCTTGTGGGCCGCGATATTCTCTTTCGCGTCCACCGGCTTGGGCGCACAGATGCAGAGCGCACTCTACTCCGCCCAGCAACCAGACCAGGCGGCGGCAAGCCCAGTTGAAACCACACGCGTGACCGTTCACGGCGTAGTCCGCAACTCCGTCAGCGGTGAGCCCCTGGCGCGCGCGTTGGTGCAGATTGAGGGTAATGCAAACACGGGCACGCTGACGGACGGCGAAGGCCATTTTGAAATTCCCGGCGTGCCGGCGGGTCCGCAGACTTTTCGCGTCGTCAAGCCGGGCTTTCATGATCGTCCGTATGCCACGGAGGACACCAGCTTGCAGGCCGAGGGCCCCGCGCACAGCGTTCTGGTGGCGGCTGACATGCCGGAGCTGGCCTTTGCGCTGACGCCGGAATGCGCCATTCACGGCCATATTGAGCTCTCGACAGGCGACCCGGCTGAGGAGATGACCGTGATGCTGCTCAAGCGGGTACTGCGTTTTGGCCGCGCGGTATGGGCCATGGAAGCCTCTACCCGCACGAATGGCGACGGAGCTTATCGGTTCGGCGACTTACCGGACGGCGTCTACGCCGTCGAAGCGCAACCGGCTCTGGAGAGCGAGCCGGCGGTGAGCGTGGTGGCGGCCGGCAGCGCGGGCAAGGTGACACGCAGCGGCTTTGCCAGCGTGTTCTATCCCGATTCGCACGATCTTGCCGGCGCTTCTCGTATCCAGCTCTCCGCCGGCTCACAGGCGGAGGCCAATTTCTCGCTCGCGCTGGAGCCGTTTTACCCGGTGACGGCAAGCGGCGTGACACCCGGCGGCAGGCCGGCGGCGGGACAGATGCCGCCCGGAAGCGCGGCGATTGTGATGGACGCTTCCGGCCACGCGCTGCCCTACTTTCCGCAATATGACTCGACCACGCACAGCATGCAGGTGAGCCTGCCGGATGGCACGTACTTCCTGCTGATCCACACCTTTACTCACCCGGAAGTTTCTGGGGACGGCTTGAACCTTTCTTCCGGAGGAGGACGCCGTTCCGGCGAACTGGCGGGCGCGGTCGAATTCACCGTCGCCGGCCATGCCGTCACCGGACTGCGCATTCCGCTGGGCGCGCCGCAGGCGGCTACCGTCCATCTGCGCCTCGTGCATAGCCCGGACAGCACGGCTCCGCCCGTCAACAGCACCAACGCCTCGGATCTCGCGAACCTGACGCTGGACCCGGCAGAGGGCGTCCCGCAGGCCGGTGGGGACACCGTGTGGTCCATGGAAAACGGGGCCGATGCCATCACGTTTACCGCGCAGCCGGGCTCGTACTGGCTGAGCGCCTACCTGCCGCGCAAGGGCCTCTGCGCTGGAGCCTTCAGTGGTGGCGGGCTCAATTTGGCGCGCGAGCCGCTGGTGTTGAGCCTGGGCACGTCTCCGCCGCCAATGGAGCTGACCCTGCGCGACGACTGCGGCACGCTGGCCTTGACGCTGCCCGCGGCGCTGGCCGCATTCTTGCCGGGCGAGGAGCCGTTTTACACGGTCTATGTGGTTCCGGACTTCGACACGGTCGTGGATATTCCGCCGATGACGATGCACCCCTCGTCGGGAGCGACGCTGAACGTGGACGGGCTGACGCCGGGCAGCTATCACGTTTACGCGTTCGACTCGCCGGTGCATCTGGAGTACCGCAACCCGGCGGCGTTGGCCGCGCTGGGCAACCCCGGGCAGCAGGTGACGGTCACCGCGGAAACCACCAGCGGCCTGGTTCTGGAGGCGCTGGAGCATTGATGCAGAGAACCAACCATGCCGCTCTCCTTCGCTATCTGCCTGCGCTCGAAATCTTTCTGTTGGCAGCGCTGTTGGCGACCCCTGGCCTGGCACAGAGCGCGTCGCAGGGCTCAAGCCGCGCCTCATCCGCGGCAGGCAGCGGGCTCTACACCATCGCCGGAACGGTCGTAAATGCGGCTTCCGGCGAGCCGCTGCGTCACGCCAGCGTGGCCGTGCTGTCAGAGGAAGACAGCCACACGATCGCGGCGGTTGAGTCCGACGGCGACGGGCATTTCTCGCTTGATCGGTTGCCGGCGGCCAAGTATCAGTTGACGGCATCGAAGCGCGGCTTCCGCACAGCTTTCTATGACGAGCACCAGGAGTTCAACTCGGCGATTGTGACTGGCCCCGGCCAGGAAACCACTCAACTCACCTTTCGACTGGTTCCCGGCGCGGTTCTGCATGGCGTAGTGAGCACGGACGGCGGCGATCCAGTGGAGAATGCCCGCGTAATGCTATTCCTCAAGTCCCGCGACGGCAAAGCCGGCGGGCGCATCGCACGTTCTGACACGACAACCACGGACGACACGGGCGCGTACGAGTTCAGCAATCTGGCCGCAGGCGAGTATCTGCTGGCCGTGGTTGCCGAACCCTGGTACGCGCTGCACCGCTCAGCGCGCCGCGCGCAGGATGCCGGCAGTACGGACCAGGACCCCGCGGCCAACCCAGCCGCCGCGCTCGACGTGGCCTACCCTGTGACCTTCTTTGACTCCACCACCGACGAAGCCTCAGCCAGCCGCATCGTGCTGGCTGGAGGCAACCGCCAGGAAGCGGACATCAACCTGCACGCCGTGCCGGCGCTGCGCATCGATGTAGACACGCCGCGCAAGCAGGACGGCTCGATTGCCCGCGCCGAGCTGCGTCAGACGGTGTTCGGCACGGTGATTGGAGCGGAAAGCGCGGGTTTTCTTGACGCCATGCAGACAGGAACCACGGAATTCAACGGCGTGGCTCCGGGGCACTATGAGCTGGCGCAAGGCGACCCGCCGCGCACGGTGGAGATGGACGCAACCGCCAGTTTGCAGGTGGACCCGGCGTCGGGGACGCCAACTACGCCGGTGCGCGGCTCTCTGCGCACGCCGGCCGGCGTGACTCTTGGCGAGGATTGCAGCCTGACCCTGGAGCCTGTCGACGGGAACGAACAGCAAAGCCCTATTCAAAGCGTCTGCGTCCACGGCGTATTCACTTTTTCCTCTGTGCCGGCGGGCCAGTGGCAGCTTTCGGCGGAGAGCGGCGGCACGCAGTTGTCCATCGGCTCGATCACCTCGGGCGGCCATACACGCCTGGGTAACCTGATCACGGTGCAGGACAGGCCGCTCTCGGTGGTGGTGGCAGTGACCCAGGGCGCCACGCGCGTGGAAGGATTTGCGCGCCGCGACGGCAAGGGCGTGGCTGGGGTGATGGTGGTGTTGGTGCCCAGGGAAATGGCCGCCCTGGAGGCCCTCGCGCGCCGCGATCAGTCCGACTCCGACGGCAGCTTTGCCCTGCGCGACGTGGTTCCCGGCCAGTACACGCTGGTTGCCATTGAGGACGGCTGGGCATTGGACTGGGCCGAGCCCGAAGTGATGGCTCGCTACCTTCGCGGCGGAATAGCCGTCACAGTAACAGACAAAGCGGGCAAAGTGCTTACCCTTGCCGACCCCGTGCCGGTGCAATCTCGCTGATGGGCTTGTTTGAACTGCCAGGGCCGACGCATATCAAATACCCAGTAATTTGAGCAGGTAGGGTTGGTTCCGGGCGGCCTTGAGCCGTTTGCTCCTGGTGCCGCGTTTGAAAGTTGTTTCCTGTTTGAGCAGGTTGAGGGCGATGCGGTTGAGCAG
>DASXFS010000066.1:0-2961 GCA_036489415.1 Occallatibacter sp. | reverse complement strand
CATCCCCGGCGGCTCGTCCCCCGACCACATGTGGCGCGACGGCGGCATGGTCCGGCTCGTTCGCGACGCGGCAGCCAAACATGTCCCCATGGCCGCCATCTGCCATGGGCCGTGGATGCTCTGCTCGACGGACGTCCTCCGCGGCCGGCGCTGCACCAGCTACATGAGCATCGCCCATGACGTGATCAATGCCGGCGGAAAATGGGTCGACGAGGAATGCGTCGTGGACGGCGACGCCGCCGGCGGCGCGATCATCACTTCGCGCTGCCCCGACGACTTGCCCGCCTTCAGCGACGCGATCCTGCAACTGGTGAGCGAAGGGAAAGCAGCGGGAGTGGAGGGCAAGCCGATCGCGCCGGCGTGGTTGATCGAGACGATCCCGGCGGGAGCGCGGGGGTGAGACGCGATCAGGTTCGGTTGGCCATCCCCCCACACGTATTTCCAGCCTTCGACCCGGCTGGAGCACAAGAAAGCCGGGTTGCTCGAGCACGTCGTTGATTTCGAGGTGATGCAGACCGACACCGAGGTCGAGGCCCTGCTAGCCCTTAAATAAGCGCGTTGCATATTCTTGTTCAGAGTGAAAATTGCCTTGGCCCGTTGCGCATCATGGGCCAGCCGCCGATGACATCGTCCGCCGGTGGCTCTCTCTTGAAGTTGTGGTAGTTCAGTCAATGCTCCCGATACGGCGGCCGCGGCGAATCGAGGCGTCCTTACCCCGACATCAGCGTCTGCCTCCTCAGCAGAGCAGTGGCTTGCGCATCGCCTCGCTCAGCCGCAGCAGGGACGCTGCCCACGGGTTCCACGACAGCAGCCGGTAGACGATCTTCCGGCTCGTCCGCACGATCTGGCACGGCAGTTGGATCAGGCTGTTCACGAACCGCTTGAACTCCATCTTCAGCAGCGCCTGCCGCTCGGCTTGATATCTCGATTGCCAGGGGCCGGCGGGCGTCGGCAGCAGCAGCGCGCACCAGGCCTTGAGCGTCCAGGCCAGGCTCGCCATTACCATGTAGGCCCAGTTGCTGTGCAGGTTGTCCAGTGGGTTGTGCAGGGCATGCACGCCGTTCTTCAACTGCTCGATGAGATTTTCCTGGTCGCAGCGGTCGTTGGCCTGAAAGACCACTTCCGCCGCCGACATCTCGCGCTGGTTGGTGATGTAAAAGAAGCAACGGTATTCCACGCCGAGTTCCTTGTCCCCCTTCCGCACGGAGATCTTCTTGCGCAGGACGATCATCCGGTAGCCGCGCTTGCATTCGCCGGGCTGGTACTCGAACTCGGCCACGTCCTCGCACAGCAGCACCAGGTTCTTGTAGCCGCGCTCCTTCACGATCTTTTCCTTGACGTTCTCCGGCTTCTTGCGTTCGCTGGTCTTCACCTGGTAGCGGGGCGCGCGTTCCAGGCGCTGCCAGGCGGACTCGGGCAATTCCTTGGCCAGGACCTTGAGGTTCGGCATGGCGTCAATCCCGAAGATGAACTTCACGTTGCCGGCTGAGTCCCACGCGTCCAGCTTCCGGGTCTGGCTGAAATCCGTGTCCCCGCGGAGCAGCACGTTCTGGAAACCGCCCTTGATGCACAACTCGATGGCCTTGTCCAGATAGATGTCGGCCTCCTCGTGACTGGGGCGGTTTCCCGAGCGGTTCTTCAAATACAACACCTCCTTGGTATTGGACAGCGAGATCACCAGCGGGTGGAAGCCCCACAGGCCCTTGTAGCTCAGGCCCATCCCCTTCTTGCACTCGCCGTCGGTGGGAGCGATGGTGCCGTCGGCGTCGATCACCGCAAGCTGGAAAAACTCCGGCGACTGCTGCTTCCAGACCTTCAGGCGGCACGAGTTGATCGCCTCCATCAATGCCAGCAAATCCTGGTCGGTCTCGAACCGGCGGCAGAAGTCCCCGGCCGTGGTTGGGTCGGGGATGCGCTGCGCCCCCAGGGCGTTGAGGTAGGCCTCGTCATTGCGGAGCAGCTCCAGATCCTGCAGGCAGGTGCCGCCGGCCAGGATGTTGTAAGGGATGTTCAGGATGTGGTCGGATTCGGTGTACGGCAGATGCACCTTGAACAACTCCACGTTGCGGTCGAGTGCATCAACCAGCCCCACCGCCCGAGCCAACTGATGAATGACCCCGATGCCTCCCGGGCCCAACGCGCGGGTGCGACCGGCCACCTCATAGTGAATATTGCTGGCAGTGAACATCGGGTCCTGGCGTGGCGTCAGAAGTTGGCCAGCCAGACGTTTTTTGATCCGGCGCTTGAAATTGCGCAGTCTTTGTCGTGATATGGGGTTCACTCGAAATGCCTCCGTGCGTATGAAGTTGTTGGAGCGACACAATCCCACTTCATACCGAAAAACGCGGGCATTTCGAGTCTTTTTCTTCTCTTCTGTCAAAATTTCGGCGGGGGACGCACTTGTTTAAGGTCTAGCGAGCCCGACTCAAGTAGAATAGAAGAGCTTGCGAACCCGCCCTTGGAGGCGAAATGACTCGAATTCCGAGCTTATCCGCATTGGCCGCATTCATGCTTGCGTCGGCGGGCTTCGCCGGCGCAGTACCAGCGGCGGTTACCCATTGGGATTATGTCAATGGACGCCACGAGGGCCTTCTGTGGCGCGCCCAATTGGGCACGCAGGTCGGGCCGGTGACGGTCGCCGGGGACCGCGTTCTGGTCGGAACCAATAACGAGCGTCTCCCGATCGACACGAGACGCGTCGATGAATCAATCCTGATGTGCCTGTCGGCGAGCACCGGCAAAGTCCTCTGGAGCGCATCGCATGCACGTCTTGCTTCCAGGACAAACGATCTTCCCGTCGCCCCAATCGCATCGCAGCCGTGCGTGGATGGGGACCGCGTCTGCTACGTCAGCAACCGGGGCGAGCTATGCTGCGTGGCGCTCAACGATGGACATCGGATTTGGACTCTGGACATGGTCAAGGACCTGAATGTATTTAAGCGAGACCCGTCCGACATTGCC
>DASXFS010000045.1:0-98907 GCA_036489415.1 Occallatibacter sp. | reverse complement strand
TAATCCAATAATTAATTGCCGCATCTTCTGTAGGGAATTGTTTGGCTAAGGAAAATAGGTTCATGTTTATCTCTCCCAAGAAAAACCTGATGTATAAATAATTCCATATTTATTCTCCTACGTCAAGGGGATAATTGTTCTCCCTAATTAACAGAAATCTGTCCCGATTTATTTGATAAGTGATTGATTTAATTTTTCTTATCTGCCAAAGAGAATGGGAAATGCGGCCCTAAAAACGGCCTTTTTGGAGGGAGGGGGTGGGTCTGCGGAAAAGGTGGAGCGGGTTTTTCGACAGGATCTCAAGCTCACAAGGACTATTGTGCGCGCTGAGATCGTAATCATCTGCAGACGACGAGAGGTTTTTCCGTGGTCGCCTGAGGGCGGCATCGGGGCGTGATCAAAGCGGTCTGTCGCCGGTGGGAGGGGCCGAGGTTGGAGCTAGATGGGCAGATCCTCTCCTGAGACGTTCCTCGCCGCGCGTCGTGCATAATCGAAATACGATGGCCCTTTTGTGGAATCCCGAGAGCTGGTCGCAGCGTTTGGCGGAGTTGGAGGCGCAAACCGGCGACCTGAAAGAAGCGCCCCTGCGCCGCGATGTGCGTTCGCTGGGCACACTGCTGGGCGATGTGTTGCGCGAGCAGGCCGGCGCAGATCTGTTTGACCATGTGGAAGCGCTGCGCCAGGGCACGATTCGCCGCCGCGATGCCGAAGCCCGCGGGCTGGAAGACGAAGCCGCCCTGCACGCAGCCACGGCGCTGGAACTTGTCCACTCGCTGCCAGTGGAGCGCGCCATTCTGCTGACGCGCGCTTTCGCGTTCTACTTTGAACTCATCAACCTGGCTGAGACAAACCACCGCAAGCGCCGCCGCATTGCCCTGCGCCTGAGCGGCCAGGCCGGCCGTCAGCGCGGGTCGCTGGCCGGCACGCTGTCCGAGATGAGGCGGGTTGGCATCAGCGCCGAGGAAGCTCTGGACTGGCTCAAGCGCGTGCTGATCGTCCCTGTTTTTACCGCCCATCCTACGGAAGTGGCGCGTCGCTCCGTGATGTTCAAGCGCCGCCGCATTGGCGACTTCCTGGCTACGCTCGATCGTATTCCCGTTCCCGAGCAGGACCTGGCCCGCCTGGAACAGCTGGTTCTGGCCGAGATCACCAGCCTGTGGCAGACCGACGAAGTGCGCTCACGACGGCCTACGGTATACGACGAAATCAAGATGGGTCTCGACTACTACGACGTCTCCATTTTTGAGACTCTGCCCAGCCTCTACCGGGAAATCTCTGAAGCGCTTCATGCTTCCTATGGCCTAGAAATCGATACTCTGGCGCTGCCGCAGGTGCTCGAGTTCGGCTCGTGGATTGGCGGCGACCGCGACGGCAATCCTTTTGTCACGCCACAGGTGACGCGCGACTCCATTCAGATGGCCCGCGGCCATTTGCTGCTTTATTACCAGCGCCAGTTGCAGGAGATCATTGATCTGCTCACCAGCAGCGCCCAGCAGCGCCCGGTGAGCGACGCGCTGCTTGCGCGTCTGCAGGCTTACGTTGCCCAGGCGCACACACCTGAGCCCGAGGTCTTCGGCGAGCAGTTTGAGTTCGAGTACTATCGCCGTTTTGTCGTCTGCCTCAAGGCACGCATTCAGCGCACGCTGGAAGACGAACGCAGGCCGCATCCCGGGCCGGCTGGGGCCAGGTTGCCCGTGACCTCCTACACCGTGGCGCAAACTCAAGAGCAACTGGCCCAGGTGCTGCCGGCTTACTGCTCCGTCGAGGAGTTCCTTGACGATCTTGACGTGTTGCGCGCCTCGCTCGCCGATAATCGCGGCCTGCGCATCGCCCGCACGCTGATCGATCCGCTGATCCTGCAGGTGCGTACTTTCGGCCTGCATCTGCACACGCTGGACATTCGCCAGCACGCGCGTGTGCTGGCTGCTGCGTTGCAAGAGGCTATTGCCGACTCCGCTGCTCCGTTTCTGCCAGCAGCCTTATCAGCCGAAACTTCCAGCGTTCTTGAGACGTTTCGCGTGGTCGCGGAAATCAAGAACGGCTGCTCGCCTGAAGTGATTCGCCAATACGTGATCAGCGGGGCCGCAACGGTGGACGATGTTTTGAACGTCGTCCGGCTGGCGCGATTGGGCGGCGTGCAGGTAGAAGGTTCCGGACCCGGACGTGAACGTGGACCTGGACATGATCCAGGCCTCATGCCTGTTCCGCTTTTTGAGTCCATTGAAGACCTGCGCCGGGCTCCGGACGTCTGCCGTGAGCTATGGTCGCGCCCCGACTACCGCAAGCTGCTGGCCACCTGGGATAACTGGCAGGAGGTCATGCTCGGCTACTCGGACTCCAACAAAGACGGCGGCATGTTGACCTCGACGTGGGAGATTTTCCGCGCCCATCGCGATCTGCATGTAGTGGCCCGCGAGGCCCAAGTGAAGCTGCGCCTTTTTCATGGCCGTGGCGGCACGGTTGGCCGTGGTGGCGGCCCCACCCATCGTGCCATTTTCGCGCAGCCCATGGATTCATTCGACGGGCAGCTGCGCATCACCGAACAAGGCGAGGTGCTCAACTTCAAATATGCCGATGAAGTGCTGGCCGAGCGCAATCTGGAACTGATGATCGCCGCGTCGCTGGATGCGCTGGCCCGGCCCAATGCACGCGACCCAAAAGGCCACTTCACGGGCGTGCTCAAGCCGGAGTGGGAATCTGCCCTCAACCAGCTCTCGGACTTGTCTTATGGTTTTTACCGCGAGCACATTCTCGAAGACCCCGGCGTGCTCACTTACTTTGAGCAGTCCACGCCGGTAGGCGAGCTTGAGAACGCAAAGATTGGCTCGCGTCCTTCGCGCCGCAAAGAGTCCCTTGCTCTCTCTGACCTGCGCGCTATTCCGTGGGTTTTCGGCTGGACGCAATCTCGCCTGCTGGTCCCCGCCTTTTTCGGCGTGGGCTTCGCGTTGGAGCAATATCTGGCTCAGCCTGACGCAACCCCCGGCGTCAACCGGCTTGAGCTGCTGCAAACCATGGCGCGCGAGTTTCCGCTCTTCATCGACTTGTTGCGCAACGTGGAGATGGCTCTAGGCAAGGTTGACCTGGCTACGGCGCGGCTTTACTCCACGCTCGTTCCGGACACCAAACTGCGCGAACGCATCTACGACCTCTGCGAGGCCGAGTTTCACCGCACGGTCCGGGCCCTGCTGGCTGTGGTGCGCCAGACGGAGTTGCTCGAGAAGAATCAGGTGCTCGCCAACTCCATCCGCCTGCGCAACCCGTACGTCGATCCCATGCATTTGATCCAGGTGGACATGTTGCGCCGCAAGCGCGCCGGCGAAGACACGCCGGAAGTGAACCGCGCCATCGCTGCCACCATCAGCGGCATCTCCGCGGGGCTGCGCAACACCGGGTGAAGCATGGGCACCTGCACTCGAGATACTGCTTACACTGAACGACCAGCGAGCTCCCGGCCAATTTCCCAGTGATGGCCGTAGGGATCAACGACGCGCCCGATGCGCCAGCCATGCCCTTCACTCACCGGCCAGACCTGGGATGCACCGGCCTGCAACGCTTGCGCGAACGCCGCGTTGGGATCGGCGACTGTCACGATGATCCGCACGGAACAGCCGCCGAGCGATTCGGGGCTGAAGTTCCCATGCTCCGGCGATTCATCGCTGACCCAGAACTCGGCTCCGTCTACTGAGAGTCTGGCCACTACGCCTTTGCTCTGGTCGTCAAGGCGATACACTTCGACTGCTCCGAATGCTGCCTTGTAGAACTCGACCGCCTGGCGGCTGTTGCGCACATTGAGCCAGGGAGTGATCGAGCAGGAAATGGGAATTGCCGTTGCTTCGGAATCCATTCAACGCTCCTTCGCCGGAGATTAAGTTAGCGCATCGCCAAATGTACAGCAACGTGCAGTCCAACCATGAGCGCGGTGGTCAAAATTCCCGCGGCCACAGGGCCTTTTTTGCGCCACAAAATCACCGCGGCGGCCACGAAGATGGCCTCGGGAATTACGATGACCGCCAGCCAGCGTGTCCATTCCGCGTGCTCCAGGTCGAGGCCCGGAAACAGTATGCCCGAGATGCGCAGAACGGCAAATGCACAGCCCACAAGCATCAAAGCAGAGATTGCTCCTAACCCCACGCCCTTCACCTTCTTGCCCATATTGTCCATCGTTAGCTCCTCTCTGGTTTTTCGTTTCAACCACGCCAGGCCTACGCTGGCGGCGTGCCGCACGATTGCGGCCGTGCTCCCCAGCGCCCAGAACAATGCCGCCCAGTCGCCGCCAATAAAGTCCAGCTCATGGAGCATGGCGCTGGCCCACTCGCGACTCTCTCGCGGCGCCAGCCGGACCACGGCCTTGAGCAGCCGGGCAGCCAGCTTGCGCGGCGCGGCCATCAGCCTTGCACCTGGCCTACTTGCACCAATCCCAATGCCACTTGCCCCAGCCGACTGTCTGCATGGGCCCGTACATGCGCTCTGGCAATCCGTAGACCCTCTGGCGTAAACCGGTACATGTGCCGCGGCGGCTTGCCCGGCTCACTCGTCTCCCACTCGGTCTCCAGCAGCTTGCGCTCCGCCAGCCGCATCAGGATCGGATAGAGCGTGCCCGACTTCAGCCCCGTAACCCGGCTCAGATCGTACCCATATTTCCATTCCTCCGCCTGCTCAAGAAAAGCATCGAGAACCAACAGAGTTTGTGGCGATAAACGCAGCTTCATTCGAGTAAATCTATATATGTAGACTTTTATTGTCAAGCTCCATATTGAACACAATCCTTTTCGTCGCGGTCACCCTGACATTTGTCTGCCAATCCTCTCGGCTCATTCAAAACATGCGGGTTTGCTTTGGGACTTTCTTTCGCTAGCCCTTGCCATAGCCCGCGGTGGGGGTCTACGCTAGTGGATATGCATCGATGTCGCTAACACCGCCCTGGTGAGAAGCCCGATGCAGACGTGCGTCCTTTTCGCGCGCCTTTTCCCAATTGACAGCTCCACCAGCCACACAATCATCCAAATTCAATGGCCGGGGCCCATTTGCCCCGAAAAGGAGATCATTATGGCGCGCATTGCCGCGGATGTAACTGAAATCATTGGCCGCACCCCTCTGGTGCGACTCAATCGCGTGGCGGCTGGCCTGCCCGCTACCGTCGTAGCCAAACTGGAAGGCCAGAACCCGCTTGCCAGCGTCAAGGACCGCATCGGTCTGGCGCTTATCGATGCTGCGGAAAAGGCCGGCAAGATCACGCCCGGCGAAACTGTGCTGATTGAGCCCACTAGCGGCAACACTGGCATTGCCCTGGCGTTTGTCGCCGCGGCCAAGGGGTACCGGCTCATCCTCACCCTGCCTGAAACCATGAGCCAGGAACGCCGCGCCGTGCTGCTGGCCTTTGGCGCTGAGATCGTGCTCACTCCCGGCCCCAATGGCATGAAAGGCGCCATTGCCAAGGCCGAGGAGATTTTGGCCAAGACCCCCAACGGATACATTCTGCAACAGTTCAACAACCCCGCCAACCCGGCCATTCACTACGCCACCACGGGCCCTGAAATCTGGGAAGATACGGACGGCAAGGTGGACATTCTCATTTCCGGCGTGGGCACCGGCGGCACCATCACCGGCGTGGCCAAATACATCAAGGAGCGCAAGCCCGGCTTCAAGGCCATCGCCGTCGAACCTGTTGACAGCGCGGTTCTTTCCGGCGGCAAGCCCGGCTCCCACAAAATCCAGGGCATCGGCGCCGGCTTTGTTCCCGCCGTTCTTGACACCAGCATCATCGACGAAATCATCCAGGTCACGAATGACGAGTCCATTGCGGCCGCCCGGCAGCTTCCACTTGAAGAGGGCTTGTTCGTCGGCATCTCTTCCGGCGCGGCTGTCTCTGCCGCGCTGAAAGTAGCCGCCAGGCCAGAGAATGACGGCAAACTTATCGTCGTCGTTCTGCCCGACTTCGGCGAGCGCTACCTGTCCAGCGTTCTGTTTGACTCGCTGCGCCAGAAAGCCTTGGCGCTGCCTACAGAAGCCATCGCCGTATAAGCGGCCGTCGTCGCAAAGGCCCGCGCTCCGTTCTTGCCGCAGTCTCATCGCGGCAAGAACGGAGAAACCACGGACTTCGATCCAACCCGTCAAACAGAAGCAAATCCTTAAGCACGATCCCCATGTCCCTCTACGCCCGCATCCGCGAAGACATAGACTCCGTCATGGAGCGCGACCCCGCCGCCCGCTCCCGGCTGGAGGTCTTGCTTTGCTATCCGGGCCTGTGGGCTGTCTGGTATCACACCATCTCCCATGCTCTATGGCGCGCCAAGCTCCGCCTGCCGGCGCGGCTGCTCTCTCAGTTCGCCCGCTTTGTTACCGGCGTTGACATTCATCCGGGGGCGCTGCTCGGCCAGCGCTTGTTCATTGACCATGCCGCGGGCGTTGTTATTGGCGAGACCGCCATTGTCGGCAGCGATGTGACCATCTACCAGGGCGTTACGCTGGGCGGGACCGGCAAGGGACACGGCAAGCGCCACCCGACGGTCTGCGACGGCGTTTTTATCGGCAACAATGCCAACGTTCTGGGCAA
The DNA here is from genome assembly GCA_036489415.1 of Occallatibacter sp. Taxonomy (GTDB): domain Bacteria; phylum Acidobacteriota; class Terriglobia; order Terriglobales; family Acidobacteriaceae; genus Telmatobacter. The sequence goes on along the minus strand of DASXFS010000045.1, from coordinate 92,354 downwards.
CATCACCGTCGGCGAAAACTCCCGCGTCGGCGCGGGGTCAGTCGTGCTCTCTGACGTTCCGCCCAACTCCACTGTCGTCGGCGTACCGGCCCACATTATTTACCGGAACGGAGAGCGCGTCCTTATCACCGATCCTCACGATGTCAAAGACCCGCTCTCCGACGCGCTAATCGCCTTGTCGGCCCGCGTGGAAGAGTTGGAAGCCCGTCTCTGCGCGGAGGGCGCGCCGCCACCCCACATTGCCGAACCGTTTGCCGCTGAAGCCGCCGAGCGCGAAGCCTATCGCGCGGAGCTTGACCGCTTACGCGAGTACGTCTCCATGGGTGAAGGCATCTAGGGTTGTATCCCATAAGCGCTAAGGTAGTATCCCTTCCGAATTGCCCGGAAGCCAACTTGGATCGAGCTACGCCGACTCGGGCAGACTGGATTCGTAGACGGCCGTTATGATGGCACCATGCCATTTCTCCTAACGTCGGCTTGGAAGCATTGCCTGAGAGCCGGATTATGGCGCGTCGTATTATGTCGTCTTTCTCTTCTCTTGTTCGCAATCGGTATCGGGTCGCTTGCCGCAGCGCAAACTGGGACGCCGTGGCCCGAAGCGGACAAGCTCTTCCACTCCGATCCTCGGTGGTTGGGGGCGGATGGCGCTTATTCGGTCGACCTTGGCAATGGACGAGTGCTTTGGACCTTCAGTGACACGTTTGTCGCTCGGAAGGCGGGCGACGATCGAAGACACGCGGCATTTGTCCACAATACGGTTGCGATTCAGTCTGGCTACGATCCGTCGCAGGCAACAATCAAGTTCTATTGGCGAACAAGAAGAGGAGAGCCTTCTGAGATCTTTGCATCGGAAGGTCAGACATGGATGTGGCCAGGCGCTGGCGTCCGAATCGGAAACAGGCTGCTCTTGTTCTGCGGCCGAATCGCCCCAGACAGCGCGAAGGATTCGCTCGGATTCAAGTCGGTGGGCTGGGATGCTTACTGGGTGAGCAATCCGGACGATGAGCCAAGCGCTTGGAAGTTGAAAGCTGCCGCGGAGAGCAGCGATTCGGTGATCATGGCCTCGGCCGTTCTGCGCGATGAAAGGTTTGTCTACGTCTTTGGCGAGAGCGCGTCTGAACATGACTTGTATGTGGCGCGGTTGGGGGTGGAGACGCTTGCAAAGGGCAAGTTCGGGCCGTTGGAGTGGTGGTCAGGCGGAGGCTGGCAGACTACTGCGTCGGGACGCCGTCCGATCCAACTCGCGGCCGGGACGGAGACGAGCGTGCAGCGCGACCCAAGTGGGACTGGCTTTATTGAGATCAATAGCAGAGGGTTCGGCGCGACCGACATCGTGATGCGGCGAGCGAGGAAACTTGAGGGGCCATGGGACGCTCCAACGATGATCTATCGCCCGCCGGAATCCGATGCGCCAGATGCGTTTGTCTACGCGGGGAAGTCCCATGCGGAATTGAAGGGTGCGGGTTTGATCCTCACCTATGCGGCAAATGGACCGGACGAGAAAGTTGCCAAGGACATGAGTCTTTACTTTCCCCGCTTTGTGAAGGTGGACCTGCATCCTCGTCAACACGCAAAGTAGGCCCCCTCGGCGGCCCCGATGCTACAGTGGTCTGGTTCCCACTTTATCTCCGGAGTCGCGCTTCTTGCCGGGTTTTCGCTCGCTTCTTGTTGTCTTTCTCGTGCTTCCGGCCGCCGCCCATGCTGCCACGCGCGTCCAGTCTGCGCCGGTCCCGCAAGAGCTCCGTTCTACCGCTTTCACCGTCACCGTCAACGACCGGCCCATCGATGTAGCCCACGCCGCGGCCAGCTATGACTGGGTTTCTTTCGACATGACCGGCCCGGTCGACATCGCCATCACTGCTGCCGAGCCCGGATTCTGGGATCACGGCGTCGATATTGAGCCATGGCGGCTCGGCCTGCGCCCCACGCGAGATGGCCAGACCATCAAATTCCGTCTCGCCGCTCCGGCCAAGCTCTCCATCTCACGGCCGCGCGACTTCCTGAATCACGCGTCGATGCTGTTTCTGTTTGCAGGCACGCCGCCTCCGCCGCCGCCCACCGGTCCCCACGTCACCATCATCCCCGCCGGCATTCATCGTGAAAGCCTCAATCCGAAATCCGGCGATACCATCTATCTGGCTCCCGGCGCTTACATCTTCGGCAGCCTTAACTTGTGGAAGGTGGGCGGCGTCCGCATTCTAGGCCGCGGGACGATTATTTATGAGGGCACGCAAGACCCCACAAGCGACGAAGGCTGGATGCAGAAACCGGACTGGCATTGCGCGGGATCGCTTGACTCCCGCAATGTCCAGATCGACGGGCTGACCTGCATTGTCCGCTCCCGTACCTGGTCGATCCAGATGAAGGATTCAACCAACTTCACCTTTGACGATCTGCGGGTCATCGGCGGCAATCCCGGCAACGCCAACCAGGACGGCATGGACTGGCTGGGCGGCGGCGGAACGATTGTCCGCGATGCCTTTTTCCGCGCGTCTGACGATGTGTTTGCCATTCAGGGCAACTGGGACGGTTACACGGACGAAGAGATTCTGGCGCCAGGCAAGGATGTCCAGAACATCCTCATTGAAAACAGCGAGCTTTCCACCAGCATCTCCAACATCGTCCGTTCTGGCTGGCCGCGCAAAACTTTCAACTCGCGCAACTTCACCCTGCGTGACTCGGACGTGCTTGACGGCGGCATTGGCGCCTGCGGCCAGACCTTCGGCGTGCTGGGTTTCTGGGGCGCGAACGGAGCCAAAGGCGAGCACTCCAACTACGTCTTTGAAAATCTCTTTCTCGACAACTGGTATTCGCTTGTGCAGATGGAACAGGAGCAACCTGCATTGCACGGCTTCACCTTCCGCAATATCTGGGCCCTTGGCCAGCCGCCACTTGCATATTCCACGCTCATTGGCGACGTCTCCGGCGTCACCTTTGACAATGTGAAATATGGCCAGATCGTGGCCACCGCAGACGCCAATCTGCCGCTGATTGCCTCCGATGGCGCGAAACCGCCCATCTTGACGCCAAGCCACGACCCCGTGGCCCGGTTCACCGTCGATCCGCCGTTCTTTGCCCCAGGCCAGAAAGTCACCTTTACCGCGCAGACCTCTGGGGGTGCGAAGTACACCTGGCTGTTTGGCGATGGCACACAAGCCCACGGCCGAAGCGTCAGCCACAAATTCCCAGACGCCGATGGAACCGATCTCGACGGCGCGGTCACAGGTTCCGGCAGTTTCCGCGTTCTGCTGCACGTTGAAGACAAGTCAGGAAAACAGGACTGGGCCGCACAGGCGGTCGTCGCCGTAGCCAAATGGCTCGACGCCGTGAGCCCCGCCATTCCCACACTGGCCGGCCTCGACTGGCAAATCTACCCCGGCAGTTGGACCGAGCTTCCCGACCTGACCAAGCAGCAGGCGGTCTTCAGCGGCGAATCGCTTAACCTGCACGCCGACCCGCAAGGCTTCACCCGCTACGCCGCCGTCTGGGACGGACTCATCGACATTCCCGCCGACGGCGGCTACACCTTCCACCTGCTCGATCGGGACGGCGCCCGGCTGGTGATCGATGGCGTGGAAGTGGCCAAAACCGGGCCGCCGTTCGCTCAGGTCTGCGGCTCACCGGGCAACGCCATGCGCTACGATCGCGGTTCGCTTGGCCTGCGCGCGGGTAAGCACAAATTGCATCTGGAAGGTCTGCACTCCCTGAGCCAGGGGGCACCGCAACTGCTCTGGGAAGGCCCTTCCATCTCTCTTACCGCAGTCCCGCCCGCTGCGTATAGCCATGCACGCCAAGACTCAGTCACGCGATAGGACAAACACGCAGATCAAGCTGCCGATTGCTGACGACTGAAAACTGCCGCTGCTATTTTGGCAACTGCGTTGTATCCCAACCGCCGCCCAACGACCTGACCAGCGCCACGCTGTCTACAAACTGACGCGTATCGAGGTCAACCGCGGTGCGCTGATTCTGAATGAGCGTGGCCTCCGCCGTCAGGACCTCAAGGTAGCTGGTGACGCCGCCCTTGTAGCGCTGGCTGGAAATGTCAAAAGAGCGCTGCGCTGCATCCACGGCCTTCTGTTCCGCGCCGGTTTCCTGCTCCAGAATCCTCAGGCCCGAAAGCTGGTCTTCCACATCCTGGAAAGCGAGAACGATTACGTTTTTATAGCCCGAAGCCTGCGCCTCGTATTGATGTTTAGCCTGGTCGGTCAGCGCCCGGCGCTGGCCTGCGTCAAACAACAGTTCCGTGGCCTGCGCTCCCAGCGACCAGAGCGCGCTTGGGCCCTGAATCCACGTTCCGCCGTGCGTGCTTTCAAATCCGCCTTGGCCGGTCAAAGCGATAGTGGGATAGAACGCGCTGACTGCGATGCCGATCTGTTCGTTGGCCGCCGCCGTCCGCCGTTCCGCAGCCGCAATGTCTGGCCGCCGCTCGAGCAGTTGCGAGGGCACGCCGACCGGAATCTTCGGCAGTTGCAAATCCAGCGGAGAGAAGGGAATGCTGAACTCGGAAAGCGTGGCGCCGGCGATGGTGCCCACTGCGTGCTCATACTGTGCACGCGCTACGCCCACGTCCACCAGTTGCGCCCGCGTTGTTTCAAGCAGCGTCTGTGCCTGAGCCACATCTACCTCGGTCGCCACGCCGCCCTTGAGCCGCCGCTCGGTCAGGTCCAGTTGGCTTTCGAGGTCGGTGATCGTGGCTTTCAGCAGTTTGATCTCAGCATCCAGTCCGCGCAGTTGGAAGTAGTCCGTGGCCATCTGCGCCTGCAGACTCAGATCCACGTTTGCCATATCGGCCGCGCTGGCCTGTGCGTTCTCGTGCGCCGCTTCCACAGTTCGCCGGATACGGCCCCAGAAATCGGGCTCCCAGCTTCCCTGGGCTACCAAGGTGAAGTCGTTGTAATTTGGGTTGTTGGTTTTGTTGAAGAATGGCTCGTTTTCAGATACTCGGTTCCGCGAATAGCCCGGCCCGGCTGACACTGTGGGGAAGAGCGCAGACCGCGCCGCCTTCGCCTGATCCTGCACAGCAAGATATGTCTCCAACGCCTGGCGCAGCCCAGGATTCGACGTAGCGATCCGTTCCTCAAGCTGATTCAGTTGCGGGTCCTGGTAAATCTCCCACCATTTGCCTTTGAGCAATCCGTCGGACGGCGTTGCCGACCGCCAACCGCCTCCGGCCGGATTGGGCGGCGGCGCCAGCGGCGTTTGCACAGCAGAGGCTCCAGTTTCCTTATAGGCTGGAGGCGCGGTGTAAGTGGGGCGACTGTAGTTCGGCCCCACAGGCTTGCACCCGGCCAGCAGCCCGAGTCCAAATAGCGCGGCAAAGCCAATGGGCACCCACCCTTTCAAATTCTCGCCAGCCCGCATCGCTACTTGCCTCCCGTGTCGGCCTGGCCGCCGGGTTGCTCCACATAGAGTTTCTCACCCTCAATCAGCGAGTCGGGCGGATCCTGAATCACCTTGTCTCCGGCATTCAGGCCACTCACAATCTGCACGGTGGCTCCATCGTCTTCACCGATTACTACCGGAACCAGGTGCGCTTTGTCTCCATCCACTACTGTTCCAAGCCGCAATCCTTCCTTTCGGAAGATCACCGCCCCAGCGGGCACAATGAATGTCGGCCCCGCCGCGGGAGTCTTGAAATGAACCTGGGCCAGCGAACCAGGCAGCAGCTCGCCGTCGCGGTTGTTCACGTCGATCTCCACCAGCAGCGTGCGGCTGACCGGATCGATGGCGTCGGCGGTGCGCACCAGGGTTCCCTGGAAGGTCTTTCCGGCGTACTCGGCGAACGTCAGATCGATCTTCTCTCCGCGCTTCACATTCCCGGAATATATCTGCGGAAGGTTCGCATACACGCGCAGCGTTTGAAGCGCCTGCAGATGAAATAGTTCCTTGGCTGCGCCCGCGTCGATCAGTTGCCCGGTATCGACGGCACGCGCTGTGACGACGCCGTCGAAGGGCGCATACACTTTTTCAAACGATTGCAATTCCTTCAGCCGCTGCACATTGGCCTGCGCGGACTTGACCGCCGAAGAAGTGGTTGCGGCCTGAGTGACGAACGTTTCGGTGTCCTGGTGCGACACGGCGTCAGACTTTACCAGCCCCGCGTAGCGGTCTGCCTGAATCTTGGCGTTGCCAGCGCTTGCTTGAGCGGTGGTCAGATCGGCCTCGGCCTGCGCTAGTTGCTGATCGACTTCAGGGCTGGCAATCTCCGCGAGCAGCGCGCCCTGCTTCACATGGGCGCCAATATCGAAATACCACTTGGTCAGATAGCCTGAAGTCCGCGCGTAGATGGGCGAATCGGTGTATGCGGTTACGTTGCCGGGCAGCACAAAGCTGTCTACCGGTGATCCCTGTTTAGGAATCGCGGCAATCACCGACGGCGCGGCCAGATCTGTGGTGCGCTGGGCGAGCACGGCGTTGGCATTCCTGCGACTCCATAGTCCCCAGCCGGCAAGGACCGCGGCCACTAACAGCAAAATCACCAGGCCGACAATCGCTGTGCCGCCGGAAATCGGCTTCTGCTCCGGGGCGGTCTCACTGTCGTGACCGTTCTCGTGCGCCCCTTGCGGGGCTCCCTGCGTGTTCGGTTTGGTTTCGTTAGTCATAGTGAAAAGCTACTCCGCAAGCTGGTCAAACTCATCGATAGTTCCGGCACGTGCCGCGCCATGCGCCGTCTTCCGCCGGCTTTCCAGCCAAGTGTGGACGACAGAAAAGAATACGGGAACAAAAAACAGCGTGGCTACAGTGGCCAGCATCAGTCCGCCAATCACCGCACGGCCTAGCGGCGCATTTTGTTCGCCGCCGTCGCCGAGGCCCAGCGACATGGGAATCATGCCGATGATCATGGCCAGCGCGGTCATCACCACTGGCCGCAAACGAACGAAGCCAGCGTTCAGCGCGGCCCGCCGCGCATCGCCCACCAAGACTTCCAACTGCTCCCGCGCAAACGTCACCACCAGAATGGAGTTCGATGTGGCCACACCCATACACATGATGGCGCCGGTCAAGGCCGGGACGCTCAGCCGCGTGTGCGTGACGAACAGGAACCAGGCAATGCCCGCCAGGGCTGCGGGCAGCGCCGCGATAATCAGGAACGGATCAAGCCAGGACTGGAAGTTGACCACGATGAGCAGGTACACCAGCAGGATGGAGAACGCGAGACCGCCCAGAAGGCCGACGTAGGATTTCCGCATCGTCTCGCTCTGCCCGCGCAGAATGAAGTGCGAGCCGCGCGGCAAATCCTTCTGATGACGATCGATAATCTGCTGCATCGCCCGCGTCACCGTGCCCAGATCAGTGCCGTCTACGTTGGCATAAATATCTAGCACCGGTTGTATGTTGTAGTGGCTCACGGTGCCCAGTTCGCTTCCCGGTACAATCGTCGCCACGTTGCCTAGCACATTCACTGGCGGGGGAATCCCGGGGGCTGCCGTCTGCGCCGCACTCGCCGATTCCGCGCCGGCGGCCTGCTGCGCGGCCAGCGCCGATCCGGTAACCGGCAGGCTCTTGAGCGCCGCCAGCGAATCCAGCCGATACTGCGGAGCCTGAATGGCCACGTTGTATGTCACGCCGCTCTTGGGGTCCAGAAAGAAGTTGGGCGTCGTCTGGAAGCTGCCGCTGAGAGATACCAGCACGCTCTGTGCCACGTTAGCCTGCGTCAAACCAATGTCCTGAGCGCGCGTCCGGTCTACATCCACTGTCATGTTCGGGTAGTCGAAGGGCTGCTGAATACGCGCATCCGCGGCGCCCGGAACATAGCGCACCTCATTCAGCATCATCTCCGCCAGTTCTCTGTCGCCGTAGAGATCGGGTCCGACAATCTGGATGTCGATCGGCGCCGACAAACCGAAGTTTAGAATCTGCGTCACAATGTCCACGGGCAACACATAGAACGTCACGCCCGGATATTGGTGGTTCAACACCGCACGCAGCTTTTCCACGTAATCCGCCGTGGGATGGTGATCCTCAGTCAATTGCACCTGGATGTCCGCGTCTGACGGCCCGATGGGCGCTGAAGTCGAATACGAGAGGTTCAAACCAGAGTAGGGCAGCCCAATATTATCGAGAATTGTGACCAGTTCTTTGGCTGGAATCTGTTCGCGAATGGTTTGATCGATGTGATCGCAGAGCGCGGCGGTCTCCTCAATGCGGGTCCCGGTTCGCGCGCGCACGTGAATCTTGAACTGGCCAGCATCGACAGAAGGAAAGAAATCCTGCCCCAGGGGGGGCGTAAGCAACGCAACGGAGCCAACCGAAAAAACCATGAAGAGAACCAGAAATAAAACCGCGTGTTCCACGCACAGCGTGAGCACACGGAGATAGCCCAGGCGCATTTTTGTAAAGCTCTTCTCAAAACCCAGTTGAAATTGCACCAGGGGATTGCGGCTACGGCGCTTCTTTTCCACTTCCGCGTCATCGTGCTCCTTGAGCAGATACTTGGCCATGGTGGGCACGACCGTGCGGCTCAACAGATAACTGGCCAGCATGGCGAATACCACCGCCTCCGCCATGGGGACAAATAAGTAGCGCGCCACGCCGCTCAGAAAGAACATGGGTACGAATACGATGCAGATGGATAATGTTGAAACCAGCGCGGGAGTGGCAATTTGCGCTGCGCCATCCAGAATCGCCTGCTCAATTTCCTTGCCTGACTCCAGGTTGCGATTGATATTTTCAATCTCCACCGTGGCGTCGTCGACGAGGATGCCCACGGCCAGCGCTAGGCCGCCCAGCGTCATGATGTTGACCGTCTCGCCCAGCGCGTAGAGCATGATCAGCGAGCACAGAATCGACAGCGGGATCGAGACTGCGATAATCACGGTCGAGCGGAAGCTGCCCAGAAACACCAGGATCATGATGGCCGTAAGGCAGGCGGCAATCAGCGCTTCGCGCACCACGCCGCTGATGGCTCCACGCACAAAGATCGATTGGTCGGAGACCGCGCTGATCTTCAACTCCGGCGGCAATTGGCCCTTGAGATTAGCCAGCACATTCTGGACACCCTTGATGATGTCCAGCGTAGAGGCCTTTCCAGTTTTGAGCACATTCATCAGCACGCCGCGGTTGCCGTTCACGCGCACGATGTTGGTTTGGGGCGGATTGCCATCACGCACATGCGCCACATCGCGGATGTAGATCATTGCACCGTTTACCGCCTTGATGGGCAGGTCATTCAGGTCGTTCACTGCCGTGGGCGCGGAGTTGGTTTCGACCTCATATTCGAACTGGTCGATCTTCATGGTGCCGGAAGGCGCAATGATGTTCTGCGCGTTGATGGCGTTCACCACATCCACCGGCGAAAGACCCTTGGCCTGCAGCGCGTGCAGGTCCAGGTCGACCACGATCTCGCGCTGCTTGCCGCCGTAGGGGTACGGTGTCTGCGCGCCTTCGACAGTTGCCAGTTGCGTCCGGATGAAGCTCTGTCCCAGATCATTCAACTGCTGTTCGTCCAACCCCTGGCCCGACAGCCCCAACTGCAACACCGGTACGCTCGAAGCGTTGTATTGGATGATGAATGGCGGTGTCGAGCCCGGCGGAAGGCTGCGCAATTGCACCTGGCAGATGGCCGACACCTGCGAAACAGCCTCGCCCACGTTGACGTGCGGCTGGAAGAATATCTTGATGACGCCAATTCCGTTCAGCGACTGCGACTCGATGTGATCAATGTCGTTGACCGTGGTGGTCAAGCCCCGTTCGCTGTTGTAGACGATACGGGTGGACATCTCCTGCGCCGACAGGCCCGTGAAGTTCCAAACCACCGTGACGATGGGGATGTCGATATTCGGAAAGATGTCTGTCGGCATCGATGTAATGCTGAAGGCGCCGAGCAGCAGAATCAAAAACGCGAAGACGGCAAAGGTGTAAGGCCGCCGCAGCGCAAGCCGGACAATCCACATCATAGGGCTGGTTCTCGCTCCTGAGCCGGGTTGCCCGTCCCTTGTCCGCTGACAAGTGGTCTACGAGAACCCTGGTCGGCTTTCACCGGCTCACCAGGTTCCGAACCCCACGGCAGAAGCCGCTGTGGGACCGGTTTAACATGCGGTTGAATACTATGGTAGACGATCGACGCGAATCAGGCCTAAGTACGAACAAAATGGCCCGCTAAACACACTTAATGGACGCTCGAGCTACCCAAAAGATGCAGATTCACGCGCGACCTGCCTCTTTGTTTCACCTTAGAAAATGACGGATTATTTTTAATCGCGAGACAACCTTTCCGGGGCCGGGTGAAGCAATCTTCCTCAGCTCAACCCGCATCCCTCGTCATTTTCACTACCTGCAGCGCGTCGCCATTCGAGAGCGGCATCGCAATCCGGCCTACCTAAACGTAACCCTATTTGACGATAGAACGGAAGTCCGGTTAGGGTGAATCACATCTCAAACCGCGGAAGATCAGCAGCCCGAGCCCCTAACCTAATCTGGCACCCAATATCTGGGCGGCCCTGGCATACGAGCCTAAATTGAACGCATGCGCATACCCCAGCGCCTTCAGCTTCTTGCGCGCCTCGGCGCTGCGCACACCGTTCTGGCAATGCAGCAGAAGCACCTGGCTCTTGTCTGTCACCTTGCGCCCGATGACCGCTTCAATCTCGCTGAGCGGAATATTTGTGGCCTGCGGTAAATGCCCGGCGGTGTATTCTCCCGCGCTGCGCACGTCGATTACCACCGCTCCGTTGCGCAAATATTCTCCCGCGGTCTTCGCTGAAAGCTGCCCGCGGCGCTTCACCAGCAGAAGAATTGTCGACAAGGCAATCACAATCAAGAGGTTCGTCCAGGTCATGATCTTCAGCTTCTCATTTGCCCTTCCCGGCTCAGTCTGCGAAGCGACAAGGAACCCTAAACGGATTCCAGTCCTCGCCACCAGGCCACGCTCCAGCCGACGGGCCATTTTACGCGCAGGGATAATCACTTGTGTTGTTTTTTTTGCGGTTGCGACATGGAGTTGGTTTTTCTCTAACGGTCAGGTCTCTTGGCGCACGCGGGAATGGTGCGAAAGGGAAGAGAAGCAGCAGCTGTCATGCCGCCGTTGTAAGCTGATCCCAGTTGATTTCCGATCGAGAGGAACTCCGATGAAGCGTGTCGCCGCCACTCTGGTTCTGCTTTTGCTCTGCGCCGTCCCATTCACCCAGGCGGCGCGCGCAACGTCTGCCCCACCGCAAGGAGCGGACGAAGCAGCTATCCGTTCCGCTATTGCCTCGCAGGCCAAGGCCTGGAACCGCGCCGACATTCCGGCCTTCATGCAGATCTACGAAAACTCCCCTGATACCACCTTCATTGGCGCCACACTCCGCAAAGGATACCGGCCCATCCTCGAGCGCTACTCCCAAGCCTACACAACCCCCGCGCAGATGGGCAAGCTCACGTTCAGCAACCTGGAAGTCCGATTGCTGCCCAGCTCCTGCGGCAAGGTTGAGTACGCCGTGGTCACCGGCAACTTCCACCTCGAACGCGCTGCCCACGGCGAAGCTAAAAAGGACGACGGCATCTTTTCTCTCGTATGGCGCAAAGGACCCCAGGGCTGGAAGATCATCGTCGACCACACCAGCTAATATGCGCTCTTCACTAGTACAAACCTGGGCGCATTCGGATCCTTCTCGGTGTCGTTTGCAAATTCGGCTTTGTCTGGACCGTCCAGCTTCAACTCAAAGGTCACCGGCGCATCCTGAAGCGACGCGGGCGGATGCGCGCGCCGGTGGCTCACCTGAAACGTCAACGTCTTGCCATCGAACCTGGGGTTGAACAGCGGCTCCGGAACTCCCGGCGTCGCCGTTACCGGCTGCCCCGCTTCGCGGCGATGCAGATAGAACAGAATGGCCCCCGTCAAGCTGCCGCCTTCATCCGTCACCGTGAGCGTGACCGCCGGCAATCCATCCATCTCGCACCGCCATATGCCCACGACCGGATCCATATTTGGGGTCGTGTTGGTGGCCGTTTCGCTGGCCCAGCTACTCTGCGGCAGACCAACCATCGCCAACATCCCCATTGCCACGCATACCAAAACGAATCTGCTTTTCATGCCTCGCTCCTCTCCGGATTCTTTACCCTTGCTGTTTTCCAAGAGCCGCCGTCGCCAGCGTTCCACCCAGACCCATCGTCTCCACGGCCGACGACGGCACAATCACCATCGAACCTCTCTCCTTGATTGCTTCGTAGAGCATGTTCATGGCGCGCAGATGCAGAGCGCCGGGATTGTCGTTGTAGACCCGCGAGGCCTCGGCGAACTGTTCTGACACCTGCACCTCCGCAGCGCCCAGAATCACGCGCGCCTGGCGTTCGCGCTCTGCCTGCGCCTGCTGCGACATGGCGTCTTCCAGGCTCTGCGGAATCCGCACATCGCGAATCTCCACAGACTGCACGGTAATGCCCCACGGATTGGTCTTTTCATCCAGAATTCGCTGCAACTCGTGCCCCATCCCTTCGCGCTCGGTAATCATCTGAGCCAGCTCGTGCCGCCCAATCGACTCTCTGAGCGCTGTCTGCGCGCTCATGTTCACCGCCTCAATAAAGTTCTCCACTTCAAGAATCGATTTCTCGGCATTCCACACCATCCAGAACACGATCGCGTCCACGTTCACCGGAACCGTATCCCGCGTCAGCGTCGACTCCGCCGTTACACTGTGTACCCGCACCCGCTGGTCAATGTAGTGACTGATGGTCTCGAACACCGGAACCACGTGAAACCACCCCGGTCCGCGCAACCCAACATACCGGCCAAGGCGCAACAGCGCCACCTTTTCCCATTGCTGCACAACTTTGATCGCGAACAACAGGTAGAAACCGATGAAGAATCCTACAACTCGCGGCCAGGGGTTTTTGAGCAACGCCTCCGCCGCAAACCCCGCAGCGAAGCAAAGGATAAACGCTGTTACTGCAACTCTGTTGAACCCAGCAAAATCCATTTTCGTTCTCATGGTTCATCTCCTCCGTGCCGGCTCTAAAACCAGTCCGCGCAACTCTTCGATCAGTTCATCCACCGTGAAACCCGCGGCCCCGGCGCGCGAGACACAATCACCCACAATCTGCGCCAATTGCTTTTCGCGCTGCGCGTCGGCCCGCTTCATCTTCTGCGTGCTGATGAACGTGCCAGTACCCTGATGCGTCTCCAGCAGTCCGCCCAGTTCCAGCTCGCGATAAGCGCGTACCACGGTATTCGGGTTGATTTCCAGGTCCACGGCGAGCTGGCGCACCGTGGGAAGTTGATCTCCCGCTGTCAGCGAGCCGACGGCGACTCCGCCCCGCACCTGGTCCATGATCTGCCGATAGACCGGCATGCCGCTGTGCAGGTCCAGCAGGAATTGAAATCCGTTCAATTTGGTCCGCGAGCTCATCACGCATTTAATGTACTATAAGACTAATACATTATGTCAAGAAGAAAAGCTGAATTTTTCGATTTGGATTGTCTTTTGAAGAGCGCTGGTCCGCCAAGACCAATCCAGAATGCGCCCTTTTTTCTTTTTTGCGAAGCGCCGGCTCAGGATACACTGGGGTCGCCATGAACTGCATATTTTGCAAGATCGTTGAAGGCCAAATTCCATCTACGGCCGTCTTTCAGGATGATCAGGTGTATGCCTTTGCCGACCTTCATCCGCAGGCGCCGGTGCATGTGCTGATTGTGCCGCGCGAGCACATTGTCTCCATGCAGGATGCCGATGAAAGCAAGCGCGCGATTCTCGGCCATCTGCATTGGGCGGCCGCGGAGATTGCGCACGCCAAGGGACTCGCCAATGGCTATCGCGTGGTGGTGAACACGGGCGAAGACGGCGGCCAGACGGTCGATCATCTTCACCTTCACCTGCTTGGCGGCCGATCGATGACGTGGCCGCCCGGATAGGCTCGGCGATGCTGTGCGACTCCGCACCAAAACAAAGGGCAACCGCCGCGGCGGTTGCCTTTGTTTATTTATGCTCCTCGCAGCCTCGCTTACACCGGCTGCGGGTAATTCTCTTCTTCTTCTTCCAAGCCGTAGCGTCTGAGCAGATTCGGCAGGCTCTGCGAGAATGCTGAGCGCGGCATGACCGTATCGCACCCCGCCTCCACGGCCTTCATTTTCAGGTCGCCTTGCAGATGATTCAGGAAGCCGATGATCGATGTGGCCTTTTTCAGCTTCGCCTTGAATTTTGGAATCAGCGTCAACGGCTTGGCGTTCAGGTTGTTCAGGTCAAACACCAGCAGCGTTGGCCGGTCGGCTTCCGCCGCGTCCGTCAGCTTGGCGATGGATTCCTTGTCGCCTTTCAGGAACTCCACCTTCACGCCCAACTTCCTTGACGTCTCGATAATTTTGGCCTGAAAGAACAGATCCTCAATGAAGCAGAAGATGCGCGTCGGCACGTCTTCCCGCACCACAACTGCCGCTGCCTGGGAATAGTTCTCTTGGTAGTAGCCGCCGCCGTGGCCGTTGTTGCTGGTGATTTGAATGGTCGAGGGGGGACCGTCCGCCACGTTGCCGTTCACGGCGCGGTAGCTGTGGTCCATGGGGCCCACAAACTCCCGCGGCCCTCTCTGCTTGCTCTTGCGCTTGCCCTGCGAGCCGCCCACAGTATTCCCCGGCTGGTGCGTGGAGCCATTGTTGCCCGGCTGCGAGCTGCCGCTCGAACCCTTTTGGAAGAACTTCTTCTTCTTCCGCCCCTGGCCCTGGTTTTGGCTTTGATGCCCCTGGTGAATCGACTTCGGCGGAGGAGTCGCGGCCTGCGCGACGGGCTGCGGCTGGAGCGGCGCCTGGGATTGAGGCTGGGTCTGGCCCTGCGGCGCGTTCTGTTGGCTGCTTTTATTCTTGCGGCGGCGCCTGCGGCGCCGATGCCCTTGCGACTGCACCTGGCCATTAGCCGGGGCTGGCCCCAGTTCTGTCTGGGGCTGCGTCGAATCTGTCGTCATGCGTGTACTTCCTGGCAATGTGCTGTCTGGTGCATTGCGTTCTGCGCTCAGCCGCATTGGTCCCGCTGCTGAACTCCCTTTGCCGGCCGCCTGTACCCGTAGGAACGGGGAACCCCTCGGCCCGCGATCTGGTCACTTGGAGACATTCGGCGAACTGCACCGGAGCAGCGCTCCATGCAATCAGCCACGATCCCCGGAAGAATGGCCTACTGCTGCCTTGCCAACCCTCACACAGGAACACCGCGAGAGTTTTTCCCTCCGGGTCTCTGGATCGATTCGGTGCGGCAGTTGCTTTCCTCTGGTAATGCCCTTCCTATGGGAGTTTCCGCCGCGTGCGCCTGATGAAAGGAATCAAATGTGCGGCGAAACTTCCTTGCTCGGCGGCGAGCGCGCTCTGCCCGGTTGGGGTGGCTCGCGTCAGCCGCTTGATAGGCAAGTCCGATACTACAGGCAAGCGCGCCCGCTGGCAAGTGGACATTGCGGCATCCACCCGGTCCTAATCTTTAACCTTTAGCTCAGAGTGACTTCGAACAAACGAAACGCCACTCCCAGTGGAGTGGCGTTTCGGCGTCCTGCGCTGGTCTCTGGCCTCCCAAATCGATTGAGGGCGGTGGTTATATCCACTGCACCTTCTACAGGCTCTTCCGGCCGGTTTCCCCTTTGAGGGGCCGCTACTTTGGCGGTGGCTCTTGCCGGGTCCTGCTGTTATTTGGACTGGCCGGAATTTCTCCAGCAGCCGGTACATCACTGGTACTCTTACTGTAGCAATTCGCAGGCCGTTTTTATCGCTTTTTGTTTTCAATAGCTTGCAAATTGTAAGCTACCGCAGCAGTCTGTATTCTGGAATTCAACCGGAACAAATAATCCCAAAAACAATAGATGTGCTAGCGCTGGCATTGTGGGCAATAGTGAGTACCGCGCCCAGCGACTACGATTCGCTCGATCACCGTCCCGCAAAGCCGGCACGGCTGCCCTGTCCGCAGATAGACGCAATGCTCCAGTTGAAAGAACCCGCGCACCCCATCCGCGTCCACGTAATCCGATACGGATGACCCACCCAGGCGGATGGCGTGCTCCAGCACCGCGCGCAAACCCAGGCGCAACCGCTCCAGCTCTGCTCTGGTCAGCCGCCCCGCCCGACGCCGCGGCCGGATGCCGGCACGAAACAGGCTCTCGTCGGCATAAATGTTCCCCACCCCGGTCAGCAGGGTCTGGTTCAGCAGCGCCGCCTTGATGGCCAGTTTCCGCCCTCGAAACAGCCCGGCAAACTCCTCCGCTTCAATAGTCAGCGGCTCTTTGCCCGCGCCCAGGAATCCCGCAGTCCGCCCCAGGTCGCGCAGTTCGAGCCGCCCAAAACGGCGGGGGTCCACGAAGCGAATCTCGCGCCCGCTCTTCAGGCGCAGCCGTGCATGGGTGTGATCGGCGACGGGGCCGGTAGGCGTGGTCACCAGCAGCCGCCCGGTCATGCCGAGGTGGACAATCCATTGAGCTTCTGGCCGCACAGCACTTTCATCCAAGGGTCCACCGCGCGCACTGCCCAGCTCGCAGACGATGTGTTTTCCGGTGCGATGTACTTCGAGAATCACGCGCCCTTCAAGCCCCTTGGCCTGCTGCGCGGGCAGCGTCTTGAAGGGTTCCCGATGCCCGCTGAACCACGCTTCGACAATCTGGTCGCCGCGCACGCGCGCATTCACCCCACGCGCAATCGTCTCCACCTCGGGCAGCTCCGGCATCGGTCCATTGTAGAAGACCGGGCAATGAGGGGTTGGCAATCAGAGGTTGAGATTGGGGTTTGACTGATCCTCAGCAAGCGGCTTGCAGCGGCACGGAGTTTGCAGCACGCGGCTCGTGTTCGCGCGGCGTCTGCGCAAACCACGGAGAACTCCGGTCTATCCGTAGTTTTCCGTCAGCCGGTCGTCTTCCTCGGCGGCGCGCGTTTGGCGGGCGCCCCACTTTTCCAGGTACAGCAGCCCCAAACCAAGGCCGGCCACAAACACTCCCACGGACGAGAACTCCATCAGGTTGAGCTTCGTGTTCTCCGCCGGGGTCTGGTAAACCACAATGCCGTGGATGTTCCTGGGGACCGTGCGCAGCTCATCCGGCGAGGGCCACCTGGGCATCGTGTCCAGATAATGCACCGAAAACATTGCAGAGACGATTAGTCCCGCCAAGCCAGGCAAAATCAAGGCCAGTGAGATCGCCTTCAGGGTCCTCAATTGCGCGGATTTCATGCGCTCAACCTCTCGTCCCATAAACTCAGCAGCAGCTTTCGACACGTTCACCGTAATTGTGCCGATGCGCAACTGCAATCCGCGAACTTGGAATCTGGATAACCTTGGATGACAAATGAAAAGGATGACAAATGAAAGCTGCACGGAACAAAACGTCCGGCTAGTTTTCCTGTTCCTATCGTCTAAGAGGGAATCCAAACACAGCAGCCACACGATGTTTATAGCAGAACCAAAGTCGCGCATCTCATTGCATTGCGCAACCGCGCTGTTCCTAAGTAACCGATTTATGAGCCCACGGTAATGTGGTGCGGGGTCAACCTGTAGACCACCGCTCTCATTCGCGGAATGCACTCTCTATTTGTGTTCGTTGTGTTCGCCGGGCTCGCGTATTTTGCTTACTTCGAAGCTGACAATCTTCCATGCTCCTTGCGCATTCCGCACATAAACGCGGGTGTAACGATAGCTGCCAGAGATTCCTCCGTCGCCGGTGGTGCCCTGCACTTCGGCAACGGATGTCACCAACGCGGTGGACCCGTAGAAACGCACCTTGCGGTCTGTAATGTCGAGCGTTGTGAAATGGACGTGTCCCGCGCGCAGGCTGGCCAGCGCCTGATCCTTGGTCTGCAGCGTGCCGGAGGCGGTAATCGCCATGTAGTCGTCTGCCAGCAGGCCATCCATCACCGCGGTGTTCGACTTCAGCACGGCCTGGCGCCAGGTTTCCTCAAGCTGATCGATCTCGTGCCGGCTCTCGTGCTTCTGCGCCCTGGGCATTCCCGCATGAAGCGCAACCGGGCCCATGCACACGGACAGCAGAAGCACCGCCGCGAGGAACGGCGCCGGCCTCGCGGGCCGTTTTTGAATAGAGGGGTGGATCGTGGAAGCGGGCATTCGCGTATCGGATAGTAGTCTGGAACCGCCGCGCGGGTCAATGCATCTTGAAATGCATCTTGAGTGGCCCGCGCCCATCGCGGGATCACGCAGGCTCGAAATTGCCGCCGCTCGGCCCATGTGCTGCCTCATCGCCCGTTGGACTGGGACTGCACCTCAAACGAGAGCGAGCAGGTTCTCCACGCTCCGCTCCCGCATTTTCTGGTAGAGCCCACCCACGGCGTGCTTCTTGAAGTGGTCTGTCTCCCGGTGCGCGGCCAGTGCCTTCTGATCCACATACTGCTCATAGATCAGCACAGTATCCGGGTCGTCTTCCAACTGGTGCGGAATATAACTCACGCAGCCCGGCTCCTGGCGCGAAGCAGCGGCAAGCACGCGCAGGGTTTCCGCCACGTCGGCGCGATCTTCCTGATTGAAACTGAGACGAACGATAAAACTGACCATGAATTTCGTTTCTTTCTCGCCCCGGGCGGCAAGCCGCACTCCATCAGCGACTCAAATCTATCCGTGAATGCTGTTTAGGGCCGCGGCAAACTCCGGCAATACCATCGTCTGGTCCCGATCCGGCCCGGTTGATACCATCCCGATCCGCGCGCCGCTCTCCCGCTCCTGGAAGCGCAGATACTCCTTTGCCGCCTGCGGCAGTTTCTCAAAATCCGTAATTCCCTCGGTCGGCGCCTGCCATCCCTTCAGCGTGGTATAGACCGGTTTGATGCGTTCCAGGCCATCCACGTCGGCTGGAATCTCATCGGTCACCTTACCGCCAATTTCGTATCCGACGCACACCGGAATCTCGGCCAGTGTATCCAGCACGTCGAGCTTGGTGACCACCAGCCACTCCGCGCTGTTTACCTGATTGGAGTAGCGAAGCAGCGGAATATCCAGCCAGCCGCAGCGGCGCTTCCGGCCAGTGACGGCGCCAAACTCATTGCCGCGAATTCCGAGAAGTTCACCGCGCTCACCCTTATCCTCGGTGGGAAACGGCCCGCCGCCTACCCGCGTCACATACGCCTTGGTCACCGAGATCACGGTGCCGATTGCCGTCGGTCCCACGCCGGTTCCCGTCGCCGCGCCGCCTGCCGTCGCCGACGAAGACGTCACAAACGGATAGGTTCCGTGGTCGATATCCAGCATTGTTCCCTGCGCGCCCTCGAACATCACGCTGCCGCCCTCAGCCAGGATCTTGTTCAGCAGACGGCCCGTATCGGCCACAAATGGCCGCACCTGCTCCGCCGCCGCCGCGTACTCGTCAAACATCTTCTCCGGGTCCAGAGCCGCGGTCCCGTTGCCAAACAGCGCCAGCACAATCGCGTTCTTCTCCGCGCAAGCCGCCTCAATGTGCGTTTTCAGCAACGCAGGCCTGAGCAGATCGACCACCCGCAGGCCGCTGCGCGCCATCTTGTCCTCGTATGCTGGGCCAATGCCGCGGCTGGTCGTTCCAATCTTCTTCCGCCCCGGCGCGCTTTCCGCGGCCAACTCGATCATGCGGTGATAGGGCAAAATCACCTGCGCCCGATTAGACACAAAAAGCTGCTCATCGACGGCCACGCCCAGCGTGCGCAGCTTCTCGACCTCTTTCAGGAAGGCAATCGGGTCCAGCACCACCCCGTTGCCGATAACGCCCTTGCACCCCGGCCTGAGCACTCCGCAGGGAATCAGCTGCAGCACAAACTTCTGCCCGCCGATGATGACCGTGTGCCCGGCGTTATGCCCGCCCGCGTAACGCGCTACCGCGGCAAAGCGCTGGCTCAGCACGTCCACGATCTTCCCTTTGCCCTCATCGCCCCACTGGGCACCCAGCACTACCGCCGTCTTCGCTCGCATCGTCCGTCCCGTCTCTGGTAAAGAGTTCCCAAAAATTATTCCAACTTAAAAACTGGTCATTCCTGAACCCCTGAACCGAGCGCGGGCAGCCAAAAGACGTGCATTTTCTGCGCTCGCTCAAGAGGCGGACCTGTCTCAGCCCGCTCCATTTTCCATTTTCGATGATAAACCCTCAGTGGGTTCGCTACGCCGGGAGACTGGCGAGGCGCATTCGGTTGCGGTTCCACAAGCCAGTGCCGGCATCGACCCAGCGCGGGCGAAAAGCGCCCCAAGCAACATTTCTTCGCAACTAACCCCGCCGTGCCGTGTCTAGGCTAGAACCACAGGTCGCCGTGCGGCCGCCAGATGCGCGGCGCATCCTGACCCGTAAGTGGACCGGCAAGAGTTGTTTAGGTGCGACCACAAGGCCGCTGTGAGGGGATATGAAACCCGAGTCTTCCATCGCGCTGCGCCAGTTCGCACCCCGATCGCATCCGCGCCTCGTTGCCCTTGCCGTCGTTCCGCTGCTTGCACTCTTCGCGCAGCAAACGCTGCAAGCCCAACAGTCCTGGCCCCAAAATCCTCCATATCAGAACCCTCAGTACGTTCAGGCCAACCCCAATTACGCACCCTACCCGCAAAACCAGCAGCCGGCTTATGCCCAGCAGCAGGACCCCTATAATCAGCAGTATTCCCAGCAGCCCTACGCCGACCCCGGCCAGCAAGCCGACCTCGGCGGCCAGTACGACCAGCAGTACGCTCCGCAGCAGCCGCAACAGACGACACAGCCCTTCGCCGCCGCGCAGCTTGAGCAACTGGTCGCGCCTATCGCCCTTTATCCCGACAACCTCATCGCGCAGATCCTGGCCGCCTCCACTTATCCGGCCCAGGTGGTCGCAGCCGACAACTGGCTCCGCTCCCAGGGTTACGCCTCGCCTGACCAGATTGCCTATGAAGCCGACGCGCAGGCCAACTGGGACCCCAGCGTCAAGGCCCTTACCGCATTTCCCCAGGTGCTGGACCTGATGAATCGCGACCTGAGCTGGACCACCGATCTGGGCAACGCCTACTACAACCAGCCGCAGGACATTCTCCAGACCATCCAGGTGATGCGTCAGCGCGCTGAGGACGCCGGAACCCTGCAGAGCACGCCGCAGGAAGCTGTGTCCTCCAACCAGGGTTACATTCAGCTCGCGCCTACAAATCCCCAGGTCGTCTACGTGCCCGCCTACAACCCGTGGGACGTCTATGGCCAGCCTGTCTCGCCTTATCCCGGCTTTTCGCTCATCGGCGCGTTGCAGTCGTTTGCCGGCTCAGGCGCGGTGCGCTACGGGCTGGGCATTGCTCTCTCCGCCTTCAGCCACACGCCGTTCGGCTGGGCAGGCTGGGCGCTCAACTGGCTTACCTCGTCCATCTTCTTCCACCAGTCGCCGTACTATTCGCAGAGCACGTCGGTAGCTCACTGGGGCAATGCCCACGGCGGCTATTATGGCTCACAAAGGGCCGGCATTAACCGCACTCCTAACGGGTACCCTCGCCCGCAACAGGGCTACAACCGCTTCGGCAACCAGGCAGGCTCGCAAGCCTTTGCGCGGCCGCCCGTGCGCACGGCGGAAAACTACGGCTATAACCGTGCCCAGCAGCGGCTTCCTCAGCCTGTGCGTCCGCAGGCGTATGCCCGGCCCGGCGGCTACGGCAACGGCTTTTACTCGAACTCGCAACAGGCTTACGCGGCGCGGCCCTACGCCAACCCGCAGCAGACCTGGCGCGTCCCGGCCGCGGCGTACCAACGCAACGACTACGCGCAGCGGGCTTATGCCCAGCGCTCGTATGCGGATCAGCGCTCCTACTCCGGCGGCCGCGGCTACACGCAGTCCTACGCCCAACAGGAGCATTTCGGCGGATCTCGCATGTTTGGCGGCGGCCACGGCGGCGAGACCTCACACGTCTCCTACAAAGCCTCCAAGATGCCCAAAGCTCCCAAAGCCCCGAAAATGTCTCGCGGCCACTCCTCTGGCGGCGGCCATCATGGCGGTGGGCTCTTCCACCACAGCCGCTGAGCCGGAACTGCTGGGCGCGACCTGCTAATCCGGATTTGAGCAGCTCATCCGATTCGGGGCAGCGCGCTCGCCGCCTCCGCTAGGGCGCCCCTGTTATATTTCCCTCGACAGAATTCCGCGCGAAATCTCGGCGGCAAATCCAGCGAAACGAGGGAATCCATTATGGAATGGAGCGAGAGTTCGAGACGTTCGTTTTTGAAGCAGATCGGCGCCGCGGGAGCCTTGGCTCTCACCGCCGCAACCCCTGAAGCCATCGCCTCGCCCGCCGCGCAGACCAGCCAGCCCGACGACCCGCAGCAGGCCGCAACACGCGCCCAGCGCATGGCCTGGTGGCATCAGGCCCGGTTCGGCATGTTCATCCACTGGGGCCTTTACTCCGTCGTCGGCCAGCATGAGTGGGCTAAGGAGGTGGAGGGCATTCCCATCCCCCAATACGAGATCCTCGCCAAGAACTTCAAGCCCAAGCCCAACGCCGCACGTGACTGGGCGAGGCTTGCCAAGGCCGCCGGCCAGAAGTACATGGTCATGACCACCAAGCACCATGAAGGCTTCTGCCACTGGGACACCAAGCTCACCGACTACTGCGCTCCCAAGCAAGGTCCAGGCCGAGACCTGGTTCGCGAGTTCGTTGACGCTGCCCGCGCCGAGGGTCTCCGCGTGGGCTTCTATTACTCCCTCATGGATTGGCACCACCCCGACGGCGCTACCTGCAAAACCGACCTCGACGCTCGCAAGCGCTTCGTCGAATACACCCACGGCCTGATCCGCGAGCTGATGACCAACTACGGCAAAATCGACGTGCTCTGGTACGACGTGGACTGGCCACTCACCGCCCAGGAGTGGGAATCCGAACGCATGAACAAGATGGTCTTCGAGCTGCAACCCGAAATCATCGTCAACAACCGCAACGGCCTTGAAGGCGACTTCTCAACGCCCGAGCAGCACATCCAGGCCGCCGAAGCCGGCCGCGCCTGGGAGTCCTGCATGACCCTCAATGACAGTTGGGGCTTCAACCGCTTCGACGACGCCTGGAAGACCCCCAAAACCATCGTCGCCAACCTCGCCAACTGCGCCCGTGGAGGCGGCAATTACCTGCTCAACATCGGCCCCAAACCCGACGGCTCCATTCCGGAAGAGACTGTGACCGTTCTCGAAGCGGTGGGCCAGTGGCTCCAGACCAACGGCAAGGCCATCTATGAGACTGAGCGCGGCTCTTTCGGCGGGAACACCAACGCCAACTACACCCGCCGCGGCAACACCCTTTACATCCACCAGCAATTCTGGCCTGGCCACACTCCCGCCGCCGACTGGCTCACCTTCTTCCAGCCGGAAGCCGTCATCGCCATCGGCGGCCTGAAAGCCAAAGCCAAAGCCGCCCGCATCCTGAAGACCGGCCAGCAAATCAAGCTTACGCAAGACGAATTCGCGCTGCGCCTGACCGGTTTGCCGATCCAGCCGCCCGACCAGCCGGCCACTGTCATTGAAGTCGAGTGCGACGCCGAGCCCGTCATCGATCACGAAGCGATGCGGTCGCTTTGGCCCAGGTACAAAGTGGGTGTCAGCTAGGGAAGACTCAATCACCCCACCGCTTTACGTCAGATTCTTCTCTGCTAACCGTTTTGAGAATCCGGCGGCGATCTAACTGAACGCATCACATAGACGCGTAGAGAGCAGTGCGCTCAGTCTTTAGCCAAAAGCTAGGAGTGCGAGTGAGAGGTCTGGAGCGGTCTTGATCTGTTGGAACGGCTCGTAGGCATCGGCATGGGTAGGAATGGCGTTATTTCGGTCTGGCCGTTGCGCAGCGATTCGCTTTTCATGGGCCTGTTCATCCCTCGCCGCAAATTCGCGATAATCTCCCGTGCCAGTTCTATCCGGCTCTTCTTCTGCTTCATTCCGAGACTCCCTCTGTGAGCTTTTGATTGGTAAGGCTGTACTGTGCGCCTGGAGCGCCTGACCCAAAACTGCAAATCTTAGAGCGGAAACTTGTGCCGGGTATCCACTAACTAGGATTTATCTTGAAGGACCCCTGACATCTAACCTGTATTGTTTGACTACCGATCCCGATCTTTAGTTGCTTGTCTTTTCCACATCCTGTTCCTGCGTCAGCTTAAGCTCAACCATAACCTCCAGCAGCGTGGCCGAATTGCGTACTGCCCTGGCGAGAATCGTGAGTCCCTCTGCCACGGCCGGGTCTCGCTGGGCCAGCATGCCAAGCCTCTCGCTCACCGTATGCAGTTTCCGGGCTTCCTGCAGAATCTCATCCGCGGACATGGCGGGGCGCAGCCTCCTGGGAGTGTTGCTCAAAGCTTGATCGGTGAATCTCACGATCCGGTCACGCACGCTTGCGGCAACACTGGACTTCCAACACTGGATTTAATCCTAGGAGTTCACTCAGCCAAGGGCTGTTCACATTGGACCACCGCAAACATTCAGCACTCGCCGGTGCTCTCGAATCTGCTCCACCAACGCATCGGCCACCAGCGCAGCCTCAACCGCGGCCCGCACCCGGTGTACTCGCACGAGAGCCGCCCCGTGCAGGATGGCCGCCACCATCGCCGCCACGCTGGCCGTCTCGCGCGCTTCAACCGGCGCGGTCTTGCCTTCATAGAGCGGCGCGAGCGCCTTCCCCAGGAAAGATTTGCGGCTCACGCCAGCCAGCAGCGGCCGGCCCAGCGCAAGCAGTTCCTCCTGCTGCGCCAGCAGGGCAAAGTTCTCGACGCCTCGTTTGCCAAACCCGTATCCAGGGTCGAGCACAATCGACTCCGCCGCAACCCCTGCCAGCGTCGCCTTTTTGAGGCTTGCTTCGAGACCCGCACGAACCGTCGCCATTACCTCATCGGCCGCAAGCTGCGGCTGTCCGGCCCATTCCGCAGGTCTTCCGCGTGTATGCGCCAGCACTACGCCGCACGCGGCTTCCGCGCACACGGCTGCCATGGCTTCATCCCAGCCGAACCCGCTTACATCGTTGACAATCTCCCCTCCCGCGGTCAGGGCGGCGCGCGCTGTCTCCGCCTTGTATGTGTCGACGGAAATGATCGCTTCCGGACGCGCCTTCAGAATTCCTTCCAGCACCGGGAGCAGGCGCGCCTGTTCTTCCGCGGCGCTCACGGCCGGGCCAGCGTCTGTTCCGTTCAAAAGGAAACCAACCCGCGACCCAGGCCGCGTGCTTTCCGCGCCCAGATCGAGCAGATCGGCTCCTTCGTCCAGCATTTCCAGCGCGTGCCGCACGGCGGCTTCAGGGTCGAGGAACGAGCCGCCGTCACTGAACGAGTCCGGCGTAATGTTCACCACGCCCATGACCAACGTCCGCTGCCCCAGCTCGACCACGCGGCGGCGCAGCTTCCAGGCGGACAGCGTGTATTCAAGCCTCTTGATTTCTTCCACTTCGACCTCGATCAAAGCCGCAAATCACGCGGTTCAAGCCCACAGCGGCTGCTCACAGTCTGCCCACCGTGACCGCAAAGACACGCCCTGCCACAATGGTACGCTGGCCCCCGTTTGCTCCTGTTAAACTCCCTGCATGAATTCCCTTCAGCGACCTCTGGCGTTTCTGCTCGCGGCAATTCTGCTGCCCGCCAGCCTGCACCCTCAGTCTCACCGCCGCAACACCAAAC
Source organism: Occallatibacter sp. (assembly GCA_036489415.1). Lineage (GTDB taxonomy): Bacteria > Acidobacteriota > Terriglobia > Terriglobales > Acidobacteriaceae > Telmatobacter. The sequence continues at coordinate 66,887 of DASXFS010000045.1, read as the reverse complement.
CTGCTGTCCCACCGAAAAACGATCTCGCTGACCGGCTTCGGGTGATCCTCGCTGATCCAACCCTCAGCCACGCCCAGTTCGGTATCAGCGTCAAGACCCTCGACGGCCAGATTCTCTATGGCTTTAACGATGGCCAGCTCTTCACTCCCGCATCGAACGCCAAATTGCTCACTACTGCCGCCGCTTATGCCTTGCTGCCCGTCCAGAGCCTTACTTTTACGACCAACGTTGTGGCCGGCGGCGTCATTGATCCTCAGGGCGTGCTTCATGGGGACATCATCCTGCTCGGCAGCGGAGACCCTACGCTCAGCCGCCGCAGTTATCCCTACCGCGCGCCGCAACCGGCTCCAGCAATCCCCGCGCCGGCTCCGGCCGTAGCGTCCGAGCCGCAAAAACCGCCCGCGGACATGGACGTCCTGGATTTGCTGGCTCAGCAGGTTGAGCAGTCCGGCGTTCGCACGGTCGATGGCGCGGTGATTGGCGACGACAGCTTCTATGTCGATGAGCCTTGGGGCGTCTCCTGGGGATGGGACGACCTGCAATGGAGCTACGGCGCTCCTATCTCCGCGCTCACCTTCGCGGACAACACCATTGACCTCAACATCACTGCCGATCCGGCTTCGCCGAGCAGCACCGTGGCCCAGTGGGTTCCTAACGTGGACTACTACACGCTGGAAAACACCATGACTCCCGCTGCTGCCGGTCAGGCTGCTCACCCCGGGCTGGATCATCGCCCTGGCTCGCTGCTGGTGCGCGCCTGGGGTACTATCCCGGCTAATGGCCTGCACGCCGGCCTGGCCGTCGCTGACCCGGCTGAATTCACGGCCGCGGCATTCAAGCAAGCGCTGCTGGCCCGCGGTGTCGCCGTCAGCGGCTCGGCCATTGCCCTGCATAAGTCCTCCGATGCGACCAAGGATTTTGCCGACGAACGCGCCCAGCCGCTGCGCCTGAGCCCCTCGCAGCAGGACAATATCTTTGCACCGCTCCAGGATCGCCGCGTGCTGGCCACGCGCGTCTCCATTCCCCTGGCCCAGGACATCACGCTGACCAACAAGATCAGCCAGAACCTGCACGCCGAGCTATTGCTTCGCCTGCTGGGCAAAACTTTCGGCACCGACGGCAGCTTTGCCGAGGGCACGCGCGTGGTGCGCCAGTTTCTCGTCGACTCCGGTGTCAACGATGCGGACTTTTTCCTCTACGACGGCTCCGGCATGAGCCCCAACGACCGCATTGCCCCGCGCGCTTACGCCCAACTGCTCAGCTTCGCATCGCGACAGCCCTGGGGTGCTGCATGGCGCAACAGTCTTCCCATTGCCGGCGTGGACGGCACATTGGTCAACCGGTTCCGCAACACACCGCTCAAGGGCCGCCTGTGGGCCAAGACCGGCACTCTGGATGAGACCGACGCCCTGAGCGGCTACCTTACCGCGGCCAGCGGCAAGACACTGGCCTTTTCCATCCTGGTTAATGGGCACCGCCCGGGGAGCGACGCTGAGGTGCAGGCCATTGACCGCATTGCAGAGGCGATTGCCGCGTCAGAGTAGGCGTTCGAGTGGGGCGTGAGAGTGGGGCCTTGTATCATCAAAGCAGATGCGCACACCATCCCTCGCCGCTGCCATCGCTCTTGTGGCCTGTGGCACGACCGTCTACGGCTGCCGGTCGCTGCCCGCCTCCAAGCCAGAAGTGCTCTGGACCGCTCAGGAAGGCAGAGGAGCTGTTGTGTTTCGGCAAAACTGCGCCAGATGCCATAACCCCACCACGACGCGACCGCTGCACGGGCCGGGCCTGCAGGCGATCACCAAGGTCAAGTCCATGCCTTCCGGCGCACCACCGACCGACGAACGGCTTACGTCTGTCATTCTGCACGGCCGCAACATGATGCCTGCCACGCAACTCACCGACGACCAGCTTAACGACCTGCTGGCGTATCTGCACACGCTATGAAAAACGAATCCGCATCCACTGAATCCGGACCCAGCAAATCTGGCTCCAATGAGCCCAGCCCTGGCGGACACGGCAATCCGCAACCGCGGCCGCAGATTGCGGACCTGTTGCCGCTCCCTGGGCTGGTCGCCATCAGCCTTTATCTGTTTGCGCTTGCGGGAGTCATCATTCTGGGCGTGGTCGGCGGACACCATTATCCGCCTTTGTTCCTCGTTTTTGCCGCCGGCTTCATCACCGCCAGCGCCGGCCTGCTCATGCTGTTCCGCTGGGCCTGGGCATTGGCATTGGCAGCCGTGTTCCTGCTGGTGGTTTATAACCTGTGGATATTCTCCAGCCAGCATCAGGGAGCGGCGCTGGTGCAGGGCCTGCTCAACCTGGTCTTCTTCCTCTATCTGGTTCGCCCCGAAGTCCGCGAAAAGCTGCGCTAGGGGGAAAAGAACAAATTATTTGCAGGGCAGCGGCGCAATGATAATCTTCTGCCCATGCTGCGAACATCCTTTCGTCTCTCGCTCTATCTCGCTCTCACCGTTGCGTCCGTGGTCCTGGCCTCAGCCGATGCTCCCAAAAAGCGCGCCATCACTCTCGACGATCTGGCCCGTTTCCAGCGCGTGGGCGCTCCGGTCGTCTCGCCCGAGGGCGACTGGGTGGCCTATACCGTCAGCCAGGTCGACGCCAAGGAAGACAAGGGCCAGACACATCTGTGGATGGTCAAATGGGATGGGTCTGCGCACCTGCAACTCACCTTTGGCAAAGAGGGCGCGTCTTCACCCCGCTTCAGCCCGGATGGGCGCTACATCAGCTTTCTGTCGTCGCGGCCCGGTCCGGCCAAGGGTACGCAGGTCTGGGTGCTCGACCGCCGTGGGGGTGAAGCCGAGCAGTTGACCGCCATCACCGACCGGGACATTGAGGGCTATAGCTGGTCACCCGATTCCAAAAAACTTCTGCTCACTCTCCATCCCAAGACTGAGCCCGACGCCGAGGAGGGTAAACCTCCTGCTGCGCCCAAGCCGATCGTCATTGATCGCTACCACTTCAAGCAGGATGTCCAGGGCTACATACGCGACGACGCCTGGGACTCGCTCTATCTTTACGACCTGGCCACGAAAAAAGCCGAGAAGCTGACCACGGGGAAGAACGTCGAGGAAGAAGACGCAGCGTGGTCACCCGACGGCGCATGGATCGCCTTTGTCAGCAACCAGGACCCCGACCCGGACCGCTCCAACAACACAGACGTCTTTGTCGTTGCGCCCACTCCCGGTTCGGCCGCGCGCAAGCTCACCACCTGGATCGGCCCTGACGGCGGCCATCTCGCCTGGTCTCCTGACTCCAAATCCATTGCGTACACACAGGGCGCTGAACTCAAGTTATTGGAATACTCGCAACCGCGTCCCGCAGTAGTTACATTAGACGGCAAAGTAAGTTATCCCGCCGCGAAGCTCGATCGCGGCGTGCATGCACCCATTTACTCGGCCGATGGACACTTGAGTTATCTGGTTGCCGACGATCGCAATCAATACCCGGCCGAGGTGGAGTTATCCGGAAGCGGCGACAAGCGCTTGCTCGCGCAACAGGGCGCTGTCGCGGCGTGGGATGAAGCGGCAGGCCATACAGCCATGCTTTACACCAACGACAGCGAGCCTGCTGAAATCTATGCCTTTGAAAATGGCGCGTTGCGCAAGCTCACCACGCATAATGACGCGCTGATCGCTGAGTTAAACCTGGCGCCGACCGAAGACATCGAATTCAAGAGCAAGGATGGCACCGAGGTTCACGGGCTGCTGACGCGGCCCGCTGACTTTAAAGCCGGCTCTCCGGCGCCAACGATTCTCTTCATCCACGGCGGTCCCAATGGCCAGGATGAGCACGCCTTCGACTTTCTGCGTCAATGGTTGGCCACCAAGGGCTATGCGGAACTGAACGTGAACTATCGCGGCAGCTCCGGACGCGGCAGGGATTACTCGAAAGCCATTGCCGCCGACTGGGGCCACCTAGAAGTGCAGGACCTGCTGGCCGGCGTAGACAAAGCAGTTGCTCTGGGCGTAGCCGACCCCAACAAGTTAGCTGTTACCGGCTGGAGTTATGGCGGGATTCTGACTGACTACACCACCGCCAGCACTGATCGCTTCAAAGCTGCGATCAGCGGCGCCGGAGTTGCGGCGCCCATGTCGTTTTACGGCGTGGACCAATACATTCTTCAGTATGATAACGAGCTCGGGCCACCGTGGAAGAATCTGCAACTCTATCTCAAGATGAGTTATCCGTTCCTTGAAGTAGATAAGCGCATTCACACGCCCATGCTCTTCATGGGCGGCACATCCGACATGAACGTCCCCTTGCTGGGTGGAGAGCAGATGTACGAGGCGCTACGCTCGCTGGGACGGCCTACGGAGTTAGTCGTCTACCCCAACCAGTTTCACGGCTTCACGCGCCCCAGTTACATCCGCGACCGTTATGAGCGCTGGCTTGCGTGGTGGGATAAGTACCTCAAACCCGCATCCACGCCGGTGCCTGAGGTTACAAAATCGCCGGAAGCTAAAAAATCCTGAAGTTGCATGACCCCGAAGTTACACAGTCAGGCGCGGCTGATTCCCACAATACCTGTCGCAGGGAGGGCCATTCAATGAAGCTGATTTTCATCTATGGCATGCCGGCCACTGGCAAACTCACCGTCGCACAGGAGCTTGTGGCCATCACCGGCTACAAGCTCTTCCATAATCACCTGGCTGTCGATTTGCTGCTCTCTGTTTTTGAATTCGGCAGCCCGGAGTTTGTGGCTCTGCGGGAAGAGATATGGCTCTCTGTCTTTGACCAGGCCTGCCGCAGCCAGTTGCCCGGCATGATCTTCACCTTCGCGCCGGAGTCAACGGTGCGCCCGGCCTTCATCGCCGATACGCTGACTACCGTCGCCGCGGCGGGCGGCGAGGTTGAATTTATTGAACTGACCAGCCCGATCCCCGAGTTGAAACGGCGCATGGGCAGCTTGTCGAGGTTTCAATATAAAAAGCTGACCTCTGTGGAGCTATTTGAACAACTGCACCGGGAAGGCAGCTTCGACGCAAGTTATATGCCATCCCCAAAGCTTTCCATCGACACCAGCAATTGCACTCCGGCGCGCTCGGCTCTGCAGATTGCGCGGGCGCTGGACCTGCTTCCGGTCAAGTGAGCGCGGGAAATCGCAGCGGTACTGGCTCAATTGGAGTGATGATCTCGAATCGGCTCCGTCTACAATGAAAAACAAGATGGAACTGGTGCAGATTGCCCCGGCGCAAAGAATTCCCGCCCCCAAGCCTGAGTGGCTCAAGGCGCGCGCCCCCGTGGGCGAAAATTTCCACGACCTGAAGCGGCTGGCACGGTCGCTGAACCTGCATACGGTGTGCGAGAGCGCGCGCTGCCCCAACATTGGCGAATGCTGGCAGCATAAGACCGCGACTTTCATGATGCTGGGCAATCTGTGCACGCGGCGCTGCGGATTTTGCGCGGTGCCCAAGGGACGGCCAGAGGCAATTGATTTCGACGAGCCACGGCGCGTGGCGGAAGCCGTGGCAACGCTCGGCCTGCAACATGCGGTGATCACCAGTGTCAATCGCGATGACAATCTTGTGGGTGGTGCGCGCGCATTTGCAATGGTCATTGACGAGATTCGCCGCCAGGCACCGGGGTGCCGCGTGGAAGTATTAATCCCGGATTTTCAAGGCAATCCGGAAGCCATCCGCATTGTTGTGGAGGCGCGGCCTGAAGTGCTCAACCACAATACGGAATCTGTGCCGCGGCTTTATCGCGTGGTGCGTTCCGGAGCGAGGTATGAACGCACGCTGGAGTTGCTGCGGTATGCGAAGGAGTTAAACCCCGCGGGGATTACCAAGTCCGGCGTGATGGTGGGACTGGGTGAAGAGACTTCCGAATTGCTACAGGTTTTTCGCGATCTCGCTGCGGTTCACTGCGACATTTTGACGATTGGGCAATACCTGCGGCCCTCGCGCGATCATCTGCCCATGGCTCGACTCTACACGCCGCGCGAATTTGCCGAGCTGAAGACCGAGGCGCTGAAGATGGGCTTCCGGCATGTCGAGTCAGGGCCGCTGGTCCGCTCCAGCTATCACGCGCATGAGCAAGCGGCATCGACGGGGTTGGCAGTCGTGGTGTAGCGGTTCCGGCCTCCGTCTGTTAAGGCGATCTCGTTCACAGCATAGGGCCTTCCCGCGCCGTCAATTCCGTTACTATATTGTTTGGAAGGAACGAGGAGAACCATGGCAGTTTCGACAATGGCCGGTATTCCGGCGCTCAAAGATCTCTCCGGTGACCTGAAGCGGCGCATGGATCAGGCCGTGGCCACATTCCAGGCCAACCTGGCCTCGACGCGCACCGGGCGCGCCAGCGTTCACATGCTCGACCAGGTGAAGGCGGACTACTACGGCACGCCGACGCCCATCAGCCAGATGGCGCAGGTGTCCACGCCCGAGGCGCAACTGATTCTGATTTCGCCGTACGATCCATCGGCGCTGAAGGAGATCGAAAAGGCGCTGCGCACTTCCGATCTGGGGTTCAATCCTCAAACCGACGGCAAAGTCATCCGCGTGCCCGTTCCGCCCATGACCGAGGAGCGGCGCCGCGACGTGGTCAAGCACCTCAACAAAATCCTTGAAGAGCACCGCACCGCTATCCGCAACGTCCGCCGCGACGGCAATGATGTGTTGAAGAAACTGGCCAAGGAAAAGAAGGTCAGCGAAGACGAAGAGAAGCGGGCTCTGGAAGAAGTGCAGAAGATGACTGACGAAGAGATTCGTCGCATGGAAGAGCTTTCGCGCAAGAAGGAAGCTGAAGTGATGCAGGTGTGAGCGCAGGCTTCGCTCGATGAAGATCAGGCCGTGGTGCTACCGGCCGCGAAGCGGATTCTTTCACGCACCGGCCGGCTCACGGTTAGAGAACGTGACCGTCAATGTTGTTCCGTGACTCGATGCATCGGTGCTCGATTCCACGGCAATCTCGGCGCCGTGTTTCCGGGCGATCTCACGGGAAATCCAAAGTCCAAGGCCTGTTCCCATGTGCTGTTCTTTCGTCGTAAAGAAGGGCTCGAATAATTTTGACTTGTGATCTGGAGCAATTCCGGCCCCGTTGTCGTGAACGGCAACTACCGCGGCTTCTCCACTCGTGCTGACTGAAATGTCGATTCTTCCACCCTGGCTAACCGCGTCGATTGCATTCGCAATCAGGTTGGAAAAGAGTTGCAACAGGTCCCCTTTGAAACCGTGGACAAGACAGAGCTGATCTGTCCGCACGACGGTGATCTCTTTGTTGCCAATCTTCTTCACGAACACGGAAAGCGTCTCGGTGATGAGCGTGCTTAGATCAAGAGACTCGGGTTTTGAAGTGTCGCGGTAATAGGCCAACGTCTTCCTGGTGATCTGCGCTACGCGCGCAAGCTCCGCTTCGGCCGTTGCAAGATACTTAATCCCGATTTCGCTCTTCACATCCGAACGCATGAGATACAGCAGATTGGTAACAGCTTCGAGCGGATTATTGATCTCATGCGCGATGGATGCCGCCATGCGTCCCGCCACACCCAGTCCATGCGCTTTCAGCAATGTCGCTTCCATACGTTTGCGGTCGGTGATATTGCGCGCAATTTTCGATGCGCCTACGACCTGGCCTTGATTGTCAAAGAGCGGAGAAATCGAGAGAGAGATGTCGAGCCGCGTGCCGTCTTGGTGACTGCGCACGGTTTCGTAATGTTCGATGCGCTCTCCGGAGCGAATTCTGCGCAAAATCTCAGGCTCCTCGTTGACCCGCTCGGGCGGCATCAACAATGTAACCGGCTGGCCAACCGCTTCTTCCGCCGTATATCCAAATATCTGTTCCGCGCCACGATTCCAGCTAGTGATCATTCCATTGAGATCTTTGCTGATGATTGCATCATCGGAGGATTGAACGATAGCCGCCAGCAATACGCTCGCTCCTTCCGCCCTTTTACGCTCCTCGGTTTCCCGCTGCGCCCGTTCATAGAGCCGCGCGTTATCGATAGCCACGGCAGCTTGCCTAGCAAGACCCTCTATCAAACGCTCTGCCCGTTCGGTAAACACGCCGACTTCACGATGACCAAAAAACAGGCCGCCCAACACCTCGGCCGAACGCGAAATTACGGGGATGGCAAGATAACTGCGCACCGGCAAGTGGCCGGGCGGCATGCCATAAAATGGAGCGTTTTTGCCATATCGCGGGTCCTCGTAAACATCGTCGATGCGGATGGCGCATTCGCCTCTGAAAGTGGGCCCGAACAGAGAGGTATTGCTCGGCAACCCGAATTTCTCAAACGCCTCCAACGGTGCTCCAGAAAGCGTGTGGACCTGGTACTTCTCTCCGTCACTGTCGATCAGGTTGTTAAAAAAAGCGCCAAACTCGGCTTTGCTTAGTTCCCGGCCCGCATCCGTTACCGCTTGCACAAGTTTCTTCAGGTCCAGTTCCGCGGAGAGCGTCATCCCCAGGCGCTGCAAAATGCGCAACTCCTCTTCGGCCATCTCCGCTTTGCGGCGTTGATCGCGCTCGCGTTCCACTGGCTCTTTGCGGAGCTTCGACAGCGCCAGGCGAGCGCCGACGCGAGCAAGTAACTCCCGGTGAGTAAAAGGCTTGGTCAAATAATCGTCGGCGCCCGACTGGAAACCCTGGATGCGGGATTCTTCTCCTGCGCGGGCAGACATCAGCACGATGGGAATCACTTGCGTGGCCGGATTTGAACGAAGCGCGGTCAGAAGGCCGAGACCGTCCAGAACAGGCATCGTTATATCGGCTAAGACCAGGTCCGGGATTTCTCTCAGAACGGCATCCAGCGCTTCCTGTCCGTTGGCAATGGCGATGACCCGGTAGTGCTTTTGCAGCAGTCTTTGCACAGACTCGCGCATATCGGCGTCGCCATCCGCAAGAAGGACGGTTGGTTTTTTGTCCCCTTGAATGACAGCCGTAAGTCCGTCATGTTCTTTGATTTTGGCCTGCTGCTCGTCGAGATTGGGTAAGCCGCGTTGTTCCGATCCGGTGCGGCTGGACACTTGTGACGGGGGCATAGCAGGTTCCTCACGGCTAAGGGTTGATGAGCCGTTCTCGTGTGTGCTTAGGAGGAGAACCAGAGCGCTCCTAGCGTGACGAAATCTTAGCATCTGTGGATATAGGATGCGTTTTAAGTGCATCGACCGATAACTAAGCGCAATTTATCGGTAAATGCGGTGCAACTTATGGGTAGATGCGGTGCAGCGTACGCGCGAAGGGAATGGTTTCGCGGACGTGGTCCAAGCCGCAGATCCAGGCGACGGCACGCTCAATGCCCATGCCGAAGCCGGAGTGGGGCACGGAGCCGTAGCGGCGCAGATCGAGGTACCACTCGAAAGCTTCGCGCGGCAGTTTGTGCTCGTCAACGCGGCTGCTGAGCAATTCATACGATGACACACGCTGCGAGCCGCCGATGATTTCGCCGTAGCCCTCAGGCGCCAGTACGTCTACGCAAAGCGCGAGACGCGGGTCCTTGGGGTCGGGCTCCATGTAAAAGGCTTTCACGTCGGCCGGATAGCGGTTTACCATCACCGGGCGGTCAAACTGGCTGCTCAGCCAGGTTTCATCCGGGGAGCCGAAGTCGTTGCCGTATTCGAACGGGGCTTCCAGGTGGCCGTCCTTGTGCGCCTGGTTGAGCATCTGGACCGCATCGTCATAGCGCAGGCGCGGGAACGGGGGAATGATCGCTTCGAGTTTGGCGCGGTCGCGGCCAATCACCGCCAGTTCCGGCGCGCGATTTTCCAGCACACTCTGCACAATGTGCGAGAGGAAGTTTTCGGCGAGTTCCAGAAGGCCGTCCAGGTCGCAATAGGCCACCTCGGGCTCGATCATCCAGAACTCGGTGAGATGGCGGCGGGTTTTCGATTTTTCGGCACGGAAGGTTGGCCCGAAACTGTAGACCTTGCCGAGAGCGAGCGCCGTGGACTCGATATAAAGCTGGCCGGATTGGGTCAGAAAGGCCGGGTCGCCGAAGTAGTCTACCGGAAAGAGCGTCGAAGTTCCCTCGCAGGCGGCGGGCGTCAAAATTGGCGGATCGGTGCGAATGAACCCGTTCTGGTCAAAGTACTCGGCCGCGGCACGCATGATCTCCGCACGGATGCGCAGGATGGCCGACTGCCGTGGAGACCGCACCCACAAATGCCGGTGTTCCATCAGGAAGTCCACGCCATGCTCTTTCAGCGTGATGGGGTAAGGATCGCTTTCCGGAACGCGCTGCACGACCTCAACGTTCTCAACGTCCAGCTCAAACCCACCCGGCGCGCGCTTGTCCGCCCGCACTTTGCCGGTCACGATAACGGATGACTCCTGCGTGAGGCCTTTGAGTGCGCTGAACACTTCGGCCGGAACACCTTTGACGTGGGCCACGCCCTGCACGGTTCCGGTGCCGTCGCGAAAGATGGGGAACAACAGTTTGCCGCTCTCGCGCAAGTTATAGAGCCATCCGCGGAGCGTGACAGACTGGCCTTCATGCGAGCCAAGCGTTGCAATGGTGGCCACGGGTGCGGCGGGAGCTGCGCCTTCAGCAGACGCGGCTTGAACGCTTTCTTCAGTCATTGGGTAAGGTCCTCAAGCGGCCGGCCCAGACGATGCCAGCCGGACTCTTCAGCATAAACCGCGCTGCTCCCATGGCAATCAAAGCAAAGCGGCCAGCGCTTCCTCCAACGTGGGGTGTGCGAAGTGAAACTTCGCGCCGGTAAGCCTGGCTGGGACCGCACGAGCGCTGGCTAGCAGAGCTTCGTCCGCCATTTCGCCCAGGGCCAGACGAAGCGCGAAGGTGGGCGCAGGCAACAGAGCCGGCCGATGAACGGCGCGGCCAAGGGCGCGCGTGAACTCTGCGTTAGTCACCGGCTGTGGGGCAGTCACGTTCACGGCGCCTGCCAGCGCGGGCGCTTCCATGGCAAACAGAATTGCGGCTACGGCATCGGCCAGGCTGATCCAGCTCATCCATTGACGGCCTGAACCGAGCCGCCCGCCCAGTCCCAGCCGGAACAGAGGCAGCATTTTCCCCAGCGCGCCGCTGCCGCGGCTGAGGACAACGCCAAACCGGGTATGCACCACTCGCATCCCAGCCTCCGTGGCTGGCCGCGCCGCTGCCTCCCATTCGTTGCAGAGATCGGCCAGAAATCCATTGCCGGGATTGGCGCTCTCATCGAGAATCTCATCGCCGCGGTTTCCGTAGAATCCGACGGCGGAGGCCACCAGCAGCGTTTTCGGCGGCTGCCGCAGGCTCGCCAGCACTGCGGCGAGCCTGCGCGTCGATTCCACACGGCTCGTCCACAACTCGCGTTTGTAGGCTGGCGTCCAGCGATGCGCGGCCACGCTGGCCCCAGATAAATGAATCGCCGCGTCCAGCGCCTCGAGCGGGGCGGTATCTCGAATGGGTGTCGAGGCCCTTGGATTCCACTTCAACTGACCAGATGCAAACTGGCTAGGCGCAGACCGGTCAGGTCCAGCCGCATCGCGCCGAACCAGTTGCAACACTTCATAGCCGGGCGCAGCCAACGCCTGGCGCACGGCCGTTCCTAACATGCCGGATGCACCCGACAGCAGTACTCGAGTTGAAGTGGCGCTCACGTTGATGGGATGGATTATTCTTTCCTGCCGGTGAATATTTGCCGGCTTTCGCGGAAGAACGGTTTAGTGGCACGGGAACTTGTTTTGACCTGGACAACATTCTGCGGCCGGGCGCATCCTACACAGATGAGGTCTCGGGGAGCATAGATGGGCGAGCTTGCGACGGTTAAAAGCGAGGAAACACAAAAAACCCAGATAGATCCAGAAACCGCTGAGCGCGTTATCGCGGAGAAACACATCGGCGAGCGCATCAAGCGGCTGCGCCTGAAGAAGTCCATGGGCCTGGTGGAGCTGGGCAAACACACGGGCTTATCCGCCAGTTTTCTCTCGCAGTTGGAGACGGGCCGCGTGGTGCCCACGCTGCGCAATCTCTCGCGCATCGCGATGGTGTTCTCGAAAGACCTGTCCTATTTTTTTGAGACGGAGCCCAATGCTCTTTTCCGCATTCACCGGCGCAATGAGCGCGTGCGGCTGCCGCAAACCGGAGTGACGGACCCGACCTATTATTTTGAGAGCCTTGCCTACATGGTTCCGGATCGGCACATGGACCCTTATTTTGCCGAGTTCATTCCCCTCACCAAGGACATGGAACCCAAGGCGCACATGCATCCGGGGTTTGAGTTTCTATACATGCTGGAGGGAGAACTGGAAATTCATCACGGTGACCAGGTTTGTACGCTCGAAGCGGGGGACGCGGTTTATTTTGACGCCAGTACGCCGCACTCCTACGAATGCGTGGGGAAACGGTCAGCGAATGCCATCATTGTGACGATGCACCAGGCCCCGCCGGCGCAACCGATTCCGCTGCGTGCGCCGGTGGCGGCGACGACCGCAAAATCGGCGTCTCCCGACCACTGAGCCTGCAGGCGCAGGGGTTGCGGCACGAAGGCGCGGACATTGGTTTGGAGTTTGGCCGGTCGGCTGCTTCAGGTGTTTAGTCTCCGGCTTGCAATTTGCCGGTTCCGGCTTTCGAGTCCGCGCTGTTCGCCGCCTGCGGAGACTTGGACACAGGAGCAAAGGCCGGGTCCCAGTAGAGGAGCCTGCCGCAACTGTCGCAGGTCAGCAGTTCGCCCTCGCGCAACTGGTTCCAGGTCTGCGGCCTCACGCCCATGCGGCAGCCGTTGCACTGCTGATTTTCTGCGCGTGCCAGAGCCGTGCCGCGTGAGCCGGCAAGCCGGTCAAACCGCGTGAGCCACTCCGGCTCAATCACCTGCCGCAGCGCTTCGCGTTCCACGTTCAGGCCGGCCAGTTCGGCGTTGAACTCCTGCTGCCGCAGAGCTACGCGCGCTCTTGTCTTGTCCAGCGCGCCGGCCAGGCGTTCCACTTCAGCGCGCGCAGCGGCCAGCGCCAGTTCCTGCGTCTCGGTCCGCTCCAGGCTGCCAAACTCTTCGTTCTCAAGCCGCTCCGCTTCGCCCGATTCAAACTGAACTTCATGGTCAATGGCGGTTGCCTGCTCGGGCGTCTTCACCGCATCCAGTTGCGTGCGGAACCGCGCTGACTTTTGCCGGTGGCCGGCAATCTCCCGATCGAGCCGTGTCCGCAGCGATTCCTCCCGGCTCAACGCGTCCGAGGCTTCCGCCGCATGGCGCTCGGCCGCGGCCAACGCTGCTTCAGCCTGGGCCGTTTCAGCCGGTAAAGCGCGCAGGGCGGCATTCACCCGGGCGCGTTCCATATCCACGCTTTGCAGCTTTACGAGCTTTTCAATGTGTACTTGCATCTATGCTATGGAGTCTACGCCCTGCACCGGCGAATGAGAAAGCAACGGCGGGTGAGGCGCGGGGTGAGCAACAGTCACTTAGGGAGGCGACCTTGGCGGAGAATCACGCATCGTTCTGGCGCGGGCATCGAGGCCTCAAGTGGCTGGCCGTCGGCTTGGTTGTGCTGCTGGCGGCTCTGGGTGTCGCCGTTTCCGTGATCCTGCACCGCGCCGAGCCCTACCTTCGCGCGCGCATCGTTGAATCCCTGGAGTCCCGTTTTCATGCTCGCGTGGAGTTGGACAGTTTTCACATGTCGCTGCTCCATGGCGTGTTGGCCGAGGGCCGCGGCCTGCGCATCTGGCCGCCCGCACAGGTGGAGGGCGTCACCGTGACCCCGGCCGCCGACAAAACCGACCCCCTCATCCGGCTTGAGCAATTCAGCTTTCGCGCTCCGCTTCACTTCCAGCCGGGCAAGCCGTTCCACATCGTTGTGGTTCAGCTCAATGGGCTCGACGTTCATATTCCTCCAAAATCCCATTTTCACCGCCGATCCGACGCGCCACCGCAATCTTCCGGCGTTGCTCCTCTCATTTCCTTCGCCCTGGACAAGATTGAATGCACCTCCGCCCATTTTGTGCTCGAAACCGATAAGCCCGGCAAGCTGCCGCTGGATTTTGCCATTGCCCGCTTCACCCTGACCGGCAACGGCGGCGGCGCCATCCATGCAGGAAGCGTGATGCGTTTTGAGGCCGAACTGACCAATCCCCGTCCCGTCGGCCTCATCCACTCCGCGGGAACGATTGGCCCATGGCAGAACTCCGATCCCGGCGAAACTCCGGTCCAGGGCAGCTACCAGTTTGACCACGCTGACCTGGCCTCCTTCAAGGGCATCGCCGGCATTCTCTCATCGACCGGCGCATATCAGGGCACGCTGCGCGACCTGATCGTGGATGGGGATACCGAGACACCCGACTTCCGGCTGACGCACTTCGGCAACACCATGCCTCTGCACACTCACTTCCATGCCAAGGTCGACGGCACTAACGGAGACACGTGGCTCGAACCTGTGGATGCGACGCTCGGCCACTCTCACTTCATCGCCCAGGGCCAGGTGGTTCGCGTCATCGCCATCGACCCCGCCACCGGCCAGCGGGTGAGCAAGGGCCACGACATTGCATTGAACATCAATATCGACAACGCTCGCATAGAGGATTTCCTTCACCTGACCAGCAATACCTCCACTCCTCTGCTGACCGGCGCGGTCGTCGTTAAAGCTGCTCTGCACATTCCGCCTGGGCACGTGCCGGTCCAACGGCGCCTCACTCTGAAAGGCGCCTTCAACCTCGATCAGGTACGCTTCACCAGCGCGAAAATTCAGGACAAGATTACCGATCTCAGCCTGCGCGGCCAGGGTCATCCCAAAGATTTGAAAAGCGCCGATCCGGAGACCACCCGGTCTACCATGCAGGGCGATTTCCGAATGGCCGCCGGCGTCATCAACTTGCCCGCGCTCACCTATACCGTTCCCGGCGCCACGATCCAGTTGAAGGGCACCTACGGCGTCGAGGGCGGCGCATTGAACTTTGCCGGCTTCGCCAAACTTAACGCAACCGTCTCGCAGATGGTGGGCGGGGTGCTTGGTGTGTTTCTCAAGCCAGCCAACCGCTTCTTTAAAAAGGACGGCGCGGGCACCGAAATTCCCATTCGTATTTCCGGCACGCGCAAAGACCCAAAATTTGCCGTCGAATTCCGCCGAGGGCGGGGCAAGCCCAAGGACAATTCCGCTCCGCCTGCGGAAAAACCTTGACAGCTGCGACGCGCACGGTTCCCGAGCTTCTACGATCTCCGTCGCACACCTAAATGTGATAGTTTGGCCTGCGACACACTGTTGCCAAATTTACGAGCAGCAGAACAACTCAGGAGACCGCAATGCACTGGACCGGCAAGATCGCACGCTACGCTATAGCTCTGTCTATTGGAGCCATGGCGCTCTCCACAGCGGGAGGGCAATCGCCTTCCCAGCCCGCAACAGCCGACACGCATTCGTACTGGTGGCAGCACGCCGTCATTTACGAAATCTATCCACGCAGCTTTCAGGATTCAGACGGCGACGGCATCGGCGACATCAAGGGCATTGCCTCACGGCTGGACTATCTTCACGATCTCGGCATCGACGCGATCTGGATCACGCCCATGTACCCGTCGCCCGGCATCGATTACGGCTACGACATCTCAGACTACACGGCCATCGATCCGGTCTACGGCTCCATGAAGGACTTTGACAACCTGGTTGCCGAAGCCAAAAAACGCAATATCCGCGTGATTATGGATTACGTGATCAATCACACCTCTGACCAGAATGCGTGGTTCAAGGAGTCGCGCTCCTCGCGCACCAATCCCAAGCGTGACTGGTACATCTGGCGGGACGGCAAAGGCGAGACAGCCACCGACAAAGGGCAGCCGCCCAATAACTGGCAATCGTGGTTTGGCCACTCGGCGTGGACCTGGGACGAGACCACGCGGCAGTACTACTACCACTACTTTTATGTGCAGCAGCCGGATCTCAACTGGCGCGATCCCGAGGTGCATAAAGCCATGGACGGCGTGCTCGACTTCTGGATGCAGCGTGGCGTAGCCGGCTTCCGCATCGACGCTGTGTCGCGGCTTTTTGAAGATCCCAATTTGCATGACGATCCTTATCTGCCTGGACGTAATGCTTATGGCGATCGCAACATTCAGCATAAATACACCGACGATATGCCAGGCGTTGACGATGTGTTGAAGGAAGTGCGCCGCGTGGTGGACAAGTATCCAGGCGATCCGGTACTGGTGACTGAAGCAGACGAGCCCAATGTTGCGGCGCTGACAAAGATGTATGGCGACAACGACGAAGTGCAACTGCCCATGGACTTCCAGATCGCCGATGCGAACGAGCTCTCCGCGCCGAAGTTCCGCAAACTTTTCGACGAGATTGAAAACAACACGGCACATGGCCAGCCGGAATACTTCTTCAGCAATCACGATCAACCCCGCGAGTGGGACCGTTACGGGGACGGCCAGCACAATGACCAGATTGCCAAGCTGATGGCTGTGTTGCTGCTGGCCACGCGCGGCACTCCGCAGATGTATTACGGCGAAGAACTGGGCATGAGGACCACGGACCCGGCACGCATTGAAGACGTGCATGATCCGATTGGGAAGCTCGGCTGGCCCAAGGAAAAAGGCCGCGATGGTGAACGCACACCCATGCAGTGGGACACGTCTACCGATGCTGGATTCAGCACGGCAGCCAAGCCCTGGCTTCCGATTCCGCCGTCGGCAGCGGAATATAACTTGGAGACGGAGCGGAAAGATCCGAACTCCATTTACAACGCTTACAAAAGACTGCTGACGCTGCGCCGAGAGGATGCGGCGCTGCGCGATGGATCGTATGAGGCAGTCAACGCGAACGATCCGAACGTCTTCGCGTTTATCCGTCGCAGCGGCGATGAAACCGTGCTGGTGGCGCTTAGCATGAGCTCCGCGCCGCATACCGTGGCGTACCGGCTGGCCGAGCGCGGCGTGAAGGGATCCGCACTCGAACCGCTCTACAGCTCGACTGAGATGGCAGGCTCCATACCACTCGATCACGTTGTGCTACCGCCTTTCGCTGCACTGGTGGCGCGGGTAAAGTAATGTCCGCCGCGAGCGCGGGCATTGACGCTTCGCCAAGGAGCGCAAAGTGACGAGCCAGCGCCGTGGAAATGTGTTAGTTTGTCTAGTCATCACTGCTGCCGAATTTACGAGCGGCAGGACAATAAGAGGAGACCGCAATGCACTGGACCCTAAAAATCGCATACTGTGCGATAGCTCTGTCTCTCGGAGCCGTCGTGCTACAAGTGGGAGCGCAAACAGCCGCTCCCCAAGCCAACACCGCAACCGACTCCAGCGAGCAAAACTGGTGGAAGAACGCAGTCATCTATGAGATCTACCCGCGCAGTTTTCAGGACTCGAACGGCGACGGCATCGGCGACCTCAAGGGCATTACCGAGCGGCTCGACTACCTGAAGAACCTGGGCGTTGACGCCATCTGGCTGACGCCAGTCTATCCTTCGCCGCAGGTTGATTTCGGCTACGACATCTCCGACTACAAAAACATCGATCCGCAATACGGCACCCTCAAGGATTTCGATCACCTGGTGGCCGAGGCAGACAAGCGCCATATCCGCATCCTCATGGACATGGTGATGAACCACACATCGGACCAGCACAAGTGGTTTCTTGAGTCGCGCTCTTCGCGCACTAACCCCAAGCGCGACTGGTATATGTGGCAGAACGGCAAGGGCGAAACTGCGACGGACAAGGGGCAGCCGCCCAACAACTGGCAGTCCGATTTTGGCCACTCAGCATGGGAGTGGGATGAGAAGACGCGGCAATACTACTACCACAAGTTCTACATCCAGCAGCCGGATGTGAACTGGAACAACCCCAAGATTCATGCGGCCTTCAAGGACATTATTGGATTCTGGTTGAAGCGCGGCGTGGGCGGCTTTCGCTTTGACGCCATTACAACGCTCTACGAAGACCCGAACCTGACGGACGAAGATATTCTTCTCGACAAGAACGGCAAGTCGTACCTGAATGCTTATGGCGACGTGGCGCTGAACGACACGCGCACCAACAACCTGCCGGGAACGCATCCGGTGATGCAGGAGATGCGTGCCTACAGCGACACCTTCAACTCCAATAAGTTTCCCGGCACGCGCGTGCTCATCGGCGAAACGTACCTGCCCAACATTGCCGAGCTGGCCAAGCAATATGGCACTCCTGACAAGCCCGAGTTTCAACTGCCGATGGACACGCAGGTGGGCTTCATCAACAAGCTGGACGTGGCCAAGTTTCGCGACAAGCTGAACGACGTGGAAACAGGCGTCAACGGCAACATTCCGCTGCTGGTGTTCGACAACCACGACAACCCGCGCATGGACGCGCGCTATGGCGACGGCGTGCATAACACGGAGATTGAGCGCGTGATCTCAACCATGCTCTTCGCCAGCCGCGGCGCGGCGATGTTCTATTACGGCGACGAGATCGGCATGAAAACCACGCCGCCCACGCGCAAGGAAGACGTGAAGGACCCGGTCGGCCTGACCGGCTGGCCGGTCAACAAGGGCCGCGACGGCGAGCGCACGCCCATGCAGTGGAACGCGACGCCCAATGCCGGATTCACCAAGACCGGCGATACTCCGTGGCTGCCAGTTCCGCCCACCTATTCCACGGTCAACGTCAAGGCTGAAGAGGGCAATCCCGACTCGCTCTTTACGTGGTACCAGACGCTCATCCGCCTCAAGAAGACCAACCCCGCATTTGCTCACGGCGACAATGTGATGCTCGACACCACTAATACCAAGGTGTTGAGCTGGATGCGCCAGACGGCCGGAGCGAAGACGGTGGTGATTGCGGCCAACTTCACGGCTGATCCGCAGACGGTGAGCCTGAGTGTGCCCGGAGCGAGCGGGAGCCTGAAGACACTGCTCAAAACTCCAGGGGCAACTGATCCAGCCTCGATTGGCGAGATTCAGCTAGGACCCTTTGGGGTTTACGTGGGCGAGTTGCAATAGCATTCACGCGTCTGCGGTTTCCTATCCCTCCTGCGCGCCTCTGCGGAAGGGATGGGAAGCCGGGTAGCCTGTAACGTCGATTCCGGATGAACTGCACTTCATCGGCGAACTGATGCGCTGTCGTACGCAGCGCCTTGCCGCCACGCACCCGCGCGTGTTTGACTGGATGCCGAAGGCGGACGCGACCCATGGCCTACATCCTTGCACTCGATCAGGGGACTACCAGCTCCCGGGCAATTCTTTTTGATGAATCAGGTTCAATCGCCGCCGTTGCGCAGCATGAGTTCGAGCAGTTCTATCCGCAACCGGGATGGGTAGAGCACGATCCCATAGAGATTCTCACCAGCCAGTTGAGCTGCGCGGTGGAGGCTCTGGGCAAGGTGGGCGCGCGGCCGCGCGACGTGGCGGCGATCGGCATTACCAACCAGCGCGAGACCGTCATCGTCTGGGATCGCGCTACCGGCAAGCCCATTCATCCGGCCATTGTGTGGCAGGACCGCCGCACCGCCGCGGCTTGCGCGGCTCTTGAAGAGAGCGGCGTGGGGGACGATGTATCAAACCGGACTGGACTGGTTCTCGATCCCTATTTCTCGGCCACTAAAGTCGCGTGGATTCTCGACCATGTTTCCGGCGCGCGCGATCGCGCGGGGCGCGGGGAGCTGGCTTTCGGTACCGTGGATAGCTGGCTCATCTGGCACTTGACGAGCGGCCATCGCCACGTGACCGATGTGACGAATGCGTCTCGCACGCTGCTGTTCAATATCGTGAAAGGCGAGTGGGACGCCGAGTTGCTGCGCATCTTCAACATTCCCGCGAGCCTGCTGCCGGAGGTGGTCTGGTCCAGCGAGAACGTGGGCGAGGTGACCACGACGCTTGGCCTGGGTGGCATCGCAATCGCGGGCATTGCGGGCGACCAGCAGGCGGCGCTCTTTGGCCAACTCTGCTGGGGCCCGGGCGAGGCGAAGAATACCTACGGTACCGGCTGCTTTCTGCTTCAAAATATCGGCACGAAATTTGTGCGCTCGAAAAATCGCCTCGTCACCACGCTCGCCGCGAGCGCCGGAAAGCGGCTTGAATACGCTTTTGAAGGCAGTATCTTTATCGGCGGCGCGGTGGTGCAGTGGCTGCGCGACAACCTCAAGCTCATTGGTGCTTCTTCTGAAGTTGAAGCGCTGGCGGCGAGCGTGCCTGACACCGGCGGAGCGGTCTTCGTGCCTGCTTTTGTGGGATTGGGCGCGCCTCACTGGGATCCGCATGCGGTGGGCACGATCATCGGACTGCGCCGCGAGACGCAACCTGGACACATTGCGCGCGCGGCTCTTGAAAGCATTGCCTTCCAGGTGGCTGACGTTCTTGAAGCCGTGGAGGCAGAGACCACGGCGCTTGCGGCTCTGCGCGTGGATGGCGGCGCCGCGGTCAACAACCTCCTTATGCAGTTCCAGGCGGATATTCTCGGTGTACCGGTCGTTCGCCCGCAAGTGACGGAAACAACCGCTCTGGGCGCGGCTTATCTTGCGGGATTGGCCACAGGTTTCTGGGCCAATCCGCAGGAGCTTAAAGCAAGGCGCCAGAACGATACGCGCTTTGAACCGAAGATGAGCGCAGGGGAGCGGGCCGAACGCAGATTGCTGTGGAACCGCGCCGTGGACCGAGCCAGAAACTGGAGCGAGGCGTGAAACGGGAGCAAATGTTGAGCAGGATTCGCGTCCGCACCGAGCCTTGGGACATCGCGGTAATTGGCGGCGGCGCAACCGGCATGGGCGTGGCTGTGGACGCGGCTGCGCGCGGGTTGAGCGTTGTCCTGGTCGAAGCCCACGACTTTGGAAAAGGCACAAGCAGCCGCAGCACCAAGCTGGTGCATGGGGGTGTGCGCTACCTGGAGCAGGGGAATATTCCGCTGGTTATGTCGGCTCTGAAAGAACGGGGCCTGATGCGTCAGAACGCGCCGCATTTGGTCCACGATCTGGCCTTCGTTGTGCCGAACTACTCTTGGTGGGAAGCGCCGTTCTATGGCATCGGCCTCAAACTCTACGACATGCTCGCCGGCCGTTATGGCTTTGGCGCATCGAAGTTGCTATCGAAAGAAGAGACGCTGGAACGACTGCCGGCCCTGGAGCCGGAGGAGCTGCGTGGCGGCGTGGTCTACTACGACGGCCAGTTCGACGACTCTCGCCTGCTGATCCATCTGGCGATGACCGCTGCCGATCACGGCGGCGTGCTGGCGAATTACTGTCCTGCGACTGGGCTGCTGCGCGATGCGGAGGGCTATATCAACGGCGTGAGCGCGCGCGATGAAGAGTCCGGCGAAACATTCTCCATTGCCGCTCGCGTGGTTGTAAACGCCACCGGCGTCTTCACCGATTCAATTCGCCAGATGGATGACCCCGGCGCCGAACCGCTGATGGTGACGAGTCAAGGGATTCATCTGGTCTTCCATCGCTCGTTCTTGAAGGGCGATACGGCGCTGATGGTTCCAAAGACCAGCGACGGCCGCGTTCTGTTCGTGATTCCGTGGCACGGTCACGCGGTTGCCGGCACCACGGACACGCCCGTGGATGCGCCATGCCTTGAGCCTCGTCCGCTGGAAGAAGAGATCGAGTTCATTCTGGAGACGGCGGCGCGGTTTTTTGCCCGTCCGCCTACCCGCGCCGACGTGCTCGCCGTTTACGTGGGCCTGCGCCCACTGGTGAAAGGCGATGGCAAAACTTCTGCCCTGTCGCGCGACCACGTCATCCACATCGACACTTCGGGTCTGCTTACCGTCACCGGCGGCAAGTGGACCACCTATCGCCACATGGCCGAGGACTGCGTTAACCACGCCATTACGCTCGGTAAGCTTGCTGATGTTGACTGCCCCACCAAGAACCTTCGCATCCACGGCTATATCCAGAACTCTTCCGAAACAAGCAGGCCTGAAGACAGTCTCGCCGTCTACGGCTCCGATGCCGCGGCAATTCGCGCGCTCGCGCAGAGCTCACCAGCGCTTGCCGCGGGATTGCACCCCGACTTGCCTTACATTGCCGCGGAGGCGGTATGGGCTGCGCGCGAAGAGATGGCGCGCACCGTCGAGGATGTCCTGGCCCGGCACACTCGTGCCTTGTTCCTGAACGCCAACGCCGCTATCGCCATGGCTGAGCCCGTTGCCAGATTGTTAGCCGCCGAGTTACGCCGCGACGAAGCGTGGATTGCCGCGCAGGTGAAGGAGTTCACCGCGCTGGCACAGCAGTACCGCGTGGTGTAAAACGATAAGGAGGAAGCGGCTTGAGCCGGCGGAGGACAAAATGGCCCCCACATGCAGTCACGTTACGGATCACCTCAAAAAGGTGAAGCCGCGCGCCAAGGGTTGCGAGGAGTGTTTGGCGAGCGGCGACACATGGGTTCACCTGCGCATGTGCCTGGAGTGCGGCCACGTGGGCTGCTGCGATTCATCGAAGAACCGCCATGCGCGCGCCCATTTCCACGCGACACAGCACCCGCTTATCCAGTCCGCTGAAAAAGGCGAAAACTGGCGCTGGTGCTACATTGACGACATTTATCTTTAGACCAGCTCCACTTCGATCTTCTTGCTTTCAGCATCGAGCTTCACAATCTTGAAGCTGCGGATTTGCCCCTCGCTCAATGGCTCCGGCCTGGGCGCTGAGGCAGGCGCATTGCCTTTCCATCGCGCACTCAACAATGAGGACAGCGAGGACAAATCTGCTTTGCCTTCGCTCTTTGGCTCCGCTATCGAAGCAGCATTGGCAGAGGCTGCCACACGGCAGTGCGCGCGAATCCCCTCGCCTAGCTCCACTGCGGTCAGCGTCCCATCGTGCTCCACCACGCGCCCGGAAACCACATCGCCAGCTTTATGCTCGGCAATGTACTCGTCAATGCTGGTGGGCACCAGTTGCTTCATGCTCAGCTTGATCTGGCGCTTCTCCGTATCGATGGCCAGCACCAGCGCTTTCACTATCTGGCCGGCGCGCAGTACGTCGCTGGGATGATTGATGCGCCGGTCAGCCACAATTTCGCTCACGTGAACCAGGCCCTCGACTCCCTCAGCCAACTGCACAAACGCGCCGAAGTTCATGATCTTGGTCACCGGCCCCTCAATTTGCGAGTTCTCAGGAAACTTCTGCCGCACGTCGCTCCACGGATCGGCCTGCGCGTGCTTGAGCCCCAGGCTGATGCGGCGCTCCTCGGGCTTGATGCCAAGAATCACCGCGTCGACGCGATCACCCTGTTTTACGACGTCGCTGGGATGGCGAACCTTTTTGCCCCACGACATTTCTGAAGTATGGATGAGCCCCTCAATCCCAGGCTCAATCTCGACAAAGGCGCCAAAGTCCTGCAGACGCGTTAC
Source organism: Occallatibacter sp. (assembly GCA_036489415.1). GTDB lineage: Bacteria > Acidobacteriota > Terriglobia > Terriglobales > Acidobacteriaceae > Telmatobacter. The sequence continues at coordinate 43,695 of DASXFS010000045.1, read as the reverse complement.
CGTGCCGCTTACGCGCTGGCCGGCCTGGAAGCGCTCGGCCGCAGTGGCCCAGGGTTCAGCCTGCAGTTGCTTCAGGCCCAGCGAAATCTTTTTTGTCTCGGCATCGATCTTGAGGATCTTTACCTGCACCTGTTGCCCCACAGCCAGCACGTCTTCCGGCTTCTGCACGCGGCTATGCGCCATGTCGCTGATGTGCAGCAGCCCGTCGATGCCTCCGAGGTCAACAAACGCCCCATAGGGAACCAGACTGCGCACCGTGCCTGCTATCACGTCGCCTTCCTGCATGGCGGCGCGGCGACCTTCCATCAATCCGCGTGCCTGCTCCTCGAGCACTACGCGCCGGTCTACCACGACGTCTTCGTCCATCACGTCGAGCTTGGTGATGCGGCAAGTGATCTCCGTGCCGACCAGCTTCTCCAGCTCTGCCGCGTCCCTGGTGCCGCTGCGGCTGGCAGGCATGAAGGCGCGCACGCCCACGTCTACATTGAGGCCGCCCTTCACGACTCCGGTCACGGTGCCGACGACGGCGGTTTTCTCGGCAAAGGCGGCTTCGAGGGCGCTCCAATCGCGGGGCTGTGCCACCTTGAAGCGCGACAGCTCGTAGTAGTGCTCTTCGTTGCGTCCGGTGACGGAGACAGGAAAGCTGTCGCCCGCCTTCACGCCTTCAGCATTGTTGTCGAACGCCGAGCGCGGCAAAACGCCCTCTGTCTTGTAGCCGATGTCAAGAAACACCTGATCGGCAGACAGTGACACGACGGTCCCCTGCAACTGCTTCTGGCCGGCAGCCGCCTTGTGGGAGTGGCTCTTTTCAAACTGGTTGAGCAGTTCGGCGAAGTTCTCCGTGGGCTCCTCGGGGACTGGCTCCGGCGCAGACTTCGGCGTTGGAGCGGACGCGGCCTTCGTGGCGACAGGCTCGGCAACGGCCTCTGTGGCAATCGGGGGAGCCGCTTCGCCGATGGGCTTGGGGGCGGCTTCCGCGGCGGACTCGGGGACTGGCTCAGGCGTGTTCTCGGAGGTGGGCAGCGATTCTGGATTGCTTTCGTTTGTCATATTGGTTTACCCCTCCATTCTCCCATGATTAGCCCGATCGACGAGTTTGATGCCCCAACCAGTCGCCCTGAAGCTGCATCCTACTGCAATGGAAGTATGCAGGAAAGTTTATCAAGGGCGCAAAAATCTCCGTCAGTAAAGGAAACCGAGCTCGGCAACTTGAAATAGAGCTGGCGCATCTTTGACAATCAGTACGCGGCTTCGGAGTCCGTTTGACATGGTTCGATTGCTTTTGCCCGTATCGAGAAAAAACCTGGCCCTGGGCGATGGATCCTTATGAGCATTCAGCATGGTGAACCGAACCGCAACCGCGTAAGGATTCTGCTTCCGCTCGTCTTCGTGACGTGTCTCGTTCTGCTTGCAGCAACGGCCTGCGGGGGTGGTGGGTCCACCGCGAGTCAGGCTCCTCCAGTATCCCCGACCATCACCTCCGTTTCGGTTGCCTGCACTCCGGCAACGGTTGCGGTGTCCGCGACATCGCAGTGCAGCGCGGCGGTTCAGGGCACAGGCGGCTACAGTTCCACGGTTACCTGGTCTGCCAGCGGGGGCACGATTAGTACAAGCGGGCTTCTCACTGCGCCGGCCTCTGGGGGAACGGTCACGGTGACGGCCACCAGCGTTCAGGATGCGACTAAGTCGGGAACGGCAGCAGTTACCGTGCAGCCGCCTCCGGCCACGATCACTTCGGTTGCAGTCACGTGCAGTCCGATAGCCATAAATATCAATGCAACATCGCAGTGCAGTGCAACGGTTCAAGGCACGGGCAGTTACAGTTCCGCGGTTAACTGGTCTGCCAGCGACGGCATGGTGAGCGCGACGGGGCTTTTCACCGCGCCGGCCACGGCAGGCGCCGTCACGATTACTGCGACCAGCACCCAGAACGCGGCAAAGTCGGGAGAGGCGACTATCACCGTGCAGTTACAGACGCCGACGAGCAAGCATGTCGTGCTGGTGATCGAAGAGAACCAGAGTTATTCAACCGTAGTGGGCAACACAAGCGTCTGGCCAAACCTGAATAACTTGATCAGCCAGGGCGCGCTAGCGACAAACTACTACGCTAACTCGCATCCGTCGATCGGTAACTATTTTATGCTGACGACCGGGCAGTTGTTGACCACCAACGATAACTCCACAACCGTTTGGAACGTAGATAACATTGCCCGGCGCATGCTGGCCGCTGGGGTTCCATTCAGGGTGTACGCGGAAGGGATCACGCAAGGATACGTGGGCGGAAATACAGGGCTCTATCTGATCCGGCATAATCCGTTTGCGATGCTCTCCGATATTGCCAGCAACCCGCAGGTGGCCAATGAGGTGATCTGGCCGTTTTCGCAGTTTGCGACTGACCTGGCAAACGGTACCTTGCCTGAGTTCTCCTACATAGTTCCCGATGTGAACGACGATGCACACAACGGAACGCCGCAACAGGCGGATGCCTGGCTGCAGGCGAATGTTGTTACTCCGTTGTCTAATATCTCAGCATTCCAGCCGGGCGGCGACGGCGTTTTTATCGTAGACTTCGACGAGGCGGAAGACAGCGATACGACTTACGGCGGTGGTCATATCAGTCCGGTACTCTGGGGTCCGAATGTGCTGGTTGGTTATACTCAACAATCGGCCACGATCTATCAGCACCAAAGCATGTTACGCACGATGATGGAGGCGCTTAGTTTAACGAATCCTCCGGGCGCCGCGGCTACAGCGCCATCCATGTCAGAGTTCTTCGTACAGAAGTAGCGATCGCGCAGGTCGAGCGCTTCTATGGAAACTCCGTCACCTTGGGTGTAAACCGCGGCTTGGTCGCAGTAGGCCCGCCCACGTCGTCGATCACATTCGAGATTTCACCGAGGTTATCGAGAGCTACGGTAATCATGTGATGAAACCTGACGCCTGGCGTGCGCGGAACCTCGATCGCGCGGCTCAGCACCACGTCCGGATGGCGAAACACGGAGTAAATCCCCAGTCCCCATGCTTCGTGGCTTGTGACTCCATCTGCCACTTTATACGAGGCCCAACCGTCGGTCCGCTGGCCTTTGGAGTCCAGCCCACTGGTCCAACTGGCCTGATCGGGTGGGTCATACGGGATTTCAGATTGATAAAAATAGGTCCGCCCGCCATTCCCATTCCACAGCACCTGAAACTCCTGGTGATGCTCCACAAAGAGCCCGTACACGGTTACGTTGCTTCCATTCACCACCAGGCCATTGGCGCTGGTATTCAGGGTCCAACCGACGCCCGCGCCGTGATCGGCACGCCAGATCCAGGTGTGATCGATCAGGGTGTCGTTTGAGTTGATGCGCAGGTTCACCTTGGCGCGGCCAACTCCCGCTCCGCCGACGCGGAAAAACACATCGTGCAGTGAGATGGGGTTTCGCGCGTGGCTGGCGTTGCTTGCTGCTGGACCCACTTCGAGCAGCACCGGAGAGGTTTCCGGTCCGGCATCGAAGAGCAGTCCGGCAATAATCACGCCATCAACATCGGCCGTGGTCAGCGCCGCCGTGCCTTTGACCGGCTTGAGCGTCGCGAAGCCCAGGCCCATCACCACCGTATCCGGCCGTGTCACGCGGATCGGCTCGGTCAGCTCGTAAATCCCCGGCGTGAGGAGCAGATTCTTGCCCGCTTCAAGTTGTGCGTTGATGGTGGCCGCGGTGTCAACGCCGGCACGCGCAAGATAAAAGCGGCTCAGCGGAATCGTCTTCCCCGGCGTCGAGCCGCCGCGCCACGTAATCCCCACCGTGTTGCGCACCAGCGACGGAACGCGCACGCTATACCGTCCCGCCGCATCCACTTGCAGAAATGGCTTCTCACGTTCCACCGGTGTCTCAGCCACCTTGGTATAGGGCGGCTTGGGCCATTCGCCGTCGGGCGGATGCACGACGCCGACAAAAACCATGTTCCAGTTCGCACCCGTCCAACTGCCCCACTCGCTGTTGCGGCTGATCCACTGCTGCTGCGGGCCGGCGCCCACGTTGCCGTCGACCAGCGTGTCCGACATCCAGCCTCCGCTGGCCCAACCGCCATTCTGGTGCAGCACCATGCTGCCCAGCACGTGCATCCGCCGGAAGGGAACCGCCTGCGAAACGGCCCACTGCATGGTCCCGTTCATCGGGCCGCCGGTTGGTGTCACAGAGAAGCCTTCGGCTGCGCGCCAGAAGGTGCAGGTGGCGTTGTTGTGGCCCAGGCTTGCATCGGAATGCACATTGCCTGTGATGTGAACGCTGTTTGGCGTGACGCCAAGACCAATCACTTCGGTGTAGAAGCCGACCGGCACATTCACCTTGTAGTCGCCGGGCAAAAACAACAGCGCATTCCGCTCCGGACCAAACTCATTGTGTTGCTGCACCTTGTAAACTTTGTCGATCTGCTCTTGAATTTCCGCTGAAGGCATTCCTGGATCGAAGACCAGCACATTGGGCCCGAAGTCCGGCTTTGTTTCCCGCTTCGCCGCCAACGCCGCGTGCGGTGAAAGCGCCAGCATCGCTGCCGTTAGTCCCAACAGAATCGTCGCTCTCGAATCCCTGGCTCCGCTTCGTATCCAATCCTTCATTTTTCTCCTCACCACTTCCCGCTCCGTATCCTAAAGCATTCTCGGAAGATGAGGATCGGCCTTGTTGCGGCGAATGTGTCGAGCAGGCCATTTTTCGCGGTTTTACGGTACTTACTTAGTACCACCAGGTAGGGATCGAGGCGGACTGGGTGGCGAAACTGGACTCGGGAACGACAAAAGAGCCGCAGCCCCTTCCAAGGTTGCGGCTCTTAGCGGCTAACGTTCAGCCGAACTCGATTTCCCCAAAACTACATCTCTTTGACGCCTTCGACGAAGGCCTTGAGCTTGCGGCTGCGCGAGGGATGACGCAGCTTGCGCAGCGCCTTGGCTTCGATTTGGCGGATGCGCTCGCGGGTGACCTGGAAACTCTGGCCCACTTCTTCCAGCGTGTGCTCGGAACCGTCTTCAAGACCGAAACGCATCTTGATGACGCGCTCTTCGCGCGGCGTGAGCGTGCGGAGCACTTGCGACGTGTACTCCTTGAGGTTGACGCTGATGACCGCTTCAGAAGGCGAGACGGCCTGGCGATCTTCGATGAAGTCGCCGAGGTGCGAGTCTTCCTCTTCGCCGATGGGCGTTTCAAGCGAGATGGGCTCCTGCGCGATTTTGAGCACCTTGCGCACCTTGGCTACCGGAATATCCATGCGGCGGGCGATCTCTTCGCTCGACGGCTCGCGGCCCAGTTCCTGCACCAGTTGCCGGCTTGTGCGGATGAGCTTGTTGATGGTCTCGATCATGTGGACCGGGATGCGGATGGTGCGGGCCTGGTCCGCGATGGCGCGCGTAATCGCCTGGCGAATCCACCAGGTGGCATAGGTCGAGAACTTGTAGCCGCGGCGATATTCAAATTTGTCCACGGCTTTCATCAGGCCGATGTTGCCCTCCTGAATGAGGTCAAGGAACTGGAGTCCGCGATTGGTGTACTTCTTGGCGATGGAAACAACGAGGCGAAGGTTGGCTTCAATGAGCTCGCGCTTGGCCTGCTCGGCGTCCATGTCGCCCTGAATCATTTCGCGCTGCGTGCGTTTGAGTTCAAGGATGGAGACGCCAGCGTCGCCTTCGATTTTTTCAAGATCGGCCTTGCAGTTTTTCTGCTGGCGGCGGTACTCCTTCTTCAGCTCCTCGCTCTTCGAGGCGTCATACTTCTGGTCGAGCGAGCGAATCTGCCGCTCGAGCGTGCGCATCGTGTCCACGGTCTTGTTGACTTTGTCCAGCAGGCGCTTGCGCTCAAGGGCGGTGTACTTCAGCTCGCGGACGATGCGCGAAATGAGCACCCGTTCACGGGCAATGAGCCAGCGCGTGTGGCGCGCGGCGGATGCCTTGGTTTTGGCGGCACTGGTTGCGGCCTGCTTCTCTTCAAGCAGCGCAATTTTCTTCTGGTGCTTGACCAGCGCATCGATGCGCGCCACGGTTGCCTTGACGCGCGCCTGCACCACTTCTTCGGTGAGCTCTTCTTCATCGAAGATCACCACTTCCTTCACATTGCGCACGCCGCGCTTGAGGTCTTCGCCGAGCGCGACGATTTCGCGGATGACGATGGGCGAGCGCGAAATGGCTTTGAGCACGCGCAGTTGGCCGCGCTCAATGCGCTTGGCGATCTCGACCTCGCCCTCGCGGGTGAGCAGCGGAACGGTGCCCATTTCGCGCAGATACATGCGCACGGGGTCGTTGGTTTTTTCGAGCGTGCCGGGCGTCAGATCGAGCTCGACGTCTTCGCCTTCTTCGAGCTCGAAGTCCTTGTCGGCGCCGAACTTGGGGCTGTCGAGAAGATCGATGCCCTGGGTGCCAATGGTTGTAATCAGATCATCCAGATCGTCGGCCGAGCCAATCTCATCCGGCAGGATGTCGTTCACATCGCCGTAAGTGAGATAGCCCTTTTCCTTGCCCACTTCGATCAGGCTGTCCAGTTCGCCTTCAAATTTGTCGTCAATTGCCAATTTAATCCTGCTCTCTTACGCAATTTTGGATGCAGCACCGTATTGCGCGACGGTGCGTGGTCTGCTTCTGGAACGCGCGAAAAAAGATTTCCGGCGTGGAAATCAGGGCGCGTGCAGAGATAGACCTGCGGTCAGCCGCAAAAATGAAGCGGTTTCAGGTAGTAGCTCGGAACAGGATGACAAGCGCTTCAGGATTCACCTGGTTCGCCCGCGAGCCGGAGCTCATAGTTGGGGCAGAAGGGGCGCGCATCCTCACAGAGATCAATAGATTACCACAGCCGCCCCTGCTTGCGCCAAGCAAAAAATCCAATCAGATTTATGGCGTCTACAGGCCCGCTTGACGGTTGCCGCGGGTGATTTTGTTCCTCACCCGCTCCTGTTTCTACAAATTAGACGCATTTCCGGGGCATTTTGATGCACGATGGCAAGCCTAAGACACGGAGTCGGGAGCTTGCCGCGCCGGTCGGGGCGTACGGGGTCTACCGCTGCGGCGGCCGCTGGTTATGCAACTCTCGCAAGGTCCGGTCCAGGTTCAGCTTTTGCTGCGTCAGCAGGGCCAATTCGGCAAAATCGCCATGCCGTTCGGCCTCGGAAATCAGGCCGCGCGGCCGGGATTCGGCTTATCCTCACCCCTCGCGTTCTAATTCACGAAGACGGATTTCCAACTCCAGAATCTTCTGGGACGCGCGGATGGTTAGATCGGTATCTCCGTCCCTCCTGGACAGATCGACGACTTCCCTCTCTATCATGATCTCCCACTTTAGGGCCTGAATTTTCAGGTCCGCCACAATCTCCATATCCTGTTTGTGGGAACGAGGATACGCACTTTCTTCCAGAAAGAGCTTTCGGAGGAATTGCTTCTGTTCTTCCGTAATGGCTGAAGATTCTAGATCTTGCCCTTGTGTTCGCGAGATGAGTTGCTCGAACAGTCCCTTTGGAAGATTCGGCAGAACCCGATCCTGCCAATCCGCGGCTTGCTCCCTCATTGTTTGGTCAAAGTCCCGCAACTCAATGTGAAGTTTCTCGTATTCTCTGGTCTCCGTTGAATCATTGCAGCATGCTTCAACGAAGAACCTCTCAAACGGGAGCACCCCAATAGCCGCGCGGGTTTCGATGTGGTCGCGCCGCTTGAGGGCCGCCTGACGGAGCTCCTCGCGCAGGACGGAGGACTCGATGCCTAGCTTTTGGGCTGCGTCCCCCGCGAACTGGTCGCGGGCCAGCTTTTCCGGCATGCGCCGGATATGGGGCAGCAGGAAGTTCATGGCCTTGAGCTTCTGCTCGGAACTGGCGCCGGGAAACATCTGCCTTGCGCGTTCGATCAGGTAGTCGGACTGGTTGCGCGCGCTACGCACAGCCGCAACGTAAGCCTCAACGCCGCGCTCACGGATAAAGCGGTCGGGGTCCAGGCCGCCATCGAGGGTCACGATCTTGATGGTGAACCCTTCCTCGGTGAGCAGGGCGATTGATTTTTCCGCGGCGTTGGCGCCAGCGGTGTCGGGATCGAAATTGACCAGCACGTTGCTGGTGTGACGCCGCAGCAGCGCCACCTGCTGCTCGGTAAAGGCTGTTCCGCTGGTGGCGATGACGTTGCGGATGCCGCTCAGATATACGGAGATGCAGTCCATCTGGCCCTCGACGAGAAGGGCGAAATCTATATCCTTTTGGCGGATGGCAGTGCGCGCCTTGTCCAGGTTGAATAGCACCAGGCTTTTGGAGTAGAGCGGCGTCTCCGGCGAGTTGAAGTACTTCGGGCCTGCCTTCTCACCCGTTTCGAGCGTTCGGCCGGTGAAGGCGATCACGCGGCTGCTCTCGTTGGAAATAGGAAACATGACTCGCTTACGGAAGCGGTCGTAGATTGGGCCCATGGTTCCATCGCCCTGTTCTTTTGAACTGAAAAGGCCGCTGGCGCGCAGGGTTTCGTTGTCGGCCATGCCGCTCAGGCGGTCGCGGAGGGCGTTGAAGCTGTCTGGCGCCCAGCCGATACGGAAGGCCTTGATGCCCTCGGGCGTAAGGCCGCGGCCGGCCAGGTACTGGCGGGCTACGGCGCCTTCGGGGCCGCGCAACTGGTCTTCAAAAAATGCGGTTGCGGCTTCATGCAGCTCAAGGAGCTTGGTGCGCTGACGGGACTCGGCGGCCTGCTCGGGCGAAGAAAACTCCTTCTTGGGCAGCGGGATGCCGCACTTCTGGGCCACGATGCGCACCGCTTCAGGGAAAGAAACGTTCTCGATTTTGCCGACGAAGCTGAATACGTCTCCGGACGCCTGGCAGCCAAAGCAGTGATAGAACTGCCTGACCGCGTGGACCGAGAACGATGGCGACTTCTCCTTGTGAAACGGGCAGAGACCGGAATAGTTCTGCGCGCCTGCCTTGCGCAGCCGGATATACCCCTCGATCACCTTGACGATGTCGGCCTGCTGCTTTACGGTTTGTGCGAAGTCGGACACGGGAGTCTCTCATGAGGATAAGGCCGACGGAGGATGGAGCAGAGTGGATAAAGGGCCGGCAACTTGGGCAAGATAATAGTTGTTGCAACGAATATCTTCTTCCCGCATCCAAGCTGATGAAAGGAGCACCAACCTATGAGCAATTCCACATCCGCACCCGGAACTGTGACCACCTGGAAATTGGACCCCGCGCATTCTGTCGCCGATTTCAAGGTGAAGCACATGATGATTTCAAACGTAAAGGGGAGCTTCAACGGGCTCTCTGGAACGCTGCAACTGGACGAGACCGATCGCACCCACTCCACGGTTGAGGCGTCTATTGACGTGACCACGCTGAAAACCGGCGATGACCAGCGCGACGGACACCTGAAGAGCGCGGACTTCTTTGACACCGAGAAATTCCCTACTTTCACCTTCAAATCGACCAATGTGGACTCGAAGGGCGGCGCTGACTATGCCGTGACCGGGAACCTGACTCTGCACGGAGTGACCAAAGCTGTGACTTTTGCGGTTGAAGATTTGAGCGAGCCTTCGAAGGATCCGTGGGGCAATCAGCGCATTGGGCTCTCCGCGACTACCAAGATCAATCGGAAAGACTTTGGGCTGACCTGGAACTCTGCGCTCGAGACCGGCGGCGTGCTGGTGGGCGAAGAGGTAACCATCAACCTTGAGGTTCAGTTCATCAAGAGCTAAGCAGTTTCCGGTTCTGGCCGTGCTCGGGGTCTCGCGTCTCCCTGGGCGAATCCGTATTGGGCGCAGGCGTGGCAGGGGTGACGCTGCGACCTTCACAACAGCCGGTTTTCCGAGTCTATGTGTCACCAGCCTGCAGCTAAGTGCCTGCGGGCTGGGGGCGGTGGACCTGCTCTCAATGGAGGGACTTTTGACCGTTTTTCGGGGTGGAAGCCCGTCGGATTGGCAACGCGTTTTTACGTAAGTCCTTTGTTTTTGATGGGTTTAACAGGGTAATTTGAACTTAAAATGTTTGTTTTCAATTGTATAGAGCGAAATGGGTAAAAGGGGAGAGGTGGGGGGTCGGTAGGTGGTACAGACCGGAGACATTGCTGACATTTTAACGGGGGACAAATCTGAGGCGTTGCCGTCATCTCGTTGTCCTCCTGAAAGTATTGTGCGCGGTTTGTGGGAATTAATCTGCAAACTCGGCGGATCAAATCAACGTCAGGCGCAGTAAAAGAACGGACCAGCATGGCCAGAAGCAGGTCCTTCGACTCCGCTGAAGTGCGCTTCGCTCAGGATGACAGATCGTTTGGCGATGAGAACTTCAGACTCAGGAGGGTCACAGCAGACAAAATGGTTGTTGCAGGGGAGATAAAATAGTTGTTGCAACGAATATTTCTCTCGCACATCGAATAGTAGTAAGTGGCAGTAAGGTCCGAGGAGGTTAAACCATGTCGCTTCGCGCAGTGAAACAGATGATTGAAACCACGCCCACCATCGAAGGGGCGGGCGTGAAATTGCAGCGCGCCTTCGGGTTCGGCAAGACTAAAGAGTTCGATCCGTTCCTGTTGCTGGACGATTTTCGTAATGAGAATCCGGCTGATTATCTGGCTGGGTTTCCGTGGCACCCGCATCGGGGCATTGAGACGATCACATACGTGCTGGCTGGCGACGTGGAGCACGGCGACAGCCTGGGCAACAAGGGGCGCATGACCGCGGGCGATGTGCAATGGATGACCGCGGGCAGCGGGATTCTGCACCAGGAGATGCCGCATGGGGACAAGAATGGACGGATGCACGGGTTCCAGTTGTGGGCCAACCTGCCGGCGGCGCTGAAGATGACCGACCCGCGCTACCAAGACATTCCTTCCAGCGCGATTCCGGAAGTGACGGAGGACGACGGAACGAAAGCTCGCGTGATCTGCGGCGAGTTCTGGGGTCAGCAGGGGCCGGTTAGCGGCGTGGCGACGGAATCGAATGTGGCGGCGCGCTATGTGGATATTTCTGTTCCTCCGAACACGCGTAAGCGCATCAAGGTGGAGACCACGCGGACGGCATTCGCTTATGTGTTTGCCGGGGCCGGAACTTTTCGCGATGCTTCGGACCCGCAGGCGGTGTTGACGGAGTCGGCGGTCGATCCGAATGCTCCGGCACGCTACGACGCGAAGAATCATTCGCTGGTTCTGTTTGACCGCGGCGATGAGATCGTGGTGCAGGCCGGGCCGGAGGGGATTCGTTTTCTGCTGGTCTCCGGCAGGCCGCTTGAGGAGCCGGTGGCGTGGCACGGGCCGATTGTGATGAATACGCAGGCTGAGCTGCGCCAGGCAATGAGCGAGTTGCAGAGCGGGACGTTCATCCGGCACCAGTAAGGCCCGGTACTACAGTTGTGCTTGGGGTCTATGTTGTAACAACGACAAGGGACCGGGCCTGAAGGCCCCGCAATTTTGCCGTCTTTCAGGGGGTTGAAACCCCCTGCTCCCTCCGGAATCTTCGACTTACAATAGGCGGCTGCTCCGGCAATTCCGCATTGCGGCGATGGACGGAGAAGAGGATACTATTTGCATGGCGACGCAGCCCATCAGCGAGAATCCAGTCGGCGGCCGGTTGATTTCAGTGGAAGAGTATCTTTCCACCGGCTATGAGCCCGACTGCGAGTTCGAGGACGGCGTGCTTGTGGAGCGCAACTTGGGCGAGTTCGAGCACTCTTTCCTGCAGATCTTTCTGGGCACTATCTTTACCAACAAAATGGACGACTGGGGCGTCTTTGGGCTCACCGAACAGCGCGTCCAGGTTGCACCCCGCCACTACCTTGTTCCCGATGTGTGCGTCTTGCGTTTAGGCGCTCCAACCGAGGACATTCTCACTCGTCCGCCGCTGATTGCGATTGAGATCATGTCCCCTGAGGACACCATGCGCCGCGCGGCGAACAAGGCTGCCGAGTATCTGCAGTTTGGAATCGAGCACGTCTGGGTCATCGATCCATACGCGCGCGTGGCGTATCGCGGGTCTGCCAAAGGGCTGGAGCGGGTTGCCGAGGGCGAGCTCACCGTACCGGGAACTTCCATCTTGATCCAGATCGCCGACCTGTTTGAAAAGCTCGATCGGATTCGCGCTACCGGGCAGCGGTAAATCCGCGATCTTCGGTCAAGCCTCGACCGGCAATTCCGCTGAAAGAATGTTCATGGGTGTGAGGCCGCGCTGGCGCAGGGCACGGAGGCTGAGCGAGTCGTGGCGCTTGGCCAGGCGGCGGCCGTTATGGTCAACGACGAGCCGGCAATGGAACCAGGCGGGATCGCTATAACCGAGCGCGCGATTGAGCAGGATCTGGCGGGCGGTGGACTTGAGCAGGTCGGCACCGCGCACTACTTCCGTGATGCCCATGGCGGCGTCATCGGCCACGCAGGCAAGCTGGTAGCTGGGAACGCCGTCGCGGCGCCAGACTACGAAGTCGCCAAAGTCCACGCCGGCTACAAAGCGCTGCGGGCCGAGGTTGCTATCGACAAACTCGATGGCTTCTCCATCGGGTACGCGGAAGCGCCAGTTAAACCCGTCGGGGGTGTCGATCTCATGTGCCGTGGGTCCGGGTAATTGCGGCGCGTGTGCGAGAAGGCGCCGGCAGGTTCCGGGATAAATGGGCTCGTCGTCTTCGAGGTCCAACTTGCCGCCGGCGGCCGCGTTGTGCGCGGTAACACGCTCATGCGGAGCGGAGAGCGCGCCGGCCAGGTCTTTGCGCGAGCAGCGGCAGGGAAAAAGAAATCCGCCCTTGAGCAGCCTGCGCCAGGCAGCCAGGTAAATTGATCGGCGGCGGCTCTGCACATAGGGCGCGAATGGACCGCCTTTGTCAGGGCCCTCAAGCCAGCGGATACCGAGCCAGCGCAGGTCTTCAAAGGCAGCCTCGGCAAAAGAAGACTGGCTGCGTCCGGGGTCCAGGTCTTCCATGCGCATGACGAGCGCGCCGCCGGCATCGCGGGCCCGTTGCCAAGCGGTCCAGAACGTGCGCGCATGGCCCACATGCAAAAGGCCGGTGGGCGAAGGCGCAAGCCGGCCGCGATAGGTGGAAGTGGGCGTGGGCGCGAGGCTGGCCATGCTACGAACAAGTGTAGAAAGCCAGCGTGGCGCCGCATAGGCACAGCTTGATTCCGTGGCGAGCTTGATTCCGATGCTGAAGTTGGTTCCGGCTCGCGCTGGTGGATTCCCACCCTTTGTGCGGGAGGACGCACAAAGGATGGGGCACCCAGAGTGTTGTTAACACTTTGGTTCAAAAATTACTCTAATCCGAGGGGCTGTCGCTCTTGTCGGTGTTCTGGTCACCTTCGGGGTGGTGATGGCGATAGTGGCCGATGTCGTCGTCGAGGTGTCTGGGGTCAACTGAAACCTGCACCACGTCCAGCTCGTTGCCGTCCAGATCGAGTACGAACATGCCCATGCGGTCGCCTTCAGGGTGAGTGAAGATGAGCGTCTGTTCGTGTCCACTCTTGCTGGTTTCGCGGATCATCCGCTCCCAGCCGGCTCCGAGCTTCTCTTCGACCATGCGGTTGAGCTCATTGCCATCCACCTCTGCGGTGAATTCGTCGAACTCCGCCACGTGCAGCCCGCCAACTCCCCCATGCGTAGCCTTTTTTGAAACCAGGCTGATGAGTCCGAGAAAGGGAATGCGCGTGGCATGCACGTGATAGCGGCTCTCGATTGAGTGGACGACGCCGTCAAAGTCGCCCTCGCCGCTGCCGGCCAGCACAACCGCGGGAACTGCCAGAACCATGAATGCGATGGGAATCAACCAGAGGCGCTTCATTGATCGCCACCTTTCTTATCCTTGTTCTTGTCTTTGTCCTTCAGGTCGCCTGCCACGTTACCCAGCGCACCCAGGCCGCCAATGCCCTTCAATTTGCCCAGGTCGTCCATGTGAATGGGCCCCAGGATTAGCACGATGGTCAGCTCCTTGGGCTCGACTGACAGAATGAACATGCCGTGCGACTCGCCATTGACCAGCTTCACCATCACGTCTGTGCTTTCGCCGCTCTTGCGCTCGCGCTCCTTGACGATGGGCGACCACTCGCTGGTCTCAAAGTATTTGCGCAACTGGTCCACATCGGCCGCCGAAAACTGGCCCTCTTTGTCGAACTCGTATTCACGGACGTAGATTCCTTCGAGGCCCTCGATGAGGCGGCGGGTTGCGGCGTCGTCCTCATCTTTGCCGTTCATGATTTTGGCGGCGAAGGCCAGCATGTTTTTGCCCAGCGTGACTTCAGTGACGTCAGAGGCGCGCGCGGCCAGGTCCTTTTCGATGGGCGATGGCGCAGGCAGTTGATCGGTCTGCGCCAGAGCCGCGTTCGCAAGGCCCAGGCTGACCAAAACGCCTGCGGCCAGGATGAAAGTTAGAATTCGTTTGTGCATGGGTCGTTCTCCTTTAGGCCTGTCAATCTCTTGAGGACCTGTCAATTTCCGTTTCCTAGGTCTGTTCCCTAGTCCTGAGCGGCGGCGCGATGACGTGCCGCGAGTCTTGCATTCATCTGGTTCAGCGCATGGCTGGTGATGCGCAGCGCCGTCAAAACCTCTTGCCGCGCCGCTTCTTCCTTGCGCAACTGCTCGGTATAACGCCACTCCAGCGTGCCGGACAACACTGCCATGAGCGCTACGCTGGCGGCCAGCAGTTGCCAGGAAACAAAAGGACGGCGTACCGGGCTTTTGCGCCGGCCATCCAGCAGGCCCCGCTCGCGCAGTCTGCGCTTCAACCCTGGGGGCGCGGGGCGGCGCTCGAATGCCTGGCTCAGCTCGCGTTCAAAATCGTCCATCGGTTCAAATTCCACGAATGTACTCCTTCAAATGCGTTGCGGCCTTGGCGCGCAGCAGCTTGAGCCCGCGCTGCAAGTGGCTCTTGACGGTGGCCACAGGCGCCTCAAGCGTGGCCGCAATCTCTTCCGGCGTCAGGTCCTCCTGGTAGCGAAGAACCAGCGCCGCGCGCTGCGGCTCAGGCAGCGTGGCGAGCAGTTGCTCCAGGCGCGCGCCGAGCGGAGAGGCGCGGTCTTCAGCAGGGACGCCATGCACGTCTTCCATCTCGACCCACAAATCAATGCCGCGCACCCGGCGCCTGCGCAGGGCGTCCGCCGACCGGTTCATGGCGACGCGGCGCAGCCAGAAGCAGGCGTGATCGGCGTTTTCGATCCTGGCCAGGTTGCGGTCCAGTTCCACGAACACATCCTGCGCGATCTCTTCGGCCAGCCCGCGATCACCGGTCATGCGCAACGCCAGCGAGAAGACCATGGACTGGTGCGCGTCGACGAGTTGTTCAAAATCCGGCTGCCAGTCATGGGCCATGCAATTCGCTTCTACTCTCTTATCCGCAGAAAAACGCGCGCGGGGATGCAGAGAGTACGCGATGGGGCGAAAAAAGTTCGGAAAGGTGATTTTTTGCGGAACGGGAGTTTGGCGATGGGATTAGACGAGCAGCCCAATCAGAACAGATCGGGGACGCTATGAAAGGCAATGCGCGTGGGCGCTGCCTTGAAGGCCGTCAGCATCGTCGCCGGGGCCAGCGTACTCAATCCATATTTATTGTTCAACTGATCCATGACGGCCAGCAGGCGCGAGCGGCTCTGCTGGTCCTCAGTGCCGTCGAAGAGGTTGAGCGAGTGCAGGCGGTCGGGAACCAGGCCGTCAAGATGGACGCCGATGAAGTATGGGTGGGCAAACTGCTCGCCCGTGGGCTTGCTGGCCCAGAGACGCGTGAGAGCGGCAATGAGCGTGGGATTGTCCTGGCACTCGCTCAGCTTTAGCTCGCTCTTCCATCCCTTGGTGGGCACGCCGAAATTACTTACCGGGCCCCGCTCGCCCTTGGGACCGGCGAAGCCAACGGCCAGCCCGATGCTGCTAGCCCACAGGCCGCCGGCGCGCAGACGCATGGCGGCCTTGTGCAGCAGCTTGTGGGCGACGGCCCAGGCTTTTTCCGGCGTGCGCATCTCCGGCGCCAAAACATGTTGATGACTCAGCGACTTCAGATGCTCGGTCTCGGCCATGTCGAAGTCTTCGCCGCGCAACCAGTGCCACAGGCGCTCACCCCACACCGACCCCCATAGCTCGCCGGCCTGCGCGCAGTTGAGGGCCAACAACTGCTCCATGGTGTGAAGGCCTTTGTCGTTCAGCCGCTTCTCTGTTCGGACGCCAATGCCGGGCAGGTCGCGCAGGGTGAGCTGGCGCAGCGCTTCAGGCAGAATATCGAGGGTGAGCGCCACCAGGCCATCTGGCTTCTCCATGTCGCTGGCCACCTTGGCAAGATAGCGGTTGGTTGCGAGGCCGACGGAACTGCGCAGCATGGGGCCGACCTTTTCGCGGATGGTGGCCTTGACGCGCTGGGCGAGTTCGATGGCGGCAAGCAGAGGCCGCTCGCGGCCGATGAGGCGGCAGGCCATTTCATCAATCGACAGTACCGCGGTCACGGGCACACAGCTCTCTACGGCTTCGACAATGCGGTGATGGTAATCGACATAAATTTCGTGGCGCGCCTCAATGAGCACCAGGCCGGGACACATCCGCTTGGCGTCGGCCACGACGGTTCCGGTTTTCACGCCGTAAGCCTTGGCCTCATAGCTGGCGGCGATGCAGACGGTGGTGTCGGCCATCATGGGCACCACGCCTACCGGACGCCCGCGCAGGTCGGGACGAACCTCCTGCTCGACCGAGGCAAAGTAGGAGTTCAGATCGACGAACAGCCAGTTGAGCGCGGGGCCCTGGTCCATGACGGTTTGCGCTGCCGGATTGGGAGCGGAGGCCATTTCAAATTATTTTCGCTTTTTATTCCCCTCCAAGCAAGAAAAAACAATGAAATGGCAGGGAGATTGTTGCGATGATAGGATTGGTTGCCTGGGATTTGGGACAAAAATGCAGGTTGTTCCCTGCGAATAACCTTGTTTGCCCAGGGCGCGTCTAATGAGTTGGTGGGGTTCTGCGGATATGCATCACTTGGTTCGTTGGTTTACGACAAACGGAAGCATTCTGGCCGTGCTGGCGACGGTGGGCGTGGCCGTTCTGCTAGTGTGCTGCCTGGGATGCTCGAACTGCCCCAGCCGCGATAAGGACGATCTGTTCCGGCGCCACGAACTTTAAGGCCTGTCTAATACGCAGCTTTGCGGCAAGCCAAGGCTTTAGCCATGGCATTGTGAGCCGCCGAACAGAAAAGAGATTGTTTCGGGGTAGCTAGGCCTGATCTACCAGGTTTAGACAGGCTCTAATCCCACAGTTGTATTTCCTTCAAATCCCAGAAAAGCGGCAGAGACCCGGGCCTAAAGGCCGGCAAATTTGGCCTCTTTTCAGGGGGCTGAAGCCCCCTGCTCCCTCCGCAATCTTCGATTTACAACTGTAGTCTTTAGCCGAGCCCTTTCAAAGCAACGAGTTTTTCCGCAGCCTGTAAAAACTCGATTCATTGCGCGGCGCTTATGGCGCAGCTAAAGCCGTGTCCTTTCAAAACCTGGTTCGCCATGGCAGTTTGTCAACAGGCCTCTGCAGGCGATTATTCGACAGGCGACTTTAGATACTCGTCGAAATGGGCGAGGATGCGGTTGAACAAGTCCACGCGCACATCGGGGCCGGCGATGGAGTGGGTTTTGCGCGGGAAAATCTGCAGGTCGTAGGGAATCCTGGCTTCAATCAGCTTTTGAATGTACTGGACAATGTTCTCCATGTGGACGTTGTCGTCGCTGGTGCCTTGAGCGAGGAGCAATCGCCCCTTGAGATTGGCGGCTGAGTTGACCACGGAGAAGTCGCGGTAGCCGTCGGGAAAGTCGGCGGGCTGGCTCATGTAGCGCTCGGTGTAGATTGAGTCGTAGTTGCGCCAGTCGGTGACGGGAGCTACGGCAACGCCGGCGCGAAAGCGGTCAGAGTGCGACAGCGCGTAGAGCGTAAAGGTGCCGCCCCAGCTCCAGCCCCACCAGCCAAGACGCTTTGAATCCAGTTGCGGATTCTGGGCCAATACGGCATCGAGGACGGTCAACTGATCTTCAAGCTGGACCGCGCCGAAGTTGTGATAGGCCGCCTGCGCGAAGTCGCGGCCTCTCATGCCGGTGCCGCGATTGTCGGCGTGCAGCACTGCGTAGCCATGCTGGGCGAGGAGCTCGTCAAACAGCAGGCCGCCGCCCCAATGGTTGGCGACGCTCTGCGGACCGGGACCACCGTAGGGATTCATGATAAGTGGAACGCTTGCTGCGCTCGTGGCTCCCTCCGGCAGCAGAAGCGTGGCATAGAGGGTCGTGCCGTCGTGGGCTTTGACCTGAAGCTGCTGAGGCGCGCGCAGGTGGTAGCGTTCGAGCGCTCGCGTGGACCAGAACATATTGCATTTGTTGGCCGCTTGGCAGAGCCGCAGCGTCGGCGGATCCATCCGCGCCGATTGCGTGTCTACAAATGCGCCGCCGATGGGAGCGAAGTTGCCTTCATGCGTTCCGGCGCCGGTGGTGAGTTGCTTGCGCTCCCCGGCAAAGCTGACCTGCCATAGCTGCTGCTCCAGCGGGTTGCCTTCATTCGATGCGTAGTGGATCAGCTTGGCGGCGTGATCGACGCCGAGCACGTCGCCTACTTCAAAGTCGCCCTTGGTGAGTTGCCGATCCAGCGTGGCCATGCCGGCGTCTGGATTGCCCTGGTCGTAGCTGTAGAGATAGAGATGATTGTGGCTGTCAGTCCAATTGGAGAGCACGATGCTGCCGTAGCCCACCGATACGTCGTAGTTGTCGTCAACGAACTTGTCGTCGGTGAGGTTCAGGACGGCGTGCGCCTGGCCGGTGCCGGCGTCAGCAAAATAGAGGTCGCGGTGTTTGTGGTCGCGGGTGAGAGTTTCGACCCACAGGGTTTTGTGATCGACCCAGCCGAAGCGCGGGATGTAATCCTGGCCGGGATGAATGGGCAGCTTGACCCATACGGTCTTGCCGCCATTGGCGCCGACTACGCCAACGCGCACATCGGGGTTGGGATCACCCGGCTGCGGATAGCGCTGCTGATCGACGAGGGCGTGGGTGGGGATCCAATCGGTGATGGGATAGGCGGGGACCTGGGTCTCGTTCATTTGCAAGAAAGCGATGTTCTTCGAGTCGGGAGACCAGAAGTAATTGCTGCGCACTTCCAGTTCTTCCTCGTACACCCAATCCACTTCGCCATTAAGCATGGTGGGGATGGTGGCCGGCGCTACGACTGCGGCGGGCATGCCGGCTGCTCTGAGGTGCAGGACGGAGAGGCCATGGCCGCGCACAAAGGAGACCATTTCGCCGTTGGGGGAAAACTTGGGATCGTCGCCGGAGGCGGTTCCGGTAAAACCTACCTGCACGCCGGTGCCGTTATGCAGATCATAGAGCCAGAGGCGGCCGTTCGAATCGAAGAGCAGGTGCGCGGAGTCCGGGGACCAGAGATAACTGGCCATCTTGTAGCGTTCGCGATGGTCGCGGTCTATCTCAGTATCGGCGGCGCCGGAGAGCGAGGCCAGCTTGGCGCGGCTGACCAGGACGTGCGACTTGCCGGTGGCGGAGTCCAGATCTACCAGCTCGCCGCCGTCAATATAGGTCAGGTGTTTTCCGTCCGGGGACCAGGTGAGGCCTTCCGGCGGTTCGCCGGTGAGCGGGCCGTGTGCGAAGATCGCCTCGACGGTGAGGGGCTTGGCGGCAGTATTGTCTTCAGCCGGCTGCGCTGCGAGAGTGATGGGTGAAACGGAGCAGAAGAGAGCGGACGAAAGCAGGAGAGCTGCGAAGCGACTCAAGGCAAGATCCTCCGGAAGCATCGATACCGGCCAGATTTATGAGGCTCTACAAAAAGGGCAGCGCTTCCAGGGAGAAGTGTAACTCACCGGTTATTCGGATTTTGAGCCTGGACCCAATCGGAGCGCGGCTTTAGTGGCCGGGCATCGCGCCCTTCTTCGGTTTCTGCATGAGGAAGACAAGCGGAATCGCCAGCGCCATGGCGATTGCCAATAGCTTGATCACGTCGAGATACGCGAGCATGGTGGATTGGCGCAGCAGTTGCTGATAGAGACTTCCCTGGGCCATTGCGCGGCCTTGCGTCATCGAGGAGACGACGCCGCTGTGGTGAACCAGATAGCGCCCCAGGGCTTCGACGCGGTCATGGAGGTTCATGCTAGCTGGCCCGACTGCGGAGCCCAGCCGGTCCTGATGAAACTGCTGACGCCGCGCGAGGATGGTTCCCACGAACGCCGTGCCCAGGCTGCCGCCTATGTTGCGGGCCAGATTGGTGAGTCCGCTTATGTCGTTATTCTTGTTGCCGGGGACGCCGGTGTAGGACAGCGTGTTGATGGGGATGAAGAGGAAGGCAAGCCCGGCGGCCTGGAACACGCGCAGCCAGGCAATGTGGGCGAAACTTGAGTCGGTGCTGAGATCGAGCATGGTGAACAGGGCAACGCTGGAGATGGCGAAGCCGTAAACGATCATCCATCGCGCGTCAACGCGGCTGACCAGAAAACCCACAATGGGCATCATCAACATGACCATGATGCCGCCGGGGGAAATGACGAGGCCGGCGAGCTCGGCGGTGTACCCCAGGAGCAACTGCACATATTGCGGAATGAGCACCGTGGTGCCGAACAAGACCGTGCCCAAAATGCCCATGAGCAAAAACGACACCGCGAAGTTTCGATGCTTGAAGAGCGTGAGGTCGAGGATGGGCCTTTTTCTTCGTCGGATTTGAACAAGCTCCCAGGCGATGAGGGCAACCATGGACACGGCGCAGATGACGGTAAATGTGGCGATCACGTGGGAGCCGAACCAGTCGTCCTCCTGGCCTTTGTCCATGATGAGCTCCAGCGAGCCGAAGGCCAGCGCCAGCAGGGCGAAGCCGATGAAGTCCAGCTTCAGGCCTTCCCTCTGGGTCTTCTTCACCTCCTGCACCAGGTGCGGCGGATCTTCGACGATGCGGCTGGTGAGGAAGAGAGAAAGAATGGCCACGGGAACATTGATAAAGAAGATCCAGCGCCAATCGAAGTTGTCAGTGATCCAGCCGCCCAAGGTTGGGCCGATGACCGGCGCGAAGACCACGGCGAGTCCGTAGAGAGCAAAGGCCTGGCCGCGTTTTTCAGGCGGAAAAGTGTCGGCGAGGATGGCCTGCTCGCTGGGCGCCAGGCCGCCGCCGCCCACCCCCTGAAGCACGCGAAAAAATATGAGCAGGGGCAGCGACGGAGCCAGACCGCACAGGGCGGAGCTGATGCCGAACAGAGCCACGCAGAGCATGTAAAGCTGCTTGCGCCCGATAAAGGTGGTGAAGTAAGCCGAAGCGGGGAGGATGACGGCGTTGGCCACGAGGTAGCTGGTGAGCACCCAGGTTGCTTCGTTCTGGCTGGCGCCGAGGCCGCCGGCGATGTGGGGCAGCGCGACGTTGGCGATGGAGGTGTCGAGCACCTCCATGAACGTGGCCAGGGTGACAGTAAGCGCAATAACCCAGGGATTCCGCTTGGGCTTCCAAACGGCGACAGGAGCGGAAGGGGAAAGTGGCCGGGAGCCGGCCGCGGCGGCGCTCATACCGGGTCACTCGTTAGACACAAAGGGCAATGGCTTCGATGCACAAAATACGGCGCGCAATAAGACAGGCGGCAAGGACTATCTGAATCCGCTGCTACGCGAGCCGCGGCGCATGTAGGACACAACAAGTCCGACCAGAGCGCCTATGGCTGCATAGATGAGGATATTTGCGATCCACGCGCCGGCCAGATTGGAGTAGAGGATGGACGCGTTGGCGTGTGGAGCATCGAGCGACGTCGTGATGCCGGAGGTGAACCAAAGCTTGAGGGCAATGGAGGATCTCGATCCGAGAACCCCGTAGCTAAACATCTCGATTAAGGGGATGAGGAAACCGAGTACCGCAAACACAAGTACCCATCTCCAGAAAATGGCTTTCTTTGACGTTGTTCGTGCGGGCATGGTTGGTATCATACGCCTGACTTACTTGCACTATGCAAGGACAAACTAGTATGGTGCGGGCTATGCATTGGGCAACGCAGCAGGAGCGCAGCCGCCTGGGGCAGGCACGGCGCAAGCAGGTGGGCCGGCAGCAGCACGGCGCGCTCAACATCAAGGCCCGGACCACACCGCCGCTGGCGCTGCTTGAGCAGTCCATGCGCGGCCGCGTGCCCGGACTGGTGAAGCTGAAATACGAGCTGATGGCTGAGTCGCCTTTCGGCTACTTTCGCGGCGCCGTGCCGGTGATGGCCGCGGACTTGTCCGTGCTACCCAATACCGGCATTGTGAGCCAACTCTGCGGCGACGCGCATGTGCGCAACGTGGGCGCTTATGCCGCGCCCGACGGACGGCTGATCTTCGACATCAACGACTTCGACGAGACCATCCGCGGACCTTTCGAGTGGGACCTGAAGCGCATGGCGGCCTCGATCGCCCTGGCGGGACGCGGCTCCGGCCACAAGGACGCCGGGACGCGGTGCGCTGTGGAATTGTGCATCGAGCGTTACACGGCGCAAATGCGCGCCTTTACCAAAATGCCGCATCTGGAGGTGGGCCACTTTCAGGTACACAGGCTGGGCCAGGTTGAGCCGGTGCATGAGGCGCTGGTGAAAGCTGAGCGGGCCACGCCGCGGCACACGCTGGCGCAGCTTACCGAGCCCCCATCCGGCAAGGCCGGAGCATTGCCGCGCTTCAAGGAAGTGAAACCGACTCTGACGCGGGTTACGGCGTCGCAAGCGGAGGCCGTGCTGGCTTCCCTGGTTCCCTATTGCGCCATGCTGGAGCCGCAGCGCCAGCATCTGCTGAGCTTCTACCGGCCGCTGGATGTGGCCTTCAAGGTGGTGGGAACCGGCTCGGTGGGCCTGCGCGACTACTGCATTTATTTTGAGGGCAACGGCCCTCGCGATCCGCTATTTCTGCAGATCAAGGAGGAGCCTGCATCCGGCTACACAGCCTATTTGCCCGATGCGCACCCGGACCCACACAATGGCAAGCGCGTGGCGGACGGCCAGCGCGCCATGCAACTGCAATCCGATCCGTTTCTGGGCTGGACGCACATCGGCGGGCGGCAATACCTGGTGCGCCAGCTCAACGATCATAAGGGTTCCATTGAACTGAACGATCTGGCCGGGGGTGGTTTGCAGGCGTTTGCCGAAGTGTGCGGCGAACTGCTGGCGCGAGGGCACGGCCGCTCCAGCGACCCGGCGGTGATTGCCGGCTACCTGGGTTCCGGCGATGGATTTGCCGAGGCCCTGGGCAAGTTTGGCCTGCTTTATGCCGACCAAACCGAAAAGGACTGGGAAGCGCTGCGCCGGTCCCGCAAGCTGGGAACCAAGGCGTAGCGTCGTTGATAAAACTGTCTGTAGAAAAACCAGCAGAAGAACGAGACTCAAGGAGGGTTCCATGAATCGCCGCACATTTGCTCAAGCGCTTGCCACCGCCGCTGTTAGCGCGGCTGTGCCGACTTTCACCTTATCCCAGAGCAGGACTCTGGAGGCCGCGACGCCGGCCGCAACCGCTGCTCCACCTTTTGGTCTCTCCGTCATGCTCTGGACGGTCTTCAAAGACCTGCCCTTCGAGCAGCGGCTGGCCAAGGTGGTGGAAGCGGGCTACAACAAGATTGAGCTGGTGGGCGAGTACCGCAAATGGTCCACGGCCGACTTTGACCGTTGCAATGCGGCTCGCAAAAGTCTGGGCGTGGAGTTCGACGCCACGGCCGGTCTGTCGCACGGCGTCGCAGATCCTGCCGTCCGGGATGCCTTTCTGGCCGAGTTGCGGCAGGCGCTCACAACCATGGAGACGATCGACTGTCCGGCCATGATTGTGCTCTCCGGCAATGTGGTGCCGGGGCTCTCCCGCGAGGCGCAACACGCAAGTTGTATTGAAACGCTGAAGCAGGCCGCGGCGCTGGTGGAGGGCCGCACGATCGCCGGACAGCCGGTGCGGCTACTGCTGGAATGCATCGACCCGGAGGAAAATCCGCACTACTTTCTTACCTCGGCGGCCGAGGCCATTGACGTGATCCGCGCCGTCAATCATCCGCAGGTGCAGTTTCTCTACGATATGTTTCACGAGCAGATTGCCGAGGGCAACCTGATTGAAAAGCTGGACAAGCACATCGACGTGATCGGGCTCATTCACGTGGCCGACGTTCCGGGACGCCATCAGCCGGGCACGGGCGAGATCAACTACGGCAATATCTTTCGCAAACTGGCCCAGCTCAACTACCGGCATAACGTGGCCATGGAGTTCTACCCCAGCGGCGATCCGGTAACCATTCTGCGCGAGGCCAAGGCGCTGGCGTGGAAGATGGGCGTGCTTGGCTAAGGTCGGGGCGGGTGAAGGACGCTTGTGGGTTGGGTCAGAGTTTGTTGCATAAGTTCTGAAATGCAACCGCAGATCCTTCGGCTCCGTTGAAGAACACTTCGCTCAGGATGACAGATCGCTTTGTGACAGGAGCTTAGAGCTCCGGAGACTAGAAGAGGACAAGATGTCGATTCTAGTGCGTGCTTGCGATCTCAGTGAGATCTTGACCTTTCGAGAGATGTATCGCGAAGAGATGCGATGCCAGATCATCCATGATTCAATCCATGGACGGCCGGGATGGACCGTGGAATACGCTTTGGAAATTGATAGCGCCATGGTTGGATACGGGTCGATGGCGGTGAGCGGTCCGTGGAAAGCCGCGCATTCGCTCTACGAGTTTTATGTCAACAAACAAAGCCGCCGACATGTTTTCGATCTATTCAACGCATTGCGAGTGGAGAGCCACGCAAGCAAAATTGAGACACAAACAAATGACCCCTTTCTTTCAGTGATGCTGCACACGTTCGCCCGGAATGTTCGTGCGGAAGCGATTCTGTTCGAGGACCAGTTCGAGACACATCTCATGCCGGACGGCGCAGGCTTTCGTGACCACGACGCTGGAGATGTAGAACAACTGAAAGCGCTGGAGCTGGACGATACGGCCGGCTGGGTTGTTACATGGAACGGCAGGATTGCGGGAGCCGGAGGCATTCTTTACCACTACAATCGGCCCTACGGCGATATATACATGAAGATCGCAGAGCCGTTTCAACGGAGAGGCCTGGGAGCTTATCTGGTTCAGGAATTGAAACGCGCTTGCCGCAGCGGCGGCAGCGTTCCGGCAGCGCGTTGCAATGTCAGCAATACGGCGAGCCGGAAGACGCTGCAGAAAGCCGGCTTTGTACCGTGTGGAAACCTGGTTTCAGGCGAGATTAACGATTCTTCCCTTTAGAGCGGTGTCTCAGAAGTTCATTGCATCAGTCCCGAAGTGCAACCGCAGATCCTTCGACTACGGTTGGCGCCAAACCACCCCATCGACGAAGACCTGTCGATGGGGACCCCGGTTCCGCGCCAATCTCCGCTCAGGATGACACACCATTTTGATAGGAACTTTGAAGACAGGACATTAGAGGCTATCTCATAAACACTATTCAGACGCTCCAAACGTGTGCCTCAGGGGCTAAGGCCCCCGCTTTATTGGGCATTTTGCGGCACGGCTAAAGCCGTGCCCTTTCAAAGCAGATTTATGAGATAGCTTCTAGCTAAAGCATTTTCGGAATAGACGCTTGCGCATCAATGCTTCGCGGGTGCGATGGGATAACCCTGCCAGACGTATTCGAGCGCCTCGGGGAGGGTTTGGAGTTTGGTGGCGTGGTCTACGTGGCCGGCGTTTTCAGCAAAGACAAATTGATAGTGATAGCTCTTGGCGGCGAGCACTTTGGCCATCTGTTCGTTGGCCAGGACCCAGTCATGCATGTCGTCTCGCATGGAGTTGGGGTTGAACAAATCCTTGTCGCCGACTTCCATCCAGATGCGGATGGGCTTGCGCGGCGAGTGGGGGATGAGGCGCTCGTGGAACTCCCATGCGCCGTGGGGCGAGGCGGGGTTCCAGGGCCACTGCTGGTTGACGTAGGTGCCTGAGTAGGTGAGGACGCGGTGGTACCACTCGGGGTGGTACCAGGCCATGATGAGGGCGCAGGAACCGCCGGAGCTGCCGCCCATGGTGGCTCGGGCGTCTGGATCGCGGGAGAGCTGGACGTGGGCCTGAGTTTCGACGAGCGGGAGAACTTCATGCTCGACCCACTCGGCGTAGAGGCCGGACATGGTGTCGTATTCGAGGCCGCGCTCGCTGCCCTGGGCGTCTCCGCCGCCGTTGGAGATGGAGATGGCGACCATGGCCGGGACTTTGTGTTCGGCGATGAGGTTATCGAGGACGGTGAACAGCGTGCGGTCGGGTCCGTCGGCGCCGACAATGAAAGGCGCGCGTGTGCCGGGGACGTATTGCGCGGGCACGTAGACGGTGACGTGGCGGGTCCATGGAGCGGCGTGGCTGGTGGGAACGAGGAGCTTGGCGGGGTTATTGGGGTCGGGTGTGCCGAAGGTGCCAGGGTCGCGGGCGACGCCGGGATAGCGCTTGCTGTCGGCCGAGCTCATGGCGAACTCGATGACGGCGCCTTGGGGATTGGTGGGCTGGAGTACCGATTCCGGCGCGGTGGTGTGCGTGGGGCCAAGGATGAAGTTGCCGTCTGCATTGGCCGGGGCATTGACGCCGTCCGGCAGGTCAACGGCTTTGACGTAGCCTGCGGTGTGGGGGTCGCGGGTGGGCGGCTGCCGACCCGGGATGAGGATGGGAGCCGGGGCTGCGGCTGGGGCTTGGGAGGTGGCCGGAAATGGTGCGGCGATCAGGCAGAGCAGGCAGACAATGGTTAGACAGCGATCCATGGAGGACTCCTTTTTGCAACAACGCCTCTGGGGAGGTTTCTGAATGGGCCCCGATCGAGACTCCGCATTCTCGCAGGGATAAGCCTAACTTGTTTTGCTGTTTTAATGTACGGGCTGAAGCCCATGCCCTTCAAGGCGCAGGCTCAGGCACAACGGGCGAGCGATGCTCTACGATGGCTGCATGGGCGGGCTGGTCGATATCAAGAAGCTGCGTGTCTGGTTTGGAGCCACGGAGGCAGTGCGTGGCATCGATCTGCGGATCGACGAGGGCGAAGTACTGGGGCTGGTTGGCGAGTCGGGGTCAGGCAAGAGCGCTACGGCGATGGCGATTCTGGGGTTGCTGGGTCCGGCGGCGCGGGTTGAGGGGGAGATTCTTTGGCTGGTCCGGAATGCGGCTGGGGCGGCGTCGAGGTTTCCCACCCTTTCCGCTGAAAAGCGCGGAAAGGGTGGGGCACCCGGGGTTGGCGGACCGATTCAGAACGACGGCGAAGCGGATTCGGAGGCTAGCGGCCCAGCGGCAGTGGATTTGCTGCGGCAGAATCCGCAGGCGTTGCGGAGGGTGCGGGGACGGGAGATTGGGATGATCTTCCAGGAGCCGATGACGGCGCTGAATCCGGTGATGACGATTGGGCGGCAGGTGGCGGAGGGGGCTCGCGCGCATTCTTCGTCCTGGACTGGCAGGGAGGCGAAGCGGCGGGCGATTGCGGCGCTGGAGGCAGTGGCGATTCCGGATGCAGCGCGGCGGTATGGGGATTATCCGCACCAGTTTTCAGGCGGGCAGCGGCAGCGGATTCTGATTGCCATGGCGCTGATCAACAAGCCGCGGCTGTTGATTGCCGATGAGCCGACCACCGCGCTGGACGTGACGGTGCAGGCGCAGGTGCTGGAGTTATTGAAGGACCTGCAGCGGCAGCAGGGCCTGGCGATGCTGTTCATTTCGCACGATCTGGCCGTGGTGGGGCAGATGGCGGGGCGGGTTGCGGTGATGCGCGGAGGCCGGGTGGTGGAGACGGGACTGGCCGAGCGCCTACTGACGGCGCCTGAGCACCCTTACACGCGCAGCCTGCTGGCCGCCGTGCCGACGCTGAAGACGGACAGGAACAGGCCGCTGGCGATGGTGGGGAATTCTACGGCGGGGACAGGAATATACTCTCCCCATGAACCTCACCTTGGAAGTTGACGGGCTATGACCTGGCTGGCACGCTGCCTGATACGGATGGGCGCGATTGCGCTGCTTGTGACGCTGTGCGCGTGTTCCGCGCAGACGCCGGAGCCTGCGCAGCCCGCACCGGCCGTACACAAGGCAAAGGCCGTGCCGCATACGCCAAAGGCCGCCAAGCCCGAGCCGACGCAGCAGGATCTGGTCGAGTACATTCGCGGAAAGCTGCTGGCGCTGAGCCCGAACGACGGCATCAACGACAACCTGGAAGTGACGTTCGATGCCGCCAAGTCTGTGCTGTCGGTGACACAGCCGGATGGGCGATGCGACATCAATCTGAGCGCGATCGATACGAACAGCCTGATATGGGAGGTTTTCGACCCGAGCGACACGTATCACTCGCGCCCGCAGGTGCTGCGGGTGACGCTGACCTCGCTGAGCGGAAAACGGGCCAGGACCTGCTACGACACGCATGGCGTGGTGGACACAAGCGTCAACCCGAATCGCGCGCGGCTGCTATTCTCGCTGGCCAAGACCAATGCGGTTTCAAACTTTCAGGTGAACATGAACAAGGCCATCAAAAAGCTGATTACACTATCTGGCGGCGC
Organism: Occallatibacter sp.; assembly: GCA_036489415.1. Classification (GTDB taxonomy): domain Bacteria; phylum Acidobacteriota; class Terriglobia; order Terriglobales; family Acidobacteriaceae; genus Telmatobacter. The sequence goes on along the minus strand of DASXFS010000045.1, from coordinate 15,314 downwards.
GCCGGAAAAGGATCTCTTTTAGGGATGCGGAGAATTGTGGAGTTTTGAAATAAATGCAGCAAGTTAGCTCCGCTGCGCGGGGTTAGCGAGTTAGCAAGCTAGCGGACGGGAATTCGGCGACAGCGGTTGATGCGGGTTTTGCTTCTGTGCCGGCCAGAGGCGTCAGCAGACGCACGTACGCCCCTCGACTGACCGAGGGGCGGCGTGTGGGTTGGGTTGAAGCTACTCGGCGGCGACTTCTTCGGCGGCGGGCTCGGTTGCAGCTTCAGGAGCCGGCGCTTCCGTGCCGTCACCAACGACCTTGACCTTGATGTGCGCGGTGACTTCGCGGTGGAGTTTGATGGTCACGGTGTGGTCGCCGAGGGTCTTCAACGGCTCGTTGAGGACGATCTTGCGGCGATCGACTTCAACGCCCTTGGCAGCCAGATCGGCGGCGATGTCGGCCGAGGTGACGGAGCCGAACAGGTGGCCCCCATCGCCCGACTTGCGGGTGAAGCTGAGCACGACGGGCTCGAGCTTGGCGAGCAGCTCTTCGGCCTGCACTTTTTCAGACGCAGAGCGGCGGGTGGCGGCGGTCTTCATGGTTTCGATGACGGCCTTGTTGGCCAGGGTAGCCTGCAGCGCCAGCTTGCGGGGCAGCAGGAAATTGCGGCCGTAGCCATCGGCGACTTTGACCACGTCTCCGCGGTGGCCGAGGTTGACTACGTCTTCTTTCAGAATGACTTCCATGGGAATACTCTCCAATTGTGTATTGCAATGGGATGGGCCAAAGGCCGTACCCTTTTGCAATGGCTAAAGCCGGTAATCTCCAAAGCGCTTGTCCTCGAATGGACCGATGAGCTTTCCCACCCTTCCGCGATGAGACTGCGGAAGGATGGGCACCCAGAGTCGTTGAGGCGCCCACTTTGGCTGCGCCCTAGTGGCGGGTTGCGAACGGCAGCAGGGCGATGTTCCGGGCCTGCTTGATGGCGCGGGTGAGGCGGCGCTGGTGAGTGGTGCAAACGCCGGTCAAACGGCGGGGCACGATCTTGCCGCGCTCGGCCACGAAGCCTTGAAGCAGGCGGACATCGCGATAGGGGATGGCGTCAATCTTCTCGGTGCAGAACTTGCAGACCTTCTTGCGGCGGAAGAACTTTCCGCGGCCGCCAGGTCCGCCGGAGGGCCGGCCGCCGGGTCCGCCTTGCGGGCGTCCGCCGCCGGAGCGGGGAGCGGGGCTGGAACTGGGGCTGGAACTGGGAGCGGATTCAGAGCTTGCTGCGCCCGACTCGGGCGATCTTCCAGGGGTTTCTTCTGGCATAAGTGTTTCCTCTTTACTCTCTTCGGTCTCTTGCTCGTCCTTGCGGACTCACACAAAACAATGAATAAAACTGGCCTATTCGAGCTGACCAGGCAGACAAGCCCGGCTTGCGGGCTTCAAGCGACGGCGCGACTAGACAGCGGCGGGCGCCGGCTCGGCAGCTTCCACCGGGGCGGCTGCAGGTGCGGCCGGAGCAGCGTGCTCCACCGGCGCGGGCTTGCGGCGGACACCGCGCGCGGCCTTGACCTTGGCCAGACGCTTGTCCTCTTCGTCCGTTCGCACCGTGATGAACTTGATCACCGGCTCGGTGACGCGCAGACGGCGCTCGAGTTCCAGGACCACGGGGCCAGAGGCCTCAATGGTGAGCAGAACGTAATTGCCGTCGTTGAACTTGCGCACCAGATAGGCAAGCTTGCGGCGACCCATCTTCTCGACATTCTTCACCACTCCGCCGCCACTGGTTACGGTGGTGGAGAAGCCGGCGATCAGCTTGTCGACATCTTCTTCGGCCGCATCGGGCCGAACAATGAACATAACCTCATATACACGCGACATCAGCATTTCCTTTTCCGCCGGAGCTTCAACTCCAGCTAACAGTTCCCAGGTCCAGTTCCCGAATCATTGTCCGAGTTGTCCATCCTGTTCCCTGTCTTTCGTGTCCTTCGTTCCCTAATTCCTAGTCCTTGTCTTTCCTGTTGAACTCGTTCATCGCGGGTCCGGGGCCTTGCTCGATGATGCGCCGGGTGGCGATTGCCACTTGGTCCAGCACCTCATCGAGAACCGTCAGATCCGCCTTGCGCATGGGCGAAAGCAAATAATCCTTGCCCGGCCGCTTGCCTCCACCGGCGGCGATTGCCTCCGGTGGAAGGTTAAGGCCAACGCCGATGCGCAGGCGCAACCACTCCTGATTACCCAGGGCGCCGGTGACGCTGCGGGCTCCGTTGTGCCCGGCGGGCGAACCGCGCTCCCTGATCTTGAAGGTTCCCAGCGTCAGGTCGAGCTCGTCATAAATCACGAGCAGATCCCTGGCTGGGTCGGCTTCAAATTCCCGAACCAGAGCGGCGACTGAGAGCCCGCTCAGATTCATAAACGTCTCCGGCTTGGCCAGGATCACTTCGCGCCCTGCAATGCGGCAGGTTGCGGTAGCGGCCCGGCAGCGCCGGTTCTGGACCACAACGCCCTCTTGCTGGGCGATGCGGTCGATGGCCATGAACCCCGCGTTATGCGGAGTCCATAGATATTCCAAACCAGAGTTGCCGAGTCCCACAATGATGAAAGGACCCGGGCGAACCCCAATCTCGCTCGCGTCAGCCAAGGCTTACTTCTTGGCCGCTGGCTTCTTGGCGGCGTCGGCAGCTTTGGCTGCGTCTTCCGGCTTGCCCTTCTTGGCCACTTCCGGCTCGGCCGCGGTTGCAGCAGCAGCGGCTGCGGCGGCTTCAACTTCGGCGGCAGGAGCTGCTTCTTCGCGGATCGAGACGACGTGAGCCACGGTCGCATCCTCCGCGTTCAGAAACTCGATCTTGTCCGAGTGGGGCAGATCGCTGACGCGCAAGACGCCGTGCATCTCAAGGCCGGTGACATCCACATCGATGTGGCTGGGAATGTCGGCGGGAAGGCACTGGATTTCAACTTCGCGCAACACCTGATCCAGGATGCCGCCGGCGGTCTTGACGCCGACCGGGACGCCGAGCAGCTTGACGCGCACCTTGACGCGGAGAGCCTTATCGAGCGCAATGCGCTTCAGGTCGATGTGGATCAACTGATCTTTGATGGGCTCGCGCTGCCAGTCCACGATCATGGCCTTGGCCGCGGACTTGCCGCCGATCTCCACGTCGAAAATGGTGTTGTGGCCGGTCTCTGAAAACAGGATCCGGGAAATCTGCTTGGGGTCCACTTCAATGGCCACAGGGGTGTGACCGGAACCATACAGCACGGCAGGGATTTTGCCGGCAACGCGCACACGGCGGGCGGCATTCTTGTTGAACTTGCCCTCACGGGGCTTGGCTACGACGACTTCTGGCATTTCTCTCTCTCGTTTCCTGGTGTCGGGCACGGGGTTTGGGTTCCGCTCCCTTTGTTGATAAAGCCTGGGGTTAGGGTTTAGTTGAACAGCGAACTTACGCTGGTCTCCATGTGGATGCTCTCAATGGCCGCGCCTAAGAGGCCGGCGATGGAGAGCACTTTGATCTTGGGCACTTTTTGTGCCGCTTCGCGCAAGGGGATGGTGTCGGTAACGACGACTTGCTCCAGGCGCGAGTTGGCGATGCGATCGATGGCCGGGCCGGAAAGCACGGCGTGGCTGGCGCAGGCGTACACCGTGGCGGCGCCGGCGGCGTAAAGGGCGTCAACGGTTTTTACGAGTGTCCCGGCGGTGTCAATGATGTCGTCGATGATGAGGCAGGTTTTGCCGGCGACGTCGCCGACTACATGCATGACTTCGGCGACATTCATATCCGTCCGGCGTTTGTCGACGATCGCCAGGGGCGCTCCGACTTTTTGCGCGAAGAAGCGGGCGCGTTCCACGCCGCCCGCGTCCGGCGAAACTACGGTCAGGTTGGGCAGCTTCAACTCGCGGAAGTGACTGACGAGAACGGGGCTGGCGAAGAGGTGATCGACGGGAATGTTGAAGAAGCCCTGAATCTGAGCGGCGTGCAGATCTACGAAAAGGGCGCGGTTGGCTCCAGCCGTGGTGAGCAGATCGGCAATGAGCTTGGCGCTGATGGCGACGCGGGGACGGTCTTTGCGGTCTTGCCGCGCGTACCCGTAATAAGGCACGACCACGGTGATCCGGGCCGCCGAAGCGCGCTTGAGAGCATCAATCATCACCAAAAGCTCCACCAGGTGCTGGTCGACGGGATAGCAGGTCGGCTGCACCACGAACACATCCACGCCGCGGACATTTTCAAGCAGCTGAAAATAGACTTCGCCGTCGGCAAAACGCTGGATCTTGGCTTCGCCCACGGGAACGCCGATGTGGCGGCCGATCTCCTCAGCCAACGGCCGGTTGGCCGTACCACTGAAGAGCTTGAAGCGCTTGTCCTCGCTCAGGTTGCGGGCCCGCTTGCGCTCAGGCGCAGGTTTGGCGTCCTTGGCCTTGGCCGACTCCTGAGCAGGGTCTTTGGGCGCGCCGTCGGGCTTCGCGTTGGGGTCGCTGCCGGGTTGTTTGTCTTCCAATGTCAACGTCACTGTTCCCGCATCCATCTCCGATTTCCCTCCAAGCTGGTTTGCTTTGGCTGTGTTTCGGGGCCTAGCTTCAAAAATGAAAATCCTTGGCTGGGCGACTAGGATTCGAACCTAGACAAGTGCCTCCAAAGGGCACTGTCCTACCATTAGACGATCGCCCAACTTCAGCAGCCGAAGGCGAGTCTCTCTCGCAAAGCGGCTGACTGTCAATCCTCTTCCTGCAACAACATTTGGCTCCAGTAAGCCGGGCGCTGCAAGGTGCGCGTTAGCTGACTTTGCACCCCGGAAGCCCGCAGACGTTCGCGAGCCGCTTCCGCATCTCCGCGGGTCCGATATAACCCGTAGAGCGCTGAACCTGACCCGGACAACGAAGCATGGAGGGCTGCCTCCGGTGTATTGGCGGCCACAAGAATGCGCTTGATTTCTGCAAGGGAAGGATGCTGGGGAAAGACGACACGTTCAAAGTCGTCTTCAATCCAGGTCAATATCCCGGTGCGGACAAGCGCGGACTCTTTTGGTCCGGCCAGGTTCTCTCCCACGGAAAGAACACCGGAGGAGCCTGCTCCCTGCTGTCCCTCGGAAATTGCTTCCCGAAAGGCGCTGGCATAGGCGCGGCTCAACTCATTTAGTTTAACTGTACTGGCTTCAGGGGTCAAACCGTCGGCGGCGCAGAGGGCGTCCCAGTCGCGGAAGGCCTGCGGGGTGGAGACACCGACGGCGGGGGTGGCGATGACGCACCAGGTTGGGTCGATGTCGGGGAGGGGCTCGACCTGCTGGCCGCGGTCAAGGCCGAGGACTGTGCCTCCGATGAGGAAGAGAGGAACGTCGGAGCCTACTTTTGCGGCGATTTCGAGGCGTTTGCTTTCCCACCCTTCGAACAAAGGGCGCTCGAAGGATGGGGCACCCAGGTTCGTTGCGATTCCATGTGTTGCGATTCCTAGCTCGGCTTCGAGGCCGATGAGTGCGGCTACGGCGTTGGCTGAGCCGGCGCCCAGGCCGCCTTGGACGGGAAGACGCTTTTCGATGTGAATTTCTACCGCGGCGGGCAGGTGGAGGGATTGGAGGGCGAGCTCAACCATCTTCCAGGCGGTGTTGCGGCTGTCAGTGGGAACGCGGGTGTCGTTGGAGGTGAGGCGCAGAGCCGTGGTTTCAGCGGGATGTGCGAAGACGGTGACGATGTCAAAGAGCTCAAGCGTCTGGTAGACGGTGGCCAGGGAGTGGAAGCCGTCTGGACGCGGCGCGCCGATGTAGAGGCCGAGGTTGATCTTTGCGTGCGAGCGGACTGCTGTGGGCATACGGGTCGATTGTAGAGCAGAGACGGCGCGGCAGAAACCGGCCGCGCGTGGCGTATCGATGCAGAATTTATATCCCTTAGGTCAATATCAATTGTTGCCGCGTTTAGAAGTTATTTTGGGGGGGGTGAAGTCGCTTTGGGGCTTTCACTCTTCATACTTTTAGGTGGAACCGGTTGGGATTCATCCTTAGAAACAGTCGTAGTCGTCACCATGGGCCTTACGACGTCATATTGGACGCTGCTGGGGGCTTGATCGTAGGCAATCTTGGGGGCCGGGGTATAGACGACAGTCCCCGGTTGATTGGGGATATTGATATCAGCTTCAAATTTCCGAAGGAATCCGACCGACGCCATGGCCACGCCAAAGAGGGCAAAGAACACTCCGGGACCGACCTGCCTGAGAAGCAGGGATTTTCCGCCCCATTGAGCTTTCAGTTCCCCTTGCTTTTCATACACTCCCTCTTTGAATAGGCGATACCCAAAGTAGGCCAGGAGGCATCCGGCGAGAACGCAGATGCTGCGGAAGACTTGCACGATCAGCAGGGCCTGGATGGCTGGCGACATGGTTGACTCCAGTGTCCGAAATGGTCTCACGAATCGGCGACTTTGTCGATACTGTTTTCATTGCGCGAGGGGTCTGCATTCTTTGCTCTACGGCACCTGACGCAGGAGCCGGAGGCGGGCCAAGAAGCGACGCGCCGATGCGGTTTGCACCTGAGCGCGTGGCTAAGGTGGCGCTAAACGACTAACGACTAGAGCCACCCGGAGGCCGCTCGTTTTGGATTGCTTTGAACTCGTGCCTTCCCTTTCACCGCTCGTCCGTACCTTGACTCACATACTGGCATCTTCGATGGGTTCGACTCTGAACTCATTGCACGGATCGATAGCGCAGCGGGTGTCATTCAATGTCGGAAGATAACCCGTCAACATTGAAGAGGCGGCCCACAAGCGCAAGAGTCCAGCCAAGCGCGTATAAGAAATAGCTCAAGATCGTGATCTTCTTGTATTTCGACTCAAGCATTTGCTGCTCATAATGCGCTCGACCTAGAACATATTCAGCATCACTAAAGACGGTACCACTGAGAATGGAGATGCGAATACCGGCAGAATACATCACTTGCCGCGCCTTCTTGAGAGCGGCATTGGCCTCTGCCTCAGGCATGTGATCTATATTCTGCTCAATCGCATATACGACCCCCTTATCGGTATCAATCATGACGGAGAACAGTCTCGCGTAAAGAGCCTTATGATCTCGCTTTAGTTCTTCGAATCCATCTAATTGCTTCAATAGCTCTCCAGAGCTACGATAGGTAGCGTTCGTCTTCTCTACTTCGGAATCGAACTCTTCTTTTCGAAGCTCCAGCGGACCTTTTCTTTCGAACTCAATGGTTGGGGACTGTGGCTTCGAACCGAAATATCCCTGCCAGGATTCAAAGTCTGCCTCGGTTTCTGATGAGGAGAGAATGCGACCCGGTGTGCTCTCGAACAGAGTAATACTTGATTGCAAATCACCCATTTTATCTTTGAGGTTTTCTCTTAACGTATCTTTCACGACGAATGTCGTGAACACGATCAAAGCGCCGATTACGGATGTCAGGCGCTGGTGCCGCTGGAGAAGGGAAGGGCGTTTTTTCAGCTTTACAAGGGGAGGTGCGACATCTCGAAACGGCTTGCTCCTCTTTCGCCGAAAGCCTTTCAATGCAGCCCCCGATTGACGATTCTTGCCAGAATTGTATCCTTAAACTACTCCACTCCCGCAGCCGTGCGTCCTGACTGAGAGTAAGGTTTGGTACTTTATTTTGGGTCGCCACTGGTATCAAAGTTCTCCTCTCGGCTAACACCGAAAAAACAGGAAAACTAAGCTTTACCTTTGGCTTTTTTAGGAAGAAACCCTAAGCCGCTCATTCTAAACGGCTGGTGCCGAAGAAGGGACTCGAACCCCCACACCCTTGCGAGTACGTGGACCTGAACCACGCGCGTCTGCCAATTCCGCCACTTCGGCACGGTACTCAAAGTTCAGCGCTTCTCTGCTGAACCGGCAGCATCTCTGAGTCTCGCAAATGCGGCACCGGGTGTCAAATCTCCGGAGCGTGCTTGTGGAACAGCCCATGGACCCCCCAAAGGCAGTGATTTATTGGACGGCTTAAGCGCCAAGGCTGACGCCTTGGCGCTTAGGCTCAATTCTCTTTTGGGGATGGCGGGCGGCGCGGCTGAAGCCGCGCCCTTTAAAGCTAAGGTACGCTTTCAAAGCCCCTGCTCCCTATTGAGTCTGCTTGCGTTTAGACGAGCTTGGCGTCGAGCTCGATCTCAGTGTTGTTGGCGAAGAGCTTGGAGATGGGGCAGCCGGCTTTGGCATCGGCGGCGGCCTTGTCAAAGGCTTCTTTACTGGCGCCGGGAACCTTGGCGGTGGTGGTCAACGCGATCTTGGTGATGGCGAAGCCGGCATCGGTTTTGGCCAGGGTTACGGCTGCGTTTGTCTCAATCTTTTCCGGAGTGAGCCCGGCGCCGCCCAACTGCGCGCCCAAGGCCATGGAGAAGCAGCTCGCATGAGCCGCCGCGATCAGCTCCTCTGGAGTGGTGCCGGAGGCCGCGCCCTCAAACCGCGTGGCGAAAGAGTAGTTGGCGTCATTGAGAACGCCGGTTGCGGTGGAGATGGTGCCTTTGCCTTCCTTCAGTGAACCTGTCCAAACTGCACTCGCCTTGCTAGCCATAGTCCCTCCTTGGGGAATCCGAATCTCGGATGTTGTTGGATTTTCTCGCTCTCGGCCCGTTACGCTGACCTGGACCGCTGACCTGGAAAAGTCGCGCCGACTTGAAAAACAGGCGCGCAGCCGAGAGAGTTGATACATCAGGCTCCTGCGAGGTTTCCACCGCGCAGAGTGCCGCTTCTTCTATGCTAATCTGTCCACCATGCTCCCGCACCGCCCGCACGCCTACGATTCCGTTTTAGACGCTGAAATTTCACATTCCGGTGTGAGTTTGAGCGCGACCGGTTCGGATCAGACCCAGATCGATCACCACTCGCAGATCTGCCCCAACTGCACTCACCGGCTGACCGGCCACCACTGCAAGCTGGTCTGCACGCAATGTGGCTACTACTTGAGCTGCGCGGACTACTACTGAACGCGGCTGGCTTTGCGCGCGGCTTCAAACTCATCGCCTGGGAGCCACTCCACTGTTTTGGGCTGTTGGCTGGCCAACCAGCCGAGCACGAGGCCGAAGCGCGCCAGCTTGGCGTTGCCGCGGAAGTCCCAATCGGCGTGATACTCGTCTGACGGCTGGTGATAATGGTGGGCTACGAAATCTTCATTCTGCGCGTGGCCCCAGGCTTCGTCATGGCCCGCAAAAAGATCGCCTTGATCGACGGAAAACGCGGGAATACCGGCTCGAGCCAGGGAAAAATGGTCTGATCGGTAGTAGGACCCGGCGCCGGGCTCGGGATCGGGCAGCAACGCCAGATCGAAGGCCTTGGCGACTCGCTCGACTGTGGGCCAGAAATCGATGCGCTCGGCTCCGCCCAGGCTTACTGAGCGCGGAATGCCGATGGGGAGCAGCATGTCGTAGTTCAGGTCAAGCGAAATTTGCCCTGCCGGCACCGGCGGATGCATGCCGAGATATTGCGACCCCAGCAGGCCCTGCTCCTCGGCGGTGACGGCGGCAAAGTACACCGCGTGCGGCGGCCTGGTGGGCGATTGCGCAAACGCTCGCGCCATTTCCAGCAGAATGCCGCAGCCGGTGCCGTTGTCGGCGGCTCCGTTGTAGATGTTGTCGCCCTTCATGTCCGGGTCGATGCCCAGGTGATCGTAGTGCGCGGTATAAAGCACGGCCTGATTTGCGGCGCTGGCACCCGGCACACGGCCAACGACATTCGAGCTGACGTAGCGGCGGACGCGGCTCTCGATATGCGCGTGAAGCTTTATGGGCAGCTCCACTGCATGGAACTCTCCGGGTTTTCCGGCGCGCTCAATGGCCTGGTCCAGGTCGCCCATCCCGGCCAGGGTGAACAGCCGCTGGGCTACGTCGTGCTGAATCCAGGCTGCGGCTCGCAGCGTTGCGTCGGGATCGCCCTGGAGATAGCTCTTCTCGACGGCCTGCGAGTTGCGCACGACCTCCCAGCCGTAGCTGGCCAGGTCAGTCCGGTGAATGACCAGAACGCCCACCGCTCCACGCCGCGCAGCCTCCTCATACTTGTAGGTCCAGCGGCCGTAGTAGGTAAGCGCTTTGCCCTTGAAGAAGTTCTCGTCGTTTGAAGGCGGCTCGTTCACGATGACCAGGGCGATCTTACCTTTCAGGTCAATATCTTTGCCGTCGGGGCCGGCGTAGTCGTTCCAGTGGTACTCAGGCGCGTGGATGCCGTAACCGATGAAGACGATGGGGGCGTCAAAATCCGCAGTGGGCTGGCCGGTCTGGTCTTTGGAAACAATCTCGGTGCCGTAGGTCAAGTCGACAGGCTGGCCGGAGGCCGGCACGAAAGAGAATTTCGTCTTGTCCTCAATGGTATGCACGGCCACCAATGGGACCTTTTGGAAATATGTCCCGTTGTCGCCTGCGGGCTCGACGCCCGCAAGCGCGAACTGCGTGGCAAGATACTCGGCGGCCAGTTCCGCGCCGCGCGTGCCGGGCCCACGGCCCTCCAGCAAATCAAGCGAGAGGAAGCGCACATGCGCACGGATCTTTTCCGCATCGATGGAAGCGGCCACGGCGCGCGCTGCCTGGGGCAGGCCGGTGACTGTGGGAACGGCCACGGCCTTGGTTTTCTGGTCACGGGTTTGCTGGCCACGGACCAGCGGCGCGGCCAGGACGGCGGCGGCCAAGACTACTGAAAACTGCATGCGGTTCATTGGGATCTCCCTGCATTGGGCACGTCGTAATTGCGTGAAATACGGCGAGAATTTCTCTTTCAGAATGCGTCCACATCAATTTGCGGCATGATCGCGTCGCGGGCCATACCGGCCAGCAGATGAGCGCGCGTGAGCACCTTGCGCGTGAGCCCGGTGAGCGCCATGCCCGATGCCTGGACGAGCGGAACCCAGCGCCGCTCCTGGCCGGCCGCGGTCATCGATTCCGCGTCGTCCTCAAAAACGGTGCGAATGCGCACATAGTAATTGACCTGCATGATCGCGTGCCGCACGGTCATGCGTAGCTCCTGGTCTGGAAAGACCGTTTCATTCAGCGCGGGCAGCTCCCACAGCCCGGGCATCACCGTCTGCGAGACTGGACGGCGTTCCAGTAGAACCTCCCGGCTGCCTTGACCGGCCTGGCGGCCTGTGCGCACGGCGAGCGCATACGCCACCTCGCGGCTGACCATCCGCGCCCGGGGAGCAGTCTTGTGCTCGCCATGCGTCTTGCAGCTCGCGGTCCAGGGACACACCAGGCATTGCGGATTGCGCGGCAGGCAAACTGTTGCACCCAACTCCATGAGAGCCTGGTTGAAGTCTCCCGGCTGCGCGGGGTCTACCAGCTCGCCGGCGAGCTTTTCGATCCGGCGTTTGAGAATCGCTGCCCCGGTGCGTCTGTCAGCTTCCCAGCCTTCCAGCCTGCACAAGACGCGCTCGACGTTGCCATCCACCACGGCCACGGGTTCGCCATAAGCAATGCTGGCGATAGCCGCCGCGGTGTAGGCGCCAATGCCGGGCAGGGTACGAAGCTCCACCGCGTTTGCAGGCAGATTGCCGTGGAGCTGATGGGCCACAAACTGCGCTGCCTTGTGCAGCATGCGCGCGCGGCGGTAATAACCCAGGCCGCTCCACAGCGCCAGAACATCTTCCTCGGCGGCCAGCGCCAGCGAAACCAGTGTGGGAAATCGCTTTAAAAAGGCCTGGTAGCGCTCCATGACGACGGCTACCCGCGTCTGCTGCAGCATGATCTCCGACACCCAGACGGCATAAGGGTTGGTGCTGCGCCGCCACGGCAGATCGCGCCGGTTTTTGCCGTACCAGTGGAGCAACTGCTGGCGCAGCGTAACAATCTTTTCCGGCTCCCGGTCTTGTATGCGTTCCCGATCCTGTGTCCGTTTCCGGTGCTGCGTGGCCATGGGCTCAAGATTAAGGCATTTGCCTGATGGCTGCACCTATCCGGCTCTCTCGACGCTCCACGACTCTCAACGACGCACTACGCCAGCAACTCGCCAACGAGCACTGGCGCGGCTTGCAGGGCGGCGTCAATCTGCGTTTGGTCTTTGCCGCCGGCTTCGGCGATTTCGGGTTTGCCGCCGCCGGAGCCGCCGACCAGCTTAGCCACAGCGCCGACCAGCTTGCCGGCCTGGATGCGCTTGGTCAGGCCTGGCGTTACGCCGGCAATGAGCGCGACTTTGCCTTCCGGCTGGGCTGAGGCCAGCAGCACGACGCCTTCGCCGAGCTTCTGCTTCAGGTTGTCCACAAGCGTCCGTAACTGGCCGCGCTCCAGCGAGTCGGCGCGCAAGGTTACGAGGCGGACGCCCTTGACCTCAACGGCTCGGCTGAGCGCTTCATCCAGCGCGCCGGCGGCAGACTTCATGCGCACTTCTTCAAGTTCGCGTCTGAGCCGTTTTAGCTCGTCTTCCTGGGCCGCAAGCTTGGCCCGGAACGCCTCTGAAGGACTGCTGCCGGCAGATGGCGGCGCTATCTGCGTGGCGACCTGCGACAGAGCGAAATCCTGCCGGAAGGTATCGAGTGAGCCGAAGCCGCTGATGGCTTCAAGACGGCGAACGCCGGATGAAACCGAGCCCTCGCTCAAGATCTTAATGAGGCCGATTTCGCCGGTGGCGCCGGTATGCGTGCCGCCGCAGAGCTCGGTCGAGAAGCCGTCAGACAGCTTGACTACGCGCACCTTGTCGCCGTATTTCTCGCCGAACAGGGCCATGGCGTGGTACTCGTTGACGGCTACGTCGATGGGAACGTCTTCCAGCGTCTCAACCTTGGCGTTGGCCAGCACTTCGCGGTTGACAATGTCCTCAATTTCTTCCAGTTCCTCGTCGGCTACCGGGGCGAAATGAGAAAAATCGAAGCGCAGCCTGCCGGGCTCGACTGACGACCCGGCCTGTTTTACGTGGGTCCCTAAAACATCGCGCAGTGCCGCATGGAGCAGGTGCGTGCCGGTGTGGTTGCGCTTGATGGAGTCGCGGCGTTCGCCATCGACCACGGTGCGCACATGGTCGCCTACGGCCAGGGGAAGCTTGAGCAGGGCTTTGTGGGCACGGACTCCCTGCACGGGCAGCACGCAGCCGGTGATCTCGGCGACCGTCGTGTTGCCGTCGGCGGAAGTAAATGATCCTGTGTCGCCAACCTGGCCGCCGGAGTCGCCGTAAAAGCTGGTCTGGTCGAGAACTACTTCGACCTGATCGCCTGCGGGCGCGGCTGGGACGCCGACGCCGTCTTTCACAATGGCGAGTACCTGAGCGCCTGGGGCGATGAGCTGCTTGTAGCCCAGGAACGAAGTCTTCGGCAGCTCGCGGAATGCTGGACTCGCCGACTTCTGGCTGCCACCCTTCCAACTGGCGCGGGCGCGGGCTTGCTCGGCTTCTTTGGCCTCGTCGAATTCTTCGAGATCGAAACCAAGACCCGCGTCGCGGGCCGCATCCACCATGAAGTCGAGTGGCAACCCAAAGGTTTCATAGAGATGGAAAGCCGCCGCGCCGGGAATGACCTGTGTCGAAGGTCGTTCCTCGAAGGCGTCCCGAATAATCATTTCCAACACATTTCCCCCGAGGTTTGTCCCTTCAAAGGCCTCGTGGAGCAATCTGATTCTTTCCGACTTGGTGGCCTTAATGAACTTATCGCTTGCCAAGAGCGGGGCGGCAATCGAGATGCACTCTTCGGCTTTCTCGATATTAGGCTCGCCGTCCTTTCGGTAACGATGTGAATAGAACTCGAATCTGCCAGGGCCCCCCGTGCGTATGTCCGCGATGAGCTCATCCAGCTTGGAGAGTCCTGCCTTTAACATGAGTTCGGTTTGCTGCTCTTCAGCAATGAGCTCATCCAGCTTGACGAGTCCCGTCTTCAGCACCCGATCAAACTGCTTTTCTTCCGCGCCGATCACCTTGGCAATACGCGCGGCGGAGTCGTCCAACTCAGGGTATGCCCCCTGCATGAGATCGCGGACAGCGTAGACCATCTCGTACAAGAACGGCTGCTCCTGGCCGAGGAGGCGGCCGTGGCGGATGGCGCGACGAAGGATCTTGCGCAGCACGTAGCCGCGGCCTTCGTTTGAAGGGAGCACGCCATCATTGATGAGAAACGTGCCCGCGCGCGCGTGGTCAGCAATGATGCGCAGGCTGGCGTTGGCGATGAGGGCGTCAATTCCCGCAGGGGCTAAAGCCCCGGTCTTTTCTTCCTGCTCATTGGCACGGCTGAAGCCGTGCCCTTTCAAAGCGGCGCCTTCGGCGGCAGGGGCTAAAGCCCCCTTTTCGGTCTGAGTTTTTTCGGCAGGACTAAAGTCGTGCCCTGTTACAGTGCCCGTTGCTCCAGCACTCGATGACTCGTCGAGCCGCCTGGGGCTTGAAAGCCCTGTCAGCTCCGCCGCCCGCGCAATCAGCGGCGTAAACAGATCTGTCTCAAAGTTGGAGACTTTGCTTTGCAGAACAGACGCTACGCGCTCGAGGCCCATGCCGGTGTCGATGGAGGGCTTGGGCAGCGGGGTGAGCTTGTAGCTCGTCTTCTTGGTCGCGGGGTCCACAACCACCGAGCGGTCGAACTGCATGAAGACGAGGTTCCAGATTTCAACGTAGCGAGCGTCGTCCTGGCCGAAGGGCTTGTCGACGCCGGGTTCTTCCGCGGCTTCGATCCCCATGTCGTAGAAGATCTCCGAGCAGGGGCCGCAGGGGCCGGTTTCGCCCATCTGCCAGAAATTGTCTTTGCGGCCGTAGGTGAAAATACGGTCTTTCGGCACGCCGACGCTCATCCAGAGCTGTTCGGCTTCGTCGTCGCGGGGGACTTCGGCGTCGCCTTCAAAAATGGTGACGTAGAGGCGGTCTTTGGGGATGCCGAACCATTCCGGCGACGTGACCAGCTCCCATCCGTAGGCGATGGCGTCTTTCTTGAAGTAGTCGCCGAAGCTGAAGTTGCCGAGCATTTCGAAGAAGGTATGGTGGCGGCGCGTGAAGCCGACGTTTTCAAGATCGTTGTGCTTGCCGCCGGCGCGTACGCACTTTTGCGAAGTGGTGGCGCGGGAGTAGTCGCGCTTCTCAAGGCCGAGGAAAACGTCTTTGAACTGGTTCATGCCCGCGTTGGTGAAGAGCAGCGTGGGATCGTTGGCGGGCACGAGCGAGGAGGAGTGCACGCGGCGGTGCCCCTTCGACTCGAAGAAACGGAGAAAGGCTTCGCGAATGGCGGAGCCGGACCACTGCTTGCTGGAAGACATATCACGTTGAGTTTATCGTGAGCCGCCAGGGACTGGGGACCAGGGATTAGGGATTAGGGATTAGGGATTAGGGATTAGGGATTAGGGATTAGGGATTAGGGATTAGGGATTAGGGATTAGGGATTAGGGATTAGGGACCAGGGATTAGGGACCAGGGACCAGGGATTAGGGACTAGGTACTAGGGACTAGGGACTAGGGACTAG
>DASXFS010000027.1:0-1600 GCA_036489415.1 Occallatibacter sp. | reverse complement strand
GAGCTCGGCAACCGCCAGCGTCCGCTTGGCGGACGCGCGCTGCTGCTCGGTCACAAAATAAACGTCGAATGCCTTGCCGTTGACTTTCCATTCGCCCGTGCCGGGACGAAGAAACACGCGGGCGATCGCCGACTTGCGCCGTCCCGTTCCGTAATACTGAACCAGATCTGCCATTCTCTGCTCTCTCCGCCGACTCTGTGTCCGGCCAAACGCAAGTCCCTAGTCCCTACGTCTCTAGTCCCTGCAATTACTTGATTTCCATCGCCACAGGCTGCTGCGCCTGGTGCGGATGCTGCTCGCCGCGGTAGACCTTGAGCTTGGAACCCATGGCCCGGCCCAGCTTGCTCTTGGGCAGCATGCCCTTGATAGCCTGCTCCAGGATGTGCTCCGGCTTGCGGTTCAACAGGCGCACAAACGACTCTTCGCGCAGTCCGCCGGGGAAGCCGGTGTAACGGCGATAGAGCTTGCTCTGCGACTTCAGGCCGGTCAGGCGGACCTTTTCCGCGTTGATGACGATGACGTGATCGCCCATGTCGATGTACGGCACGTACTGGGGGTTCAGCTTGCCGCTCAGCAAATCAGCGGCCTTGGTGGCCAACCGCCCCAGCGTTTGACCGCTGGCGTCCACGACAAACCATTTACGGGGAATATCTTTCCCACTCGGAACAAAGGTACCCATCTCTCTCCTGCCCTCTAAATCAAAAGAAACTGCCCGGCCAGACAATTGGAAAGGTCTAACCGTCTCAACGAAACTTTGCGCAAAACTCGAATGTGCCCACGCAAAATGCGCACGGGCCTGATTTCTACCCACTTCCAAACAATCCTGTTCGGGTGAGAACCGCCGGGGCTGGCCCGCAAAGGGCTGTGGCTCAGCTTGATCCGCGCCAACTTCCGCGCATCCAGCAGCCGGTGGCCTGTTCCAGCCGACCCCCGCCAGGGGCATCAACCAGCCGGGTCCGGATGAACGTCCCATCGACGAAGACCTGTCGATGAAAACCCCTACACACAGACCCCAGGCGCAACACCGCGCAAGGTCTCCAGAATACCCGAATCAGGGGGCAGAGTCAACGAAAAGCTGGATTTCAGGAACCCGTTTGCTCGAATCCTAATGGGAGACGGGAGGTTCCGGATTGCCGGGGATACGGATCCGCTCCGATCACTTCCGATAAGCCGACTTTCCGGTATTAATCTGGCTCGATGAGCGCATTGGCGAATTGGCGCCAATCAATGTCCAATTCGCTCTTTCGGGTTCAGGGACACATGATCGCGGAAAACCAGGGATAAGCTTTGCGTAAGGATCGATGCCGGCGAGATATTTGTACGTGGCGATGGAGGCACAACCGGGGTGACGACTGAGACGAGAATTGCAGAGCCGCAGGAATTTACCGCGGTATCGGTGAAGGGCGCATTGTGGCTGGCGGTAGTGTTTGGCCTGCTGAAGTATGCTCTGTCAACGCTGGGCCAGATAACGATCCAACATGCAGGGTACGGCATTTTTCGTGACGAGTTGTATTTCATCGTGTGCGGCCGGCATCTGGCCTGGGGGTATGTGGATCAGCCGCCCGTCATTCCTTTGGTCGCGCGCATTTCGGAGTTGCTG
>DASXFS010000025.1:0-31223 GCA_036489415.1 Occallatibacter sp. | reverse complement strand
CTGATGGTCTTGGGATTGTCGAGCGCGAACTCGACGATGCGGCCGACCTGCTCGTTGTTAATGCCGTTGATGATGGTCGTGACGGGCACGATATCCACACCGGCCTCATGCAGGTTGGCAATGGCCTGAAGCTTTACGTCGAACAGGTTGCCGACCTTGCGGTGCGAGTTGGCAGCGTTGCCGATGCCGTCGAACTGCAGGTAGACATAGCGCAGACCGGCTTCAGCAGCGGCGCGGCAGAGCTCTTTGCTCTTGGCGAATTCGATGCCGTTGGAGGCAGCCTGAACGCTGTTGTAGCCAACCTTGCGGCTGTAGGCGACGGCGTCGAGGAAGTATGGCGACAGCGTGGGCTCGCCGCCAGAGAACTGCACGCTCATCTGACGGCGCGGCTTGATGGTGATCGCGTTGTCGAGCATGGTCTTGATTTCGTCCCAGGTGAGCTCGTGGACGAAGCCAACCTGATTGGCGTCCATGAAGCAGGGATCGCACATCATGTTGCAGCGGTTGGTGAGATCGATGGTCAGCACGGAGCCGCGTCCATGGGTGACGGTCGAGGTGCCGTGGTTGTGCAGCTTCTCGTCATTGTGGGCGCGCATGTCGCGGCCGGGGAAGCTCTCTTCGAGATGCTTGAAGAAGGCCGTGTCAATGGACATGACGTCTTCAAAGTGGCCGTGCTTGGGGCAATCCTTGACCATGAGAATCTGGCCGTCGCGCTCGATGATCTGCGCCTTGATTTCGCCGACTTTCTCGTTGAGCAGCACTTCGTGGGGCAGCTTGCCGTCCAGAATCTGCTTGCGAATCTCGGGGACGCACTTGGGACAGAGCGAGTCAGTTGTGCGCGGCCAGCCAAGAGGCGGCTTCTCTTTTTGCCAGGACTTTTGCAGCGGCTTGTCGGCCCACTTGGGCGTAAAGGACGCATTCGGGCTGATGCGGTTGAGCCGCTCATAAACCACCCACGCACCTTTGGCCGCGTAGACGGCTGCTTTTTCGACGTACTTGATCGCTTTGGGCATTTTGTTGCGGTCTCCTCAATCTTTGGTGGAATCGCCGGCTTGTGATCCGCTCGGCCCGTGCCCTGGAGCTCACAGCGTAAATCCGTGATCTAAAAGGGCATTTCTAGGGTAACCTTACTTTCTGGTCAAACCAAATGATGCTGCAGCGAACGGCGGAATCCCAGCCTGAACGGCTAATACCGGCCTGCGAACGGCGCAAGCAGAGCACAGGCAGGGGCAAATTCCGCGTGGTCAGCGCTTTAGGCGGGTGACTGCTGCCGTGGATGTTCCGCTGCAGCAGTTGTTCGGCAGAGCTTAGAACTCGACGCGCGCGGAAAACTGGGCGAGCCGTTTATTGGTGAGCAGAACGGTGGCCTGACCGAAGTTCTGCGGGTTGTCGAGGGTTGCGCTGATGGAGTGGGAATCGAAGCGGACACTGTTGGTGATGTTGAACATCTCCCAGCGCAACTGCACTTTGTACCGATCCGTTATGCGGAACTCTTTGTCGAGACCGTTGTCCCAGGAGAAGTAGCCGTCGCCGCGGAGCGGATTGCGCGTGCCGGAGTCGCCGGGAAGCGCGTGGCCAAAGTCAGCAAAAACGGCTGACGGATTAGCGAATCGTTGGGTGAGCGATCCGCGCGCAGCAGCCTGGGAAGAAATCTTGGAGGTTTGACTGGCCCAGCCTTCGATATCCCAGTTGGTGGGGTAGTAGGCACCGTTATCCATGATGAAGGGGAATCCGCTGGTCCAGCGGACGATGCCGGTGAGCTGCCAGCCGCCGATGAATGCGTCCTTGAGATGGCTGGTGGAACCGAGGAATTTCTTCCCCTGGCCGAAAGGCAGAGCCCAGATGTAGTTGGAGTTGATCTGGTGGGTGGCGTCATAATCCGACACACCGTAGAGCTGGTTGGGCATCCAACTGTTCAGGATTTGCGCGTAGTTGGTGGCGCCGGAAGTGTTGAGGCGCTCAGACTGGGAAGTGATGTCCATCGATTTGGAATAGGTGTAGTTCACATCCGCTTGCAGACCGGCGCCGAGCTGCTGCCGATAGACAACTTCGAGTGCGTGATAGTTGGAATAGCCGATCGATCGCCAGGAGTAGAGAGCCGAGTACTGATCGTGGTAGTAACGATAAGAAGGATAGGTTTGATTGGGATTGACGCCGGCTCCGCTGAGGGAGTCAGGAACGTCAAGCTCATAGAGAGCGTAGGTCTCGTTGTAGATGTTCTGCTGAAACAACTGGTAGACGTTCTGTGTGGCGGAAGAAGGGCCTGCGCCGTATCCGAGATCGACACCGTCGAGCGCTCCGAACAACTGCTCGAAATAGGGCATCTTCCCGACAGAAGTAACCGGCGTGCCGGCACGGGACAGAGTGGCGAGTTCGCGGGCAGCGTTGAAGTAGGTGGTGCCCGCTGCGGAAAGGTTGAGCGGCATGGCCACGTCTTCCTGGGCCATGAGGCGATGGGCGAGACGACCGACGTAGGAAACTTCGAGAGACGATCCGCTCTTGAGCTCACGCGCGACGGAGAAATCGATGAGGTGCGAGTAAGGCGTCTTGATTGCGGAGTCGAGCCCCCAGCTGATGGCGAACTGATTTGCCGAAGGCACTGCGGGAAAGCCGCCTTGCGGCGCGGCCGGGAGCAGCCCTCCAGGGATGGTGGTGAGGCTGGTGAAGCGTGGGGCCGTGCCAACGTTTTCAGAACCGGGAGGGTTGGAGAGATCGGAAGACAGTCCGTACGATCCGTTGTTGTCAAAGGTATTCACGGTTGCTGCGCCGAAATGATCGAATACCAGCGAGTAGCCGGCGCGGATGCTGGTTTTGCCAGCGCCGAACAGGGTGCGAAAGATTCCTGAGTCGGGCGTGGGCGAGTAGGCGACGGCGAAACGCGGGCCGAGATCGAGCGTGTCGGGCTTCCAGAAATCGGGCTGGTGGTTGTAACGGCCATTCAGATTGAAGGCCAGTTCGCCAACACTCGAAGCAGCGCCACCTGCGGCTCCCTGCTGGGCACTGGCTTCGTAATACGACGTAAGAGAGCGTGGCGTGCAACCGGAGCCGGTTAAGGTGCAGGCACCGACCTGCGTGCCGGTCTTTTCCGCGGGTGCTTGCAGATAGGCATAGCGCAGGCCGTAAGTCAGGGTAAGGTTCTTGACCGCCTGCCACGAGTCCTGGAGGTAGAACTCGCTTTCTTTCCAGCCGTAATCGCGTTTGACCGGAGCGCCGACAGCCAAAGGATTGCCCTGCTTGTCGTAGTTATAGATGGCATCCCCCTCGGTGACAATGCCTACCAGGCCAAGAAGCGCAGAGTTGTATTCATTGCCATAGTTCGAGAAGTCGACCGTTGGATAACCATAGACGGGAGGATCGAAGGGCCCTCCGCTATTGGCTACGGTTGAACCGTTGGAGAGCCAGCCCTGGTTCATCTGCCCATCCGGAAAGGAATTCGCATTGCTGACGCTGCGGTCATCGATGAGCCGGATATTGGCGCCCACTTGAACGTTATGGCTGTGCCTGGTCCAGGACAAGTCGTCCACAATGTTCTGCACCGGAACGATGGTGGAGGTGGAGCGGGTGAACGCCTGCGGCTCGGCAACATCAGCCAGGTAGACGTGCGGCTGATTGGAGACGCCGGCGTCATCGACTCCCTGGCGCGTCAGTCCGTAACGGAAATTGTTGATCAGGCTGCTGGTGAGCACGGCCGTATAGCCGGCAGCAAAGCCCTTGTTGTTGGTGAGAGTGGACGTGGACGGCGGCTGGCCGGGGAAGGCAGGCGCGGTTGGCTCGTTGTCATTCTGCAGATTGCCCCGCCAGAAGACTGTGTGTTTGCCGCTCTTGCTGACGTTCCAATCGAGACGGGAGATATAGGTGTTGTAACTGCGCTGCAGGGTATACGGAAAGCGGTAGCCTTCAGTGTTGAGGCCATCGCCCTGCGTGGGATCGTTGGGCAAAGGGTAGGCGTTGAAGATGGACAGGATGTTGGGATTGTCGCCGATCCCCTGAGGGTCCATGCCCTTGATATCGCTAGGCGTAAGCAAGTAGACAGAGTCGCCGCCATTCTTCTGGTACTCATACTGGAGGTTGCCGGCGCGGAAGCTCGCAGTTGGCACGGTTCCCGCGTTGACGCTGGTTCCTTCGGTATCGCGGCGGCCTTCGTAGTTGCCGAAGAAGAAGAGACGATCCTTCCAAATTGGCCCGTCAATGGCCGCGCCATAGACATTGCGGATGAGTTTGGGCGGCGTGTTGGAAAGCCCGGCGGCAAGCTGCTGCTGCTTGTTGAAGAAGTCATTGGCTTCAAGAAAATTGCTGCGGTTGTACTCGTAAAGCGCGCCATGGATGGTGTTGCCGCCGCCCTTGGTAATGAGGGCCACCTGGGCGCCGGAGGAACGGCCTTCATCGGCGTTGGGATTGCTGGTGGTGACGCGAAATTCGGCCACGGAATCCTGGGTGACGCGCAGGACGCTGGTGAAAGCGTAGCCGTTGTTGATGTCGTTGACGTCGACGCCATCCAGAGTGATGTTGGACTGATCGCTGCGGCCGCCGTTGACGGCGCCGCTGCGGGAGTCGCTGGCGTTGTTGCCGACGGCGTTGGTGCCGTTGTTGTCGTCGGTGCGGCCAAGATAGGTGACGCCGGGCTGAAGGCTGAGCAGGTCAGGAACGTTGCGGCCTTCAATGGGCAGGGACGAGACCTGCTTGGTATCGAAGGCATTGCCCATGGTGGCGTCGGTGGTATTCAAGACGGGCTGCACGTCACTGGTGACGGCTACCTGCTCGGTGACGCTGGCCACGGCCAAGGAGACGTTTACAGTGGCGGGCTGGCTGACGAGCAGATCGAGATCAGTCTTCTCTGCGGACTGGAAACCGGGCGAAGAAACAGTGAGGTTGTACCTGCCGGGCTCGAGCTGCGAGAACTGGTATTCGCCGCTGCCGTTGGTAACGTTGTCACGCGTGGCGCTGGTGGCGATGAGCGTGAGCCGAACACTGGCTCCCGGCAGAATGGCGCCGCTTTTATCGGTGACGCGTCCGCTGAGCGAGGTCGTTGCTTGCGAGTAAACGACCCATGGCGCGCAGACGAAGAGGAGGAGAAAGAATAGCTTTTTGGGGAACATCGGGCCTCGATTCAATCAAAAATTGGGCGAGCACAATTTTTTCGTTGTTGATTCTTATACGCTAAATGGCACAGGGAAAGACATAGCATTTTTGAATCTGATGACGAGGGAGCGGCCTGGAAAGACGCAATGGCCGGAGCTTGAACGAACGACACCGCCCCGGGTTCGGCGGGGCCCAGGTGGATTGTCTTCTATGCAGGGCCTATAGCATGAAGCCGTATGTGATTTTTATTGGCTGGTGTTGGCGGTATCGGTTTTGGCTACCTGGTTGATGATTTGCTGGATGAGGACGATGCGGATGTGGATCTTGCGGGCTACGTCGGGCAGGAACTCGTTGACGAAGTTCTCGATGGGCGCGGTGGCGAGGCCGGTCGCGTAGCGCTCGGCGGTGTGGGGCAGGTTTGTCTCGTCGCCGGGCACGTAGAGATCTGCGATCTCATCGTCGATGGCGAATCCGGCCAGATCGGCGTAGTTGACCATGCCCTTGCCGTTGTCGCCCTGCGTCCACACGACCTGGTAAAGGCAGTGGGCGATGCGGCGCTTGATGGTTGCGGTGGGCATGCGGTGGTAGTGCGGGTCCTGATGAACGATGGACGGAATGAGAAATGTGCCGATGAATTCGCCTGTCATGTCCTGGGAGTAACTGACGCCTACGTAGCGTCCAAATCCGGTCATTCCGGGGCCATACGCGGAGTGGGAATTGGCGGCTACCGCGATGGCGGAACTGCCGAGGATGGTGACGGCGTTGAAGGGGTCGGCTACATCGCGCACGGCTAGCCAGGCCTTCTCTTTCGGGGTCATGGGCTTGACTTGCGGGCCATCGAGAAAACGCGCGTACCAGTTGATCATGGGAAGTTTTTTGAGGGCGGGCAGATTGATGAGAAAGGATCCGGATGCGGGGCAGGGCGCCAGTTGCGCGTTGGGCTGAGGAGCAGGTTTGGTTACTGCCTTGCCGCTGGCTCCCGCTGCACCATCTGCGGCCGCATCAGTCTGGCCGGCGGGGGCTGTAGTAGTTTCGACTGTGTTCCGACAGGGGGGCGCAGGCTGTGCAATTTTCTGAGCGGGAAGCTGCGGCTGCGGAGAGGTGGGCAGGGGCGCTGATCCGCTGGGGTTGGCGGCCTGCGCGGCCCACGCGAGGCTCGCGCAGCCAAAGGCCGCTATCATCCATGCCAGCTTCAGCCCAGGCAGCATGCGCCTGTGCGCGGCTGCTGCTGCGCGATGTTGGTTACCGGAAGGGTTCCGCATCTGGCCACGTCCTCGTCCGCGGAAGTCGATACTGACGTCTAATAGATTGTGCTGCTCTTGATGAGTGAGAAGCGCCATAAACATCTGCTGTCAAGGTGTGACGCGAAATTTGAATTAAAGGTCACCTGGGCCGATGCCAAATTGCTGGATTTGCCTGGAGAGAGAGCGGAACTTATACAGAACGGGGATATTGACCATTGCGGCACATTCCCGGATTGCAGCCCCGATTGCGGCATTGACGCGCTCAAGCTGCACCTCCATGCTGAATATGGGGTTTCTGTGCACTTAGTTTTCGGAGGTTACTTTTGATGAGCACTTATCCTCCTCCTGGACCTGGATTCGGCGGCGTGGGCCAACGCATTGAAGAGGCCATCGAGCTGATCGAGATGGAAGTGCGCCACGCGGCCGCGTATGTAAACGCAGCGGTGATTCCGCAGGTGCGGGCCGAGTCCATCTCCGCGCTGCGCAATGTGGCTAACTCGTTGCGTAACTTTGCCGATCGGCTGGATCGTCAGCAGACCCAGCAACAGGGTCGCCAGCAGGCACAGCAGCAAGCGTGGCAACCTGCGCAGCCGCAGAATCCTGCGCCGGGCCAGCCACCGAGCCAGACACCAGGTCAGACACAGGACCCGCGCCCCTGATGAGCGAAATCCTCCAACCGGGCATTGGCACGCGCGCGGCTCACCGGCGAAATCTGCCTCTGTTGCCGGCACTCATCTCGCTGGTGGTTCTCGCCGCCTCAGGGTGCGGACATCATCGCAACCGGGTGCAGCCCACAGCACAGCAGACGGCTCCGCCTGCATCAGCAGAGCAAACGCAGACTTACGGGGAACAAGCCGGCGGAGAACAGCCAGGCGAGGAGCAGTCGACGCGGCCGCCGGCGCGCATTCCCATTACACCCGTGCCGCCGGGCGGCGTGAGCGCGGCCGACCTGGACTTTGTGAACACGCATAGGCCCATCGAGAGCGAAACCGGCATGGCAACCTGGTACACGGCGCCCTACAAGGGCCGCAAAGCCGCCAACGGCCAGGTCTTCAACGACCGCGCGCTGACGGCTGCCCATCGCACGCTGCCCATGGGCTCGCTGATCACCGTCACCAATCTCAGGACCGGCCAGTCTTCCGCCATGCGCATCACCGATCGGGGCCCGTTTGTGGACGGAAGAATCCTCGACCTGACGATTGCTTCGGCCAAAGCCACGGGCGTCTACCGCGTGGGCACTGCCGAGGTGCGGCTCGATGTGTATGCGACGCCCAAGCCGATTGAGCGAGGCGGCCGCTGGTGCGTGCAGATTGGGGCGTTCAAATCAGAGCGCAAAGCCGAGAAACTCAAAAGAGATTTACTGCGCAGGTATCCTGACTCGAACGTCATCGAGTTCCCCGGCCAAGACAGCTATTGGGTCCGCATTCGTCCACAAGGCGACAACCGGCAGCAGGCGGAATCCATCGCGCGGCATCTGCGGCCGAGCGAGGCGGAAGCGGAAGCCTTTCTGACGCGGCTGGACTGAATGCGGCTTGATTGAAGACCGATTGCGGCTGACCGGAGGAGGTTCATTGAGAAGAATGCTCCTGTGGGCAGCGCAATTGTTCCTGCTATGCGTTGTTTCCGGCGTCGCCCCCGCCCAAAAGCGGCCAGTGACGGTCGCCGATTCGATTGAGGCGCAAGCATTCGGAACACCGCTGGATGAAGCTACGTTGGAGCCGCCCGCGATCTTCTCGCCCAGGCATGATCGTTTTGTCGTCGTGACGCGAAGAGGATTGATCGCCTCGAATGCAAACCGCTATGCATTGACCCTTTTTGTGACAGATGCCGTGATGAGCGGCGCGCCGCCCACTCATCTGCTGGATATGGACTCATCGTCGATCGACCCTGCCATTGATATGCTGCAGTGGTCGCCGGATGGCGAGAGTCTCCTCTTTCTGGGTGAGAAGCCAGGCCAATCGCGGCAAATCTACGGATACGATCTTCGCCGGCGCAAGCTTTCTCAGCTAACACACGCGGATACAAGCGTGATGACCTATGCCGCAACAGGCGATCAAAAAACCTTTGTTTTCCTCACCAGGCCGCAGCGGATGCCGGTATTGGGAGAAAAGGCGACGGACACATTGGTCGTCTCAGGACAAACGCTCACCTCGCTGCTTGGCAGCAGTGACGATTCGGGGGCACTGCAGCACTATCGGCTCTTCGTGCTGAGGCGGAGCGAAGCGGCCAAAGAGGTGGCACTCGGGGACGAATATCCCGATCTCGACAACGGGCTCACGCTCTCTCCAGATGGCAAACATGCCACTGTTGCGTTGTTAGCTGAGAATCGCCCCGAGTCGTGGAGCAGGTACAGCTTTCCGCCCTGGATGCGCTGGATTGTACGCTACTTTTTGATTGACACAACCTCCGGTCATATTGAACCTCTGCTGGATGCTCCCAACTCCAATTGGAGACCGGAGCTGGCCTGGAGCAGCGCGCAGACGGTGGTGATCTCAGGGACCTACCTTCCGCTTGATGCTACGGAGTTCCGGCCGCAGGTGCAGGAGGCGAAGCAAGCGGCTATCGAGGTTAGAATCAGCGACCACCGAATTTCACTCATCGCAAACAAGCCATACCACCTTGTTCAGTGGAATGGCCAGGAACAGAAACTCGTTCTGCAGGACGGGAGTGCGCCGCCTATCGTCTACCAGAAGAATGGGGATGCCTGGGTCTTCCGAGGAGAATGGATGGAACCTGAGACCTCCGCTCCATCGGTCGATGTTCGTGAAGATCAGGGCATGAATCAACCTGTGCGTCTTGTTGCTATCGACAGGAAAACGGGTAAGAAGAGGGTCATCTTCGACCCTAATCCTCAGTTCTCATCTCTACTCTTTGGAGAGGTCAGAGAGATAGCGTGGAAGACCGCGGATGGACACGCCGCCAAGGGCGGCTTGTATCTTCCTGTTCACTACGTCAGTGGAAAGCGCTACCCGCTCGTGATTCAAACGCACGGATGGTCCAGCAGCCAGTTTTGGATAGATGGCCCGTCCACGGCCGGCTACGCGGCACAGGCGCTTGCAGGCAGGGGTTTCGTCGTTGCTCAGGTCGATGGACCGACGGATGCCAGAGGCTGGCAGTCGACGCCTCGGGAGGGGCCAGTTCTGATGTCGATGGTAGAGGGCTTGATCGACGATCTCGACGAAAAGGGCCTTGTGGATCGGAGCCGCGTGGGGATACTTGGATGGAGCCGCTCTGCCTATCTGACGCGGTATACGCTTGCCTTTTCGCATGACTCCTTTCGCGCGGCCGTAATTGCCGATGGATATGACGACGGCTACTTTCATTATCTGGCGCGCCTGAATCTGGGAAAAGCGGAAGCCGGCGAGTATGAACGCATAGTGGGGGCGGCGCCGTTTGGGCCCGGACTCCAAACCTGGGCCCACAACTCGACAGGATTCAATCTTGAACGGATCCATACGCCCGTGAGAATACTCGGCTTTTCGCCAAGCTCTCTGCTGGCAAACTGGGAGTGGTTTGCGGGATTGAAATACCTGGGCAAGCCGGTGGAGTTTACGTGGATGCCCAACGCTGGGCATATCCCCATGCTTCCTGCCGACCGCCTGTCTGCGCAGGATGGCGACGTGGACTGGTTTGAGTTCTGGCTAAACGGCGTCGAAGACCCCAACCCGCTCAAGCGGGGGCAGTATCTGCGGTGGGAGCAGTTGAGGTGGCAACAAAATCAGAGTGTCGCGGAATCTCAGGTCTCAACGCAACGCGCGCCTTGACGACTGCCGGTCATATTAGTGCCGATGGACTCCCCGATTCCATCCATTGCAAACGGGCGCATTTTTCTGTTACAACCATTCCATTCAATGTCGGCGAAAGCTCCGGTTTTTCGTCTAAAGGCACCGCAAGCCACCGAAGCAATCTGTGCGCGAAAGCATTCGAGCGGCGGTTCCGCGATACGCTGGAGGAGTTTCCCTGGCCGCGAGGACTTTTGCTTCCGAAGCCGCGCTGGAATAGCGATTCATTGCCTTGTCTATGGCACTTCGCTGCGAGCGATACGGCCCATACATGTTGGTGAACAGGAGATTCTTTGTGATGAAACTCTTCGGCAAATCCGGAGCCTTTGCGCTCGGCGTGTTTGGTGCCCTTGTTCTGTGTTCTGCCGGCTATGGACAGACGTTTACAGTAACTGTCGCGCCGTCTTCGCTGACGATCTATCCCGGTCAGCAGAACGTTCCGGTGGCGATCACGGTAGGCGCGAGCAGCTACGCGGAACCGATCAGCGTAACGCTGACCGGCTTGCCGTCGGGAATCACCGTCTCGCCCTTGACATTGACGGCCGGCGGCTCAGGGACGCTGAAGCTGAGCGCCTCAGTGTCCGCTGGACAGAAGGGTTTTTCCCCCTCCGCCCCGTCGATTACTACAAGCTGGACGGCGGCGGTAAGCGTGGTTGCCGCGGCAGGGTCGACGCGGGCAACAGCGCCGCTGGCGCTGACTGTTTCCATCTCCAATCCATCGTTTGCTCCGGCGCCCTCGGCGATCGACCTGCCCATTTTGACGATCGACACGAGCGGCGCTCCGATCGCGAATAAGACGACCGACGTTCCGGGTACCGTCACCATCACTTCAGCCGATGGCCAAACATCGTACCTGCCCAACAGCAGCGACACCGACAACACAGCCACGTTCCATGTTCACGGCAACACGACCGCTGACATGCCGAAGCTGGCCTATGAAATGAAGCTGAATACGAGCCTTGACCTGCTGAACACCATGGGCCTGAATTGCCCATACGTTACCGGCTCGAAGAACAAACCGACCTGCGACAAGAGCAAGACTTATATTCTGCTGGCCAACTATGACGACAAAACTTTTTTACGGGACTGGGCGGCTTCCGCGCTTGCCAACGCGATTCCGCTGACGAGCCCGTATCTGGCCTCACCGGCGGGTTCGCCTTCACCGAGCGGAACGAGTACGCTGATGCCCTGGGCGCCGCACTCGCTGTTTGTGGAGCTTTACCTCAATGGGGTTTACGAGGGAAATTACCAACTCATTGAGAAGGTCAACGTTGACAGTCACCGGATCAACATTACCGAGCTAACCGATACCGACACCGCGGACGTGACGGGGAGCTACCTGTTGGAGATCGACCAGCACAGAGATGAAGATTATGTCTTCTCCACGCCCCACGGGATACCGATCGGGTTGATCGACCCGGACTTCACGCCTGAGGTTGCGCAGCAAACTTCATACATCACCAGCTATGTCGACGATGCGGAGACGGCGCTCTTTTCCAGCGACTTTACCGACCCCACGCTGGGCTGGCGCGCGTATTTCGACGAATCTTCGGCCGTCAACTTTTATATCGTCAACGATCTGATGGGCAACGCGGACGGGGGCTCTTTCTTCAGCAGCGATTATCTGTATAAGGACCTGGACAATCCGCTGCTCTACATGGGCCCCATCTGGGACTTCGATGTCAGCGCGGGCAATGTGAATTATGTGCCGATAGAGAACGCGACCGTGCCCTGGATGCAGCAAGAGGCGCTCTGGTATATCCGGTGGTTCGAAGACCCAGGCTTCAAGGCGGACGTAGTGACTCAGTGGAACACGCTCAAGAACAATGGCGTCTTCAGCACATGGCTGGCTTCAATTCCTCAGGAGGCGAAGACGCTGGAACAATCGCAGGCAAACAACCTTGGGCGATGGCCAATGCAGGGTATTAAAGTGTGGCCAAACCCTGAGGCGGCAGGCAGCTATAACGGTGAAGTCCAATATCTCACCAACTGGCTCCAACTTCGTCTTGCATATCTGGATTCAAAGCTCAACAACAAGGCACAGACGGCAACCTCGCTCAGCCTGGGGAACGAAACGCTGCGCAGTGGCTCTCCTGTCACGCTTACCGCAGAGGTCACAGGTGGCACGGGTCCCTCTGGAGTTGTCTCCTTCCTCTCTACAGGAGTTGTTCTTGGCACCGGATCACTCAGCGCCGGCACGGCAAGCCTTACCGCAAGCAATTTGCCTGCCGGCACGGACGAGATTCAGGCTGTTTACAACGGCGATCAAACGAACGGAATGTCCAGTTCAAACGGCCAATTGGTGACCGTATTGCCGCCGCTGACGGCTACTACGTTGAGCATTGCCGGTCCTTCAAGCGTTACCGAAGGGCTTTCGAGCACCTTTACCGCGACGGTCATCCCTTCATCGAATTCAGGCGTTCCCACAGGCACTGTGACCTTCAGCGTAGACGGCGGCAAGGCCACGCCCGCGACAGTGAACGGCACCGGAACAGGCACCTACTCCACGAGTTCACTGGCCGCTGGGACGCATACACTTACCGCTGTCTACTCGGGCGACACAAACTTCGCCGCAGCCACCAGCAGCGTGCTGACGGTGCGGGTGGGATCGGACTTCACCATCATGTCTTCCAATCCTCTGGTGATGGCTCACGCCGGGGACACTGCGACTTTCAATATCGCGCTGAGTCCCGCGGATGGAGAGCCGGCTTTTGCGTCGGCAGTCGCGTTATCGGTCACCGGGCTGCCGACGGGGACAACCTACAGCTTCTCGCCGGCCTCGGTGCCGGCGGGCTCCGGCCCGACGGCGGTAACGTTAACCGTGCAAGCGCCACAGACAACCGCAGCTTCACTGCCGGCGAACGATGGACTGGGGCGCGGGTTAGCCCCGCTCTCGCTGGCGCTGATTTTGCTGCCCTTCGCCGGCAAGGTACGCAAGACGGGCAGGCGGCTGGGAAGGACGATTGCCGTTCTGCTGGTGTTGGGAGGCCTGGCGGCCATCGGCGGCCTCAGCGGATGCGGTTCAGGGAGTGCTCAGAAGACCTACTTCCTGGTCGTGACGGGAACCCAAACCGGGGCCACCGGCACTCTGTCGCACTCCACCGATGTATCGCTGACCGTTGAGTAAGAAAGGAAATCGGACAGGCACACTTTGAGGGACGCGGGTGTGCCCGTTGCGTGCGCATCAAGAGACCGGATGCGCGACCTGCACTCCGGCCGGGATTGCTCAATCCGGCGGAGGATAAAACGGTAGCTTGTCGTTCTTCTCGTTGGCTCGTTTCACCGTGACATCGTCCAGCAGGAGCGCCGGCGCCAGCACCGTCTGCGGCACATCGGCGAAGTAATTGGCTAGATACAAATCCTTGCCCGCAGCCTCGATGCTGGAGCGCAATGCGCGTTGGTCGAGATCGTCCAACTCCGCGCCGCGCACCAGTTCGCGCTTGCCGGCTGGACTGCCGTCCGGAGTGACGCGGTAGAGCAGGCGCGGCACGTCGCCGCCCAGCGTCTGCACGTAATAGACGCTCTTCAACTCGCGGTCCTTGGCCAGATCCAGCAGCTTCTTGTTCAGTTCGTCATCGGAGAGGCCGTCTTTCGCTGTCACTTTGAGCACGCCGATCGCCGGGCGCGGCGATCCGGTAACCCCGGCGCGTCCGTGCCCATTCGACTGCGGAAAATCCTTCACCGGCTCGCGGCCGATCAGGTAGTTCTCGAGCTTGCCTCCGGTCACGAGGTTTACGGTTTGCGCGGGTACGCCCTCGTCATCCACGTCATAGGCGCCTACGAGACCCTTGCCGTCAAAGCTCTTCAGGCTGGGCGAGTCCACGACGTCAAGAAAATCCGGCAACACACGTGCATGAAAACTCGACGCAAACGGGCCATTGGTGCGCGCCTCGGTGCCCAGCTTGGGCCGCGTTGCGGTGACTCCGCTGGCCACGAGCGAGCGCATGGTGTCGGCGCTGGCGTCTGAGCTCAGCAGTACCGGCCCGTGATACTCCTCCTCGACCAGCGGCGCGTTGCGCAAATCGGCGAGCGAGGCAATCTGCTGGACGGCGCGCTTCTCGAAAGCCTCCTGCGAATCGAGGTCTGCGAGCGAGACGCCCACCGACGCGAACGACCGGTCGAGCCGCATGCCGTCCGCGGCCTGCGTGCCGACGCCAAAGCCTTCCTGATACTCGGCGGCAGACTTGCGCACGATGGTTCCCTCGCTGTTGACGAGCCAAGTGGTGGTCGCACGCGCATGAAACTCGGCAGAAGAATACTGCACCTCGCGCTCAGTCGCCTTCGCCCCGGGATCGGTCCGATAGAGGCCGCTCGCCCTAGCCATGCGTTCGGTCCACGCAGCCTCATCCACGCTTAGCTTCTCCGGGCTGCTGAGCGAAATCACCGCCGCTTCCTTGCTGAAGTCGTTTGCCTGCGGGGGCGTCTGCACTTGCTTCAGCTCCGCCTGCTTCTGCGCGTAGGCTGCCAGGGCGCTCTTGTAGGCCGCGTCCGTTCCTGCCCACAACGCGGACCGCACGGCAACGGGATCGTCGCTCAGAGCGACGAGTTCGAGCGCGCCATCGCCGCGGCCGCCGGAGCTGTCTGTCTTGTAGTCGCCTACGCGGACGGTGATGCGGGCGATGCGCTGATGGCTGTGCGACGAGCCTTCGCTGGCTCCAAACTGGGCCTTGGTCTGGTAGTCGTCCACGTCTTCGATACGGTATTGGATGAAGAACGGCTTTTCAAAACCCTTCAACTGGAGTTGGCTCATGCTGCGGTCGAGCTCGGTGAGCATGGCTTTCAGTAGCGGGTCTTTCTCCGCATCGGCGCGGGTTTGCTGCGTGGCGGCGAAGGCGGGTGCGCACAAGCAGGGAGTCATCAATCCCGCTAAGGTAATCTTCGCAATGGATCGAGTTAATTTCATTTGCTCTCCTGCTTCTCGGCACCGGGAATGGGCAGAATCGGCGGCCTGGCTGTGCCCTGCGCCTGCTTCTGCGTTTCCATCTCGCTCACCAACATGGCCGGGGCTACCGCGCTGACCGGAACGGTTCCCGACTCGGCGCCGCACTCGCCGTTGAACACTTCGCTCTTGTCGCCGGTGGCCAGAATGCGCTTCAACGCGGCCTGCGGCGTGCCCACAATGCTCACGCCCCGCACCAGTTCGTCCGGACGGCCATCCACATAGACGCGGTAAACGACCAGCGGAATCACTTGAAACGCCTGCGGCGAGCTGCGTGTAGTTACCGCGAACCCTGAAGAAATATCCTCGAAGTAAAGCCCGTACGACTTGCCCTGTTTTTTGGCTTCCTCAATCAACTGTTTTCTGAGCTCGCTCTCCGGCTCCATCTTGGTCGAAGTTACAATCAGGTTGCCCTGGCGGCCAGTGGGCATGCGCCCGGACTGCGCGCGGCCGTGGCCGTTGGAGTTGGCAAAGTTGGCAATCGGGAGCCGCGACATGAGAAACGTCTTCAGAACTCCATCGTCAATCAGGTCGACTTTGCGCGCCTTTTCGCCTTCATCGTCATAGAGGTAACTGCCGCTTAGCCATGTATCTCCAAACTTGGTTCGCGTGGGATCGTCGGCCACGGAAAGAAAAGTCGGCAACACATCTTTACCGATGTCCTTGGTGAACGTCTGTCCCTCTTCATCGCCGCGCTGGCGCTGGCCCTCAAGGCGATGGCCCAGCACTTCGTGGAAGAATACTGCCGCGGCGCGGCCGCTCAGGATCGCCGGCCCATCAAAGGGTTCGGTGACCGGCGCCTTGCGCAACTCCTCAAGGCTCTTGCCCAGCTCGCGCATCGCTGCTTCGAGCTCCGGCTGGCGAGGGAGTCCCGCTGCCGTCTCAGCCTCAAACGTCTGTGCGCGGAACAGGTCCATTCCATCGTCGGCGCGGGTGACGGCAAACACCACCAGCCGCGCGGCAAGGTGCGGCGCGACCACGCGCGAACCCTCGGACGAGGCGAAGTAGTCAGTCTCGTTCTGCACGGTGAGCATCACCATGTTCTGGTAAACATCGGGATACTCGCGAAAGATTTTCGAGAGCCCGGTGACGCGGCGCTCCCATACGGCCGTATCGACCAGGACCGGCGGAGCCGGCTTGCCGATGTAAGTCTGCGGCAACTCCTGGCTGAAGTCGGGCGACGAGTCTTCTTCCTTGGCTCGCACCTCGGCTTCAGTCTTGACGCGCAGGTAATTATCGAGCGCGTTGCCGTAGCCGGTGTTGGTGGCAAGCCAGAGCGCACGGCTCAGGGCCTCGCGGTCGTCGGTCAATGGCAGTTGCACGCTGTTGACGGCCGAGCTGCGATGCGTTCCATGCGTGTTATCGAGCTTGGGGCTGCCCAGGCGCACCTGCACATCGGCCACGCGCACGTGGTTTGCCGCGCTGTCTACCAGCGCCCCATACTGCGCACGAATGCCCACATAGCTCGCGTCGCTCACAGCGTAGCTGAGGAAGTAAGGCGGCAACTGCTTGTCCGGCTCCTGATTACCTGAGCCCTGTTTGCCGAGCGACGTGAACGCCCGATGCAGCTCCGTGGTCATTGCGTCCAGAAGCACGGGTTGCTGCGCGCCGGCACGCGCGGGCTGGGCGAGAACCAAGGGCGCGAAAACAAGTGCAGTGCATAGCCCCGCACTGAGGGCGTACCCGGAAGCGAGCCGCCCCTTGGCGGCGGAAGCAATGTTTGTCATAGGTTGGCGTGACTCAATGGGTCTTGTCTTTACATTCGATTCTCTCAGAGTAAGCTATTGTCGAGGGCGACACCGATGCGTTTTCTCCGCTATTGGCTATTTGCGCTCGGTTTTTGCCTCGCGATCCTGGCCATGCGCCCGGCTGCCGCTCAGTCTGCGCCCGCCTCCGGCACGAATGCCCAACCGTCGACGGCCCAGCCCGCGGCACAGGCTTACGCCCTGCCGCCGGACAAACTTGCTAAAGCCATCGCCCTCAACCGCATCCGCAACATCCTGGACATCGCCGGCTCGATCTGGGACGTCGTGTTTCTCTGGCTGCTGCTTGCCACCCGCGCCGCCGCATCTCTCGAAGTCTGGACCTGCCGCATCTTCCGCCGGCGCTGGCTGCAAGGGCTGCTGTTCTTTGCAGTATTCCTGGTGCTCATCACGCTCGCCGACCTGCCGCTCGACCTGTACGGCCAGCACGTGAGCCGCGCTTACTCCATCAGCGTGCAGGGCTGGCCCGGCTGGTTTGCCGACGCGGCCAAATCACTTGGGCTCACCTTGCTCATCGGCGCGCCGGTTCTGCTGCTCTTTAACTGGATCGTCGGGCGCTGGCCGCGCCGCTACTGGCTGGCTGCGTGGCTTGTCACTTTACCGCTCATGGTCCTCTCCGTGGCCGGCGAGCCGTTGATTGAACCACTCTTCAACCACTACGAACCGCTGACGAAAAGCCACGCTGACCTGGTCGCGGAGCTCGAACGAGTCGTAGCCCGCACTGGAACCCACATCCCGCCCGAGCGCATGTTCCTGATGGACGCGAGCGCAAAATCGAATGGGTTGAATGCGTACGTGACCGGGCTGGGCAGCACCAAACGCATTGTGGTGTGGGACACCACCGCCGGCCGCATTCCGGACGACGAAATCATGTTCATCTTTGGCCACGAGAGCGGCCACTACGTTCTCAACCACATTCCGAAAATGCTGGCCATTGGCGGCACCGGCCTGTTTTTTATCTATTGGGCCTGCGCCGGCATCGCCGCGCGGCTGGGGCGCCGGTTCGGCGCGAGATGGCGCCTGCAAGCGCAGGGTCAATCTGCCAGCGGACCAGCGGCGCTTTCGACCCGCGCCGGCTTTGTGGTGCTTATCTTCACCGTGTCTTTGGCGGGATTCATTCTCACGCCGGTCATCAATGGCATGAGCCGCCACTTCGAGCATGAGGCCGATGTTTATGGCCAGGAAGCTGTCCACGGTCTTGTCCCCGACCCGCAGAAGACCGCCGTGGCCGCGTTTAACGCTTTGGGCGAAGCATGGCTTGAAGACCCGGACCCCAACCCCTTTATCGAGTTCTGGCTCTATGACCATCCGAGCGTAAAAAACCGCGCCAACTTCGCCGCGCACTACGATCCGTGGGCCGACGGCGGACATGGTGAGTATTTCGACAGGTAAGAAATCGGATTCGGTATCGGGATTGGATCGAGGATGCACGCCGGGCCTGGATTTGGAGATGTTGGATTCAACGAGCTTTGCCGTGGCTTCCAATCACAGCCCATAGCTTAAAATTAATCTTATGGTTCTTCCCACCGGAGCCTCGATCTTCGTTTCACTTGCCGGGCTGATCGCCGTTACCGCTTGGCGGCTGCGCGAGGTCCGCAGCGCCGTTTCGCTCAGAAAGATTATTATTCCGCCGCTGGGCATGGCCACCGGCTTCTCTATGTTTTTCGTTCCGGCCTTCCGCATTCCGTGGGCGTGGGCCGGCGGAGCTTTCTTGATCGGGGCCATTGCGCTTGCGTGGCCGCTGCTACTGACCACGCGCCTGATTCGCCAGGGAGACACGGTGATGATGAAGCGTTCCGGCGCCTTCCTGGTTGTGATTCTCGCGCTGGCTGCTATCCGCTTTTTCGCCCGCGGCTATTTCGACACACTGCTTACCGTTCAGCAGACCGCTGCGCTGTTCTTCATCCTGGCTTTCGGCATGATTGTGAGCTGGCGCGCTAAGCTGCTCATCGATTTCCGCAAGATCACGGCCGAATGCGCGCCGCAAGCGTGCCCGTAGCTCTCATCGCGCTCGCGGGTCCTGCCGGCGACAGAGGCAGGCTACTGGGTGGAAATCCCGGAAGCCGCCCCTTCGCTTGACTCCGCCAGAACGCTCTTCACGGTCGTGGAAATTCTCTCCAGCATGACGACTGCATCTTCGAGCAGATTCACGGTGCCCTCGGTCAATCCATCTTGCGTGCGCAGCAGGTGCAGCGTAAAAGTCATGGCGGCCAGAGGGTTATTCAATTCGTGCGCCAGCAGGTTGATGAGCTTGTATCGGGTTTCCCAGGCCTTCAGCTTTTCGTCGGCGGCATGCAGTTTCCGCTGCTCGGTGAGGTTCACCACATAAGCCGACCACTGGAATGGTTCAAGGCCCAACCTGACACCGCCGATAAGAAACGGCAGCGAAGAACCGTCCGGCAGAAGATACTCCTTCTCATACGGGACACAGGCGCCAAACTCGCGAAGCTGCTCGATTGCAATCGCATCCAGGGGGTGAAACTTCTCCGGCGTCATGACGCGCCAATCGATCTGTCCGGCCATCAGCTCGTCGCGGTTGCGGGCAATCATCTTCAGCAACGCTTCGTTGGCATCGGTCAGGCGGTTCTCGTCGGCGATGAGCACGCCCAGATAGGGAGACTTGTACAGGAGCGAAAACGACGATTGCAGTGAGCGCGGAAGTTGCGACTGGTAAACGCGAATGGATACTTCCATCTCCGCCTGAAGGCTCTCTCCAATTTGCAGAATGTCGGCCACGAACGTGCTCAGATCGATGCTGAACAGGTTTTCGCGAATGGTTGAGCTCATCACCTGCTGCAGCACGCGCGCCTCAAACAGGATTTGCGGAATGGTGTACCCCTGCTGATAACGCAGCCTGCCGTGCTTGCGCGACGCCTCTACTCCCGCCGCGCTCAGCTCATCCGATTCCCCGTCGAGCCGCCGGATCAGTTCCGCGACCAACCCTTGAATGTGATCGCTCCTTTGCGCCTCGGTCAGCGGGATGGCCGCCAGTTCCGCGTTGCCCATCACTTCCTCGAGCCATCGCTGGCAAATCTGCGGCTGCAAATCTCCCAGGACTCGCGCCATCTTGCGCAAGGGTACCGACTTCTCCGCAGGCCGTTTGCCTTTGTGTACCGACAGGATCGCCGCCACTAAGTCCTGCACCTTCAAAGGCTTTGAGAAGTAGTCATCCACCTGGTTGCGAATGGCCTGGATGGCCGATTCAAAATCAGGATAGCCCGTCAAAATGAAGGTGCATGCGTCCGGTTGCACGCGCCGCATGGCGCTGACCACGGTAAATCCATCTCCGGGCTGACCGACGTTCAAGTCCGCCAGCAGTACGTCAAACTGCTGTGTGCTGACGAGTTCCAAAGCCGCGGGAACATTGCCGGCGGCCGTAACCGAGAAACCGTGATGCTTTAACACGGCCCCCAGCGTCAATCGGACCGAATCGTCATCGTCAACAAGAAGCAATCTAAGCGGGTTCACATCCAATCCGATGCGAATTCTGAGCGATTCGATGTCTTTGGCAACCCGAGCCGATCACAATTGAACACCTTGGCTTTGAACGCAGATGGGCCTTGGTAGGTCAAAATTATTCCCATAACTCTCACCCACTCCGTATCGTGCCCTTCTACAATCTTTTTCATGCAATTGCTTTCGCTTTCTCGCCGCCGCACGGACCAGTTTCCCCCTGAAGCCTTTACCCCCGAGCTGGTAGCTCGCGAGGGTCAGCGCATCAAGGCCCTTTATGCCTCCGGCATCCTGCGCCAGGTATGGAAGCGTGGCGATACGCCCGGCGCAGCCATCGTGTGGGAGGCGCCGAGTGAGGCCGAAGTCCACGCCGCCCTTGCCAGTCTGCCTATCTACCAGGCGGGTATGCTGGAAATTGCCGCGGTTGTCCCGCTCGAACCCTACGCGGGTTTTGCCAACTGACATCCGCCGCCTGTTCCGGGGCGAGTGCCGCGCGCCCGGCGCCTATCCCCACCCCCCGATCCCTGACGTAAACTGGTTCTTCAAGGAGAAGACCGATGCCCTATCCGGAAAAGTACCGCTATACCCGCGAACACGAGTGGATCGCGCTCGAAGGCAACATCGGGACGATCGGCATTACCGATTACGCACAGAACTCCCTTGGCGACATCGTGTATGTGGACGTGCCCAAGGTCGGCGACGCGGTCACGGCCAACTCTACCTTTGGCTCCGTCGAGAGCGTCAAGGCCGTCAGCGACCTCTATTCGCCCGTGACCGGCACCGTGACGGCCACCAATGACGCGCTCAAGACATCACCCGATAAGATCAATGAAGCACCGCATGAAACATGGATCATCAAAGTCGAACTGGCCGATGTGGCGGAGTTTGGCAAGCTGCTGGATGCGACGGCGTATGAGGTATTCATTTCGGAAGAAACGGGGGCGTAGGGACTAAGGAACTAGGGACTGAGGGACTACTCGTTTTCGGTGCAAGGAGCAAATCATGGGCGAATCGTTCCGGGACCTAGCGGTTTGGCAGCGGTCGATCGAATTGACATTGGCTGTCTATGAACTTACTTCTAAGTTTCCGGATGCTGAGCGATTCGGCCTGACCAATCAATTGTGGAGAGCATCCGTGTCAGTGGCGAGGAATATCGCGGAAGGATATGGCCGCGCAACCAAAGGGGAGTATGTCCAGTTTCTTGGTCATGCACGCGGCTCCAATTCAGAAGTCGAAATGCAAATCGTTATTTCAAAGGCGTTGGGCTTTGGTTCAGAACAAATGCTGCAAACGGCAGAGGTTTTGTGCAATGAAGTGGGCCGTGTGTTGGGCGCGTTGATGAAGTCTCTTCGACCCAAGTTGCCAGTGCCTAGTCCCTCAATCCCTTAGTCCCTTTGTCACCGTCTTCAGGAAGGACTTAGCTCTAACAATGCGCTACCTGCCCAAATCGCCCGCTGAACGCAAGCAGATGCTCGCCGATATTGGCGCTGCGTCTATCGACGATCTGTTCTCCGTGATCCCGGCCGAGTACCGGCTGGAGCGAGACCTGGACGTGCCGCGCCAGCACGCGGAGAGCGAGATCATTAGCTACTTTCGCACCATCGCGCTGCGAAACACTATCCGCTACACCAGCTTTCTGGGCGCGGGGGTCTACCGGCATTACAGGCCCATCATTATCGACTCTCTTGTGCAGCGAGGCGAGTTTCTGACCAGCTACACGCCCTATCAGGCGGAGATCACGCAAGGCACACTGCAGGCGATCTTCGAGTTTCAGACCATGATCGCCGAGCTGACCGGCATGGACGTGGCTAACGCCAGCATGTATGACGGGTCGACGGGCGCGGCCGAGGCGGTGATGATGGCTGTGCGCGTGACGGGGCGGCACAAGGCCGTGGTGGCCTCGTCGGTTCATCCCGAGTATCGCGAAGTGCTTGCTACCTACACCAAGCATCAGAGCATTCCTTTTACAACGGTCCCCTATGACCGTGAAACAGGACGCGTGAATCTGGCCGCACTGGAGGCTGAGGTCACGGAAGAGACCGCTGCAGTGCTGATGCAGAGCCCCAACTTCTTTGGAACCATTGAGGACATCCCGGCCATTGCCGCCATTGCGCATGCCAAGGGCGCTTTGCTCATTGTGTGCATTGCTGAGGCTATCTCGCTCGGCGTGGTGAGGCCGCCGGTTGAGGCCGATATCGTGAGCATGGAGGCGCAGAGCTTTGGCGTGGCGCTGAGCTACGGCGGCCCTTATTGCGGCGTGATCGCGGCCAAAGAACAATATCTGCGGCAGATGCCGGGACGGCTTGTAGGACAAACGGTTGACTCGAATGGATATCGCGGGTTTGTGCTGACGCTGTCGACGCGCGAGCAGCATATACGGCGCGAGAAGGCCACCTCAAACATATGCACCAACCAGGCCCTGGTGGCGCTAATGGCTACGATCTTCCTCACCATCTATGGCAAGGAGGGCATCCGCGAACTGGCTGAGATCAATCTGGCCAAGGCGGATTACGCGGTGAAGACTTTTGCCAGCCAGCCGGTGGCAAAGGTGCTGTTCGGCGGGGCTCCGCGGTTCCATGAGTTTGTGCTGGAGTCGCAGGAAGATCCGGCGTCGCTGAGCCAGCGGTTGCTCGACGAAAAGATCGTGGGCGGTGTAACGCTGAGCCGGTGGTATCCGGAGCTGCCGAATGCGACGCTGTGGTGCACGACGGAAGTCGTCACGAAAGAGCA
This sequence comes from Occallatibacter sp., assembly GCA_036489415.1. Lineage (GTDB taxonomy): Bacteria > Acidobacteriota > Terriglobia > Terriglobales > Acidobacteriaceae > Telmatobacter. The sequence continues at coordinate 8,233 of DASXFS010000025.1, read as the reverse complement.
GATCGATGCGGCGGCTCAAGTGGTGGCGGCTGCGCCGGTGGTGGCGTAGTTTTTGAATGGCGCGTGCTGCTTTGTAACAGGGCACGACTGAAGTCGTACCCTGTTACAAAGCAGGATGGAACTGAGCGAGAAGGGATTAGGTTGAACGCGGAATTGGTGAGATTCTGGGCCGTCTGTAATCTGAGCTCGCATCTTTTTTAGCTGGCGAAAACGAGGCACGAAGAATGGCAACGATCGAAACTACCGTTCGAAAGACCCTTGGCAAGGTTCGGCCGCATCAGACGCAGAACGAGGCGCTGGTCTTTGAGAAATCCTCGCCGGGCAAGAAGGCTTACAAGATGCCCCCTCTCGACGTGCCTGCGGTTGACCCCGCGGCGCTGCTGGGTGATGCACACCGCAAAGTGCCGGGGCTGTTGCCGGAGTTGAGCGAGATTGAAATCATCCGCCATTTCACGCGGCTTTCTACATGGAACTACGCGATCGATCTGGGCATGTATCCGCTGGGCTCATGCACGATGAAGTACAACCCGCGCGTGAATGAGTCTGTGGCCCGCATCGAAGGCCTGGCCGAAGCGCACCCGTACCGTCCTGATCACCGCGCTCAGGGCATGCTCGATATCATCGATCTGCTGCAGCGCTGCCTGATTGAAATCACCGGCATGGACAATATCACCATGCAGCCGGCTGCCGGCGCGCATGGCGAGTTTACCGGCATTCTGCTGGTACGCGCGTGGCATGAGTCGCAGGGCAATGCCCGCCGCAAGATTCTTATTCCTGACTCGGCGCACGGGACTAATCCGGCGACTGCGGCCATCTGCGGCTATCAGGTGGAGAACCTCAAGTCGAACGCCGAAGGCGGCATCGATCTGGATGCGCTGGCGCGGCAGGTGGGCGAAGAGACGGCGGCGCTGATGCTCACCAATCCTTCGACCATCGGCGTTTTTGAAAGCCAGATTCATAAGATCGCCGACATTCTTCACGCCAAGGGCGCGCTGCTCTACATGGACGGCGCCAACATGAACGCGCTGGTGGGCAAAGCGCGGCCCGGCGATTTTGGCGTGGACGTGATGCACCTGAATCTGCACAAGACTTTTTCGACGCCTCATGGCGGCGGCGGACCCGGCTCCGGTCCTGTGGCCTGCAAGGCTTTTCTTGAGCCGTTCCTGCCGATTCCGGTGCTGGTAAAAGACGAGACCGGAGCCAAGCGCTGGGACTACGATCGGCCCCAATCCGTGGGGCGTGTCCGCGCTTTCTACGGCAATACTGGGATGTTCATTCGCGCGCTGGCCTACATTCTGGCCAACGGGCCGGATGGTCTACGGCAGACGACGGAAGACGCCGTGCTCAACGCGAACTACATTCGCCACGGTCTGGAAGACCTGTACGAGCTGCCCTATAAAACCGCGTCCATGCACGAGGTGGTGTTCAGCGATAAGCGCCAGGCAGCCAAGGGCGTGAAGACCGGGGATATTGCCAAGCGGCTGATCGACTACGGCTTCCACCCTTACACGGTCAGCTTTCCGCTTATCGTCCAGGGCGCGCTGATGATTGAGCCTACGGAGAGCGAGTCGCTTGAGGAACTCGATTTATTCATTGATGCGATGCGCTCGATAGCCAAAGAAGTGGAAGAAACTCCGGAGTTAGTCAAATCCGCCCCGCACTCCACGCGCGTTTCCCGGCTCGATGAAGTACAAGCCGCCCGCAAACCTATACTTCGCTGGCGTCCGGTTGCAGCCCAGGATCCGCCATCCCAACCATCGCCGAATGGTACCCTTCAGAACCAGACGACCATATAAATAACAAACTAACTTGCTAACATCGGTCCCCGGAAAACGTCGGGGTAGCTAACTACGCCTGTTAGGAAAATTTGCCCCGGATGTTATGTAAAAGATATAAACTCTGTTTGCATTTCCAAATCTGGGTTTAGATACGCAGTTCTCCTGCAAGCGCGTACGGAGTTTATCCATGAGGCTTAAGCGTTCTTGCCGGCTATTCTTTCCTGCTGCCCTGGTAACGATCTTCTGTACTGGCGTGCAGCAAACCTGGGCCGCGCCAGCACCGACAACCACCACGCTGACCATCTCCTCTGGCGGCGGCTCAATAGCGTCGGGAGGGTCGGTCGGTTCAGGCAGCGTGGTCACGCTGACTGCGGCCGTGGTATCCGGCTCAACTAAAGTGACTACCGGCCAGGTGAACTTCTGCGACGCGGCTGTGACCTACTGCACCGACATCCATCTGCTCGGCACCGCCCAATTGACCAAAACCGGAACGGCCACCATCAAGTTCAGGCCGGGCACAGGGAGTCACAGCTACAAGGCCGTCTTTGCTGGGACTCCTAACGGCGTCCTATCCTGCGCTGCCAGCACTTCCAGCATAGCGGCGCTGTCTGTAATGGGTGGTTCAGTAACAACGACTCAAATTGCGCAGAGCGGAAACCCTGGCGACTATACGCTAACAGCGACGGTTTCGGGATTCGGAAGCACCGCGCCCACGGGGACGGTATCTTTCCTCGATACCAGCAATGACAATGCGGTGCTGGGCACCGCAACCCTGACTGCCGGGAGGGCGGGGTTCAACTTGGTGAATGCGCCGAATCAAGCGACAGGGGGCGGACCGGCTGCCATCGCGACAGGCGACTTCAACGGGGACGGAATCCTGGACCTTGTCATGGCGTCCGGGGCGGTTCTATTAGGCAATGGGGATGGGACTTTCAGGGAGGCTGCGAACCTACCAACGTCCGGACCAATAACAGGTTCTATCATCGTGGGCGACTTCAACGAAGACGGAACCCTCGATCTGGCTATAACCAACGAGGACAGCAACACTGTAGCCGTACTGCTCGGCAATGGAGACGGAACGTTTACAGCTACGGCGGCCAACTTGCCAACGGGCGACGAACCTATGGGCATGGTGACAGGCGACTTCAACGGGGACGGCATTCCCGACCTGGCTGTAGCCAACTACGACAGCGATACGGTAACCGTGCTTCTGGGCAACGGTGATGGAACTTTCGCGGCCTCTGCTCCTCCTGCAACGGGAAGTGGTCCAAATTCCATCGCCGTGGCGGACTTCAATGGCGACAGCATCCCCGACCTGGCTGTAGCCAACGAGGGCAGCAGCAATATAACCGTACTGCTCGGCAATGGAGACGGAACGTTTACAGCTACGACGTCCAGCCCGTCCGTCGGGGGTTTGTCCATCGCGACAGCTGACCTCAACGGGGACGGTAAACCCGACCTGGCTCTACTGGGTGAAGGAGGCGTAACAGTATTTCTGGGGGATGGTACTGGGAATTTCTCGGTCGCCGGAGCAGCAACGGAGTTAATTGGGTATAACCCTGTGTCCATCAAGATGGGCGACTTCAACGGAGACGGTATTCCCGACTTGGCCGTGGTGAGTGCTGAGGACATGCTGGGTGGATACGTCGAGATTCTGCTGGGCAATGGGAACGGAGGCTTTACGGCCGCCTCTTACGACGGCGAGGTCATCTACGACTGGATCGGCAGGGATGCCGATACCGTCGCAGTGGGCGACTTCAATGGGGATGGCATTTCGGACCTGGCTTCGCCCGCGAATAACTACGATCTCACGGGTGTCCAGGTAGAAGTGCTTCTGGCAACAAACCAGACGGCGACGGCAACGGCGAATGGGGTCGCAGTGCCGGTCGCAACGGGAACGAGCCAGGTGGTGGCAAGCTATCCGGGTAACAGCAACTATAAGGCCAGCACCTCAGGCGCAATGCCCCTGACCGCGGCGCAAGGCACGCCCGCCGTGAGCCTGACGGTATCGCCCAACCCGGCGTCTCCCAACACTCCTGTCACCTTGACGGCAACCGTCACAGGTAGCGGCCTTACGCCCACTGGCGCTGTGACTTTCAACGACGGCATTAAGCAGTTGGGCTTGGGTGCGTTGAACAACAGCGGCGTGGCCACCTTCACCACAGCGGCCGGGACATTAAGCGGCGGAGCCAATAGCCTGACAGCAACCTATAACGGCGACGCGAACTATAGCGCAGGCACGGGTACAACCACCGTTACCGTTTCCCAGGTAGGGATGGCGATACCTGCTCCAGCGGCAGTTGCTCCCGGAGCCAGCGCCACGGCCACAGCCACCTTCACGGCAAGTAGCAGCTACTCCGGAACGCTGAATCTCACCTGCGCCCTCACCAAATCTCCGACAGGAGCTCAGAGCCTGCCTGCGTGCAGCCTGAATCCAACCAGCGTCAGCCTCAAGACCAGCGGCAGCGGCACCTCCGTCCTTACCCTCTCCACCACCGCTCCTTCAAGCGCATCCTTGGCAGACCCATCCCGCAAAGGCCTCTGGGGGTTCGGCGGAGGCAGCGCGGTCCTGGCCGTTTTGTTCCTATGCGGCATTCCCGCGCATCGGCGGCGTTTCGCGTCGATGTTGGCTCTGCTCTGTCTGGTGTTCGCGTCCCTGGCCATCGGCTGTGGAGGCGGTGGAAGCACTGGAAACAACCTTGGCCCTGCTAATCCCGGAACCACTTCAGGCTCTTACATCTTCACCGTAACCGGAACCGACTCAGTCAGCGCAGCCATCACTACGTCAACAACTGTCACCCTGACCGTCCAATAGGCAAACCAGAATCTAAGCAGACCAGGACCGCCGGATCGGGCTGAAGTTCGTCCCGATCCAACGGCGGTTTCTCGCCTTAACCCTTTTGGCGCTCTTTTCCAGATTTCCAAAAATGGCCCTTTTCTGCACAACCGCCCTTCGGCCTAAACTCTTGTTCTATGGCCACCATCCCCGATCTGACTCTGGACACAGGAATGCCGGCGAATGTCGAAGCCGAAAAGACGATTCTCGGCGCCATTCTGCTGGACAACGCGGCTCACTCGGAAGCTGCGGAAAAGCTCGAACCGGAAGACTTCTCGCTCGACTCGCATCGCCGCATCTTTTTGCGCATGAGCGAGTTGATGGATGCGCAGCGGGCGGTGGACATTGTCACCCTGTCGCACGAGTTGTCGCGCTATAAGGAGGTTGAGTCCGTGGGCGGCGTGGCTTACCTGGCCTCGCTCACAGAAGGTTTGCCGCGGCGGCCGGTGATCGAGGAGTACATCCGCATCGTCAAGGACAAGAGCCTGCTGCGCAAGCTGATGGGCATCTGTTCCATGGCCATTGCCCGCGCCGCGGACCAGAGCGAGTCGGCCATCGGGGTGCTGGACGAGACCGAGAGCAAACTGCTTGAGGTGACGCAGAAGGGTATCTCGCAGGGATTTCAATCCCTGGACCAGATTGTCCAGAACTCCTTTGGAACCATCGACAACCTTTACAAACAAAGCCGTGAAGTAACCGGCCTGGCCACCGATTTTACCGATCTTGACCGCATGACCAGCGGGCTGCAGAAAGACGAGCTCATCATCATTGCCGCCCGGCCGTCGATGGGCAAAACGGCGTTTGCCATCAACATCGCGCAGAACGCGGCGGTGAACCACAACGCCACGGTGGCCATTTTCAGTCTGGAAATGAGCAAGGAGTCGCTGCTGCGCCGCATGTTGGCCTCGCAGGCCTGGGTTGACCAGCGCAGGCTGCAGACCGGCTTCCTGGGTCAAGAAGATCGTGATAAATTGCAGAATGCCTTGGGGCAACTAGTGGAAGCGCGCATGTTCATCGACGACTCGGCCGGCATTTCGCTGGCCGAGATGCGGGCCAAGGCACGGCGGCTGAAGCAGACCCATGGGGGACTGGACCTGATCGTGGTGGATTACCTGCAACTGATGTCGGCCACGGTTCCTTCGTCGGGCAAGAAGAACTATGAGAACCGGACGCAGGAGGTCTCTGCTATCTCGCGGGGGCTGAAAGCGCTGGCGAAGGAGCTGCATGTGCCGGTGGTGGCGCTCTCGCAGCTCTCCCGCGCCAGCGAGCGGCGCGGCGACGACAAGCGGCCCATGCTCAGCGATCTGCGCGAATCGGGCTCGATTGAGCAGGACGCCGACGTGGTGGCTTTCATCCACCGCGAGGCCTACTACAACCGGACGGAGGAACTGTCTGAAGCCGACAAGGCCAAGTCCGAGATCATTGTTGCCAAGCAGCGTAACGGCCCTACGGACACGGTTTATTTGAACTTTGTGTCGAAGTTCACGCGCTTCGACAATCAGGACTCGACGCACGGAGTCTGAGCGCCATCAGGTGTTGGATGAGTGACTCTGCCCGGAGGCATCAATTGAGCGCGAAACTCCCGTGTATCCGATGCTAACCTGCCCAGAGGACCTCAGGTCCAACTGAATTGTGCGCACGGGCGTTCGCGTTGTCACTAAACGATGGGAGTATGTCACATGGTCGAACTCGCCGAAATTCGTGGCATTGCCACAGGTGGAGGAAGGTCCGCCGGTTCGAGCGGCCCACCGAATCGCTGGATTCAAGGTTGCCGGAAAGAGCTTCGTCGGTGTGGAAGCGGGAGGCAGGAGCATGACGGTCAGCCTGCCCGAGACGGAGGCAAGGGCTCTTGCAGCAGAGAATCCAAAGGCATATGAGGAGATTTGGCGCAATAGGAAGACATTCATGGGCCTTCGCGTAGATCTGTCCGCGATCTCTACTGATCGAGTCCGTGAACTGATCGAACGATCGTGGCGTCATAGCGCGCACAGCCGCCCGACGAAGAGTCGGATTATGATCGAACGATAAGGACTCATGCAGAACGCCACCAACGGCCATCAAGACACCGCGACCCTAGCGGCGCTGCCTTTTCACGGCAACCTAGGCCGTGTTGTCCTAACCGGCTTCATGGGCGCAGGCAAATCCACCGTTGGCCGGCTCCTTGCCGATAGGGTCGGCTGGAATTTCCTTGATGTGGACTGTTGCATTGAGGCCTCGACAGGCAGAAGCGCGAAAGAGCTTTTCAATGCTCTGGGCGAACAAGGGTTTAGACAACTGGAATCCGATGTTCTGGCCTCTTCGCTGCTGAAATCAAGGACCATCATCGCGCTTGGCGGGGCGGCAATTGACATGACCGCGAATCAAAATCTGCTTGCCACCAGGCCTCGTACCCTGGTCGTATTTCTCGACGCTCCGTTCACCACACTGATGGAGCGATGCCGGGAGCAGGAGCGCACAGGGAGCGCAACGTACCGCCCCTTACTTCATAAGTCTGACGTCGCTCTCGCACGCTTCTCCGCTCGCAAATCGCTGTATGCGGCCCACGCTCATGTGACGGTGGCTGTCGCGGAAAAATCTCCAGCCGAGGTCGTACAGACGATACTTCTGGCAATGGGTGTATTCGGGAAGCATGGGAAAAGCTCTCTTTCTAACCTGACGAATGGTGCGCCAGACCACGGTTTTGAACGATAACCGGCAAACAAGCGAATCGTTCGATAATTGAATCTAAAGCGGAGATTTCTGTTTAAAATTGTGACGCAGTAATAGGGGGTACGATGTTGACAGCCGGGGAATCAGCGGAATTCATCAAATACAATTTCACGATAACCCAGGACCTTTGCAAGCAATTCATCACAGTGGTTACAGGCGTGCTGGTGTTTTCACTGACGTTTTCTGAGAAGATCGTCAACTTCTCTTCTGCAAATAGGTTCCTTCGTATTCTGCTTGGCATCTCGTGGGCGTCGATGCTTTTTGCCATTATCGCTTGCGGGCTAGGCCTCACATATATTTGCCTAGCAGGAGGGCAGGCAGTCTATGGGCTTGACGACGGGTACTTGTCTACCGCGGGGACGGCCTACAACTGGATAATCGCGGCCGGGGTCTCCTTTATCGTCGGATTGACGTCGCTGATCGTGGTATCGCTCGCCCGTCCTTTTGTAACGGGTGTGAAACTCAGCGAACAAAGCGGACCCGATTAGAGCCGCGAACGATTTTGACAGATCGCAAAGAAGCAGCCGAAGTTTACCCGCCCAGCGCTGGATAGGTACCCGAAAACGCGTTTCTCGCTGCAAATCTTTCTAGATTCGCGCCAAATCGTCGAAGCACTCACCCAGAAGATGGTCTATCGCCGTGAGCCTACGCATCGACGGTTCCGTACCCACCCCCTCATCGCTCGTTCACGAGTAGCGCCACGCAGCCGGCGATCAGGTCGCTGGGACACTCGTCAGGACCGATTGAACAGGACGCCGATGTGGTGGCTTTCATCCATCGCGAGGCCTAATACAACCGGACCGAGGAAATGTCTGAGGCCGACAAGGCCAAATCCGAGATCATCGTCGCCAAGCAGCGCAACGAGCCTACGGACACGGTTTATCTGAACTTTGTCTCGAAGTTCACGCGC
>DASXFS010000024.1:0-160601 GCA_036489415.1 Occallatibacter sp. | reverse complement strand
AGCGGATATCGAGCGGAAACTGGATGCGTTTCCGGGTGTCATCTTCAACTTTACGCAGCCGGCGGAAGATGCGGTGGATGAGGCGCTGACGGGGCTGAAGAGTGCGCTGGCCGTTAAGGTGTACGGACCCGATCTGAATGTTCTGCAGAACACGGCATTGCAGATCAAGCGGCGGCTGAGCGAGGTGCCCGGCTTCACGGAACTGACCGTGGTGCGCGAATTGGGGCAGCCCAGCCTGATCATCAACGTGGATCGCGGCAAGATTGCGCGTTACGGCATCAACGTGGCCGACGTGGAGGCGATTGTGCAGGCGGCTGTGGGCGGCCAGGCGGCCACGCAAGTGGTGCAGGGCGAAAAGCTCTTCGACCTGGTGGTGCGTATGAAACCGGAGTTCCGCGAGAGCGCTCAGCAGATCGGCAACCTGCTGGTGGGAACGCCGTCGGGGCAGCAGATTCCGCTGAGCGCGCTGGCCGATATTCGCGAGTCGGGCGGAGCCTCGTTTATATACCGCGAAAATAATTCGCGGTATATCGGCGTTCAGTACAGCGTGGAGGGCCGCGACCTGGAAAGCGCAGTGAACGCAGGCAAGAAGGCAATTGCGGATGTTCAAAAGACACTGCCCCCGGGTTACCGATTGACGTGGGGTGGCGAGTACGACGAGTTTGTAGCCGCCGAACACCAGTTGGCTATCATCGGTCCATTGGCGTTGCTGATTATCTTCATGATCCTGTTCGCGCTGTACGACAATTTCAAATACCCAGTGGTCATTTTGGTGGGCGTGGTCCTGACGGTTCCGGTGGGCGCGCTGCTGGCGCTCAAGCTGACAAATACTGCGTTCAGTGCTTCGTCGGCGCTGGGTCTGCTGGCGCTGATTGGCGTTTCAGTAGAAACTGCAGTGATTCTCGTCTCCTACATCAATAAGCTGCGCATCGAGCAGAAGATGGACATCCGTACCGCGACACGCGAGGCCTCGCTCCTGCGGCTGCGGCCCATTATGATGACGGCAATGGTAGCGTGCCTGGGGCTGCTGCCAGCGGCTCTTTCGACGGGCATCGGTTCCGATACGCAAAAGCCGTTTGCCATCGTGATCGTGGCAGGGATGGTGTCGCGGTTATTTCTAGGCTTCTTTGTGAACCCGGTGCTCTATCAGATTGTGGCGCGCGAGGGCGATGTGTTGAAGGTGTAGGCGGTCCGGGTTTCCAGACCTTGAGGCGCAATGAATGGCCATGCCTTTAAGCCGCATCATCGATCTTTGGCGATTAAGGCCCTGCACCGGAGGGCGCATGGACTTTTCGACGTTGCTCGACTTCCCGATCGTGCACACCATTTGATTCGATAGCGCAACGGGACTTGTGGACATACTGCGGCGTGGCGCCAGCGGCACATATGATTCCTTGAAGCCCGACGAGGCAGGTATCTGTTCAGCGCGGATTATACTCTCGTGCCTTGAGGCGTCTTCTGAGGGCATGACCATGCCCTGTCAACAGATTCGACTCCATCTGCATCAGGTGTCTAAAATCAAGAAGTCGCATAACGAAGCGTATAAGTGTTTTATCTTTCGCTAAGTTATGAATTCGATCCCGGATCCATCCTGAAAAGTAACGAAATGTCGGCATGTCTTCCCAAATCCCGCGGGAGATCCTGGGGTGGTGCGTATTCCGGTGAAGTGGGCCACTGATTCCGGTGTGGTGTAGGCCGCATTTTTGTTTCACCGTGATCGTGGCCCACATGGCGTAATCGCGGCCCACATCGACCGGAATACGCAGCTGGCTATCCACTGAGAAATTCATGTTCTCGGATGTCGGGCACCAGGAGATACTGGAACGTTTCACGCGGCCATCAGCAGCGCCTCAACTTTCAAAGCGGCAGTTTCCTGCATGTGCGGCAGAACGTGCGAGTAAACCTCGAGCGTAAATGCCACGGAGGAGTGTCCAAGCCGTTCGCTGACGATCTTGGGTGAGACGCCTGCGGCCAAAGCAAGCGTGGCCGCCGTATGCCGCAGATCGTAGAGCCGGATATTCGGAAGCCCCGCGGCCTTAAGCAGCGGTTTGAAGTGGCGTCCAACGAACTTCGTTTCAAGAACAGGGCGTCCGCGTTCTGAAGTGAAGAGGAGCTCACCCGTTTTTCCTTCGGCTACCGTGCCTTCTTCATGCGATTTGCGCAGAAGGGCCACCACCCAGTTCTGAAGCTTGATCATGCGCCGGCTGCGCTCGCGCTTCGTATCCTCGAAATGCCAGCTTCCCTTCCCCCGTTCAAGGGTCTTCGAAACGCTCACTTTGCCACGGTCGAGATCGAAATCCGGCCAGGTGAGTGCGAGGTATTCGCTCGGCCGCATGCCGGTGGTGATCGCGAGAGCGAACAAGGCCTTGCGGACAGACGCATGACGGCTCCTTCCTGAGTTGAGGTGGGATTGGTTGTCGGGGATGCTGCGAGGTGGGCTAGGCGGTGGCCGGTTGGAACTCGGAGAGCAGCAGGCCAGGCTGCTCGACCAGGCGGAACAGGTCGTACTCGGAGAACGCGCGGTCAAACTTCTCCGAGGTGAATTGGTCTTCGCAACCTTCGAACGACAGCATGTACCACTGCTCGCGCTGTCGATCGAAGACGTAGATTGCTCCCGATGCGCCGTTATCCGGCTTCCCTCTACGCTGGGACAGGATGAGATGGTCTTGAAACTCGGTCAAGTCCGGCTTCAGAACCAGCCGGGAGGGCACGGTCCGGCGCGCATTTGACCGATACGGGAACTTAACCCACGATTTCCTCACCTCGCCGGAGCATGCAGGCCCGGACAGCACGCCGATGGAGGAAAGAGGTTATAGGAGATCGCTTGTCATGCCGGAGTTCGACACGCTGCTTACTGGCGAGGAGGTCGCCCGCAATCTCAAGGTCAGCAAGGACCGGGTCTGGGATCACTCGTCGCTGGTACGGAATCGTCAGAAAAAGCAGCGCGGTCTTCCGCAGATGCTGTTCTGCGACGATGGCAGCGAGGTTACATCACTATCTGTAGGGGAGAGTAGTTCGTAGCGCAAGTTCGGTAAGGATTTCCAAAACTGAAGAGGGCGAGGCTATAACGAGAGCCGCGCCCTCGAATTACTGTAGCCGGAACTTGTTTGAATTGGTGCGGGAGAAGGGACTCGAACCCCCACGGATTTCTCCGCTTGGACCTAAACCAAGTGCGTCTGCCATTTCGCCACTCCCGCTAAGCTGCCCTTTGCGGACCTCGTCTGGATGAACGACCTGTGCCGATTCCCTTATCCAGGCGAGACACGGCTTCGTGCTTATGATCTGCCGCTAGATGGGCATATCGCATCGTCATCTGAAACGTCCGATGGCCGAGGAGTTCACCAACTGTGCGGAGATCTACGCCGTTCATGATCAGTCTACTGGCAAAAGTGTGCCGGTTGCAATGCCAGGTATAATCCGGAAGCTTTGTTGCTTCGAGAACACGATCGAACCAATCTCGTTGGCTTCTCAACTGCCCTCCGGCGGAGTTGAGGAAGACCCAAGGCAGCTGGGACCGATTCTTGTAGAGCGAGGTTACTGCGGCGAAAGCGGTCTCATTGAGAGGAACGTGTCGAATATCGCCGTTCTTGGTCTTGGGTATCGTCAAAATCCGCCGTTCGAAATCTATATCCTTCCATTGCATCCGAAACTGTTCCCCCGCTCGGATTCCAGCGTGAACGCTAACGAGCAACGCAGGTACGTGCTCCGGGTAGTGTTCGTTGATGTATTGAAGGAGAGTCTTCTCTTCGCCATCGGAGAGGAAGCGAATGCGCCCGTTATTCTCCGTCTTCTTCTTGATTTTGGAGGCCAGGTTGAAAGCAATTTTCTCATTCTCGACTCCGACTCGGAAGACGAGGGAAATGGAAGTCTGCCAGCGATTGAAGCTGGCAGGAGACCATTCCCTCTCATCAGCGAGGTCCAACAGAAAACGCACAATCTCTTGCTTGCTGATGCTCTCCGCTGGCCGGTCACCGAAGTGCTCGCGGAAGACCTCGAACTTGAGTCCGTGGTTATACGTCGTTTCAGCGCCGTTTTCCGCCCGGCTGATTTCGAGCGCATCATCGAGCAGTTCTTTGAATGGGACCGCTCCCTTGCGAAGGTTCTCTGGAAGCTTTTTCCCCTGGAGCTTTTCTGTTTTCCGCTTGGCGAGGAGCGTGATCGCGTCGGATCGGCGTCCAACCTTTTCTCGACGACGATTCCCGTTGATGTCGAAATACTGGATATAGAAGATTCCCGAGTCCGGGGGCATTTCAAAGATGCCGCGGAGTTTTTTCTCATTGTGTGCCATACAGTTGTTCCTCATGTCGAACTTTGCCGCTGGTTCGAATGCGTTCCGGGTGGTCCGCGCGAGCGAAGCGCTTGATGTCGCCGGCGGGAATGAGGATTTTTCTGCCGATCCTGCGCGTGGTCACCTTTCCTTCCGCGATCAGGTAGTCAACGGATCGAATGCTGATGCTCAGCGCGGCAGCCGCATCTTCGCGCGAGTAGAGAAGCTTCTCAATCTGGTTATCCATAACCCCTCGCTCCAACAACATGAATCGGACCCGTCTGGCCGGTCAGGCGTCCGGGTTCCGGAGCTTCATCCGGAATGTCCCGGTAGGTATAGGGCGATTCCCGAATTCGGTCAATTCCGGGTCGGCGCGATAGCTTCTTGGAACTCGATTCGAGGGGTTATAGATTGTTTGAGAGGCCTGCACCTGCTCTTCGGCGAGGATGCTTCAGCGATCGTCACCCTCCGGAGGGACTTTGCGGACCAAGTCTGAGCTTCGCCACGAGGCGCTTGTTCGTCTTCCAGTCCAGCCGCCTGCATGCGCGGCAGCGAACGAGAAGATGATCCCCTCGGCGTTCGACTACCGCATTGTCGGCGTCGATAAGATGGCCCTTCGGACAGATGCGGCGAGCGAGCTTGATCACATTGAAGCTCTGTTCGACCTTCACGTGGGCGGGATTGCAGCACCGGCTCCCGACGCACTTATCGGACGGGAGAGTATGTTTGAGCCGGGTGCCTGCGGGGAGCGGACCGACGAAGACCTCGAAGTAGACTCTTGGAGCCTTTCTCTCCTTGCCGGAGAGGAAGACCCTTCCGTAGCCGTTCGCGTCGCAGGCTCCGGTGTACTCCCAGCATCCGGTCTTGGGATAAATTCGGACGCGTGCGCGCAATGAGTCTTGGGTGAGGTCCGTGGGGCTTATCGTACTATCGCGTACCATCCACCACTCGACCCCTTCCGAGTGGCAGTTTTGGTGGCAGTTGGGTTTGGAATCGGGTGCGCTCGGGTGCGTTTCGGTGCGAAGCATGATTTTCTCCTAATACAACCATTTTGTGTGGTTTAGGAGAGTCCGTGCGCCTCGGTGCGGGGCAGTGCGAATGGCCGAAATTGCTGTTCCTAAGGCTAGTGTGTTTGCCATTTCACCACTTCCGCACTTCGCCAACGAGCAGATCGTCTCTGCCGTTGACCTAAGTTTAGAGGCAAAGGGATGCCTGCGGCAATGCAAACGTGAGAGCGCCTGCTGGGTCATGCACGCAGGCAACCTGCTACATGACCTGCACTCTCAGTAGCAGGAGTTGAGCCTGCGCGTTAGAAGTAATCTGCGCTCCGGTACGTTGACCGACAAATTCGCCAAGACGAAACTCTGCGCACTTCCTACCCATTCTTCAATTTGACTTTGTGGGAAGGCGCGGCAACAACGCAGGCACTTCAACTCTTATGACGGTAAAGCTATGAAACTTTTATGCCTGCGTTTTAATGGAGAGTATCTTCAGAGATTGGAGTTATATTTCTGCGAATTGATCCAATAATACGGCTTCAAGGCGGCTCTTATGCACCTGAATCCTATCTTTATATTCGATAAGTCCAAGACTGCGAAACCGATTCATGAAGTAGCTCACGCGTGAGCGGGTTGTGCCGATCATCTCTGCCAGCGTTTCCTGCGTTACCGGTGGAATCAGTGTCTGTAATTCTTCCGGCTTTCCAAAATCAGCCATCAGCAGCAGCGTCCGCGCCAGCCGCTTTTCACTCGAATTGAAGAGCTGATCAACCAGATCCGCCTGCGTGCGCATATTGCGCACCAGCAGATACGACAGGAACTCTTCGCAGAAATCGTGATCCTGATGCATCACGCGGATCATTTTTTCCCTCTTGATCTCGAGCGCTACGCATGTATTTACGGCAGTGACCGTGGCCACGCGCACTGCGGACGCCGTAGCCAGTGATTCCTCGCCAAAGAAATCTCCGTCAGAGAGGAGCATGATTGTCGCCTGCTTTCCCCTCTCCGAAACGACCGATAGTTTTACGCGGCCTCTTTTAAGACAAAAGATCGAGCCTGCCGCGGATCCCTGGGTGAAGAAGGTTTGCTCAGCTTCGACTTCCACAACCTTTTGCCCCAGCCCGATGCTCGCAAAAAAGGCTGCAGGGCCATTCGCTTTAATCCTATTGACACACATCGTCATGCTTCGCTCCTCTTGCCCGCCAGCCAGACTCCTCGAACTTCTCTGCTCAGCTTTGTTCAACGAGCAGTGCTCAATGGGACAATCGCGTTCTCTTTGAGATAACTCACGCTTACATATAGGTTAGAAGCCGCCAGCTGAATCTGGTTGCCCACTCTAACTTTTATGAAGAGCTTAGGAGGTCGGGGAGCAATCTATTCAGAAGCATTCAACTGGCTTTGTCTTGCACGGATATATAAAAGTGGATCATTTCCTCAGGTATAAATAAGTGGCCCGCGCCTGTTCGGGGCGCGGGTCGGTTTACGAAGTTACAAAAGAATCCTGGAGAAATCTACATTTCAAACCAAGACCCTGAATCTATCTGCAGACTTACTTGTTGCCGCCGGAACGGGGAGGCTGACCGCCCTTAATAGGAGCCTCCTTGCTGGGGCGATTTTGGTTACGCTGCTCATGTTCATTCATATCGGTCGAGGACTTCGCCGAGTCATTTGAACTGCCTTGATGGGAGGGCTGACCACCACTCTTGACCTGATCGTCACGAGTGGGCTGATTTTGACTCTGAGTGCCAGAAGTATTCTGCATGTTGCTGCTCCCGTTGTCGCCGCGTTGCACTTCGTGCGAGTACGTAACGCCAGCACTGTTTGGGATGCGATGCCTTATGAGCCGGTTGCCCTCTTCCGGACTCTCTGGACCGGCCGTCGGGCTAGTGTCAGCCATGCGGCCGGCATCGAGCTACTTAAACCCATCCTAATCAATGCCCATCGCCAGCCGTGGCTGATCCGCGCTATCGGTGAGAACGCAGCTTAGCTACCGATGGCTTCGTGGTGCTTGCGCTCCTCTGCCAGACGATCGCGTTCGATGCGATCATGTTCAGCCGCATCCCGATCGCTTGCGCTTTTGGCTTTATCGGAGGCGTCTTGTGCTGCATCCTTCACGTTGCCCCAAGCCTTCTCAGCCTTGCCCTTGACCTGTTGGGCCGCGCCTTCAACCTGGGTTTTGCTGTCGCCTGTCCACTCGCCTACCTGGCGCTTTGCGCGTCCGGCTGCGTCATCGACGGCACCCTTCACTGTGTCCTTATTCATTTTTCCCTCCACGGGTATTTAAATTCAGTTGCATTCCTGTGAACCGAATCGCGGCCCGCGCAAAACAGACTTGATCGCGGTTAGACAACGGGCCGGCGGCCTGTTACGAGTTGCAAAATCAATACAATCACCGCAAGCACAAGCAATAGATGAATGAATCCGCCCAGAGTGTAGGAACTGACAACACCCAGCAGCCACAAAACCAGGAGGATTACAAAGATTGTCCAAAGCATGGTCCAACCTCTAGGGAATCCAAATATCTCGGCGACAACTGACGATTCGACGCCTCGCCGCCAGCGAAGGTTGTCTATGCTCAATAAGCTTTACCATGATCCCGCGAAGACAAGCGCCCCACTTAACGATATGCGGCCAACCAATAAGTCTAGTTATGCAACATACTTAGATGTACATCCAATGCATAGAGTGCCCAGCCTACTTTTGAGGATCAACGATCA
The DNA here is from genome assembly GCA_036489415.1 of Occallatibacter sp. Taxonomy (GTDB): domain Bacteria; phylum Acidobacteriota; class Terriglobia; order Terriglobales; family Acidobacteriaceae; genus Telmatobacter. The sequence continues at coordinate 152,619 of DASXFS010000024.1, read as the reverse complement.
ATGGCCGTGATGATGCAGGCGTTTTACTGGGATGCTCCGCTCAAGGAAAACAAGAGCGGCGAGTGGTGGAACTATATTGCCGAAAAGGTCCCGCAATTGTCTTCCTCGGGTATCAGTTCACTGTGGTTGCCCCCGTTCAGCAAGTGTTCCGTAACAACGTCGAACGGTTACGATCCCTACGACTACTTCGATCTCGGAGACTTCGATCAAAAAGGCGGCGTGAAGACACTGTACGGCAATCGAGGCGAGCTTGAGCGGCTGATTAAGATTATGCGCGAACACAAGATCAGCGCGATTGCCGACCTGGTCATCAATCACAATTCCGGCGCCGATGAGGAAGAAACCAACCCCCTCGACGGCAAGAAGCGTTGGACAAAGTTCAAACCGAAGAGCGGGAAATTTCCTCGCGATTGGAACTGCTTCCATCCCAGCCGCTATGAACGAACAATGATCGAGGGGGAGAAATTTGCAGGGTTTCCGCACCTGTGCCATCGCAATCCGCGGGTGTATGAGGCCATGTTTGAATATGCGCGTCTGGCCATCGAGGATCTCGATTTCGATGGCTTACGATTCGACTTCGTCAAGGGCTTCGGCGCATGGATGATTGGCCTGCTGGCAAAGTATCAATATCAAAAAAAGGACGCCGGGGAGTTCACGCCATTCATCGTAGGAGAGTACTGGTCCGGCCCCGAGGATATCGATGGTTGGCTGGACGGCGTGCGAGCGGTAACCGACCAGCAGATTGCGGCGTTCGATTTTCCACTGCGTTACAAACTTAAAGACGTTTGCGACAAGCCCAATTACGATTTGCGCAATCTGACCGATGGCGAATCGGTATCGGCAGCGCGGCCCTTCAACGCCGTCACCTTCGTTGAGAATCACGACATGGGCGGGAATGAAGTGGTGAATGACAAGATGCTCGGCTATTCCTTCATTCTGACCGGGGATGGGTATCCCTGCGTTTTCTGGTGGGACTATTTCAACTGCGATCTGGCACGTCCTGGCACGCCAAACGGAATTGACGCGCTGATTGCCGCGCATCATAAACATGCGGGGGGCGAATCGTCCATTCTTCATGCCGACCCCGATCTCTACATCATGCAGCGCGGCGGAACGGAAGCGCAGACCGGGCTGGTCTATGTACTCAACAATCTTGGCAATCAATGGAGCGGCACGTCAGTGAAGACGAAATGGACAAACCAGAAGTTCAAGCCGGTGGCATGGGACGGCCATGATACGGCGCATCCCGATGAGCGCACCACCGATGGCGATGGAAATGCGGAGTTTCCGGCGCCGCCGCGGGGATACTGCGTCTACGCTCCGTTTGCCGATTAGAGCACCGCATCCTGTCCGCAAGATCGCGACTCGCATGCAGCGCAAGTCATGCATTCGTCTCTTCGCGCTCGCGGTCGACCTTCGCAAACTCACATTCTTCAGTTTGCGTTCAACTGTTCCCGAAAAGACGCATCCAAGTTCAGCGGGAGGAGAAAGTTATGTTGCTACTGATTATCTTGATCGTGTTGATTTTCGGATTCGGGTACGGTGGATATCGCGGGGGCCCAGGATGGGGCTACTACGGCGGAGGCGGCGTTAGCCTGATTCTCACCATCGTGTTGATACTCCTGTTGCTCAAGGTGATTTGAAGCATCGTCGGGGAGGCGCGCTTTTCTATCCTGGATGACTTCACAAATGTCAGTGGAAACAATCTGAATCTGAGGGACGTGCGATATCTCTTCGCAAAAAATCCGGAAACAATAACCCGGTACGGGGAAAAACCGCATCCTATATGTATGCACGATCTCACGACGGCGATCGCTAGCCGGCTCTCTATGAGAGCAAGTACATCCCCAATTCTGACCAGGAAAAGAAGCTCAGCCAACAAGCTCACTGCCTGCGAAATCATTCCCAGTGCTTTAACTCCAAGGATGAGCATGCCCTACTCCACTCCAGCAACAGAGCCGCCGCGTCACGCACCAAGTTCACCTCCAGGCGACCAAGCAGCAGCGAAAACGCCCGTGCCCTTAAACCATGTTGCGCCCGATGGCTCCGCGGCAAATATCCAGGCCGAGATACTGGCGCGCGCGCAGGCCGGCGACAATCAGGCCTTTGCCCAGCTTTACTCCGTGCATAAGAGACGCATCTATTCTCTTTGCCTGCGCATGGTGGGCAGTGTAGCCGAGGCGGAAGACCTGACCCAGGAAGCCTTTCTTCAGTTTCACCGCAAGATCGCCACTTTTCGAGGGGAATCTGCCCTATCCACATGGCTGCATCGGTTGGCCATTAATGTTGTGCTCATGCATTTGCGCAAGAAGGGCCTGCAACTGATTTCGCTGGACGAAGTCATGGAACCGGCTCCCGACCAGAGGCCCGGCCGCAGCTTCGGGGCTCCGGACCTGGCACTCTCGGGCGCCATCGACCGGCTGGCATTGCAGCGCGCCATTGACGATCTTCCAGCCGGCTACCGTCTCATCTTTGTGCTTCACGACATTGAGGGCTATGAGCACAACGAGATCGCTACGCTGCTCGACTGTTCGATCGGCAACAGCAAGTCGCAATTGCACAAGGCGCGGCTGAAGCTGCGCGATGCCCTGCGCCTCCATCCTCAGCAGGAGGGGCGCAGATGAGCGAAAACGCCAACCATCTTTCCTGCGCGGCCTTTCAGGCCCAACTGCCGCAACTGATTGCTTCAGGAGCAAGCATCGCCGAGCATCCGCATCTTCGCGGATGCGATAATTGCCGCGCCCTGCTGGCCGACCTGGAGACAATCGCCGAGGCCGCGCGCCAGTTGTTCCCTGTTGAGGAACCGCCTGACGCTCTTTGGCAGCAGATCGAATCGGCTATTGAGAACGAAGAAGCCGTTTCCGGACCGCAGCAGAGAAACTGAGATACGCGCCCTGAGTGCGGTCGAAGTTCGCCGGTGCCTGTCTCTATCAAGCAAGTCAGTCAAGCAAGGAAGATGCGCTGCTAGGAGCGAGCTGAAGATTGCGATCTTGTTGAGTCGAAGCTCTCGGAAACCCGCCGCAAAAGATCGGTCGGATACACGGGCTTGCTCAGCATTGTGAACTCGTGGCCAGAGCGCTTTGCCGATAACAACAGGTCTGTGGTGGCCGCCTGGCCGGAGAACAACAAAACACGGCAATCCGGAAAGATGCGCCTCATCGTGATCGCCAGCTCAATGCCGCTCATTCCAGGCAGCATCACGTCGGTAATCAGCAGCTCAGGGGGTGTCAAAAGTGCGGTTTCAAGCGCCTCTTCCCCATCGTAGACCGGCATGGCCGCATAACCGCTCAGGCTAAGAATCTCAGCAAGCGTATCGGCTATGGCAGATTCGTCGTCGACCACCAGAACCACCGGGCGGTGCTTTTGGGGGCCATTCGGAGGCACGGATGTGGGAACTTCATCAAGCGGCACAACGGGGAAATTCGTTTTTACAGCCATGGGAATCTACCTCTAAAACCACCGTAGCAGTGCATGTGTCATACGGGTTAACTCTTTCTCATACGCATTAAGTATTTGTAATCTTATATTTATACGCAAGAACACAGCACGGGCAGTTCTTCCTCAAAAGAGCGGTGCCCTCAAAATAAGCCGATGAAAATTTTTGGTAAGGGTATTGCCATTTTATTAAAAGGTTAGTATGCTCTCAATCACAGAGTAGTTTTACGTCAATTTAGGCATAGGTTAGGCGCGTGTTCATCGTAGCCTACCTGCAAAAAGGGGGTATATGCCATGGCAACCAATTCAGACTCGAACTCAGTGCCCGCGAAGTTTGACTCCATTCTCCAGCTCGACGTTCCCAAGGGCCGGGATGGCAAGCACAAGAAAATTGTCACGCAACTGCTCAGCGACATTAATCAGTTGGCAATCGGTTCCGCGCTCAAAGTGCCGCTTTCGGCTCTGCCGGACACCAAGGAGAACATCCGCGCCGCACTTAACCGTGCGACGCGCCAAAAAGGGATTGAAGTGGCCACATCGAGTGATGAAGAACATCTCTATGTCTGGAAGGTCGAAGCCGATTCCTGATTTCCGCCTTCCAGCACCTCCCCCTCAGTGTGACGTTTCCTCTATATTGATGCCGATTGGGGCTGATCCCTGTTCGCTTGCTTGGGAACGGCTGCCAGCAGTCTGATTCCAGACGCTGATCTGGCTTTAAAAAAGACCAGTGATTTGGAGCAGGGCTAGCCCTGTGGCCTCCCAGCCAGGCTTTATATCTCTATTCATGTTCCGAATTAAATGCCCCACGGACAGGTCCGCATCGTAGGGTTGTGCGCAATCTACCTTATCTCAGGCAACCCCCGATGGGAATTGTCGCATCTTAAACCTCGCCAACACCTAAACTCCAACTTGAGCCGAGACCCACCGATCGAAAGGCATACGAGTTTCGTGTTTGCATAATCCCTTCAATCCAGGCCGGTTATTGTCCCTCGAAGGAGACAGCGATGAAGAAAGTCCCTCACCTCAATGACGGCAAAGGCCTCCACTCCCGCTCCGGCAACAACGGCGTGGCTGTTGCGGATTTGCCTCATCCCGCAGCGGAACAGGTTCCAACCGCGCTGGCTACGATTCTAGCCACGCTGCAAACCATGCGGGACGGCGACTTCTCGGTTCGCCTCCCTGTTGCGTGGACCGGGTTGGAGGGGAAAATTTCCGACACGTTCAATGACATCATCGCCGCCAACCAGCAGATGGCGCGAGAGCTGCACCGCGTGGGCCACGCTGTCGGTAAAGAAGGAAAAACTCGGGAGCGCATTCGCTTCCAGCAACTGCGCGGCGCCTGGGGAGGAATGGAAGTCTCGGTGAACACCCTGGTCGAGGATTTGTTGAGGCCGACCACGGAGGTCACGCGCGCCATTGCCGCCGTGGCGCAAGGCAACCTGACCCAGACTGTACGCCTCGACGTGGATGGACGACCCCTTGAAGGCGAGTTCCTGCGCTCTGCCAAGATCGTGAACACCATGATTCAGCAGTTAGGCGTCTTTACCGCTGAAGTAACGCGCGTGGCACGCGAAGTAGGCACGGACGGCAAGCTGGGCGGGCAGGCGCAAGTACCCGGCGTGGCCGGCACGTGGAAGGATCTGACTGATTCTGTGAACTCCATGGCGAATAACTTGACCGGCCAGGTTCGCAACATCGCTGAGGTTGCAACCGCAGTGGCCAGCGGCGATCTTTCTCGAAAAATCACCGTCGACGTGCGCGGCGAAATTCTCCAGTTAAAAGAAGCCATCAATACGATGGTGGATCAATTGCGGTCGTTTGCTTCCGAGGTGACACGCGTGGCACGCGAAGTGGGCACGGATGGAAAGCTCGGCGGACAGGCCGTGGTGCCCGGAGTTGCCGGAACCTGGAAAGATCTCACCGACTCAGTCAATGCCATGGCCGGCAACCTCACCGCCCAGGTGAGAAATATTGCCGAGGTAACTACAGCGGTCGCTCGTGGCGACCTTTCCCGCAAAATTACCGTCGATGTGAAGGGCGAGATTCTCGAATTGAAAGACACCATCAACACCATGGTGGATCAGTTGAATGCATTTGCGGGCGAAGTGACGCGCGTGGCGCGCGAGGTGGGCACAGAAGGCAAGCTGGGCGGCCAGGCGCAGGTCCCAGGCGTAGGCGGAACGTGGAAGGACCTCACCGATAACGTCAATTTCATGGCCAGCAATCTTACCGGCCAGGTAAGAAACATTGCTGAAGTAGCGACGGCCATTGCCAACGGCGACTTATCTCGCAAGATCACGGTTGATGTACGCGGTGAGATTCTCCAACTCAAAGAAACGCTCAATACCATGGTCGATCAGTTGAACCGCTTCGCGGGAGAAGTCACTCGCGTGGCGCGTGAAGTGGGTACCGAAGGTAGACTCGGCGGACAGGCAAACGTTCCCGGAGTGGCCGGCACCTGGAAAGATCTTACTGACTCGGTTAACTCCATGGCCGGCAACCTGACCGGGCAAGTTAGAAATATTGCCGAAGTTACCACCGCCGTGGCGCGCGGCGACTTATCCCGAAAGATCACCGTCGATGTGAAAGGCGAAATTCTCGAACTCAAAAACACCATCAACACGATGGTCGATCAACTCAACGCGTTTGCCGGCGAAGTAACCCGCGTGGCGCGCGAGGTGGGCACCGAAGGAAAGCTTGGCGGCCAGGCGCAGGTTTCCGGTGTCGCCGGAACTTGGAAAGATCTCACCGATTCAGTCAACTTCATGGCTGGAAACCTGACAGCGCAGGTAAGAAACATCGCTGAAGTGGCAACGGCCGTGGCCCGCGGCGACTTATCCCGCAAAATCACTGTCGATGTGCGCGGCGAGATTCTGGAACTCAAGGACACGATTAACACCATGGTGGACCAGTTGCGCGCGTTTGCCGCCGAAGTGACGCGCGTGGCACGAGAGGTCGGCACCGACGGCAAACTCGGTGGCCAGGCACAGGTGCCCGGTGTCGCCGGAACATGGAAAGATCTCACTGACTCAGTGAACTCTATGGCCAGTAATCTGACCGGCCAGGTAAGAAATATCGCTGAAGTTTCAACAGCAATCGCCAGTGGCGACTTATCGAAGAAGATCACGGTCAATGTGAGCGGAGAAATTCTCCTGCTCAAAGAAACCATCAACACCATGGTCGATCAGCTCAACGCGTTCGCCGGCGAAGTGACGCGCGTGGCGCGCGAAGTGGGTACAGAAGGCAGACTGGGCGGACAAGCAAACGTGCCAGGCGTCGCCGGTACATGGAAAGACTTGACTGACTCCGTGAACTCAATGGCTGGCAACCTGACAGGCCAGGTAAGAAACATCGCCGAAGTAACTACCGCCGTGGCGCGTGGCGACTTATCCCGCAAGATCACAGTGGACGTTAAGGGGGAAATCCTCGAACTCAAAAACACCATCAATACCATGGTCGATCAACTCAACGCATTCGCTGCCGAAGTTACCCGCGTGGCGCGCGAAGTGGGCACGGAGGGTAAGTTGGGAGGCCAGGCGCAGGTCCCAGGCGTTGCGGGCACGTGGAAAGACCTTACGGACAACGTGAACGTGATGGCCGCGAACCTTACTGAACAGGTGCGCGGGATCGTAAAAGTCGTAACAGCCGTTGCCAATGGCGAACTGACCAAGAAGTTGACCGTGAACGCCAAAGGCGAAGTGGCCGCGCTCGCGGAAACCATCAATAACATGACCAATACGCTAGCCACCTTCGCGGACCAGGTAACAACCGTGGCGCGCGAAGTGGGCGTCGAAGGCCGCCTGGGCGGCCAGGCTAACGTCCCCGGCGCCTCCGGCACGTGGAAGGATTTGACAGGCAATGTCAACCTGCTGGCTGACAACCTGACGAATCAAGTGCGCGCGATTGCAGAAGTGGCGACGGCCGTCACCAAGGGCGACTTGACCCGCTCCATCCAAGTGGAGGCCAGCGGCGAGGTTGCGGATCTGAAAGACAACCTCAACACTATGATTGATAACTTGAGGTTGACTACCGATCGCAATACGGAGCAAGACTGGTTGAAGACGAATCTAGCCCGGTTTACAGCGATGCTTCAAGGCCAGCGCGAACTATCGACGGTCGGAAGGATGTTGCTCTCGGAACTCGCTCCGCTGGTGAATGCTCAACAGGGTGTGCTTTACCAGATGGAATCCGAGGAATCGAACAGCATGGTTCTGCTTTCGGCATACGCCAGCACGGACGAGGGTCATCTGGAGTCAATCAAAGTTGGCGAGGGACTGATCGGACAATGCGCCGCCGAAAAACGCCGCATGCTGATCTCGGATCTTCCCAGTCACAGTACTCCAATCAGGTCGGGCCTCTTCGAGGCCATCCCGCGTAATGTGATTGTGTTGCCTGTTCTATTTGAAGATCGCGTGAAGGCAGTGATCGAGTTAGCCACCTTGAGCACCTTCACCGCGTCCCACCTTGCCTTTCTTGAACAACTGACCTCAGGTATCGGCATCGTGTTGAACAGCATTGAAGCAACCATGCAAACCGAGGGGCTGCTCAAGCAGTCCCAACAGTTGGCGACCGAACTGCAGACCCAGCAGAAGGAACTGCAACAGACCAATGAGCAACTGGCGCAGAAGGCGCAGCAGCTTGCCGAACAGAACGCCGAGGTAGAGCGCAAGAATCAGGAAATTGAGCAGGCGCGCGGCGCGCTGGAAGAAAAGGCCAAGGAACTGGCGCTCACTTCGAAGTATAAATCGGAGTTCCTGGCCAATATGTCGCACGAGTTACGCACGCCGCTGAACAGCATCCTGGTCCTCGGCCAACAGCTTGCCGAGAATCCAGATAGGAACCTGAGCGCCAAGCAGGTTGAGTTTGCGCGCACCATCCACGGCGCCGGCACAGATCTGCTCAACCTGATCAGCGACATCCTCGATCTATCGAAGATTGAGTCGGGCACGGTCTCGGTGGAAGCTGAAGAAGTGTTCTTCAACAGCGTGGTTGAGATGGTGGCGCGGCCATTCCGTCATGAAGCCGACAATCGAAAACTCCTATTTGAAATCAGCACAGACCCACGCCTGGCGCGCAGCCTGGTCACCGACTCCAAGCGTTTGCAGCAAGTGCTCAAGAATCTTCTGTCGAACGCATTCAAGTTCACCGAGCACGGCAAGGTGCAACTCTCGGTGTCCCTCGCCAGCCAAGGGTGGACACAAAATCACCCCATCCTAAGCGCGAGCGGATCGGTAATTGCGTTCTCCGTCACGGATACTGGAATCGGCATTCCGTTGGATAAACAGCGAATTATCTTCGAGGCCTTCCAGCAGGCAGATGCTGGCACGAGCCGTAAGTACGGAGGCACTGGCCTTGGTCTCGCCATCAGCCGCGAGTTGGCCAGCTTGCTGGGCGGAGAGATTCAACTCTACAGTACGCCCGGAAAAGGCAGCACCTTCACGCTTTATCTGCCGCAAAATTATGTCGGCCCCACGACCGCTTCCACAATCGTGCGAAGCGAGATACATACGCGCCCCGTTTCCTTGCTTCAGGCTCCAAGCGTGAGCGCCGCCGAGCATCATGCGGAGCGAATCGAAGACGACCGCGGCAACTTCGAGATAGGCGATGACGTACTGCTGATCGTAGAGGATGACGCGCACTATGCACGCCTGATCCGCGACCTTTCGCGGGATAAAGGCTTCAAGGTTCTTCATGCGGCCACAGGCTCTGAAGCCCTGGCCCTGGCCCGCGAGTTCCTCCCAACCGCCATTTCGCTGGATGTGTTCCTGCCGGATATGCTGGGCTGGACGGTACTGAACCATTTGAAGCAGGACCCAAGCACGCGCCACATTCCCGTGCAGATGCTCACCTCGGATGAAGACTGGCACCACGGCCTGTCGCGGGGAGCCTTCTCTTTTGTCACCAAGCCCACGACAACGGAAGGCCTTAATGCGGCGATTACGCGCATCAAGGCCTATGCCAGTCCGCGCCGCAAGCGCCTGCTCGTTGTGGAAGACGAGCCGGCACAGCAGGTTAGCATCGAAGCACTGCTTGGCTACGATGACATCGATGTGACCTTCGCCGATACCGGAACCGAAGCGCTGGAGGCAGTAACGCACGGCGCGTTCGACTGCCTGGTCCTCGATCTGCGGTTGCCGGACATGACCGGCTTCGAAGTTCTGGAGCGCCTGCGCGATACGCCAGAGCTGAGCGAGTTACCCGTTGTCGTCTTTACCGGCAAAGACCTTTCTCCGGAAGAAGACGCAAGACTTCATGCGCTGGCTCGTAGCGTGATCGTCAAGGATGTTGAATCTCCGGAACGGCTGCTCGATGAAACCGCGCTTTTCCTTCATCGAGTAGTTGCCGAATTGCCTGCGGAGAAACAGAATATGCTCGATCGTCTGCACCGATCCGATGAAGCGCTGGTAGGCAAGCAGGTGCTCATTGTCGATGACGACGTGCGCAACATTTTTGCGCTCAGCAGCGTGCTCGAGCGGCGTGGAATGACGGTGTTGACGGCGGGAACGGGGCGCGAGGCGATCGAGACGATCGAGAAGACGCCCGAGCTAGGAATCGTGCTCATGGACATCATGATGCCGGAAATGGATGGTTACGAAACCATGCAAGTCATTCGGCAGAATCCGAAATTCCAGCGCCTGCCGATCATTGCGCTAACGGCGAAAGCCATGAAGGGAGATCGGGAAAAATGCCTGGAGGCAGGCGCTTCGGAGTATCTTGCCAAGCCAGTGAATACGGAGCAGATGCTCTCCGCGCTGCGCATGTGGCTGCACAGGTAGGAGAAGACTGTTCGATCTTTTCGCATAACTACCGGGACGGGTAAACGTCGGGGGATTTTGGTGAGCGAGACAAGCAGGGTAAACATTCTCATGGTCGACGACCAGCCGGCAAAGCTTCTCAGCTATGAGGCTATCCTGGCCGATCTGGATGCAAACCTCATCAAGGCCCGATCAGGCCGCGAGGGTTTGGAACTGCTGCTCAAACACGACGTCGCCGTGGTTTTGCTCGATGTGAGCATGCCTGAGATCAACGGATTCGAAATGGCCGATATGATGCGCGATCATCCGCGCTTTCAGAAGACCGCCATTTTATTCATATCCGCAGTCCGCATGAGCGACCTGGACAGGATCAAGGGCTACCAGAGCGGAGCAGTGGACTATATCTCAGTGCCCGTGGTGCCTGAGGTGTTGCGGGCCAAAGTATCAATCTTTGCGGAATTGCATCGCAAAACCAGAGAACTGGAGAACCTGAATCGCGAACTGGAGCACCGCGTGGAACAGCGGACCCGCCAGTTGCAGGAGAGCGAGAGCCAGTTCCGCACGCTTGCAAATTCAATTCCTCAGCTCGCATGGATGGCCGACTCGCAGGGCAAGGTCTTCTGGTGCAATGATCGGTGGTATGACTACATCGGCGCATCGCCCGACGATGCGCAAGCGACAAGTTGGACTGGAATCCTTCACCCGGACCACCTTGATCGAGTGATCGCCGGTAGTCAACATTCCTGGGATACGGGCGAGTCATGGGAAGATACGTTTCCCTTGCTCGGCAAAGACGGACAGTATCGCTGGTTCTTATCGCGCGCGGTGCCCATCCGCGACTCACAGGGTGTCGTCGCCCGGTGGTTTGGCACCAACACGGACATCAGCGCACAGATCGCCATGGAAGACCTGTTGCGGGAACGCGCGGATCTTCTGGAACTGGCCTCAGAAGCAATTCTGGTGAGAGACCTAACCGGCGCGGTGCAATATTGGAATGCGGGAGCTGAGGCGCTTTATGGATGGCCTCGTCATGAAGTTCTTGGCAAACCTTTGCATACGATGCTGAAAACGGAATTCCCGGTTGAGCCAGACCAGATTGAAGCCGCACTCACAACGCATGGCAGATGGAATGGGAACCTGGTTCAGCAAACGCACGATGGTCAAGAAGTCATCGTGGCAAGCCGCCAGGTGTTCAAGAAAGAAACCGGATCGATTCTCGAAATCAACCGCGACATTACAGCACAGATAATGGCCGAAGAGGCCTTGCGCCGCACCGAGAAACTAGCTGCCATGGGCCGGGTCGCCGGCATCATTGCCCATGAAATCAACAATCCGCTTGAAGCGATTACCAATGCCTTTTATCTTCTGCGTGATCATCCCTCGCTGGACGAAGAAGCTCGCTATTACGCCCAGTTGGGCGATGGGGAACTGGCCAGAGTTTGCCACATCACCAAGCAGACGCTTGGATTCTATCGCGAATCGCAGCATCCGGTGGATGTGTCGATCGCCGAGCTTCTGGATGATGTGCTCCAACTGCAGGGGCGCCAGTTACTGGTAAGTGGAATCACGCTCGATAAAAAGTACTTCACCGATGGCAAGATCAGCGGTTTTCCAGTGGAACTGAGACAGGTGTTCTTCAATCTTATTGGCAATGCAATTCAGGCGATGCCCGACGGCGGAAGGCTGCGAATTCGCATAGGGGAACGTTGGAATGAGACAGCCGGGCGCACGGATTTGCGCATCTCCTTCGGCGACACGGGAGCTGGCGTTTTGCCGGAGCACTCCAAGCATCTTTTCGAGCCGTTCTATACGACAAAGTCCAGCAAGGGCACGGGCTTGGGCCTGTGGATCAGCAAGGGCATCGTTCAGAAATATGACGGGACAATTCAGTTTCGAAGCATGTCTTTCAAAGGCGGCCATAGGACGGCGTTCTGCGTGACTCTTCCCGGCGCTGACCGGAGTATGAAGGTCATGGCAAGCGCGACTCATGCAATGCCCGAAGAAGTTGCGAGGGGTACTCGTGACCGCACATAACTCATTCATCCTTTGCGTTGACGACGAATCGCTTCCACTCCTGCTCCGGAAACTGGTCCTCGAAAAGCAGGGCTATAGAGTGGTGACCGCAAGTTCAGCTACGGACGCTCTGCGGGCCCTCAAGGAGCACGCTGTGGACCTTGTTCTCACCGACCAGTTGATGCCAGGCGGAACTGGAACCGAATTGGCCCAATCCATCAAGCTGGAATGGCCCGGCCTGCCAGTAATCCTGATGTCGGGTGTCAATGAAATGCCTCAGGACGTCGGCTATGTCGACGTATTTATCAGCAAGACTGAGGGCCCGGTCGCGATGTGCGAAAAGATCTCGGCGGTTCTCGAAGCCCAAGGTGAACCTTTGGAACAAGGTGAGCCGTTGGAGTAGGTTGCGGAACAGCCGCAGCCGCTGAGATCGCAATCAATTTGCTGCTTTCGTCGAAGGCCTTTTATTCGCGACGAAAAAATCGTAAGTTCCTCTTGGAGGCCGTGACCGCACGGCAACCGGCTTGCATCATATATACATATGCTCGCGAAGATTTTGCTCCCCCAGCCGAACGAGCACCCCGGAAGGCCGCAGCCATGTTACTAAGATTCTTCCAGGCGCGATACTCCCTGCCAGCGCTGATGGTTTTCAGTGGCCTTCTGCTGCCCGTTACAGCGACGGCCGCTTCCTGCAAGACGCAATCGCAAATGACGGCCGCGGAGCGCGATGCCCTATCAAGCGCCGCGCGCACCATGATTGGCGAAGTGCAAAATGGCGATGCGCAGGCGTTGCGCGCGAATACAATTCCCGCGGTTGCCGCGGACTTCAGCGGCATTGCGGCTTCGGTCGACAATTTGAAACCCGCCCTGCAGCAAGCCGTCGTCACCGTCGATAGCCTTTACGCGCTGGACGCTTCGACCGAAGCTCCAGGCGCCGCGCAAACCGATTTCTATTGCGGATCGCCGGTGGTGGTGTTGAATTTTTCAGGCCTGCCGCCGGGCACGTACGCTCTGGCCATTATCCACGCCACGGGGGTTCCAAAGCCGCAGCAGATTTCACTAGTTCTGGCTCAAACTACCGATCATCGCTGGATGCTCGGAGGTTTCTTCAGCAAGCCGATGTTGCAAGCGGGTCACGATGGCCTGTGGTATTGGGTATCCGCGCGGAAATACGCAGAAAAAAACATGAATTGGGATGCCTGGTTCTATTACCGGACGGCCGCTGAGTTTCTGGACCCGGTTGATTTTCTATCCAGCCCCAATCTCGAAAAGTTGCAGCATGAAGAGGACCGCGTACATCCACCCATTCTTCCCCTCACGAAGCCGCTGACGCTGGATGCGCATGGCACTGTCTTCCAAGTCACGGCAATCGACACCACAGTTACTTTTGGCCCGCTGGATCTTGAAATTCACTACACGCCTGATGCAGCCCAGGCAGCCCAGTTACACGATCCGCCAACCGCGCGAAAGCAGGTGGTCGCGCTGATGACGGCGCTATTGGCCCTTCACCCTGAATTGCAAGGCGCCTTCCATGGCATCTGGGCGCAGGCGGATGGAGGGTCTGGCTCTCTTTTTTCGCTTGAATTGCCCATGGATCAAATTGTTCCTGGGGCCCAGTTGCCGGCGATCAGTTCAAATTCTGTTCCCCGATAAGTGAAAGGCCGCAAAGACGGCGTGGTGAACCAGTGCAAAGGAAATTACGCAAGATTGTAGTTTTTTCGGACTTTAATTTCAGAGGTCCTAGCTTTCCAGATTTGACTTCAAAGATGGCGAACGCTCTTCTCTGCGGCTCGCATCTGCATCCTAATTCATGTAGGGGAAATACGACTGCTCGTGCTCGATCATTTTTCTATGTTCCCAAATAGCTCCTCGAAATCGCGCGCCCTTCGGTCCACCTCTTTAGTGGCGTTGGTTCTGCTCGGCTGCAGTGGCTCGGTCCTGTTATGCCAAGTCCGGCCCGCGCCATCCCCGCAGACGCAAACTGCAATACCCGCGCCCATGAGCGACCCCACGCATCCTGAAGTCCAGCCGCGCCTGGATGTGGACCACGATCCGATTCCCTCCCCCGATGTGGAAGACAACACGCCGGCAAGCACGGCAGCGCCGTCAAGCACGCCTGCCCGGCCCGGTGAGATTCAAAAGAATCAGAACGGCATCTACACCATGCACGAGGATGTAGATGAGGTTTTGTTGACCTGCGCCGTGGTCGACGAGAAAGGTCAGCGGGTCGCTGACTTAACGCGCGGCGACTTCCACGTCTGGGAAGATGGAGTTCCGCAGACCGCCACCTCTTTTCTGCACCAGGATCAACCTGTCTCGCTCGGCATTCTTATCGACAATTCGGGTTCAATGCTTGACAAGCGCGCCGCGGTCAATGCGGCTGCTTTGAACTTGTTGAGGACGTCTAATCCGCGGGACTCGTCTTTTATCGTGAATTTCTCTGACCGCGCCTATCTCGATCAGGGCTTTACCTCCAACATCGACGCGCTCAATCGCGGACTCTCGCACCTCGATTCCAAAGGAACCACGGCGCTCTATGATGCCGTGGCCGCTTCGGCGGACGAATTGTCCAACCACGGAAAGCTGCCCAAGCAAGTATTACTCGTTATTACAGACGGTGCGGACAATGCGTCGCACCTCAATTTGGAGCAGGCCATCCGCCGCGTTCAAAATCTGGGCGGCCCAGTGGTCTACACCATTGGACTGCTTTTCGGGGCCGACAGGCAGGAGGCAGACCGTGCGAGAAGTGACCTTGAGAAGTTGTCGCAGGAGACGGGCGGCATTGCTTACTTCCCTCATTCCTTGTCCGATGTGAACGGTATCGCCGCAGAGGTCGCGCGTGACATCCGTGACCAATACACTATTGGCTATCACTCCACCAAACCGGTCAGCCTTGGAGGCTATCGCGTTGTGCATGTCGAGGCAAATGCGCCGAGGCACGGCAAGCTGATCGTGCGGACGCGCGCCGGATATTACGCCAAGAAGCCGCCGGCACAACCCTCGCAGACAGCGCGAGAGACTACGCCGCAAGAAACCAGGCAATGATCCATTCAGCTTTCGCGCCGGCTTAACCAAAATCTGCCCGATCCATTACGCGGTGCATTCAAGCGCTGTCGCCGTGAGCAACCCTATTCTCCATTCGCGTATCCATCTGTACATAGATAGGAATATCTGGAGGTTGCCATGGTGTGGTCTTTTGAGGCTCGTGCCGGTTTGCTCGTTGCTTTAGGTTGTGCGGTGGCCAGCTCTGCGTTCGGAGCGGGCGCTAGTTTTTCAACACATGCTTCTTCAGGACGAGCTACTTACCTGCACGCCGATCTGAACAACGACGGCCGCGAAGATTTCGTCTACACCGAAGGCCAGACAACAGGCGGATTTGCCGTGGTGCTGTCCACCGGAGACGGAGTCTATAAGGCTCCTGTGAGTTACACCTTGCCTTACGATGAAACAGCCTCCGCCGTCATCATTGGAGACTTCAACAGTGACGGCAAAGCAGACTTGCTCGTCTTCGGAGTCAGCAGTTCACATCAATACGATCTTTTTCTCTATCTGAATAACGGCAGCGGCACGTTCACAGAGAAAGCGTCGTTCCCGCTGGATACCGAAGTGACCAGCGTGGCAGTAGGAGACTTTAACCACGACGGCCTCATGGACGTCGCATTCATTGAGGGCGCCGACCTGAACGTCTGGTTCGGCAATGGTAACAACGGCTTCAAGATGGGGCCAACAACCCCAGTCAATAATGAAGGCAGCCTCATGCTGGGAGACTTCGACGGCGATGGTTATGCAGACATCGCAATCGGCGATCCCGTGAACTATGACACGGTCCAAGTTTTGTATGGGGATGGCACGGGCAGCTTTCCATCGCAGATGACGATTCAAGTACCTGGTGGCCACTCGGTCTTTGCCGCCGCAGACGTTAACGATGATGGAAAGATGGACATCGTAGCATCTACCTTTTATCCCAAGAATCCCAATCACCTAGACGTCTATTATGGAGATGCTGATCGAACCTTCGCCAGTCACACCACGATTGCCCTCGCGCATTGCGCCAGCGACACACCGGCTCTGGCCGCCGATATAAACGGGGATGGAATCAATGATCTGGTCGTGCCGGAGTCGGACTGCAACGATGTCGGAGAGGGTGCGCATTATGTAGGCGTCCTGACGCGCAACGCGAACGCGACGTACAACCCGGATCAGATTGTCTATACCTCGTCATCGGCCTCTCTGCCCCTGCTTTGGCTGGATATTATGCGAGGCAATGCCGATACCAAACCGGACGTTGCGTTCACTCAATGCAAGGCGACTCCGTGCTCGCTGATTGCCAACTTTGAAACCGAGGTACTGCTGAACACGACCACAGGCAACTTCCATGCCTGTGGAGCTCCGCTCGCTTTTGAAGGAATCAATGTTTGCTCTCCCGTTGCCGGCAGCACAGTAGCATCGTCGGTTCCCTTCCACGTGGGAGCGGCGGGGCAGGTAATCATGCGCAAGATTGAAGTCTGGATCGATGGCAAAAAGACCGTGGAGCAGTTGAATGGTTTCTCGAACTACTCATTTCTTGACGACACTCTGACGCTCACCCAGGGCACTCACCAAGTGAGCATCTACGCCGCCGGCTGGGATAATTCGCTCCAGGAAAAGTCCTTCTCTCTTTACGTAAGGTAGACGGGTGTGTCTCGCGCAGGCGGAGTAGGTACTGCCACAAGGGACAGGTTAGTGTGCCGCCTGAATTCGCTGTCAATGTTCAGCTCCGCGCGATCCAATGGCTCTTCTCGTTCGACATTTCCCAAGGGAGCTAGAGCATTTTCAGATCAAGTGTTGATGAGAGATCGGGCGCTCCATCATTTATGCGTTCTCTGCACAAAAGATAAGAAGTCACAGAAGCCCATCCAGCACGGAAACAGGAAGATTGAAAAGCGTTACCCACATGGGGCATCATTTCCAGTGTCAAAGGCAAGCACTTCGCATCTGCTTGAACGTGCCGCGAATGAAAAGAGGAGCCCTAAACGGCTCCTCTTTTCATTCGCGCAT
The DNA here is from genome assembly GCA_036489415.1 of Occallatibacter sp. Classification (GTDB taxonomy): domain Bacteria; phylum Acidobacteriota; class Terriglobia; order Terriglobales; family Acidobacteriaceae; genus Telmatobacter. The sequence continues at coordinate 135,379 of DASXFS010000024.1, read as the reverse complement.
ATCCTGCCGGATCAATGCAGGTGGAAGGCCACGTCAATCACGATCTGCACCGATACCGGATGTCCCTGGTACATGGCCGGCCTGAACTTATACTGCCTTACTGCCTCGATCGCCTTTTCGTCCAACCCCATGCCGAGATGACTCACCAGGTGAACATCCTGCGGGTTCCCTTGTGAGTCAACAATCAGCTTGATCGACACGTCACCCTGATAATCGGCGCGCCGAGCGTCTTCTGTAAATTCGGGCTCCACAGAATGCATTAGTTGCGGCGCGTTCACGCCGCCGCCCACGCTCATCAGGCCGCCGCCATAGCCGCCGCCGCTGCCCGGACCTGCTCCGCTGCCGCGGCCCATGCCGATGCCGCCGCCAAGGCCCTGGCCAAATCCTGAACCGGCGCCCTTGCCTTGCGAGGCCAGGGTAATCTGCGGCGACTGTGTCATGCCGAGATTGGGAAGAGCGGGATTGTCCGGCATTTTTACCACTTCGGTAGGTTCAACTGCCATCTTCGGCCGGTCGATCCTGATGATCTGAGGAGGCGAGATCTGAGCCTTCGCAATTGTGGGCAAGTGCCCCCTGCGGGGCTGGATAATCTCATGCGCTCCCCCGCCGCCGCCGCCGCCCTGCACCTTTGCCACCGGCAAAGGCATCGGCGGATCGGTAAGCTTGAAGTCCACCGGCGTTACCATGTTGGTTGGCTGCAGCACCATGTTCGTGTGAGCTTTCAGCGCTAGAGATAAGAGCAGAGTGATACCTGCGACGTGAATAACGAATGAAATAGCGCTCGATTTTCGGTCGCGCTTGAATGCGAACGGGTCGGTAGAGAACATCGGCCGTGAAACCGCCCTTGCCGGCGCCAGTTTTGTTGAAGAGTAGGTCTCACCCAGGCTAGGAACCCGTGTTGGCCAAGTAGAAGCGGTTGCACCTTGCATCATGCGACTGGGGCCTGGAGCGGAAAAGCTACCCCTTAAATTGGGTTTTGTACTCGACGATACGGGATTGTCCATAATTGTTTCGCCGGTAGCAGAAATCCCGGCATCTCCTCTCTCGATTAACCGCTGTTTGACTAGCAACGAAAACGATCAAATTCTCAGGCTGCCTCTTCAGAAAGCCAGAGTAACTACTGCCTTACCAGATACCCTTATCGCTTCCAGTAATCTTTTGCCCCACCGCTGCCGCCGTGGCCAACCATGGCAGCAAGCTGAGCCGAGCGCCATTCTGTATCTCCCGCTTGCGTAAAAGACCGGCAAGCTGCGAGCCATAGAGCTTCATCGATTGCGGCATAATCGGAACGCGCAAAAATTCTTTGGCATAGTAAATTTGATCGCCGCCAAAGCGCGCCGCACTAACCACGAACAGCGGCAAATCAAGACTCGATCCACCGTACTTCTTCACGTAGTCCGACACAATCACGAGATAGGTCGCAACCCCTTCCCAGATACCGGCATCGGTCGCCGCGGAGCGCAGGTCACTGTAGTCGATCCGGCCTGAATCCGCGAGCGCGGCACTGTCGACAACGTCGCACAGCCGAAAGTAGAAATGGCGATACATGCGTTGCAAAGTTGAGATCATCAACCGGTCTGAAACTGAGGGAACACGAAACTCCTGGTTACCAATCAGAACCCGCCGGGTGCGGCCCGCAAGCCGCGACGCGATTGTGACCTGTTCTCCGGTCTGTCCCAAGCGGCCCATGTGGACCTCAACAGCTTCGGCCAGACCAGGAATAATGAAGTTCCACTTTCCGGCAAGACGATCTCCCCAGCTTCGCGCAGCAATTTGCCCGTTGAAACGCTTCTTCATAAGTCTGGAGATATCTTCCGAGTTCGCGTTGGTATATAAATCCAGGTCACTGCCAAGGTCGGGCCAATGATCCAGGGATTTGATCACCGCAACGTCATACTTTTCGTGCTCGAACGCAGTGCAGATCTGTTCGAGGAAGTTCAGAGCCGTACTGATGCGCGCCCTCTCGGCGGTGAGCGCGGTCCGCGCCCATTCGGCGCGAGTCTCATCTTTTGCTTCGTGCATCATCTGGAGAAACACTTCCAGTCCGCGCACAATTACGTGGTTCGAGCTAGCCAGAGCCACTAAGTCGTCGAACTCTTTCCGATCGATATTGCGGACTTCCCATTCCAACCCCGTCATCAATGACGAAGCAGGCTTATGGCCATCCCGGACGGTCAGGAGCAGACGAGAAAGCAGGTTCATCGATTGCTGTGAAGGCGACTGTAAGGCTACCTTGGTCATGTGATTCATATCCTTGTTGAAATTTATTGAAGCTGCGGCACCGAAGATGGAGCATCCGGGGATGAAGGCTTTTCCGATGGTGCGCTGGAATTGCCGCCTGACGCATTGCCGCGAGGCGTCAATTCAATGGGGCCTGTTTGCCGGCGACGCTCCTGGCTGTATTTATCAAGCTCGCCGTCCACTTGGTGATTACTGTCGGTTGCCACGGAAACAAGCTTCTCGCCCTCGGCTCCCTGTTTCGTTGCCATTCCAACGTGAGCGTTTGAGTCGCCGGCTTTCCGGGCCTTGTCGTAGAAAAACTGGGCCGTCTCCATATCGCCATCCATCTCTGCTACAAACCCGCGATTATTGAGTGAGAATGCGCTGCCCGGATTTAGCGTGTAAGCATGCAGAAAGTCTTGCCGTGCCACCTGCCAATTATTTTGGTTGGCCGCGGAAACTCCGTGCAAGGCGTACATCGCTGCCTGCTCCTGCGCACTGTCCATCTTCTTGGTCCGTTCTTCCAGCCGCTTGGCGCTCGCCGCAGCCATACGGCTAATGGATTGGCCTCTCCATTCGCGATCCAGCGTAATCACTGCCGGCTCTGAGGAGTTCGACTGGGCCGCTGCGTCATACGACTTCAAGGCGTTGCCAAAATCTCCGATCGTTTCGTCGGCTACGCCCAGGTTGTTCAGCGTGAAAGGATTTTGTGGATCGAGAGCCAGAGCCCTCCGCAACAGAGCAACGGCTTCAAAGCCGCGATGCTCTTCCAGCAGGTCCATGGCGTCCACATTCATGCGATTTACCTGCATCGGTGCGTCTTGAAGGCTTTGGAAGGCGTACCGCATCGGCTTACCCTCCAACTGCTTCGCATTGCTCACGTCGATGTTCGCGTTGCAGCCTTGTTCAGACGCCAGCGCGTAAAATTTGCGCGCCCTATCCAACTCTCCCTGCAACTCCGAGATATAGCCCAGGTTGTTCAGTGTAAAAGGATCTGCCGGATCGTAAAGATATGCCTTGTAGAAAAGAGAAGCGGCCTTTTCATAGTCCTTTTTCTTTACCGCTTCAACGCCTTCGCGATTAAGCCGCTGCACTGGAGTCAACTCGCTGTGCCTGGGAATCTTGATGGTCAGCACATCTGCCGCCCGGGCATTTCCCCCAAAGATGGTGATGGCGGCAATGACTGCAATTATCTTCAGTGGTTTCATTGCGCTTATTTCACCTTTTGGTACAGCTTGGGAAGATGGATTTCGCATATACATTCATTTAGATGCGCCAACCCTCTCTGTGTTGCCAGTGCGCAACGTAGATTTTGTTTTTGTACTTCACGTCGCAGGCCACCGAGATCCGGTTCGCGACATCAAACTAACTGTCTAACTATGCAAACGATTGTTAAGGACGTGCTGATATGCAACGCTTTTTCGCGGTAGCCATGCTATGCGGCGCTCTCATTGTTCAAGTGCGAATCGCCGGCGCACAGCCAGAAGTTGCAGATTCAACCTCCGCGCTCAGATCTGCCAGCCCCTCAGGCAACATTCCTGGCTTGCCGCCCGCTCCGCGCGGAAAAAGCACCATTCTGGGCGGCGCGATTCAAAATATCGACCCCGTGCGCGATGAGATGACGCTCAAAATCTACGGCCAGCGACCGGTAAAGATTCTCTTTGATGAGCGAACTCAGGTCTACCGCGACGGGAAAAAGATTCCTCTCCATGATCTGGGACGAGCAGACCACGCTTCCGTGCAGACGTTGCTGGACGGAACGAGCGTCTTTGCTCTCACCGTACATATTCTGTCTCAATCGCCCGAGGGCGAGTATCGGGGCCGGGTAGTCAACTACGACGCCAGTAGCAATGAGCTGACCATGAGTTCCGCGATGTTTCACGAACCCGTTAAGCTACTCGTCCCTGCCGGTACGCTCGTCGGTCGCGTCGGCCAGACTTCCTTTTCTGCCGCGCACCTGGGATCTGCAGACCTGGTCAAGGGAGCTCTCGTATCGGTCACGTTTCAATCGGACAAACAGGGACGAGGTGTCGCTCGTCAGATCTCTGTATTGGCCACTCCCGGATCTGCGTTTGTGTTTATCGGAAATATCTCCGCTCTCGACATGCACTCCGGCATGCTGGCGCTTGTCGATCCAGTGGACAATAAGACTTATCGGATCGCATTTGATTCCGCCCGCTTCCCGGCGAGCCAGAATCTTCATCCTGGAGATCACGTCATAGTAACCGCGGATTTCGACGGCGGCCATTACACAGCCAGCGCCATCACTCTCAATAACTAAGGGGCTCCGCACGATCGACAATGTGGACGTCAAAGCCATCCTTTATCGCGAGCAATCCGGGCAGCTTCATGCCGACTGGAAGCGTGAAGCTTGGAAATCGCCTCGGAGAGATAGTTGCGTACGGTCCCCTCTGTCAGGCGCAATGAGTGTGCCAGTTCAGCGGTAGTCTCGCCGTCGCCCGCGCGGCGCAGGATCAAACGTTCTCTATCGGTGAGCGGATCTTTTTCCGTGCTCCATATCTGCGAGGCCAGTTGGGGATCCACGATGCGGGCCCCGCGGCTGGCACTCCGGACCGCATCGGCGAGTTCTTCAGAGGGACGGTCCTTAAGAAGATAGGCGCATGCTCCAGCTTCCAGCGCTCGCCGCAAATATCCAGGACGCGCGAAGGTCGTTAGTATCAGGACGTGTGTGCCGGGGTAAAGCTCTTTTACGCGGGCGGTGAGTTCCAGTCCGCTCATTTTCGGCATCTCAATGTCTGTTATCAAAACCTCCGGCCGGTGCTTTCCGACGGCCTGAAGGGCCTGCTCGCCATCAGAAAATGATCCGAGCACCTCAATATCGGGTTCGATGGAAAGCAGCGCTGCGAGCGCTCCACGCAGCATGCTTTGGTCCTCTGCCAGCACCACTCGTATCTTTTGCGTCAAGGGGTATCCGCCTCTCCCTCACTCTGTGAAGCCGATTGTGCCGGAGACTCAATCGCCAGCGGCACGGTTATCTCAAGGCTTGTTCCTCCATTTGCCAGGTTCGTCACCTTCACGGCGCCGGCCACGGATTGAAGCCGCTCGCGCATGCCGCGCAGGCCATTGCCTTCACGAATCTGCCCGCCCAGCCCATCATCCTCAATGGTGAAATGAATCGTCCTGTCCTTTTCAAAAAGCGACACGTGGCAGACGGTTGCGTGAGCATGGCGCACGATGTTCGTTACGGCCTCGCGCAGCACAAGGCAAAACGCGTTGACCTGTTGAAAGGAGAGATTCACCGGAGCGAGAGTCGTGTTCAATCTGACATCGGCGGAAAGCAAGCTTCGCAGGGCGCGACTGATTTCTACAGCAAGTCCTTCGGCGCGGTAGCCGGATACGGCTTCCCTCACCTCGGCGAGCGCATTCCGGGCGGTCTGCTCCACCTCGACGATCTCGTTCCGGGCGCGGACTAAGTCGCGACCCGGGTCGTGGGACAGTAGTTCGTGAGAAAGCAGCCGCCGGGCCAGATCGAGCTTCACGGTAATAACGGTCAGGGTATGGCCAAGCAGGTCATGCAGATCGCGTGCGATGCGCTCGCGCTCCGCTTCCTGGGTCAGACGTTCGATCTCGGAATTTGCACGCTCCAGAAGAGAATTGGTTCGCGACTGCTGGGCGTAGGCAAAGTTACCAAGCCCAAAGATCACACAGTAGAGGAGTACGCTTTCGGCTGTGTAAAAATGGCGATCGAGATATCGAGCCTCCGCCACGACTCCGGCCATCAACCCAGCCAGCACCAGGAACAAGGTGCGCAAGCGACTGAGGAAAAGGCAAAGCAGCGCGAAAGGGTAGGCGAACATTGCGTAGGCTTCCGGATTGAGCGGGTAATAGAGAAAGATGCTGAGGAAGAACAACACAAACGCCAATGTCTGCCGACGCCCCGTAAGCTCCCCGACGAGAAAATAAAGAATGAGGAAGACTGCGTAAAAAACTGCGAATTCGACCCAGACCGCAAATGAGTGCCGATAAGCAGGCATGACAAAGAAATATGCGGAATAAAGCAACGCTGCCCAACGCACGATCGAGCGGCCGTGGACAAACTCCCGCTTCGAGTCGGTGATGTGCCTGCCCAACTCGGGCGTGTTTCGCTCTGGCACGGATGGCTGCCTTTCGCTCATATCTTCATCATTCCACCAGATAAGGCTTACCCGGTACCCAGAGCTGTCATATAAAATGCATGACAGGTGTCATGGTGATATCTGTCATCCGTCATCGATGACAGGCGCTACTGTTTTTCCCTGGCTGTTCAGCGCATTCTTCTCTTATGGTTACGGGAGGAAGATCATGAACCTCGAATTCTTTTTTCATGCACTGACAAACGTGTGGGCCGTGGGCGAAATCCTCATTGCCCTGATAACGACAACGGGCCGGGGTCAAGGCAAGATACAAGATCGCGGAACACAGATCATTCTGTGGATTGTTATTATTGCATCGCTCTGGAGCGAGGAGTGGATGCACAAACTATTCGCGATTGACATGCCGGGGAGTTATAGCTGGCTGCGGCCGACAGCCCTTGGGATTTTGATTCTCGGTTTGGCAATTCGTGCTGTGGCAATTATCACGCTCGGCAGAGCCTTCAGCGCGAACGTCGCGCTGCGCGTCGGGCAGAGGCTGCAGCGAAGCGGACTCTACGCCCTAGTTCGTCATCCTTCCTATCTCGGTCTGGAACTGATTTTCCTGGCCTTTGCCCTTCACGCGCGCACATGGGTCTGTTTTGCCGTTGTACTGGTTCCCACGACGCTGGCTCTGCTGCATCGCATCCATATCGAGGAGACTGCGCTTCGCCTGGCCTTTGGAGCCGATTACGAAGACTATAGCCGCAGCACCAAGCGGCTGATTCCGGGCGTCTACTGATCTACGGGCGGCCTGCAGGAGCGCAACGTCGCGGTTATCGACAATGCGCGGCTGCGACTTTTGAATCATCTTGGACAAGGACGCTGTGGACCATGGACAAGGCGACAAGAGATATTTCCATCGGCAGTGGAAAAAGGTAGATTAGAAGTCAAGTGCTGAAACGGGCGAAACGCACATTTGCCAACTGGGGCTATTGGCGTGGAACAATGTCTCGACTCTGATCGCAAACGCGCTGCATTCGGCCAAGCATTCATAAGTCTCGCGTTCAATTTATGTAGAGCAGCACAGTTTTGAGGTGGGATGAATTCAACAAACAGGCGCGCCTTTCTTAAACTCTGCGCACAGTCATTGCCCGCTCTGGCTCTAGCGAAAGGCATCGATGCCAATGGAATTGAGAACAGTGCAAGTGCTCAGCCGGCTTATCGAACGCCTGCCTCGCTGGAACCCTATATCGATGCGCTGCCGATTCTAAAGCGCTTGACGCCCTACGAAACGCACAAGGATAAAGTTGTCTATCGCATTCGCATGTTGGAATGCAAACAGCAGATGCATTCGCAGCTTCCACCGACAAGGTTGTGGGGTTACGAAGCGCAGTATCCGGGCCCAATCATTGAGGCTTACCGAGGCAAGCTGATAGAAGTTCGTTGGGAAAACCATCTGCCTTCCCAGCATCTGTTTGAAGTCGATCCCCACATCCACGGCGCAATGCCGCCAGCCCCCGCGGTTCGCACCGTACCTCATCTTCACGGCTCCCGCAGCCGCTCAGAGAGCGATGGGCTGCCTGAGAAGTGGTTTGTCCCCGGCGACGCCGCGCTTTATTCTTATCCGAATGACCAACCAGCGGCGACGCTTTGGTACCACGATCATGCGCTGGGTATTACGCGCCTCAATGTCTATGCGGGGCTTTCAGGATTCTTTCTTCTGCGCGATGACGAGGAGCGCTCCATGGCGCTGCCTTCCGGCGCGTACGAGATTCCGCTCATATTGCAGGACCGAACGCTGGATGACGCAGGACAACTCGTCTATTCTCCAACCAATGAGGATGGCGTTAAGCTGCCTCCCGGCGTTTGGGGCCCGGAATTCTTCGGCGACCTTCCCGTGGTCAATGGCGCCATCTCCCCCTATCTTGCCGTTGAGCCTCGGCCCTATCGACTGCGCGTTTTGAACAGCTCGAACTCGCGGTTTCTGAATCTTTTCCTCAATCTTGCCAAGCATCCCACGGATATACCTTCGCTCGTACCGTTTCACCAGATCGGAACCGACGGAGGCTTTCTCCCCAAACCAGTTCCCTTGACCAAGTTATTGCTGGGGCCTGCGGAACGCGCTGACTTAATAGTTGACTTTACGGGGCTTGAAGGCAAAACCATCACTCTCTCAAACAACGGCGCAGCCCCATTTCCAGGGTGGGACGCGATGTTGATGAACCACGCGCCATTGTATGAATGGATGCAGTTTCGCGTAACCCTTCCGATCGCAGGCGATGCTAAATCTATCGCCATGGCTCACTCGATCTCGTCGTCCCCGACGTTCTTTTCAAAGCTAGATGAAGCCGCCTCGGTCACCACCAGGGATTTCGTGCTGACGGAGCGCCTCGATGCCAAAGGTCGATCCCTGGGAGTGAGAATCAACGACAAAGGATACGACGACCCGGTCACCGAAATTGTGAAGCTGAACTCCGTAGAGAAATGGAGATTCATCAATACCACGGATGATGCGCATCCAATGCATTTGCATTTGGTGCAATTTCAGATTCTCCAACGCCAGGGTTTCGATCCCGCGGCACTCTTCAACGGTACTCTGCGGTTGGTTGGAACACCACGTCCGCCAGCGGCAAATGAGGCGGGATGGAAAGATACAGCCGTGGTTAACCCACGTGATGTGCTCACTATTCTTGTCCGATTTGAAGGATATACTGGCCGGTATGTGTTTCACTGCCACATGCTCGAACATGAAGACAACGACATGATGCGACCGTATGAGGTCATACCGTAGGAACATAGATCGTCCCTCCGATGGAACTCTATCGGCGGTGCAGTAGAAGCGGCAACCTTGTGCCACATTCCACCACACCGCCATCTATTGATTTTCCCTCAGCGCAAATCTACTTTCGGTGACAGCTGATTTATGGTGCGCCAAAACTCGCCGCGTTGCATGCACTGTTGCTGCCAACTGGTATCGGCGTTGGCGGCGTCGGTGGCGTAGCCCATGGCTCAGTATTAAAGTTGAAAAACTCCAACAGATTGGGCTGCGCAGCGTCGCGATTGGTGAGGTGTTCTGAAGGACCGATAAACCGGCTCTCGACAAACTTGATCACAGCCGTATGATCCATTGGCGTGTGCGAGACATAGTGCTTGAGGGTGAACGGCGAAATGATCATGTTAGGCAGGCGGAAGCCAAGCTGAGCCGCAAATCCATCTTCGGCCGCGGCATCCGTTGAAACAGCCCCCGGGTCTCCAGTCGCCAAGTCGCAATGCGTTGTTGCCGTCCCGGGAGGATCGGGTGGCAGACAAGGGAAATACTGCGTCGGGGCCGTAGGGGTTGTATCCGGGTTGACCGCGATGGTGGAGATGTCGGGTGGCGTCGCTCCTAAAGTGGAGGTATTGGTATTGGCATTCGAGGACCCTGGCACGGGTGGAACATGGTCGTAGGGTCCGCCGCCCTCGTCATAGCTCAGGAAGAAGACCGAATCGCTCCACTCAGAACTTGCCATCAAGGCATTCACAACCTTCGCCACCTCGACTTGACCAGCGAGAACTGGTTGGCCCGAGCCGGGGTGCTCGTCATTGTTGCCGTAGCCGGCCTCAATGAATGCAAAACTGGGAAGCGTGCCATTTGTCAGATCGGTGTAGTACTGCGGAAGAGGCGCGATGTGATTCGTATCGATGCAGAAGGAATTGGTCGGATCGCCAACTGCGACCTGTGAGCCCTGCGTGGGGGCGACGCATGGTGTTGTTGATTGATTCGTGTTCCCATACAGGTACTGATACGAATAGGTGAAGATAGAGAAGTCAGTTGCGGGGTACTCCGACGAGCCGCCTGTACAGTCATCCTCCTCGAGGCAGAAGCCCTGAGTAACCGTATAGTAGATCTTCCACGATACGTTCGCGCGATCAAGCTCCTCGAAGATACTCGGAAGGGAGAGCTGAGGAAGATGGTCGTCGCCGCCGGGATCTTTGACCAGACCCTGGGTCGTGCCCCCGGAGAAGACGGCTATGCGGTTGTCAATGCTCTTGCTCGCAACCGGTGAGAACCAACGGTCAGACACAGCAAACTGAGAAGCCATGTAGTAGTAATAGTTGAGAGTGTTCTGATCGTAGTAACCCATCACGCGCTCGCCAGCAGTATCGGTGAAGTTGCCGGAGCAGGTACCCGACGTCACGCAACTCTTTGCGAACCCTTCCGCATTGTGAACAAAGCCATCCATCAGGATTGGGCGGCTGTCAGAGAAGTCGTAGGTATTGGCGTCTCCGTAGCTTTCCAGCCACGCCGAACTTGCATCGTCGATGCAGGTGCTGGTGAGCGGGAACAGAGGGACTTTCTTGCCTTCGTCGTTTGTGTTACTGATCGTGGTGAGTTTGTCGTCGATGCCGTCGACGCTATAGACAACGCCGTTGTCGCCGGTGTTCCAGAGTTGACCATTGGTCGAGTTAGCCGCCCGATATGGGTTCAACATGCCAAAGTAATTGTCGAATGTGTGATTCTCCTGCAGCATGAAAATCACATGGTCGATGGATTGAATGCTGCCTGCGGCCGTCACCGTTACGGTCGTGCTCGCGGTTGCGTTTGCCGTTCCAGCAGTTCCAGTCGCGGTTGCAGTGTAGGTAGTGGTCGCGGTCGGGCTGACGGCCTGTGTTCCGCCGGTTGGCGTCAGGGTATAGGAAACGCCTCCTGGTGCGGTTATTGTGACAGCCGCGGCATTCGTCGCGGTCACGGTTAAGGTTGAAGGATTTCCGGTAACGACTGTGGTGGGATTCGCAACAATAGTGACGGTAGGCGCAGGATTCGCAGTTACCGTCACGGTTGCAGCGGCCGTGATGGTCCCGGCGGGCCCAGTTGCGGTTGCAGTATAAGTCGTGGTCGCAGCCGGGGTCACAGCCTGGATTCCACCAGTCGCCGCCAGAATATAGGAACTGCCGTCGGTCCCTGTAACTGTAACCGTCGTTGCATTGACCGCAGTCACGGTTAGAGTCGACGAACTTCCTGGGGTGATGGATGGGGGAGTGGCTGTAATCGTGACTGTCGGCACTGGATTCGAAGTCACAGTGACTATCGCAGTCGCCGTGGTTGTCCCGCCTGGACCGGTTGCGGTTGCAGTATAGGTCGTCGTTGCCGCCGGGCTCACTGCATGCACTCCGCCAGTCGCAGCCAACTTATAACTGCTGCTATCTGTTCCGGTGATCGTCACACCCGTGGCATTGGTCGCGGTTACAGTCAAAATGGACGAAGCACCCGGATTGATGGCGGTTGGATTGGCAGTGATAGTCACGACTGGCGCGGGGTTCGTAGACGTAGTAACCGTGACAGTCGCAGTCGCCGACGCTTTCCCACCGGCGCCGGTTGCAGTTGCTGTGTAAGTGGTCGTCGCAGCCGGTGACACTATCGGCGCACCGCCAGTTACCGCCAGCGTATAACTGCTGCCGTCGGAGCCAGTTACCGTAACACTGGTGGCTTTGGTCGCTGTCACCGTCAGTGTAGACGAAGCTCCTGCTGCAATTGAGGCTGGACTGGCCGCTATGGTGACGGTCGGCGCGGAATTCGCACTCACAGTCACGACCGTGACTGCTGATTTACTCCCGCCAACCCCTGCTGCCACGGCAGTATAAGTCGTCGTCGCGGTCGGGCTAACTTTCTGAGTACCTCCCGTCGGCCCAAGGCTATAGGAACTGCCATCGGTCCCAGTTACTGTAACCTGGGTCGCATTTGTCGCAGTGACGGTTAAATTAGATGAACTTCCCGCGGGAATCGAGGTTGGACTGGCTGCAATTGTCACAGTTGGAGTGCCCGCCCCATTGAAACTGGTGCCACCACATCCTGTAAATAACAAGGGAAGCAAAAAGCCGGAAACGATCCAAACAGGGACCGAGTGAGCGGATTTATGAATACGCGTCTTAGTCACGGTATAACTCCTCCCCATCTCATAAGTGCGGTGCGCTCGTTCGACGACTCCGCATGACAATGGGCCGTAAACCGCTCTGGCTTACTTAGTCAGCAAACTTCTTGTTCTACCCATCGAGTTTTGCTAACCTAGAATCGAAGCGGCTGATCGTGCTCGAATCTCCCCAGTTTTACCTTCAGACTGAGCTGCCTTTACAACTTCTCCGACTGACTTGGATGCATGCCACCCTTAACAAAGATGCTTGCAAGAGCGCGTCGCGTGGGCCGGGCAGCTCAAGGCTTCATCTTGTGCGTAGGATTCCGCTGCTCCCCGTGAACCGTTGCATAATCTTTCGCTCTCGCCGGCCCGCTCCAGGCAAAGGGATCAGACACATCGTCGCAGTGCGCATAATTCCCCACCGGCGCGATGCTGTTGCGGTCATCCATTCCATCTCTTCGCTGAGCTAGCAATGCCGCATGAAGACTCCAATTGGGCGCCGCCTCCTGAGCCCGCAAAGCACGAAGCCACGCACGCCGTGACCCCGGAAGCATTGCTTCATTGCGTATCGCTCTCTTGCATTTGTGAAGCTCGAACCATCGAAGGTAATTTTTTACAACGCTGCTCATCGTCATCTCAACTCCCGCTGCAAAGTTCTGTTCCGCCATTTCGCGCTGTAACTCCTGAGACTCCAGAATTGCGATGAGTTGTTCAGCCAGATCAACGGCATCGCCCTTCTTGTGAAAGCGAACAGACATTCCCTCACCCGCCGCCATTCCACGAAGATCATCAATGTCGGCGCACACAATCGGAATCCCATACTCGCACGCTTGATGAGCCGGGCCGCTGGACCCGGTTGCCGAGTCATAAGGCATAACCACGACCGACGTAGACTGAAACAGTTCTGGAATAGCCTCCTCTGCGACGTATCCACGAAACTCAATGGGCAACCCCGCGGGCTGTGCGTCGCGGATTGATTCCCAATATCCGGCCTTGGTGTGATGATTGGCGCCGGCGACAATCAGTTTCGCATTTGGCACTCGCGCCAACACCGCGGGGAAAGCCTCCATCAACGTCTCCAGACGCTTATAAGTTCCCCAGTGTCCGATCGCAAGAATGCGCTGGTGAGGATTGCCACGCTTGCTGAAATCCGGAGGACTGGGAATGGAGGCAAATGTTCCGTGCGTACCCAACAGCACATTTTGTGCTGAATACTTTGTCACCAAGGTATGCCGGTAGCCGGGAAGCAGGACAGACACAGAATGCGCTCTGAGTAACGCTTTTGTGGCTAGGTTGGTGCCTACCCGGAAGAGCTTCTCCCGCCGAACTCCCGCAGCGGAGAAATCTACGTGCTCAATGATATGGTGCAAGGTGATGTGCGTAAAAAATCCAGCAGCCCGCGTCAGAGCAGGCGCGGAAAGCCCGGCAAACGCGGCAACGGGATTCTCGGGCGTGGCAAAGCTGGAAAAGACAAGGTTGTACCAGACCACGTCGGGCTGTAACTGGCGGATGGTATTCAACAGACGCACTGGAGTCGAAAGCCCACCAAACTTCCAGCAGCGAATGACGTTGAATCCCGGCAGCTCCGATAATTGATCGGCCTTGGTTGAATTGCCGTTCTCGTCGGTTGCAAAGTCATAGTCGGTCAGCTCGTCGGCGAGAATGGTCAACTCGACGTCTGGGTTACGCTGCAATTCGCGCGCAATATGAAACGCGTATTCGTTCAACTGGCGTCCGCTCGGCGGGAATGTGGCAACTAAACAGATCTTCATCGGACTCCGCCTTCAAAATAGACTGATGCGCACATAAGGCCTGAACTGTTGATTTTGACCGCCCGTAAAATTGAAGAAGGTCTCCTCTTGCATGCCTGCTGAAAACCGAATCGGATATTCGAGGACAACTGTTCCGGAATCGTCATTGAATTTGCGGCGGAAAGGCCTGGCGTACGAAACAGAAAATCCGTTCTGGATTGCATCGTAAGCATGGAAACTTCTCGTACTGGAATAGGCGCTCGATAGCTGTATGTCCCATTGATGGTTTGGCGTGAAATCAATTGTCCCCGCCGGGCGTAGATTCTGCGCGATCCCTGAATTGGCCCCCACAACGCGCCACGCACGCAGGTCCTCTGCCACAGCTCGGACATTCAGTCGTTCTCCGAACCGCCGCTCGATGCCCAGATAAGAAGAGGTCAGATAATCTTCGTAGTGAACTGGCGAGAACTGCTCATCGTTAGATCCCCATCCGGTTACCAATGCAGTCTTGCCCCACGGCGCACCGACGCGAAAGTTAATGGCGCCGCTCAGCGCCTGGGAATGCAGGTTGGTCTCAGTGAACGGGCCGGTCTCCCGAATGAAATATCCGCTCATGGAAACCGCGTTGAAAAAAGAACTGGTCGACATATACGTGAACACGCGAAACAGGTTCTGATTCATGGCAGTGGGAGATTCGGAATCGCGACGGACCGTCTCTTGAATTCCACTATTGAAGGTCAGCACGTTACTGCCAATATTGATGGTTGGATTGAGCCCGATGTTAAACGCATAGTCGGTCGTATCGCGGCTAACAATCGAATTCGTCGCGGGCACGGATATCTGCCCGCGTGCATTGCGCAACTGGAAGAATCCGGTCGCAGTGGGAATACGGCCAAGATGCAAATGAAAGGCATCAGTCCATTGGGTCTGAATGGATGAGCGGGGCGGCGGGAGAAGAGCCGTATCGGAACTTGGCACTGGGAACGTCGCATCCAGCTTGGAGTCCAGAACATAGACTGTCGAATCTTCAAAGATAGGCTCGATTGAAAAGTCAGAAAGCACGCTCACAATCGGCGTGAGCCTCAGTCCTTCATCCGCTCCCGCCTGCAGCAAAGCCTGTTCCGCCGTCTGATCTTCACCCTCGGCGTTTGAAGCCTGCGCAAACGAAGTAAGCGCCTGGTCTTCATGGTGTTCCTGGCGATAGACATTGGCCTTGGCTAGCAGATATTGGTAGTCAGGCGGAGTGTCTCCGATAGCGCTGATCGCCGCAAGCTCGGCTTGAGCCCTGGCCGTGTCTCCCAGCGCGAGATAATTGTCAGCCAATCCAATCCGCACCTCTGCATCTGGAGCGCCCGCCGACTTGGCGCGTTGCAGGTAGGTCTGCGAAAGCTGGTAATCGTGCAGCGATCGAAAGACATCTGCCGCCGCAATGTACTGCCTGCCTGTTATTGGCGTCGCGTCTCCGGCCTCGCCTTCCATCTCAGCCAGCGCAATCTGCCTTTCCGCATCCTCTGAATGGTCCTGCTCCGCCATCAGTTGCGCAATTGCCATGCGCACGCCAACCCGATCGGTATCACTCCCTGTAAGGGCTTTGCTAAAACGATCCATGGCCGCCGTGTGCTCGCCGAGCGTGTCCAGAGCCTCTCCCGTGGAGAGGTAGACTTCGCTTTGCCCGGATAACTGATCGCTCTTCGTTGTTGTTGGCTGAATATTTTCTTCCGCGAGTTGCACATAGTGCAATGTTTGCCCGCGATCCTGCAGGTTCGCATAGGAGCGCGCGAGCAATGCGTACGCATCGGCGTTGTTTGAAGAATCCTTCACCGCGATCTGCAGCTCGTCAATTGCGTCGTGGTAGCGCCGCTCGGCAAAAAGTGTATTGCCTAGTCCAAGGTGTAACGCGCCATCGTCTGGAGTGAACTTCAAAGCAGCTCTGTATTCATCGGCAGCCTTGAGCAGCATGTCTTCCCGACCATAAGCGGTTGCTCGAATCACGTGAATATCTCTGGAGTCGCCGAGTGCCTTTTCAGCCAGGTCCGCCTGCCGCAGGGCTGCCTGCGGCTTCTCGAGATCGAGGTTTGCATAAGCCAGTCCCAGATGCGCCTCGCCGTTGCCTGGTTCTCTCTTGAGCGCTGCTTCAAAGTCCTCTGCGGCCGGTTTGGCTTGATGCAAGTCGTTCAACGTGTAGCCGCGGTTGACGTATGCCGTAACGACGTTCGGGTCCCGATTCAGCGCCTCGGTGAAATCCTGCCGCGCTTCTTCGCTTTGTCCCTGGTGCTTATGGACATAGCCTTGCAACAGAGGAATGTCAGGCTCTTTTGGAAAAACGTTCAAATACTCCGTCGTCAAACCAAGCAGCTCATCCCACTTTTCCAGATGGAGCAGATCGTAGCCAAGATAGACCACCACGTCTCTGTCGTGAGGCAGAACTTTGATTGCTTCATGGCCCACCTCGGCAGACTGCTGATAGTCCCCCTTGAAGCTGAGGTATCTTTCCTTCTCGCGAAGGATTTGAGGCTCTTTTTCCATTCCGTCCGTGATGCGAGCTTCCCACGTCCCAGCCAGGCCCAGGTTATGCGCTTCGATTGCGGCGTTCATTCCACCGGCCAGAATCAGCGGCTTGCTCGGAGCCAGCGCATACGCTTTGCTGTAAGAGTCTTCCGCCTTCGTGAATTCGTGCCGTGCGGTATAAAGATCCCCGAGTGCGAGATAGGGCACATACAACGAAGGATCCGCCTTCTCGAGACGTTGAAAATACATCTCCGCATCCTGATCGCGCCCCGCGGTGCGTGAAGCATACCCGAGAGAGATAAGCGCAAACCGATTGGCGGGGTCCGCCGCAAGAACCTGCTTATACACCGCAATCGCATCGTCGGTGCGGCCGAGCTTCATCAGAATATCGCCATCGAGCTGGAGATCATCGCGATCGTGGGCGTTGATCGCGAGCGCTTCCTTCATGTCGTCCAGCGCTCCATTCAGGTCGCCGGCATTCAATCTGATCAGGGCTCTCAGGCGCAGAAATGGCGCGCCGCCAGATCCCTGGCCTCTCAGCTTATCGATCTCCGCCTGCGCTATCTCGAGCTCATGGTGAGCGGCGCCGTCGTTCGCAAGATCCTTGTAAGCCTCCATTAAATTCATGTGCAGTTGGATGCCATAAAGCGGCCCTTCAGAGGGCTCCGCCGGCAGATTCGCCACGGCGGTACTGTATTCCTTCACTGCATCCTGATCTCGGTCCTGGAGCTTGGCAATCTCTCCGCGGATCGCGTGCAGCCGGTATTGATTGGCATCCAGACCTGCCGCGCGCTCTAGAAATGGGTTCGCCTTCTCCACGGAACCGGCAGCCACCTCGGCCTGCGCCGCGGAAAGTTGCAGGCCCAGGTCCTTGGGAACGGCATTGGCCGCTTGCGCATAAAGCCTGGCTGAATCGTCCAGCTTGCCGTCAAGTTGAAACGTGTACGCAAGCTCAGCCGTCACGTCAGGCTTCGGGTTCTGAATCGACTTGAGCGCGGCAATGGCTTCCGCATAGTTCCCCACCTGGCGGTAATATCCCGCCATTGATCGCTCAACATCCGGATTGTTCGGGTCGCGGTGTTTCGCCAATTCCAGATAGTGATTCGCCTGATCCATCTGCTTTAGGTGCTGATAAGAGATAGCCAGCAGCAGTTCCGATCGCGCGCCAGGCTGCACCCGCTCCGCTTTGTTCAGCCAGTCCAGGGCTTCGGTGTAGTTTCCCGCCCTCATGCATAAATCTCCCAGCAAGATTGCGTCATCTTTACGCCTGGGGTCGGCCGCGATCACCTGCTTGAGCAATCGCTGGGCTTCGTCGGTTCGGCCCATCATGCTGTACGTTTGCGCAAGGCCGGAAAGGCCCTCGACCGATGAAGGACTGAGACGAAGGCCATGGCTGTAGGCGTCAACAGATTCCTGAAACTTTGAATTCAGTCGTGCCGCGTAGCCAAGCAGAAACCATAACTGCGGATTTGTCGGAGCAGCCTGTGCGGCACGTCGCGCATAGTCAAGCGCAAGGGCATGGTCTCCGCGCTGCAATGCCAACTCCGCGGCACGCGCCAAGCGCGCATTCTGAATGTTCGATCCCCACCCCAGCGATTGATCCTGAGACGGGGCCTGATTCGCTTGCGGCGCTGAATTCTTTGAAGCACCAGATCCTACATCATAGACTTGCGCGTCGACGAGGCAAGTCGCCGCGACCAACACTGATACCAAAGCAATCTTCAAAAATCCAGGTCTAGCAATCAAGGCGGTCACCGGCGCAAATTGACGTTACGCTTTTTGATTCGAGAAACGCCTCGAACGTTGGCTCCCAGGCCCGCCTTTTAGCTTTCCCCGATTCTGTAGAACATTCGATGCATTACGGAATCGTTTTGAGCAACCAATACGGTTGACATCTGAATCTAATTACGACGCGAAGCAAGACCCTCTAACTTACTTAGAAGCTTCGTTCGGCATAGTGCCACGCCACGAACTGCTCGGGAGGGTAGAGCAGAATCTATGCAATAAACGCAGAGCAGACGCGTTTGATTCAAAAAAACCCTTTGACGTTGGCTGCGGAGGGAATATTTTCCGGCTGATATATGCCCACGGTAACTGTCAACGGTAACCTCAAGACGACTATGGCTGAAAAGCAACATTAGAGTAAATTCCCGAATCGAACCAATTGCGCGAATAGTAAAAGTTGCGCCGATTCTTTCTTCCAAATATTGGCGGTGATGCCGTTTTGCGATAGAGCATCGCTGTGCGCGTGAGTTCAATCGAAAAGAATTTATCGAGAGGCAATTGTGCAGAACGCTAAGACCATCGCACCATCCCCTCAGCCGATCCCCATGAGCTTTATCTTCATGGCGGTCGCCCTTGTTCACCTGCCGCTCCTTCTCATGAAGTTGCCTTTGAAGTCTTACGACACCAACTTTCATATCTTCTTCGCCTCGCACTATGTTCACCACTGGTTCAATCCATGGAACCCTAAGTGGTACGCGGGCTTCTCCCAAGCCACATATCCTCCGCTGCCGCAGCAATGGACGGCAATTTTGTCGTGGGTTTTCGGTTTGGACATGGCATATATGGCAGTGCAGTTCGCTGCCATTCTGCTGCTCGTACTGGGCGTTTATCGCTTTTCGCGGCTTTGGGTCAGCCCACGCGCCGCATCCTTCGCAGCCTTGGCCAGCGTTTTTCTCGGCTCTGAGAGCTTTCTGGTCTATTCCGCGGGGCAGCTTGGCACCACTTCCGCAGCTCCGATTTATCTGAATGCCCTGCCGTTTCTCTTCGAGTGGGTCAGGCGTGGTAAGTGGCAATCGTTTCTGAAGGCGCTGGCGCTGTTCATGGCCGCCGCGGCTGCTCACCATGCAACGCTGCTCTTTGGGTCATTTTTCTTCGCGCTGCCCGTGCTGGCGTTGGTGTTGCTTGACCGCCAGGATGGCGAGCGAATCTCGACTCCCACCTTCGTAGGGCGTACCGTCGCGTTCGCCCTTGTGTCCGGCGCCGCGATTGCACTCGTGCTTCTTCCGTTTTGGATTGCGCTGATTCATTATCCCGTTACCCAGACTCCCATCCCTCACCCCAGCCGCGCGAACTATATCCTGAGCCCCCAATATGGCCTCAACTACTTCATCGTTCCTTACGGCGCGTTGATTCTGGCGCTGCCCTTCATTTTCTTGCGCGGCTCTACGGTCGCTCGGCTTCGTCCGCTGTTGCTTGGCTTCTGGTTTGCTTTTCTGATTGGACTCGGAGGCACCACCCCCGCGGGCCATCTTCTGCTGGGCCGTGCCTTCAATGTGCTGACCATGGAACGGTTCAGCTATTGGGCAACTTTGCTCGCTTTGCCGTTTGTGGGACTCCTGGCCGCGCAGCTCGTCGATCGATATAAAACCTGGGCGATTGTCGGTTTGGGCCTGGCCGCAGCTCTCACCTGCGCGCTTGCAGTCAGTTGGTCAACCTATCTGTCAGCAGATGCCGAAGATCTCAAGGTGGATTCGGCCGCAGCGTGGCTCAATCGTGATGGTCACGATCAGTACCGGTACGTGACGCTGGGATTCGGCAATAAAATTGCACGGCTGGCCATGATGACGGACGCCAGCAGCGTTGACGGTGAATGGAATTCAGGGCGCCTGCTGCCGGAGCTCACCCGCTACGGCGCCGGCTCACTCACCAATTCAAAGGGTTTCGGCGAGGCTGGCCTCGACGCGCTGCGGGCAATCCTCGCGCATGCCGATCACTACGGACTTAAATGGGTTTTGGTACGGGATCATTTCTACGATCCACTTCTGTCCTTTGCCGGCTGGCGCCCGGTGGACAATCTTGAAGATGGAACCATCACCATCTGGAGCAAAGACGGGGTACCGCCGGCTTTGCCCATCAACGCGCCGCAAATGCCCCCTCACTGGCAAGGACTGATGTGGGGCATTCTCCCATTCGGCAGCAGCCTCTTCGCAATTCTGGTGCTTCTGATTCCTGAGGAAAAACGATACGACCGCCAAGCAGGCCAGCCCTTTGTTGCCGATGAAAATCTTGCGCAGGGGAGGTTGGTCTCGTGATCAAGGGATATTTGCTCGCTGCATTTCTCGGCATCGTCACCATCGCGCTCGTGATCATCGGCACCGAATGGCCTATGCCCTCCGCTGTTGCCTACGCCAGCGGCAGGAGCCTCATGCCCTCGTCTTCAACACCGGAAGCGGCGGTGCGGAATCTCGGCGACGAAATCCAGGCGCAGGCCTGGCAAAAGGCGTATGACAGCCTGGCTAATAAGGCTCAGTTGACTGAGCCCGAGTTCGTGCGTGACCTGCACGGAGCCTATCCCAGCCTGCTCACCTACGCCACGCTGGCCAACTTCGATGTGCGGCCGCTTCATTCCTCTGATAGCGAGGCTGACATCGATCTGAATTTACGTTGGTCCACTGTGGTTGGACCCGCTGCCAGCACCAGGCAATTGCACGTAGTGAAGAACGGAGATCGCTGGCAAGCGGAATGGCCCATCGTCAAGGAGCCCACAGTCCCGCCGCAGGTAATCCCGGTAAATTATCTGCGCTGGGATGTTATCTACCGCGGCCCGGGAGACGACTGGGGAGCGCAGGACGTGGAAGCGCCCCATATCCGCATCGTTGATATGCACCCTGTCGAGCGCGCGGAGGGAACCGTTATCCTGGGAGAACTTCTGAACGAAGATGTTGTGCCCGCGTATGTGACGGTGACCGCGACCCTGCTCTCAAAAAACAAAACGCCGCTCGCCACCGAAGGCAGCTTCGACAAAATCTCTCACCTCTTGCTGCCCAAGCAGGTCACGCCGTTTTTCATCAAGTTTCCCAACGTCGCGCTGTCCGATGTTGGCAGCATCCGCATGGCGCCAGTGTCCTCTCTCATCGCGGCTTCAGCAGATCCGGTGATCGAGATTGGCAATGAGCAGTTGCATCCCGTTCCCGATGCTTCTTTGACGGGCCAGCTCATCAATCAGAGCGGCCAGATCGTCAATGTCGCGCACGTGCTTGGAACTTTTTACGACAAGAGCGGCCAGGTAGTCTGGGTTGCGGATCAATACATCGACCATGCTCTGTTGCCCCAGACCCCGGTTCCGTTTCAAATCCATATTCCTGAGGACCTCGCGAAGAACGTCAGCAGCCAGCGTACGGTCGTTGCGACCTACAGCTCCGGAGGTCCTCAGTGAAATTCAGATTGCCATTCCTGCTCGGCGGCCTGGCCGTTGCCACCACGCAGTTGGCTTTCGCTCAAGGCGGAAGTATGAGGGTACCCAAAACCGTGGAAGCCGGCAGTGCATTCTCAATTCAAAGCACTGGGAGCGGCCAAGCAACGCTATACATCATCGGTCCCGCGCAGGTGCTCAAGCGGAATGTGCAGCTTGGAGAAACTACCACCTTTCCCGCCGGGTCGCTCTATAACGCCGGTCGTTATCTGGTTGTTCTTACCGCGGCGGGCGCCTCCACTGAAAGCGACTCGTTCGATGTCGTGCCTGCTACTCAGCCCGCGAAGCTGAGCTTTCTCGCGAAGCCTTCCCGCCTTCCGGTAAGCCTGCATGACGGCATCACCGGCGCCGTGTATGTCTTTGACCCTTATGGCAATCTCATTGCCGCGCCCACGCCTGTCTCCTTCGAGCTTTCTAGCCCAGCCGGCACCGTGCAAAAGCGTGTCGTTGTCACCAAGGATGGCGCTGCCTGGACCGGAATGGACTCCACGGCGCAACAAGGCATCGATAAATTTGCGGCTCGCGTTGGCGATGTCTCCAGCATGCGCGTCGTAGAGCAGGTTCCGGGAGATCCGTGCGCGCTGAAGATGAGCGCCCGCCAATCCGGCCAGCAGCTTCAGTTAGCAACGGATCCGGTTCGCGACTGCAACGGCAATGCCGTACCGGACGGAACCATCGTCACTTTCACCGAGAGTTATCGCGGCGGTCAGTCAACCGTCGATGTGCCGCTCAAGCGCGGAGTCGCCGAAGTTGAGATGCCCGTCCATAGCGGAGCTACAATCTCCGTCGCGAGTGGAGTTGTGATGGGCAATCAGATTGGTTGGGAGAAGTGACCATGTTCAAGCCGCTCCTGATCCTTTCGGCAACTCTCGCCGCTTCCGCTTATGGCGGCGCTCAAGCCAGCGTGCGCGTGGAACCACTCACGCTGCAAGGCCCACGGCCGCTGCAAGAGCAGACCAGGGCAGCTGTGATTCGTGACTATCTGCAATCCTGGCAAAGTTTTTCAGCAGCGCTCGATCAGAATCGGCCCGCTCTCCTGGATGCCGATTTTGTGGGCACAGCCAAAGAGAAGCTCGCAGACACGATCCAGCAGCAAGCCGCACTGGGCGTTCGCACGCACTATCAGGACATTTCTCATGACCTGCAAATCGTTTTCTACTCGCCGGAAGGCCTGTCGATCGAGCTGACCGACAATGTCGAATACAACGTGCAGGTCATTGACCACGACAAAGTTACGGCGACGCAGCGGGTGAGCGCCCATTACGTCGTCGTGCTTACTCCCGCCGAAGTGAGTTGGAGAGTGAGAGTTTTTCAGGCAGTGCCCGAATGATGCCGTAAGCCGGAATCGCAAGCGGGCATGCCTGCTGTACGGGTAAGAGCGCACGAGAACGAGAAAGAAGCCTTGGTTGAAGCAGAATTCTGAATTAAGGAGTCGGATATGATTTCGGTAGTCGTGCCGATCTATAACGAAGAGGAACTGGTTGGGCGGTTCCATGAGGCTGTGGCGGGCGCCATGGAAAGCGCTCGCACACAATGGGAAGTTGTGTATGTAAACGATGGTTCCACCGATTCCTCTCTCGAGTTGCTGAGAGGGCTGCAGAGCTTGGACCCGCATGTGGTGGTAGTAGAACTATCCCGCAATTGGGGCCACATGGGCGCCATCTCAGCCGGCCTTCAGACTGCGCACGGTGCTGCCGTAATTCTCATGGATGGCGATTTCCAGGATCCACCGGAGATTCTGCCGCGGCTTATTGACGCCTGGCGCGAGGGCGCCGAGGTCGTTGTCGCGGTAAGAAGAAGCCGCCAGGAACGCCGCAAGATCCTGGCCAAACTCTTTCCGCTTTTCTATCGTGTCCTGGGAACCCTCTCCGACTATCCCATACCTCTCAATGCCGGCATATTTAGCCTCATGAGCCGCAAAGTCATTGACTCGATCAATCAAATGGGAGAAAGAAACCGCTATTTGCCTGGCCTGCGGGCGTGGGTCGGCTATCGCAACAAAGTGGTCTTCTACGATCGCCAGGACCGCCTGGCCGGTGACGGCAAGCTCTCGTTCCTGAGCCGGATTAAGTACGCGATGGATGCAATCACCAGCTTCAGCTACAAACCGTTGCGGCTTAGCTTCGCGTTGTTCTGCTTCGCAAGCTGCGTGTCAGCGCTTCTGGCATTCTCTATGCTCTTTGCCCGCAGCTCCGTGGAAACAGCGGGCTTCGGCGTAGGAGCGGCAGTGTTCTTCGTCGGAGGCCTGCTGCTTCTCTGCATGGGGGTGCTGGGCGAGTATCTGGGACGTGTGTATGACGAAGTGCGTAGCCGGCCACTTTCGATCATCAACCGGGTTCACCGCGCACCAGCCACGCTGGCCCCTCAAGTGGGCATGATCGCAGTTCAAGGCGATACCTATAAGAGCCGCAACGCAACCGAGGCGGCATAGAGATGAGAGCATCCTCCGGCGCCAGCCGGAGGATGCTTATTGTCCATACTTAATCGCTGGATGCAATCGTTCCGATGACCCAGAGCCCATTGCGCTGGATCGGATTCACGCGCTACTGGAAAATGCCTCGGCCAGCGTTCCCAAGCAGCATCAGGTCAAACGCTCACATCAACACGGAAAGCCTTTGCTTCGCTGTCCAACTATGGCTTTCCCTGCGGTGCCGCGGACTTACCGGCCGGCTGATTTGCAGGCTGCTCCTGAGTTCCGGAGCCACAGGAGGGAATACCATCCTCGATTGCCGTGCCCTCTTCGTGGTCGTTCCATGTCGCGATCATGACGAACGGCAGAAGATTGTCCGGTGGAAAATACTTGCGCCACAAGTTCGAGGTGTCGGCAAAGGTCTGACCGCATCGCGCAGAGATGTGCCGGTTCAAACCCCAGGAAGCTTTGCTGTCATCGAAGCTGGCCCACTCACCTCCGACGATAATCTTGTCGGGGTATTTTGAACCCATGGTTTCATAAAATTGACTCAGGTACTGCTCTCCCCAGTTGCTGCCATCGGCCGCCCACCCTTTTTCTCCAGGCTGCACCCACGCGTAGAAGCCATCGAAGGCGTCCGCATACTGGCCGGGCAGATTCTCATAAATCAAGAGCGGGGGAACACTCCACTTGTTCACCATGGTGCGCACTCTATCCCAGTCGGTGTGCTTCGCCGTGGGGAAAATAAAGATCACCGGCCGCCCTTCATAGGTCAAATATGCCTGATGTCCTGCCGACTTAAGTGAAAGATAGGTATCGTGGAACATTGTGAAATCCGCGAGGGCCTCGTCGGTCGCTCCATCGTCCTCATGGGTCTCGTCATACATCATCGCAACCTGGAATTTCTCGTTAGCAGCCGCAGCCTGCATCAAGGCGTAGCTCTTGTCGATGAATGGCTCCCTGTCCCCATACCAGTCCACTACAAACGCAGAAATGCCCATTTCCTTTGCCTGGCGAATCTGCTTGTTGATTTCAGCCGGATCGTGCGATGAATAGCCCACAGTTTTGACAGACATGTGGTTCGGATGGCCGAACCACGCCTCGTAAACGGCAATTGTTTCCGGAGAGTTCCCCGTCGCCTTATACTTCAGCGGCAATGCGTGGCCTCCATCCGGGCCCGTACAACCGTGAGGCAGCAGAAGGAAAAATAGAAGTGCAACGCTGGCGCGAATAGACATAAACATTGGCTACTTCATTAGAGGCTCGGGGAACCTCGCGGGTTGTCACAAATACCGCACAAAACTGCATCACTTTCCCTTTCCGAGCAGCCAGACCGCGCATTTTCGCATCGTAATAGGTTGACGCCGCGAATACATTTCAAGCTGATGCAGGCCATTTCTTGCATCGTGAAACTGGACTTCCCAAAAAACGTGTGGTGAATGGTTTGACCCCCAAAACGAAAACGTTGCAGGCACGCATTGTCTCGGGAAGCGTCATCTTGCTTTCGGGCTCCGGCCTGACGACCGTAATCAACCTCGCTTACAACATCGTGGTCGCGCGCTTCCTCGGTCCCAAGGGCTTCGGACATGCCACGGTTGTTTACACCATCCTCACGCTCGTATCCGCGGTAACGCTCTCTTTTCAAATCATTTCCGCAAAAGTGGTGGCGCAACAGAGTTCTCCCGAAGGCAAAGCAGCGGTTTATAGAGGATTCCATCGCGCCGCGTGGGGCTGCGGACTTCTCGTCGCGCTCATATTATTTCTATTTCAAAAAGGAATCGCGGATTATCTGAATCTGCCCAGTTCCGTTCTTGTCGCGCTTCTCGCCATAGGCGCGGCTTTCTACGTTCCTCTGGGAAGCCGGCGCGGATATATTCAGGGCACATACGGCTTTCGCCGCCTAGCCATCAATCTTGTCACAGAAGGCGCGTTTCGCCTCGGTGGGTCGCTTCTTTTGATCCTGCTCGGCATGGGCGTCGAGGGAGTCATTGCGGCAAACTCTGCCGCCGTCGCAATCGCCTATCTCACCATCGCGCCTGAACTGGCGGGTCGAGAGCCGAACCCGCTGCGCTTTGCTTACGCTTTCCGCGAAACCTCTTACGCCATGATCTTCTTCGCCGGCCAGGTGCTCATCAATAACTGCGACATCGTTCTGGTGAAGCACTTCTTCTCAGCACGAGAGGCCGGACTCTATGCTGCCGTGGCCATGGTTGGCCGTGTGATCTTTGCTTTTTCCTCGTCGGTCGTGAACAGCATGTTTCCGCTGGTCGCGGGCACTCGAGAAGACGAGAGAAAGGATCTTCGGGTCATTGCAACCTCTCTATTGCTCGTCCTTGGCACTGGCTCCATCCTGGCATTGGGTCTCAGCATCGCACCCGCGTGGATCTGGACCTCTTTCTTTGGCTCCGGATTCGCGATAGCTGGAAAGTACAACCTTCCCTACCTTCTGGCGCTCTATGCAATTACAACCATCATCTACTCGCTCAGTGTTGTCATCATCACCTTTGAAATGTCGTACAAGATCGCCAATACGAGTTGGGTGCAGTTCGTATTCAGCGGCGTGGTGATTGCGGGCATCTGCTTTTTCCATTCCTCTTTGCGCGAAGTGATTTTCGTGCAATTGATCCTCATGGCGGTTCTGCTTATCTGTGTGGCTCTGCCGTTTCTCGTTGATTCGTTGTCGAGTCCAAGGCAACTACTGCAATCTGGAACTTTTCGACCCGTCCGGTTGATTCGGCGTATCTCTGAGGACGAGGTGATTGCCGAGTTCTTGAAGAGCGACTTCCACACTTCGGCATTTCGGGAGTATCACGAGAGCCTGGGTCAAGTTGTGAGGAGCCCTAATTTCGACGACGCCGGGGAAAACGCAAAGCGGCGAGCCCTGCTCTTCATTCGGCATCTTGCCTTGTGGAAGGAGCTTCCCGCCGGCACCGAATGGTACGAGCTGGAAATCGACGAAGCCGACCTTGGGCAGATCAGGGTTTTCCCTCGCGCCCAGTGGAGAAAGCTTGCGCGCGGCAGCTTCTTAATCAACGACATTGCCGAAGGTATGCGGACCCGCCGTCACCTGGTCGATGCTCCATTTCTTAAAAAGATCGACTCGATAGGCGACCGGTTTGTCGAGGACGATCCAGGATTCGCCGCCGTGATCCTCATCGGCCTCAATGAAAGCGAGCCTCTGACCATTCTAGATGGGAACCATCGGCTGGTGTCGGCAATCCTCGCGCCGGAAGGTGGACTGAAGAAGGTGCGGTTTATGTGCGGCCTGTCGCCTCGAATGACGGAGTGCTGTTGGTACAACACGAACTTCGTCACTCTCTTCCGGTACGGGAAAAATGTCTTGACCCACGTCATACGCAATCCGGAAACCGAGCTTGCGCGTCTTTTGGAAAACACCGGATGATCGAACAATTGTGGAAGCCTTGCGTGGGCTGACAGTTCGCCTCGCACTGGGAACGACAATGGTCGGAGTTGATTGCCCGAACGAACTTCAAATTTATCGTAGGACGTGCAATATGACACTTCAAATATTCGCTGTAGCGGTGAAGCAGTTGCCGGAAACATTCAATGCGAAACAAGGGCGCCTCTTTTTCAAGGACCTGGAAAGCTGCATGAATGTTGACCGTCCCCGTGTTGTGCTCGACTGTTCCAGGGTTCGCCAAATGAACCGCTCGGCTCTCCACCTGCTGCTGTGCTGCCTTGAAGAAGCCATGAAGCGCAATGGCGACGTCAAGCTGGCGGCAATCCCCGACGGAGAAAGATCAATCCTAGAACGTACGGGATTGGACCGCCTCTTTGAAGTCTTCGACACGAATGCTGATGCGGTGAACAGCTTCCGCCGGCTTCCGCTCGATGGGACTCTGCATGGGAGCAAGCGTGGCAGTTCGCACCGCTCTTCTGAGAATGCGGCGTAGCCGCGCTGGGTGCAGGATGCGCAAGTTCAGGAGGGATGAATGAGAATCTCAAGTTATCGGTTCAGAAAACAGATCGCCGGCTTCCTGGTCTTACTCCTCGCGATGCCGTTGGCGGAAACTGCCGCGGCACAATCCCAACAAACACTCAGCAGCCAGCAGGCCCAGAGAGCGCCTGCTGACCCAACTCAGCCGCAAAATCCCGCCAGTGCAGACCAGACTGCACAGCCCGGCACTGCGCAACCAAACCCGGAGCCGCAACAGAACAGCCCCACAAAGCCTGTCGGCACAGCTGCGGCGCCGCTCGAGAACACTTCCGGCGTTGCAGCGTCCAGACCCGCGGGAGCTGCGATTGCACCAGCAAAACAGCGGCGGGCGCGCGCCATTTTGATCAGGGTGAGCATCGTGGTCGGCGCAGCAATTGCCGTTGGAACTGTCGTGGGGCTTTCCCGGTCAAGCCCCAGCCGGCCCAACTGACATCCGGTTGAAAAGATTCCAATAAACCGTGGAGCATAGCGATGTCAGCAGTCGAAAAGAAAGTTCGCACTAACCTTGTAAGTTTTTCCGGTATCGATGGCGCGGGAAAGAGTACGCAGATCGAAGCCCTTCGCGCGCTCTTTGAACAGGATGGCCGTCGCGTTGTAACCATACGCTTCTGGGACGAAATTTCTCGCTTGACCTGGCTGCGCGAAAATGCCGGCCACAAGGTATTCAAAGGCGACAAAGGCATAGGCTCGCCTTCCGCGCCCGTCAACCGGCGCGACAAAAATGTGCAGTCGTTTCCCATGACCTGCGTTCGGCTGTTCCTCTATTTTGTTGACGCCATATCGACCCGGCAAGCCGTAAAAAAAGCCCTGCGTTCCGGAGTGGACCTCATTATTTTCGATCGGTATATGTACGACGAGTTCGCCAATCTAAAATTGCACAACCCGTTGATCTGGGCATACGTGAAACTGGTCATGAAGTTGATTCCCCGGCCTCGCATCAGTTACCTGCTGGATGCGGACCCGGAGAAGGCGCGCGCGCGCAAGCCGGAATATCCTCTCGAGTTTCTGTATGCGAATCGCAAGTCGTATCTTGATTTGAGCACGTTGATCGGCGGCATGACGGTCATCGCCCCGATGCCGGTCGAGGACGTGAAGCGCGCTGTCATCAGCCATGCGCTGAGCGAGCGATTGCTTCATCCCGCGCAAAGAACGGAAGAAGGTAACTTCCCATCGAATGGGAGCGTTCCTGCTTCAGCGAAGCTGGATGCGCAGACCCGCTCCGCTGAATCCTGATTCGCAGGCTCGCCAAGGCGCAATGAAGGCTTCTTCTGCAACCGCCGTCCGGAGATCTTCGAGCCGCTCTGTCGGCAGATAGGTCGGCTGAGTTCGGAACTCGCCGCGCTGCAAGCACTTTCAATTAATTTTCATGGCGCCGATCGCCTCACTGCGTTCCCGTTCATCGTTCGGGCTGCCTTGGCCTATTGGCACAGAGGTGTGGCGTGATTCAATAGTTCCAGTGGCCTGTTCGTCCCAGAGCAAGGCCAGTAATTGAATTTCGACCTAGATTTCTGCCAAGGAAAGAACCAGACCCATGAGTGAAACTGGACAAGCCCAATCCTCGCCGATCTCGCCGTTCCGCATCGAGCCTCAATATGTCGTCCGCATTTGGGGCTATCAGGATTTGCGGCCCTGGTATGACCACATCGCGCAGGGCGATCCGATCGGAGAAGTCTGGCTTACGGGAGACGACTGCGTCATTGCCACTGGGACTCATGCGGGCCAGACGCTCGGCTCGCTGTTTGCCGCGGCGCCGCAGGCACTGCTTGGATCAGCAACGCAAGCATCCAGTTCTCCGCTACTGATCAAGACGATTTTTGCCCGTGAAAAGCTGAGCGTGCAGGTACACCCGGACGACAAAATGGCGCAGAAGTATGGTGAACCCCGCGGAAAAACCGAATGCTGGTATACGCTGGCCGCCGAGCCCGGAGCGCAGGTGGCCGCCGGGCTCAAGCCAGGCGTGACGCTCGACCAGGTCAAAGCCCAAATCCACGACGGCACACTGGAAGAGAGCCTCCACATGGTGCCGGTCGAGGCTGACGACATGGTCTTTGTGGACGCTGGAACGGTTCATGCCATCTGGCCGGGATCGGTTTTGCTGGAGACCCAGCAATACAGCGACCTGACCTATCGCATGTTTGACTACGGCCGGCCGCGCAAATTGCACATCAACAAATCCCTTGAAGCCACGCGCCTCACAACCCGTGCAGGCAAGATTCCGCCCAAAGTTCTTACCGATCGAACGGTTCTCATCGATGTGGAATATTTTCGCGTCGAGCGGGTGCCGGTCACGGGTAGCCGGTCGAGCGATACACTGCGCGCCAAAGGCGAGTCTGCTGACGGGCTGTCTTATTTGTTCGCGGCTGACGGCGCGGGACGCGTTGTGAGCGCGAGTTTTGAACCCGTCGATCTGCCGGTGCGCAACATCATTGCTGTGCCTGCCAGCGCTCAAGCTTTCGTGGTTGAAGATCTGGGCGGCCTTGATTTGATTCGCATCGTGCCCAACTGGCCCGCAAAGCCAGTTTGAACTGCGACTATGCGGTCACTTCGCGGCCCGCGATAAACACGCGTGGGCGCAGCGGCGCGGCGATGAAGTAGGCGAGTTCGCGGTAATCCGTGCATTCATGAATGAGAAAGTCAGCCTGCTTGCCCGCTTCAAGCGAGCCAATTTCGCCACCGAGGCCAAGACTACACGCAGCGTTGATGGTTGCCGCCGTGAGCGCTTCGGCTGGCATGAGACCCATTTGCAGGCACGCAAGTGAAAGCATGAACGGCATGGAAGCAACTGGCGATGAGCCGGGATTAAAGTCCGTTGCCAACACGATGCCGAGGCCTGCATCGACCATGGCCCGCGCCGGCGGGTACTCCGTACGATGGAGACAAAAAACAGATCCCGGTAGAAGCACAGGTTGCACGTTCGCATTGCGAAGTTTGTGCAGTGTCTCTTCTTCCACCGTCTCCAGATGATCGGCGGTTGCTGCGCCGAGTTCCGCAGCCAGCGCAGCGCCGGTGCCGGGTCGAAACTGTTCCGCATGGATGCGCAGGCCTAGGCCACTGGTGCGCGCGGCGCTGAGCACCGTGCGGCACTCTTCCACCGTGAAGGCGTGATCATCACAGAACGCATCGCAATACTGCGCGAGCTTGGCGGCGGCAACTTCAGGAATGAGCTCTTCGGCGACAAAGCGCAGGTACTCGTCGCGGCGACCGGCAAACTCCGGTGGAACCGTGTGCGCGGCCAGCAGCGTGGGTATGATGCGGACTGGCCCCTCTTCATTGAGGCGTTGCAGTACGCGCAGCATTTTTATTTCTGTTGCGCGATCGAGACCATAGCCCGATTTCGCTTCCAGCGTCGTCGTGCCGGAGCGCAGCATCCAGTCGCGATGGCGGCGCGCCGCGACGAGCAGTTCGTCCTCACTAGCCGCGCGGGTCAGTGCGACCGTGCGCAGAATCCCCCCTCCGGCGGCGGCGATCTGCTGATAGGTGGCTCCGGCGATGCGCTGCTCGAACTCCGCGGCTCGATTGCCTGCGAAGACCAGGTGCGTGTGCGCGTCGACAAAGCCCGGCGTCACGCATCGGCCTTGCCCATCGATGAGCACTGCGTGCGGCGGAATTTTGCTCTTAAGTTCAGCGTAGGGTCCGGCAGCAGTGATGCGGCCGTCTTCGATGATGAGCAAACCGTCTTCGATGATGCTGAGTTCGCTAAGCTCGTTGCCGACGCGCGGACGCGGCGGTCCGGCAAGCGTGACGAGTTGGCCGATGTTGACGATGCAGAGAGTCATGGTTAGGAGATTAGCAACAAAGCGGAGCGATCTCCCACCCTTTCCGCAAAAAGCGCGGAAAGGATGGGGCACCCAATCGTCTGGGACACGAATAATTCCCCACAGCTACTTCTCCGCCATGGGGATATGGATGCCGCGTTCGCGTGCAGTCTTCTGGGCCAACTCGTAACCCGCATCCGCGTGGCGAACTACGCCGAGGCCGGGATCGTTGTTGAGCACGCGGCGAATGCGTTGCGCAGCAGATTCTGTGCCGTCGGCCACAGTGACCTGGCCTGCGTGCAGCGAGTAGCCCATGCCCACGCCACCGCCATGATGAAAGCTGACCCACGTGGCTCCAGACGCCGTATTGAGTAGCGCGTTCAGAATGGGCCAGTCGGCTACGGCATCTGAGCCGTCGAGCATCTTTTCCGTTTCGCGATAGGGGCTGGCGACGGAACCTGTGTCCAAGTGGTCGCGCCCAATAGCCACGGGCGCGGACAGCTCGCCCTTGCGTACCAGGTCATTCATGGCCTCGCCCATGCACGCGCGCTCGCCGTAGCCCAGCCAGCAGATGCGCGCGGGCAATCCCTGAAAGGCGAATCGGCCACGCGCCAATCTTAACCAGCGCGTCAAAATCTCGTTTTCAGGAAAGAGTTCCAACGCCAATTCATCCGTTCGCGCAATGTCTTTTGGGTCGCCCGACAGTGCGACCCAGCGAAACGGCCCCTGGCCCGTGCAGAACAGCGGGCGAATGTACTCAGGCACAAAACCGGGAATAAGAAACGCATCCATGCACCCCGCATCGAAAGCAAAGCGGCGAATGTTATTCCCGTAGTCGAACGTGACCGCGCCAGCGCGTTGCAATGCGAGCATCGCATTCACATGCACCACCATGGTGGCCGTGGAGCGGCGCACATACTCTTCCGGATCGCGCTGCCGGAGCTCCGCTCCTTCACTTAAAGTCAACCCCTGTGGCAGATAACCGTTCAGCGGATCATGCGCGCTGGTCTGGTCCGTCACCACATCTACCTGAACGCCGCGGCGGACGATCTCCGGCAGCACATCGGCGCAGTTGCCAACCAATCCGACGGACAACGCTCGCCCTTCGCGCCGAGCAGCTTCGCACAACGTGAGCGCCTCATCCAGGTCCTCGGTCAGCGTGTCGCAATAGCGTGTGGCAACGCGGCGCTCAATGCGGCTGCGGTCCACGTCTATGGCCAGCACAACGCCGTCGTTCAGCGTGACGGAAAGCGGCTGCGCGCCGCCCATGCCGCCCACCCCGCCCGTCACCACCAACTTGCCCTTCAGAGAGCCTCCAAAATGGCGGTCCGCGAGCGAGGCAAACGTCTGAAACGTACCCTGCAAGATGCCTTGCGTGCCGATATAAATCCAACTCCCCGCCGTCATCTGTCCATACATCATCAGGCCTTTGCGGTCGAGCTCGTGAAAATGCTCCCAGTTGGCCCACTTGCCCACCAGATTCGAGTTGGCGATGATCACGCGCGGCGCCATTTCATGCGTGGGAAAAACGGCCACTGGCTTGCCTGACTGCACCAGCAGCGTTTCCTCGCTGCCCAACTGCTCCAGCTCGCGCACGATGGCGTGGAAACAGTCCCAGTTGCGCGCGGCACGGCCAATACCGCCGTAGACGACCAAGTCCGCGGGCCGCTCGGCCACTTCCGGATCGAGGTTGTTCATCAGGCAGCGCAGCGCTGCCTCCTGCTGCCAGCCCTTGCAGCGCAACAGGTTTCCGCGCGGCGCGCGAATCGTCGAAGTTGTCGTCGTGGCCATGCCTGCCCTCCCGAGCTCTCTGCGGCGATGAACTGAAGCTCCGCCGAGGCCGCTAAAAAAGATACTACCTGCGGACGGGGAAAGCTATGGCGGCAAGGCCAGCGGAAACCGGCGATCTTGCCGACCAAAGCATGCCGTAAGTCCTTTGTTTTTGAAAAGCGAGAAAATCCGAAAATAGCTAAGTTCTTTGCTTCGATGGGGTAAAGTGGATTATTTTCTACTTAAGATGATTGTTTTCATGGTGATATGGGTAAAAGTGCCTTAGGGGGTGGGTGCTTCGGGAAACTTAACCCCTGGTTTATCGTCTGACGTTCCGGGCCGCGATGCGGAGGGAAGCGTCAGTGCATTCTCCCCTCGACCTTTCTATCTGGATTATGCGCCGGTGAAGGGAAATTATCTGCAAATGGCAGTGGATGTTTCTCGGGTTTGCGGGATCGCCCTGCCCCCGCTATCCTTTTGCTCATGCCCAGCACGCTGGTTGAATGCGTTCCTAATTTCTCCGAAGGCCGCGACGCGGCTAAGGTCGATGCGATCGTCGAAGCCATGAAGATTCCGGGCGTCTACCTGCTCGACCGGGAGATGGACGCCGATCACAACCGCTGCGTCATTACGCTTGCCGGCGAGCGCGAGGCCATTCAGGAAGCCGCCATTCGCGGCGTGGGCAAGGCCGCCGAGCTGATCGATCTGAACACGCACAAGGGCGCGCATCCCCGCATGGGCGCGGCCGATGTGGTGCCGTTTATCCCCATTGACGGCGTGACGCTGGCCGATTGCGTGGCCATGGCCAAGGCCGCGGGCGCTGAAATCTTCAAGCGCTACGGCGTTCCTGTTTACCTGTATGAAGCAGCAGCCACCCGGCCTGAGCGGCAAAATCTGGAGTTTATTCGCAAGGGCCAGTTTGAAGGCATTCGCGACGACATTGCGACGAACCCGGCGCGGATGCCGGACTTTGGCGAGGCCAGCCTGCACGCCACAGCCGGCGCAACCGTCGTGGGCGCGCGCAAGGCGCTCATCGCCTACAACATTTTCCTGAATACAGCTGACGTTGAAATCGCCAAGAAAATTGCCAAGGCGGTGCGCTTCTCCTCCGGCGGTTTGCGATTTGTGAAGGGCGCGGGCTTCCTGGTGCGCGGCATGGCGCAGGTCTCCATGAACCTCACCGATTTTGAGCAGACGCCGATTCATCGCGTGTTTGAGTTTGTGAAGCGCGAGGCGGCGCGCTACGGCGTGATGCCGGTGTCGAGCGAGATTGTGGGGCTGATTCCGAAGCAAGCCTTGGAGCAGGCGGCGGAATGGTTTCTGCAGTTGGAGGGCTTCGATTCTTCGCTCATCCTCGAGAACCGGCTGGCAGCGGTGATGGGAGGCAAGATGGCCGTGGGCGGATTGCGCGCGGGAGTCGAATCTTTTATCGAGCAACTGGCCGCTCCAACGGCTACTCCTGGTGGTGGCAGCGCGGCGGCGGCCAGCGGCGCCATGGCCGCGGGTCTCGCCTGCATGGTGGCGTCGATGTCGCGCGGCAAGAAGGCATACATGCAATACGAGACTCAGCTCAGCGAGGCGATCGCGCGGCTCACGGGCTTGCGCGAAGAGCTGAAGGCGGCCATCGACGCGGATGCCGAGTCCTACAACGCAGTGATGAAGGCCTACAAGGCGGCGAAGGAATCGGCCGATGGCAAGAGCCTCATCAATGTGGCGCTGCGCGAGGCTTCGAGCGTGCCGCTGGGCGTAGCCGAGCGCGCGGCGGAGATCGCGGGCATTGCCGCCAACTTGCGGACAATGACCAGCCCGATGATGAAGTCCGATTTGACTACGGCGATTGCGCTCGCGGGAGCGGCGATCAAGGGCGCGCTGGCGAATGTGGAGATCAATCTGGATTCGATTGAAGCCGGTTCGGCCGAAGATGAGGCGTTCGTCCGCCGGACGCGGGCGCGCGCGGCGGAGCTTGCCGGGCTGGGTTGATGCGGAAACGCCGCAGGCGCTTCAGGCGCTGTAGTTGGCCACAACGCGCGTTACTTTTCCGTCCGGCGACAGTTCCATAAATTCAGCCGTGTGCGTTCCCCGTTGGTTCGTGAAATAGAGCACCACGCTGCTCACTCCGCAAAGCACGTCTTCAATCCGGAAATGGAGCTCCGGAAAGGCTTCCAGGCCGCGCCGAAAATACTCTCGCACGTTCGCCTTTCCCACCACTCTGCCATCGGCCGCGTTAAGCAGCCGTTCGGCGGCGGGTGAAGTCAACTCCACGGCATCGTCGTAATGCGTCATGATCAAATCCAGGTCATGGGCGTTCCAGGCCGCGGCCCAATCATTCGCCAGCTTCAAGGCGTCCTCTCGTGTCACCGTTTCCTCCTTTTTTTCGATTGCTGGTCCATCTTAATTGCATTACAAGCCAACGGTCGCGCGGTTATAGTTTCTGGTATGCGTCCGCACAATTTTT
This sequence comes from Occallatibacter sp., assembly GCA_036489415.1. Classification (GTDB taxonomy): domain Bacteria; phylum Acidobacteriota; class Terriglobia; order Terriglobales; family Acidobacteriaceae; genus Telmatobacter. The sequence continues at coordinate 99,391 of DASXFS010000024.1, read as the reverse complement.
GCATTGCCCTCTGCGCTTCCCTTTGCCTCATCGCGCCTGCTTCGCAGGCCCAGACCGCGAAGCCGCCCATCACGCTCGATGAGTACTTGAACACGACGGAGATTACCGAGGCGCACCTGTCGCCGGATGGGACGGCTGCGGTGATCGCGACGGAATCTCCGGACTGGAAGGCCAACAACTTCCGGCACGACCTGTGGCTTTGGACGGCGCAGGCGGGGCTGCGGCCGCTAACCCACTCTGGCAGTGAAGAAAACGCGCAATGGAGCCCGGACGGCAAGTGGATCGCCTTTGTGAGCGACCGCGCGCTGTCCGGTGAGGCAGCAGGGGACGATGGCGCGGCGGCCAGCGACGATAACAAGGCCGACCGGCTGTGGGTGATTCCGGTGGCGGGCGGCGAGGCGCTGCCGCTCTATCGAGAAAAATTGGACGTTCATGCGTTTGCCTGGTCGGCGGATGGGACTTCGATTTTTTACTCGGTCACCACGCCGCTCACGCATGAGCAGGAAGAGGCGCAGAAGGCGGAGTGGAAAGACGTGATCCGCTGGCGCGAGCAGAATCGCGGCGATTTGCTTGTGAGTCAGGCGGTAGCCCCGGCGCTGGCACGGGCGCTGGTGGTCGAAAGCCCCGCCAAAGCTGCTGCCGAAACCAAAGATGCGGACAAGAAGTCCGACGACAAAAAGGACGACGCGACCAGTTTGCCTCCAGGTGTACTGACCGTGGCAAAAAGCGCAATCTCGATCACCGAGATTGCGCCCTCGCCCGACGGCAAGACCATCGCCTTCGAGACCGGCCCGGTGCATCACCGCATTGAGAACCCCGCCGACTACGAGATGTTTTTCGTGCCCGCAGGCGGCGGCGAGGCGCGCCAGGTGACGCACAACGAGGGTGTCGAGTCGCAGCTCCTTTGGTCAAAAGACAACCGCTGGCTGCACTTCACCGTGCAGGCGGCAGCCGGTTCCATCGAAGGCAAATATCGCGATGTGCAGGGACGCCTCTACCGCATGGACGCGGCGAGCGGCAAGACGGAGCGGTTAGGCGCGAGCTTTGACGGATCTTGGGATAGCTTTGCCTTACTGCCCGATGGCCGCGAAGTGGCAACGGGCCTGAAGGGCACCGAGACGCAGCTTTATCTTGTCGAAGGCGAGAAGGCTACCAAACTTCCCGGCCTCGCAGGAAGCTACGCCGGCTTGGAGTCCGCCCACGACTCCGCTACCATTGTGATCCGCCACTCCGCCATCAACCGGCCCACGCAGGTCTATCTCGCCGCCGACCCGCTGCATCCGGACAAGCTGACGGAGCTGACCAGCTTCAACCCCATCTTTGCCCAGCGCGCGCAGCCGGAGTGGCAGCCCTACACCTGGAAAGCCGACGACGGGCGCACCGTCGAGGGCGTGCTGATTTTTCCGCCCGGGCATAAGGACGCGAAGCACCTGCGCATGTTGACGCTGATCCACGGCGGCCCGGCGGACGCAGACGGCAACCGCTTCGGCGCCGACTGGTATGACTGGGCCACGCTGGCCGCCACCAACGGCTGGCTCGTCTTCCGCCCCAACTACCGCGGGTCCTCAGGATATGGCGACGACTTCATGCTGGAGATTGCGCCGCACCTGGTCTCGAAGCCTGGCCGCGACATTCTGGAAGGCGTAGATGCGCTGGTCAAGGACGGCTATGCCGACCCTGACCACCTCACCATCGGCGGCTACAGCTATGGCGGCTATATGACCAACTGGCTCATTACCCAGACCACGCGCTTCAAGGCCGCGGTCACCGGAGCCGGAGCCGTGGAGCACGCGGCCAACTGGGGCAACGACGACGAAACCTGGGACGACGCCTGGTATCTGGGCGGCCGGCCATGGGAAAACGCCGCTCTCTACCAGAGCGAAGCGGCTCTGTTCCAGTTCAATAAGGTCAAAACCCCTACTCATCTTGTGCAGGGCGACGCGGATATACGCGTAAGCTATCTGGAGGGGGTTACGATGGAGCGGGCTCTCGAGTCGCTGGGCATTCCGCACAGTTTTCTCGTCTTCCCCGGCGAAGGCCATGGCCTGCCCAAGAACCCCTGGCACGGCTACATCAAGCTGCGCGAGGAGCTGAAGTGGCTGGAAACCTACGCCGCTAAGTAGCAAGCCGGCAAAGAGAATTGGGCCGCATGGGGCAAATGAGGAAGCCGCAACCGCCCTTGGCGCATCTCTATCTTCAGGACCAAACAAATCCATAGGAACTCATGAACCCCGTCGACCAGGCCCGCCACAACGCATTTCAGCAAACGCTTCTGAGCGCGCGCCGCACCATGCTATGGAGCGAGACGCTGAAGCTGGCGATGGACAGCTTTCGGGCCAGCAAAATGCGTTTTGCGCTTACCGCGCTGGGCATGGTCATCGGCACGGCATCGGTCATCCTGGTCATCACCATCGGCCTCACCGGGCAGGAATTCGTGCAGCAGGAGTTGCAGAAGATCGAAACCAACGCCATTGAGCTTGAATACTCCGGCGGCGGCGCCACGGCCGCGGAGCGCGTGCTTTACAACGACTCCATGACGCGCGAAGACGAAAAAGCCGTCCGCGCCCAGTTGCCGGGCGTCGAATACTCCTCGCCCATCGTTCAAATGCACGACCGCATCAACTTTGGCGGCGGCGTCACCAAGGATACGCTGGTGCTTGGCGTCAGTCCGCAATATCAACACATCCGCAACCTGCTGGTTCCAGACGGCCGCTTCTTCGACGATGAAGACGACGCCGCTCACATCGAGTGCGCCGTCGTCAGCGAACTGTTCGCCAAGGAGCGCTTTGGCAGCGATGACGCCGCCGTCGGCCAGACCTTCGAGATCAGCCGGATCCCCTTCACTATCATCGGCGTCTTCAAAGAGGCCGTGCCCGACTTCGGCAATTCTGAAATCGAAGACCAGACCGTGCTCATTCCCTACTCCGTCGCCCGCTACTTCACCGGGTCGGAAAATGTGCAGCAGATTTACTTTTCCATGCGCAACATGGACGAAGTCACCGACGCAGCCAAAGAAATCGTGCGCATTATTCACGCGCGCCATCGCCCGGACTCGGTCTACAAGGCGCAGACCCTCCAGGAATATCTCTCTGTCGCCAAGAGCATTATGACCGCGCTCACGCTGCTGCTTGTTGCGGTGTCCTTTGTCACACTGGCTGTAGGCGGCGTGGGCATTATGAACATCATGCTGGCAGGCGTGCGCGCCCGCGTGCGCGAAATCGGCATCCGCAAGGCGCTGGGGGCCACGCGGCGCGAAATCAAGCTGCAGTTCCTGACCGAGGCCGTCATCATCTCACTCACCGGCGGTATCGCGGGCACCATCGTGGGGCTCACGCTGCCGCTGTCCGTGCGCCTGTTCACCGACTTCGCCATCCCCATCACTCCCTGGTCGGTTGTCATCGCGCTCACCTCGGCCATGATTGTGGGTGTGATCTTCGGCACCGTCCCGGCCACGCGCGCCGCGCAACTGGACCCCGTAGAGGCGCTGAAATATGAGTGACCCCGACCGCGAACTGCAAGGCCAGGTACCCGCGCCGCACCGGGTCGAAGAACGGGTCGAAGAACAGGCCGAAGAAGAGGAGCCGCAGTCGCCAGGACCGAACCTCGCGGTCATCTACAGCCTTATCGCGCTGGCCCTGGCTGCGGCCATCGGCTTTGCCCTCATGATCGTCATGCCCTTCTACAACCGGCGCTGAAAGAGCGAACTGCCGCATGGTTTACGCCGTCTCCATGTCGCTGCTCAGCCTCACCATCGTGGTCTTCTTCGGCCTGGCACGCGGAAGCTATGCGAGCTTCGGAACCGCGCAGGTGGTTTTGAGAGTCCTGGTCGCGCTGCCGCTGCTGGTTTCCGGCGTCCTGCTCCATTTTTTTCATGCGCGTGTTACGGCCGGCATCATCCCATCCGTCTTTCCGGCGCGGTTGTTTCTCGCGGTGTTCACCGGCATTTGTGAAGTCGCCGGAGCCATCGGCCTGTTTGTGCCCCGCGTGCGCCGCGCTGCCGCTTTCTGGATTTCAATCATGATGGTCGCCATCTTTCCCGCCAACATCTATTCCGCCGGAAAAGTTATTGAAGGATTCCGGTTCCCCGGCATGCACGTCCGCCTTGCAATGCAGGTGGTCTACATCTTGTTCGTGCTGCTCGCCGGCTACGGGCTCCCAAGACGCGCGAGCCGCCGCTGAGCATCCACCCCTTTCATTCCACTTGCCGCCGTGTCCACCAAACAAAGGGATTACGATGGTGTGGTTGTAAAAAATTGTTTTGACTGCGCAACTTCCGCATCCGAGGACGCCCATCATGCCGCTTGCCGCATCCCTTCGCATCGCTCTGGTTCCCGTGGTTCTAACCGCTGCTGTTCTCTGCGCGGCGCAAACCGCGTCCACACCTTACGCCGCCGTCAATCCCGTCATCGGCACTGACGGCGGCGGCAATACCTTCCCTGGCGCGACGCTCCCGTTCGGCATGATCCAATGGAGTCCCGACACCAATACCGATGCCTGGTACATCTACCACGAGAAGCAGATCACCGGCTTCAGCCTCACGCATGTCAGCGGCGCCGGTTGCCCGCTCTATGGCGACTTCGCCGTGCTACCCTCGACCGCCGAGCTGACTTCCAGCCCCGGCTCCGGCATCGGTCCTTACGCCGCGGCCTTCGACCACAACAATGAAGAAGCGCATCCCGGCTATTACGCCGTCACTCTCGGCAACGGAGTCCGCGTCGAGATCACCGTCGCCGAGCGCTCCGGCATCGCCCGCTTCATTTTTCCCACTGGAACCGACGCGCGCCTGCTGGTCAACGCCGGCTCCAGCGCCAACACGCAAGAGCCCAACGTAGCCAAACAGGCCGGCCATGAAGCCTACGGCAACCAGATCGAGCTTGCATCCGCCGATTCCTTCGCCGGCTCAGTTTCCGCCGGCGGCTTCTGCTCGTCCAATTCGCATTACAAGCTCTACGTTGCGGGTCATTTCAACAAGCCCTATAAGACCTCGAGGCTATGGCAGGACGATGCCGTCCTCAACGATGAAAAAACAGCCAAGGGCAAGCACACCGGCGCATGGCTCGACTTCGGCAGGGAGCATGAGATCGTGCTCAAGGTGGGAGTTTCATTTGTAAGCCAAGCTGGCGCCGAGGCAAATCTCCGCGACGAAATCCCCGCTTTCGATTTCGACAGCGTTCATGCCAACGCACGCCGCACCTGGAGCGATCTGCTCAGCCGCGTCGATGCAGAAGGTGGCACCGCCGATCAGCGCACTATCTTCTACACCGGCCTCTACCACTCGCTGCTTTCTCCCACGCTGTTCAGCGATCGAGACGGCAACTACATCGGCTTCGACGACAAAGTCCACTCTCTCGACGGAACCAAACAGAAGGCCCAGTACGCCAACTACTCCGATTGGGACATTTATCGCAACACTGTGCAACTTCAGGCGCTGCTTGACGCCGCGCGCGAGTCAGACATGATGCAATCGCTGGTCAATGACGCCGAGCAGAGCGGCTGGTATCCGCGCTGGCCCGCGGCGAACGACGTCACCTACGTCATGGGCGGCGATTCGCCCGTCATTGTGCTCGCCTCGTCCTATGCCTTTGGCGCGCACGACTTCGACATAGAAACCGCGCTCAAATACATGGTCAAAGCCGGAACCCAACCGGGCATGGGCCCGCACAACAACTCCGAGCGGCCATTCCTTGCGGACTATCTCAAACTCGGCTACTCACCAGCCGAGAAAGACTCTATCGACGCCTCGCGCACGCTCGAATACTCGAGCGACGACTTTGCCATCGCCCAGTTCGCAAAGGCGATCGGTCACACAGACGATTCCAAGCTATTCCTCAAACAATCCGAGGACTGGAAGAATCTTCTCGATCCCACCACTGGGTGGATTCGCCCCCGCAACAGCGATGGCACGTGGCTGGCCGGCTTCGATCCCGAACACTCGCTACCCAAGCGGCCCGACGCTCCCGTCAGCACCGATCAGTACGGTTTTGAAGAAGGCAACACCTGGCAATACACTTTCATGGTTCCCTTCGACTACCCGGCTCTGTTTGCCGCCATAGGCGGAGACGCCAAGGTGACTCCGCGCCTCGACCGTTTCTTCCTGAAGCTGCGCTGCTGGGGCGAACCCTGCTACAACATCGAGAACGAGCCCGACTTCGTTGTTCCCTATGCCTACGTCTTCGCCGGCCAGCCGTGGAAGACGCAGGAAGTTGTGACGCGCATTGCCAAGGAGGTATTCAAGACCACCCCCGAAGGCATTCCCGGCAACGACGATCTGGGCGCAACCTCCGGCGTGTACGTCTGGGACGCGCTCGGCCTCTACCCGGCAGTGCCTGGCGTGGGCGGCCTGGTGATCGGCACGCCCATGTTCGAGAAGGCCACGTTGCACCTGGACGGAGACAGAACGCTGGTCATCAGCCGCCAAGGCAGCGGAATCTACGTGCAGAAGGCCACGCTCGATGGCGCAGCGTACACCAACTCCTGGCTGCCTATTGCGAAACTGCGCTCCGGCACAACGCAGCTTGACTTCACCATGGGAGAGGCTCCAAACATGCAGCGCGGCGCCGCCATCGCCGACCGTCCGCCGTCGTTCCGATAAAGCGTAGATTGACCAAAGAGAAGCCGAAAAGCGAATTCGCAGAGATTCAAACGTGGGCATCGCGCGCGCGGTCCACAATCAGCACCGGAATCCCATCCACAATCGGATAGCTGCGCCCGCAGGCTGCGCACACAAGCCGATTGTCAGCTAGACGCAGATCGCCCAGGCAGGCGGGACAAGCCAACTGGCCCAAGATCGATTCCAGTACCGATACGTCAAAAGAGAGATTCGGGTTTGCGGCGGCAGGCATCAGATCCCTACTGGATGGTGGCTTCGGGGCCGACTTCGGGGCCCGCAGCGCTGCGCTTCGGCCGCGAGGCAAACTCCTGCTCGATGCGGGCGTTGGTGCCGGCCTTGGCGAACTCCGCGGCTACGCGAATGCCGTTGAAGATGGCGTTGTCGTTCGAGGAGCCGTGGCCAATGATGCACACCCCGCGCACGCCCAGCAGAATGGCGCCGCCGTATTCGGTGTAATCCAGCCGCCGGCGAAAATCGTTGAAAGCCTGGCGCGAGAGCAGCGCGCCAACCTTTGCCGTGACCGTCCGCGTAAGCGATTCGCGCAGCACATCGCGCACAAACCGGCCGATACCTTCGCTGGTTTTCAGAGCCACATTGCCCACGAAGCCGTCGCACACAATCACGTCCGCGTGGCCGTTGAAAATGTCGCGCCCCTCCACGTTACCGATAAAGTGGATCGGCAGCGCCTTGAGCAGCGGAAAGCTCTCGCGCGTCAGGTCGTTGCCCTTGGTTTCTTCTTCGCCAATGGAAAGCAGGCCCACGCGCGGCTGGCTCACCTTGAACACGGTGCGCGCATACATTTCGCCCATCACGGCGAACTGTTCCAGGTTATGCGCCTTGCAATCCACGTTGGCGCCCACATCGAGCAGCACGCATGGGTTGCCTTTCGAGGTCGGCATCGGCGTCGCCAGCGCAGGTCGATCCACTCCGGGCAGCGCGCCCAGCACACCCTTGGCCGTGGCCATGGCGGCGCCCGTGTTGCCGGCGGTCACAAAACCGGCAACCTTGCCCTCGCGCACCAGCTTGAGGCCGACGCGCATGGAGCTGTCCTTCTTGGTGCGATAAGCCTGCGCAGCTTTCTCTTCCATGCCAATGCGTTCCGAGGCATGGTGAATGACGATGGGCAGGTCTTCGTTTTCCAGGTGTTCATCCAGCAGGTCGCGCAACTCCGCTTCCGGCCCAACCAGGTGGACCCGCACGGGCAGACTGCGGCAGGCGAGAATCGCCCCGCGAATCTCCGGCTCTGGAGCTTTGTCGGAACCTACGGCGTCAAGCGCGATGTCAATGAGCATGGAGGGCTCAGACTACTTGGCTGCTTCCTTGATGTCCAGAACGACACGGCCCTTATAGGCGCCGCACTTGGGGCAGGCGCGATGAGGGAGCTTCTTCTCGTGGCAGCTGGGGCACTCGGAAACGCCAACGGCAGTCAAAAAGTCGTGGGCGCGGCGGTTGGCGGTACGGCGCGTCGAGTGGCGCCTTTTCGGATTAGGCATGACAAATTCCTTTCGTGTTTCCGCCCGCTTCAGCCCCCAGGAAGCTGATCGCGACCCGCGGCTTAAACGGCCTTCCGGCTCCGGCGGAACACCCTCAATAAATCCTGAATCGAATCAGGGGGTTATGTCAGGACTTGATCCGGCCGCGGAGCCCAGACAGCGCTTCCCAGCGGGGGTCGCTCGGACCCTCATCGCAGGTACACGCCGTACTGTTGCGGTTCTCACCGCAGCGCGGGCAAAGTCCCTTGCAGTCAGGCTTGCACAGCGTCCTGACCGGCAGGGACAAAAGCACCTGCTCACGCAGCACATCTTCAAGCAACAGACCGTCTTTTAGATAATACCCGATTTCCGTCTCCGGCGCTGTAATCGATCTTTCCAGGGGCTCGGAATCGGCCTGCGCCGGGCGAAAAATCAGGTCAAACTCCGCGCTGAGCGGAATCTCCACCGGCTCTACGCAGCGCGCGCACGGCACCTGAAAGTTACCGGAAAAGCTGCCCTTCAGCCGGATGTCGGCCACGATATCCTTGGGCCCGCGATGCTCATGCAGCACCTCTACCCGCCCAGCCGTGGCCAATTGGCCAATTTGCTGGGCTTCTTCGCCCAAATCCACCGCTCCCGGCGGCAGCTCCAGGTCAAAGTCGATCGGTTCCCGCTCCAGCTCCACTACCTTGAATTCCATATCTTGAGCCTACGGTGCGAGGAGTTGCGCGTCAATGCGGCCACGCTTACCCCATTGCAAAAAGGCCAGAACGTACCGGTACTCGTTATTCAACCGCGCCAGCCGGCATTCACTCCGAGCGAATATCCCGCCGAAGCGTTCCATCCAACGGCAACCCTGGAAACAGATCCGACACCTAACCAGAGGGAGTGACCCATGAGACAAATTGTTCCCGGCATCAAGCTCGCATTCTCGCTGGCGCTGCTGTCAACCGCGCCAGCCTTCACTCAGACTCCAACCCCGCACGCGACCCCAGGGGCAGCCAGTGTTGCTCCCGTGGCCCATGTCTACGTCCAAACAACCAAGGGCGTCAACGTGTACGGCGCGAACGCAGCCGGCCAGTTGACGCTGGTCAAGGGTTCTCCCTTCGCAGACACCGGTCAGATGGAGGGCAACAACGGCGGCTATCTGATCAGCGTCGGCACCGACTACCTGCACAGCTACAAAATCGAATCCGATGGAGCTGTCGGCAGCCAGGCATCCGAGATCAACACCCAGAGCTACGACGGGTCTGAATGTGGCAACACGGACGCATCGGGAGCCATCTTCGACCATACCGGGCATGACTTTTATGTGCAGCTTTACGGTGCTCCGGGAAGCGGCGGCGTCTATGCGGCCTGCGCGGCGTGGCAAACATACCGTGTGGAAACCGACGGAGCGTTTACTTTCCTCGCGTCGATTGAATATGACGGCGCAGCCGATCACGACGCAACGGCGAGTTCCGTGCCAACCATCAGCAGCAACGACGGATTCGGTTATGGAGTCTTCCCGGAATTCTCCGGATTCTCTTATACCGAGCTTTCTACGTTTACGCGCATCTCCAGCGGCGCTCTGGAAGTAAACAGCAGCTTTACTGAGAACGTTCCGCCCACCAATCCAAGCCTTACCAACGGTCCGTGGCAATACTTTCCAGAGTTCGTACAGGCCGATCCCGCCAGTCACTTGGCTGTGGTCCTGGTGAATCAGAGCTTCGCCGGTTGTTGCGGTTACTACGGCGCGCAGCAGTTGGCCAGCTATACCATCAACAACACTGGAAGCATCTCGACCACGAATACATGGCAGAACATGCCCACGGTCGAAATATCCACGATTAAAACGACGGACATGTCTCCCTCGGGCCGGATTCTTGCAGTGGCCGGGGACCCAGGATTGCAGTTATTTCACTTCAATGGAGCCGCTCCCGCTACGTCTTACGGGTCGGTGCTGCTGCCGTCTGTCGCCATCGATCAACTGGCCTGGGATAACAGCAATCACCTCTATGCCCTCAGTTATTCAACCGGTGAGCTGTATGTGTACACCGTGACGCCGACCAGTATCAGCGAAGCCTCAGGATCGCCTTACAAGGTAGAAAATGCTTACGGGGTGAAGGGCCTGCTCGTGGTCCCCTAAGCTTTAGGTATTTATGCTCGCAGCCACACTGGACGGCGTGGCCTCATTCTAGATGGGTCGCGCCACGGAACTCGAAGACAAAGCTCTGTGTCCTCTTTTAACCGCACGGCCGCCTCGCTGATGATAAGCATCTTGGGCTCTACGGCAGCCTGAGTTTTTCTCGTCGTGGCTATAGGTCTCAAGATCCATTCCGCGGGCGAACTGCTGAATGTGACGAGATGCTTGCCAGGATGTCTTCGCATCTTCAAAAGGCATGAACGGCCTCGCGCACCGCGCGCACGCACTCTTTCATCGATCCTGGCGGCGACAGATCAACCTTCGCGCCGTGCATTTCTGGCCGCCAAAGGGTCCGCGGTTCCCCGTCGAAGTTTGCATTCGAGCCAAAATGGCTCAAGTCCAGTCAGATCGCGCCGATGAAATTCAGGAACCACTTGAGAAAGGGCTTCCCAAATGACCTGGCTTCGCAACCTTCCCATCGCCCGCAAGTTTACCGTCGCCTTCGGCGTCGTATGCGGCCTCTGCATCCTGCTGGGGGCTTATACGTTTGTCACCTTCCGAGAGATCTCCGCCAAGAGCCTCGATGTGAGCGACAATGCCGTAGTCGCCTTGATCGCCTTGCACGGCGTGCGCGCAGAGGCGAGCACCATTCGCAGCGAGGATCTGGAGCTACTGCTGTGCCAGACGCCGGCATGCTCGGCCAATCACGGCGCTAAGCGCCAGAAGGCGCTCGACGCCTATCAGACGGACCTGAAGGCCTATGCGGCAACGATCAGTTACCCCGGGGAACGTGAGCTCTACGAGAAAGCATCCAACGACTTCAATCAGTATCTCGACGCCGAAGGCCGCGCCGTCGCGCTGCTGGCCGCCGGAAAAACGGGCGATGCTCTGGATCTGCTCACATCGGACACTTCCACGTCGAATCTGAACACGGCGATGAAGGCCATTGCCGACGATTTCGATCTCAATGCCAAGTTCGGCTCAGAAGATGCCAAGGGCGTGACCACCTCGAGCGCGCGGGCCTCGTGGATCGGCGCCGTCGTCACGCTTGTTATCGTTTGCATGTGCGCGTTCATCGGGCTGCTTCTTACCCGGCTGATTGCGCCGCCGCTGCTGGCCGCCACGGCCGCTCTTGAGCGGGTAGCGGAAAAGGACCTGACCGTCAGTGTGGAGGAACTGAGCCACGACGAGATTGGACGCCTCACCGCTGCCTTGAACACCAGCGTCGCATCCATGCGCGATGTCCTGATCTCGTTTGCGCAAGGCGCGGAGACGCTCTCCGCGGCCACCACGGAAATCAGCTCCCGCTCCGTGCAGAGCGCCGGCAACGCGCACACGCAATCCAGCAAGACTAATCAGATTGCCGCTGCCGCGCAGGAGATGACGGCTACCATCGGCGAGATCAGCCACAATGCGGAGTCCGCGGCCAACGCCAGCCGCGAGTCCGCCGAGACCGCCAACCAGGGCGGCGTGGTCATGCAGTCCGCCGCTTCAACCATGGAGAAGATCGCCGCCGCCACCAGTTCTGTCGCCGACAAAATGACTTCGCTGGCGCATCGCTCGGAGGAGATCGGAAAGGTCGTCAACGTGATTCAGGAGATCAGCGAGCAAACCAACCTGCTGGCCCTGAACGCGGCCATTGAAGCGGCGCGCGCCGGGGAACATGGACGTGGGTTTGCCGTTGTGGCCGGCGAGGTTCGCCGCCTCGCCGAGCGCACCAAGGGCGCAACCGAGGAGATTGCCGGAACCATCCGCAGCATTCAAGATGAGACCCGCGACACCCTACAGGTGATGCAGGAGAGCCGCTCGGCCGTGGAAACAGGCATGGGAGAAACCGCCCATGCGCGGCGCAGCCTGGAGGCCATCATCGAGTCGTCCAAGCAGGTGGAGCATCAGATTCACCTCATCGCCACGGCAGCCACCGAGCAGACCTCGGCCTCCGGAGAAATCTCCGAGTCAGCCGGCCAAATCTCGCAGCTCTCCACGGAAACTGCGCAAGGCGCCGAAGAGGCAGTGGAAGCGCTCAAAAATCTAGCCTCTCTCGCCAGCGACCTGGATGGCATGATCCGCCAGTTCCGCCTCGAGGGCGGCAAGCAATCCGGCGGAACGTTTGCGGGCAAGAACAAGCTGACGTTCCAGACCACCTTGCGCTCGGCGCATTCCTAGGCAATCAGCACCAAGCTTCTTTTACTCTCAACCTCGCTCTTTCCTTCATGCTGCCGGATTCGTTTCCGGCAGCATTTTTGTTCAACGCTTCAGAATCGGCACATGCCGCCCGCGGCGCGCCATGATAGCCTCCGGTTGTGGAGCCTCATCGCGTCCGGTATGAGCCTTCGCGGCTTGAACTGCATCAAATCCTTGGAGAGACACACGCATGAGCGCCGTTAAATATGACCTCATCGTCATCGGTTCCGGACCTTCCGGTCAACGCGCCGCTGTGGCCGCCTCCAAGATGAAGAAGCGCGTGGCCGTGGTCGAGGCGCGCTCGGTCGTCGGCGGTGTCTGCATCAACACCGGCACCATCCCCTCCAAAACCATGCGCGAAGCCGTACTGCATCTGTCCGGCTACAACTACAAGTCCGTCTATGGAATGAACTACCGGGTCAAGGAAAAAATTTCCATGGCCGACTTGGCGTTCCGCGTCCAGGCGGTGATTAAAACGGAAGTGGACGTAACCGAGGCGCAGCTTTCCCGCAACGGCATCGACATTCTGCACGGCACGGCTCGTTTCAACGGGCCCAACCAGATCCGCGTCGAGGGTCCGCAGACCGACTCCACCCTCGACGCCGACCGCATCATCATCGCCGTCGGCACCCGCCCGGCAGATTCGCCCAAGGTGCCCATCAACGGCCGCACCATCGTCAACAGCGACCAGGTACTCAACCTGCCTGAGCTGCCCCGCTCCCTCATTGTCGTCGGCGGCGGCGTTATCGGCGTGGAATACGCCTGCATGTTCGCTGTGCTCGGCGTCCGCGTCACGGTCATCGAGAAGCGCAACCGCCTGCTCGAATTCGCCGATCAGGAGATTATCGAGGCGCTCAGCTATCACCTGCGCGACGCCCGCGTTACTCTGCGCCTGGGCGAAGAAGTGGAGAGCGTGGAAGAGCTGCCCGACGGCACCGTGGTGGCGAATCTTGAAAGCAAAAAGCGCGTCTCCGGCGATGCACTGCTCTACGCCGTCGGCCGCCAGGGCGCTGTGGACGATCTCAACCTGGCCGCCGCCGGCCTTGAAGCCGACAATCGCGGCCGCATCCCGGTGGATGAGCACTACCAGACCAAGGTCGAACACATCTTCGCCGTCGGCGACGTGGTCGGCTTTCCCTCGCTTGCCTCGGTCTCCATGGAGCAAGGCCGCATCGCCGCATCCCGCGCCTTCAATGACAACGCCGCAAGCTCCAACCCAAGTTTCTATCCTTACGGCATCTACACCATCCCCGAGATCAGCTTCATCGGCAAAACCGAGGAGCAGTTGACGGACGAAGACGTGCCCTACGAAGTCGGCATGGCCTACTATCGCGAGACCGCGCGCGGGCAGATTCGCGGCGATACTACGGGAAGATTGAAACTCGTTTTTCATCGCGACACGCGCAAGGTGCTCGGCGTCCACATCATCGGCGAAGGCGCCAGCGAACTGGTGCATATTGGCCAGGCCGTCATGATCCTCGGCGGCACGGTTGACTACTTCATCGACACCGTTTTCAACTATCCGACCCTGGCCGAGTGCTACAAGGCCGCTGCCTTCAACGGCCTGGGCCGTCTGCACCGCTATCAGTCGGAGTAACTCCAATGACCACCGCTATCGGCGTCGTAATCACTGAACACATCGTGGCCGGCCGGCTTCTTGACCAGCGCCTTTCCGACGGCACCATCCGCTACCCCACGGACTCGACCGAGCTTGACACACTGGCTGCCATGCCCGGCAGCGAGCTGGTCGAGCTTCTTGCCACACAGATCGCAACACTGGCCGGCCGCGAGACCGCTCCCGTAGACGCCATCGGCGTCGCCGTTCCCGGAATCATCCGCCACGGCGTCGTCGAGGACTCGCCGAACCTGACCCAGATCAAAGGCATGCGCCTGGCTGATGAACTGACGCGCGCCTTGTCCGCGCGCAACATCACGGCGCCGGTCCACATTGCTAACGATGCCGACGCCATTGCAGCCGGCGTAGCCGCCACGCGCGGCCAGCTCAACAAACTCACCCGCGTCTGGACCATCGGCAACGGTATCGGTTACGGCCGCTGGCCCTATTTTGAGGGTGTATGGGAGGGCGGCCATATCACGGTCACCCTGGATCCCAAAGAGAAATTCTGCGGCTGCGGCGGCGTCGGCCATTTGGAAGGCATCATGGGTTACCGCGCCATGCGCATGCGCTTTCTCGATCTCGAACCGGAAGAAGTCTTCGCCCAGGCCAAAAAAGGCGACCAGCGCTGCCGCGAGTTTGTCGAACTCTGGCATCGCGCTCTCGCGGCGGCCACAGCCTCATTCATCCATCTCGCCGGCCCCGGACGCTTCTACTTCACTGGCCACAACGTCGGCTTTCTCGATCTCACCACCCTGCGCCCGCTCATTGAATCCATGGTCAAGATGACCACGCTGCAAAGTTTCTCGCTGGAGATTCTGCCGCCCGACGACGAGACCGCCCTGCTCGGCGCCGGCGTGGCCGCCATCCGCGCGCTGGCGCAGTAATCCGGCGAACAGAAAATCTACTCCGTCCGCAGCGCCCGCATGGGGTCCACGCTCGCCGCGCGCCGCGCAGGAATCGCACTTGCCGCCAGGGCAACCGCAGCCACTCCCGCCATCGCCAGCAAATACGTCACCGCATCCAGCGGCTTCACGCCATAGAGCGACGAAGTCAGCGCGCGACCCACAAGCATCGCCAGCGGAACCCCCATTGCCACGCCCGCCACAGTCAGCACCAAACTGTCTTTCAAGATCATCCACACCACCTGCCCGCGCCGCGCGCCCACGGCCATGCGCACGCCAATCTCCGCCGTCCGCATGCTCACGCGGTAGGCCAGCGTTCCGTAGAGCCCAGTGGCCACCAGCACCACCGCCAGAAATCCAAAGAACCCCGCCAGCCGCGCAAACATGATCTGGGTTGCAATCGTCGTTTCAAACTGCGCGCGCTGCGTCATCGGCCGAATCAGCGGCAGGTTCGGGTCAATCTGCTGCACTGCCTTGCGCGCCGCCGGCAAAATTGCCAGAGGATCGCCATGCACCCGCATCTCTACGTCCATCGGCCCCACCATCGGAATTTGTGCGTACTCATACCACGCCATCGGAATCGGCTCTTCGTCGATGCTGCGATACTTGTGGTTCTTCACCACGCCCACGATGGTCATTGTGTACGTCCCATTGTCGGGTCCGGTCGTATGCCCCAGCGGATTCACTCCTGGCAAAAAGCGCTTTGCAAATTCCTCGTTGATGATGCCCACGTGCGGCGACGACGCGGTGTCTGAATCAGCAAAATCGCGTCCTGAAAGCACTGGAACGCCCAGCGTGCGAAAGAAATCCGGCCCCACCACATTGCTGCGCACGGTTCCCGATCCACCACCTATGACATCGGTCAGCCTACCGTCCACCATCATGGCGCTGTTGTCTGACCATCCCGACCCGATCCGTTCTTCCATCAAAGCCACCGACTCCACGCCTGGCAGCATGCGCAGCTTGTTCGTCAGGTTCACATAAAAGGCCCGTCCTACCTCAAGCGACGGAATATTCGGCTTCACGCCGAAGACCACCAGCCCGTTCACGTCCATACCCAGAGGAGTCATTTCCAGATTCCGGAGCGTACGCAGCAGCAGGCCCGCACCCACCAGCAGCACCACGCACATGGTCATTTGCAGCGCCACAATCAAGCGCCTCATGCGCGATTTTCCCGCATTCGTATTCGAGGTGGCCGCGGAAGTCTTCAGCGCCAGTTCCGCCTTGCCCGCGAGCGCCACGCGCAATGGCGCGAGGCCAAACAGCAGCGCCGCAATCACCAGCACACCCAGCGTAAACAGCATCACCGTGCGGTCCGGCGCCAGGCTCGACTCAATCCGCGCCCAGCGTCCCAGCAGTCGCGTCACCATCAGCGCGAACCCCCACGCCAGTGCGCCGCCCGCCGTCACCAGGATCAAGCTCTCCACCAGCAATTGCCGCAGCAACTCGCCGCGACCCGCGCCCAGTGCCTGCCGCACGCTGAACTCCCGCTGCCGCGCCGCATTGCGCGCCATCAGCAGCATCGCCACGTTGGCCAGCGCAATCAGCAGCACCAGTCCCACCATCGCCATCAGGATGCGTAGCGGGTTGCCAAACATCGCGTCGTAACCGGGAAAGCTCTTCGCATCCGCCAGACTCAGCACCGGCGGCTTCTCGCCCGGCATCGGCTTGCCGCCCAGGCCAATATAGGCCGCCGTCTGAAACAGCGGTTGCAATTGCGCCAGCGCCTGCGTCCTGCTCGTGCCTGGCGTCAGCCGTCCAATCAGCCGCAGGCACCACCAGGTACCGTCCGCCATGTAGAGCTTTCCATCATCCGGAGGATTGCCCCAGGCATTCAGCTCCCGCCGGTTCTGCAGCGGAATCCAGAAATCCGTCGATCCGCCCGCCTCGACGCCTTCAAACCCCGCTCCGGCCACGCCCACAATCGTCATCGGCACGCCGTTCACATACATCGTTTTCCCCAGCACATCCGGGTCGCGCGTAAACCTCCGCGTCCAGTAGTTGTAGCTGATCACCGCCAGCGGCGCGCTCTTCGTCTCATCGTCTTCGCTGAAGCCTCGTCCCAGCGGCAGGCTAACACCCAGCCCGGAGAAGAACGTGCCGCTCACCATGTCGCCCTCGGCTTCTTCCGGTTCCGCTCCCACGCGCACCGCAACCTTGCTGCCCGACAGCGGCACAAACGCAATTACCGGCGAGAGCCCGCCGTTCTGCTTGCGCAGCGCGTCGTAAACGGGATAAGAAAACGTCTCATTGGAGTCGATTGTCCCGGTGCCGCGCGGCGGATTCGAAGTGCGCAAATACACCAGCCGCTGCGGATCCGTCACCGGCAGTTGCCTCAGCAGCACCGCATTCATTACGCTGAACACAGCCGTATTCGCGCCAATGCCCAGAGCCAGCGTCAAAATCGCCGTAGCCGCAAATCCCGGACTCTGCCGCAGCGACCGCAAGCCGAACCGCAAATCGCGCATCAGCTTATCGAGCGCAGCCCAGCGGCCTTTCAGATAGAAGCGCTCCTGCGCCAGACGCACATTGCCGAACTCGCGGCGCGCCTTCCATTGCGCATCGTCACTGTCCACGCCTTCTTCGCGAAGCTCGTCCGCTTCGAGCGCAAGATGCGCCTCAATCTCCGCCTTGAAATCTTCCGCACTGCGCTTGCGCTTGAACATATTCAAGCCTCCTCGCCTTTAAGCGCGCTGCCCGGTTCCAGAATCAAGCCCATGGCCCGCGTCAGCCGTTGCCACTCGCTTGTCTTCTCCATCAGTTGCTCGCGTCCTTGCGGAGTCAACGAATAGAACCGCGCCTTGCGATTGTTTTCGCTCACGCCCCACTTCGCGCGAATCCACTTCTTGTCCTCGAGCCTCTGCAAGGCCACATAGAGCGAGCCGTGGTCGACAAGAAACACGTCTTCGCTCCGGCGTTGAATTGTCCGCGCCACGCCCTGCCCGTGACAAGGCCCCGGCACCAGCGTTTTCAGAATCAGCAGGTCCAGCGTCCCCTGCAACAGGGCAATGCGATCGTCGTACTTCTCTTGGGTAGCCATTCGACCCAAGTATTCGCTTTTTTGGGTCGAATGTCAACCCGAAGCAGAATACGCGCCTAGAAGGGCCCAGGTTCCATGGATTTGTTTGACGGCGCTTTCGCACTCATGACCGAATGGAGTGCTTTACGAGGACAGAACCTCTTTCAGGCTTGTTCCGTCGACAGATTTCAGGCCCAGTTTTCGACTTTCAGGTCTCGAACCCGCTTGAATTCCCGCATGTTGTTCGTAACCAGGACCAATCCAAGGCAGCGGGCATGGGCAGCAATCAGCAGGTCATTCGCGCCGATCAGGTTTCCGCGCTTCTTCAGGTCAGCTCGAATTACGGCATAGTCGAGAGCTGCGTCGCTGGGATAATCCAGAACCGCGACGTGGCGAAGGTATTGCTCCAGCGCTTCCTGATCCTGCCGCCGCCGTGGCGAAACCTCGACCCCGTACATCAGCTCACATTTGGAAATCGCGGAAATGCAAACATCGCCAATCGAAATCCGCTGGAGTCTTTGCAGCACTTGAGCATTGCTTCGCTTCATGATGTACGACGAAGTATCTGTATCGAGCATGTACTGGATCGTCAGAGCGAACGCTCCTGAACCGGCAGATCCTCAACGCCCTCCATGAACTCTTCCGAGGCCACGGAATCCGAAGCGAGATATGCCGACCAGTCCTGAGGCCGCGCTGAGAGAATCACTTCGTCACCCTGCCTGCGAATGAACACCTCAGGCGTCGAGAACTGAAACTCCTTCGGCAAGCGGACCGCCTGGCTGCGATTATTCATGAAAACCTTGGCTGTACGCTGCATTGCATCCTCCCGACTTGGCATATACATGAGTATATGCCAAATCCGTTGAGGTGGGAATCAGGTCAACAATCATCCAATTGCCGGCAACCGAACAAATCGGGAGAGTCTGCGGCGGTCTTCGTTTTCGTCTATGTTGCTGAATTAAGAGGCTTTCTGGCGGAGCTCCTGCTCGGCCCGGAACCAATCCTGCTCCGCGTAGCCATCCTGAAAGCCGCGCTGCGCCCAATAATTCCGCGCCAGACTCTCGATCTCTTCACGAGACGGCATGGTCGCAACTGACGTCATTTCAATTTTTCCTGTCTTGGTTGCCGTCTTGCGCGGCTTCGCGGCTGCTTTGGTTTTCTTCACTGTATCTGCCATTTTTTAATCTCCTGCGTTGGATTTCGCCCACCAACGAACGGGGCATCCTCTTTAGTTTACAGGCACTCTTCGCTTTGCGATATTTCAGGTCGCTTCGGCGTACCGATTTACTCAACCCGTTCTTGAAACCACAGGACTTGCGCCCTTGCACCGTTGTACTTCGCGAGCCTCGGGATGCGCGCAGCCTGCGGCAGACTCTCGATTGTCAGGTCTGAATATCTCCGCGCTCTATTCCTCAACCCCTACGCAGATAAGTCCCGGAGAGCCGGTCATGCCAGCAAAGGTGCTGCTCGTCGAAGAGAGCCATTGCCGCTCCCAGCCCTAGGGGCGCGAGCGACACAAGCAGAGCAACCATGCGGCCGCAGCGTTCGACCAGCGTCGGCTTCTTTCCGGCAAAAGTGCATATCTCCAACCGGGCGTACTTCATCCCCGGTGTCGCTCTGGCCAGGATAAAGAAGAATGCCAGATACAGTGCGCCGATCAGCGCCAGGGCCACGGCGGATCCCAGTTCCATCTGCTTGAGCGTCGGCAGCACCTTCACATTGGCCGCAGCCACCAGCGCGGCAGCCAGAAAGGCGCCCGTGATCAGGGAGAAATCCACGACTACGGCCATGATCCGCTGATTCATGGGAGCCAGCGGGAAGGCCATGACAGCCGCGGCCAGTGCTTCCCGTTCCACCGCGGGCGCGGCCGGGGCGGCGATCTCTTCCAGTGGTTCCTCATCCAGCTCGATGCCCGACCACTGCGGTCCCGCCCAGATTGCCGCATTGGCTTCGGCCATCGTGCTCGCTGCCGATGGCTCCGTGCAAATGCTGAATGGATCCACTTCAAAGATGCTCAGTTGCCCTGGTTCGTCGGCTGTGGCGGCATGCACGCCTTCCGCGCGGCGAGGACGAACCTTGCGCGTGGCGATAAGCTCACGCGGAAACTCAATCAGATTGGCGTGGATCGGCTGCGCCGCCTCCACCATCTCCAAGCCGTCTACCTCAGGCGTCTCATAGATGGTTGTCCTATGCGAAGCGCGTGCCGCCGCCGGCGAAGCCTCGCGCACCGGCAGGTCCGCATCCCAGCGGATTTCAAAGGATGGTCTGGGTGACGCGTTGCCGGATGAAGACTTGCTCGTTGTGGGCCTGTTCGGCGACGTTTTGCTGGAAGGTTGCGCCGCAGCGCCTCGAACCGGCTCCGCAACCAGCGGCCGCACCGGTTCCGGAACCACAGCCGTGAAAAACTCCGGCTCATGCGCTTGTTCGGCAGAAGACCGAGCCTCAAGGCCGGCCAGCACAGACTCAGCTGCGGCCTGCGCTTCAAGAGCAGCCCTGGATGCGGCCTCGGCGGCACGCACAGCGGCGCGCGCTTCGTCGGCCAGCATGTCGCTATAGCTGGGAGCCTTGGCATAGCGCGCGGCCACGCGGGCAGCGGCCTGGGCGGCGCGGCTGCTTGCCGCGGGTTGAACTTCGGCATGCGCCTGCGGTTCGTTCGTCGCGGCGGTTTTGCGTTCTTTGTGCTCGGCTACGCGGCGGTTGACTTCCTCTTTCCAGGCCAGCGTGTCGTCAACCTTTTGTGCGGACTGTTTCAAAGCTCCTGTGTCCCTTCATGCATGGCGACTGGATCAGCATCCGAATCCAGTGCCGCTGTTGCGTTCAGCAAAACCGCTCCATCCGGCGCATTCCATACCTTGCTCTTGGACGGAAGGAAAGTTCGCGAGAAATCGAAGCTGTGGCCGGCACAATCAATCTGATCCGCGAGATCAATCCGATTTTTCACTTGCTGCCAGACTTGCGAGGTGCGGAGTCCAATTCAATGGGCCTCGCTTTTGCTATCCTGAGCCTTGAACCTGCTTCTGAATCTGGTCTTGAATCCGGGATGCGTCCTCGTAACTTAGTATGTATCACGCTGCTGGTCCTCTGTCACCTGCAAGTTAAGGGGCAGACGTTGACCAATGCGTTACCCCAGGCGGCGCAGCAGCCGGCAGGCGCCAGTTCAACCACATCGTCCACCGCAACACCCGCTCACCCCAGCGCGGCGGGCGCCGATGCGCAGGTTCCTTCTTCCTCTCTGCCAGATGATCCCGACCAGGAAATGCTGCCGGTGGCGCAAGTGGAGCCTGCGCCCGTGACAGGGGTACCCGTGCAGGCAGCGGCCGACAGCCAGACCTGGATCGGCGACACCTGGACCGGCACAGGACGGGTCGAGTTTCATTACCGCAGCTATATTCTGCGCGCTGACAAAGTGGTCTATAACCGGTCCACGACTGAGGTGCAGGCTGAGGGGCACGTGCAGGTCACCGGCGGTCCTGACGACGTGCTGATCAACGCCGACCACGGAGACATGCTGCTCAACCTGCACACAGCGCGGTTCTACCAGGTGAACGGCTCGCAGGGAGTCCGCTCTTCCGGCCACTCCGTTGTCTATTCCACGGCCACGCCGTTTTTGTTTTCCGGCCGGGTTCTCATCCAGACCGGTGAGGGCAACTACCGTATCGTTGATGGCTCCATGACCAACTGCCGGCTGCCCAAGCCGGACTGGCAACTGCTCTCCCGCACCATCCAGTTGAACAACGGCGAAGCCTCCACGCGCAATTCCATCTTCGAATTTCTTGGCGTTCCACTGTTTTACTTCCCTTATCTGCGCCATCCGGTAAACGATACAGGCCGCGAAAGCGGGGTGCTCATCCCCGTGCTCAGCAACTCTTCTATCAAGGGCCTCATTGTGGGAGAACAGATCTACTGGGCCATCAACCGCAGTATGGACGCGGTGGTGGGTGCGGAATATTACTCCAAGCGCGGCTGGGCTCCCAACGGCGACTTTCGCTACAAAGGCCCTCGCCTGGACCACCTGACCGTCCGCTGGAATGCGCTGCTGGATCGCGGTGTGGAACAGCCAGTGGGCACGACGCTTGCCACAAATTCTGTACAGCCAACACCGGCAGCTCAGCACACAGCCGAAGGTCTGCAAGCTACAGATCAGGTCTCGAGTAATCAGGTCTCGAATCATTTGGGTTCAGGCCTGGTCCCAGGTCCCATCGGCATGGAGTGGGTGAATCAGGGCGGCGTGGATGTGGTGGCGCTGGGCCGCAAGGATCTCTCTCCAGACACGCGCGTCGCCGGTGTCGTCGAATTCCTCTCGAGCTACGTCTACCGCCTGGTGTTCAACGATAATTACTCGCAAGCCATCAGCTCCGAGGTCGCCAGTGACCTTTCGCTCACGCACACGCACAACGGATTCACCCCGTCCGTTTCGCTGGACAGGTTTCAGACCTTCGCCAGCTCTACCAACGGCGACGAAGCCAGAATTCTGCACCTGCCCAACCTGCGCTATGACGTGCTGGACCGGCCGCTCAGCGCCTCGCCCTTTTACTGGGGGCTAGGCTCGTCGCTTGCCTACCTCAGCCGCTCCGAGCCCGAGTTCCATGCCCGCAACGTGGGCCGCGTCGATTTCTATCCGCATCTTTCCCTGCCGCTGTCCGCCGATGGCTGGAGTTTCGTTCCCCAGGTCGCTATTCGCGACACCTTCTACAGCGGCAGCCAGGTTCCCGACCTGACCGGCGATAACGGGGGCACGCCCACCATCAGTCACGATGGCCTCAACCGCGCCGATGTCGAGGCCGCAGTGGACATTCGCCCGCCGGCAATTGAACGGGACTATGCGCCCGCAAGCTGGAATCACGAGTTGCGCCACGTGATCGAGCCGGAACTGACCTATCGTTACGTGGGCGGAATCGGCGCCGACGCACGCAATGTCCTGCTCGTGGATACAACCGACATTGCCACCAACACCAATGAAGCCGGCCTGTCGCTCACGCAGCGTTTTTACCTCCGCCCCACGGGCGACCAGCCCTGCTCGCCCCATCAGACAACAGGCCAGCAGACGAGCCAGGCGACGGACCAGAAAGTGGATCAGGGAACGGACCAGGAAACCGGCCGGCAGCCTAGCCAGCAAACCGGCAAGCAACCCCCCGGCCCATGCCCCGTCAAACCGCGCGAATGGGCCAGTTGGCAGGTCGCGCAAAAGTTCTTCTTCGACCCCAACTTCGGCGGCGCGCTCATTCCCAACCGGCGCAACGTGTTCGACTCCACTCTCGACCTGACCGGCGTCGCTTTCCTCACCGGTCCGCGCAACTTCGCGCCTCTCATCTCGCGCCTGCGCTTTGAGGCCATCGACAACCTGCGCGTCGAGTGGGACCTGGACTTCGACCCCAAAAACGGCAGGCTCGATTCCGACAACATCTTCGCAGGCTACAGTTGGGGCAACACCACCATCGGCCTCGGCCACGCCATGCTCAACGCCGTGGACGAGAACAACGGCGCGGCCTCCACCATCCAGAGCCAGCAGGTGCAGCCCTTCGTCTCCATCGGCAAGCAGAGCGGCGACGGCTTCAACTTTGCCGCCAACGCCGGCTACGACTTTGTGCAGCACTCGCTGCAATACGGCGGCGTGCAAGCTGTCTATAACTGGAACTGCTGCGGCCTCACCGTCGGCTACAGGCGTTTCGAGCTGGGCAGCATCCGCGACGAAACCCAATACCTCTATAGCTTCACCCTGGCCAACTTCGGCTCCGTCGGCGACATCCGCCGCTCGACCTCCGTCTTCCGCGACCCCACCCTCCCGCCGGCATATTGATGGGGGCGGAGGCGCTCAAGGGCAGTGGATTGGTTTCTGGATGGACGCGACAAAGGACTTGCTCTTAGGCATCACGTCATAAACATCGTGAGCTGTTCGCCCTTTTGAAGGGTGGCTTCCAAGCCCTCAAACATGAATCCCGCAGGTACATTGGCGAGTTCCTTTGGCTCCACTTTATGCAGTCCGCCGCCATACACCCTGCCTTCGGAAATGAACAGCTCCGGACTAATGTTTTGAAGCTTGTCAAAGATTTCCGCCTCAAGCTCTGGCCTCTCCTTGAGTGCGTCACGGAGCGGCCCTTTGGGATAAAGCATGAGATACACGTTGTGCGCCGTCGCTTGCGAGCGATTCCAGATAAACCGGAAGGGATGTTTCCCGTTGCGTGAACGGCCCATGTAGGTGCAAAGGAACGGAGCCGGAGGACGGTTTTCCTGCGAGTACCAGGGAACGCGGTGACTGGCTAAATAGGCCGCGTCAATCTCCTGCTCCTTTCCCTGTTTGATGTATTCATGGAAACGTGGCCAGTTCTGCGCGATCTCCTCTTCGCTCAAATTGCAGTCGAGCAAGAACAGCGGCGACGCTACATCTGGCAATCCGTTCGGGAGAGCCTCTACTATATCCGTCCGCAAATTGCGCGGACCGGGTAATATCGGCTTGAGGAATTGCCGGGGTATCCGCCAATTGTCAGCTTCTGCTTTGGTCAGAATAAAAAAGCCGTTCGACCCCGTGGCAAGGCCGCGCTTGATCGAGAAGATGTCGCCGAGCCTGAGGTTGTCGATCTTTGCAACGTCGGGGTTCGCAGGAAACTGTGTCCATTTGTGAGATTGGCGCAAAGAAGCTATGGAGACCACGGCATCGGTGGCCGGCGCTTCAATTGACCCTCCAAATGAAAATCGGGTGCTGTGCCCCGCTGGAGGCAACGTCTTGCGAAAAACTACAACCGCGGAGGAAACCAGCGCGTCCGTGAATTGCGCATCGGTCGGACAAAAGCGGTGCAGATGCATGAGCGTTACGTGCTCGGTTAGGTATCGGCGCACGGTCGAACCGTAGTTCACATCCATGAATTCCGACGGAATGAGCCAGATCGCAAGCCCGTCCTTCTCCATCCAGTCATGGCACAACAGCATGAAATAGCAGTACAGGCCGGCGAGCCCGCTCATGTCTAGGCGCAATGACTGTAGTAGCTTCGCCTTGAGGCGATCCTTGTCTTCACCGGACAGGTGGTGGTGGCGCACATACGGCGGGTTGGCAATGACCAGGTTAAAACGATGGCCGGGTAAAGGCTCACGCGTAAAGTCGCCTAGCGTGACACGAAGCCCCTGCTCGGCCCATAGCTTCTTCGCGACATTCGCAAATAACGGATCAACTTCGACTCCGCGGGCCGCCTTGATGATGAAGGAAGGGAATGCCTCTTGAAGAGCTGAGAAGAACGAACCTGTGCCAATGGAAGGATCTAGGAATCGAATTGCCTCATCGTCGGAAAGGGAATACGCGTATCGCGCAAGACTCAAGGCTAGAGGAGTGGGGGTGGCAAATTGGCCCAGCTTGTTACGTTCCGCCGCAGTCTTGAGGCTGTCGAGGCGAGTCTGTTCTGCCTGACGACATTCTTCGATGTTGCGTGATGCGGAGGTTGCCATATTGCTCTCAGATCCCCAGTTGGTCGATGTCTTCGATACGGTGCTCCCACACCCAGTCTATGCCCTCTGCCGCCTCGTATCCGAGATACGCCGCGTCGAAATATCCACAGAGAAATAAGACAAAAACGACCTGATCTCCATAGGTGGCTTTGAGTTGATTGACCTTTGTTGCTTCTTCCTTCCGGCGCTTATTCACATTTGTAAAGTCGCCTGCTGATTTGGCCTCGATAAGCAACGGCAGGTGAGGAAGTTTCGTCTTGAGCGGTTGGATCACGGCATCCACCGGAATTCCGACAGCTTTTCCGTCTGCTTTGGAAGACTTTACGAGGACATTCAGCCGAAATGAAAATGTCCCTGGTTCCATTTCGGTAAGAGGAGTCGAAGGCGGATGCGGCTGAAGCTTGTACCCCTTGTTGATAAGCCGCTCCTCCAGGAGGGCAAGCTGGCGTTTTTCCTGCGCGTTTCGGACAATGGGCTCGGCGAAGGTGCCGCACAGCCTGTCTGCAACGATAGTTGAAGAGCGGTATCGCTCTTCGGTCGTTGGGCGTCGTCTTTCGGCAAGCCATGGGAAAATATCGCCGTCGAGCATTTTGGAGAGGACACTGGAGATCTTCGCCAAGTGTTCTTCTAAAAGTTGCGCCGACAATTTTGGCGGAATCTTGCCCCGTTCAAGGCTATTTACGAAGTTCTTGCTGGAATCGGCGAGTCCAATGAGGCGATCCCTTGCAAGCGGAGGACAGGTCGCCATTCGCAACATCGGCAGTATGCGGGGAGTTGCTCTGATTGTGGCGGAGTCGATTCTCGTCAAGTCGGCAGTGAGCGTCAACCCTTCCTCGACGTTCTCAATTGTCTTCTTGCGAGTATCACGATACGCTTTCGGGGCAAAAAGCACGAACCATTGATTGAACTGATCAACCGATGCACGTGTGTCTGCTTTCCAAAGGTGCGGTTTATCAGCATTGATGGACATACCTTAACTTAACAGTCGGCGGACAGCCCGTCCCTTGAATTACCACCCCCATTGGGATTCCATGAAACCGTGGCCCTCAGGTTGCCTTTCGCGGCACCGCGCGTCAACTCAATAGCGCCAAGGGCCGATTCTCTCCGTCGGCCCGCTGGCAGGGCCGCTGGAGTATCCTTTTCTATAGAGGACTTTCAACTTGTCGCGTATCCACTTATTGGCTGGCCTGCTTGCGCTTTGCCTTGCCGCGGGCTGCAAAGCCCAGACCAACCCGGCCCCATCCACCTCGCAGACCAACGCCGCGATCAGCCGCCGCATTGAGGTCATGGTCCGGGCTCAGTACAACGTGCCGCAGGACTACACCGTAACCATTGGAGCCCGCAAGCCGAGCCAGATTGGCGGCTACGACGCGCTGCCCGTCACGCTATCGCGCGGCGAAAAAACCACAGTTGTCGACTTTCTCATCTCCAAAGACAACAAAACGCTGGCGCGCCTTGAGACTTTTGACCTGGTTAAAGACCCCGTGTTCTCGATCGACGTCACTGGCCGGCCCATCCGCGGCAACCCCGCCGCCAAGGTGACCGTCATCAACTTCGACGACCTGGAATGCCCCTATTGCGCCCGGATGCACCGGTCTCTGTTTCCCGATACGCTCAATCGCTACAAGGATAAGGTCCGCTTCATTTATAAGGACGACCCGCTCGTGCAGTTGCATCCCTGGGCCATGCACGCGGCAGTGGACGCCAACTGCCTGGCCGCGCAAAGTGCCGATGTCTATTGGACTTATGTGGATTATCTGCACGGCCATGGGCAGGAGATCAGCGGTCCGGATCGCGACACGGCAAAAAGCTTTGCCGCGCTGGACCGCGTTGCCCGCCAGGAAGCTACCCTCGCCAAGCTCGACGCCGGCAAGCTGGACGCCTGCCTGACCGCGCAGGACGAGACCCAGGTGCGCGCCTCAGCCCGCGAGGCGGACGACTTGAAGATTGACGGAACCCCGGCGCTGTTTGTGGATGGTGAGCGCATTGACGGCGCGGTTCCAGAAGAGCAGCTTTGGCTGGTGATCGACCGCGCTCTGCGCGCCTCCGGTGTTGAGCCGCCGCCGCCTCCTGCCGCTGCGCCTGCTACCGCTGCTCAACCGGCCGGAACCGGAAAATAGAGGCTGAAATGTTGCGGACGGTGCGCCATTATCGTTGAATCATCCAGGAGGATTTATCCTTAAATGCCAGAGTTAGGCATGCCGAAATCAGGTATGCCGGGATCCATTTGGGTCCACTAGGAGACATCAGGTTGCAAGTCGAATCGTTTTTTCCGGCTCGTACACGCTTCACCGCCTTCATTCTGCTGAGCGGAGCCTTGCTGGTCTCCGTGGCCGGTTGCCATCGTACACCCGCGCCGGATGTGATCGCCACCGTGAACGGCAAGGATATTCTGCGCTCCGATCTCGAGCGCAGGTATCAGACCGTCAAGATCAGCCAGGGCGAGAGCCCGCAGGACCCATCGCCTGAACAGGCCGATCTTGCCCGCCTCGCCATTCTTCGCCAGATGATCGACGAAGAGATTTTGCAGCAGAGAGCCGCCAAGCTCAACGTCGTCGCCACCGACGAAGACGTGAACGCCAAGCTCACGGAGATGAAGCTTCCCTATACCCAGGAAGAGTTCGACAAACAGCTCAAGCAGCGCAACGAGACGCTGGACGACCTGAAGCGCGAGTTGCGCCACCAGTTGACGGACACCAAGCTGACCAACAAGGAAATCGACTCCAAGATCAACATCACCGATGCCGAGATCACCGGCTTTTATGCCGCCCACAAGGCGGACTTCAACTACATTGAGCCGAAATACAATATCGCCAGAATCGCGGTGAGCAGCGCTCCCTCGCAGCAGGCCAATAACCTGCAAAACAATAAGGCCTCCGGCGAGGTAGACGCAAAGAACAAGATCCAGGCTCTGTATCAGAAGCTCGAAAACGGCGAGGATTTTGGCGCGCTGGCCATGAATTTTTCAGAGGACAAAGACACCGGCGCGAATGGTGGCGACATGGGCTTCGTCGCCGAGTCGCAGTTGCATAACGAGCCGGACGTCTTTAACGCCATCGACAAACTCAAGCCCGGCCAGTTTACCGATGTTCTTCCCATCGTTGACCCTACTTCCCATAAAACCGCCGGCTACGCCATTTACAAGCTGATCTCGAAGGAAGCCGCGGGCCAGCGGACCTTAAACAACGTGCAGGTGCAGGCAGCCATCCGCCAGAGCCTACGCGAGGGCCATGCGCAACTACTCAGAACCGCGTACATCGAAATGCTGCGCGACGACGCCAAGGTGCACAACTACCTGGCCGACCAAATCCTGAAGGAAGGCGCGAAGTAGGCAGCGCTATTTGAATGAGCCCTGGTTATGGGTCCCGGTCATGGGCTTCCGGTCATGAATACCGGTTGAAGAAGCCGTCCGTCAGACCGCAGTGACTTCACGGCCCACGAAAAACTCCCTCTGGCGGGAATGCTTGAGAGTTCTGCATCGGGGCACGGTTCAACTGTGCCGCAGGTGCGGGATCATCCGTGCGGACTTCAGCCGCGGCGAGATGCTCATTGCGATGCCGGCTTGCGAACTGGCCCGTAGCCTGTTCAGTCCGAACATAAACCATGCGCGGGGTACGAGGTTCCGCGAACTGCCTCTCAACTGCCGCAAGAGAAGCGCATGAAGGCTCCATGCAAACGGCCTCCGGAGAGAGCGGAGGCCGTTTGTGCTTCATGCAGTTGCTGAAACCTACTTCATATTACCGTTTGAGTCCATGGTGATGCCGCCTGGGCCAGCGTTCTTCTTCTCTTCATTGGCCTTGCGGGTACCCATCGCCTTGGTGCGCCATTCTTCCGCCTTGGCCACATCGTCTTTGCGGGCCGCGTCATCGCCGTAGTCCAGGTCAGCCTTGCGCCGGTAAATCAGGTTCAGGTAAGCCATGGCATCGTCGTAGTTGGCCCTGTTGGCCACAGCCTGCTGCAGATACTGCAAGCCTTCTTCCACCAGGCCGGCATTTTCCGCCTTGATGGCTTCCATGGCTTTCTTGGGCGCCTTGGCATTGCCTTCGCCGTCATCATTTGCGCCTACGGGAGCAAGTTCCTTGAGTGTGTTCTCGTGAGCGAGAGTCCAATCGATGACGCCAATCGTGTAAGCGGCTTCGGGGTCCTTGGGATCGACGGCCAGAACTTTCTTCTGCCATTCCTTGGCTTCGTCGAACTTCTTGATGCTGTAATAAATGCCCGCGATCTGCTTCAGGCTGTTCACGTCATTGGGATCCTTGGCAAGGACCTCTTGAAAGATGCTGATCGCCTGTTGGGCAGTCTTGAGGTTGTCCGGCGTGTCCAGCCCAGGAACCACGTTCTGAGCCAGCGCGGTGGCCAGATAGGTCTTGGCCATGGGCAGGCTGGGATCAAGCTGGGTAGCCTTCTGGAAGTGTCCGATCGCCTCTTCGTACCGGGCGCCCTTATAAGCTTCAACACCCTTGTTCAACTGGTCACGGGCGGCAAGTCGGTTGCACCCGCTCATCGAAAGCACCATGCCAGCCAAGGCAATCCCCAACGCCCAAGTACGTGCGGGTCCATTCATGTTCGTATCCTTCTCCTTCAGGCTGCGCTTTTTTTGGCGCTCCTCAGAAATCTCTTGCAACTGGCCGGGTGCGAGAAGTTCCGCAACCAGAACAGAAAATTGTGCCGCTGTTTCCGGCCGGAACAACTCTTCGCGGACGGCGCTGGCAGCTTCGAGAGCGATGAGGCATTTAAAGCGCCTCAGGCTCTATGGCCAGCCTGGATTCCTGGCGTTATTTAGGCCGAAAACGTCCGGCACCGATTCCATAGTCAGCGCCGATCAACTCCGAGGCATCCCCATTCTGTGTCTACGCCCGGAGCAGCCGGCTACTGACCCGCCATGATCTTGGGCGTCATCAATCCGATGTGATCCACATTGGCTGCCTTGCCGATGTCGATGACGTCCGCAATATAGGAGAAGTTGACATCGTCATCGCCCTTGACGAACATGACCCGCTCGGCACGGTTGGCGTAGATCTCCGTCAGCTTCGGCAGCAGATCGGCCTTGGCATAGTCGGTTTCGTTGATCTTGTAAGTCGGAGCGGCGCCGGCGTGGTAAAGCACCTGGACCACGATGGTGCGATCGGTCGGCGGCGGCACTTTGGTCGGGTCCTTGGGCGGCTGGGGCACCAGCGCATCCAGGCCCTTGGGCACTACCGGCACGATGACCATGAAGATGATCAGCAGCACCAGAAGAATGTCGATCATCGGGGTAACGTTGATGTCGGACGAGTAGCCTCCCCCGCCTCCAGTTGTCATTGACATGGCTTCAAACTCCTCGATTCCCTGAAATCATTAAGAACAGCGTGCCAGACAGACTATTCGCCGCCTGCGCCGCCCGGTCCTTCTTTTTTCTGCGTCAACAAGCCCACGTCGTCCACGCCGGCGGTACGCACGGCGTCAATGGCGTCTTCCACCGCCCGGTACTGCGCCCGGGCATCCGCGCGCACGTAGATGGTCTTGCCGGGCTTGTCGGCCAGCTTGTCGCGAACCTGACCGCCAAGCTCGCTGAGCGCGACTTTGTTTTGTCCCAGGAAAACCCCGCCGTCGCGCGTGACGGCCACGACAATGGCGTCATCCTTGTCGGCGTCCGGCATGTTCTCGGGGTTAGTCACCTGCGCCATATCAATCTGCACTTTGTTCTGCAGCATGGGGGTGATGACCATGAAGATGATCAGCAGAACCAACATCACATCCACCATGGGGGTGACGTTGATGTTCGAGTTGACTTTGCTGCCTTCGTTGCGAACCGCTATTGCCATTGTTCAGGCTCCATCCTCTGACTTTTTTGCCGGACCTTCCCGGCGCCGTTCAGCAACCATTTGGCGGCGAGACTGAAACCGGCGGGCAGAAGAGGTGCTGTCTCCGCTGCCCCGCCACGTTCTCGCTCAGGCCGTCAAACGCTTCGCTTAGCGCTTATGGCTCTGCTTGATAAAGTAGTCCACCAGTTCGCTCGAGGAGTTGTCCATCTCCACGTCGAAGGCCTCGACACGCCCGGTGAAGTAGTTGAAGGCCATAACGGCCGGGATGGCGACCAGCAGGCCGAAGGCCGTGGTGACCAGGGCCTCGGAAATACCGCCGGCGACCGCTCCAATGCCCGAAGTCTTCTGGGTGGCGATCTGCTGGAAGGCGTGAAGAATACCGATAACGGTGCCGAGCAGTCCCACGAACGGAGCCGTCGAGCCGATGGTGGCCAGAACGCTCAGGCCCCTCTTCAGCTTGGCGTGGACGATGGCCTCGGCGCGCTCCAATGCGCGGCCGGAGCTCTCGATGGTTTCCTCAGTAGGCGCGCCGCCCGAGGAACGAAACTCCTGCAGGCCGGCCGTCACGACCTCGGCCAGATGCGACTTCTTGTTGCGATCGGCGATCTTGATCGCCTCTTCCAGCTTGCTGTCTTTCAGCGCGCCGGCAACCTTTGGCGCGAACTCGCGCGACTGCTTGCGGGCAGCTGAGAAGTACAGGTAACGGTCGATCATTACGGCCAGGGACCAGATCGACTCAATGAAAAGGACGATAGCGATGCAACGAACCATCCAGCCCATGTGTTCCCAGAGTTCCATGGGGCTGAAACCGGCGGCCGATTGGTCGTCCTGGAAGAGGGCAAGGCTGTTGACCGCGTGCGAAGCGAAATGTGTGAGCTGAGCGAGAATCACTGAATCGTTCCTCCTAAGGAGTTTGTGAATTGCGACTTTGTTGCGGTTGCTGAGGAATGCGGCTCTTTCAGGATTCGCATTCAGGTCAAAAACAAGGCCTCTTCACGAAAATCCGGGAAGAGGCCAAAGAATCTATTATCCACCGAGAGTGAAGACCACATTGACGGTGGTTTCCACTTCTACGGGCTCGCTGTTGAGCAGGTAGGGCCGGTAGCGCCACGACCTCACAGCATCCAGGGCCGACTGTTGCAACATGGCGGGCCCGCTGACGACTTTGAGATCAGTGATGGTGCCGGTCTTCGAGATCATGGCCTGCAAAACCACGGTGCCGGAGACGCGAGCAGCCTTGGCGATGGGCGGATACACGGGAAGAGTTTTCTGCAGCAGCATGCCCGCCGCTACGCCGCCGGAGATATTGACCTTCTTGGGCGGCGCTATCTTGACCTTGGGGCTGTTGCCGTTGCCGAAGACGCTGCCGATGACGCCAGAACCGCTGCCGCCCAGGCCTTCCATGCCGGCTACACCGAAGCCCGTGGACGGCGCTTCCTTCTCGGCCACGACCTTGATGTCTTTGGGAATCTTGGTCGGCGCAACGAGCTGATTGTTCATCATTTCCGACTGCACCTTGATCACATGGACGACCTCAGGCGGCGGCGGAGGAGGTGGGGGTGGGGGTGGAGGGGGCGGTGCGGTAAGGATTGTCAACATGGCAGCTCTTGGCAGCGCCTCAGGGTAGATCAGCGGGATGAGGATCAGCAGAAGAAGAATGGAACCGTTGGTGATGAAGGTCACCATCATCCAATACCTGCTCTTGCTCTTGATCCTGCCCGCGGATTCAAACGTGGAATCTTCAAACATGGCCAGCCTCAGATCGGGTGTTGAGTACTTCTAATTAGACACCGCCGGAACCCCAAATGTTCCCGGCTTCAAAACGGTACCACAGAAGCGTGTTCCTCTTGTATCAGAACAATCCCTTGGATGCCAACCGTGCAGCAAAAAAAGTGCGATCCAAGCGAAAATTTTCTGACCTTCTGAATGCCTAACCTCTGGATCGCTTGGCTGCCGGCAGCACCGTCGTCTTGCCCTTGCTTGTCCGCCACTGCTGCCATGCCACCAGCATCGGCGCCGCCACGGCGATCGAAGAGTAGGTGCCGATAAGAATACCCACCACTAGCGCAAATGAAAAGCCATTCAGAACCTGGCCGCCGAAAATATAAAGTGAGAGCACAGTCAGGAATGTCAGCCCTGAGGTCAGCACCGTCCGGCTCAGCGTCTGGTTAATGCTTCGATTCACCACGTCCGGCAATGACTCGCGACGGCTCAGCCGCAGATTCTCGCGGATGCGATCGAAGACAACGATGGTGTCGTTCATCGAATAGCCGATCAGTGTGAGAATGGCCGCGATGACGGTGAGGCTGATTTCCTTGTCTAGCAATGCAAAGGCGCCCACGGTGATCAGCGTGTCATGGAAGACCGCCACCACGGCCGCCAGGCCATAGATCAACTGGAAGCGGAACCACAGATAAATCAGCATGCCCGCCAGCGAATAGAGCGTGGCCAGCAGCGCTTGCCGTTCCAGTTGATGTCCGACCGTGGGGCCAACCACGTCCAGCTTGGTGCTCGCCGGGATGACGGGATTGGCGTAGTGGGCCGCTAAGCCGTCAAGCACTTGCTTCTGGCCGGTGTCGAGCTGGGATTCGTTGTGCTGCTCGGGCAGGCGGATCAGCACCTCATTGAGCTGCGCCTCATCGTACGGCTGCACAGCGGCATCTTTGACGCCAGCATCATCCATGGCCTTGCGAATGGCGCCAATGTCCGGAGTCTGGGTGAACTGCACCTGCACCTCGGTGCCGCCGCGAAAGTCCACGCCCAATGGAACAGGACTGCGAAGGCCGCCCACCGGATGTGCCCAATGCCAGCCCATCGAAATGATGCCAGCCACGCTGAAGACCATTGAAAAGGCGAGGAAGTACCACTTCAATCTCAGCCAGTCCACATTTACGCTGCGAAACAATTCCACTGGTTCTCTACCCTTCCTGGGACTGAAGCCGTTCAGGCTCCAGCGTTCAAATGTTTAACCGCCGCCCATCGACATCCGGGCCGGCAGCCATGCTCCCGACAGCTAGATGGAGATCGGTTCCCCGGGCTTCAGCCTGCCCAGATGCCAATCAAAGATCAGGCGCGAAACATAAACCGCGGTGAACAGGTTGGCCGCCAGACCGATGGTGAGAGTAACGGCGAAGCCCTTCACCGGCCCGCTGCCAAACAGGAATAGAATGGCCGCCGAAACGATGGTGGTCACGTGGGTATCGAAGATGGTGGTCCACGCATGGGCAAAGCCCTGGTCGATGGCCGCGGCGGGCGTCTTGCCGGCTCGCAACTCTTCGCGGATGCGCTCGAAGATCAGCACGTTGGAATCCACGCCCATGCCTATGGTCAAAATCACTCCAGCTATACCCGGCAACGTCAGCACCGAGCTGCTGTAGCCCATGAAGCCGAGCAGAATCACCAGGTTCAGGAACAGTGCCAGATCGGCGTTGATGCCCGAGCCGCGATAGTAGATGAGCATGAAGGCCATCACCACCAGCACGCCTGCAACAGCCGCCGTCACGCCCTCGCGAATGGAGTCTGCGCCCAGCGATGCACCCACGGTGCGGTCCTCAATGGGAGTAAGCGAAGCCGGCAGCGCGCCCGTGCGCAGCATCTTCGACAGCACCTCGACCTCGGTCGGCGTAAAGCTGCCTGTGATCTCGCCGGTATCGCGAATGGGTCCCTCGATGTTGGCGACTTCCTTGACGGTGCCTTCCATTACCACCGCCATGCTCTGGCCCACGTTCTTGCTGGTGTAGTCGTAGAACTTGTCGCCGGCCTCGTTGGTCAGGGTAAAGTGGACGGCCTGGCGTCCGTTCTGGTCGGTGCCGGGGTCTGCGGAGCGGAAGTCGCTGCCCGCCACCACCGGCACGCGCCTCAGCACATAGACGGCGTCCGCACCCGAACCTGTGACCAGACTGCCCGACCCGTGCAACATCAGTTCGTCGGAGGGCAGCGCGCCGCTCGTGCTCGAAAGCGCTTCCTGCTCATCCTTGAACGGACCACCCACGACGGCGTGAATCTCAAGCCGCGCGGTGGACTGAATAATGCTCTTCACCTGCTCCAGATCGGAAATGCCAGGCAACTCCACCAGGATCTCGTTCTTTCCCAACCCATAGGGCGAAACCACCGGCTCGCTCACGCCCAGAGAATTCACGCGATCGGTAATGGTCTCAATCGCCTGATCCACGGTCTTCTGTTCCAAGGCCGTTTCAATGTTGGGCTTCATGGTCAGCGTCCACGTGTTTTCCGAGCCGCCGCCGGTCAGGTCGTAGTCGTTGGAGAACTTGTCGTCCAGGACGGAGCGTACGGCGGCCGCACTTGCCGGCGCGGTGCCTTCCACGCGAATCACGTCCGGCTGCTTGACTGGATCCGGTTTGTACACCTGCGTATAGGTCAGGTTAGCCGTCTTCAGGTCCTGCTGGATGCTCCCGATGGCGTCGTCGGTCTCCGCGCCCACGGCCTCCGCTACCACCACCTGCAAAACCAGGTGAGCGCCGCCGCGCAAGTCCAGCCCAAGGTGAATCCGCTTGCCCATGGACTCCGTCAACGCCTTACCGCTGAAGCCCGACGGTATGCCGAGGAAGCCATAGACGCAAATTGCCAGGAATACAACGATCAGGGCAATTTTCTTGTTGAGATTCTTATTCATCGTCCCGTTTCTCTAGTCCAAAAAGGTAAATTTCAAATGCAAAAAATCAAGAGCCGGACGTCCCGTCCTGCGTGGTTACCGAGGCAATCGCGCTCTTGGCCACTTCCAGCTTGATGTTGTCCGGCGCCACGCGAATCACAATCCCATCGTCCTTGATGGAAAGAATAATGCCGCGGATGCCTCCGGCAGTAGTGACCCGGTCGCCGGACTTGATGCTGGCCAGCATCGACTGCCACTGCTTTTGCCGCTTCTGCTGCGGCCGGATCATCACCAGGTAAAGCACCGGAATCAACAACAGCGGCAGCAGCATGGGCAGACTTCCACCCGCGCCGCCAGGCGCTGCCAAAAATGCAAAACTCATTGCCACGCTTATCCCCACTCTTCATCCTTTGCCCCACCCGGCCGCAAACCTTCGCGTCCGTTCAGGGCACAGGCCAACCGGCTTCGCAGCCCGCGGCCTCAATAGATTTTGTCTCCGGGAATGGACTCGGGCTTGATCCGGGCCGTCCGAGTTCGCCCAGCCCAGCTTCCGGCCAGACTTGAGAGCCGGCCAGACTTGAGAAATGGATGACCCGTCTGCCGAGGGGCTGCGGGGAAGAAATCCCGTTCCGCGCCCGCCTGCCGTCCTGTGACCCAACTGCCGTCTGCTTCCTGTTCGACACGGCCTTCCCATGGAATCGTGACCTGGAAACCCAATTTCAGAGGTCGCACCATGCCGCCTGTGCTCACCCCGCCAGGATTCCAAAAGAATGCCTGGATACGATAAGAAACGCGCGGCCTGTCGCGTGTCAAGGCGTTCCCTCGCCTCCAGCACGGCCCAGGGCACAAAACCCGCCGCGCCGGACCATGGACAAAGCCCATGGACAGGGTATCCACGCGGCGCATACGATGCCTCTCATCCGTATTTGAAGGATTTATCCCATGCCCTTCCTGTTCCGCCGCCTGCTCCCGGCAGCCCTGCTCTGCATCGCCTTTACATCCCACGGCAACGCCCAGGAATCGAATGCCTCCGAAAGCCCAGATCCGGGACCACGCTTGATCCAGATGCCGCAATATTCCGTCCTCGTCGAGCCGGGCAACCCTCCGCGGCTGACCGTCGAGCGTGACCACCAGCCCGTGTTTGTGTTCCCGGTTGTCGCCGGCCTCGCTTCCGATACTCAGCCCGAGCGTCTGTCCGGCATCGCATTCTCGCTCCGCGAAACCGGTCAGGGCGCCTGGGAACTGAATGCGACCGCGCAAAGCTCTTTATGGGCCAACCGCCGGTTCCAGTGGCGATTCCTCAGCGATCGCATTGAGTTCCAGCAGTTCGCCACCGGCCACGGTAAGCTGGGCCGCGGTTATTTCCTCTCCAATGGCGTTTCAAACCGGTGGGACAACGGCACCACTGAAGGCCACCTGTGGGATGCGACCATCTATGCCGACCGCTATTTCGCGCCCAATCCCAACCACGCCAATCAGTTTGAATTCAACATTGCCATGCCCCAGATTCTCGGCTTCAGCGCAGGCCGAGAGCAGGATTCCGAGCAGGACTTCCGGCCCGAGCGCATGACGGGAATCTTTGCCCCGCCGCCCTTGTTTCTCGCCTTCAACATGGCCGGGACCTGGACCGGCATCGGCATTGGCGCCAAACCCGGCGACTATCAGTTCCCAGCCCTGGAATACACCGGCTCCCGCTACGCCGGCGCCTCGTTCTTTGTGGACTACATGGGCTACCGCGCCATCGATGGCGATTTCGCGTCGCCGGTGCTGGCGATCAACTTCGCCTATGACCCGCTGGACGCGCTTCAGAGCTACACCGCGTGGCTGGACAAGAGCGGTTTTTCAACTCAACCGGCGGGCAAAGACGTTCTCTGGCATCACCTGCCCATCTTCTGCGGCTGGGCCGAGCAGACCGTCGAATCGGTGCCGCAAGGCATTGCGCCCAACACCAAAGCCACGCAGGCCAACTACGAGAAGTGGCTTTCAATTCTTGAAGAGCGCAAGTTGCCCGTGGGCACCGTGGTCATCGACGACAAGTGGCAGAAAGCCTACGGAACTTTTGAAATCGACCAGCAGAAGTGGCCGGACATGAAAGGCTTTGTCGCCGCGCAACACGCCAAGGGACGCCACGTGCTGCTCTGGGTTCCGGTGGCCGAAACCGACGGCCTGCCGGAAGCGCTGTGCGTGAAAGCGCAAGGCAAGTGCGTCACCGCCGATGTGGGCAGTGCTGCTTATGAGAGTTATCTGCGTCCGCGCATCCGTCATCTGGTTCAGGACATCGGCATCGACGGTTTCAAAGAGGATTGGGTCGGTGCACCGGCGATCCCCGGATTGCCGCTATCCGGCTCTGCCACCGGCATTGAATTCGTGCGCCGTTTCCAATGGATTCTCTATAGCGAAACGCATAAGTGGAAACCCGACGCGATGGTCGAAACGCAGACCGTCAATGCTCTGTTTCACGAGTCTTCCGATCTGATTCGCCTGAATGACATCTGGTACGCCACCCGCGATGTTCCCGACGTTTTGCGCATGCGCGCCCGCATGGCAAACATTACCGGCTGGCCGCTCGTGGATACCGACAACGCCTCTTCCACAACGCTCAAAGACTGGTGGAGTTACATGCAGGCGCAGCCAACGATCGGCGTCCCCGCGCTCTATTTTGTAACTCGGACAGAATCAACCCAGGAGAGCCCTTCCGCCGAGCAATGGGACGCGCTCGCCGGACTTTGGCGGAGTTATATCGATAACCTGAAGCGGCAGCACTGAGTTATAGGTCGAGTTATAAACGACGGCAGCGAAAGCCTTGCATAGTTATCTTTTCGGCTGCCGGTCAAATGCTCTGACTTGTTACTTCTGCTTCGCATCCGCTGCCGGCGCATCCGCATCGTCGCCGGCATCTTCCACCAGCACGGCCGATCCGGGAACAATGTCGAAGCTCACCGCATCCTTACCCGCCGGATGAAACGTGATGCGCAGCGGCTCGCGCTGCCACTCTGCTGCAGCGCAAACCGATTCAGGTCGGTTGTCCGCAGCGTTGTCCGCATTGAGGGCTTCAAGTTTCTTTGCTAACACCGGCTTGCGCGCCGCAACCTGCGCCACCACGGCATACAGGCTCTTGCCACTGGCCGTCACGCCGCAATACGCCCCATAGTCGCGAAACCAGCTCACCTGGCTTACCGCAGGGTTGTAGTCCGGCAGCTTGAGCGCCACGACATGCCCCGTCACGCGATCCACCAGCAACCACGGCCCGCGCTGCCAAACCCAGAGCCCTTGCTTCTCAGCCGGGCCCGATTGATCGCTTGGAAGAGCATCGTTTAGCCGGATCGCACGCCGCACGACAAAGCTGCGGTCCGTCACGTCATGGGCGTCGCCTGTGGTCCATTCCTTGAGAACGCTGTCCACAATCAGCGCACGAACCTTGAGCGAGTCCTCGCCCGCTGCCGCTCCGGCCGGATCACCGGCCTTGGTGTACGGCACCTTGCGCGCCGCGCCCAGCACCACCGTATGCCCCTTGCGCGGAGCAGCCCGCAACTTCGGCGCAGCGGCAAACAGCGCCGATGCGTAGATTGCAATTAGAATCCACCTGCAAATTCTCATCTCGCCAGCTCCTCAAGAGTCGGCGCAGATCTTTCGGAAAAATGCACGAGCCACAGCCCGCACAGAAGTGCTTCAAACAAACTGGAGCCCGCCGCGGCGAATCTCCCTTGAGCGCAGGCTGTCTTATCCCCCTGCGTCTCTCCAACAAAGTGCCTAACCCTGCGCAGCTTCCACCGCCCGCGCCACGCGAAACGCTGTGCCTTCGTGCAGATGCGCGGCCAGTACCTGCATGCCCACCGGCAAACCGGCCGCTGTTGCGCCGCACGGCACCGTCACACCGCAGATGCCCGCAAGGCTCGCGGTTACCGTGTAAATGTCGGCCAGATACATGGCCAGCGGATCGCCCGTCTTCTCGCCCAGCTTGAATGCCGGCATGGGCGCTGTTGGGGCTACGATAGCATCCACCTCGGCAAACGCGCGCAGAAATTCCTCGGCCAGCAACCGGCGCACCTGTTGCGCCTTCCGGTAATACGCCTCGTAGTAGCCTGCGGAAAGCGCATAGGTGCCGAGCAGAATGCGGCGCTTCACCTCCGCGCCAAAACCCTCGTCGCGCGAGTGGCTATAAAGGTCCGAAAGCGTATCCGACGCCGCCGACCGATAGCCGTAGCGCACGCCATCAAAGCGCGCCAGGTTGGCGCTGGCCTCGGCCGTGGCCACCAGATAGTAGGTTGGAATCGCGTACTTCGTATGCGGCAGCGAAACCGGCTTCACCGTGCAGCGCGCAGCCTTCAGCGCATCGATCCCGGCATCGATAGCCGCGCGTACTTCAGCATCCAGGCCTTCGGCAAAATATTCGGCGGGAATGCCGATGCGCAACCCCTCAACGGGCCTGTCGCTTTCAGCCGCGTAGTCCGGCACCGGCGCCGTGGAGCTGGTCGCGTCCTTGGGGTCGTGACCGGCAATCACGCCCAACATTGTGGCCGCGTCGCGCACGTTGGCGGCAAACGGCCCCACGCGGTCCAGAGACGAAGCAAACGCAATCAGCCCATAGCGCGAGACGCGCCCATACGTGGGCAGCACGCCTACCACGCCGCAAAAACTGGCCGGCTGACGAATCGATCCGCCGGTGTCGGTTCCCAGCGTGGCCACAGCCATGTTCGCCGCCACCGCCGCCGCCGAGCCGCCGCTCGACCCGCCCGGAACCCGCTCCGTGTCGACCGGATTGCGCACCGGCCCATACGCGGAGTTTTCGTTCGACGAGCCCATGGCAAACTCATCGCAATTCAGCTTGCCCAGCAGCACCGCGCCCGCCGCTTCAAGTCTCGCCACTGCCGTCGCATCATAGGGAGGCCGATAGCCCTCAAGAATCTTCGAGCCCGCCGTGGCCGGTGCGCCCTGCATCACCAGCACATCCTTGATGCCCACCGGAATGCCGGCCAGCGGCGGCAACGGTTCGCCTTTGGCCGCCAGCGCGTCCACCCGCTCCGCCTGCGCCAGCGCGCGCTCTTTCGTCAGGCTCAGATAGACATTGAGCCGCGGATTGATCCGTGCGATGCGGTCGTAATAACTGGAAGTCAGGTCTGCGGCCTTAGTTGTTCGCGCCGCAATCTCCGCGCGCAACGCCGCCAGGGTCTTGGGCTTTTCTACATAGCTTTCCGCAGTTTTCACTTCAGTGGACAATCGGGCTTCCCTCTCTTTGCTTCTTCTTTGCAGCCGTCACGCGGCCTGTTTCAATGCGCCCGCGCAGGCCAGGGATTGAACTCAGCAAACTCTTACCGCTCGATCACCTTGGGAACTTTAAAGAAGACCTGATTCGTCTCCGGCGCCTGCGCCAGCACCGTGGCGCGGTCGAGCGAGGGCTTGACGACATCGCCGCGCAATCCGCCGCCGGCCGCATGCAGCAACTCCGTCACCTGCTCCAGCGGCGCCACTCCCGTCGTATCCAGCTCGCTCAGCTCGGCCACATAATCCAGAATCGCGTTCAGGTCGTGCAGCATCGCGCCGGTTTCTTCCGGCTTCAGTTCCAGGTGCGCCAGTTCGGCCATGCGCTCCACGTCTTCCACGGTTGCCTTGGCAGTCATTCTCGCGTATTCCCCCTCCGGCCATCTGCAAGCCGGCCAATCCAGCGCATTTGCGGCAAGCACGCCACAGCCAACCCAAGCGCCGCAGCCAACCCCGAAAATAAAAGTATACGGCGTTTCGCAAGCCATCTTCGTTGAGGCCCGGGTACCAGGTCAGTTTGAATGCACAAAAGCATAGGCCCGGTTCTTCTCTTGCCAAATGGCTAAGATCCGGCCATGAGGTCAGGGCCATTACAAAAGCTGTCTGATCCATGCGTCACAGCATGAATACGATATCCGTTTGGAACTTCCCGCAGCTGGACAAAGTACGAGAGCCCCGGCCGGCTACCCTTTGCAGAACTGTCAAAGATTTGGCTTGTTACTTCCGCTTGAAAGTGGGTACTGGAGTCCTTGCACGCGCGGACTGCTCCAAAACTGGGATACGGTACGATCGGATTCTTGCCTTTCCCTTCGTAGGTGAAATCATCAAACATTTGCCACGTAAGGGAACCTGCGGGCTCATC
The DNA here is from genome assembly GCA_036489415.1 of Occallatibacter sp. Taxonomy (GTDB): domain Bacteria; phylum Acidobacteriota; class Terriglobia; order Terriglobales; family Acidobacteriaceae; genus Telmatobacter. The sequence continues at coordinate 57,490 of DASXFS010000024.1, read as the reverse complement.
CGCAAACTCGGCAGCTTCCTTTCTGGGCAGTTCCAGCCACTCCACAACGCTGTCCCGGCCATTCATCGCAAGTGGTTCAACGCGGTGGATACCGTCACCTCTGACGGAGTATCGCATCAGGCCTTTATGGGAAACCGCATCTCCACCGCCGTTTACACTTGTCCGCACTTCAAAACCGTCTGCAATTGGCCGTACTATGAGCGGTGGGTCCAGATCAAAGCGCCGGTAGTCATGCTCTCCATGCCAGAATGGTTTGGGCGGCGCAGAACTCCCGAGTTCGAGAACATCCATATCAAAGTGGCTCATCGTGGAGGTGCACCACGGAGTTCCATGAAGGACCAAGAGCAACGGATGATTGTCATGCCGCGGCTTTAGAAGAAGCGTGTCGTAGGTATCTCCAAAAGCACCGCTAATCTGGTTGAACGGCTTGCTTTCCCATAGCAAAATGCGTTTCCAGGTTCCGTTCGCACTGCCGTATGCCAGCAGAAGGTTATCTTGCCCGCAAGCAATGTCAAACGATTCCTGGACCAGCATCAAGGAGGATGCTGGCTGGCTGACAAAAAATGTCAGCTCACCACCGTATAGACCGGCGATTGGCTGCTTCGAGTTCACCTCCCCCATCTTCCGCCATTGCTCCTTGGAGATCTTTCCTACTGTCGCAGCGGGCATAGTTGCTAAGAGATATTGTTTGGCTGAAGCTGCTGTCGCGTCGGCCGGCATTCGGGTAATGACGGCATCGGTTTGAATGGCTAAAGTTCTCTTAAAATCACTGATCGCATTTTGGATCGAGGTTGGAACTGTCGTGTCCATACTATCTGGAACTGTGAGCTTCAGGAGGTCGCCCTGAGCTTCTGCGACCGACGTTGACATTAAAGTCCCCTGCTGGGCTGAAGCCGTTCGAGCTGCGAGTGCGAGTATCGTCATCGCCGTAACCAGAGAATATGTAATTTCCCGAGCCATCATAGAGAGCATCATGGCGCTAAATGATTCCTTTGGCAACGACTTCGCTATCTTTGTATCCACCAAAACGGTCATTTTGGAGACATCCTTACGAAAAACGGCGCGATCGGTAACTGCAAAACCACCTGCCCTTTGAATTCATGAACCAACGGCCTTAGTTTGTTGCCATCCGGAACTGTGGATTCAAGCCCACCCATTACCCGCCTCAGCCACGCCTCAATCCACAGTCAGCATCAGCGTAGTGCCGTGCGACACGCCGGCCGGGACTTTTGACGTCACCGTCACCGGAACCGAATACGTCCCGGCCGGCGTCGTCCCTGCGGCACCGCCCGATCCGCCGCTGCCGCCCGTGCCACTGCCCGTCCCGCCGCCCGATTTCACGCAACTGGCAACCCCGCCCGCCAGAACCGCCACCAGCGCCAGCAGAAACAGCCCGTGCAACGCCTTGCGGCGGCTCTTCCACCCCAGCGGCAGCAGCAACAGCCCGCAGACCAGCGGCAGCGCGCCCCACCCGCGCCGCCCTTTCAAGCGCAAAAGCGAAGTAGTGCTCCCGGTTGAGATGGTGACCGCCACGTTTCCTATGGCTCCGGCAGTCAGCGTCTCCGTGGCCGGACTGAAAACGCAAACCGCATTCGCCGGAAGCGCATCGCAAACCAGGGCAAAGGTTCCCGACGACCCGTTCAGAGGAGTCAACACCAGCGTGTAAGCCGCGTTCTGGCCGCCGGCCACCGACTGCGTGCTCGATCCGAGAACGCTGACCGTGAAGTCGAACCCCATGCCCTGAAGCGCCGCCGATGCCCCAGTCGTCAACGTCGGCGTGGTCACCGTGAGCTTGCCCGTCTGCGCGCCGGCGCTGGTGGGCGCGAATTCGACGCCCGCGGTGCAGCTCGCGCCCGGCCCCAGGCTGGGGGCGCAGGTGTTGTTCGCCAGTGCAAAGCCGGCCGGAACCGCCAGCGCCAGATTGCTCAGTGTGGTCGCAATTCCTGTATTGGTGACAGTGATTGTGATGGGACTGCTGGTTTGACCCACGCCGGTTGTGGGGAACGCGAGGTTCGCCGGCGTCACCTGGATGGCCGCCGCAGCCGCTCCCGTGCCGCTAAGCAATACGTCGGCGGTGTTCGAGATTGCGGGCGAAGACACATTCAATACGCTGGTTATCGCTCCCGCGGCTGCAGGAGCAAAGACCACTCCAACCGTGCAGCTCGCGCCCGCTGCCAGGGTGGGGGAACAGGTATTTTGCGTCAGGGCGAATCCGGCGCTCGCGGCAAGCGATAATTGGCTGGCTGCAGTGCCGCTGGTGTTGCTGATGGTCACCGTTTGCGCGGCGCTCGCCGATCCAACGACCGTAGCCGCGAAGCTCAACTGCGCCGGGCTAATGTTGAGCCCGGAGAGCACCTTCCCCGCGCCCTCGAGCAGTACCGTCACCGGCTTTACGCCGGAGGTGGACGAGGAAACGGTCAGTATGGCTTCGCTGCCGCCCGCCGTAGCGGGGGTGAAGATCACCTGCACACTGCAATGGCTGGCGCTGCGCAGGGACGCCGTGCAGGTGGTCGTTCCGGTTGCGAAGCTCCCCGCGTCCAGGCCGCTGATCTGGAAGCCCACATTCGCCGCTGCCACTGCGCCGGTATTGGTGATGGTGAGCAGCGACGGCGCGCTGGCCACTCCCACGAGCTGGCTGCTGAAACTCAGGCTGGCCAGGCTCACGCTCAGCGCGGGCGGCGCAACGCCGGTGCCGACAAGCGTCACGGTTTGGGTACGCAACGCGTCGGAGACGGTCAGAACGCCGGCTTGGCCGCCAAGCTGCGCAGGAGCGAACGCTACTTCGATAGTGCAGGCCGCATGCGCAGCCAGTTGCGTGCCGCAGTTGTTCGATTGGATTTGAAAATCTCCGCTGACTGTGGCTGCGATAGAAGTCAGCTTCAAGTCTCCCGTGTTGGTCAACAGAACCGGCTGCGCGGCGGAAACCTGTCCCACCGCGGCAGCGGAAAAGGAGACCGAAGTGGGGTTGAGAATATCGGTCGGCGGGGCCTGTCCGGTTCCCGTCAAGACGACCGTTTGCGTCCCCGCCGAATCGCTGAAACTCAGTATCCCATTCACTAGCCCCGATGCCGTTGGCACAAACCGCACGGTCACCTGACAGGTGCCGGGTAACTTCATGCTCGCCACGCACGTGTTGCTCGCAATCGTGAAAGGCGAAGGTTGCGTAATGGAGACAGCCGTAATCGTAACCGGCGTATTTATCCCGACGGAGAGTTGAACGGGCGTATTCTCTGCCACATTGCCGAAGGCCAGCGCACCGGGATTGAAAGTCACCACCGACGTCGAGGTTCCGGTCCCAGTCAGGCCCACGGTCAATTGTCCGCCGCACACGTTGGCGTCAATCGCCATCTCTCCCGCCAGCGCGCCGGCCGCTTGCGGCTTGAACGTCACGTTCACCGTGCAGCTTGCTCCCGCCGCCACGCTCCCGCTCACGCAATCGTCGCTCTCGCTGAAATCCTCTGAGTCGCTCATCACAATCGAGCTGATCGTCAGCGCCAGGTTGCCCGTGTTCGTCACCTTCACCGCCAAAGGCGGGTTGCTGTCGGTGTCCACCGCCTGGTTTCCAAACGTCAGGTTCATGGCGTTCGTCGAGGCGGATGTCTGGCCTGAGCCGCTGGCGCTGCACAGCGCGGTCTGCCACACCCCGCGCCCAAACGTCGCCGCCGTCAGCACCTGCGCGGGCGCCGTTGCGGGCGACGCATTCAGTTCGACCACCGGAGCCTGCGGCAGTCCGCTCCCAAACGCCGACCAGCACGTAGATGACGCATTGGCGCAACCGGAGACCTGCGTGGTGAAGAAAACTCCCACATCCGTCGCCAGATAAACGGTGCTGGCGCTCAGCGGATCGACCGCCAATCCGCTAACCGGGGTAAAAGGAAGATTGGACGTGAGCGCCGCCCAGTGCGCGCCGCCGTCGGCCGATTGATAGACAGTGTCCACCTGGTCCGCCGTCGTCGAAAATCCCTCCACGGTCACGTAAACGGTCTTGCCTGTCGGGTCGTGGCTGTCAACAAGGATGCTGGAAATATCCAGGCCATATTTGTTGAGCGTATTCGACGAGTTTGTCACCGGATTCAGCGTCAGGTCCTGCCACACTGGCATCGAGTTGCTGCTCGGATCGATCGTCGCGCTCAATACATGACCGGGTAGATTCGCGCCGCCGTTATTCGAGCCGTACATGCCCACATACACCACTTCCTTGCCGCCGCTCAGCGCCATCCCAGCCACGGAACGAATGAGCGCATCGCCGCTGCAGGACACGTTCGTCGCTCCACTGTCGAGGATCGGACTGACAGCGTTCGTCGCGCTCCAGCCAACGCCACTGGCCGGCCCGCGCCACACGCGGCAGGTTCCCACCAGCAGTTGCGAGGGGTCCAGCGGGTCAATGAGAAAGGGTGCCGGCGATTGCATCGTGTCCCCATCCCCGCCCACGTCCGCATCATTGACCACAGCAGTGTTCCCAAAGCCGGCCGCGTCGCACGAGGTCGGATCGGAGCAGAGATAAATCGAGACCCCGTTCTGATTGTTCACATACCAGTTTTCGCTGTTCGCGGCGTCGACCACCACCGGGCCGCCATTGCCACCCAGAATCCGCGGCCAGTCCGCCGTAACCGCCGTTGCGCTCTTCAACCCCGCCGTCCCGTTGTCTCCCAGCCCGGCCATCATCACGTAGGCTGAGCTTCCGCTCGTAGCCAGGCTCTCTACCTCGGCCAGCGAGCCCAACCCGCCGTTCAGGTTCTGGAAGTGCGTCGCATCGCTGGCCGCGCACACCGCGCTCGTCTCCCCGATCGCGTCCAACGAGCGCCACAGACCGCCGTCGTTGCCCACAAAAATCTCCAGCGGATTCGCCGCATCCCATGCCAGCGCATGCTGGAATTCAGCCACCTGCGCACTCATGCAGGTGGTGGAATTGGTGGTGTTGCGCCACACGCAGCCCTGGGCCAGGCTGCACTTCCACAGATCGTTGGCCCCGGCCAGCAGCCACGTATCTGCGCCTTGCTGCAAGGCATAGGGCACAGCAGCCAGCGCCAGGTTGTAGTCTCCGTTTTGAATGGTGGCCGGCCCGTTGCCCGTGTTCGTCTCCAGAGCCGCCGTGTCCCACTGCCGGGCAAACGTGACGGTTTGATTGGTGCAAGCCGTCGCGCCCAGGTTGATGGAGCACTGGTCCTGCCACAACCCCTGGTCCTGGTTGTACATATCCACAGTCCAGGCAAACGTGTCGCCAGTCAGCGGATTCACCGCCAGCGAGCCGCGAAAGATGGGGCAGCCGATGGACCCGATCTGGCCGCCGGCGTTGGTAGGGCAGGCGGAAGCAGTGAGACCCGCGCCCGGCTGCGCCGTCATGCGCGTCCAGGTCACGCCGTCCGCGGACTGGTAATAGCCGTGAAACCGCACCGCCGCCACAAAAAGCTGCCGCACCGGATTCCACACCACCGCCGTCGCGGCATTGCCGTCAGGATTCACAAAGGCATCATTCGGCCCCTGCACGTCTTGGCCGCTTCCGTCCGTGATGGTGGCCAGATTCCAGGTCGCCCCGCCGTCGCCCGAGTAGTAGAGCCCCTCATAGCTCCTGTTCGTGAGATCCACATTCACCAGCGTGCCTTCGTACGCCTGCGAAACCGCGGCCACCACCACTTGCGGATTCACCGTGCTCCAGGCGAAGCCCGCAAAGCCCTCACCCAGAAATTTCCACTCCGTATCGGCGGTTTCCGAAATCAGGCTCCAGGAGTTCCCGCAATCCGTGGAGCGCAGGATGCCGGCGCCGTAGTAGGAATCGAGCGCGTCGTTGGGATCCCCGGTGCCGGCCAGGATCACGCCCGTGTCGCCGCCCGTCCCGCAGCTCCCGCCCGGCTGTACCGTCAGCGCTCCTATGCTGATTGACGCGTCCTCTGCCCCGCTCAGAGCATCTATGCCGTCTGTGAGCGGCGTAAACAACACCTGAGACGCGCTGGACGTGGCCGCATTCGACGCTGCCCATACCCCGTCACCAGCGGTTCCCAGATAGAGATGGTTTCCAGTCGTATCCGAGGGGTCGAGCGCCATCGCTGAAACCCTGCCCGTGACCAACCCATAACCCGGCGTAAGGACCGCATCCGGCCCCAGCGGCTTCCAGGTGGCGGTACCCGCCGACCCTTGCTGCCCGCTGCCCTGCGGGGCGGCCCTCAGTTGGGCGGACGCGCTGCGGTGCCCTGCGCTGATACGCCGCCAGCCTCGTCTGCCCGCTGCGCCCGGCGTCCATCCCCGCCGGGCAAGAAAACGCTGCGCCTGCGCCACGCGCGGGGGTAGATTGAGCGGCTGCGGCAGCACCTTCGCGGCCTGATTCGCGGGCTGGTTTCCGGCCTGGCCGGCATCTGGACCAGACGCCGCATTTGCGCTCGGCCGTCCCGCAGGCGTTTCCGCCGCAGCCGCAGGCAAAGCCCACAGCGCCGCCAGAAACAGCGCCGCGACCACCAGGCCGGACCTTCCCGCGCCTCGCACCCATTGCCAGAATCGATAAACACGCGCCCCAACCCCGCCCTGACGGACAGGCTCACCGGAGCTCCGCTCAAAAAAACGCATAGCCGCGCACGTCCGGAGTCCGATTCCGGCCTCCCCTCTCTCATCGTCTAAGGGGGATTTGCTGAAATCCAATCGATTACGTCCTGCGAAACACGCGGTTTCCGGGATGGGAAATTTAAAGCGATTATAGTACGAAAATGGGACAAAAGGGATAGCCGCCCTCGACGCTCTAGAACAGTTCCCTGCCCATGAGTCCGTGCCCTGCGCTGCCATTCTGGCGAATGTATTCTTCCGAGTCGAATTTCTTCGCTATCGAGGCTCCCGACATGGGCCGCACCAGCCCGAAGATTGTCCGATTGAACCAGGGACGGTCATGGCGGCCCACGATAGCCCACGCGATGCCCGCGTAACCATTCGGGTCGCGCCCATCCAGTTCGTAGCGGTCGTTCAGAATCACCGCCCACTCGAAGGCCCGCGCCGGGTCGGGCGCCCATTCCAGAATCTTCTTCCCCCAGTACATGCGCATGAAGTTGTGCATCCAGCCTGTATCCACCATCTGTCGCTGCGCCGCGTTCCACAGATCGTCGCCGGTCTCGGCGCGCTCCAGTTGGGTCAGGGTGTAGCGATGCGGCCGCGGATCGCCGGTATGCTCGATCAGCGTCTTCCGGGCCCACGGCGCGGCGCACTCCCAGTTGTCGTAGTTGGGCTCATGGCGCACAAACAAAATTGCCAGCTCCCGCCAGCCAATCAGCTCGTCCAGATATTTGTCGCCCGCTGCCGCCGTGGCCTTGCCTTCGGTCACGGCTTTCTTCACCGCCAGCGCGATGGTGAGCGGGCCAATGTTGCCGAAGTGCAGATAAGGCGATAAGCGGCTGGTTCCCTTCATCTCCGGATGATTCCGTGTTGTCTCGTAATCCTTCAGTTCCAGATTGACGAAGTTCTTGAGCCGTTTGAGCGCGGCGTGCGTGCCGCCGTTAAAGGCGTCCACAGGGCCAATGCTGCGGTCAAGCTTCGTGAATCCCGCTGTAATGTCCTTGTCCAGCGAATAGCTCTCCAGTTTTTTGCCCTGTTTCCATGAATGAAGCGGCGCAATATTGCCCGGCGCAATTAGGTAGTTCGGCAGTTCGGCTTTCAGGCGCGGGCGAAAGTGATGCAGAAGAACAAAGCTGCGATCAAAGACCCGCGACGGAACCACCACATCTGCGTCCACCGTCCAGTAAGGCAGCTTGAGCCGCTTGGCCAGCACCGTGCGCCAGCGCTCCGGCTCGCGGCATGGATTCTCGTCGCCGATCAAGAGCGCCGCTTCCACCTCTTCCAGGAACACCTCCAGCGAATTCTCGGGCGACCTCCGCAGCACAAATTCCACCCCGTGCTCGGCAGCGTCTTCACTGGCGTCTCTCAATCCCTGTTGAAGGAAGTGGTAATGGCGCAGATTGGCATTGGGATAGTTCGGAATCACCTGGAAGTACACCACCACCGGCAGACCGAGCAGGTTCGCCGCTTCCGTGGCCACATCGAGCGCCGGATTGTCCACCATGCGCACGGTGCGCTGCATCCAGTAAACGACGCACCGCCCACCGATGCGCGGCGGCCCGTCGCGCCGCACCAGCACGCGAGGCTGCGCACCCAGCCGTGCCAGCTCTTCCGGAACTTCTGAATCTGCTCTTGAGATAGTCATAAGGCGCCAGCCGCAAGCTCTATTCTGCATGACCGGCCGCTCGCAGCCTCCCGTTGGGCAAGGAGCGTTTGCGCCGCGTCAAAAACAAGCGCCCAAGGGACCCACCGCATCCACAGACAGCTCCGCACGCAGCGAGGGCCGCCCAATCAGGCGGCCCTCGCTGCAATCCATAACCCTTCGATCACCACAGTCCAACTGATCTCTGAAACCTAATTTCTGATCCCTGCGTCTCTACCACCGTCCCCAGGCGCGGCTGATGTAGTCGGCCATCGTCATGCTGATCAGGGTTAGGAACGTGAACAGGCCTGCCACCACGGTGAGCTTGGTCAGCTTGGTGCTGTACTTGATATGCATGAAGAACAGCACCACCAGCATCGCCTTGATCACCGCGATGCCCAGCGCCGCCACCGCATTGAAGACGCCCATTTCAATGTAGGACGCGACCACGGTAAGCGTCGTAAACACCAGCAGCAGCAGAAAGACGCCCAGATAAATCTTCGGGCTCACAACGTGATGCTGCACTTCTTCGATTTCTTTCAGATCGCTCATGCCAGGTATCCTTTCCAGGCGTCCTTCATTGATGTCGGCTGATCAGGTATAACAGCGGAAACAGGAATATCCAGATGATATCGACAAAGTGCCAGTACAGGCCGAAGTTCTCGACGAAGGTCACGTGCCCGGAGGTATAAGCCCCGGCCCGCGCCCTGAAGATGATGTACCCCAGAAGCACGATGCCGATAACCATGTGCAGCGCGTGCATGCCGGTCATGGCAAAGTAGAGAAAGAAGTAAAGCTCGGTGTGGCGAGCCATGTCCAGCGATAGCGGCTTGTCATGGTATTGCGCAATATCCGGGTCCGAGGCGGGATTGATAAACGACTGCAAGCTGTAATGGAGACCCGGAACGTGATGCTTCTCGTACTTTTCGGTCCACTCGATCCCCTTGATGCCCAGGAAGACCAACCCCAGCACAAACGTGAGCACCAGGCACAAGACCAGCCCGCTCTTGCGGCGCGTCTCCGCGCACCACACGCCCATGGCCATGGTAAAGCTGGAGGTAATCAAAACCGCCGTATTCGCCGTGCCCCAGGCAATGCTCAACTGGTGTGAGCCGGCCACAAACGCCGGATAGTACCAGTTGCGCAGGATCAGGTAAGCGGTAAACAATCCGCCGAAGAACATCACTTCGGTCAGCAGGAACAGCCACATGGCAAAGTTCGTGGTGTCCGCCTGCTGGGCGACGGATTCAAAGTGATGGCGCTGATAGGCCGGATGCTCCCCGTGAGCGCCGTCAACCTCCGCAAGAGCGCCATTGTTAACCGTTGTGCTATCCGACACTGGCTACCTCTTTTTCTTTCTGGCGCTCGAGCCACTCGTAGTCGTAGGCTTCGTGGTCCATGATGGGAATCTGAGTAAAATTCTCGGTAAGCGGCGGCGACTGAATCTGCCACTCGAGGCCCGTCGCCTGCCAGGGATTGCTGCCCGCAATCTTGCCGTACTTCAGAGACCATGTCAGGTACAGAATCGGCAGCAGGTAGCCCACGCCCAGCACCGTCGCGCCGGCGGTCGAAAAAACGTTCAGCACCTGGAACTCCGGCGGATAAGCAGCATAGCGCCGCGGCATGCCCAGCACGCCCAGAATGAATTGCGGGAAGAACGTGAGGTTAAACCCGATGAAGGTCACCACCGCCGCCAGTTGCGAAATCTTCTCCGGGTACATACGCCCCGTTATCTTGGGCCACCAGAAGTGAATGCCCGCCAGGAAAGCCATCAACATGCCGCCCACCATCACAAAATGGAAGTGCGCCACGATGAAGTAGGTCTCGGTGAGATGAATGTCGGTGCCCGAGGCGCCCAGAAACACGCCCGTCATGCCGCCGATAGTGAACAGGCCCATGAAGCCGAACGAATAGAGCATCGGCGTCTCAAAGGTGATCGAGCCCTTGTAGAGAGTGAAAGTCCAGTTGAAAATCTTGATCGCCGAGGGCACCGCAACCAGCATCGTCAGCAGCGAGAACACCAGCACCGCATAGTTAGAAATGCCCATGATGAACATGTGGTGGGCCCAGACGAAGAACCCGAAGACCGCGATGGCCACCGACGAGAAGGCCACCGCCGTATACCCGAACACCCGCTTGCGGCTGAACGTCGAGATGGTCTCCGAGATCACGCCCATGCCCGGCAGGATCATGATGTAGACGGCCGGGTGCGAGTAGAACCAGAACAGGTGCTGGAACAGGATCGGATCGCCGCCCTTGGTAGGATCGAAAACCCCTATGCCGAAAACGCGCTCCAGCAGGACCAGCACGATGGCGATGGCCAGCACCGGCGTGCCCAGCACCATGAGGATGCTGGCCGCGTAGTTGGACCACACGAACAACGGCAGCCGGAACCAGGTCATGCCCGGCGCGCGCATCTTGTGGATGGTCACAATAAAGTTCAAACCGGTGAAGATGGAACTGAACCCCGCGACAAAGATCGCCAGGCCGGTTGTCACGACATGAGTATTGACGTAATGCGTTGACAGCGGGGTGGTGAAGGTCCAGCCCGTATCGACTCCGCCCGCGGCCATGGTGTAGATCATCATGGTCCCGGCGAAAATATACAGGTACCAGCTAAGCAGGTTGATCTTGGGCAACGCCAGATCCTTGGCGCCGACCATGATCGGGATCAGGAAATTCCCCAAGGTAGCCGGCACCGACGGCACCAGAAACAGAAAGACCATGATGACCCCGTGCATGGTGAACACCTTGTTATAGGTGTCGGTGGCCATCAGGTCGGCCTGCGGGGTCAGCAGCTCCAGGCGGATCAGTCCCGCCAGTGCTCCGCCGATGAAGAAGAAGAATGTGATCGAGATGAGGTAGAGAATCGCGATCCGCTTATGGTCGCCGGTCAGCAGCCAGCTCAGGATGCCGTTCTCCTTGGAGAGAAAGTTCATCTTCGGGATTCTGGCCGTGGATTGGTCGGGGAGAGAAAGGATTGTAGCGCTCATTGCTTCACCATTCCTTGTGGGGCGGCCTTTTGCCCGGCACGACCGGCCGGCGCCGATCCTTCGTTCTCCGGCGGAATTTCCGTCGTATTGGTCGTCTGCTGGACTCGGTAGTCGGAATTGAGATTCTTGATGTATTCAACCAGCGCAATCACGCCCTCTTCGCTGATCTGCCCTTGATAGGTAGGCATGATGGGCGTAAAGCCCTGCGTGACGTTCTGCGAGGGGTTCAAAATCGACTGGCGCAGGTATGCGTCGTCGGCGGTCACGGTCTGCCCGGTCGCGAGCGTCAGCTTGGAGCCGTACACGCTGGCCAGATTGGGCCCGCGCGCATCCGGACGCGTGTTATGACAGGCGTTGCAACTGAGGCTGGCAAACAGCCGTTCCCCATTCTGCGCCAGCGACATGCCGCTGGTCGAGCCGTCCAGCCACTTCTTGAAGTCGTCCGGGGTCATCACCACCACGTCGCCGATCATGGCCGAGTGGTTGGTCCCGCAATACTGCGTGCAGAACAGGTGATAGGTTCCAGGCGTAGTGGCCTCGAACCAGACCGACGTGTAGCGGCCCGGAATGGCTTCGCGTTTCACGCGGAAGGCGGGAATCGAAAAGCTGTGAAACACGTCCTGCGAAATCAGGGTCAGTTGCACCGCACGGCCGGTCGGCACGTGCAGGGAGTTGATCTCGTGCTGGCCGCCCGGATGCTCGGCCTTCCACATCCACTGCTTGCCCACCACCCAGATATTCATGGCGTTGGCCGGCGGCGTGTAGACACGGAAGTAGATCAGCGCGCCCCACACGAACATGATCAGAAACAGACCCAGCGGGATGATGGTCCAGGTCGCCTCTAGCAGCGTCGAGCCCTCGATCTGCTCCGCCACCGGGTGGCGTTCCTTGCTGTAAAGGATGGAGAAAGTGGTGACCAGCAGAATCACGATGGTCAGTCCGATCAGGCTAACCAGCACCATGAAGAAAAACAGCGCGTCCATCTGAGGCGCAATCTTGCTGGCCTCGGGTGGAAAGAGCGCGAAGTTCGTCAACCACTTGACGAGAAACTGCCAGATTATTGGACTGATATGGCTCATTCCGTTATCCGTTCACCTTTGTTCCTGTCCCCGTTTTCCTGGTCACGGCTGCGTCTGTCCGCCTTATGCCAGGTCCGGCCGTTCCGTTTCCCGGCGTTGTTCCGCCTGCTGCTTCACTCCCGATCCGGTAATCCCGGCGAAACATGACCAGCATGAATCCGCCCAGCGAGCACACCGTCAACAGGCCGCCCAACTGCACCACCCGGGCAACGATGAGCGAGTGCTTGTTGGTCCTGGGATCATAGTGGTAGCAGTAGGTAAGAATGTTGTCCACCGGCGAGCCGATGCGATTGGAAGAAGCCTCCGCCAATCCCAGCCGCAGATCCTTGGGAGAGTACTCGACGCCCATGTAGTACTGCGCCAGTTTTCCCTCGGGGGTCACAATCTGAATCGAACTCGCATGGGCAAACTGGTTTAGCTTCCCATCGGGCCCAGGAATCTTCACATAACCGAACCCCACCGCCTTGGTCAGCGCGTCGATATTGGCCTGCGTGCCGGTCATGAAATGCCAGCCCGACGCCGTCTCAGGATGCCCGTACCGCTTGACGTAGCTGCGCTTCTTGGCCGCGGCCAGATCCGTGCCCTCGGTAGGATCGATGCTGACGACGATAATGTTGAAGTCCTTGCCCGGAACCTCGTCCACCATCTCCAACGCGCCCGTCAGCCCGTTCAATTCCTCCGAGCACAACATCGGGCATTGGTAGTAGACCAGCGCCAGAATCGCCGGCTTCTTGCCGAAGTAGCTGGCCAGTTGCACCTGCTTGCCCTGGTCGTCGGTAAACGTGAGCCCCAGCGGGAGCTGCCCGTTCAGATTCTGCGCAATGCCCACGCCGTTCAAGATCGATGGTGGTTTGTCGTTGGCCGGCCCTGTCTGCTTGTCGCCGTAACTGGAAACCTGCGCCATAACAGAAGACGCCAGCGCCAGCGCACAAAAAGCCGCCGCCATAGCCACGGCCTTACCCGCGCCCCGCCAGCCTTTCCGATTTGTGCCCGCTCCCTGCATCTGCTCCCATTTCCTTCATCTGCCGTGGCCGCTTGCACTGCCGCAGCCTTGTTCCCGTACCCGCTCAAAAATCGGCGTCCCGCGCCCGACTTACTTCTCCGGCCTTACTTCTCGGGCTCCGCGCGTCTCGTTTCAAGAGCCTCCGCAATCGCCAGATCGTGCTCATAGCCGGTGCGTGCAAACCCGTCGGTCAAAGGCATTTCCACCACCGGCTTCGCGTCCCCGGTCATCAGCGGCGCGGTTTCTACCGTCGGCGCCACCGGCAAACCGCGTTGAGCGATCAGGGCCATGGCTTCGTCGATCGGAATTCTCACCTTGCCCTGCGCGCGGTCCACCCAACTGTAGTTGTCCAACAGCAGGTCTTCCTTGGCATGCAAATCGGCGATCTCCTGGTTGCCGTCATCGAGTTGCAACCGCGGCGTGGGAAACTGTTGCGTCAACTGGGCCACGCTGTTCTGCATCGCCGGGCTATTGGGCAAGTTGCCGAGCTGGCGAATATCCGCCGTCTTCGTCCATTTCGTGTTGGGCCCGTCTTCTTTGTCCATGTGCGCGTTGATGACCTTGCCGATCCCATAGCACAACACCGCCGACACCACGACAAAGATGCACAGCGCGGTCAAAAAGACGATGATGCCGGTCACGCGGATGTCGCTCTGCTCAAAACCCGCGGACGCGTCGATCTCATCCGGGCCATGTGACCCGAGTTGCATTTCGTCGTCGTGCTTATGCCCGCCTTTGTTATGCATGGACATGCTCAGGCTCCAATATCTCCGCCAGATGCGGGTCGTTGGTCTGCACCAGCGGACGCATCTTCAAGCGCGTGCAGTAGTAGGCCGTCCAGAAGGCCGTCATGGCCACCGGCACGGCTATGTATTCAAGAATTCCCCAACTGAAGTGCAGGTTGCGCGCGGCATCCTTGAAGTTCGGCTCGATGAGCCAGAACAGATCGAACGCCTTGGCAAAAATCATCCAGCAGCACACCCCCATCAACCGCTTCTTGTTGCGTTTGATATCGCGCGACAGCAGCATGGTGAACGGAATCAGCCAGTGGAAGATGAAGTCCAGCGTGATGATGATGCCCCAGTGCCCGCGAATCCGGTCCAGGTACCAGGGAATCTCTTCCGGCAGATTCCCCGACCAGATGATGAGGAACTGCGAAAAGGCCAGGTAGATATTCAACATCACAAAGGCGAAGGCAAACTTGCCCAGGTCGTGCTGCTCGGTCTGGCGCAAAATTGTCCGGAATGGCTCGGCCTTTGACAACAAGAGCGCGACAAGGATGCCCAGCGCCAGCACCTGGTAGCCCTGCCCGACCAGGAACAGCAGACCATATACCGACGAGTACCACGTGGGGTCGAGCGACATGACCCAGTAGATGGCCGCCGCGCTCATGGTAATCGAATAAACGACGATGCCGGGGCCGCTGATATTTTCAAACTTCTTGATCCAGTAAGGCGTATTGTCCGGCGAATCGGCGTCGCGCTTGAGGGCCAGCGAGTTCAGCCGCCAGGTATAGAAAGCCCATATGGCGAAACAAAGCAGGCTCACCCAGATAAACGCGAACGGATTCAGCATGGGCCGCTTAAATTCGATCGCGTGCGCCTGCACCTCGTTGATCCAGCCCGATTTCAGCGCCCCGCTAACATCGGTAACCGCCGCCCACAGGTAGAGCTTCTTCATGAAAAACGCGATCCCGAGCCAATAGACAAAGACCAGCGGCAGGGTGCGGCTCATGGCCTCCAGGGGCCGGCGCAACAGCAGTCCCCATTTGCCGCCCGAGCAGTACTGCACCATCAGAAGCGCCAGCCCGCCCACGGCGAAACCGAAGGTGAGCACGGTGCCGAGAAGCCACGCGCGGAGTACATGCTCGAACCCGAGTCCATTGGGACCGTCCGCGAAAGCCAGGCCAGCGGCGATGAGAGAAAAAACCAGCCCGATGGCCAGCGCCCGCGTCTTCCAGCCGTCCACAAAGGCCGGGGCGCTCAAATCCGCGGGGAGCGTCTTGGCGTGATTATCGTGAGCCATTTCCTGCTTCCTTACTGCGCGGCCGCGGGGGCCGGTTTGCTTGCGGGAATCTTGATTGCGGGGTCTGCCGGATTGGCCGGAGCCATGGCCGGAGTCCCCTCTTTGGTCACCGGCGGATAGGCTTGAACCGCCGTGTCGGGAAGCGCCCACGGTTCGGCAAATCCCTCCGGCAGGTTCTTCTCCTTGGCAATGTCCTTCAGGTCTTTCACCTGAACGCCTGCCGGCACATCCATTTGCGTCGCCGCCTGGCTTAGCTGCAGAGCACGGATGTAGGCCGCCACCGCCCAGCGATCCTCCGGCGTCAGTTGCGCCGAGTAGTCGGGCATGGCGCCGTAGCCATGCGTCATCACATAGAAGTAGTGCGAGATGGGCTGCGCCCTGCGCACCTGGTCATGCAGGTTGGCAGCCGGCTTGTAGCCGCGGTCGACAATCATGCCCAGCCCGTTGCCCACCCGCGAGTGGCACGGCGTGCAGTAAATGTTGAACCGCTCCTGGCCGCGCTTCAGCACTTCCATGGTCACCGGGAAGGGCATCAGATTCTGTTCTTCGCGATAGCCGTTCGCGCCCTGAACGACGCCGGTGTAAAAGTAGCTATCCTCGCGCAACTGGCCGCGGGCCACGGTATTGACGACCTGAGGACGCGCGCCGCGATGGTCGGCGAACATCGCCGATCCCCGCTGCGGAATCAGCTTGGGCTGGTCCTGCATGTCCTGGCGGCAGCCGGCGACAAACAACAGAGCGGTGAGGCCGGAAAGCATCGCGATGCGAGCCTGGACCTTTCGCGAAACTCGAAACGAATTGAGGCGGCCAACTTGCATCAGTACTCCACCTCCACCACTGAAACCGGCTGGAAGCCTTCGAGGTAAGCCTTTGCTTCCAGCAGGTTGAACTTCGGGTCCAGCGCCTCAAGGCACAGGAAGAACTTGTCCGTCGTGGCGCCATTGCGGAAGTTGGGCGCGTTGAACAGCGGATGATAGAGCGCCGGCAGGCCGTTCAGCGCAAACATTCCAAACGCCGCCGAAAGCCCCGCCCACAAAATGGTCCACTCGTAGGCCGGCACCACGAAGGCCGGCCAGGAATAGGTGGGCCGCCCGGCGATATTCAACGGATAGGCCAGCACCGAAATCCAGGTCTCCATGGAGAACATGGCCGCCGCTCCTATCAGGCCGCCGATCAGCGTGACCAGCGGCACCTTGTTGCGGTGGAAGCCGATGGCCTCCGCCGCTTCCTCCACCGGATACGGCGTATAGCAGTCCATGCGCCGCCATCCGTCATGGCGCGCCTTCTGCGCGGCCCGCACCAGGTCGCTCGGCGTATCGAATTCGGCCAGCAGGCCGTACGTTCCTTCGCGCGGGGGCATCAGAGCGCCTCCTTTAATTCACGTAATTCACATGCCCTTGCGGACTTCGTCAAGGACGTCTTCTTCAACACACTCGGCATTTGCGGCTTCGGCTTGCGGCCATCGGATAAGCGCATCAGTCACCGGCCTTCGCCGCCGTCTTGGGCGTAATCTTCGCCCCCGGCAGCAATATGCGGATCTCATTCATCGGAATCATGGGCAGGAAACGCACGAACAGCAGAAACAGCGCTGTAAACAATCCCAGCGTTCCCGCAAAGGTCATATAGTCCCACTTGGTGGCGCGATAGGTGCCCCACGAGGAGGGCAGAAAGTCGCGGTAAAGGCTGGTCACGACAATGACGAAGCGCTCGAACCACATGCCCGTGTTGACCACAATGGAGATGAAGAACATGAACGCAATCGAGCGGCGCAGCTTCCTCGACCAGAGCGTCGTCAGCGGGATGGCCAGGTTGCAGGTGATAAGGACCCCGTAGGACCACCCCATGGGCCCGAACATGCGGTTCCACATCATGAACGCTTCCCAGTGCGAGGCCGAGTACCAGGCCATGAACACTTCCATGCCGTAGCCGTAGGCCACAATAAAGCCCGTGGCCAGCATCACCTTGCCCATGTTGTCGATATGCCGCTCGGTGACCAGGCCCTCCAGGTGATAGAACTTGCGCAGCGGAATGGCCAGCGTGAGCACCATGGCAAACCCGGAATAGATGGCGCCGGCCACAAAGTAGGGCGGGAAGATGGTGGTGTGCCAGCCCGGCAGAACGGCCACGGCAAAGTCGAAGCTGATGACGGTGTGGACGGAAAGAACCAGCGGCGTCGCCAGGCCGGACAGCAGCAGAGAGGCCGTCTCGTAGCGCATCCAGTGCCGCGTCGATCCCCGCCAGCCCAAGGACATCATGCCATAGAAGTACTGGCCGGCCTTGGACTGCGAACGGTCGCGGAACGTGCCGAAATCCGGCACCATGCCGACGTACCAGAACACCACCGAGATAGTCGCATACGTCGAAACCGCGAACACGTCCCACAACAGCGGCGAGCGAAACTGCGGCCACACCGTCATGGTGCTCGGATACGGGAACAGCCAGTAGCCCAGCCACGGACGCCCTACGTGAATCAGCGGGAACATGCCGGCGCAGACCACGGCAAAGATGGTCATGGCCTCGGCGAAGCGGCTGATCGAGTTGCGCCACTGCTGCTTGAAAAGCAGCAGAATCGCGGAAATCAGCGTGCCGGCGTGGCCGATGCCGATCCACCAGACGAAGTTGATGATGGCGAAGCCCCAGGCCACCGGCTGCGTGACGGCCCAGATGCCGGTGCCGGTAAGGAACAGCCAGGTAACGGCCACCAGCAGCATGGTCGCGCCCGCCCCGGCCACGCTGAACAGGGCAAACCAGCCCAGCGGCGTAGAGGGCGTGAGCACGATGCTCGCGATCTTTTCGGTGATCGACCGGAAGGTCTGCCCCGGCGCAATGACCCGGTATTCCCCCGTGGCAGGATCGGTGCCCGCCACGCGTCTTGGGTCCTTCGGTTTCAGGTCCGTCGTCGCCATCGTCCCTCTTAACCCTTCGCCGGCGCGTATTCCACCGGCCGGTCTTCAAGTTCCTGATTCAAATTCAACACCGCGGCCACATAGGTCGTCCGCGGACGCGTATTCTGGTCGGCAAGCACCTGGTAGCTGCGCTCGTCCTGGCGCAGTTTCGCCACCCGGCTGCCCTTGTCGTTGATGTTGCCGAAGGTGATGGCCGTGGCCGGGCAGGCCTGCTGGCAGGCGGTCACAATTTCGCCGTCGGCGATCAGCCGGTTGTCCTTGTCGGCCTCGATCTTGGCCGCCGAGATGCGCTGCACGCAGTAGCTGCACTTCTCCATCACGCCGCGCGAGCGGACCGAGACATCGGGATTGCGCGAGAGCTTCAAGCTTTCGGTCTCGTAGTCGGAGAAGAGCAGGAAGTTGAAGCGGCGCACCTTGTAGGGGCAGTTGTTCGAGCAGTAGCGGGTGCCCACGCAGCGGTTATAGACCATCGTGTTGAGCCCCTCCGGCGTATGCACCGTGGCGCCCACCGGGCAAACCTGCTCGCAGGGAGCGTTCTCGCAGTGCTGGCAGGCCATGGGCTGGAAGTGCGCCCGTGGGGCGCTTAGATCTCCCTCGAAATAGGTATCGATGCGCAGCCACTGCATGTTGCGCCCGATGCGCACCTGCTGCTTACCCACCACGGCAATGTTGTTCTCCGCATAACAGCTCACGATGCATGCATTGCAGCCCGTGCAGCTATTCATGTCGATGGACATGCCCCAGGCGTTGGCCTCGTTGTACGGCCAGTTGGGAAACAGCGAGGTATCGCTGCGCGGCGTGTTATTGCGGCCCTCGCCCTCGTGCGCAAAGTCCGGGTTGGCCTTGTACTCGTCGAGCGTGGCGTAGCGAATGATGCCGCGCTCGCCCAGCGCCTCGTCGGCCTCGAGGGAGTTATTGCCGTTGCCCTGTCCGCCGAACAGCTTCGACCGGTGATCCTGGTAGTGGCTCTTGGTGATGGCAATGCCCCACTTGCCCTCCACCTTGCGGATCGACCCGATGGCGTTGAACGGAGCCCAGGTATTGCGGATCAGATAGGCATTGAAGCCCGCGCCCGAGCCCACGCGTCCGGCGAACTCGCGCCCATAGCCCAGGTACACGGTGACAGAGTTATCCGGATGTCCCGGCGCCACAATCACCGGCGCCTTCACCTTGCCGTTGCCCACTGCCAGCTCGACAATGTCGTCTTCTTCAAGGCCCAGTTTTTCGAGCGTTGCGCCGGAAACGATTGCCGCATTGTCCCAGCTCAGGTTGGTTACCGGCTTGGGCAGCTCCTGCAGCCAGCCCACGTTCGACCAGCGCCCGTCATATACGCTCGGGTCGGGCCGGAAGATGATTTCGAGCGCATCTTTCGGCGCGGGCGCGGGAACCTGCAGCTTGCTCAGGTTTTCGGCCGCGGCCGAGGCGGACGGCGTGAATGCCGTGTTTTCAATCCATCCCGCATGGAGCGCCTTGCGCCAGCCGGTCTCAAAATCGCCCTTGATCACCGGCCTCCAGGTGGCGCGCACGGCTTCGTACGCGCTCACATCAGGATCGTTCAACAGGGCCTGGAAAACATCGTGCGCGGACTTGCCGCCGTAGAGCGGGTCGATCAGCGGCTGCACGATGGAAACCGTGCCATCGTAAGACCGCGCGTCCGACCACGACTCCAGCGCATGCGCCGCCGGAATATGCCAGTGCGCAAGCTGCCCCGTCTCGTCCACATGCGAGCCCAGGTGCGCCACCAGCTTGGCCTTGTCGAAGGCCGCCGCAAATCCCAGATCCGCGGGCGCGGAATAGATGGGATTGGCATTCAGGATCACCAGCCAATCCACCTTCCCCGTGTCGAGGTCGGCGACCAGAGCTTTGAAATCCCCAAACTGGTCAGAGGGCAGCGGATTGACCGGCTCGGCCGTTGTGAGAACCGTCTTGCCCGCGTTGCCCAGCGCGGCATTGATGGCCGCGGCCAACTGCGCCACCGACGCGTCCTGATAGAGCCCCGGAATGACCGCGCTCTTGCCGCCATTGGCCTTCAAGTCCTTGGCCACGGCGGCCAGAAACTTCTTCTGCTCGTCCGTCCAGCCGTAGGCCGGAGCGGAGACTCCCGCCACCCCCACAGCCGCCGCCAGCGCAGCCGCGAACGCCGGAATCTCGCTCGCCCGCAGTCCCAGCCTGTGCTCAGCCTTAAATCCGGTGGTGGTCGGCGTGGACTCGATCGCGTAGAGCCGGTTCATGCCCTTGGCCGGGTCCTTGCGCCGGCCCGCATAGTCGCGCACCAGCCTGTGAAAGCCGGGATAAGACGCGCCGGAAAGAAAATCCGCATCCAGGGAAACAATCACATCGGCATCGGTCAGCGCGTACTGGGCCGTTTGCCCGCCGGCGACAGCCGTTCCGGCAATCGCCGGGCCATACTGCACCAGCCTGGCCTTGGGATAAGCCGCCTGGACCGCCTTCCACTGCCGCGCCAACGTAGGCGAGGTAATGGTCGCGCTCAGGAAATACATCCCCGTCCCGTCCGTGGTGCTCGCCGCTTTAAGCCGCAGTTGCTGCGCAAACTCCGCCCACGCCCGGTTTTCGCCGCGATAGAGCGTGCGCTGCGAGCGGTCCGGGTCGTAGAGATCGAGCAGCGTCCCCTGCGTATAGGGGTCCGACGAGCCGTGGTTGTAAGAGTGTTCCGGATTGCCGTCGATCTTGATGGGCCGGAACTGATCGCTCTTCACCAGCAGGGGCACTGCGCCGGTGTCGAACGGATGCGCCGAGGCAAAATAATTCGGCTTGCCCAGAATCAGATCTTCCGGAGCCTTCACATATGCATAGATCGGCTCATCGGGCTGCTTAGTGCAGCCGGCAAGGCCGGCCAGCGCCATCGATGCGCCCATCAGCTTCATGAAACCGCGCCGGGAAACCGGATCGACCCACTCCTGCGCCGAAGAGGGAAACTCCCGCTCCACCGCCGCCTGAAACTCCGCCGTGTCGGCCAGCTCGTCCACCGACTGCCAATAGCGCTTGCCCTGCACGCCCTTCAGCTCCTGGCGCACCTGAGCCAGGGTCATCGGCTCGGCCTGCTTCTCTCCGGTCTTATTCTTACCGGACTCATTGTTACCGGGCTCGCCCGTTCCGTTCGCGATCATCTGGCCATTCTCGTATTTGCTCATCGGTGGCAGACCTCGCAGCTGGTCAGGTCTTTCGGGTTACGAATCTTGTAGTGGTCCAGCAGGAAATGACCCAGTTCATCCTGGCTGGTAAATTTCCGGTACGCGGGCGGCGCCACCATGGAAGCGGCCGCAACGTCGCTGGTCATTCCAGGCGCGAGGCCACGCGCAGCGCCGCTCAGCGGCAGCTCCAGCGAAGCCACTTCCGGACCCGCCCTGCTGGGGTCGCTGGTCGTGCAGCTCACGCTCTCAGCCGTCGGCACACCCGGCTTCTCATCGCCCACCGAGCACCACACCGGCCTGCTCTCGGCCGGCTTCTCCCAGGCCATGTTGTAAATCTCGCTGGTCGGCCGCAGATTCTTGGCCGGGTTGCGATGGCAATTCAGGCACCACTCCATCTGCAGCGTGTTCTGCGCATACATCAGCGGCATCTGATCCACGCGGCCATGGCAGGTGGCGCAGCCCAGGCCCTTGTTCACGTGAATCTCATGACTGAAGTACACAAAATCGGGAAGGTCATGCACCTTGGTCCACACCACGCTCTGGCCCGTCGCCCAACTGTTGCGTACCGGCGCCAGCAGTTGCGCGTTGGTCCATATCTGTGCGTGGCAGTTAATGCAGGTCTTGGTAGGGGGGATTCCGGCGTAGCTCGACTTCTCCACGGTGACGTGACAGTACTGACACTGCAGTCCCAATCCTTGAACGTGGTGTTTGTGGCTGAAGGGCACCGGTTGGTCCGGACGCTGGCCCTGCCGAGTCACCCAGGGAGAGCGCTGCAACTGGTCCAGCGTGACCCCCAGGGCGATCACGATCAGCCCCGTCAACACCAGGCTCGCGCGAGCCAGAGCGTTGGAGCTGCGGTCAAATATCTGCGCCATGAATACTATCCCTGCTTGTTTTTCGTTTTGGTTCCGCCGGATGGGCTGGCGGCACACATGTTGTGTTCAAAAAACATTCTTGGGTAAAGAAGCGCCCAGGAGGTGGAGAACCCCGAAAAATCAATATAGCAGTTCAAGGGTCGTTTTGCGCGTGGATAAGATTGCAAAAAAATGAAAAAATCACTTCGGAACAGATTTGTAATCCGCTGAAAAGAATATGGGTTGCGATATGCCCGAATCTGCGCGAAAAATGCGCGCGCGCGCGTTTCGGAGCGTACCAGAAAATGGGATATTTGGCGAAGAAAGAATCGCTATCTGAAATCTCTCTTCGGCTGTGCGCATGTCTCCGCAAAAGATTCGTCCGGCGAAGTTGCCGGCCAGCCAACCAGAACCAGAAATACATCCAGGACGAAAAGCGCAATGGCAATGTCGTTGAACAGCGTGGCCTGCCGCAGATCGGGCCAGAGTTGATTGGCCGCCCAGAACAGAAACGCGACAGCCAGCATGATCGCCTTGGCGAATTCCATTGCCGCGGGCCGGTGCGCAATCTGGTAGGCGAGATACGTAATCGCGATCAAAGCCAGCGGAAATGCCGCGAGATAGTCGTGGCTACGCGTCGGAAACATGCGCGGAAACGCATCCCAAACCAGCAGCACACAAACGCCGGCCAGCGTGACAACGCCCAGAAAGACGGGAAGAACCCTGTGGGTCCGGTCGAGACGAATGTACATGGCTCATTATTGATCGCCGCGCAAAAAGAACCCGTAAAGGCGCGGTACAAAAACCGCGATCAAGATGCGCAACCATGCGCCCGCGCTCTCCCTTATCCGATCTTCATAGCCCGTGCATTAGAATTCGTAGCAGCATTCGAGCTTCTCTCGAGAAAAATCATCCGGACAGTGCGGACCCATCAACCTGGACCCGGCACGCAGACGTTCATCCCTCCCATAGTTTGCAGTCCAAGGATGACGAACTTAAACTCCGGACGGACCTGAACGCAAGCGCACTCAAAGCGCCAGACGAACTCGAAGGCCAAACGAACTCGAAGAAAGGACCCGCCATGAAGTTTGCCGGACTGCTGGCCATGCCGGCCGGTTTCTTTCTCTCCATCGCCGCGCTGGTTCTGTTCCCTGCCTCGAACGCGACCTCGCGCGGAGCGTTCGTTCTGTGCGGGCTGGCCGTTGAAGCGCTGGGCCTGGTGGTTGCCGTGCGTGGGCACATGGAAGTCCAGACCAGGGCAACGCAGGCCATGGAATCCGGAAACATCGAAACCCAGCCCGCGGAAACTGAAAGAAGGCGTCCCTCATGACGCCTAATCCATCCACCGCGCTCGCAGACGCAACCTTCACGTTCGTTCTCGTTCTCCTGCTCTTGTCCCCGATGGCCATCGCCGGCGTTGCTCTCATCAACACTGGTCTGGGCCGTTCGCGATCGGCCGCACAATCCCTGCTGGGCAGTGTCGTCCTGGTCGCTGTCGCCGCCGTTGTCTTTGCGCTCATTGGCGCGGCGCTCACCGGAACGGCCGGCGCAGCGGATCACGTCTTTCACCTGGCCGGCAAGCCGTGGAGCTGGCTGGGCGCAGGTCCGCTTTTTCTCCGCGGCCTAGGCGCTGCCCTGGTGCAGTCTCAACTCGCGCTGCTATTTGAATTCCTGGCCGTGGCTCTGGCCGCGCTCATTCCCTGGGGCGCGGGCGCGGATCGCCTGCGGCTGATAGCCGGCTGCGTAGTAGCCGCCGTGCTGGCCGCATTCGTCTTTCCGCTCGTTGCCCATTGGGTCTGGGCCGGCGGCTGGCTTGCGCAACTAGGCGTCAACTTCTCTCTCGGCTCCGGATTCCTCGACCCCGCCGGCGCAGCCTCCATCCACGTCCTCGGCGGTCTGAGCGCGCTGGCCGTGATCTGGATTGCCGGACCACGCAAGGGCAAATTCCCGCCGGGAGGCTTCGCTACCGCCATGCCCGGCCACAACGCCATTTACATCCTCTTCGGCTGCCTCCTGGCCCTGACCGGATGGATGGCCTTCAATGCGGCAGGAGCAATTCTCTGGCTCCATGCGCCGCTCGCCGCGCTGCCCGTCACCGTCATCAACACGCTGCTCTCGGCTTCGGGCGCAGTGCTGGCCACGTTTACCGTCACCCGCGTTCGCTTCGGCAAGCCCGATGCCAGCCTCTGCGCCAACGGCTGGCTCGCCGGTCTCGTCGCCTCGAGCGCCTGCGCAGCCGTCGTCGCGCCCATGCCCGCGTTAGTCATCGGCATCGTCGCCGGCGTCATCACCCCGCTGCTGGTTGAAGTACTGGAGCTCGCTGTCTCCATCGACGACCCCTCCGGCGCCATCACCGCCCATGCCGCCGGAGGCCTATGGGGACTGATCGCCGCCGGCATTTTCGCTCCACAAGCCGGCCAACTCCTCGCGCAACTGGTGGGCATCGCCGCGCTTCTCGGCCTGGTGCTGCCTCTGCTCTATCTGCTTTTCTGGCTCATCAATCGCGCAGTGCCCTTCCGCGTCGACCCCGACGGAGAGCGCATCGGCATGGACCTGCACGAACTCGGCGGCGGCGCTTATCCCGAATTCGTCATTCACCGCGACGATTCTTATCGGTGAGGCAAAACGGGCGTATCATCGCGAGTATGGAAACCATCCACATGTCGGAAGCCGAAGCCGCCCGCGACTTTGCCGGATTGATGGCCCGTGTCCGTGCCGGAGCCGAAGTCATCATCGAATCCGGCTCCGCGCCAGTTGCGTTCGTTCGCGCAGCGGCTCCGCCGCGCCGTTCCATCTCCGAGTCCATCGCGATTGTAGAAGCCCGCTCAAAAGCCAGAGGCTATGAGGCAAGGATGGACGCTGACTTTGCGGCCGATATGGAAGAAATCATTGCCAACCGTAAGCCCCGCGGTACTTCGGCATGGGATTGATTCTCGATACCAGCGCTCATCGCAAGCGAGCGGCGCGGCGATTCGGTCGAAGACATCCTCCTTCAGGTAAGAGCTACCGACGGTGAGTCCGATGTTGCTCTATCGGCAGTGAGCGCTGTGGAGCTGACGCACGGCATCTACCGGGCCAGGACACATGCCGACCGTGAGCGACGCCTTGCCTTCACGGAGGACATCTTTCACGGGCTGATCGTGCATCCCGTCTCACTAGACATCGCCCAACTTGCCGGGCGAATCGAGGGCGAGCAAGCCGCAATAGGAATCTCCATCGCCTTCGAAGATTTGCTCATCGGCGCCACCGCTCTCCATCTGGGCTTCGATGTGGTCACACTGAATGTGAAACACTTCCGCCTTATCCCAGGACTGAAAACGGTCGCCTTCTAAACCGAGTGCGCCAGATGCCTTTATAAGAGTCTTTCTGTCTGGGAACCGGTCTGTTGATCCGTGCGCCGCCTCACCGCCGCGCCAGCATCATCATCAACCCAAAGATCGCCACCGGCACCAGAGCCAGCGCTGCATACAGCAGCAACCGGCGCGCGCCGGGCAGCCTCACGCCGGCAACAATCGGCCGCCGTTCCCCGTCGTCCACGCCCACCTGCTCCTGGTGCTCCAGTTCCCAGGCCATCTCGCTGGCCGTCTGGTAGCGGTGGCGCGGCTCGCGCTCCATGGCGCGTTTCACCACCTCGTTCAGCTCGGCTGAAATCTCCGGGCGCCGCTTCCGCACCGGCTCCGCATCGTACAACACCCGCTCATTCATCACCGCCAGCGGATTGGGCCCGCGAAACGGCGGCTCCCCGGCGAGCATCTCGTAAAACATCACGCCCAGCGAATAAATATCGCTGCGCTGATCCCCGCGCTGCCCCTTCACCTGTTCCGGAGAAATATAGTCCGGCGTACCCAGCGTGGGCGACATATCTACAAACGTGATGCGGCGCGCGTCTTCTTTCATCGCAATGCCGAAGTCGATCAGCTTGATGCGGTCGTCGCTATCGACCATGATGTTTTCCGGCTTCAAGTCGCGATGCACCACGCCGTGCTTGTGCATGGTGTCCAGCGCGTCCAGTATTTGCAGCAATAAATTTGTGGCCCGCTCAATCGGGAGCCGCCGCTCCTCGTTCAGAATCGACCGCAGCAGCAGCCCATCCACCCACTCGATCACCATGTAAAGACGGCTGCGTTGCTCTCCGTCATAGGTCTTCACCACGCCCGGATGGTCGAGTTCCTGCCCAATCTCCTGCTCACGCCGGAAGCGCTCCACCAGCACCGCATCGACCTCCATCTCCGCATGAGGAACCTTGATGGCCACCTGCCGGCCGTCGGTCAGATCGGTCGCCTTGAACAGCGTAGCCATGCCGCCGCGCGCCACGGTCGCGTCCAGGCGGTAGTGGTCCAGCGTGTCTCCAGCTTCAAGCGTCGTCATCGGATGCACTGCATAACACTCTAAATTCTTTCACCTGACTCGTAAGAAAACCCTCAGGAACATCGAAGGAAAACATCACGAGCCCCTACCACTTCCGCGGCATCGCCGGCGCATGAGATAGAGTTATCCTTAAATTCCCGCATGGTGCGATTTCTTCTATCTCTCAGCGCATGTCTTTTCCTCGCCTTGCCGGCAGCGCCCGCATGGGCCCGGCCGTCCGGCGCGGCGCGCGCCGCCGCCAAGTCGCACCACGACAAACAGGAGCCGCCCCAGGAGACAGGCTTTCTCAACCGCCGCATCGATCTGCGCGGCGTCACATACCGCTTCCAGGTCTATCTCCCCGAGGAATGGCGCCGCGACGACCACAAACTCTGGCCCATCATCCTGTTCCTGCACGGCCGCGGCGAGCGCGGCTCCGAAGGCATGTGGCAAACCCAGATCGGCCTTCCCCAAGCCGTGCGCGACCATCCCGATCGCTGGCCGTTCGTGATTGTCATGCCGCAGTGCCCGCAGAGCAGCTACTGGACCGACGCGGACATGCTGGCAATGGCCATGGCCGCGCTGGACCGCGAGACGGAGGAGTTTCACGGCGACCCGGAACGCACCTACCTCACCGGCCTCTCGCTGGGCGGCTACGGCGCGTGGGAACTGGGCCGCGACGATCCGCATCGCTGGGCGGCCATCGCCATTGCCGCCGGCGGCGTCTTCTGGAGCTACGCGCCCGAGCGCTGGCAGGAAGCCGCCACGCTGCCCGCTGAATATGCCCGTCCCCTGGGGCGCACGCCGGTCTGGCTCTTCCACGGGACCGATGATCCCGTGGTCCCCCCGCGCGAAAGCGAGCTGATGTTTGAAGCCTTCAAGGCAAACGGCGGAAACATCCGCCTCTGGCTCTACCAGGGCCTGCGGCACGATTGCTGGACCCGCGCCTACGACGAGCCCGAACTGCCCCGCTGGCTCCTGGCCCACCGCGCCCTCACCCAGGACACAGCACAAACGGCCGTTGCCGAGCCGCCCTCCCAAGCCGAACGCATCGTCATTCCCTTCCACCCGCCGGTCCTCAAGCTGTCTGCCGCGCTGCTCGATTCGCTCGCCGGCGAGTATTGCGATCAGCGCGGCCGCCCCTCGATCACCATCTTCCGCCAGGGCGACCAGCTCTACGAAAAAAACCTGCAAGGGGAGATTGCCGAACTGGCCGCCGAGTCGCCTGCATCGTTCTTTTATCTCAACGGCTCCAGCACCACCCGGCTCATCTTCGAGCACGATGCGCAGGGCCGCGTAACCACGCTGGTGTTCCATGACGACCGCCACGAAGAGCGCTGGGAAAAGCGAAGCTCGCCTTCCAGCCGCTAACGCGCGTCTTACTTCAGCGCCGCATCCGCCCACGCGACCGCCTCGCGATGGCAGCGCATCACCTGCCCATGATCCACGCCGTTCTCGCGGACAAGCGCATCGCAGGCCGCCCAGTCGCCAGCCTCTTCCGCCTCCCGCCAGCGCAGCAGCAGTCTCTCTTGATTTGCTTTGCCGGCCAATGCCTCGCGCGCCTCCGTGCGCAGCGGCAACAAGCGGACCAGATCGTCCATCAGAATGCGCAGCATGGCCGGAAACAGGCTGACCATGCCGACGAGGTATTGTTCGCTCGGCGAGAGCCCGCACAGGCCGGCCGCTAATTCGCAGAAGCGACCTCGCTCAAATGCCATGCGCAGAATCTCCGCGGGTTGGCCGGTGTTGAAGTCGTTGGCGATCGCCACCATCGCGATGCGCCGAAACGTCGCCTCTCCCACCAGCATCAGCGCCGACTGAATCGACGTAACCTCCTGCCGCATTGCGCACACCGGCGAATT
Source organism: Occallatibacter sp. (assembly GCA_036489415.1). Lineage (GTDB taxonomy): Bacteria > Acidobacteriota > Terriglobia > Terriglobales > Acidobacteriaceae > Telmatobacter. The sequence goes on along the minus strand of DASXFS010000024.1, from coordinate 29,096 downwards.
CACCAGTCGCAGAAGCCGGTACGTCAGGCCCGCGTCACACTTCACCAACTGGCTCAGCCGGTTCATATCCGTGGGCTCGTTCTGCAGGTCTTCCAGAATCTCCAGATGCACCAGCCGGTTGCCCGGAATCCGATGGCTCTTGAGCGGCTCCGGATGGCAGAAGTAGTATCCCTGAAACAGGTCGAAACCCTCCCTGCACACTTCCCCATATTGCTCCTGCGTCTCCACATGCGTCGCCACCGCGCGAGCCGGGCAGTCGTCCAGCCTGCGAAATAAACCGCGGCGCGTGGCGGCGTCCACCTGGGCGATGTCTACCTTGACGTAATCGGCCAACTCGACTAGGGACCAGAACCCTGAGCTCCCGGTAAAGCCAGCCAGCGCCAGCCGAAAACCTGCCGCCTTGAGTTTTCCGCACGAGGCCAGCAACGCCGGCGTAGCCTCGGTGTCCGCAGGCAGTTCCAGCACGGTGATCCTGGGCGGCAACGCCCGTACCTGCTCCCCGCCGAGCGAATTCGCGGCGCAGGTCACAAAAGCCGGCAGGCCGCAGGACAATCGCTCCAGATCGACGCTCCCCGCAGCATCGAGAGATGCATCGTGCCCGGCGCCGGGCAACACGCCGGCAGCTAAGCCTTCCTTGCCTGCCGGCAGTTGCTCTCCATTCCAGAACAGCACCTGATAGCCGTGTGTTTTGCCGTGCAGGTCAAGAATCGGCTGGCGCGCCGCAGGTCGAGGTTCGCTCGCCTCCATGAGGACTGACTCCGCAAGTTTTTGAGCCTTTGCCTGCGTGGACATGGGACCCCTCCGTTCATCCCTATCGGCGCTCCGGCGGGAAACGTCAGCGGTTTTCCGGCCCTAAAACAAACTTTCGCGCGGACATGGAAGAAACTTTCGGACAAAAGGACCACAACTCCTAGATCGCGGATTCGACCGCAAGCTGCCGGGAACCCATTACCGCAGCCCTGCGTAGTAGTCTCTAGTACGTCCGTTCAGGAGGCGCCATGTATTGCAGTGGATGTGGTCAAGCTTTAGCACCCGGCCAGCCGGTCTGCGCGCAATGCGGCCACCCCGTTGCGCCCGTCGTGCCGTCCGTGCCCGGTCTGCAGTTCCAACTGGAAAACTACTCCGGCAAGGTAAAGGCTCTCAGCGTGGTCTGGTTTCTTTACGCGGTCTACTCGCTGCTCGTTGGCGTCGCCGGGCTCAACATTGCCCATGCATTCATCGCCAACCACTTTGGCAACTGGGGGCCGCATAGTCCCTGGAACAACGGTTCCGGCCCGCCCGAGTGGCTGGGCCCGTTCGTTCTGCATTTCATCTGGGTAGCCGTGCTGGTCCGCGCCGGACTGGCGCTGCTTGTCGCCTGGGGTCTGCACGAGCGATCGCAATGGGGGCGCATCGTGGCCATTGTCGTCGCCTTCCTCGACCTGTTGAAGTTTCCTGTCGGCACCGCGCTCGGCATCTGGACTCTGGTGGTTCTGCTCGGCTACCGCAACTCCACGCTCTATGAGCAGTTGGGCTGGCAAACACAACCCGGCCCCAACAGATGAAGCACGCTGCATTCCATCCTTCCCGCGCCTTTTGCGGGCGGGGGTGAGGTTCAGCCTCGATTACAATCGAGTCCATGAGCTTCCCTGAAATACGGATGCGCCGCCTGCGGCGCAGTGAGTCTTTGCGGTCGCTGGTGCGCGAGACCACGCTCGAACCGGGCGACCTGATCTACCCCTTGTTTCTCTGCCCCGGCGCAGGCGTTCGTCGTCCGGTCTCTTCCATGCCCGGCGTCTTCAACTTCTCCGTCGATGAGGCGGTGCGCGAGGCCGAAGAAGCCGCAAGTCTTGGCCTCGGCGGCCTGCTCCTGTTCGGCATTCCGGAAAACAAGGATGAGCAAGGCACGGGCGCCTGGGACGAAAACGGAATCGTGCAGCAGGGTTTGCGCGTCCTCAAACAATCCGCGGCTGCCAGAAAGCTCGTTCTCATTGCCGACGTTTGCCTGTGCGAATACACCAGCCACGGCCACTGCGGAATTGTGAAAGAAACCCGTGAAGGCCAATCCCGCGATGAATGGACCGTCGAAAACGACCCCACTCTCGATCTGCTCTCCCGCACCGCCATCAGCGTGGCCCAGGCCGGAGCCGACGTCGTTGCCCCCAGCGACATGATGGACGGCCGCGTTGCCGCCATCCGCGCCGCGCTCGACAAAGCAGGCTCGGCCGATACGCCCATCCTCAGTTACGCCTCAAAATTCGCCTCGGCCTTCTACGGTCCGTTCCGCGAAGCGGCTGGCTCCGCGCCCCAATTCGGCGACCGCAGAAGTTATCAAATGGATGGCGCCAACCTGCGCGAAGCCATGCGCGAGATCGACCTTGACCTCGACGAAGGCGCGGACATGATCCTGATGAAGCCCGCCATGCCCTATCTCGACGTGATTCGCGCCGCCCGCCAGCGCATCGACGTGCCCATTGGCGCTTACCAGGTCTCCGGCGAGTACTCCATGCTCCAGGCCGCGTTTGAAAAAGGCTGGCTCGACCGCGACCGCGCCACGCTCGAATCACTCGTCGGCATCCGCCGCGCCGGCGCAGACTTCATCGTGACCTACTTCGCCAAAGACGCCGCCAGACTACTGGGCTAAATCGGTCGGGCAAGACCGGTTGGGCCGGATCGTTGCCGTGTCGACAAGCGCTTCGGCGAAACTGTTCGTTTTCGAACATCGCCGTTCACGTCTGAACAAGATCGGCCGCTGCCGAATCGTCGATCTTGAGCCATATCAACCGGTTAGTCGGTCCATTCTTTGGCTTGAAAATTGCTCCTATATGTTCCGGTTGCTCTCCTGCTCGCAAGCGCGGACTCGCAGCTTCACGAAGTACAGGTTGGCTCTCGACCGGGAGGTCAATGATGAGGGTGCTATTCCAGGACTTGCGTTTTGCACTTCGCCAGATGGGTAAGAGACCAGGTTTCTCACTGGTGGTCGTGCTCACCATGGCTCTCGGCATCGGCGCCAACGCCGCAATCTTCAGTGTGCTTGACGCAATCCTGCTGCGGCCTCTGCCTTACAATCATCCGGAACAACTCGTCAAGGTCTGGTCCCGCTTCACCGGAATCGGCATGCCGAACGACCAGAACTGGGTCTCCGCTCCGGAGTTTCGCGATTTCGAGCAGTTGAATCACAGCTTCGCGGACCTGGCAGCAATGGAAAGCGGTTCCTTCAACCTCGGTGTCAAAGGCAGTCCGCAGCGTGTGGTTGGCGCATCGATTTCTCCCAGCCTCTTCGCCATGTTGGGAGCGCAACCTTTCCTCGGACGCACCTTCCTGGCCGAGGAAGCGCAGCCAGGACGCGATCACGAAATAGTCCTCAGCTACGGACTTTGGCGGCGCGCCTTTGCCGGAAATCCAAACGTGGTTGGAAGCACCATTGACATTGACGGCGTCCCGATGGCGGTGGTTGGAGTCATGCCCGCTGGATTCGCTTACCCCGACGAAGCCGAAATCTGGGGTCCGCTCGCCTTTTCCCCTGACGATCTGAGCGAAAACAGCCGTGGCAACCACGGGCTGGAGGTGCTCGGGCGCATCAAGCCGGGACTCTCGCTCGCCCAGGTGCAATCGGACATGGATCGTGTGGGCAGGACGTTGATTGAAGAGCATCGGTCTTACCCCTATGAGAAATACGGGTTTGGAGTCATTCTGCACCCCCTGCTCGAAGAGACCGTCGGCGATGTGAAGACATCGTTGCTTGTGCTGATGGCGGCCGTGGGGCTGGTCCTGCTGATCGCCTGTGCCAACATCGCCAACCTGTTGCTGGCGCGATCGGCCGAGCGCCAGCGGGAGATGGAAACCCGTATGGCTCTCGGTGCAAGCAGCGGGCGTCTGGTCCGTCAGTTGCTCACCGAGAGCGTCGTACTGGCTTTTGCCGGAGGGTTTGCTGGATTGGCCATCACGCCATGGATCCTTCGCGGGCTGGTCGCGGTTGCCGCCAGGTCGCTGCCCCGTGCGGTTGATACCGGCATTGACCTCCAGGTGCTTGCTCTCGCAGCGTTCGTATCGCTGGCCACGGGAATTCTGTTCGGCCTGGCTCCTGCGCTGCAGGCCGGCCGCAAGACAAGCTTCGATGGGTTGAAAGGTGGAAGAAGCACGGAAGCCAAGCAGCCCAAGCGCCTCCGCGGCACGCTCGTCATCTGCGAGACCGCACTGTCTCTGCTCCTCGTGGCTGCCGCCGGCCTTCTGCTGAGAAGCTTCGCGCAGATTCTCAAAGTAGACCCAGGCTTTCGCCCGGAGGGAGTTCTGACCTTGCGGATCGCGCTTCCCGATGCGGTCTATAGCAAGCCCGAACAGGTGCGCGGCTTCTACAGCAAGCTGTTGGAACAGGTGCAGAGATTGCCCGGCGTCCAGGCCGCTGGAGCCGTTTCCGCGCTCCCATTGAGCGGCCAGGGAAGTTCCGGCACCACAACCATCGACACCCAGTCGGTGCCCATGGAAGACACAACGCCCGAAACAGATCAACGGATCGTCACTGCGGATTATTTCAAATCCATGGGCATTTCCCTGCTCCGCGGCCGCTTCTTCGAGGCCCGCGACTCTGACACCGCCCCGCAGGTGGCCATCATCGACGAGACCCTGGCCCAAACCTACTGGCCCAACCAGGACCCTATCGGCAAACGCCTGCACTCCGGCGGCCATCAATCCAACCCGGCCTGGGCCACCATCGTCGGCGTCGTTCGCCATGTTCGCAACCGGACCCTCGAAGCCCGCTCCCGCGTCGAAGTCTACTGGCCTCAGAGTCAGCGTCCGTTCGGCGCCATGGCTCTGACGGTTCGCGCTTCCGGGAACCCGATGAGTCTCGCGCCCACCATCCAGCGCGAAGTGAACTCCATCGATCCTGACCTGCCCGTTTATCGCGTGCGTTCGATGGCGGAAATCATGGGCGATTCACTTGAACGCCGGCGCCTGGCGTTGATCTTGCTCACTGTCTTCGCGGCTCTTGCGCTGCTGCTGGCTTCGGTAGGAATTTACGGCGTTACCTCCTATGCGGTCGCCCAGCGCCAGATGGAGATCGGATTGCGCATGGCGCTCGGAGCCGACCGCGGCCAGATCCTGCGCCTCATGATTCGCAGCGGCATGGCAACCATCGCCGCGGGATTGGGCCTTGGCGTCGTTCTTGCGCTCTCGCTGACGCGGTTGATGAGTGGACTGCTCTTCTCCGTTCGCGCAACCGACCCGCTTGCGCTCGGCGGGGCAGCTCTTCTGTTCGCAACCGCTGCTTTTGTCGCCATCCTGATTCCCGCTCGAAGAGCAACGACGGTAGAACCCATGGCCGCACTGCGCTGCGAGTAGCGGCCTGCTCGAATCGCTCGTCGGCATCTGCCGCGCCGGCCCCGGCGGAATTATGGCCCGGAGAAATGCCGGATGGCCAGCAAAGGCCATCAGTTCCTGCTGAATGCATGTGCCGATTGTGTCTGCGCACTCTAATCAAGAGTGCCCTTACCCGCGTAGTCGCTGGCCATGGTCTTGTACAACAACTGGATGCTGGCCGGATCGGTCACGTACATCCCCAGCTCGCGATTCTCCGTCATCGATTCGATGTCGTAGTTGATCGAGCCCATATAAACCACCTGCGTCGGCAGGCCGTAGTCGGCGATCGTAGCCTTGGCATGGACATAGAACTCAAGCCCCGAATACTCGCCCAAATTCGGATAGAGAAAGAGCCCGCATCCCGCCGCCTGCAGCGCGGCCAGTTCCGGTCCGTAATCGATTGGGTCATCGGTCATCACAATATGCACCTGGATGTGGTTCTCGCATGCCGTCACCAGCGCGCTGGTAATATTCGGCGCGTCCATCTCCTCAGCTTCCACCAGCAGCGTCGACTTGGCGTTATTGATGATCGCCAGCATATCGGCCTGCGAGTTGGTCGGGCTCCAGATAAGGTCGCCGCCCGGCATCACGCTCGTGTCGCCAAGCCCCGGCTGATAACCGAAGTCGCTCGCCCCCGCCACACCCGCCGCCGTCGTCCCTGCCGCATAGTCCTCATTGAAGGTAGCCTCAATCGCGGCAATGTCCTCAGGATCGTTCTCCACCATGGCATAGTCCCGCGTTGACGTGTAAGCCACCGCCTGCAGGTTCAGAGACATGATCGCCACCAGCGTTTCATCCACAACAAAACTCTTCTGGTGGTTGGAATCAAAAGCCAGGTTGGCCCATACGGCGCTGCAGTTGGGAACCGCATTCAACTGGTTAAACGCCGGTGTGTTGTCGCTCATCTCTTCGGTCTGGTCCAGCGCCACGCGCACCTTCACGCCGCGATTGCATGCCGCCACCAGATCGCCGGAAAACGTCGGATCAGTCAACGCCCACATCGACAGGTCAATGCTTGTCTGCGCGCCATTCACCAGGGCATAGATCGGCGTAATGCTCCCGTCCGTCTCAGGAAACACATACATCGTATGGGTGACGACCACCGACTTGCCCAGTCCGCTCAGGCTGACGATCCAGGGCCCGCCCGGCGCATTGGCGGTGACAGTAATCGATGATGTATAGGGGGAGTCGGCGACGGGCGTGAACGTTACGGTAAGGCCGCAGGTTGCACCGGCAGCCAGCGTAGCGCCACAGGTGCTCGTCATCGAGTAGTCCTTCGTGTCGCTCAGCGTGATGGTCGCAAGGGTCAAGCTCGCGGAGCCGCTGTTCGTCACCGTGACTGTCTGGGATGCGCTCGTTTGACCCGCAGTCGTCGCCGGAAATACAAGCGAGGTCGCCGATATCGACAGGCCAGGTGCAGAGGGGCCGGAAGCAACATGAACACCTCCGCAACCTGCCAGCAGAAGCATCAGTAAGAGTCCTGAAAAGGAGAATGATTTCACTACGAGCACCCTTGAGCAATGAAAGTTGAATTTGTTGCACAGACGGTAATTATGGATCGAAGCGTACAAACAAATTGTGAAGCAGACGCCTGTATCGACGTGGCTATCTTTTTGCCGTCGGAGGCCCGCTCCCGCTGCACGGAAATGCCGAGGATGCCTCGGCGCTTAATAAACAGTGCCATTGCCCGCGTAGTCGCTTGCCATGGTTTTATACAGCAGTTGAGCGCTGGCCGGATCGGTGATGAAGATGCCAAGCTCGCGGTTCTCCGTCATCGATTCGACATGGTAGTTGATCGATCCCATGTAAACAGTTTGCGTAGGCAGCCCGTAGTCGGCAATCGCGGCCTTGGCGTGGACATAGAACAGAGTGCCTGACAGAGGATAAAGATAGAGCCCGCACCCCGCGGCTTGCAACTCACTAAACTCGGTGCCGTAATCCGCGCTGTCGTCACTCATGGTGATATGCACCTGGATGTGGTTCTCACATGCCGTCACCAGCGCGCTGACGATGTTCGGCGCGTCCATCTCTTCCGCCTCAATCAGCAGCGTCGCCTTCGCGTTGTCGATGATCGCCAGCATATCGATCTGAGCGTTCGTGGGACTCCAGATCAGGTCGCCGCCAGGCACAGAGCCGGCGTCGCCAAGTCCCGGTTGATAGCCAAAGTCGCTCGTCCCCACTACGCCCGCGGCGGTGGTGCCGGCCGCATAGTCGGCGTCGAATGTAGCCTGAATGGCGGCGATGTCCTCCGGATCGTTTTCTACCAGAGCATAGTCGCGCGTAAAAGAGTAATCCGCCGCGATAAGGTTGAGCGACATGATCGCAACTTGCGTCCCATCGACAATGAAGCTCTTTTGATGGGTTTCTGGAAAGACGGTATTGGCCCATTCGGCGCTGCAATTTGGCGCGGCGTTCAATTGGTTGAAGGCCGGCGCGTTCACGGTCTTCGCTGTGTTCTGGTCAAGCAGGACGCGCACTTTCACGCCGCGATTGCATGCCGCCACTAGGTCGCCCGAGAAGGTGGTGTCATCCAGCCCGTATATTGTCATGTCGATGCTTTTTTGCGCGCCGTTCAACAGCGCGTAGAGCGGCGTGACGCCATCCGACTCGGGGATGACATAAAAAGTGTGCGTGATGCTCACCGCCGTGCCCTGTCCGCTCAGGCTGACGATCCAGGGCCCGTGCGACGCATCGCCGGTGACAGTAATCGATGCTGTATAGACGGAGCCGGCGGAGGGCGTGAACGTCACGGTAAGGCCGCAGGTTGCACCGGCAGCCAGCGTAGCGCCACACGTGCTCGTCATCGAGTAGTCGGTCGTGTCGCTGAGCGTGATGCTCGCAAGGCTCAGGCTCGCTGAGCCATTGTTGGTCAGCGTGACTTTCTGAGAGGCGCTCGTCTGGTCCGCGGTCGTCGCCGGAAAGGCAAGCGAGCTCGCCGACAGCGTGAGGCTTGCCCCCGCGGGTGAGAGATGGGAAGCGGTACCCCCACAGCCTGCTAATAGCAGCAACAGCCCCGTGGCGGAGTACGATCTCACGACATCATCACCCTTGGATACCGAATTATAAGGCATCTGTAGAGACGGCGATTGCAGGCCAGGGATTACGAACACAGATTCCAAGGCTGAATTACAGCCGGCGTGGCCTTCGCCCGCTGCGCCGAACGAGTCCCTACCGGTGAAGCGCCGGGCCGCATTGTCTTCTCTGCTTGCGGAAAAGAACAGATCCATCCGCTCTCTCACGAAATCCCTTTGCGTTACCGCGCTTCTGTGGTTCTCTAGGTTCACCCGCCTATGCTCAAACGACTCGAAGCCTACTTTGAATTCACCCGCCTGGACGCAACATACAAGGGGCGAAATGAACAGCGCTATGCTCCCCGCAACGTAAACTGAACCTGCCGGATTTCCTATGCTGCGAAACCTTCCACGCATCCTCGCGTTCTGCCTGTTCGGCGTTGCGCTGCCCGCTGCCGTTGCGGCCCAGCAGGTTGACACATACCAGGTCGTTCACACCTATCCGCACGACGCGCAGGCCTTCACCCAGGGACTCGTCTACCTCGACGGCCACTTGTACGAGAGCACCGGCATCAAGGGGCAATCCTCCCTGCGCATGGAGGACCTGGAGACAGGCAGGATTCTGCAATTCCAGGCTGTGCCTGCCATGTACTTCGGCGAGGGGCTCACCAACTGGGGCAGCACGCTCATCCAGCTCACCTGGCAGAATCACGTCGCGCTCATCTACGACCGCACGACCTTCCGCCTGCTGCGCACACTGCCCGTACCCGGCGAAGGCTGGGGCCTCACCCAGGACGGCACGCATTTGATCTTGTCTGATGGCACCGCCGATCTGCGCTTCCTCGATCCAGACACGCTCAAGGAAGTCCGCCGCATCAAGGTCACCGACCACGGCAAGCCCGTCCCGCCCGATCAACTCAACGAACTCGAATTTGTCCACGGCGAGATCTACGCCAACCTTTGGCACACTGACAAGATCGCCCGCATCAGCCCGGCTACAGGCAAAGTGCTCGGCTACATCGACCTCACCGGCCTGTTGCCCAAGGACGAGCGCTCAAGCCCGGAAGCAGTTCTGAACGGAATTGCCTGGGACCCGGTGCATGACCGCTTATTCGTGACCGGAAAACTGTGGCCCAAGCTCTTCGAGATCAAGGTGATCCCCGCACAGCCAGCCACCCTCCAGGCTCATTTGCCCCACTCGAAAACCGCACGGCCTTAACGCAAGCTGCGTCTCGCGGGCAAACCGGCCCAGCCTTTGCATCGATCCCGTTGCATTTGTCCCAAATTAGTTCAAAAAAGACGGATTTCCCGCTTGCACCATACGCGACGGCACCCTAGAATGATTACCAACAGGTTACTAAAGTTTGGTCTTCGATTCAGAAGGCCGCGATCACACCCGAACGAGCAGGCAACAAAATCTGCTTTAGAAAGTGGACAGGCTATGACTTGCCAGTGGTGCGGATCATCGAGCATACGAAACTCACGGCTGCGCCTAGCCGATCTGCCAAGGTTGTTGCTGCTGGAATATCCCGTGCGCTGCCTTACTTGCGAGGAGCGCTATTTTGCCAGCGTCTCCAGCGCGCTGAAGCTGCACGAAGCCGCTAAGGCGCGAAAGTTAGAGCGTCGCCGACGGCAATCAAACTCCGCTTAGGACGCATGAATTGGCAAGAATAGCAATTCAGGAAACGTAAGTCCGGACGCGCCCGCCGGGAAGCCGCAAACGCCGGCGGCCATTCTCCCTCACACTGTCAAAGCCGGATTCAGCGACGTCACCTGCGCCACGGTTTTGGTCAACCGCGCTTCCTGTGGACGGCTGCCCTTGGATTCAACGCGGGAATAGATGTGTTCCACAGTTTCCACTAGATAAGCGCCGGGCAAAAATTCTCCGCTCGCGTCGAGCCCGTGTCCAGGTAAAAGAACCACGTCGCCCACCTTGGGCAGTGAGTGCAACGTGTCGAGCGGCACCAGGTTGATGCAACTGCCGTCCCCGCTCACAAACTCCAGGCAGTCGGCGCTGTGTACTCTTTCTTCGCGAGCCGCGCGCGCCTCCTGCCGTGCCTTCCACGACTGGTAGTAAGCGCCAACCATCGCGGGCAGGCCAATCACAAACCACAAAGCAGTAGCGATGAACGACCCCAGCGGCGATATATGGATCCAGTATTCAAACATGGTTGATCCCTTCTCCTGGGCAGGCACTGCAAGCGCGGGTGTACTCGCAGATTTCTTCTAAATTCCGGGAAACACCACCATACTATGTCAGCCGCGCCAGCTTTTAAGGCTGCGGTTCTTGAAGGCCGCAAAAAAAGCAAAGCCCCGGCAATCGCCAGGGCTTCGCTTTTTACCAACGCAGAAGGCGTGGGAGGTTTCGCTCTAATAACGGTAGTGATCCGGCTTGTACGGCCCTTCCACCGGCACGCCCAGATAGTCGGCCTGCTTGGGCGTGAGCTTGCTGAGCTTGACGCCTATCTTTTCCAGGTGCAGCCGCGCCACTTCTTCGTCGAGCTTCTTGGGCAGCACGTAGACGCCAATCTTGTAGGTATCCTTGTTGGCCCAAAGATCGAGCTGCGCCAGCGTCTGGTTGGCAAAACTGTTGCTCATAACAAAGCTCGGATGCCCCGTAGCGCAACCGAGATTGACGAGCCGGCCTTCGGCCAGGATGAAGATGCCGTGTCCGCCCTTTTCCGCCGTTGAGGGGAACGTGTAGAAGTCCACCTGCGGCTTGATGTTGAGCTTGGTCACGCCCGGCTCGGCATTCAGTGGGTCGACTTGAATCTCATTATCGAAGTGGCCAATGTTGCAGACTATCGCCTGGTCCTTCATCTTCTTCATGTGATCGAGAGTGACGATGTCCACGTTGCCCGTGGTGGTCACATAGATATCGCCGCGGCCCAGCGTGTCTTCAATCGTCGTAACTTCAAATCCTTCCATCGCCGCCTGCAGCGCATTGATCGGATCGATCTCAGTAATAATGCAGCGCGCGCCCATGCCGCGCAGCGAGTGCGCGCAGCCCTTGCCCACGTCGCCATAGCCACAGATAACGGCCACCTTGCCGGCGACCATCACATCCGTCGCGCGCTTGATCCCGTCCGCCAGCGACTCGCGGCAGCCATACAAATTGTCGAACTTTGATTTGGTCACCGAGTCGTTGACATTGATCGCCGGCACCAGCAGCTTGCCCTGCTCCAGCATTTTGTAAAGCCGATGCACGCCGGTCGTGGTTTCTTCTGAAACCCCGCGCCACTCCTTGGCCACCTTGTGCCAGTGTTGCGGATCTTCCGCGAACACCTTCTTGAGCAGGTCCTTGATCACTGCCTCTTCATGGTTGCCGCTCGGCGTATTCACCCAGCCGTCGCCGTTCTCCAGCTCATAGCCTTTGTGAATCAGCAGCGTCACATCGCCGCCGTCGTCGACAACAAGCTGCGGCCCCTTGCCACCCTTGTGCGCCAGCGCCTGATACGTACACCACCAGTACTCTTCCAGCGATTCGCCCTTCCACGCAAACACCGGCACGCCCGCGGCTGCGATAGCAGCAGCAGCATGGTCCTGTGTCGAGAAGATGTTGCAGCTCGCCCAGCGAACATCGGCGCCAAGACTGACCAGCGTTTCAATCAAGACAGCCGTCTGAATCGTCATGTGCAGCGAGCCGGTCACGCGGACGCCCGCCAGCGGCTTGCCCGCCGAGTACTTGTTGCGGATCGAGACCAGTCCCGGCATCTCGTGCTCGGCAATGTTGATTTCCTTGCGGCCCCAATCGGCCAGAGCCATATCGGCCACTTTGTAAGCCAGGTCAGTAACTTCCAGTGTCGAGCTTGCCATGAATTCTCCTTATTGGTAGGTCAGGGCTTTAGCCCTGACATTCAGATTCCACAAAACGTGAGGGGCTTTAGCCCCTGAGGATGCTCTATGCGTCTCTCGCTGTATTCCAAAACCTCAATCACGATCATATCGTCAAATCGTGATATATTGATGTGTATCAGAACCGGGAAACCCCGTCAACACCCATGCCCTCGATTTTAAAAACTCTGCGCGTGGTAGCCGACCCCAACCGGCTGCGCATCCTTCTGCTCCTGCGCGGCGAAGAGCTCTCCGTCGCCGAGTTGCAGGAGATCCTCACCATGGGCCAGAGCACCATCTCGACGCATCTCTCGCAGCTCAAGCAAGCTGGCCTCGTTGAAGACCGCCGCACCGGCAAAAGCAATTTATATCGGCTTCTACGCACTGAGAAGGGTCCTGTCGAAGAAATTCTGCTGCATGCAATGCCTGAAATCCCCGAAGCCAAGCCCGACCAGACCGCTATGCGCCGCGTGCTCCGCAAACGCCAAGACAAGATGCGCAGTTTCTTTGACTCCGTAGCCGGCCGCCTGGGCAAGGATTACGTGCCCGGAAAGTCCTGGAAGAGCGTAGCCGAAGCCCTGCTCCGTCTCATGCCCCCCATGGTCATTGCCGACCTCGGCGCCGGCGAGGGCGCCTTCGCGCTGCTGCTCGCCCAGCGGGCCAAAAAAGTCATCGCCGTCGACACCAGCGCCAAAATGATCGAGGTCGGCCACGAACAGGCCCTTCGTCACGGCGTAGAAAATGTCGAGTACCGCCTGGGCGACATGGAAGACCTTCCCATCGACTCCGCCTCTGTCGATCTTGTCTTCTTTTCCCAATCGCTCCACCACGCCCTGCACCCCGAGCGCGCCGTCAGCGAGGCCAACAGAATTCTCGTCCCCAACGGCCGCATCGTCATCCTCGACCTGGTCAAACACCGCTTCGAGGAAGCGAGAGAGCTCTACGCCGACGAGTGGCTAGGCTTCAGCGAAACGGAGCTCGAAGCCATGCTCGAAAAAGCCGCCTTCACGGAAATCCAAACCTCCGTAGTCCACAAAGACCCTGAGCCGCCTCAGTTCCAGACCCTCCTAGCCGTCGCCAACAAGCCCGTCTGAGGCCTCTCCTGAGGCCTTGGCAATCTTGCTTCCGCCCAGGCGTCGTCCATCACTACTGGTTCGGCGCGTATCCAATAAACTTGTCGGCCCATTGAATAAACCACTTCATATTGGGCGCGTCCGTGTGGCCGCCATCATCCTGCCGCCACGCAAGCTGTCCGTCCAAAAGCCCATCATTCACCGGCGGCATTTTTGCGCTTCGGTAGTCGCCCTCCACATCCAGGCCCTTGGCGCCCAGCAATGTAAACACGCGGCTGGCGTCCACCGTAGCCATGAAACTGCCCTGATGGTCAAGCCACTTCGCATCGCCTTTCGCCGGAATCCCATAGCTGATAAAGGTGAGCCGCGGCGCGCACAGAGCAATCAGCTCATTTGAATCCACCGGCAGATCCCCCGGAGTCTTGCTCCCGAACGACGCCTCCGACGCGCCATACTTCATAAAGTTGCCGGCCATCCAGTAGTATTCGCCTCCTGTCAGGCTCTCGACCGCCTCGCCAAAGTTGCGCCTCAGCAGCGTCGCTCCGCCCTTGCCCGACGAGCCCACCAGCACCATCGCAAAACGCTGATCGAACGCCATCGTCACCAGCGCCGCCTTGCCATAGCGCGACACGCCTTCAATCCCCACATGCTTCGCGTCAACTGCCGGATCGGTTTCCAGATAATCGAGTCCGCGTCCCGCACCCCACGCCCACGCTCGCAGCGCGCCCCAGTCCTCCGGGCTGCGCGACTGTCCTTTGTTCACCAGGCCAATGATGCCGCGCGTAATGCCCGCGCCGTCGTCGGCCTGCACGCTGGCCGGGTCCAGCACCGCAAAGCCCCAGCCCGCTGCCGCCAACTGCCAGGTATTCGGCAGGCCGCCATCTTCATTCAACTGCGGAAACTGAAACGGCGTAGCCTTGGCCAACTCCCACGCCGGATGCTGCGCAAACACATCTTTGAGCGAGGGGTCCTTCTCGACCAGCAGCGCCTTCCACGCCGCGTTGATCCGGTCCAGCTCCTCGCCCGAGGGCTCGTTCGGCGCCGGAAATCCAGCGCGCCCAAACATTATCAGCACCGGCACCGGCCCCTTCGCATGAGCTGGCGTCACCAGCGTCATGTGAATGCGAACGCTGATCGCCGGATACGACGAGTTGTCCACCTCGCCAATCAGGTCCTTCGCAATCACCGGCGTGAAACCGATCCTCTCCTGATCCACCGCCTTCACCGTCCACTTCACCTTGGGCACGTCGTTCGGCACGCGCCCATACACATACTTTGAAAACATCTCCACCAGCTGCGGCCGGCGCTGGTCCCACCACATCTTCGCCGTCGTCACCTTCTGGCCGTCATTCATCGTGAGCGGGTCAGGAAGGTTGGAAAAAGGATTGGCCACCGATTCATCGTAGTTGGCGTGATTCGGCGCCTTCTCGTCTCCGCTCGGCCCAGGACGCAGCGCCTTGATGCCCAACTGATCCATCATGTTCTGGTGATCCTGATCGGCAGTAAACGTCACCGGAGGCGGCGTTGCGGAGTTCTGCGCCAGCGCGTAGCCGCCCAGCGCCAGTGCGCCGAACAGGCAAAGGGAAGGAACAACAGGTCTCAAAGAAAGGCTCACAGGAACGCTCCTCGGATGGTATGCTTGCTGCGCCGGTAAAAAAGCGATTTACTTGGCGAATTCATAGTAAACCCATCCCATGAAACCTAAGCCGGAATTTTTAACCGCCGTCCTTTTGTTCGCCGTCGCCGGTTGCATGACCGCGCAATCCCGGCCGCAATCAACGCCCGCAGCGCAGGCCTGGGTCGCCAGTTGGGGAGCATCCCAGCAAATTCCCGAACCGCAGAATGCCGTTCCGCCCGACGACCTGCGCGATGCCACCGTGCGCCAGATCTTTCACCTTTCTCTCGGCGGTCCAGCGCTGCGTGTGCATCTTTCCAACGCTTTCGGAACCGAGGCGCTCCACTTCACCTCCGTCCATATCGCGCGTCCGCTTTCGCCCTCTTCTTCAACCATCGACATCGCCACCGATCGCCCGCTGACCTTCGCCGGCAACGCCGATGTCACCATTCCTCCCGGAGCCGACTTCGTCTCCGATCCGCTCAATTTTCCCGTCGCGCCCTTGTCGGATCTGGCCGTGACTTTTCACCTCGACGCACCGCCCGTCACAGAGACCGGCCATCCAGGCTCCCGGGCCACATCCTATTTCGTGCATGGAGACCTCACCGGCGCCGCCAACCTGCCCGAACCAAAACATCTGGACCACTGGTACCAGGTTTCCGAGATCGACGTGCAGGCCGCCCCCGGAGCAGCCGCGGTCGTTGCGCTCGGAGACTCCATCACCGATGGCCACGGAGCCACAACAAACGGCAACGACCGCTGGACAGATGTCCTGGCGCAGCGCCTCCAAAGCTCGCCCGGCACGCACAATATCGGCGTGTCGAACCAGGGCATCGGCGGCAACCACCTGCTGACCGACGGCCTGGGCCCAAACGCTCTCGCCCGCTTCGACCGCGACGTGCTCGCGCCCACCGGCGTGCGCTGGGTCATCGTCTTTGAAGGCGTGAACGATCTAGGCGGACTGGCCCGCAACGGCGAAGTCTCTCCAGCAGAACATGCAGCCCTGGTCCAGCGCGTCCTTGCCGCCTATCACCAGATCGTCGCGCGCGCCCATGCCCACGGCTTGCGCGTCTACGGAGCCACCATCACTCCCTATACCGGATCAACCTACTATCATCCCGGCCCCTTGAGCGAATCCGACCGCCAAGCCGTGAACCAGTGGATTCGCGCCTCCGGCCACTTCGACGCAGTCATCGACTTCGATGCCGTCCTTCGCGACCCCCAACACCCAGACCATCTGCTGCCCGCCGACGACAGCGGAGATCACCTGCACCCATCTCCGTCCGGTTACAAAGCCATGGCCCAAGCCATCCCGCTTGCTCTCTTCGCGCGTTAATTTGCCGCGCCTTGATCTTTTCGCGCCTTAATCTTTTCGCGCCTTAATCTTGCCGCGTCTTAATCTTTTCGGAGGGAGCAGGGGCCTTCAGGCCCCTGAACAGAGCGGGCAAATCGCGGGCCTTTAGGCCCGGGCCTCATTTCCCCGCTCTCCGCAGGTGGGCAGGCATAGGGTCCGGCAATCCACGGGCGGCAGAGCTGAAGAGATACGCTTCCGGCGTCGATACAAGTCCGCGCCGCACCGGGTTCTCCTCGATATACCGCGCACAGTTCATAAACTTCTCCTCCGTCACAATCTGGCTCTCGTTGAAGCTCCGCATCCACACATCGAGCTTGCTCTTCAAGCGGAAGGAAAACCCACCCTTTATGAACTGCACGGCTTTTTCGAGCGAAACATCCGGAGCCGGTGTTATCAGTGCGTGGAAATGGTCAGGCATGATAACGAACGCGTGCAGAAGAAATTTTCCCTGACTGCGATAGTCGAGGATGGTTCGCTCAAGCAGCTCCGCCGTAGCCGTAACCTGAAAGAGACTGCGGCGCTCAGCCGTCACAGCGGTGACCAGATACGTCCGAGTTTCTTGCGGCGCGAATCTCATCTCGGCAGCATAAACGAAAAGCCCGTGGCTAAAGCCACCGTTCTTGCCAACCAGGATTCATGGGCCTGAAGGCCCCTGCTCCCTCCGTCCTCAAGCGCTGCCGTGAACAAGCCCCAGAGTCATATTCAGTTGAGTGCGGAAGAAAAAGTTTTCCGGGCCCTCCGCCACCCCAACCCCGTTATCGCTGAGCAAAGTCAACGGTGAGTGATCGATAAGCTTTTCCATCCGGAGGGGGGCGGGGGGTTCAACCCCCGCATAAAGCCTGCAGAATTAGGATCGGCTTTAGCCGCGGAGGAACGTTTTCAACCAATTTCTCGTGAACCTACGAGTTTTTCCGCTGCCTGTAAAGCCGCTGTTCTTGCAAACCATGACTCATGAGGCTCAAGGCCCCTGAACTCCTCGGTTGATGCCCGTTTCTTATGCTTTCGGAGGGAGCAGGGGCCTTCACGTCCATGAAAGCAAGCGCTGAGTGAGGCGATCGACAAGCTTTTCCATCCGGAGGGAGCAGGGGCCTTCAGGCCCCTGAAAAAAACGCACGCAATCAAAGCGGCTTTAGCCGCGGGCCATTATCCAGTGGCCCCACCAGCCGCAAAAACGTGCAGGATCGAACCCCAAAAGCCCTGTCATCCTGAGCGGAGCGTAGCGAAGTCGAAGGATCTGCGGTTGCCTTTCCATCTCGGCCCGTGTGTTATTGCCAACGTGTAGCTTCGCGAATCACTAAACCCGAAATCTGCTCCTGTGTGAGACCGAGATGGAGTAGCAACACGCCACGAAGCAATGCTTTCATCTTTTGATTCAAGAGAAAAAGGTCTGCTAGTCCAGTAGGCGGCTTCCGGGTGTCTGATCCGGCATGGGTGTAGAGATTGCGCGTATCGACGATTTCACGTATGAACACCTTCCGAGAGATATTCATTTTGATTAGGAGTTCATTTTCGACCCGCTCACATAGGTTTCTGAGTCGGGCGGCAAAACTTGGCTCGTCCGCAAATTCGATTGCAGACAGAATTCTCGCAGAAAGGTCAGGAGGCAGGTCCTCGGCCCTTAACAGATCTGCTATAAGTGTTTTCGTTCGGATAAAGGCATCGTGACTTGGGGACTCGACCTTGGTCGTTGCCCTGTGGAACCCCTCCAGGGCCTGTGACAAGGACAAGAACTCCGTCTCGACAAACAGCCGCCCTTTTCTGAGTACTCCCAAGGCCAGGTTTTCAACTGAACGGAAGCCGTCTCCCTCTGAAAGCCAGATGGATACGGCACTTGCCATCTGGCTCGGGGAACAGCGAACACAATCGAAAGGTTGGAATGGTGTCCGGTGTCGGTGCCTCTTCTCAATCACACGCCCACTCTCTTTATCGCAATAAACGAACATCGTCGCTATCGCAAGAGAAGAGCCTACAAGAAGTGAAAATACATTCTCTAAGCGATTGCCCAGTTCTCGATACCACTTGAGCGATTCTGGCTGCTCGCTCTCGACCTCCACATATGGCACAGTTCGACTGATGCGCGCTTGTTCGGATTTGGCGGATTTCAACTCAGAGTGCAACCTGAGGGTGACTTGTATTCGGCCTTTCAGTACTCCGACGGAGAAAATCTGATGCTCTTCGAACGGATGTCGAATGACAACGGAATCCTTCTCCCATGTCTCCCTTACAGCCGGCGGAAGCCATTCGCTCAAGCCATCGAAAGAGAACCGCGCCGAAGTAAAGCATTTCTCTTCTGGGCCCGTAATATGCATGCCCCTGCTCGGAACCTGGTTGCCATAATGGTTTGACCCGTTCGGCCGTCGCTCAGTCCAGGATGGTCCAATTCAAGCAAATCACAAAGGGTGCATTTTCCGCTCTCTGAGAACACGTGATATACAGGAACCCTTTGAGGGTCTTGATTGAGATTAAATGCAGCGGTAAATGCAGCAGTAAGGTTTCTCAGAGATTTCACGCCATATTCCGGAGCCGTGATGAACGCTATTCCCGATCGGTCGACCTTCAATACGCCCGTGATCACGCGGCTCTCGCACTTAGGATCCCAAACCGCACAAACCTCGCTGAACTGCGAGTCAATTCGAAGATGTTTTTCAGGCATCTGAAAAGCCTAAACTGTCAAACCGCCCTGATCAATCAGAACGAGACGCTGACGGGTGGTTCATCCCAACTCCCGCCACCTACCTGGGTGCCGATCCTCCGCCTCTTTCTAGCGAAGGATGGGAAGCCACACCCCCCAGGTCGCGCCACCGCCCTTCGCCCCGCCGCAGGCGTTTGCAGATTATTACCTCCATCCGGCGCAAACTATTCGCAGGAGAATCCTCTATGCCCAAAAGATCTCTCGAAGAACGCGTCCTCGCCGTGGCTCTCGGCGGCGTATCCACCTCCACCACCCTGGCTCCTGGGCCGCCATCCGCACGCGGCCCAAGACACTCCAGTCCCAAGGCCGCGCTGCATCACTGTTGCGCCGCCTGGCAGCGCGCTTTTGATGCCTATATGAACGCCCAGAAAAGACCGGGCGACTTTGACCACATCCTTGCCGCCAGGCCAGCCGGCGAGGCTTACTGCAATGCCATGCCCATGCTGGACGGCTACGACGGGGTCTGCGCCTTCATCGCCTGCACCGCGCACGGCATCCTCATCGGCGCCATCCCAAAAGAGCGCGGCGGACAGCTCCTCTACGCCGCTCAGGTAGCCCTCGCCACCGTCCAAAAGAAGCCCAAATCACCCGCTCCCGCACTGTCTGACCCACCCCCTCCCCCCGATCACACCCACTTTGGGGGCTTGTCTTCGATTCGTAATAATCAATAACAAACTTTGAATCAATAGCTTGCATGAAATCGAAGCAATCCGATCTATTTACGAAGTGGTAAACAGAAATGGTCAAAAAATGCTGTCTTTTGGCCATATTTGCCGCGTGTTGATGATTTTCGATCGAAAGGAGCACGAAAAAGGCCTCAATCTCAAACAGAGACTGAGGCCTCTAAAGTTCATTTCGCCAAAAAGAAGGGAATGCTGCCGCTAGCTGTTTTTCGCCTTCAGCAGATCCAGTGCCTTGGTGAGCGGTTCGTCGCCCTTGGGTGGCGTCGTTTCGTCGTCATCCAGGATCGGTGCTTCCACGGCCACGTTGGGCGTCACCGCGTCATCTTCAATCTTCTTGCCATCCGGGCTCTCGTACTTGGCCACGGTCAACAGCAGGGCAGCGCCATCGGGCAGCTCGATCGTCTTCTGTACCGAGCCTTCGCCGAAGGTGCGTTCGCCCACCACGTCGCCACGTTTGGCGTCGAGAATTGCCCCTGCGGCAAGCTCGGCCGCACCGTAAGTACCGCGGTTCACCAGCACGGCCACCGGGGCGTCCGTGAGGAACTTCGCCGGATCGGCGGTAAAAGTTTGTGTCGGGAACTTCTGGCCCTCCAGCGTGGCCAACGTTCCCTGTTTGATGAAGAAATTGGCCAGGCGAATTCCCTGCTGGGCATCGTCTCCGGATGAGTCGCGCAGATCGAGCAGCACCTTGCGTCCTTTGCCGGCGGCCTTGATTTTTGCGGCAATTTCGTCCACTCGCGTCGCTGTCAGCACGTCTGGCTTGAGGTACAGAATGGTCGAGTTCTCATACTGTTGCTCGGCCATCGGCGTCGGTGCGGAAATGGTGCGTGTCAGCGTCAGTTTGTCGGGGTCGGACTTGCGCGGCCGCACCACGGAAATCGCGACCTGCGTCCCCGGTTTGCCATCCAGCATCAGGCGGATCACAGCCAGCGACAGCTCACGCGTCGATTGATCGCCAATGGACTCGATCACATCTCCGTCCGCCAGGTGTTCGTGGTCCGCCGGCGAGCCGGGCGTCACGCTGACCACAGTCGCATATCCATAACGCTTGGAAACAGCGATACCCACCTGAGCCACGCCGCTCGTCGGCCGTTCCTTGTACAGCTTGTACTCGGCCGGGCTCAGGTAGCTCGAATCCGAATCGAGCGACTCAAGCAGGCCATGCAGCGCGCCCGTGGTTACGTCGGTGATGTTGGGCTCGGTCACGTAGTCGGTCTGGATCTTCTTAAGCACCTCGGCGTAGACGCGCATCTGGCGGTAGGCGCCATCCTGGTCGTCGCCGGCATGAACGCCAAACAGGCCAAACTCCCCCAGGCCGAAGCCCAGGCCGAGGGCAGCGAAGATTGCCACGGACAAAACGAAGACGAGACGCTTGAAAAACTGAGACACACACACCGCCAGGGCAGCCCTTGAAGGGAACGGGCCACCATTCTATAGACGCAATCATAGCGCAAGCGGTGCTTCGAAGGCTGCGTTTGGGTGTGCAAAGGAGGTTTTCCGGCGCAAGACCATAGAAATTCGAGGCGAGAAACAGATTTCTGCGGCACTCGCGCTATGCAACGTGCGTGTGGATTCGCGCATCTACTTTTCTAATTCGCGGAGCTTAACGCGGTCAGAGCGGCAAAAACGATAGAGGAGAAAGGAAAGGCTATGTCCTTGAAGACTATCGGACATTATTTTTTCGCGGCAGCGATCGGGGTCGCCGCGCTAACCACTGGTTGCACAGTACATGCGGGATATTACGACCCGTATTACCACGACTACCATCCCGTCGCTGGCGAGACGGTCTACTACAACCAGTGGGAACATGACACCCACCGGGAACATCAGGATTTGAAGAAGCGCAGCAAGGCCGATCAGAAGGAATACTGGGACTGGCGGCACAAGCAGCAAGATCACCACTGAGGACCAGCCCCAAACTTCAGGATTTCGCGGAAAATGATGCTCAGGAGCGCAACAGTTAAACCCGGCACGGCTCAGAGTCGCTTCCCGAGCAGCCTGGTAGTTTGGATTGGTGGCGGAGGACAGGATCGAACTGTCGACCTATGGGTTATGAATCCATCGCTCTAACCATCTGAGCTACTCCGCCTGATTGGGTGCGTGAAAGACAGATTCCGCGCAGAAATCCCTGTGCTGATGATACTTGCCGTCTGGATTGCCGGTCAAACTGGGACGATGCTACTTTCCGGGTGAAGAAGGTCGAGTAGCAGGCGCTGGCTTCGCAGGTGAGTTGCCGGCGCCTGCTGCTATAGACTCGGCTCCATGAGCATGTTACGAATCGCCGGGGTTATTCCGGCGCGATTGAGTTCCACCCGGCTGGCCAGGAAAGTTCTCCGCGAGATCGCCGGCCGCCCCATGGTCGAGTGGGTGTGGCGCGCCGCCCAATTGAGCAGGCTGATGGACCCTCTCGTCGTCGCCACCGACGCTGAAGAGGTAGCCGCCGTCTGCCGCGAGCGCGAAATCCCCTGGATCATGACCTCGCCTGAATGCGCCAGCGGATCGGATCGGGTAAGAGAAGCGGCGCAGCAGATCGACGCGGATATTTATGTGAACATTCAGGGCGATGAGCCGACGCTGACGGCGGACTTTTTCCCGCCGCTGCTGGGGTTGTTCGAGCGGCCTGAGGTGGAGGTGGCTACGCTGGCCGTCCGCTGCCCGCCTGAGGAGATCGCCAATCCCAATGCGGTCAAAGTAGTCACTGCCCTCGACGGCCGCGCTCTCTATTTCTCCCGTTCGACGATCCCCTTTGACCGCGACGGAACTGGCTTCACCGGCTATCGCAAGCATTTGGGAATCTACGCCTACCACAAAGCCGCGATCGAGCGCTTCGCCGCTCTGCCGCCCTCGCCGTTCGAACTTGCCGAGCGCCTGGAGCAATTGCGTCTGCTCGAAAACGGCATCAACATTTACGTAGCCGCCGCCCCCGCCGACACCATCGGCGTAGACACTGAAGCCGACCTTGCGCGGGCGGAAGCGCTACTGAAGACCCGCAATGCAGAGATTCCAGATAGAACCCGCTAACTTGCTGGCCCGCGAACCCCGGCTAACTCGCTGCATGTGGTTGCAAAACCTTTGAGCGCTCGTCAATTCGCAAGGCTTCGACTTGGACGCACTGCGGCAGAAACTATAATCTTCCGGAATTGCGCGCAAGAATCGGATAGCCCGCTAGCATGAAGATCGGCGACGATGGTCTCCATGAACAGCAATTCTCAAATCGCAAAGGTCATTACACCGGTGCTCACGGCGCCCATCGATCCTGAGACGGCTTGGAAGCAGCTTCTGGTTCGCGATCCCGCTGCGACGTTCTTTTACGCCGTCGCAACCACCGGCGTTTTCTGCCGGCCAACCTGCACCAGCCGTCGCCCGCTACGAGCCAACGTGCATTTTTTCTGCTCCATGGAAGCCGCGCGCGCTGCGGGCTTTCGCGCGTGCAAGCGCTGCAAGCCTGAATCTCCAGCAAGCCACCCGGTAGAAAAGATCCGCGCCTACATCGAAGCGCATCTTGATCACCCGGTGCGCCTTGCCGAGTTGGGCCGTATCGCCAAACTCAGCCCCTTTACCGTGCAGAGGCTTTTCAAAGACAAAGTAGGCGCGAGCCCCCTGCAATATCAGCGCGCCTTGCGTGCGGCAAGGCTGCGCAGCGAACTCAAACGAGGAGGCACCGTGACCGATGCAATCTATGAAGCCGGCTTTGGCTCATCGAGCCGGGCGTATGAAGGCTCCGCGCTGGGCATGACGCCCGCGCGCTTCGCGCAGGGTGGACGCGGCGAGCAGATTGGCTACACCACGGCCCGGTCTGCATTTGGCTGGCTGGTGGTGGGCGCGACACAGCGCGGACTTTGCTGGCTGGCCCTTGGAGCCACTTCAGCCGAGGCCGAGGCCAGCCTGCGCGAGGAGTTTCCTTTGGCTACGCTTCAACACGATCCTTCGCTGGCCGGGATGGTGGCGTCGGCGCTGGCAACTGTGAATGGCGAATCTCTGAAGCGAGCGGATCAATCCGGCGCGAAGCTCCCTCCCGAGTTATCGCTCGATCTCCGCGGCACAGCTTTTCAGCTTCGGGTGTGGCAGGCGCTTCGTGCTATCCCCCGGGGTGAGACGCGCAGCTACAGCCAGTTGGCGCGCGACCTGGGCGATCCTAAAGCTACGCGCGCCGTGGCTCGTGCCTGCGCTACCAATCGCGTGGCGCTGGTGGTGCCGTGCCATCGCGTGGTGGGCGCGAGCGGCGCGCTTACCGGCTACCGCTGGGGCGTGGAGCGCAAGCGGCAACTGCTGGCGGCGGAAAGCGCGTGATCGAGTCCGCTCCGCAGGAGCGGCCCCGGTTCACGATACGACTCACGATGCGACTTAGAGCCGCGCGCCGCCCGAGGCCTGGATGGTCTGACCGGTCAGCCAAAACGACTCGTCGGAGGCCAGGAATGCGGCAACTGTGGCGATGTCGCCGGGCTGGCCGATGCGGCCGAGCGGCGTTTCCGCTTCAGTCTTCTTCTGGAAGTCGCTGCCGATGAAGCCGGCCGCATGCACGCCTTCAGTCTCCACCATTCCGGGGTTCAGCGAGTTGACGCGAATCTTGCGCGGGCCCAGTTCCTTGCTCAAGGCGACTGTCACCGAATCCACCGCGCCCTTGGTCGCGCTGTAAACCGCGGCCGCCGCGACGCCGCTGGCGGCAACCGATCCGATGTTGATGATGCTGCCGCCCTGAGGATCGAAGTGGCCCAGCGCAGCCTGTGTGGTCAGAATCAAGCCAAGCACATTGACGTTGAACTGCTTGTGGAAGTGCTCTGGAGTCACGCCTTCAATGGGGCTGAACTCGTAGACGCCGGCATTATTGACCAGCGTGGTAATTGGTCCCAGTTCGCGCGCCACTTTGGACACCAGCGGACCGATGGATTCCGGATCGGCGAGGTTGGCCTGCACGGCGATGGCCTTGCCGCCCGCCGCTTTGATCTGGGCCACAACCTTGTCGGCGCCGCTCTTGCTACCGGAGTAATTCACCGCAACGGCAGCGCCGCGCGCTGCCAGCTCAAGAGCGATGGCCGCGCCAATGCCCTTCGATGCGCCGGTCACCAGCGCCACTTTTCCTTGAAGATTGCTGCTCTGCACATTGCTCATCTTTCTCTCCTCTTATCGCGCCATCATTGTTTCGATATTTCGATAACTATCGAATTGATTAGCGACGGGGGAAATCGATTCATGAGCTTTGTGTAAATCTTTTTTGGAGTGGGTTTCAGCTTTCTGGGCAGCGATCGGTGTCGAGTGCGCCGAGAATTGCAATCAGCCCTTGCATCACGCCTGGCCGGAGGGTGAGGAAGTGGAATTTTCCTTCGCGGCGCACGTCGATCAGGCCGGCTGTCTCGAGTTCCTTGATGTGATGCGAGAGAGTGGCGGCGGAGATGGGCAGGGCTGCGCGGGCTTCGGCGCAGCCCAGCGGACACCCTGCCTTGGCGATGCGCTCCAGCAGCTCGAAGCGGCGCGGGTCGGCAAGCGCCTTGAGGATGGCCGTGCGGCGCGCGCTGGTGAGATGTATGGGCCTGTCGGCTGCCGCCGGTAGCTTCTCTGCCACTGTTGCGCGCATGTCTAAAACCCCCGTTTATTGGATGTAATGGTACGCGATTGGCATTTTTTGGGCCGAAAAAGGATCAAAATTGACCAGTTTTGTTAACTGAATAGTACTGATATGTCGGCTGTAAGCCATTCATTTCACGATGTTTACTCAGAAACTTTGCCTGAAAAGTACCGTTGATCAGGGGGAGGGGGTGGGTGTTTGGTCGGGTGGTACGGACCGGGGACATGGCTGAAAGATACGTTAGGTAGGCCGTGCATGGATTGATCATGCGCCGGGGAAGGCATATCTTCTGCAAAGTGCGCGGAGTCTGCCAGCGGCCAATGCGCCAGTCTCGAATAGGTTAGCCGATCATAGGGCGATCACTGGAGAGAACGAACCGTATTTTTCGTTACTAATCCACTCGGAGGTCTGCTTTCTCTCGGCGAATATGGTTGGGCCTTGCAGCCGGAATCCGTCTAATTCAGATGAATACTCGTCCAGATGAATCCTCGAACCTCTCGGGGTGAATCGCTTGAATTCCTGATGCGCTCATTCGTATCTCAGAGCCACGGCTGGATCCACTTGCATCGCCCTGCGCGCCGGCAGATACGCAGCCAGCAATCCCGTGGCTGCAACCAGACCGCAAACGCCCGCCAGGACAATCGGATTGCGTGCGCCGGTTCCGTAGAGGTAAGCCTGCAGCATCGAGCCCGACGCCAGCGCGGCCGCAATCCCCAGTCCCGTGCCGACTGCCACGAGCACGGCGGCCTGGTGCATCACCATACGGAACACCAACTGCCGCGGCGCGCCGAGCGCACTCCGATCTCTCGCCTGCGCCTCGCCACCGCGTAGGCCATTACCCCGTATAGACCGACAAGCGTCAGCACAAGCGCCAACGCCGCAAAGGCGCTTAGCAGCACCATTGCAAAGCGCGGCTGCGCCAGTTGAAGCCCGATCCGGTCTTGCATTGTACGCACATCCGTGACGGGAATATTCCCATCCATGGATGCCACAAGAAGCTTTGCCTCCGGCTCCAGGCTCAGTGGTTCCAATCCAGTGCGTACCACCGAATACATGCAACACCACTTCGGAAATTGGCTTGCTGCCAGGTAGTAAACGGGATCCAGATCCTGCGACATCGCGCCGTGCCGGACGTCTCCGACGACTCCCACGATTTGCCGCCACACCGGAGGGCCGTCGTTGCCGGCTCCGGGTTTCAGCTTCTTGCCGATTACGTTCTCACCGTGGAAGTACTTCTCTACGAACCCGCGGCTGACAATCATCACCTGCGTCGAATTCGCTGTGTCTGCATCGTAAAAGTCCCTTCCGGCAAGCAGCGGTATATCCATCGCATGGAAGTATTCCGGCGATACGAGATCCATCCGCGCACTGTCCAGTTGCCCTTTGGGCAGAGGATGCTCGGGATTTTCAAAACTGATGTGGATGCTGTTGTCAGTCATCGGCAAAATCAGCGAACCAGCTGCAGCTTTCACCCCGGGAATCGCCCTGAGCTTTTTGAAATATTGCTGATAGAACTCAGGCCGCGTGCTACTGTATCGCGAATCCGGCGTCTCGAACATGAAGGTCAGCAAATGATCCGTTTTGAAACCCTCATCGTTGCGCGCCAGGTGGGCGTAGCTTGTTACCAACAGCCCTGCTCCCGCAGTGAGGACAATGCCGAGCGCCACCTGTGCCACGATCACTATTGAGCCCAGGCCATGCCGCCCATCCGTTTCGGCTCTCCCGCCATCCTTCAGTGGCGACAACAGGTCGCCTTGCGCCGAAGTGATGGCAGGGATAAGCCCGAATACGAGTCCTGACGCCAACGATACGGCCAGCGCAAATGCGAGCACCGGCAAGTTCACGCCCGCGTCCGCCACGCGCGGCACGCTGTCGCCAATCAGACGCAGTACAGCCGGCGTTGCCGCGAAGGCTAGTGCGCATCCTGCCAGACAGCCGAACGTGCTCAGCATCAAACTCTCAACCAGCAACTGCCGCACCAGACGCGACCGGTTCGCGCCCAGAGCTGAACGCACCGCCATCTCTCGCGCCCGCTCCCGCGACCGCACCAGCAGCAGATTACCCACATTCCCACATGCGATCAGCAATACCAATCCCACTGCTCCCAGGATGATCAGCAGCAGTGTGCGCGTATCCCCAAGCAGGGCAGTGAGCTCACTCTGCACGTGTGCCGAATTGTCCTGCGTATTGGTATCCGGATATTTCTGCGCCAGGCGACTAGCGATTGCCTTCATCTCAGCATCTGCCTGCGCCGACGTGACGCCGGGTTTCAGCCGACCCATCACCGCCAGCTCATGATCGCCCCGATTTGCCGTGTTGGCTTTCGGTGTTCCATCATTGTCCACCGCAAGCGTCGTCCAGAATGTGTTTTGCGGTGCGTCAACCGGGAACCGGAATGTTGCCGGCATCACCCCCACAACCGTGTATGCTTCGCTGCTCAGATGAATTGTCCGGCCGACGATCCTGGGATTGGATCCGAACTGCGAGACCCACAGCAGGTGACTGATCATCACGACGTGTGAACCCGCTTTCTCATCTTCCGGGCGGAAACCGAGCCCCTGCTCGGGCTTTACCCCTACCAGAGGCACCAGGTTCCAGCTCACCACCTCACCGTCCAGACGCTGAGGCCGCTCTAAACCTGTCAGTGTGAGCGACTCACCGTGGTACGACAGCAGTTCCGCGAAGCTCTGGTTTTGCGCGCGCCAATCAAAGAAATCGGGATAGCAAACTGCTCCGTCCTGCATTGCTCCAGCCGCCGCGGTCTCCCGCGACCGCACTTCCATCAACTGCTCCGGATGCGCGTAAGGCAGAGGCCTCAGGAGCACCGCGTCCACAATGCTAAAGACTGTCGTGTTTGCTCCAATGCCCAGCGCGAGGGTCAGAACCATTGCCGCATGCAGGCCGAGCCTCTTGGCGAGCATTCGCATCCCATAACGCACATCGCGCCACAACTCGCCGGCTGAAAGCATTCCCCGCTGGCCTCTTTGCCGCTCCTTCAATAAGGTGACGTTGCCGAACTGCCTTCGCGCCGAGCGCGTCGCATCCTGTGCGCTCATCCCCTGCTCTCGATAGCGCTTCGTCAGGAGGACAATATGCTCATGAATCTCTTCGTCAAGCGCCGCGTCTTCGCGGCCTTGCGAAACCTGGCCCAACACTCTCGCCCAAAGTACTCGAAGTCTCCGCATCGCTCTAGGCCTGCCTTTCGAGTTTCAGCACGCGCTCCATCACACCAGCAACGCGCCCCCAATTCTCCGTCTCCCGTTGCAGTTGCTTCGTTCCCTGCCGCGTGATTGAGTAGAACCTCGCGCGGCGGTTGTTCTCACTCGTCCCCCACTTCGAGTCGATCCAACCCTGCTGCTGCAGCCTTAGCAGCGCCGCGTAGACCGTTCCCTCGTTCAGATCCAGCACCCCGTCACTCACCTGCTCGATGCGCCGCGCAATCCCAAACCCGTGGAGCGGTCCCAGGGCAAATAGAGTCTTCAATACCATCAAATCCAGCGTCCCCTGCAACACTTCCGATTTCTTGTCGGTCACCGACTTCTCCTTTGGACATTGCAAAGAAGCTAGCACATGTTCCTATGCAGTGTCCATAGGAGAGGAGGCTTACTGGACCCCGGTTGATGCCCAATCGCCAAAGCACTCCCCCAGAGGATGGTCTATCGCCCTGAGCCTTCGCATCGACGGTTTCGTACCCACCCCCTCATCGCTCGTTCACGAGTAGCGCCACGCAGCCGGCGATCAGGTCGCTGGGACACTCGTCAGACCGATTGAGCAGGACGCCGATGTGGTGGCCTTCATCCATCGCGAGGCCTAATACAACCGGACCGAGGAAATGTCTGAGGCCGACAAGGCCAAATCCGAGATCATCGTCGCCAAGCAGCGCAACGAGCCTACGGACACGGTTTATCTGAACTTTGTCTCGAAGTTCACGCGC
>DASXFS010000063.1:0-48097 GCA_036489415.1 Occallatibacter sp. | reverse complement strand
TCCAGGGTAGGTTAGTCACGTGTTACTCACCCGTGCGCCACTTTACTCAGGTATTGCTACCCTTTCTCGTTCGACTTGCATGTGTTAGGCACGCCGCCAGCGTTGATTCTGAGCCAGGATCAAACTCTCGTTTGAAACCTGATGTCGGCTCTCCTTTGACGGAGGTCAGCGAGAAACCGACGGCATCTGCACTTCTGTTACCTGAATTGCTTCAAGAAAACAGGGTGCATGCAGATGCGCTTACCTTGTGAGAATGATCAAGCCAAACTCGATCACTTCTCACGACTGGCATGTTCAACCAATTTGTCAAAGATCCTTAAGAGTGATCCGCCTAAGCGGGCTCTTTGGATCGAGGCCCAGGCTGTGACGCCGGGGTGTCCTCGAACTTGTTGCGCTCACCAATTTCCGCATCTGATTGCAGGCCTTGGCGTTTTTTGCGCGAACCTTCTGAATCTATCGGAGTCCCAACTTCATGTCAAGCTCGAAAGATCAAAGCTCGAAGGGGGAATGCTCCTCATCATGTGCTCGCACAGCGCAAAATATCAAAGATCGACCAGATATATATCCCGCACCGCTAGGGCGCGCAGGAGATAAACTCCTGGGTCTTGCAATGGCTTGTTCTCTCTAGGGATTCCCTACAGCGGACTCAGGGGCTCTTGCCTCACCTGATCCAACGAACTAGATCCATTACCTGGCTTCCCAATTCCCTCATCGGGCAGGCTTAAAGGCCACCGGGAGGCTACTTACGACTTGCTTCTGGTCACAACTGGCTCTTGCGGCCCAACTGCAACTTTCAAAGAGTAGCATAGGCCACCCTCTATTGCAAGCGGTGGGCACTCAAATCGGCATCCCCTTGCTGCAACTTCCCGAGAATAGCAACCAGCCAGCCGGAAAGCAAGCGCAGCACCTGTGGAAAGCCCGCGTTTCTGTGGGAAACCGGCTGTTTTGCTCGCAGACCTAAAACCTACTGCTTGGCAATCACGCCCAAGTCGGTGAGCCCATTCACGAAGAACTGCATGGCCAAAGCCACCAGCAAAAGACCCATGATGCGCACCAAAATCCGAATGCCTGTCTCGCCCAGCACCGTGCGCACCCGGCTCGCCCCCGCCAACACCCAGTAGCTGATGAAGCTGGTCAGCGCAATCGAGCCCAGAATCGCGCCCATCTCCCAGTTCCATAGAGTCGGCACCTGACCCACCAGCACCATGACCGAAGAAATCGCGCCCGGCCCGGCCAGCATGGGAATCCCCAGCGGCACAATCCCCGCGTCTTCCTTGAGCGAAGCCTCTTCCGTATCGCCCGAGGCCTCCTGCGTCGCCGACCGCTTGGCCTCCAGCATGTCCAGACCAATCAGCAACAGAATCAACCCGCCGGCAATTTCAAACGCAGGCAGCGTGATGCCGAACATCCTGAAGATCAGCTGTCCGCACAGCGCAAAGCTGGTGAGCACGATGAAGCAAGTGAGGCAGGCCTTGCGCGCCATGCGCCTGCGCCGTAGCTCGTCGGCTCCCGAAGTGATGGCGAGAAACGAGCCAATGGCCGCAAACGGATCGACGAGAAAGAAGATGGAGCTGAGCGCCAGCACCGCAAAGCGCACCCAAGGCACCTTGGTCAACTCGGTCAACGCCGCTGTGGCTGGATTGGTCAGAATCACAATACTTAGAGGCTACAGCAGAGCAAATGATTCAACCAGCGTGTGCCCATGCGCGTCTTCCACCGGCGCATTGCCTGGCCGCACCACCAGCCGCGTCTGACAACCCGCCTCGCGCGCCGCGTCCAGTTCCTGCACCGCGTCGGAAAAGAACAGCACCTCGCCCGGCTCAACGTTCATCGCAGCCGCAATAGCAGCATAGCTCGCGCTCGCCTGCTTAGGCCCGGTGCGGGTATCGAAATAAGCGGCGATCAGACCGGTCAAATCGCCAAAGCTGGAGTGGCGAAAGACCAGCCGCTGCGCCTCCACCGATCCCGACGAATAGATGGCCACGCTGGCCTTTGCGGACCAGCGGCGGAGCGCCGCTGGCACATCGGCAAACAGAATTCCCTTCAGCTCTCCCGACTCAAATCCCGTCTTCCATATCTTGCCCTGCAGGCTTTTCAGCGCCGTCGATTTGCGATCGCGATCCATCAGCCCGTTCAGATACGCAATCACCTGGCCTGTCTCGCCGGCGTTCGCAATCTTCGGTACGGTTTCGTCTGTTTCCGCGCCATTCTCTTCCGCAAGCAGGTGGAGATCGGCGACCACTACCGGGTCAGCTTTCTTTTCTTGTACAAACGCGAAGAAATGCGCCCTCGCATACGGAAACAAGTGCTCGCTGACCAGCGAGATTGGCGCCACCGTGCCTTCCACGTCGAGTAGAAAAACGCGAGGCTGCGGCGCTGTCATGCGGAAATATTCGTCGTGGCCCGCGGTCCAAAATAAGCGGGACCGAAGCAGAGCGGCTGATAAGCCTGATCGATGCCCGATC
Organism: Occallatibacter sp.; assembly: GCA_036489415.1. Classification (GTDB taxonomy): domain Bacteria; phylum Acidobacteriota; class Terriglobia; order Terriglobales; family Acidobacteriaceae; genus Telmatobacter. The sequence continues at coordinate 45,632 of DASXFS010000063.1, read as the reverse complement.
CGGTGTATTCCGGAGTCCAGCCGGCGGTCTGCTGAAACCAGCGAATGGCGCGGATGCGGCGGTCTTCGCACAGCGTAAACCAGTGCGTGGTTCCCCGCGGCACGCGCAGCATGTCACCGGGGCCTACTTCCACTGAAACGACATCCTCGCCCAGATGCAGGAAGAAAATTCCACGCCCGGCAAGAATGAAGCGGACCTCGTCTTCGGAGTGCGTATGCTCCTTGTCAAAGCGCGCCAGCATCGCGTCCAGGCCCGGCGTTTCCGGCGTCACATTGATCACGTCCGCCGTCACATAACCGCCACGCCGCTTCAGATCGTCAATCTCTTGCGAGTAGGCGGAGAGCACCGCATCGGCCGGCGCGTCCGCGGGCACCCGCGACAGGTCCCAGCATTCGTAATCGATGCCCAGCGCGGCCAGGCTCGCGCGAATCTCTGCTTCGTCTTCAACAACACGATCGTCAGATGGGAAACGGAGGACAGCCATAACGTGCTCCTTGAAGATTTGCTTCTTGAGGAGGTATCTCCGGCAAGCTGGATCTCCGCCAACTTGGAGCTCCAACCCGCAATCAGGTCCAGCAAAAAACTCTCACGCCTGGCCGCCCAGCGCTCGTCGCCCTTCCACCTCGAACAGAAACTCGAGCGCCTCCAGATGCCGGCGAGCCTCAACCACCGATTCACCCCAAGTATAAAGCCCATGACGGCTCAAAAGAACCCCATGTGCATCCGGATATTGCTTGAGCGCGGCCGCCAGTTGCGCCGTGAGCACGGCGTAGTTTTGCGAGTTCTTCAGGATCGGCACCTGCTCGACGTGCATGTGGGTGTCCACGCCGGAGAGCCCCTTCAACAGCTCGTAGCCTCCAATGGCCACATGTCCCGCAGCCGCATGCATACCGGAGAGCAGCGTGTTCCACATCGTATGCACATGCAGAATCGCGCCGGCAGCTGGACGCGCCTTGTAGAGCACCAGATGCAGTCCGGTCTCGGCCGAGGGCTTGGCCGCACCGCTCAGTACGTGGCCTTCAGCGTCAATTTCAAGCAGCCCGGCCGGCGTCAGCGTGCCCTTGTCCAGGCCGCTCGCGGTAATGAGAATGCGCCCCGCCTGGCGCACACTGAAGTTGCCACTGGTAGCCGGAACCCAGCCGCGCGCATAGCACCAGCGCGCCGTCGAGCACAGCGACTCAGCCACCACAGAAAGAGAATTCACATCGGCAGCCATACGTAATTGCAGTGTAGCAATGGCCGCCGCTCTACAATCATTTCTTGCCTTCTGAATCCCAATCCGTGCATATCGTGCTGGTCTCGCCGCGCAACCCGCTCAACATCGGCGCGGCCGCTCGCGCCATGGCCAATTTCGGCTTTGCGCATCTCAGCATAGTTGCGCCTTACGCGCCCCACTGGCGTGAGGCGCGCTCTGCAGTCGGGGCACCCAATCTGCTCCAAAACGCAAAAGAGTCCTCTGCGCTCGCCGAAGCTGTGGCAGGCTGCACACTGGTGATCGGCACCGGGACCCTCACCCATCGCAAGCCCGAGCAGCGGGTGGTTTCGCTGCCCGCGCTCGCGCCGCTCGTTGCCGATGAGCTTGCCCGTGGAGGCCGCGTGGCACTGGTCTTCGGCCCGGAAAAGCACGGCCTCACCCGCGACGATCTTTCCTGGTGCCAATTGCTGGTTGGGATTCCCACCGACTCACACCAGCCCTCAATGAATCTGGGACAGGCCGTCGCGGTTTGCCTTTATGAGCTGGCTTCAAGAGCCTTCGAGGTACAGTCCGGCCCGTCTGTCACAGCAGCGGAGCATAAGCCCGCCGCATCTTCCGGCAGCCTCGATCTGCTGGCTGGCGTGATTGAAGAGACCATGCTCGCAGCCGGTTACTCGCCGCGCTCCATGCAGGCCGCCAACCGTCACGACTTGCGCCTGCTACTGCGTCGCCTCGCCCCCGGCGAACGGGACGCGCGCCGCATCCTGGGCCTGTTCCGGCGGATTCTTTGGCGGCTCACACACCCCTAGGCATCCGTAGCAAGTCCTGGCTCAAACGCCGTCGGGAATCCCTCGAAAGCAGCACAGCAAATTCAAACAATTCCTGTTAAAGTGGGCCTCAAGGTTCCCATGCTCATGGCTTTCGGTCGCTCCTCCCGATTTGCCTCAGCCGCCACGCCAACGCGGGCCGCCATGTGCTTGTGTGTCCTGTTGGCCCTGGCGTTGGCAGTCCGCGCGCAGCAGCCGCAACCGGAAGCGCCTCAGCAACCGGCGCAGAGCACAGCCACGCCAGCGCCTGCTCCAGATACCGCGCAAACTCGGGCTTCGAGCACTACGCCATCCGCCCCGGCGCAAACCGCTACTCCTGCCGCGGACGCCGCGCAAGCTCCAACACCAACTCAACCGCCGACGCCAGACGCAATACAGCAGCCTGCGACCGAGGCCGCCGCTCAGCCAGCCGGCATCAGCGAAGAAGAGCTGAAGCAGATGCTGGCCGGCAAGCAGATCTACCTGCGCGGCGGTTACCTCGGCGACTCTCTCGCCTTTGACGAGCATGGCCGTATCATCGGCCACTCCCCACAAGGCTCCTACACGCTGAGCGTGATCCAGATCGATCACGTCCGGCTAACCAAGCACAAAGTTGAACTCGAAGGCGAGCGCTACGGCATGCACTTCAACGAACAACTGGCCTATGAAGACTCATCGACCTCGTTCGACAAGGTGCGCATCACTCCGAAAAAGAAGGTGGTCAAAATCACCATCGACCGCGAAATGGTGGTGAACCCTAAGAAGAAGAAAGAGTCGTCCAAAGAAAAGGGCCAAGCAGTGAAAGCTGCCGCCCTACCCGCAGTTGCAGCCCCATCCGGACCCAACGACCAAACCGAGACCAGCCAGACCGGGACCAACCCAACCGAGACTGGTCAAAGCGAGGCCGATCAACTCAAAGCCTCCATCGCCGCCGCGCCTGAAGCCGAACGGGCCGCCGACCCCTCCAGCGTAACCACCACCACGTCGCAGGCACATGCCAATCGCATGCTGCGCGATGCCCTCGGCGCCGTCTTCGCCCCCAGCCTGGACCAGCGCATGATGGCCGCCATGCCCGACTTCTGGAAGCTCTACTATCAGGCCGTCGCCGCCAAGGCCGACTACCGGCCGGCCGATCCCGCCATCCTTCGTCAGAACACCGTGGATCAGAAAGCTCATCTACTCACCAGCTTCGAGCCCGACTCGAACGACTTTGCGCAGGCCGCGGGCGTGGCCGGCATGGCGCTCTATCACACCGTCATCGGCGCCGACGGCAAGCCGGGCGAAATCGCCGTGGCCCGGCCCATCGGCTTCGGCCTCGACGAGAACGCCGTAGCCGCCATCCGCAAGGCCAAGTTTTCTCCGGCCATCAAAGACGGCAAACCTGTCCCTGTTATGCTCGACCTCGTCGTGCAGTTCCGCATCTTTTCCAAGCGCACCGCCGCCCAGGGCACGCCTGAAACAGCCGACGCCGAAACGGCCGGAAAAGACACGACCGCACAGCCGGTGCTGCCCGGCCCCTACAGCGTGCCGCATCATTAGAGAGACCTCCCATTGAGCGCACCTTTTCTCAAACTCATCCAGCAGGGAGCTACAGCCGAGGTAGCCGACGCTGTCCTCGCCGACCCCGCGCTTGCCTCCTGGCGCGACCCGCAGTCCGTTTCTGCCCTGCTCTGGTCCGTCTACTGCGGTCGACAACTGGTGCGTGACTTTCTCATCAGCCGCCTCCAAGCCGATGGCGTCGCTCTCGACATCTTTGAAGCCGCCGCCATCGGCGATGAATCGCGCCTGCGTATTCTCCTCGTAGCGGAGCCTGAACTCACTCAATCCTTCTCCGGCGACGGCTGGACCGCTCTCCACCTTGCCGCCGCCTTCGGTACGCCCGCCGTCGTCGCCCTACTGATGGCCGGCGGCGCGTCCGTTGACGCCGTCAGCCGCAACCCGCAGCAGAACCATCCGCTCCATGCCGCTCTGGCGCTGGGTAAAAACGTGGCGACCATCAAGCTCCTGCTGGAACACGGCGCCTCCGTAAACGCCATGCAAGCTGGTGGATTCACGCCCATCTTTTCCGCCGCCACTGCTGGCCGCCAAGACCTCGCCGAGATGCTCCTCCGTCATGGCGCCGATCCTTACCAGTGCAGCGACCTAGGCAAAACCCCAGCCGATTTCGCACGCGAGCGCGGCCATGCGGAATTGGCCGCGTGGCTTGAAGCGCAGACCGCTAAATAGCAGTGCGGCTACACCCGCCGACCCTCTTAATTTCCCCAAACAGTCGATCTTGATCTCGTGAGACGCGCCATTTCTTCGGCTCATTCGGCCAGCCGCGGGCCCACTTTTGCCCGCATAGTCCGTCTTACGGCCGTAAGACACAGCAGAGGAAGGAGAAACCAGCGTCAGATTTTCATCCATTCCTGTAAGACACGCGCAAGACGACCGCCAGACGCAGCCAGACATCAGCCTCGCCGCGTCCTACGCATGCCTGACGCCCGTAAGACACGTGTAAGACCGATGTAAGACAGGCCCGCTTTGCTCAGAAAGAGTCGAAGTAATCGATTAATTTTCTTGTAGATACGCCAGGATTACACAGGCGCCCCGACTGCGGCCCCGCACGATTCAGAGGACCGCACCAAACAGCGTTCAGGCAAGCGTAAGACATCGGTAAAACGCGTGTCTTACATATCAAATTCCGCAGTTTACACAGCATAGGCGAGTGTTTACTCAGAAATTAGGCGCTTTTAATATCCCGGAAATTGCCGAAATCGAACCCGCACCATCCGGCTGAAAAGCGCCTGACTGAACCGGAATCGGCTCCCACAATTCCACCCGATTCCAATATCCACGCAACTGGCTACTCGTCGCCCTGAATGATTTGCTCAAGTTTAGGCTTGTGCTTGGTCTCGCGCCCGGTGCGCGGTTCCGTATCTACCACGCGCGCCGGCTTGGGCTGGCCCACGCGCTCGCGGGCATTGGCCTTTACGGCCTTGGTGGCTGAAAACTTTCCTGGCTTGCGTTTCGTCATCGCCCCCGCTTCGAGTTCGGTTATCCTAAGGACGAGTATGGAATAGATTCTGCTTCGGGGGAAGAGCTACAGATCATGGAAGAGCGGGATTTTTTCATCGAGACCACGGAACAGCGCAGCCACAACCTTACCTGCCCCAAATGCGGACAGGCGGGCGAGTATAAAGTCACTTGGGTGGTTCGCCGCAAACGGCCGCAACTGCCCCGCAACGCCGATGAGCGCGACCGCGCCCGTTTCGCCAAAGCGCAGTCTTATATGGTGCGCCGCGACGACAAGCTGTCCTGCGCCAACATCCGCTGCCGCAAACCCTTTGAGATCACTCAGCTTCAGTCGCTGGCCTTCCTTTCCGAATAGACCTGGTCGGCAACGAACGCCGGTGGATGAAGTGAAGCTGCTGGTTCGCCTGCGAATTGACCGCGCCCCGCAGAGTCTGGGCCTCGTCACAACCCGCATCGAGGACCGCTCGATGAGCGCATTGGCGATGATGCGCCAACCGAGAATCCATCGTCCTTGAAATACGTCTCTGGTACGAATGCTATCCTTCGGCTCGTGCAACTTATCGAAGCCAGGAAACAGGTGCTTCTCATCCTCGAGGAAGAAGATACGGTACACGGTGGATTTCAATACATCGCTTGGCGGTTGTGATGGCCGCGCGCAGTCGTTTAATTCGCAGTAAATATTGGGGTAGTATCCGTTGGCGCCGCTTGCGTCCCTTCCAGCTCGCGGAGATCGCGCCTGTGGGTTTCGCGGCCAATGAAGGCGATCAGCAGCACGGACAGCACGCAGGGAACGGCCACGGCCCCGGCGGCAACATCCAGGGCCGGAACCAGGGCGAGCATTCCCAGCGTTTGCGCAAGCACGCCTCCACTCTTGCTAAATCCGGCGACCCACCCGGTCGCGCGGCCGCGGACCCGGAGCGGATAGTTTTCGGCTGCGTAGGGCAGAAGCATGGAAATAATTCCGCTGTCGCCGATGATCAGCAGGGTTACCGGAAGGACGGGACTGGAAAGCATATGCAGAACACCGGCGTCGCGCAGCAGAATGGCGACCAGCCCGAGAGTGGTGGTGGCGATGGCGAGGATAAGCGTGCGCTTGGTGCTCCAGGCGCTGTAGAGCCAGGCTGCAAGAGCGATGGTGGGCGCAGCGAGGAGCGTGGAACGCGCGAGGAGACGGCTGGCGGCGCCCATGCTGCGGCCCTCATGCATGAGGCTGCCGGGGAGCCATAACAATACGCCGAAATTCACGAAGCCGACGCACAAGGCGGTGAGCGTGAGCGTGGCGGTGACTCCGAGCAGAGAGCGGATTTTGAGCGGAGAGAGAGAGGGAACATTCTGTGGCTCAGCCGCCGCGGTCTTTGTGGTATCGAGGGAAATGCCGAAGCGGGCCAGGGTATCGCGAGCTTCCTGCAGGCGGCCCATGCTTTGCAGGAAACGCGCGGACTCCTGCAGCATGGGGCTGACAACGATGAGGATGAGCGCGATGGGCATGTTGATGAGCCACATGATGCGCCATCCGAAATGGGGCTGGAGGATGGCTGACAGAGTGCTGGTGGCGAAGTAGCCTCCGATGCTGCCGATGCCGCCGACCAGTACCAGGCACCAGCCGCGATGGCGCGTGGGCATGATTTCAGCAAGCAATGCATAGGCGACGGGCAGCATGCCTCCCGCGCCGAGGCCCATGAGGAAGCACATGAAGATGTTCCAGGCGAACGAGGGCATGGCGCCGCAAATGGCAGTGCCCATGAAGATGACGGCGGCAAGCAGGATGGAAGCGCGACGGCCGTAGAAATCGGCAAGAGCGCCCCACATAAAAGAACCGACGGTGGTTCCGAGAAGTCCGGAGAACGGCAGCACGGCTACGCCAGCGAAGGTCAGGCCGTATTCGACGCGCATGCCGGGGATCACGAAGCCGAGGGTGGCGGCTTTCATCACGTCGATAATAAGAGCGACGGCGAGGATGATGATCTGTATCCAGTGAGCCATCGTCAACGGCGCGTCTTCGGGTGGCGCGATCTCCTCCCAGTTTGTTCTCTTACCGCGACGGATGGGGATGAGACCATAGGCAGTAGCCAGAAATCCGGCAACGATGAGGAACATGCCGAAGAGCATGCCGTTGCCCATGGGCATTCCGGCGAGCTTGTAATGGGTGTAACGGCCCATAAGGAACATGGGAATGTGAAGCAGGACTCCGATGGTGACGGCGACGCAGCCACCCCAAAATGCCCAGAAGTGGGCGCGACTTGAGAACAGAGACGCCTTTCGCGCCATGCGTACTTCCTCCTCGCAAAACGCCGTGATTGCGGGCCAATTTCCGATTGTCTTGCAGGCGATGCGAAGCAAAGACGTCCGCGCGGGTTCAAGACTTCAGACGGACACAGCATCAATGACGTGACACACACTTGGCAACGGCTAAACGGTTGAGCGCGGACTCAACCTTTCGATGCAGTGACAACCGTAAGCATTCAAAGCACGAGGTTCATGCTCAAAGAGGCGGAACGTCCGGGCTCAGTGACGCATGCAGATGTGTTTTTGCTTTGCAAACGAAGAGCCTGTGCATATCCACCAAACAATAGGCGCTCGATCCCAAATGGCTAAATGGTGATAACAGATGGCCAATGCACTCACTGAGTGATCTATCGGTCCTCATTTAAACGTTCCAGGAAAATTCTCGCCTGTTCGGAATCCGGCCCATGATCGTGCCGGCCCACTGGCGCAGCCCCCGCAACCTGTGATTGAATCGAAGATGTGAACGGCCGGCCCGCAAGGGACCAAACACTTCGCGCAGCCCGCCCAAAGAACGGAGAGACACAATGGCAAATTCCCTGCTTCCCCCTGAAGAGCGCAACCTGACCCCCGACCAGGTGGAGGCGCTGGATAAACGGCGCGACCTGGGCCACACCTTCCTGGTCATCGCCGGCCAGTTTTCCGTGATTGCCACCGTCCTACTGTTGTGGGTCGGCCAGGACCTCAGCTACTCGCCCGGCTGGGCGCACCCCATGGCCTACTACTTCGCCGTGGCCGTGGGAATCATCATCGTCTTCGGCATCACCGGCATCATCCTGCGCAAGGGAACGCCCCGCCTCGACTAAGGCCGCGCACACCCGGCTTCGCGGCCAGGGCCAGACGCGCCAACTGGCACAACCGTGCCAATCGGTATAGCCTTTAGCCAGTCCATGGCCGCTGTTTCCCCAATCTTTTCGCCCTCCAGGACGCCGGTCGCGCGTCTGACAGATAGCCACGGGCGCGTCATTCATGACCTTCGTGTTTCCATCACTGACCGTTGCAACTACAAGTGCGTCTACTGCCGCACCGGTGAAATCGGCGCGCAGTATCCGGAACTCGGCATCGAAGAATACCTGCGCCTGATCCGCCTGTTTGTCGGGCTCGGCATCACCAAGGTGCGCCTGACCGGCGGCGAGCCGCTGCTGCGCCGTGGTTTGGTGGAATTGGTAGAGGAACTGGCGCTCATGCGCACCCTGACAGGCGAACCCCTTGACGTGGCCCTCACCACCAACGGCCACTTGCTTCGCTCGCTGGCCGCGCCGCTCAAAGCCGCCGGCCTGAATCGCGTGACGGTCAGCATGGACGCCATCGATGCCCCCACCTTCGAGCACATCACGCGCGTTCCCGGCAGCTTTCAAAAGGTTCTCGGCGGCATCCGCGCCGCACGCGCCGCCGGCCTCACGCCGCTCAAAATTAACTGCGTGCTGCTGCGTGGCTTCAACGACGACCAGATTGAAGCTTTCACTCATTTCGCGCGTCAGGAAGAGGTGGTGGTGCGTTTCATCGAGTTCATGCCTCTTGAAGAAGGCCGTCTGTGGACACCCAAAATTGTCGTCCCGCTGGCGGAAATTGTTGCCCGCATCCGCCGTATTCTTCCCTTGGTCGAGTTGCCCCCGCGCGAAGCCAGCGAAACAGCGCGCCGGTACACCTTTGCCGATGGCGTGGGCGAGATCGGCATCATCGCGCCGGTCAGTCAAGCATTCTGCGGGGCGTGCAGCCGGGTACGACTCACCTCCGACGGCAAAATTCGCACCTGCCTCTTTTCGCAAGTGGAGCACGACCTCTACGGCAGATTGCGCGGCGGCGAAACGGACGAGGGACTCCGCACGTACATCGTCCATACGGTTCAGGGAAAGGAAGCTCGTCACCACATCGGGGAGCCGGACTTTCGCAAACCCTCGCGGTCCATGGTGCATATCGGCGGTTGAGGACGCAATGCCGTCTGCGCCGGCATGCACGGCTTGCACCTGTATCACGGTTGTTACGATTCCACTTTTATGGAGACCTGGATTTCAACTGTTTCTTTTCTAGCTGGCGCTTCCAGCAACAAGTCTCTTTCGCCAGGTAAAAACATGAGCAGCATTGATCGATTTTCAGAATGACGGCGCGTGAAACAAAAATGCTCTTGCCTATCGCGGCTTCCTACTGGTGTGTCAGAATGCTCTCACGACTCTCCCCACGGGTCCGCGAATGACAAACGAGACGGAGAACCGCATCCCGCTCGCAGATCTGCTTGTTTTCCACCAGTTGACGCGCTCGCTCACATCGAGCTTCGACCTGGATACAATTCTGCGCACCATTCTTGAACACATGGAGCGCACCATTGAGGCAGAGTTGTGGACGCTGCTGATGCTGGACGAAGCAACGCATGAGCTCTACTACGCAATCGCCGCCGGCGGTGAGCAGGAGACGCTGCGCGGCTTGCGCGTCAAGGTCGGTGAAGGCGTAGCCGGCTGGGTAGCGCAGCACGGCGAGACGCTCATCGTTCCCGAATCCGATTACGGTCCACGGCTCGCCAGAGAAAAATCCGTCGAACCGCAGCGCATGCGCTCGGTCATCGCTCTGCCTTTGCGCGGGCGCAAGGGAACCCACGGCGTCATTGAAATCTTCAACCCCCGCGCCGACCGTATGACCGATTACACCATCGCTTTCCTGCACATCCTGGCTGACCATGCGGCCATTGCCATTGAGAATGCGCGCGACGTAGCCCGCATTCAGCAGTTGAGCATCACCGACGATTGCACCGCGCTTTACAACGCGCGCCAGCTCTACGATGTATTGGGTCGCGAACTCGAACGCTGCAAGCAGCACGGGCTCCCGGTGAGTATTGCCTTTCTTGATCTCGATTGCTTCAAGCTGGTCAACGACGCGCATGGCCACCTGGTGGGCAGCGAGCTGCTCTCCCAGACAGGCCGGCGGCTCCAGGAGTTGAGTGGCGAGCGCGACTTGTGCTTCCGCTATGGCGGCGATGAGTTCGTGGTCCTGATGCCGGAAACCGCTGCCGAAGCGGCCCAGGCTCGCTCCTCAAAACTCCTGCACGCGCTCATGGAAACCCGTTTCCATATCCGGCCCGGACTGAAACTGAAAATCAGCGCCAGCGTCGGCCTAGCCACCGCGCCTGCGGACGGGCTGACTATCCACGCCATTATCGGCGCCGCCGACACACGCATGTACGCAGCCAAAACCCATGGCCGCGGTCACGTCCGCGGAGCCCGGGTAGTTGGAAAATAGAGCGGCTCATCTTTTTGCGCTTCAGAGTTCCATTTGCCGACGGCGTCTCAGCCAACCCTCACACTTCGTGCAGTGCCGGCTGTCTGGTCCGCTGCGCCGTGCGCGCGGCAAAATACATGGAGACAACCGTAATGTCGTCCGTCTGCCCAAAGCGTTTTGCGGTCTGGGCAATGTAGCGCGCCGATTCGTTGCTCACCTGCTGGGTGCGTTCAAAACCGAACAACTCCCCTTGCGCGTTAGAGGCTTCGACAACTCCATCCGACAAAAAAATCAGCCGGTCGCCAACATCGAGCTGGAATGTGGCCTGCTCATACTGAATATCGCCGATCACGCCCAGCGGCAGATCGGCCGCCAGTTCCATCTCGCGTCCATCGCGATACGGATGCAGATGCCCTGCGTTGGCAATCGTCATCGTCCCATCCGGATACACGCGGGCGCACACGCAGGTAGCAAAACTGGCCGCACCTTTCTCGCCGTAACCCGCGCCCGGCCCCGCGGTTGCGCCGATCAGCACATTGTTCAGGCGGTTGAGCACAACAGCGGGATCGTGCGAAAGCTCGTTGCGCAGCGCGCCCACCAGCGTGCTCGCGTTCATGGCCGCCTGCAGCCCCTTGCCGCTCACATCGCCGACCACAATGAGCATGGAGTCGTCCTTGAGCGGAAGCACCTGGAAGAAATCTCCACCCACGCCGTTGGCCGGCAGGTACGCGCTTTCCAGCATGAAGTTGTGGTTCGATGGCAACTGCGTGGGAATCAGCAAAGCCTGCACGCTGCGCGCCGCATCAATCTCGGCGACGGAGCGCTGTTCATCCTGGCTGACATGAATGAAGCGGTAAAGAATCACAGCCAGCAAACTGGCAAGGAAGACCGCATAGGTAATGATGCTGGTTGTAAATTCAATGGGTCCGAAATGGAAACGGTGGTACGCAAAGCGATCGGAGATCCAGTGCTTGCTGGCCGCGTATCCAAGAACCGTATCGATGGAATCGGCTGTGGCCGCAAGAAAGAACGGAACCAGCATCACGCCCGCTTCAAGCCTGCCGCGCCTCCATGCGCGAAACAGCAGAACGGAGATTAGAACGCAGAACAATACTTGCGACGAGACCGACAGATATTCGTAAACGAGTTCCAAATGTACCAAAGAGAGGATCGGAATAAGCAGCACACATATCTGCACAATACGAACAAGCTTCTTATATTCGCTCTCTGTAAAGCGGAGAATGAACTCCAGCGTCACCGCCATAAAAATGCGGCCAGTCCACAAACTGAGCACGCCGAAGATGGACCAGGGCAGCAACGCCAGTTCAAAGGCCAGTTCGCTACCCCCGCTGATGGTCACCGAGAGACAGAGCAAGGCCAGCCATAGATATTCCGAATGCTTGCGCTGCGCCAGATAAAGGGTGGCGCCCAGCATGGCCACGCACAGGAACAGAAAGCTCACCAGCATACCGGCAATCACATTCTGGTTCCATCGATGTTCCGTGGCCGTGGCGAGCTTTTCCGCCACGTCGCCCGGCGCGCCGAGTTCAACCTTGGCCAGCAGGCCGCGGTGAATCGAAACACTGGGACCCGCCCATGTCCGAATGGCAATCACGATCGTTCCGTCCGCTCCCGGCCGCGACAGATGCACAATCAGCGGCGGCGACTGATACATATCGGGCTGGTCCGTCATGCCCCGCGTCTGTCCGGCCTCGTTGCCGTTCAAATAAACCGCAAGCTGTCCAGTCCCATCCCCGCTCGCCATCAAGTCCAGCGGCGGATTGCCGAGAGTCCCTCCGGACTGGTTGTTGAATTGAGCAAGCTGCTGCGGCTGAACGCGCAGCCGGTACCAGCCGTATCCCGTGTAGGCGTCGAAACCTTGCTCGGTGAGCGGCCGGCTCAGCGTTACGGTTGGCCACGCGGAATCGTCGAAGCCCGGATCGGCCCATCCCAGCTTTCCATCAGGATCGTCGCCCACCTGAAAGCGCCACGGACCATCCAGAATCATCGTGCCATTGATCGTGATGTTGATGGTGGCGGAAGCCGTGTTGTTCGCAGTTCCAGTTGCCACCGCAGGGGTCGAAGTCGCAGCACTCTGCGCGTCCAGCGGGATGGCAGCGACGCAGAGAAGCGCGACGCAGCCGAGAATCAAACGCGCGTTCCTTTTTGCCGCTGTTCCAACGATCTTCATGCGCCAATCCAAGTTTAGAGCAGAAACAGCAGAACTGTGGCTAAAAACAGACGATTCGATTCGTACTTCTGACTCTCGCAACGAACCACCGGTAGCCAGGCTGCGGGCCTATTTCCCGCCCTCTGAATCCGGCTCCGTACCCTGTTCTACGCCCAGCCGCTCCAATTGGTTCCGCCAGTCGAGCGACTCGACAAAGCTCTTCGACTCGCGCCAGTTGGCTTCGACAATCACGTGCAGTTCGAGATAAACCCGCGTGCCCAGCAGCGACTCGATCTTGCGCCGCGCTCCAGTGCCAATCTCCTTGAGCTTTTGGCCGCCCTTGCCGATCAGGATCGCCTTCTGCCCATCGCGTTCGCAGTAGATCGCCGCCGCAATCCGCGTCAACGGCGGCCGCGCGGGAACAGCGCCCTTCTTTCGCGGCACAAACGGCACCGGCTCCTCGAACCGCTCAATCACCACTGCCGCCGCGTAAGGCACCTCTTCGCCCGTCTCCACCAGGATGCTTTCGCGAATCAGTTCAGCCACCATGAATCGCTGTGGCTGGTCGGTATATTGGTCCGCCGGATAATAGCGCTCGCCCTTGGGCAACGCGTCCACAATCTTGCGCACCAGCAGATCAAGCCCGTCCCGCTTGCGCGCGCTGATCGGAATCACCTCGGCAAAGTTGAACTGCCTGGTCAGCGAATCAATCAGCGGCAGCAGGTGATCCTTGGGCACCAGGTCAATCTTTGTCAGCACCAGGAACACCGGGCAATCCACCTTGCGAATCAGCCCAAACAGAAACTCATCCTCGCTAGCCCAGTTCGTCCGCTCACCACTCTTCTTCAACCCACGAATACTGTCATCCTGAGCGGAGCGCAGCGCAGCCGAAGGATCTGCGGTTGTTTCTTCTATCTCCGCCTTGCCCGCACCCTCTACCGCAGCCTCCAGCTGCACCCGCCGCGTCGCGTCCATCAGCACCAGCACAACATCGCGCGTCTCCAGCGCCTCGTAAACCTCCTGCAACATGCGCCGGTCCAGATGCGATCCCGGCTTATGCACTCCCGGAGTATCCACAAACACAATCTGCGCCGCCGGATGAGCGCCCTTCTTCGCTTCCACCTCCACCACCCCGGCAATGCGATTGCGCGTAGTCTGCGGCTTGGCCGAAACAATGGCCACCTTCTCGCCCGTCAAGGCGTTCAGCAGCGTGCTTTTGCCGGCGTTCGGCCGGCCTAAAATCGCAACAAATCCAGATTTCAATGGGTTCGTGCTCCTGACTGAGTTTACGGTATTTTGATCTGGCCCCTGCGCGGGCCATTCATGCAGGCTGGCCGTTGGAAGACGTCGCAGCCGGCGGAAACACCCGCAGCCGCTCCACGCGCCGGTCAGTGGAAGCCACAATCTCCATGCGCAACCCAACCGACTCCAGCAGCACCACCTCGCCGGCGTGGGGAATGCGGCCTTCAATCTCGCTCACTAGGCCGCCCAGCGTGGTCGCCTCGTACGCATCGCCAATCTCCACCGGCGCACCGAACAGCGCGCCCAACTGGTCCACGCCAAAGCTACCCGGAACCAGCCAGGCCCCATTCGCCTCGCGCTGCGGCTCTTCAATGCCCACTTCCACCTCGTGCTCATCGCGAATATTGCCCACAATTTCTTCCAGCAAATCCTCGATCGTCACCAGGCCGGAAACGCCGCCATACTCGTCGATCACCACGCGCATGTGCTGCTTTTCGCGCTGCATCTCGCGCAGCAGTTCGTAACCGCGTTTGGTTTCGGGAACAAAAGCGCCATCCCGCTCGATGGTGCCCACCGTGCGCGTCCGCGCTTCTTCATCAGTGATCTGCAGCAGGTCGTGCGCAAACGCAATCCCCGTCACGTTATCCAGCGATCCGGAGTAAACCGGCACGCGAGAAAAATTATGCTCGCGCAGCAGCTCCAGAAACTGCTCCAGCGTGATCGACCCCGGAACCGCGAACACCTCCGGCCGCGGGGTCATCACCTCGCGCACTAGCTTGTCGCCAAACTCCACCGCCGAGCGCACCAGCTCGCGATCGCTCTCTTCCAGAATCCCCTCTTCTTCGCCGGCTTCAAGCAGCGCCTCAACATTGCCGCCCGCTTCTTCCTCTTCGCTCACCGGCTCTTCCGCAAGCGATGCCACGGAGAAGAAGAACCGTACAAACACCGTAATCGGCGTCATCAGCCACAGCAGCAGCCGGATAGGCCATACCAGGCGCCCCACCCAGCGTCCGCGCGTGCGGTTGAATAGGAGCGTAGGCAAAAGTTGGTTGCAGAACACCACCACCAGGGCCACGCCCAGCACAGCCTGGGCTATTTCCGCGTAAGTCGGCCTGCCCATGTGCGGGATGCGGTCAAACAGCACCGCGCCGAATTCCAAGGCAATAACGCACAGCGCCAGTTGCTGCAACACCGCAGCACAAATCGCGGCATGAGCACGGCTCAATCCAAGCTGCGGCTCAATCAACTCTTCCCATGTGTCCAGATTTTCTTCAAT
Organism: Occallatibacter sp.; assembly: GCA_036489415.1. Classification (GTDB taxonomy): domain Bacteria; phylum Acidobacteriota; class Terriglobia; order Terriglobales; family Acidobacteriaceae; genus Telmatobacter. Next base: position 30,435 of record DASXFS010000063.1, on the reverse strand, counting down.
TTCGCGCGTAAGAATCTTGCCGAATTCGGCATAGACGCGGCTGATGTAAGAGGCCAGCGTTTCCACCGCCGCCAGCAGCAGAACCATCAGAATGGCCAGCGTGCTCATGCTCGCTTAGCCTTCGGAGATTGAAGGGTACGGGCTTTAGCCCGTACATTTGGCCGACCTGCGGAAATCGGGGCTTTAGCCCCCGAGGGCTTCTTTTCGCCGGCTTTCTCCGCCTGCGAAGCCCGCTCAATCAGCCCCTCCGGCAACTTCAGCCGAGCCCGCAACGCCCGCTCCCGACGCGCCATCTGCCCCTCATCGGCCTCGTGATCGTACCCCGCCAGATGCAGCAGCCCGTGCAGAACCAGCACCTTGATCTCCGTCGCGAGCGAATGCCCCTGCTCCGCCGCCTGTCCCAAAGCCGTAGTGACGCTGATAGCCAGATCGCCGGCAATGCCCTCAGCGCCCAACCCTGAAGCCGGAAACGACAGCACATCCGTAGCCTTGTTCTTGCCGCGAAATTGTTTGTTGAGCTTGCGGATCGCCGCATCAGTCGTCAGCAGCACCGTCACCTGGCCGCGCAATCGCACCACCGCCTGCGCCTCTGCAAGAAAACGCGCCAGCGTGCGCGCCGAGGGCAGCCGGACATCGCGGGAAGTTGTCATAAAATCTGGCTTTGAACTGGACGTGCCAGCCGGCTTCGCCAAAATTGCCTTCGGCTCCGGGTCGGGGTTGAGATGTGGGTCAAGGAGGATCATCGTGCTCAGGGCCGTGCGCGTCAGCGGACGGCCCCGATTCATTTCAATTCTACGCGAACTCAGATTTTATTGCGGTTTTGACACATGCCCCGCCTGCGCTTGCGTCCGGTTGTCGTGCGTATCTGTGACCGTGTCGATGGCCTCGCCCAGCGCCAGCGGCAGCTCCTGCTGTTGCGGTTTCGCGCTCTCGTAGGCGCGCACAATCCGCTGCACCAGCGCATGGCGCACCACGTCGGAATCCACAAAGTGGCAGAATTGGATCCCCTCCACCCCATCGAGAACGTTAATCGCGTCCAGCAGGCCTGACTTGCGCGGATTGGGCAAATCGATCTGCGTAATGTCACCCGTAATTACCGCCTTCGAGTTGGCTCCCATGCGCGTCAAAAACATCTTCATCTGCTCAATGGTTGTATTCTGCGCCTCGTCCATGATGATGAAGGCGTCATTGAGCGTACGCCCGCGCATAAAGGCCAGCGGCGCAATCTCAATCACGTTCTTCTCCAGCATCTTGTCGACCTTCTCCGGGTCCAGCAGGTCGTAAAGCGCGTCGTACAGCGGGCGCAGATAAGGGTCAACCTTTTCCTGCAGACTTCCGGGAAGAAAACCCAGCTTCTCGCCCGCCTCAACCGCCGGCCGCACCAGAATAATGCGGCTTACTTTCTTTGCATTGATGGCCGCCACCGCCATGGCCACGGCCAGATAGGTCTTGCCTGTTCCAGCGGGCCCCACGCCGAAGGTCATGTCATTTTGCTCAATGGCCTCCACATACTTGCGCTGATTGATGGAGCGCGGCTGCACCGTCCGCTTCACGCCGGCCGAGCGTTGCTTGCCGCTGTCTGAAAGTGAGCGCAGAGTCGTGGCCGCATCGGCTACCACCAGCCGCAGCATGCCGTTCAGCTCCCCGTTATGCGGGTTCACGCCCTGCTTTCGCAAGGCCTCGAAGTCCTGGAAGATGCGCTGAACGCGCGCCACGCCCTCTTCCGGTCCCTCTACATGCACGGCGTCGGAGCGAAGATCGATCCGGACGCCGAGTGAATCTTCCATCAGCCTGAGGTTTTCATCGCGGGTCCCAAACAGGGGCTCAAGATTGGGCGTAATCTCCAGAGCGATCTTCAAAGGATTCGACAGCCTCCAGTGCGGTGGGTTGGTTGAAGTTGAACCGGCGCGAGCCCAACGGAGCCTTCGCCGGCGCGGATACGAGGAACATAATGGCAGAGTCCGCGATGAGAGCAAAGACCGCCGAATCTGGTCGCGCCAAAAACGCAATGTCGAGCATGCGCGCAAGACATTGCGCCTGCCGGCAAGAGAAATCAGGTTGTAAGGGAAATCCCGCGGCGTAAGGCGTAGCCGAGCCCAAGCCCAGGCCCTGGGCTGCCGGACGAAACCGCGGATTGGCGTTGGCTACCAAATCGGGTATCTGCGCTTGAGACTAGCGCCAACAACTCACGGCGTCAATGCATCGCGCAAAAAAATTAGATGACAAGTGTGCCCCGGCGGTTACCTACGGGGGATAAGACCGATCCCGCGACCTCTCCGCATCCAGAGGCGGCCAACTCACGGCTCGAAGCTGGATAGTATTCTCATTGGACGCGGAGGCGATCTTGATGCATAAATCTGTGGAAAGGAGACCTCTTTGATCGCAAAAGAGAAAATGAGCTCAATGGGCAAGCCAGTGCCGGAGTTGCCGGTAGCGGATGTCGAACGCGCACAACAGCATTACAGAGACGCACTCGGCTTTGAGATCGGATGGCTTTACCCAGGCAAAGAAATTGGGGCCGTGTCACGCGGTGATATGGGGCCAATATTCTTTCGCAAGAGGGAGCCTCCGTTTGAACCTGCCGTTCACTGGGTGTTCGCGGAAGATATCGATGCCTCGTACGAGGAATTGACCTCGTCAGGCGCAAACATCGTGGAACCTCTGGAAAAAAAGCCCTGGGGGTTACAGCAATTCACCGTAAAGGATCTGGACGGGAATCTCTTCTATTTCCACCATGACTAACCAAACGCCGCACAACAAGCGACTGGAGTCGGCTAACAGTCCGGCTCAAATCAGGACACTACCCCGAAATCTCGCCAATTGACCTGTAACTCGATTTCCTGTAGCCTAAGAAATTGCGAGGGATGCGGATATCGTTGCATTCTGACCCCGCATCATCTCCCCTGACTTGGACTCCAAAAGCATCCCGGTAATGGGCAAAAAGATTAAGGAAGAACAATGGCTAACCATGTATCGTCGCTCAAGCGCGCCCGCCAGACCGTAACGCGCACTGAAGTCAACCGCGCCAACCGCAGTCGCGTGCGCTCCAGCCTGCGGACCCTGCGCGAGGCTCTCGCCAAGGGCGATGTGAAAGTTGCCCAGGAGCAGTACCGCGCCACCGTCTCGGTCCTCGACAAGAGTGTCCAAAAGGGCGTCCTGCACGACAATACCGTCTCCCGCTACAAGAGCCGCCTCAACGCGCGCCTCAAGGCTTTGGTTCTCGCCAAGGCGTAGCTCGAGCGTAGTTCAGTCGCAATTCAAGATAGAAACAGCCGAGATTCTCTCCTGGCTGTTTCTGTTTTTGCGCTCCAGATACCTCAGAACTGGGTGCCCCATCTTCGGCACAGTAATATCGTGCCGAAGGTGGGAAAGCATGACCCTCAACCGGGCCGCCGGTCAATCCAACTCAACCCAGCCGTTCAAAAATCCCCGCCGCGCCCATGCCGCCGCCCACGCACATGGTCACCATCCCGTAGCGCGCCTGTCGCCGCCGCATCTCGTTGAGCAGCGTAGCCGTCAACTTCGCCCCCGTACACCCCAGCGGATGACCGAGAGCAATCGCGCCGCCGTTCACGTTCACCCGCTCCGGATCCAGCCCCAGCGTCCGGATCACCGCCAGCGCCTGCGCCGCAAAAGCCTCATTCAGCTCAATCAAATCAATCTGCTCCAGCGTCATCCCAGCGCGCTTGAGCGCCGCAGGAATCGCCGTCACCGGCCCAATGCCCATCTCTTCCGGCAGACAGCCAGTCACGGCATACGCCACCAGCCGGGCCAGCGGCTGAATCCCCAACTCCCGCGCCCGCACGGCGTCCATCAGCACAACCGCCGCCGCTCCGTCTGAAGTCTGCGAAGAGTTCCCGGCCGTCACTGTTCCCTGCGCATGAAACGCAGGTTTAAGTTTAGCCAGCGCCTCAGCAGAAGTGTCCGCGCGCGGCCCTTCATCGGCCGCAAACACTCTTTCCGCAACCATGGGCTTCCCAGCCTTCGCTCCCGGAGTCGAAGTCGTAACCGTGACCGGGATCAGTTCATCGCTAAACCGCCCAGCAGCCTGCGCAGCCACAGCTTTCCGGTGGCTGGCCAGCGCAAAGGCGTCCTGGTCTTCGCGCGAGACGCCATAGTGACGCGCGACCCGCTCGGCGGTCAGTCCCATGGTCAGCAGCGCCGCCGGATAGTGTTCAGCCAGCCACGGATTGGGGCTCAGCTTCAGACCGCCAAAGGGCAACAAGCTCATGGTTTCTGCCCCGCCTGCAATTACTACGCGATTCCCGCCAGCCCGAATCCGCAGATCCGCCAAGGCAATCGCTTCGAGGCCCGAGGAGCAAAGCCGGTTGACTGTTATGCCCGGAATCTCGACCGGCAGTCCCGCGCGCAGAGCCGCCATGCGGGCCATATTCCAGCCCGATTCGCCCTCCGGCTGCGCGCAACCCAGAATCACATCGTCGACTTCAGCCCCGTCCAGCCCTGGAACCCGATCCAATGCCGCGCCCAGCGCCAGTGCCGCCAGGTCGTCGGGGCGCATGGTGGAAAGAGCGCCCTTGGGTGCGCGCCCAACCGGAGTGCGAACGGCGCTGACAAGTACAGCTTCCGACATAGAACTACTCCTTCCGCTGCGCCCGACCCTACACTGCGCCTGACTCGGTATCTTCAGCCGGCTCAGTATCTCCCGCCCAGCTCGGCATTTCCAGCCTAGTCCGGCGTCTCCAGTAGAGACCAGCCAGTCTTGGCATAAAAGTGATAGACGATGCCATGCTCCACAACCGAGTCAGCCAGCGCATCGTGATCCAGGCGGCCCGGTGGGTGTCCCAGGCCATTCTGAGCCTCGCGCACCTGGTCGGGCGATGCCGGATCGATGCCCCAGTTGAAGCCGAGAACGCCGCTCGGATCGTGCGTCTGCAATCGCTGTGTCTCCGGCGCCGAGGCAAGCACTATCGGTGCCCCAACCGCCTGCCCGGAAACCTCCGCCGCACCGTCGAAAAAAACCAGCAGCGAGACCGTCCCCTGCACCGAACAAAGCACCGCCCAGTCTGACGATCCAGCCCGCTCCAGGCTGGCGTGAACCACATTCTCAGGCCGATGCGCCTCATAGGTTTGCGGAATAGTGCAGCCGCGCCGGTTGAGCAGGTCAGCAATGCCCGCAGGCAGCTCCGGAAATGAACTGACCGGCAAATGGCGAATGAGGTAAGGCGTCGACCGCCCCGCCACCACAACCTTGCCCCACTCCGGCAGCGGCGTCGTCTTCTGCTGAACGGGCAGCAACGCAGTCTGGCTCCCCAGCCGGAGCGTTCCCAGCGCCAGGGCGGTAACTGCCAGTAGGTTGAGCATTGCTTTCATTGCTAATTCCGCAGCGGCTTTCCGGTCTTGAGCATGAAAGCGATCCGCTCCTGCGTCTTCCGCTCGCCGCAGAGAGAGAGAAACGCCTCCAATTCCAAGTCGAGCAAATATTGTTCGCTCACCGGCGAACCGGCAGTTACCCGCCCGCCGGCCAGGATGTACGCCGCCCACCGCGCCACCTTCTGGTCGTGTTCCGAGGCATATCCGGCTTCGCCCATCAGGAAGACGCCCGTCTCAAGCCTGGCCAGCGCCGCCGTGCCGGGCGCGGGAATCCCTGTCCGCGGCTGCGGGGCCGTGTACCCTGCTTCAGCCAGCGTCAAAGCTTGGGCTTTCGCGTCCAGCAGCAAACGTTCGCGGTTCAGAGTGATGCAGTCCGAAACAGCCAACATTTCCATCGGCCGAGCCTCCGCAGCCGAGGTAGAAACCTTGGCCAGCGCAATCGTCTCAAACACCCGCTTGAGCCCCGTCGTCATCTCCGCCGATTGGGCAAACCGCGAAGGCGGATCTTTGGGGTCCGGCGGAGCCAGCGCAGTGGCCCGATCCAAAGCACGCAGCAGCATCTCCTTTGTCCCGCCGCCGGCAGGAATCAGCCCCACCCCAGCCTCAACTAGTCCGATGTAGGTCTCCGCGTGAGCCTGCCGCCGCGCCGCGTGCAAGCAAATCTCCGCGCCTCCGCCCAGCGTCAGACCGAACGGCGCGGCCACCACCGGACGCGGACAGAATTTGATAGCCGCCGTCATCTGCTGGAAGCCGTGAATCACCGCGGCCAGTTCTTCCCACTCGCCCTCCTGCGCGGCCAGCAACAATTGCATCAGGTTCGCACCCACTGAAAAGTTTCCCCGGTCGCTGGCAATCACAAACCCCGCAAAATCCCGCACTGCGTCGGAATCCGGTTTGAGCACCGAAGAAATCATTTGCAGCACATCGCCGCCGATAGCATTTTTCAGGGAATGCAGTTCGATGCAGCCGATGCCGTCGCCCAAATCGATGAGCGACGCTCCGGGATTGGATCTGACCACGCCATTACTGCGCCGGAAATCGGCAACCCGTGCGTGACCGGCCTGCGGGCGAATGGGTTCCCACACGCCTGCAATGGGGCTGTAGCATTGAGGGCTGTCGGGCGAGTACCAGAACACCGCAGCCGATTCATGCTCGGCGCTCAGCAGAGTTTCAACGGCGCGGCTCACCGGCAGCTTGAGCGCCTTCATGCGTGCAACCGTCTCCCGAACCCCAGCCGCATCCCACATCTCAAACGGCCCAAGCTCCCAGTTGAAGCCGGCGCGCATCGCGCGGTCGATGGAAACGGCGTCGTCAGCCGCCTCGCCAATGCGATCCGCCGCGTAGTTCCAAAGCGAAACCAGAAACGGCCACAGAAACCTTGCTGCCTTGTCTTTGGCGGGATCATTGGCCAGCAGCAGCTTCAGCCGCTCTGCTACTGTCGACGCGTTCTTGGCCATATCCAGCGCAGGCAGCGTAGGCTTGGCCGCAGGCCTGTACTCGAGCGTCGTCCAATCGAGCACCAGCCGCACTTCTTTTCCATCCGCCCCTTTTCCATCCGCTCTGGGACTCTTCTTGTAGAAGCCTTGGCCGGCCTTGTCGCCCAGCCAACCGCGCTTCACAATCTCTCTGAGCACTTCTGAAAATCCGCCTTGCGCCGCGCCCTCAGGAAAATTCGCCGCCACGTGCGCCAAAACATCGATGCCCACCATATCCGCCAGCCGAAACGTGCCGGTGCGCGGCCAGCCGATGGCCGGCCCTGTCAGCGCGTCCGCTTCTTCAATGGTCAGCCCCTGCTCGATCATCAGGTTCGCCGCGTTGAACATCAGTGCCACGCCAATGCGATTAGCAATAAAGTTGGGCGTATCGTTGGCAAACACCACCTGCTTGCCAAGATTTCTGTCCACGAAAGCGGCAAAAGCAGCCACAACAGCCGCATCGCTTTCCGCCGTCGGAATCATCTCCAGCAACCGCATGTAGCGCGGCGGATTGAAGAAGTGCGTCCCGAAGAATCGCTCTCCACTCCAGCCCGGAGTTCCCGCCAGCCCGGCGGCAATCTGCTTCACCGGCAACCCCGAAGTGTTCGTCGTCAGCACCGCATGAGCCGCAAGATGCGGCACAACTCGCTCCAGCAGCGACGTCTTGATGGCCAGATTCTCGGCGACGGCTTCAATCACCCAATCGCACCCGGCTAATTTGACCAGGTCGTCTTCAAAATTGCCGGGTGTAACCAGTGCGGTCAGTGAAGGGTCATAAAACGCAGCCGGCTTGGCTTTGCCCAGGGCTTCGAGCGCGGCCTGCGCAAGTCTGTTCCTTGCGCCGTCGCCCGCAGGAACCAGATCGAGCAGCAAAACAGGAACCCCCGCATTGGCCAGGTGGGCAGCAATGCGGGAGCCCATGGTTCCAGCGCCCAGCACTGCGGCGCGGCGAACCAGAAATGGCAACGAGCCAGGAAATGGTTCGGAGTCGAAACGAGCAGTGGGAGTTGCATTCGATGCGGCGGTTCTCATGCGGAATCTCCCTCAAGCGGCTTCGATCAGGTAAATCTCCGCCGCGCGGAAACTCTCGCAGAATACGGAACAGCGCGGTAAGGGGTCAAGGAAGCCAACAACGCAGGCAAGCCAGCCTCAGAGCTTTCTGCGCAGAGTTTCAAACACCGCATATCCAACCATGACGGAGATCAGCGCAATGACGAAGTTGGTTCCCGTAAATATGTCATGCACCGCAAACTTCAGGCTTTTCCCACGCCCGTTCGCCCCGGTAAACTCGCCCATCAGCAGGTTGGAATAAAACAGAAAAATAATGAAGGCGACCTCGATCACCGCCCGCCAAAGCGGGGTTAAGCTCCACGAACCTTTAGATGCCCTTGCCATGGATTCTCAAGAGTAACAAGAAACGACCCGAACTTCCGAAGAAGTCCATGCCCCATCAATCGGAGCTCATCTTGGCATGCTTCAACGACTCACCAAATTCTTACTCTTCTTCTTCGCCACAGGAGCATACTATCGCTATGAAAAACCGCTCCGTCCCCGCGGATATCGTCCTTCCTCACCTCGTCTATCGCGACCCGCTAAAAGCCTGTGCGTGGCTCTCCGTCGTCTTCGGCTTCGTCGAGCACTACCGCTATGGCGATCCCGTCAGCGGCATCCAGATGCATCTCGGCAACGCATACATCATGCTTACCGGCCCGCGCGATGGAACCGAAAGCCCGGCCACGCTCGGCCTCAACACTCAGACGCTCACCGTCTTTGTCGCCGACGTCGATGCCCACTACCAACAATCCAGGCAACAAGGCGCGGTTATTTGGGAAGATCTGCACGAAACCATCTATGGAGAGCGCCAGTACGGCGTCAAGGATCTTGACGGCCATCGCTGGCTCTTCTCCCGGCACGCCCGTGACACTGCTCCTCAGGACTGGGGCGCTACTGTCGCATCGCAGCCTCATTAACCTCGCGAACTCAGGCCGCGCGCAGCGTCAGCAGCGTAATTTCCGGCGGGCAGTTCAGCCGGAACGGCACCCCAACGGTCCCGATGCCGCGATTGACATAGAGCTGCATGTTCCTCAGCCGGAACCAGCCCTCCACATACTTTTTGCCCAGGTCGGGCAGTTCCAATGCGCCCACCAGCGGCAGCCTCACCTGGCCGCCGTGTGTGTGGCCGCTCAACATCAGGTCAATCGCCCCGCCCACTGGATCGCTAAGCAGAATATCGGCATAATCCGGCGCATGGCTCAGTAGGATCACAGGCTCATGCGGCACATGGCGAATCGAAGGCGGAATGGCCAGTTCCGGGTCTGGCGCACCCACCAGCGGGTCGTCCACTCCCGCCAGCCAGAATCTGCCGCCCGTCCGCTCAATCGGCAGGTATGCGTTGCTCAACACCGTGACGCCGTTGGCCGTAAGTGCCGCGGTCACGTCTTGTTCTCCCACTCCAACATCGTGGTTGCCCATTACGGCATAGCGGTTGGGGCATTGCAATGTGTTGAGAATGTTCGCGCACTGCCACGCCGCGCCCACGGCAAACGCTCTCGTGCTGATCCCATCGCTGACAAAATCGCCCGTCAAATAAACCTGATCGGGCCGCATGTTGTTGATCAGCTCAACCGCATGGCGCAGAAAGAAGGGCTCCGTGAACCCATCCATATGAATATCGCTGAGTTGTGCAATGCGCAGGCCGTCAAACACCTGAGGCAAGCCTGCCAGAGTAATGTCGTGGCGAACGACCTCAATCCAGTGGCGCGCAATCTCGCCAGAATAAAGTGCCAGCCCCGCCGCTCCGCACACGCCCGCCGTAAGAAGACGCCGCCGGCTGATGGGCCGCTGAAAGATGGAACGAAAAACCGCCATAGTTAATCCTACATTTTCTCAATGGCTTAGAGCCAATTGCGCAGGGCTGCGCTTTTTCGGTTTGACCCTCCCCGGCCAATGGCACTAGCTTGGAACAAGACGACAATACCCTTCCACAAGTCCCGGACAGAAACATCGGATAAGGAGACTGGATGCAAAGCAGAATGCGAACCGCAGTCTTGGCGCTGGGGCTGGCGGCAGTGGCTCTATTCTGCGCCAGAGCCCAGAACCTGAAAAGCTTTGAGCAGAAGATCACCACCAAGGTACTGCCCAACGGGCTCACGCTCATCGTCTGCGAGCGCCCCGACGCGCCGGTCTTTAGTTACTCCACCTTCATTGACGCCGGAGATGTGAACGATCCCTCAGGCCAAAGCGGCCTGGCGCACATGTTCGAGCACCTGGCCTTCAAAGGCACCAGCCAGATTGGCACCACCGACTACGCCGCTGAGAAAGTCGCGCTGGCCAAAGTGGAAGCCGCCAACGACGCCTACGAGGCCGAGTATCTCAAGCCCGTCGGCCGCGACCCGCAGAAGCTCGCCGCGCTGAAGAAGGACTTTGTCGAAGCTCAGGCCGAGGCGCACAAATTTGTCATCCCCAACCAGTTCACTGATATCGCCGAGCGCAACGGCGCCGAAGGGCTGAACGCCGAAACCGGCCTCGACGAAACACAGTACTTCTGGTCCATGCCTGAAAACCGTCTGGAGCTATGGGCATGGATGGAAAGCAGCCGCCTGGCCGACACCGTGCCGCGCGAGTTCTACAAGGAGCGCGACGTAGTCAACGAAGAGCGCCGCATGCGCACCGATTCCAATCCCGAGGGCCGCCTCTTCGAGCAATTTCTGGCCACTGCTTACGTGGCCCACAACTACGGCCGCAGCGGCATCGGCTGGCCCAGCGAAGTCAGCCAGATCAACGCCACCGAGGCCATGGCGTTCCACAAAAAGTACTACGTAGGTTCCAACATCGTGGTCGCCGTCGTGGGCGACGTAAAGGCCTCTGAAGCCATGCCGATGCTGGAGAAATACTTCAGCCGCGTTCCCGGCGGACCCAAGCCCGAGGAAATGACTACCGTTGAGCCCAAACAGTTCGCCGAGAAGACGGTGGTCATTCGCGATCCCAGCCAGCCCATCTACATGGAGGGTTACCATCGGCCTGATTTTCGCGACCCCGACAACGCCGTCTATGACGCCATCAGCGACATCCTGTCCAACGGCCGCGTCTCCCGCCTCTATCGCAGTCTGGTTCGTGACCAGCAAATCGCGGCCGTAGCCGAGGGCGTGAGCCCTTATCCCGGCGACAAGTATCCCAGCCTGTTCGTCTTCTTTGCCGCGCCACTGCCCGGACACACGCCCGAGGAGATGCGCGACGCCATCCACAAAGAAATCGAAAAGCTCAAGACCACCGACGTCACCGACGAAGAGCTGGCCATGTACAAGACCCGCACCCGCGCCGACCTGCTGCGCGGCCTGGCCGACAATCAGGGACTGGCCAACGACCTGGCCGAGTACCAGACCCGCTATGGCGACTGGCGCGAACTTTTTCTGCAGTTGGACAAAGTGGACAAGGTCACCAAGGCCGACATTCGCCGCGTAGCCAATCAGGTGTTCGTTTCCAGCAACCGCACCGAGGCGTGGACTGAGACTGCCGTCCCTGCCCAAAAATCCGCGGCCGCCAAAGACGGAGGTGCGCAATGAACGGATTCTCCGAGAACGGCCCTTCGGTGAAGGGTACGGGCTTTAGCCCGTACATTCAAAATTGCACATCAACGCCAGCTTTAGCCGCTGAGGCAATTCCAACTCCAGCCGCGCAGCCTGCTCTGAAAGGGCACGGCTTCAGCCGTGCCACCATGACCGCAAACACCACTCCGGCTTTAGCCGCCGAGGGAATGCGAATGACTCGAAATACCCTCCCTCGCCGGCGCGAATTCTCCTGCTCTCTCGCGTCACACATGAGTTTCCGCATTTGCAAGACCGCCACCATTGCCTTCCTAGCTTTCTTCACGCTGGCACCTTCCGCCCTCACCGCCCAGCAAAACAAGCCTTGGGAAAGGATCCCCATCCCCAAGCTGCACGAGTTCAAACCCCAACAGCCCAAACGCATCGAACTCAAGAACGGCATCGTGATTTTCCTTCAAGAGGATCACGAGCTGCCCTTCGTCTCCGGCTCAGTCTTGATCCCCGGCGGCTCGCGCGATGAAAGCCCAGCCAAGGCCGGCCTCGTTGGCCTCTACGGCCAGGCATGGCGCACCAGCGGCACCGCCAAAATGGACGGCGATGCTCTCGACGATCTGCTCGAAGCCAAAGCCGCGCACATTGAGACCGACGGCGACGAAGACTCGACCGCCATCTCCTGGGACTCGCTCAAAGGCGATGCCGATCAGGTGTTTTCGCTCGCCCTCGACCTGCTTCTGCACCCCAAATTCAGCCAGGAAAAACTTGAGCTAGCCCAGCAGCAGGAAGCCACCGGCATCGTGCGCCGCAACGACGAAGAATCGGCAATTGCGTCGCGCGAAGCGGCCAAGCTGGTCTACGGCGCCAACAGCCCTTACACGCGTCAGCCGGAACTGGCCACCATCGGCGCCGTCACCCTCGACGACCTGAAAGCCTGGCACGACCGCACCATCAACAGCAAATTGATCGTAGGCATCAGCGGCGACTTCGATCCCGTGGCCATGGAGGCCAAGTTGCGCGCCGCGTTTGAAGGCCTGCCGCAGGCCAAGCCCACTCCGCCTCGCCACGATGTCTTCGCCGGCCCCACGCCAGGTCTGTACTTCATCAACAAAGAAGATGTGAACCAGTCCGACATCGAGATCGTCGGCCTGGGCACGGATCGCCACAATCCCGACGTGCCCACGCTGGCCGTGCTGAACGAAATCCTGGGTGGGGGCTTCGCCAGCCGGCTCTTCCAGAAGGTGCGCACCGAACTTGGACTGGCCTATGAAGTGGGCGGCGGAATCTCCTTCGCCTATGACCATCCGGCCCAGTTCCGCGTTGTCGCGCTCACCAAGAGCCCCTCCACTGTGGACGCCACCAAGGCCGCAATGGCTGAGATCTCCGGCCTTACCGCCAAGCCGTTCACTGAAGTTGAGCTCGCGCGCGCCAAGGACAACCTCCTCTCCTCATTCCTCTTTCGCTACGACACCCGCGACAAGGTGCTCGCCGAGCGCGAACGCCTCGAGTTCTACGGCTATCCCTCCGACTATCTCGAGACCTACAAGGCAGCTCTCGAAAAAGTGTCGCTAGCCGATCTCGATGCGGCGGCGAAGAAGTATATTCATCCCGACAAGCTAGCCGTGCTGGTTGTCGGCAACGGCCCTGAGATCAAGCCGGGCCTCGACGCTCTGGATCTGGGCCCGGCTCATCCGATCGACATCACCATACCGATGCCGGCCAAACCCGGCGCCGAAGAGAAAAAGCAATAAGACACAACTGCCGGGTGCCGGGTGCCCCATCCTTGCCGCAGTCTCACCGCGGCAAGGGTGGGAGCCAACAAAACTCAACAGGAATCTCTCCGTAGGAAGTCAATAAATGGAATCACCCGCAAGCCTTGCCGTGGTCATCATGGCAGCCGGCAAAGGAACCCGCCTCAAATCGCGCCGTCCCAAAGTACTGCATGAAATCGGCGGCAAGCCTCTGCTTGGTCACGTGATCGCCGCCGCCAGTCAGGTTGTGCCTGCCGCCAACATTTATGTCGTCGTCGGTCATCAGGCTGACCAGGTCAAGGCCGCGGTCGCGTCTTCGGGAGTGCGCTTCGTCGAACAGACAGAGCAGCACGGCACCGGCCACGCCATCCAATGCGCGCGCAAGGCCGTTGAGGCCTATGAAAACATCCTCGTACTTTCAGGCGACGCACCGCTGATTCAACCAAGAACCCTCGCCGCATTGGCCGGCTTCCACCAGGCCCAACAGGCAGCTATGACACTGACGTCCGCTGAGCCACAGGATCCCACTGGCTACGGTCGCATTTTTCACCCCTCGCCCGGCTCGCTTGAAGTCGTCGGAATCATCGAGCAGAAAATGCTCACGCCCGAACAGTTGCCTATGCGCGAAGTCAACATGGGCCTTTATGCCTTTCGCACCGCGCCGCTTCTCGCCCACCTGGACAAACTCACCACCGCCAACCCTCACGGCGAGCTTTATCTCACAGACATGGCCCACGTGCTCCATGCCTCCGGAGAGCGAGTCGTCGCCTTCCACGCCTCCGATCCGGACGAGCTCCTCGGCGCCAACACCATTGCGGAAATGATGGCCCTCGACGCCAATCTCCGCCTCGCCACGGCACAGCGGCTGATGGCCGCGGGCGTCACCATCTTTCGCCCGGAAACCTGCGTTATCGACGCCACTGTTGAAGTTGCGCCCGACACCGTCATCGAGCCTTTCGTCCAGTTGCTCGGCAACACACGCATCGGTTCCGATTGCCGCATCCGCTCCTACACCGTCATCGAAAACTGCGCGCTGGCCAATAACGTCATCATCCGCCAAAGCTGCGTCCTCTCTGACTCCACCATCGCCGACGGCGCCAACATCGGCCCCTTCGCGCACATCCGGCCCGGTTGCGAAATCGGAGAACAGGTCCACATCGGCAACTTCGTCGAGACAAAAAACGCCACGCTGCGCAAGGGCGTCAAAGCCGGTCACCTCACCTATCTGGGAGACGCGGAAGTAGGTGAAAAAACAAATATCGGCGCAGGCGTCATCACCTGCAACTACGACGGCGTCCTCAAGTACGCCACCCGCATCGGCAAAGATGCCTTCGTCGGCAGCGATTCGACCCTGGTTGCGCCAGTCGAAGTCGGCGAGGGCGCCTATGTTGCCGCTGGCTCCTGCGTTACAAGGGACGTGCCGCCCGGATCACTGGCCATGGCGCGCGCTCATCAGATTGTGAAGGAAGGCTGGGCAACCGCCCGGCGCGCCCGCCAGAAAGCAGACAAAATGCCGACAACCGGTCAAGCCTAGAGCATTTCCGGAATACATGTAGACTTTTTGAGGGGCGTACAAGGTGGCTTTTTCTTGAGGAAAAAGCCACTTGAGTGCCCGGCTTCGGTATACAGCAATTCCGAAAATGCTATAGCTCGCCGCGAGCCCCATCCCACGGGCAGTCCTATTGACCGTCCTTCTCGGCGGCAAATCACATCTATGGTCCACGAAACCTGTGCTCATTTAGATACCTGCGCCATTTCAGCATAGGATTCGTGGCTTTGATAGAGGCGTAAGAAAAATATCTTGGCGATTGGGTTGCAAATCACCCAGAATGGTGGAGAATCAAACTCTGAACGAAGACAATGTTACCTTGCGGTTACGATACTTTCGCTCCAACCGGTGGTGCTGTGGCTAATCAGCAAAAAATGTATAGGCTTTAATCGGAGACAGCCAAAATGGTGTTGTGCGCATCTTAATGGGGAACGACACCAAAGAAAGGTATTCCAGTTCTAAGCTTCCGGTAGTAACCTTCCGGTAGGATGACTGGGGATTTGCTTTGGAAATGGGGATTTGGCCGCAAGCAAGCCAATTTCCTCACGAGCCGTAAGCCCAACAGTGATTTGTTTTTCTTGTTTTGATCTGCATCAAGGGCCTTCCAGATCTCCTGGAATATGGATGGAGAGTGAAACTGCCAGGGCCTGCGAGTCGATCCGCCGAGCACTATGGTAACCTCCATCCAACAGAACCTGAGGAATTTTCCTGCGAGTATCTTGCAGAATTGAATAAGTCGAAGTTTGATGACGCGAATTGCACGGGGCGGTTTTCGGTTAGCCCGGACGCAGTTTTTGGGCAGGCAACTCACCGTCTCAGGCATATTCGCTTTCGTTGCAAGGTTTCTGACTGGCGAGGATTTTTGGAGGATCCCGGCTTGGCATTGAACCTGGTACGACCACATGCGGTGCCCTCGGCAACTGGCTCGCGCACGGAGTCAGAGACGCGCGTGGCTGCCCGTCAGCGCCGGACAGCGCGAATTCTGGTCGTCGATGACGAGCCCCATATCCGATCCATGATCGGTTCCACTCTTGAACGCCAGGGCTACGAAGTTCAGTTGGCATCCAGCGGCCGCGAAGGGCTGGACATCCTCGAACGCAACGCCTTTGACCTGGTGCTGACCGACATTGTGATGCAGGACGGCAACGGCATTACATTGCTCGAACGCATTCACGCCCAGCAGCCGCAGCTTCCCGTCGTCATGGTCACGGCCATCCACGACATCAGCGTGGCCATTGACTCCATGCGCCGCGGCGCCTATGACTATCTGCTCAAGCCCTTCGAGCGCGAACACCTGGTCAACACCGTGCAGCGCGCCCTCGACCATCGCCAGGCTCTGCAGGATAGCCACAACTACCAGCAGAACCTGGAACAGGTGGTGCGCGCCCGCACCGAGATGCTGCGCCAGGCCATGGAGAACCTGGAACACTCCTACGATGTAACCCTGGAAGCACTGGGCGATGCGCTCGATCTGAAAGATTCCGAGACCGAAGGCCACTCCAAGCGCGTAACGGCTTACACCATCGCGCTGGCTCGCGCCATGGGCATCGGCCCGGGGCAAATCAAGGTCATTGCGCGCGGAGCCTTTCTGCACGACATCGGCAAGATGGCCATCCCTGACGAGATTCTGCGTAAACCCGGAAAACTTTCCGTCGAAGAGCAGGAAGTAATGCGTGAGCATTGCGCCAGGGGCTACAACATGCTGCGCAAGATTCCGTTTCTCGCCGAATCGGCCGAGATCGTCTTTTCCCACCAGGAGCACTTTGACGGCAGCGGCTATCCCAATGGTTTGCGCTCCATAGAGATTCCCATCGGCGCCCGCATCTTCGCCGTTGCCGATACTCTGGATGCGATCACCAGCGACCGGCCCTACCGCAAGGCAAGAAGCTTCGATGCAGCCCGCGAAGAAATCCTTCGCTGTTCCGGCTCACAGTTCGACCCCGCCGTAGTTGAAGTCTTCCTGAAAGTCCCGAACGAGCTGTGGAACGAACTGCGCTCCGAAATCACCGGCCAGAACAAGCGATTCTCCACCTTCGATATCGCGCCTCTCCCTAACCCACCCGCAATTTGAAACGATTGAGGATCTGCGGTGCGCAAACGCTCGCACCCCTGAAGCCCAAGTCAACGCCTGAAAATCTCCTCTTGGAGGGAAACCATGTCCGCACTCTCCGCTCAACAGGCAGCCTCGCTGCTCAACACCCTCCCCAACTGGCAGATCGAGGCCGGTGAGCTCGTGCGCACCTACAAATTTGACGATTTCGGCGCCGCGCTTGGCTTCGTTAACCGGGTGGGTGAGCTGGCCGAAGCTGCCGGCCATCATCCGGACATTGACATCCGCTACAACAAGGTTCGCCTTGCTCTGGTCACCCATGACACCGGCGGACTCACAAACAACGATTTCGAGCTCGCCGCTCAGGCCGACAAGGCTGTCTGACAGCCTGTTCCTCCCGATTGTGACCGGGGCTCAAACTTCTTCAGGCGGATCGCCTTCCGAAATCCCAAAATGTGGATTTTGGGTATCTTCCTCGGCCTGACGGAGCTTATTCAAGGTTTTGCGGTACCACCAGACAGCCAGCAACCCGCCGGCGAGCGCCGAGCCTGCTGCCACCGCCCCCACCTTAAACCAGCCGCGAGACTGCCCGGGCGTTACCTCTGTTTCAGTAGAACTCGAAGATTCCAAAACGTTTGCCATAGAGTACGGTGTCCCCACCCATGAAGGTTTGCGTGCTTCTTTCACAATCAGAGCCCCAAAAATGTCTGGCTGTTAGATGCGGCATCACGCCGAAAGATTACCGTGGTACCTCCGAAATATAATTTCGATTTTTGTATTTGACATCAGCCCAATCTATGCTATGGTGTATATATTCCAGTTGAGGAGGCGGCAGGAATGCCACTCCAGAGCTGGAAGTAAGTTGCGTCACTGGCCTCCCGGCACGAACAGCAAAACGTTCGTGCCGTTTTTTTTTGCGCTGACAATCTCTCCAAACCGGCCTTGGCTAACTTTCAGTTTCTCCTCTTCCGGAATCACTCATTCCGGGCTCGCCCATCTGCCGGTCCGGTTAGAATAATCTCAGAGAGAGAACTCTTATGAAAAAGCTTCTCAAACAACGTTGGCTCCTGGCTTTGGGCGTCTTCGCGCTCACCGCAGCCAGCTATGCCCAATTCTCCAATCCAGCCGACGATGTCCCCGCTTACCACCCTTCCGCGCCTCTCAAAGTCAGCGCCCTCCCGCCCATCCTTTCGGGAGCCAAGCTCACCGGGTCGAACTTCACCTATGCGTGGCAGAGGCACGTCTACGAGCAGGTAGCCAAGGTCGGCAATGTCGCCTATCAGCTTCCCTGCAATTGCCGCTGCGATCGCGCCCTCGGCCACACCAGCCTGCGCAGTTGTTTTGAAGGCCTGCACGGCACCGAATGCTCCACCTGCGCCAAGGAAGGCTTCTTCGCCTACCAGCAGACCAAGCTGGGCAAGACGCCAGCCCAGATTCGCGCCGCCATAGGCCGCCACGAGTACGAGTCGATCGATCTGGAAAAGCAGTAGCTCCACAGCCTTCCATCGCGCCACACACCAAAGCCCGGCCAATCGCCGGGCTTTTTTATTTGACAAGCAATTCAATACTTGTTTAGTCTATGCCTGAACCAAATAGGCCTATGACAAACTCCAACCCTCGCGATCTCTTTCCCGGCGCGCTCGAAATGATGATCCTCGAGTCGCTTCGCCGCCAGCCGGCTCATGGCTATGCGCTGGTGCAGCACATCCAGCAACGATCGAACAACCTGCTCCAAGTGGAAGAAGGCTCGCTCTATCCGGCGCTGCAGCGCCTGCTCAAGGCCAGGCTGGTCAAGGCTGAGTGGGGCGTTTCGTCCACCAACCGGCGCGTCAGAACCTATCAAATCACCCCAGCCGGCATGCGCCATCTGGAGAAGGAAATCTCCAGCTTCGAACGCATGCTTGCAGGCATCGCGCTGGTCCTCGATCCGGACAAATCTACCGCCAACTAAGAGGCATTCCCCCATGAGCTGGATTCCGAATCTCTTCCGCCGCCGCGCACTCTATAACGATCTCGCCGAAGAGATGCGCCTCCATCTTGAAGAAAGAACCGAGCAGTTGATGCGTGGAGGCATGAGCCGGATGGAAGCCGAGCAAGCGGCGCGACGCGCCTTCGGAAATCGCACGGTTCTCGAAGAGCGGAGCCGTGAAGTGTGGCAATGGTCCACGCTCGAATCCATTGGTGCAGACGTGCGCTATGCGTTGCGACAGCTCAGCAATTCGCCGGGCTTCTCCATGACTGTGATCCTCTCGCTCACGCTTGGCCTGGGCGCGAATACAACCATCTTCACCTTTGTGAATGCGCTTCTGCTCAGGCCGCCTGCGATTGCCGATGCCGGGCATCTTGTGGAAGTGATGGAGCGCAATGCGAAAGCCTCCGGGATCGAAGCATTTATGCCGCTCAGCTATCCCGGATACGTTGACCTGCGCGATCATAACCGTACCCTCTCTGACTTCGCTGCGTTTGACGGAGATCCCCATCCCGTCAGTTGGAGCCATGGCGGTGAAGGAGAGATGGTTCACGGCCAACTGGTTTCAAACAATTTCTTTTCCGTGCTCGGACTCGAACCCGCTCTCGGCCGTTTCTTCCAGCCTGACCAAGATAAAAACGGCCGCGGTGCGCCCTCCGTCGTGATCAGTTATCCCTTCTGGCAGCGCCAGCTTGGCGGTGACCGCTCGGCGGTCGGACGCGCACTGGTGTTGAACGGAGCAACCTATACCGTTATCGGAGTCGCACCCCGAAGCTTCACCGGCGTCATCATCGGTACGACGCACGATTTCTGGGCTCCTCTTGCCGCGACTCCCACGTTGATTCGCGAGCCGCACCTCATGGGCAGCGATACGTCATTCTGGCTCTTCGGCCTTGGCCGGCTGAAGCCCGGAGTTTCGCAAAACGAAGCGCAGGCCGACCTCACCGTTCTCGCTCGTTCCGCTCATTCCTCCGATCCGAAGGCAGCTGTTATGGATGCAAGCGCCTTCCCTGTCCAGCTTGTGCCAGCGCCATTTCGCGGATATGTAGTTGCCTTCACCAGCCTGCTGATGGCCGCCGTCGGTCTGGTGCTTCTGATTGCATGCGCCAATGCGGCGAATCTTGTACTGGCCCGTTCCACCGCGCGACGGCGTGAACTTGCAGTCCGCTCCGCCCTTGGCGCCAGCAGGTTCAGGATCGTTCGTCAGGCAATCACTGAAAGCCTGATGCTCTCCATGATGGGCGGCGCCGGCGGACTGATGCTCGCGTACTGGTCCGTCCCGCTGCTGCTGAATCTGAAACCTGCCACCATCCCTGTTTCCATTGAGGCCCCGTTCGATTGGCGAGTTTTTGCCTTTGTTTTTGCCGTCTCCCTTTTGAGCGGCATTGCCTTCGGAGTAGTGCCAGCCCTGGGCAGCACGCGCCGCGATCTTCTTCCCGCCTTGAAGGACCAAAGGCTGCTTGCGAGCCCGCGGCGCTCCCGTCTGCGCGGAAGCATCGTCGTCGCGCAAATCACCGTATGCCTGGTGCTGCTGATCAGCGCCGGCCTCTGTGTAAGAAGCCTCGTTAATGCCCGCTCCATTGACCCCGGCTTCAGCACCCACAACATTGCCGTGACACAACTCGACCCCGGCAGTCTCGGCTACACAGAATCGCAGGATCGCCAGTTCTATCAGCAGCTGCTGCAGCGTGTGCGCGCATTGCCCGGAGTCAGTTCCGCCAGCCTGTCTGACTACTTGCCACTTGGCACCAGCAGGTCGATGAGCGAAGTGAAGATCGACGGAGTCAACCCTCCACCGGGCCAGGACATGATTCGAGTCCAGTTCGCCGCTGTTGCACCCAATTTCTTCAGCACCATGGGCATCCCCGTTTTGAACGGCCGGGATTTTGTTCCACAGGACGTCGATCCCGGCGCAACCGCAGTCATCATTAACCAGGCAATGGCCACGCACTACTGGCCCGGCCGCAATCCCATCGGGCAGCACTTTGAAGATGACAAGAAGAACGTGGAGATTGTTGGCGTAGTCAAGACCGGAAAATATCGCAGTCTCAGCGAAGATCCGCTCGACTTCATGTACCGGCCTCTCGGCTCCCAGTCGCAGGAATTTCTGGTTGTTCGCTGTGGGGCCAATGAGGAAACGACTATGAGCGAAATTCGCCGCGTAATTCAGACTCTCGATCCGAATGTAGTCCCAATGGAGATGGAGTCCATCTCGCAGTATATGGCGCTGCCGCTTTTCGCGGCGCACACCACAGGATTGTTGCTGGCGGTGTTTGGGGCGGTGGCTCTTCTGCTGGCCACTATTGGGCTCTCGGGCGTAGTGTCCTATTCGGTGAGCCAGCGCGCCAATGAGATTGGCGTGCGCATGGCTCTGGGCGCAGACCGGCTCCACGTGGTGCGCCTGATTCTGAAACAGGGAATGCTTCTCACCGGCATCGGCATTGCCCTTGGCCTGGCGCTGTCGTTCGCCGCCACGCGCGTCTTGGCAGGTTTGCTCTACGGAATCAAGCCCGTCGACCCGCTCACCTTCGCCGCAGTCTCTCTTTTCCTCGGCGCTGTGGCGTTCATCTCCTGCTACGTTCCAGCGCGCCACGCTGCCTCCATCGACCCGATGAAATCGCTACGGGCGGAGTGAGACTTTTTCGATTTGAGAATCTTGTTCATGTCAACCGGTAAACCGCGAGGTGCTTCGCATGAAATGGTTACCAGGAATCTTTCGCCGACGCCATCTCTACAACGATCTCGCGGAAGAGATGCGCCTTCATCTTGAAGAAAGAACCGAGCAGTTGATGTGCGAAGGCATGAGCCGGACGGAAGCCGAGCAGGCCGCACGTCGCGCCTTCGGGAATCGCACAGTGCTCGAAGAGCGCAGCCGCGAAGTTTGGCAATGGTCTACGTTCGAATCCATCGGTGCCGACCTGCACCATGCGCTGCGGCGACTCGGCAGGTCGCCCGGCTTTACTCTCGCTGCATTGCTCATCATCGGACTGGGAGTTGGAGCAAGCACAGCTGTATTTAGCATTGTGGACTCGGTGCTGTTGCGGCCTTATGCATTCCCAGACCCTGGCCAGATCGTGGTGTGGCGAGAAACGATCCAGGAAGTCAGTAACCGCTATCCTGTGCTGCCCGATAACTTCAAGCACTATCTCTACCTGAAAGCTCATTCCGCCACGATCGCGGATGCTGCCATTCTGCAAAATACGCCGTTTGCGGTGGCCGTCGGCGAGGACCATCCGCAGATCATGAACGGTCTCAGCATTTCGCCAAATCTCTTTTCAGTACTCGGCATTAATCCAGTGCTGGGGCGCGGGTTCTTGCCGGAGGAAGCCAAAGAGGGCGGAAATCGCAGCATCGTAATCGCATGGTCTTTGTGGCAGCGTCTTTTTCATGGTGCGCCGGATGTAATTGGCCGAACGCTGAAGGTCAAGGGGGAACAAAGAACCATCGTCGGCGTATTGCCGGCGACATTCGATCTGCCGAACTTGAATGAAATGGCGCCCGGGGAACAACCGGGGAAAACCTCCCCTTATGAAGTTTTCCAGCCGCTTGTGCCACAGCAAGAAGACCTCACCAGCGACGACGCGGATTTCAGTTTCCTAGTTGTGGGGCGATTGAAGCCGGGAGTATCCGCGACACAAGCTACGAGCGAGCTTGACGGCATGCAAAAAGCGTATTCCTTGAACAATCACCTGCCCATTCACCTGGGTATCGTCGTCAAGCCTCTGTCGCAAGAGGTGACCGGCAGCATAGGCAAAGCGCTCTGGCTGCTGTTCGGAGCTGTAGTGGGTGTGCTGCTTATTGCCTGCGTGAACCTCGCGAGTTTGCAACTCGCCCGTTCCGTTGCCTGCGATCGTGATAATGCCGTGCGCGCCGCACTTGGCGCAGGACGAGAGCGCCTCTTTCAAGCGACATTGATGGAGAGCTTCATCCTTTCATTCGTTGGCGGAGCAGCCGGAATCCTGTTGGCATTTGGCGGGATTTATCTCTTTCGAGCCATTGCGCCAGGGAATCTTCCGCGCTTGAACGAAATCCAGATCAACTGGCCTGTGCTTCTCTTCGCAACAGCACTCTGCGCTCTTACGGCCATCTTATCCGGAAGCCTGCCGGCTCTTCGGTCGCTCAGCACAGACCCCCGGCAGGCCCTCCAGGCCGCTTCAACGCGGGTGATGAGCGGGCGACGGGCTGTGGCAGCACGTCGCGCGCTCGTAACATTCGAGATTGCCGGCACGGTCGTCCTGCTCATTGTGACGAGTCTTGTGGCACGCAGCTTCGGTCGAGTGATCAACCAGCATCACGCTTTCAATGCGAATCACCTGATGATTGCCCAGGTTGACATGCTGAACTCAAGGTATGAGGCAGGCAAGGATGCAGGCGCCGGTGCGCGATCCGCCTTTATAGAGCGCACCGTCGACCAGCTTCATTCCAATCCTGGCGTAGAGTCCTCAGCGATCACGAGCAGTATGCCGCTCACTGGAGACATCAATGTCTACGGCATGTATCGACCTGACCACCCACTGCCCGAAAGTGAAGTTCCTACCGCAAACCTGCGCAACATTAGTCCAGGCTACTTTGCGACAATGCAGACACCCCTTCTCTCTGGACAGGAATTCGACGGCAGGGAACGTGCGCAACCGGACGACGCGATCATCTCTCAAAAGGCCGCGAAGGCCGCTTGGCCCGAAGGTCATCCCATGGGAAAGAAATTCCGGACAAACGGCCGCGTGTATACCGTGATTGGCATAGCCGCTGACGCACGCATAGCCGACCTGAAAGAAGACACTCCGATTGTCTATTTACCGTACTGGCACGATCCTCCAAGCACGGTGTTCTTTTTGGTCCGCAGTTCTCTGGCTCCCGATGCTCTTGCACCCACAATCAGGCGCGAAATCTGGAATGTCGATCCTGAGGTGGCGATCCCTGTTCTCAAATCTCTTGACATACTGATGGCTGAATCCGTCGCCGCAGAGCGATTGCAAACGACGGTGTTGTCAGCCTTCGGTGCGGCTGCGTTGATTCTCGCCATCCTGGGTGTTTACGGAGTGCTGGCATACTCAGTATCACTGCGCACATCGGAATTCGGCCTGCGCCTTGCGCTCGGATCGAGCAGAATGGCGCTGATCCGGTTGGTATTGTGGGAAGCATCCCAACCCGTGATTGGCGGGCTCATTCTCGGCGTTCTCGCTGCGATGGGCGCGACGCAGGCAATACGAGGCTTGCTCTATGAGACCAGGACAGCTGACCCTGCGTCGATAACGGCCAGTATCGCCCTATTGTCGCTGGCAGCATTGCTAGCCGCATTCCTGCCGGCGTATCGAGCATCGAAGACAGATCCGATGCGGGCATTGCGCGAGGATTAGGACCCGGCGTCTCGACAAAACCGGAATTGGCGTAGAATGAAAGCAGCAGCACGAGCCAGTTGGCCTGGTTCGCACCTGGGCATCCTTCCGGCAAACCGGACAGATGCAGCACCAAATGGGGGCGTCACGGTTTCGACGGGATCGATTGCGGCTTAGGAGGCATGTCAGGGTGTGGGCACCTGTAATCGCCTGCAAAAACAAAGTTGCCAACGATAATCTGGCACTTGCAGCTTAATTAAATAAGCTGCCGTCTTCCACGGCTTTACCTACGGGCTGTGAGCAGACGTCATACAGTGGGCTGGCGTGAGCTTCTCGGTCCGTGTTGCTCGCGCGAGATCATCGGACTAGCTTTCGGCGCATCTTGTCCGTTCTGAGTGCCGGGAGCGAAAACACAAGGAATCGGACAAAGCATGAACTCTCCTGGCTGACAGCGATTTCGGACGCGGGTTCGACTCCCGCCGCCTCCACCATACTTAAGCGTTTTATTTTCATGTACTTACCAATCAGGGCCTAAAAGTCGGGTCGCTTTTGTGACCGTTTTGTACCCATTTTGTACCAGGGACAAAAAGCCTCCCGATTTTTGACCTATTTCAGCGTTCGAGCAAAACTCCGGCTGAAGTGGGAGGCCCTCATGGATTCGTTTGTCTTCACTCGTCACTCTTCCGACTGCAAATTCAAACGTGACCGGTTCTGCAACCGCTGCAACTGCCCCAAGTGGGTCGAAGGCAGGTTCAACCATGAGCGCTTCCGCAAGAGTGCCTCGACCAGGGTTTGGGACGAGGCCGAACGGTTCCGCGAAAAACTGGAAGCGGCTCTGTCGAGAGGGGTACCGCTAGACGTACTTCACCCGGACTCGATCACGGCACCTGCCGTGACGCCCTCACCTCTTCGCTTCTCGGCGGCTCAACCGCAATCTACGGCGCCCGCCTCCGTTCCGATTTCGCCGGGACCGGCCGCAGCCCCACCGGAGGTGAATGCGCCCTCCACATCTCAAAGCGGCACCCAGTCCACCGGCCGGCAGAAGGCGAGAGTTACGGTCCAGAAGGCCGTCGATGCCTACATGACCGACGCCCGCAGCCGAGGGCTCAAGTCGGACACGATCAAGAAGCTCGAGAGAATCTTTGAGAAACAGTTCCTCCCCTGGACGAGGGTGCAGGGACTCGAATACCTCGATGAGGTCGATCTCGACGCCCTGCTCGCCTTCCGCAGCACGTGGACCGAGGGTGCCATCGTCAAGGCAAAGAAGCAGGATCGCGTCATCGGCTTCTTTTGGGACTGCTTCCGCCGCAACTACGTCACCCAGAATCCCGCTCTGTCGCTCAGCAAAATCAAGACTACCCCGGTTCCCACCGATTATTTCCCCCGCGATGAGTTCGATAGGATCATCGCTGCCACCGAAGTTTATGGCGACGCTCGCGGCGGCTTTATTCCGATCAAGGACACCCGTACCAGACTGCGTACTTTGACACTACTGATGCGCTGGAGCGGGCTCCGCATCCGCGACGCGGTGACGCTTGAAAGGCACCGTCTGCATGACGACATGCACATGGCAGGCGTAGTTTCGGAAATCTATCCGGGTTCGACCTGGATCAGAAAATTCGTCGCGGCCATCGGCGCGCTGATGGTATGCACGCCTCTTTGACCGGCCGACCAAGGTCCAACTGAACAATCCGTGGCTCTATTTCAATGTCGAGAAATTGAAAGACGATCCCCGGCTCGAACGAGCCATGAGTCTCTTGATCGCTCACACGGTCACGTATCGTGCATCAGGGATGAATGGACAACCCAGCATTGTCCTGCTCGATGAGTGCTGGGCGCTTCTGGAGTCGCCGATCCTGGCCAGTGTCGTCGTGCAACTCTTCCGCACAGCCCGCAAACGCAATGCCAGCGTCTGGGGGATCAGCCAGACACCTGAAGACTTTGTTGGCACGCCCGACAAACCCAACGAGCACGGCGCGGGAATCCGATCGCTTTCGTGGGTGGATCGCTTTGTACTCCTCGATCAAGGCCGAATCGTCGGATTAGATACCCATTCGGGGTTGTATGCGCAGTCTGCGCTCTACCGTGCCTTGTACGATTCCTTGGCCGAGGATCTTAGTGTGCCGTGAACAGTACAGTATTACTTCTGTGAAAACTCCGAGACTATTTCTCTTCAGCTCGCAAGGGATGTGTTGGCACGGACGATGAGATCCGCAAACGAGATGGCCTGCTGGATCTCTCTTCAATAAACGGCTTCGCCACGGAGCAGGACCTCAGCGCCTCCGTCAATGAAGATTACCTGCCCGGTAATATGCCGGTTTTCCGGACATGTGAACCATACCAGAGACTTAGCAACGGCATGCGATTCGAGTAGGCCAACATCGATTTCGCGAACAGGCCAAAGCATGTTGCCGGTCTCGGCCGGACCTCGAACCACGCATGGGAGATTCTGCATCAACGAAGAATCGTTCCGGGCGGATGAGCGTCTCGTAGGTACGCGATTCAGTGAGGAATATCGGCAGTGCGTATCAGCACGCTTCCGTCGGGTTCTATGCCGCAGGAAAGATATTTGCGTCGTGCTATCTCTTCAATGGCCGGACGATTTTCCCGGAACACTTCGAGCTTGTTCCTATTGTCACCTCGAAAATGATCATTCAGCGCTTCCTCGCTGATGATGCATCGTATTCGCTGATCCCTGTCGAGTCCCCAGAAAACAATAACATCGCGAGCGGTGTCATACTTTTCCTCGGGAACAGGGAATGTCAGTTCCTTGTTTTCCCACGCGACCTGCCACGCCGCGAATTCGCTCGGTCGAACCCGAAGACGTGCGAAATTTCCCTCATGCAGGCTGAGAAGATCAGACTCGGCCATTTCCCTGAAGGTCGCGCGATCTTCCGCTGTGACATTGTTCTTTACCCACTCGGCGATATACGCGGCCGCCATTTTCCTGTCCATCTTTCCTCGCACCACGTCGCCCAGGAGTTGACGGAGAGCTTCCCGGTGCCGTTGCCTGAAAGGATCGGGGTCGCCCAGAGATTGCTTCACGGCCGCATAACGCTCGGCCGAGCGCTCATAGGCCCAGATGAAGACATCCTTCAAGAGGTCTACTTTGTTCAGCTCATAAACGCCGAGGATTGCATCCGTATAGCTTGAACGCGGCACACCGGTGAACGACAGCGGCGATAGGTTTCCCTTTATGAAGGGAATGTTCGCTGCTAGACGGGAGACGCGCTTGTTCACATCGTCGAAGGGCTGAAGGTACGGCAGCTGCACCATAGAGAAGAACGATTGCTCGAACGGGTCCCGGATTGCGTTTGCCGTCGCCAGCACCTGATTGAAGCACTCCTCTATCAACTGCGGGACGTCGAGAGGATGGAATGCGGATTTTTCAATCCCGACTGCAATGCGTCGCAGGCGTCCAGCCGCCGCCTCATCCGCCAGGAGGTTCTGCGCGAGAATGCCATGGAGGTTCAAAATCGTAAATCGGTTGAAGCCGATCTCATCCGCCGCGCTCACGAGAAAAGCGATGGCGTCCTTGTGATTGAGAAGCATTTGGGCTTCCAGCCTGTTCCCGCCCTGCGCCTCTTCTCCGAATTCGATCAGGCGGCGAGTATCAAGCAGCGAGTAGGTATTTCCCTCCAGGCGGCTTGAGTTCCATGACAAGTCGATGAGCAAGCGATTGAGAATCTGCTTCGCGTAGGTACCGGCTGCTTCAACCTCGGCCTTTGTCTTACCCACCTCCGCCAGATGCGCCCTCTCTTTCGGCGACAGATAGAAACTCGTGTTGGGTCGATAGCCGTCGAGAAACTGACGGTTGTAGCCCACCGCCTTTCTTGCCGCGGACGGCTGCCGCAGATATTCGCGTATCTGCTCGCTCTCGGCGGAGAGAGGCACCACTGCCTCCTCGGGCTTTTCCTGTTGTGCGCTGGCTTGCTGCGCGGGCGTTTCTTTCTGCTCATCTGTTGCGGCTGGAAGTCGGTATCGCGCGGCTGGCCCCTTGCCTCCCTGGATGAGCTGCCCATGATCCACAAGGCTTTTTAGCCAGTACTGGAGAGTTCGTTGCGGAACGCCTTGCAGAGCCTCAGCAATATCGCTCCTGCGAGCGCCATCTGGCCTCTGCCGTACGAGGTCGACTATCGACTCTAGATCTTTTTCACGAAGGCGTTGTGGCATGACTCCCCTAATTGCGCGATTACCCTATCGCGCAATTAAAACATTGGATCGCGCAATATTCAAGATAATTGCGCAACTACAGCCCGGATTGCGCAACATAAACTTGCGCGATTCTAGTAATATTGCGCGATATACGCAGCCATGCTCCTCACTGCCAACTGCCACTCTCCCCGTAAGACGCAAACCCGCACGGCTGACAAGAAACAAAATGTAAGTTCAGCAAAACAAAGGGTGAAGGCGGTAGAGGCGGTGTGCCCAACAACCGATGATGACGACCTGATCGAGCGACGGTTCGAGGGCGTCGACCAGGCGGACGAAATACTCGACATCCGATTGAACGGCCACTACGGTTTCTCCTCGAAAATCGGCGCAAGTACGCGGTGGCGGATCTCTTCGGCCTGTGCCTCGCCGCGGGCCGGATGGGAGCTCACGTCCAGCCAAACCTGCAGGATGTCAGCAACTGGAACGCCGTCGCGGACGACTGCGGCGCGGAAGACGGATTTCGGGATTTGGGAGAGGCCCCTGGAATGGCACGCGTGGAGGCAAATCTCTTCGTCAGTGCATGGCAGGGTGCCATCGTGGTCGCACGGGCTGGCGAAGGGCTGGAGCATATCGGCAGAGTCTTCCGCTACCTACAAGAGATCGTCCCTCTCTCCTGCTAACCCAGGAATGTTGGTCCTGGCGCGACTCGTCGTGGAGCTTTAGCTATTCCGAAAATGGCGCACCAGCGACGAGGTCTGCGAAATTCGGCGTTGTGAACCCCTCTACGTATCGAATGCCAAAATCCCGAAGAATGTTGTCAACCGCCGTCATCGGTTTCTGACGAACGACGTTGCAAAGGCATCCTTTAAATTCGTCCTTAAATGCCAGCCGAGGAAATGCAGTTAGGATCGCCCGCAGTTTCTCCTGCGGGATGCGATCAAGACCAGCGCCGAGAACATCCACCGCAATTCCCGAATGGGTCATCACTACCTCGGGCTCTTTGTGGAGAGCGAGCGTTGGGGTCGTGTGGAGTGCAATGGCGTCCCAAACAACCTGCGTCTGTTGAGCCGAGATGCCGCGATCTTTCATAAATTCGCGGGCCGCGTTAGCACCATCTACCTCGAAGCGATTCTCCCCTTTGTGCCGCTCGGTCAAACCGAGATCGTGCAGGATCGCAGCTACAGCTAAAAGTTCAGCGTCCGGTGCTATCGCGGCGCTCTCTGCAAGGACGATTCCGAACAACCAAGAGCGCATCACATGATTGAAAAGGAATGGCTCTATCCTCCTCCTCCGTTCGTGCCCGATCAAGTAGAGTCGCCCTTCTCCACCGCGAACGCAACGATAGGCCAGAGAAAAGTGCGACCGCGAATAGTGATTTTCATCTCACTTAGTGCGCCGTCTTTTCAACCTTGCATTCCGCCTCTGATACTCAACGCACACAACTTGATGCTGGCCTGCCTATATCGGCCTGGATCAACCGAGGGTTCGTCAAATCGTCGAACGGGGTCTAGCGCTTAGTGGTTGAATCCTTGCCCTTCTTAAATCGACTTTTCAGAGCGTTTCGATATCGTGATTTCCGGATCATGTGGCTAGGAGCGTGCGTTTCCACCATTGGTACATTTGTGCAGCAGTTCGCACAAAGCTGGCTTGTCTACGATCTCACCAAAGATCCCTTTTACCTTGGTCTGGATCTCCTCTTGGGGCAACTGCCTATCATGCTTTTCTCCCTTGTCGGCGGTGTCTTTGCTGACCGCTTGGACAGGAGGAGGTTGCTGCTCTATTCGCAATACATTCAAATGCTCTGCGCTTTGGTATTGACATTGTTGTTCGCCACGCATGCTGTCAAGGTTTGGCACATTCTGACCCTGTCTTTCGTGGTTGGCGTTGGGCAGTCCCTTGGCGGTCCCGCCTATTCAGCGTTGTTGCCGACGCTGGTAGAACCTGAGGATCTTGCCAATGCAATTTCCATGAACTCGATCCAGTTCAATCTTGCGCGCATTGTCGGCCCGACTCTCGGTGGCCTTGCGTACACCCTCTTCGGGGCGACGTGGTGTTTCGCTCTGAACGGCATCTCCTACGTTGCCGTCATCATTTCTCTCATCGTGATCAAGGTGCAATTCGTGGCACCTAGGACACAAACCTCCGTTTTGAAAAGCATGAAGGAAGGGATCAAATTCATCAGAGATCGCGAAGGGCTGACTCCGCTCGTTGTGCTCGCATTTTGCACTACCCTGTTTGGCTTTTCATTGACCGGATTTCTTCCTGTGATCGTTCAGACAAT
>DASXFS010000016.1:0-64219 GCA_036489415.1 Occallatibacter sp. | reverse complement strand
AGATGCTCTCGGTTCCGCTCTATGCGCGGATCGCGCAACTCAGCAAAATACTTCAGGGGATTGTCCATTCCCCCTTCTTACTTATTTCCCACTCCCTGCATATAGCAAACCATGGTCATTTATATGCGTCGGCCCTGTTGCCATTGCTCAGAAACTGCGTTCCAGGGAGGCTCACGTTCTATATTTATCTAGATAAGGAAATTTTAACTATGCCAAAACATGAATTTCAGACTGAAGTCAGTCAACTGCTTCAACTCATCATCCACTCGCTTTATTCGCATCCAGAAATTTTCATGCGCGAACTCGTTTCGAACTCGTCGGACGCTCTGGATAAGCTGCGCCACCTAACCCTAACCGATGACGCCTACAAAACACTCCCCTTCAATCCACGCATCGACCTTGAACTGGACGAACAAAAGCAGACGCTCACAATTGCCGATACGGGCATCGGCATGAACGAAGAGGATCTGGTCTCGCACCTTGGCACAATCGCCCGCTCGGGAACCAAAAACTTCCTTGCCCAGCTCTCAGCCGACGCCAAGCGAGACTCCAATCTTATTGGTCAGTTCGGCGTGGGATTCTATAGCGTCTTCATGGTTGCCGACCGCGTTGAAGTCATCTCACGCAAAGCCACCGAAGAAAAGGCGTGGCGCTGGACAAGCGATGGCACGACCGGATTCGAGATAGAACCAGCGGAGCGCGATGTTGCCGGGACCACCGTGCTGATTCATTTCAACGAAGAGGGCAAGCAGTACGCCAACGGCTGGCGGCTGCAGGAGATTGTAAAGAAATATTCCAATCACATCGCCTTCCCTATCTTTCTCACCTACGACAAAAGCGAGTGGGATGAAGCCGAAAAGAAGTCTGTGAAGACGCGCATCACGGAGCAGGTCAATGTTGCCAGCGCGCTGTGGCAGCGGCCAAAAAGCGAACTGAAGGATGAGGACTACAAGGAACTCTATAAGTCGATTTCCGGGGATTGGGAAGATCCTCTCTTCTGGTTCCATACCAAAGCCGAAGGGAGTCTGGAGTACACTACGCTGTTCTACGTGCCGGCAAAAGCTCCAATGGATCTTTATCAGGCCGAATACAAGGTGGGCATCAAGCTCTACGTGAAACGCGTCTTCATCATGGACGACTCAAAGGATTTGCTGCCGCAATATCTGCGCTTTGTGCGCGGCATTATCGACAGCGAAGATCTCCCCCTCAACGTGAGCCGGGAAATCCTGCAGCAGAATCGCGTGCTTACGAGCATCCGCACTGCCAGCGTCAAGAAGATTCTTTCTGAACTGAAGAACATCGCGGCTACTCAACCCGAGCAATACCTGAAGTTCATCACAGAGTTCAACCGGCCTCTCAAGGAAGGGCTCTACAGCGATTTTGCAAATCGGGAAACGCTGCTCGAACTGATCCGATTCAAGTCGACCAAGGCGGAGGGCCTTACCAGCTTTGCCGACGTGAAGTCGCGTATGAAGGATGGCCAGAAGAGCATCTATTACATCACCGGCGGCGCCGAATCTCTGCTGCGTACCTCACCTCTTCTCGAAATATACAAAAAGAAAGATATTGAGGTTCTGATCCTCGATGACGACATCGACGAAATCGTCTTTGGCGGCATTAACAAATATGGAGAGATTGATCTCAAGGCGGTCAACAAGGCCTCAACCAGCGAGGACTTGAAAGATGAAACCGAACCTGATAACGGAGAAACCCTCAAGCCGCTGCTCGAAAAACTGAAAGCTACGCTTGGCGACCGAGTCAAGGATGTGCGCGCCTCTGTGCGGCTTGCCGACAGCCCTTCCTGCATCGTGAGCGACGAGGAAGAACCTTCCATGCAAATGCAGCAGATGCTGCGCGCCATGGGTCAGGCCAACATTCCCGCGTCCAAGCCGACGCTTGAGATCAACCCGGATCACGAAATTGTAAAGAAGCTGCTGGCGCGCGCAGACGACGCTGTCTCAGAGGATGCGGCATGGCTGCTTCTCGATCAGGCTCTCCTCATGGAAGGCATGCCGCTACAGGATCCAGCCACTTTTGTCCACCGTCTCAACCGCATCCTAAATTTGTCCGTTTAATCTTCAATCCGCGCGGCCGCGATCGAGCGTAGCCGCCCCCTTCCTGCTTCGCTGCATCCGTTTTGGGTAAGTGCGCGCCGGCTCTGCCTTGCAGATCGCTGCACATTGAAGGACCCATCAAACCAACCAGCTTCATCACGCATCTGATTCCAAGTGGAATGGTCAACGATCGAACACTCACTAAGCTGCTGTCGGACCGTCCTGTCCCGCGCTTAAAGCAGGCAGCAGGCAGGGCGCTGTGGCTCGTCGCTGCATTCTCTTGTTTTCTTTATCTGGGCGGTTGGCGAGCGTCTGCACAGAGCGCATCTTCAGCCTCGAAGCAGGCGCAGGCAACTGCGACTGCCAGAGCACCGATGGTCCCTTCTTATGAGGGCCAAAACGTCACGGCTGTTGAGGTTGCGGGCCAGCCGCAATTTCCTGCCTCCCAGTTCACGCCGCTTTTTTTGCAGCGGCCCGGCCAGCCATTTTCAAAAGACAAAGTCGACCGAACCGCCGCAGCACTCAAAGACGCGGCCAAGTGCGATTCTGTGCGCGTTCAGGTTGAAGCGGAGGCAAATGGGGTTCGTGTTCTTTTCGTTCTGGAGCCAGCTGTATATTTCGGGATCTTCACATTTCCAGGGGCCGGGCGGTTTCCCTATTCCAGATTGGTTCAGGTCGCTAACTACCCAACGCAAACTCCTTTCAATGCTGCCGATGTGGAACAAGATCGCGGCGCTTTGGCGAAGTTCCTTCAACAACAGGGCTACTTCCAGTCCACAGTGAACGCAGAACTGAGACTTGACGCTCAGCATGGGCTCGCAAATGTCGTATTCCACGTTGCGTTAGGCCGTGCCGCTAAATTCGGCAGTATTAGCATAGCCGACACTACATCTGAAACTAGCGCGACGCTAACGCATAGCTTGCAGACTCTCTTAGCACGGCTCCGGGGCGCGGCAATTCGTCCTGGGCACACTTACCATCACTCGGCGCTCACGAAGGCGGCTCAATATCTTCAGACACAGTTGCAGAAGCAGGGCCACCTTGATGCCCAGGTTAAGCTTAGTGGCGCCGAGTATCACGCGGACACCAACCGCGCAGATATTCACTTCAGTGTCAATGCCGGCTCGATAACGCATGTCGCAATTCAAGGCGCACACGTTTGGAATTGGACCCGCAAGTCCTTGTTGCCTGTTTATCAGGGGATCGGTGCCGACGAGGAATCGGTACAGGAAGGGCGTCAGGCGCTCTTGTCCTACTTCCAGGCCAAGGGATACTTTGATGTAACCATTGGTGCTCAACTAAAAAAAGAAAACAACGGCAACTCTATCGTTTATCAGATTACAAAAGAGAAGAAACATAAGGTAACGCAGGTGACAATGTCGGGAAACAAGCAAATCCCCAGTTCCGATTTGACTCCGCAGATCGGCGTGGGTAAATCGCACTTATTTTCTCCAGGGAATTTCAGCGACCGTCTGGTACGCTCCAGCGTCAACAATCTTACAGCCGTCTATCAATCTGAAGGTTTCAGTAACGTTCATGTGGCATCGAAGGTGGAGAACCGCGGCGGAGATATCCAAGTGTCCTTCCTCGTGACGGAGGGTCCACGCGACATTGTTAAATCAATTACAGTCAAAGGCGCTAACACATTCCCTGAATCG
This sequence comes from Occallatibacter sp., assembly GCA_036489415.1. Lineage (GTDB taxonomy): Bacteria > Acidobacteriota > Terriglobia > Terriglobales > Acidobacteriaceae > Telmatobacter. Next base: position 60,507 of record DASXFS010000016.1, on the reverse strand, counting down.
AAGTTCGCGCCCGACGGCCTAAAGCTCGCAGTGGGCCAGCCGTATTCGCAAGCACATGTCAAAACGGATCGTACAAATATCATTGCACACTATCTGCAGGCCGGTTATCTCACATCAACCTTCCACGAAACTGCCACGGCGGTTTCAAAAGTAGATCCTCATGAAATCAACGTCATGTATCGCATCCATGAAGGTCCGCGGGTGGATGCGGGAGACATAGTGACACTAGGGCGAAAACATACACAGCAGCGTTTGATTGATGACGATATAGCAGCAATCAAGTCCGGCCAGCCGTTGACCGAGTCAGATCTGCTTCTCAGCGGGAGCAAGCTTTATGATCATCCTGGAGTCTTCGATTGGGCAGAGGTCGACCCCAAACGTGAGATCACCACGCAAACCAGCGAAGACGTCCTTGTCAAAGTGCATGAGGATCACAGAAATGACCTCACCTATGGTTTTGGCTTTGAAGTGATTAACCGCGGCGGCAGCATCCCCAGCGGGACGGTCGCGGTTCCGGGTCTACCACCGATAGGATTGCCTTCAGGCTTTACGACGAGTCAAGCAACTTTTTATGGACCGAGGGGAACAATCCAATACACACGTAACAATGTGGGCGGCAAAGGCGACTCGCTCTCATTTACCGGGTTCGCTGGGCGGCTCGATCAGCGCGGCGCGGCTTACTATATCGTTCCAAACTTTTTGTGGTCGCCCTGGAAAGCAACAACATCTTTCTCCGCCGAACGCAACGAAGAGAACCCGATTTTCTCCGCACAGGAAGAACTGGGCAGTTCTGAGCTACAACGAAGCTTGGATAAGTCGAAGAAGAACACCCTATTTCTACGATATAGTTTCAGCCAGACGGACTTGACTCGCATCGAAATTCCGGCCCTTGTTCCAACCAAGGACCAGCATGTGCGTCTCTCGACCGTGGCCGCCAATGTTAGCCGCGATACGCGCGATAACGCCATAGATGAACACAAAGGTGTTTTACAATCCATTGAAGTCGACTTCAACTCGACAAAACTTGGGTCGAGCGTAGACTTTGCCAAACTCACTGGGCAAGTAGCCTACTATAAACAAGGGTTTCATAACATTGTTTGGGCCAATAGCCTTCGGGTTGGGCTAGCGCAACCCTTTGCCGATAGCTATGTACCCCTCAGCGAAGAGTTTTTTACCGGAGGCGGCAATTCCCTGCGCGGGTTTCCTCTGGATGGCGCCGGACCGCAGCGCCAGGTTCAAGTGTGCAGCACTGGGTCCAGCACGAGTTGCAGCGAAATTCAGGTTCCAAGCGGCGGCGATGAGTTACTGCTGATTAATTCTGAAGCACGCATCCCGCTGCCATTGAAGAAGGGCCTGAGCATCGTCGCCTTCTATGATGGCGGCAACGTATTCCCCAGCGTGGGGTTCCACGACTTTACCTCGCTCTACAGCAACAATGTCGGCCTCGGCTTGCGCTATGCAACGCCAGTAGGTCCAATCCGTTTCGACTTGGGACGCAACCTCAATCCAATTCCAGGAATCACTGCGACACAATACTTCTTCAGCATTGGTCAAGCATTCTGAGCAAGGACGCGTATGGGCAATTCTTTCTTACCACCGGATTGGCGGGATCGATTGAATCAGCACCGTCACGCGCCCCGGCCTCGATGGCTGCAAGTTGCCTCGTGGATATGGATTGGGTTTACCGCATTCACCGTAATTTCAATTGTCGCGCTTCTTTTGCTCATCAACCAGCCTTGGTTTCATGGCTATCTGATTCGTCAAGCAGAGACAAAGGCGAGCGAGCGCTTAGGCGTTCGCGTGCGGTTGCAGAACTTTGCCTTGCATCCAGAGAGTCTAAGTCTCGACCTTTATGGCATGACTATCGCTGGGGCAGATCCATATCCCAATCCCCCGCTGCTCGAGGTCGACCATGTGGAAGCCGGAGTGCGCATCGTATCCATCCTGCACAGAGCGTGGTACTTTGACAACGTTCGAGTAGATCATCCGGTTGCGCATGTTTTTGTAGATGAGCGCGGCATATCGAATATCCCCACGCTGAAGAGCAGCGCCAGTAGCAGCAGTCCGACTATATTCGAGCTTGGCATCCGTCATGCTCTGCTTGACCGGGGAGAGGTATATTACAACAACAAACCCCGTGCGGTGAACGCTGACCTGCACGATATGGAGTTTCGTGCGACCTTTAATAGTCTTCTGCAACAATACTCCGGTAGGTTGAGTTACTCGGATGGGCGCTTGCTTTACGGAACATTTCGGCCTGTAACTCACAACCTCGACGTGCAATTCGAGGCCACTCCGACCACATTTACACTTACCCAGGCAAAGCTCACCATCGGGGCCTCGCAGGTGGTTATCTCTGCGTCGCTTCGCAATTATAACAACCCTGATGTGCAGGGTCATTACGACGTAACTATGGATGGTGGCCAGATGGCCAACGTGTTCCGTAATGCATCTATTCCCGCAGGTATTATTCGGGCAACGGGTACGGTGCAGTACCAACAGGCCGCGAACCGCTCGGCGCTCGACTCTCTTATGGTGAATGGAGACATAAACAGCCGCCGTCTTACGATGAAAACGCCGTCATTGCACGCCAATGTTGACGGGCTCGTTGCTCACTATTCGGTTGCAAACGGAAACGCCAGTTTGCACGATCTTCGCGCAAATCTCCTTGGTGGCGCACTCACTGCTCAAGGCGTCATGAAGAACATCGCGGGTGAATCCGATACCAGCCTGAAAGGCACTATCCGCGGAGTGTCTCTCGCACAGGCCCGACAGCTCCTAGGACCGTCGGTGTCGAAATCGGGCATTGGCGTGGATGGAGCGATGAACGCTGACGTCTCGGCCTCCTGGGGACAGACTTTCAACGATCTTGTAGCGCACGTGGATGCGAGCATCCATGGGCAGGCCCGAAACTCACAACTCAGTAGTAAGCTATCCGCCGTCCAGAACACGGTAAAGGTTAGCGATAAAATAGCGGCACCATTTGTCATCCCCGTCGAAAGCCAACTTCACGCGACATATAAGGCAAAGAATAGTCAGTTGGTGCTGGATAAGAGCTATCTGCGCACCCCACACACTACTCTTACCATGAATGGTGCCGTCAGCATTCACTCTAATCTCGCAATTCATCTGGAGGCCGGCGATCTCCACGAGTTAGAAACGATCGTGGATCTATTTATTCCCCCTTCCCGCAATCATCCGTTGCAACAGCTTGGCTTGTCCGGTAGTGCATCCTTCCAAGGAACGGTGCAGGGCTCCACTGCCTCTCCGCACCTGACGGGACAACTGACGGCATCAAATCTTCAATTCAATGGGACTGCCTGGAAGACTCTGCGCACCAGGGTGGATATAAGCCCGTCGTTGGCCAGCTTGCAAAATGCGGAGCTTGAGCCGGCTTCTCGGGGGCGCATTTCATTCAACGCAAGCGCCGGGCTGTCCAAGTGGTCATTTGCGAATACCAGCCCAGTTCACATTCAGTTACAGGCATCGCAGGTCGATCTTGCCGATCTTACCAAGTTTGCCGGGCAGGACATTCCAATTACCGGAACGCTCAATGCTGAAGTATCGTTGCATGGGACAGAACTAAACCCAATAGGACGCGGCAGCCTCTCATTGACCAATGTCACAGCCTATCAGCAGCCTGTTCGTTCGGTGAAAGCGACATTTTCAGGAGACGGCAAGGAAGCCGATGGAGAACTATCTATCCAACTTCCCTCGGGAAGTCTTCAGGGGAAGGCCAGCATACTTCCGGGAGACAAGACTTATACAGCTTCACTCACTGCCAAAGGGATTCAACTGGAGAAGCTGCAGGCTCTGAAGACAAGAGATATAAACCTATCAGGCACACTTGCTATGGACGCGAAAGGCCACGGATCTTTTGACAATCCGCAATTGGACGCGACGGTGACTATCCCGACACTTGCCGTTCAATCGCAAACCGTTACAGGGCTAAGCTTGCGAATGAGTGTTGCCGATCACATTGCCAACGCGGCCTTGATCTCCTCGGCTGTGAACACCGCAATTCAAGCAAAGGCGAAGATTGCATTGACCGGAGATTATCTTACAGATGCTTCACTCGATACACAGTCGATTCCACTTGAACCCTTGCTCGCCGCCTACGCTCCGGAGCAGGCCGCGAATGTCGCGGGACAAACGGAAGTTCATGCCACACTTCACGGTCCGCTCAAGAACCCAAATCTGCTCGAAGCTCATGTAACCATACCGACTTTCCAGGTAACCTACGGCAAATCTATTCAACTGGCTGCGGCGTCCCCAATTCACGTCGACTTCAAAAACAATGTGGTAGACATTCAGCGCGCTTCCATCCGCGGGACAGATACCGATCTTCAGTTTCAAGGGTCTATCCCTGCAAGCGGAACCGGCGCAATGTCACTATTGCTTCTGGGGACCGTCAATTTGCAACTGGCACAGCTCTTTGACCCGGATGTTAGAAGTTCCGGCCAGATTCGACTAAATATAAACTCCCACGGTCCAGCGGATGGGTCTAACCTGGACGGCCAGATTGAAATCGTGGACGCTAACATCGCTTCCGCCGACTTACCTGTTGGATTGGAGCACGCCAACGGCACTCTTAAGCTCACGAAAGATCGCCTGAATATCAACAGCCTTAGTGGAGTTGTGGGAGGAGGAACGCTCACCGCGCAGGGCGGAGTGGCATACAGGCCGCGCATTCAGTTCGATCTTGGGTTAACCGCGAAGAGCGCTCGCATTCTCTATCCACAAGGAATGCGTGAGAACGTCGACGCAAACTTGAGGCTTGCAGGCTCATCGCGTAACGCTCGGCTCAGCGGGTCAGTGGATCTTGCCGATCTTTCGTTTACGCCTGCGTTTGATCTTGCCAGCTTCACGAATCAGTTTTCAGGCGGTGTTGCCGCGCCACCTACGCAGGGATTCGCGCAAAACCTGCAACTGAACATCGCGCTGCATTCAACGAGCAATGTGAACCTGGTCAGCCGGACTCTGAGCGTGGGCGGTTCGGCGAATCTTCAAGTACGCGGTACTGCGGCAGAGCCTGTGATTCTTGGACGCGTGAATTTGAATAACGGAGACATCATCCTGAATGGCAATCGATTTGTGCTAAACGGAGGCACCATCCAATTCATTAACCCATCAGAGACGCAGCCAGTAGTTAACCTGACTTTGAACACAAATATTCAGCAATACAGCATCAACCTTCGTTTCAATGGGCCGATCGACCAACTGCACACGCAGTACAGTTCAAACCCCGCGCTGCCATCGGCCGACATCATCAACCTATTGGCTTTTGGGCAGACTACGGAAGCAAGCGCTGCGGCTGCAACGCCGACAAACCAAGCAGCAGAGTCACTGGTTGCGTCGCAGGTATCCAGTCAAGTTACCAGCCGTATCTCCAAAGTTGCCGGTATCTCACAGCTTTCCATAAGTCCGGTACTTGCGGGGAGTAACAGCCAGGGACAAGCCGGAGCGACGATCACTATTCAGCAGCGCGTCACTGGAAATCTTTTTGTGAACTTCTCCACCAACGTTGGGTCCACGCAGAGCCAGACGGTTCAGGGTGAGTATCGCATCTCGCCTCGAGTGGCTTTCAGCGCCACTCGCGACCCCAACGGCGGGTTTGGATTCGACACGTTGATCAAGAAGAGTTGGTGAGCCTCATCTTTCGAGGTTATTTTGCAGAGGGTGTCAATTTCAGCGACATGATTTGACGCTAAATTCGTTCGGTTTCCATGGACTTGGCGTAGATGAGCGCAACGCTCCCGCGCCCGTAGTAGCCCGGTTGCCTGCCCTTGAGTTGATAGCCGTGTTTCTCGTAGACGCGAATGGCCCCTGCATTCTCTGCATCCACATGCAGCCAGATCATCTCAGCTTTCGCATCGCTTGCTGAGTTCTCCATCCGGCTTAGTAGTTCGCCACCCAGGCGCTGCCCGCGTGACTCAGGCGTTACTTCAAGCGTCTGGATGTAAGCGACCACACCAGTTGCTTCTCGAGTCCATTCCACAACGCCAAAGCCGCACATCCGCTGCTCCTCCTCTGCAATCCAGGTCGCGGCGCGTGGCTGACGGATCAACTGGCGCATATAATTTCGGCTGAATCGATGCGGCGGCTGAAAACAGACCTCTTCGATGGCATAGAGCGCTGCAAAATCTTCCGGCTTGTAAAGGCGGTAACGCACAAGCCCACTGTAATGCATCCTCTCGATGGCTTGTACCACATGCGCAGAGCGACAAAACAAAAGCCACCCTCGCATGGCGGATGGCTTTTATTGCACCGAACGAAAATGGCTTAAACGCTTAGACCTTCGCTTCCAGATCGGCAATCACATCGAAGAAGCGCTGATCCAGGCGGCGGTTGGTCGCGATGGCTTCCTTGATGGTGATGTCGGTAATGTCCAGGCCCTTCAGTACGGCGATCCGTCCCCACTTCTTGTCGTGAACCATGTCAATGGCATGAAGGCCATAGCGTTGCCCAAGAGTGCGGTCATAGGCCGTGGGAACACCACCGCGCTGGGTGTGGCCCAGATTCACGGAGCGTGTCTCAAAGCCGGTCTTCTTCTCGATCAGTTCGGCCAGTGCCTCACCGATGCCGGAGAGTCGTGCGTGACCGAACGAATCGACTTGCGTAGAGCCGGTCACCTGGCCCACCTCCGGCAGGTGGCATCCCTCGGCGACCACCACTATGCCATAATGCTTGCCGTGATCGTAGTTGTACTTCAACAGCGCGCAAACGTGGTCGATGTCAATGTCCTTCTCCGGCACCAGAATCACGTGCGCGCCTCCGGCGACGCCGGAAGCATAGGCGATCCAGCCGGCATCGCGGCCCATTACTTCCACCACGATCACGCGATTGTGAGAGTCGGCCGTGGTATGAATGCGATCAACGGCCTCGGTGGCGATCATGACAGCCGTGTCATATCCAAAGGTGGTGTCGGTGCCGTTGATGTCGTTATCGATGGTTTTGGGAACGCCCACGCTGGGCACGCCATTCTCACTCAAAAACAACGTCACCGACTGCGTATCGTCACCGCCCAGTGCGATGAGCGCGTCAATCTTGTTGATCTTCAGAACTTCCTGGACCTTTTCGATACCGCCAGGAATCTTCTTCACATTTGTGCGTGAGGAGTGCAGAATGGTGCCGCCTCTTAACTGGATGCCATCAATGCTTTCCAGCGTGAGAGGGATGAAGCTGTTGTCAAGCACGCCGCGCCAGCCATTTAAAAAGCCGATGAACTCATCGCCATAGTGATTGATGCCTTTTTTTACTGCCGCGTAGATCACCGCATTCAATCCGGGGCAGTCGCCGCCGCCGGTTAATAAAGCAACTCGCATCGCAAACTCTCCTCATCGAATTCGTTCGGCCACCGTAGATATCCAGGTGCAGGCCGAGCCAGGAACTTGTCCCTGATTTCTGATTCTTACATCTCACACCAGACGATGCCCGGGTTCGACGCCTTAAGTAGTGTAACGCGGCGCTGTAAAGAGAAATCGTGGCCATGCTCACTTATGGAACGATTTTCCGCCGGCTAATTTAGTTGTCGGGAATGCTCCGCACCAATGATTCAATAAGAACATGCCCGGAACCGGAGCTCTCATTTTGCTGGCGTTTGCTGCGCTGGTCGTCGCTACTCTGCTTGTATCCCTTGAGCTAACGCGGCTCGGACTCCTTGTCCGCGCAACCATTCCCGACCGGCCGCGTCAGCGTATGTTTATTGCTTCAGTATCGTTCGCCATCACATTCATTGGCGTGCGCGTGCTGGTGACCCTGATACGCCACAATGTGGGCCCCTTTAATTGGGTGCTTGTGGGCGGCCGCCATATCCATCACCTGGTATGGGGCATCCTCATCCTGTTGCTGGTGGGATACGGCTGGCTCATGGATGTGGGCCGGACCCACACGCCGATCTCCATTTTCTTCAGCCGTCTTATGTCGATCAGTTATGGCGTGGGTGCCGCGCTCACCTTGGACGAGTTCGCGATATGGCTGAGCCTGGATCCGAATGCCTACTGGTCGCACGAAGGACGGCTCAGCATTGACGCCATCATCCTGTTCGGTAGCCTGCTGGCCACCGGCGCATGGGGCGCGCCATTCTTTCGTGGACTGCACCGGCTCTGGGACGACCGCAGCCTGGTTGGCAAAGAGATTCGCCGGAGCATCATTTACCCTATTCGCCTCGTGCGGTGGCTTCGTCCGCGTAAAGTGCGTCGATCACCGCCGCGTATCGCGCCATAATCGCCCGCCGCTTCAGCTTCATGGAGGGCGTCAGCTCGCCGGATTCCTGCGTCCACTCATCCGCAACTACGCGGAATCGCTTCAACGACTCAAAGTTAGCCAGGCCGCTGTTTACTTCGCGCACAATCTCGCCATAGAGCGCAATCACGCGGCTATCCGCCACAAGTTCTGCGCGGCTCTTCGCTTCCACGCCGTGTTGACGGGCCCAATCCTCCAGGGCAACAAAGTTGGGCGAAATGAGCACGGAAATGAATTTGTGCTTGTCACCTACCAATGCAGCCTGCGCCACCAGCACGTTGTTCTTCAGCTTGTTCTCAATGGGCTGCGGTGCAACCAGCTTGCCGCCTGAGGTTTTCAGTAATTCCTTCTTGCGGTCGGTGATGTAAAGAAATCCCTCCGCATCCAGGCGAGCAATATCTCCAGTACGGAACCAACCTTCGGCATCAAAACACTCGGCATTTGCCGCCGGCTTTTGCCAGTAACCGGCGAAAACGGACGGCCCGCGCGCCAGCAACTCCCCATCCTCGGCCAACTTCAGTTCCACGTTTGGCAACTGCCTGCCTACGGAGCCCATGCGGTGATGCACTGGGTTGTTCAGCGCAATCACCGGCGAGGTCTCGGTCAATCCATACCCTTCCCAGAGCGCAATGCCTACAGATGCAAACCACTGCGCGGTATCGATGCCCAGTGGCGCGCCGCCGGAAACAAATGCTCGCACACGGCCACCGAAAGCCTCACTGACTTTCGAGTAAACCAATTTGTTGGCCAGCTTCCACAGCGGCGCGTTGGGCTTTTTCCCGCCGTACACCGTATCGCGATAAGCCGCTCCGTGGCGAACCGCCCAGGCCAGAATCCGCTTCTTTACCGGCGAAGCCGCCGATTTCTGCTCCACCGCCTGGCGAATCTTTTCGTACACGCGCGGCACGCCTACCAGCACCGTCGGCTGAATCTCCTTCATGGCCTGGGGCAGTTTGTCGAACTGCGAGCAATAAGCCACCTGCGCTCCGGACATGTACATCAGGTAATCCAATGCGCGCGCCGTAATGTGCGAGAGCGGCAAAAACGAAATGCAGGAATCGGCGGGACTGAAATTGAAATTCGCACCGGCATAGTTTTGGTTCGCGGCGATGTTGCCGTGCGTCAATGCCACGCCCTTGGGCTCTCCCGTGGTTCCCGACGTATAGATCAGCGTAGCCAGGTCCTTGGGTTCGACTGAACGCACCACCGCGTCGAAGACCGGATCACGCTCGGCTCCGCACGCGTCGGCTCCGGCCATGATCTCTCTGAAGGCGATTGCTCCCTCTGGTGGCGCGTCGGAATCCATGATGACAATCCGCTGCAGTTCCGTCTGCGACCGCACCGCGTTCAACTTGTCAAACTGCAGCCGGTTCGACACCACGGCGATGCGGCAGCCTGCGTCACGCACCAGCGCCGCAACCTGCTCGCCTGTCAGTGTCGGATAGATGGGGACATTCGCCGCGCCAATCGCGAGCGAAGCAAAGTCGGTTACGGCCCACTCCCAGCGGTTTTCGCCAACGAGCGCAATGCGGTCGCCTTTTTGGGCGCCCCAGTTTAGAAAGGCCTCCGCCAGCACCCTGACCCGCTGGTACATCTGGTCAGAAGAGATTGGCAGCCAACGTCCAAGCTCGTCCTGCCACAGCACGGCACGCGGGTTGGCTGCTGCCGCAATGCGACAGAAAAGATCATTGATAGTGGTAATTGGGGCAATCGTTGTCATGGGATTGGGAACGCGGATTTTCGTTTGCCGCGATTAGTCGAGAGTGTATCAGTGCAGGCACATTTCGGCGAAGAGACTACAAATAAAACCCGCTTGCATAGTTATGCATTCTTGCCGTATATTTATACAAGAGCGGGCGCGAACACTGTGAACCGCGCTTTCGATTTTGTCCGCCGCTTGGGCGAGATGGTGCAGGGAGAATTTTGAAATTTCAACGGCACAACGCGATACGCGAACTTGTGGCTCACTCCGCGCTCTCCAATCAAGACGAGATGCGCCGCAAATTGCGCCGCCGCGGCTTCGAGGTCACTCAGGCCACCCTTTCAAGGGATATTCACGAGCTGCGTCTCTCCAAAGGCCCCGGTGGGTACTCGCTGCCAAACGGCAACGGCGCAACAGCCGCAATCGCCGACGACGGCCCGCCATCCGTTGCGGAGATGATTGAGAGCTTTGGCTTGCGCGTGCGCCAGGCCATGAACCAGGTAGTCGTAGGCACGGCCATGGGTGGAGCTCAACCGGTGGCCGCGTCTCTCGACCGCGAAGGATGGCCAGAGGTAGTGGGCACCATTGCCGGCGACGACACCGTATTGGTGATTTGCCTTGACGCGCGCCGTGCGAGCGAAGTGGAAGCGCGTCTGAGGGCGATCCTGGAATCATGAGCAACACAATACAAACCGCAGTGGTAGGAGTGACGGGCTATGCAGGCGCCGAGCTGGCGCGTTTGCTGCTGCACCATCCTCGCCTCAAACGCACGCCGCCTGTGTTCGCCGGCCGCGTTGACGCCAAAGATGAGGCCCGCGGCGGGGTTCCGCTTGCCGAAATCCATCCGCAATTGGCCGGCAGCCAGCTTAAGGATCTCAAGCTCGAGCCGTTTTCCTGGGAACTGCTGACCAAGCGCGGCGTTGAAATTCTGTTTCTGGCCACGCCGCATGAGCAGTCCCGCGAATGGGTGCCCAAAGCTCTGGCGCATGGCATTCGAGTCATTGACCTGAGCGGCGCATGGCGGCTTACTGAAGTGGCCAATAGGGCCGTCTACAACTTTGCAGACGAGGGTTCCGAAGCGGCTGTCGCCACGCAGGCACAGGCTGTCTACGGGATGCCTGAGCTGCATCGCGCGCAAATCGCGGGCGCGCGTGTCGTGGCCAACCCCGGCTGTTACGCAACCTCCATCATTCTCCCGCTCAAACCGATGGTAGCGGCCGGCTTGCTGGATCTGAACCACGGCATCGTCGTGGATTCAAAGAGCGGCGTCAGCGGTGCGGGCAAGGCCGCCACTGCTAAAACGCATTTCATGTACGCAGCGGATAACCTCTCAGCCTATGGCGTCTTCACCCATCGGCACACCGGCGAATTGCTGGAGCAGATCGCGATCGACAGAAGCCAGATCGTCTTTACGCCTCATCTGTTGCCTATTCCGCGCGGCATTCTCTCCACAATTTACGTTCGTTTTTGCAGCGCACAGACCACGGAAAGCATCTCACGCATTTACCGTGAATTTTTCGCAGACAGCCCGATAGTGCGTCTCTACGATAAGACGCTGCCGCAGATCCAGTATTCGGTGCGTACCTGCTATGCCGATATTGGCTTCCAGCTTGCGGAGGATGGACGCCGCGCGGTGATCGTCAGTTGCCTCGATAACTTATTGAAGGGCGCGTCCTCGCAGGCCGTGCAGAACTTGAACGTAATGCAAGGCTGGGGCGAAGCGGAGGGCCTGGAATGAAGTACGTTGTCAAATTAGGTGGTGCGGGCCTCGAAACTCCTTCGCTCCTCGGTGGCTCCATGCGCGCCATCACTGAACTGGTGCGCGACGGCAATCAGGTCGCCGTGGTTCACGGCGGTGGTGTTCAACTGACGCGCACGCTAAAGGCTCTCGGCAAACAAAGCGAATTTATCAACGGCCTGCGCGTCACCGATGCGGAAACCCGCGACGTCGCGCTTATGGTCTTCGCCGGCAAAGTCAACAAAAGCCTAGTCGCCGCTCTCGGTACGCTCGGCCAGCCCGCGGTCGGCCTCTGTGGCGGGGACGGCCTGCTTTTTCGTGCGCGCAAAAAACGGACTGCCTTTGAAGTTGGCGGCCCCGACTTGGGTTTTGTGGGCGAGATCGTCGCCAGTGATCCGCGCTGGATTGAGGCCATCTGGCAATTGAACGGTGTGCCTGTTCTATCTTCCATGGCTCTCGGTTTCGATGGCGAATATTACAATATAAATGCCGATGAAATGGCCGCGGCCTGCGCTATCGCGTGCCACGCCGACGCGCTGGTCTTCCTCACGGACGTGCCCGGCGTCAAGGGCGCAAACGGCCAGGTGCTGCGATGGCTCTCCATCGATCAAATTGCGGAGATGGCCAAAAGCGCCGTCATTTCCGGTGGCATGTTGCCCAAGCTGAGAGCCTGCCGTGAAGCTCTGTTGAACGGCGTAAAGCGCGTACGCATTCTACCCGCCGAAGCTGCCGGTTCCCTTCCCGACCTATGCAGCGCGCGCATAGCCCACGGCACCGAAGTGATGGTGGCCTAGTGGTCTCGAAAGAAAACGAACCAGGAGAACTTGGACCAGGAGAAATAAAATTGAACAAACTCGATCAAATTCGCGCCGCCGAAGCCAAGCTTCTGCTCTCTACTTATGAACGCAATCCCATTCTCTTCGTTGGCGGCAAGGGCGTTCACGTTATCGACGAAAACGGTACGAAGTACCTCGATCTGCTCAGCGGCATCGGCGTCAACGCTCTCGGTTACGGCCATCCCGTGATCGAGGAAGCTATCGTCCGCCAGAGCCGCGCGCTCATCCACACGTCAAACCTGTTCTATCACGAGGGGCAAGCAGAACTCGCTCTGCGCCTTACCGAGCGCACCGGGCTTGACCGCGTTTTCTTCGCCAATACCGGCACCGAAGCCTGGGAAGGCGCTCTCAAGCTGGCGCGCGCCCATGCCGGTTTACTGCGCGGCGAAGGCAAGAACATCGGCACAAAGTTTCTTGCCCTTGAACAGAGCTTTCACGGTCGCACCTTCGGCTCCGTCTCCACAACATACAAGGCCAAGTATCGTGAGCCCTTCGGTCCAGTAGTTCCCGGCGTCGAGTTTGTTCGCTTCAACGACGTCGCCGATCTGCGCGCCAAATTCTCGACCGATGTCTGCGCCATTCTTGTCGAAGCCATTCAAGGAGAAAGCGGAGTTCGGCCGCTCACCCAGGAGTTCTTCGCCGAGGCTCGCGCGCTGGCCACTTCCACCAGTGCGTTGCTCATCGTGGATGAAATTCAGGCCGGCATGGGCCGCACCGGCAAATGGTGCGCCTATCAGCATTACGGCATTCAGCCGGACGTAACCACGTTGGCCAAGCCTCTGGCCGGCGGCATTCCGCTCGGCGCCATGCTTTGCACCGAAGAGGCCGCGCGCGCCATCCATGCCGGCATGCACGGCACCACGTTTGGTGGAGGCCCGCTGGCCTGCGCCGTTGCCATGGCCGTCATCGACCACATTGAAAAAGAAAACCTGCTAGCCCACGCCACCGAAGTGGGCGATTACTTCCAACAGCAACTTCGCTCGCTGGCACGGCGCCACAGTTGCATCACCGACGTGCGCGGCAAGGGCCTGATGGTCGCAGCCGAACTTGATTCAGCCGACCTCGCCAAGCTTACCGTCGCCGAGATGCTCAAGCGCCGCATTCTGATCAATTGCACCAGCGATACGGTGCTGCGTTTCCTGCCGCCCTACATTCTTGAGCGCGCTCACGTAGACGCCGCCATCGCCGCACTCGACGAAATCTTCACTGAACATGCAAACGCTGTCAGCACTACGCATTCCGCCGCTCACACAGCAGCCCCATTTGTAGGAGGTAAAAATCATGCCTAGCAGAGCAATCGCTGAACACACAGAAACCGCCGTGCCGGTTCAGAAAGATCCAGATGTTCTCGCAGCCGCCGCGCGTCTCGCCGGTGAGGACCTATGTTCCATTGCCGATTTGAGCAGCGCTGAAGTGCGCGCCATTCTCAAGCTCGGCCATGACGTCAAACGCAATCCGCGCGAGTATCGCCATGCCCTTGACGCCAAGCAAATGGTGCTCATGTTTGAGAAGGCGAGCCTGCGCACGCGTCTGGCCTTCGAGACCGGCATCAACACGATGGGCGGCAATGCCATCTTCGTCGATCAGACCAACTCCCCGCTCGGCGAGCGCGAGTCCATCGCCGACATCGCCCGCAACGTCGAGCGCTGGGTTGACGTAATCGTATTGCGCACCTACGCGCACGACACTATCACGGAGATGGCCGCCAACTCGCGCGTTCCCGTCATCAATGCGCTCTCCGACTTCGAACATCCCTGCCAGGCGCTGGCCGACTTCATGACCCTCGAAGAGCAATTCGGTACGGTGGCTGGTCTTAATTTCACCTATGTCGGTGATGGCAACAACGTGTGCCACTCACTTATGCTTGCCGGAGCGCAACTCGGCGCCAACGTCACCATCGCCACGCCGCGCGGCTACTCGCCGGACATCGAAATTGTCACGTTGGCGCGCGACATCGCGCAGGCCAATGATTGCGAAGTCCGCTTGCTGCAGGACCCGCAGCTTGCGGTCGAAGGCGCCGATGCCGTCTACACCGATGTGTGCGTCAGCATGGGCTTTGAGCACGAGTCCAGTAAACGCGCGCCCATCTTCCGCCCCTTCCAGGTGAACGAAGCGCTTATGCAGAAGGCCGCTGGTCATGCCGTCTTTATGCACTGCCTGCCTGCGCGCCGCAACGCCGAAGTGACCGACCAGGTTCTTGACGGCCCGCAGTCTATCGTCTTTGACCAGGCGGAAAACCGCATGCACGCGCAGAAAGCGTTGCTGCTGCTCCTGCTCGGCGGCCTCGCAAACACAGCGAGCCTTCAGTGAGCAACACTGCACCCTCTCAACAACACTGTCATCCTGAGCAGCAAGCAAGGCACTGTCATCCTGAGCGAACGGGGCCCCAGGCGCTTTTCAGCCTGGGGGTGGTGAGTCGAAGGATCTGCGGTTGCATTTGTCGATTGTTTGAAAGGGCACGAATTTAGCCGCGCCCCAAAACCAACAATAAGGACGCGGGCTTTAGCCCCTGAAGCGATGAAGGATTGCAATTTCCCGGGTGGATGGTAAACCAGGGATCGCAGTATCTGAGTGCCGAATCAATAGTGTTCTATGAAAGCCATCAGAAAGGCCGACAATTGTGGGGGAAGCGCTTGAAAGAATGTTCGTGTATGGTGCTGCCAATGCCTATCGCGAGTATGGCATTTGGGGTGTGATTTCTGTTGTACTTGTGTTTCTAGCATTCGTTTTAGTCCTAGTATTGCTCAAGGCCGTTTGGAAGAATCGTTTGGTAATCAAGGATTTGATTTCTAATGTCTACCGACTAATGAACGATCGAGTGAAGACTGAGACTGTTCTCTCGGGAGTATGTGCTGTTGTCCTCTTCATTGCGGCCTTCATCGAGTGGCCGTATTTCATGTACGTCCTCCTCAGGGTCTTTATTTGTGGCTCTTCCGCCTACATCGCAAGCAGCTTGTATTCACGGAATCGCGTTCCTTTGACGTGGTTATTTGGCACGATTGCAGTCCTGTTTAACCCGGTATTTCCCGTCAGGATGGCGAGGTCAGATTGGCAAGCAACGAATGTTATTACCGCTGTCATCTTCATCGGATTCTCGGTGTATATGAATTGGGATAGTCTATCGTGGCGGCAATCGCGGAGAACAACGGCGGACTACCTGAGAGAAGACTTGAAGAGGGAGAGTTGGATAGAGCTAACAGCAGCGGACTACCTGACAGACGAATTGAGCAAGAAAGCGTTCTTCACCTTTACAAGGGAATCGCCAGCGATGAAATTGGCATTTCATAATGGTTGGGGTCAGACCCTGAGTCCGGAACGGCCTCTTACTCGCGGAAGGCTAACAATAATCTTCAATGAAGTCGGCATTAAACTTGCGAGTACAGGTGATTCCGAGGGATCTGATAGAAGCTTTGCCTGTTCGTCCTTGTTTATCAAGGGAAATCCACTTACATGGGCAGCACTTGCCGAGGTCGCCTTAGCGAACGAAGACCGAAAGGCAGCTACATGGGCGCAAAAGGTGATTAAGTTCCGACTCCAGAAGAGTGCATCGCCTGAACTGAGGGAGTTTCTCTTAACTGATGAGGCTAAGGTTCTTCTGAGAGCAGCAAGGGAACGGATGCGGGAAATCGTTGACATATGCGAAGCTTGCACGTCGTGGCATGATTCGACAGAGATATTCAATCAGATGGGAGTGTTGGAGTCATACTTTGACAGATAGTCAAGCCAATTCCAGCGTATACTCATGGCATAAATCACGTGGGTTGAAGGTGCATAGGAGTGCAGAATAATGATTAAGGAAATCAGCTTCTGTGATGTGCCAAATCTCTCCATTGTCAAAGAGCGGGTACTTGCAATTTGTCCGAATGTTGAATATCTAAAAGCGGAACTCGACGAAGCTCCCGTTCACTATCTTCTGAAGCTTCAACTCGCAAAACGTACCACCTTGCGCCTATCAAAAGAACTCGTAGACGATTTGAGTGGCAAGAACACCGCTCACCGCGATGCCGAACTTGATCAGCTAATTCGGAGCGCAATAGGCCGCATGAAGTAGTCCATCATCATTTCGTAGTCATTCTTCTCTAGCCCGAAGCTAGATATTCTCAGAGGTTCCCAAGCATGTCCGTAATTCTCGAATCCTTGCCCGTCGGCCAAAAAGTAGGCATTGCCTTCTCCGGCGGGCTCGACACCTCAGCCGCCCTTCACTGGATGAGGCAGAAGGGCGCCATCCCCTACGCATACACGGCCAACCTGGGCCAGCCCGACGAAACCGACTACGAAGCCATTCCGCGCGCGGCGTTGGAATATGGCGCTGAAAAGGCCCGTCTCATTGACTGCCGAGGCCCGCTCGTCCGCGAGGGCATTGCCGCCCTGCAGGCCGGTGCCTTTCACATCACGACGGCTGGAGTTCCTTACTTCAACACCACTCCGATTGGCCGCGCGGTCACTGGCACCATGCTCGTCTCCGCCATGCAGGAGGACGACGTACACATCTGGGGCGACGGCTCGACTTTTAAAGGCAATGACATTGAGCGCTTCTACCGCTACGGTCTGCTAGTCAATCCCGGCCTCAAGGTCTACAAACCCTGGCTCGACGCCGCTTTCATCGACGAGCTCGGCGGCCGCGCCGAGATGTCCGCCTTTATGCAGCATCATGGTTTTGCCTATAAGATGTCCGCCGAGAAGGCCTACTCCACCGACTCCAATATTCTCGGCGCAACCCACGAAGCAAAAGACCTGGAGCACCTTTCTACGTCTATCAAAATAGTTGCCCCCATCATGGGTACGGCCTTCTGGCGCGACGATGTCGAAATCCAGCCCGAACAGGTTGCCGTCCGCTTTGAGGAGGGCTTTCCTGTCGCGCTCAACGGCCGCCAATTCGAGGACCCCGTCGCCTTGCTTCTCGAGGCCAACCGCATCGGCGGCCGTCATGGCCTGGGCATGTCCGATCAGATCGAAAATCGCATTATTGAAGCAAAATCCCGTGGCATCTACGAGGCCCCCGGCCTCGCCTTGCTCTTCATCGCCTACGAACGACTCATTACTGGCATTCATAACGAAGACACCATCGAGCAGTACCGCGACCATGGCCGCAAGCTCGGCCGGCTCCTTTATCAGGGTCGCTGGTTCGATTCCCAGGCCATCATGCTCCGCGAATCCGCCCAGCGCTGGGTCGCCAAGCCCATTACCGGTGAAGTCACCCTAGAGCTGCGCCGCGGCAACGACTACTCCATCCTCAACACCGAGTCGCCCAACCTAACCTTTCATCCCGAGCGCCTCAGCATGGAAAAGACCGAATCCATCTTTTCCCCCCGCGACCGCATCGGCCAGCTCACCATGCGCAATCTCGACATCACAGACACCCGCGATAAGCTCCTTACCTACGCCGCGGCCGGCCTCCTCACCCTCAGCAAAGGCAGCGAAATGCCCAAGTTGAACAGCGCCCCTGAAAAGGAATAAGGCCAAGGAATAATGACAACGGATAGCCTGAGGTACGACTGAATCAATGTCCAACGAACACCAACCCGTAAAAATGTGGTCCGGCCGATTTCGCGAGCCGCTCGACCGCGAGTTTGAACAGTGGCAGCGTTCCATCGTGTTTGACTGGCGGCTTCTTCCGCAGGAAATAGCCGCCAGCAAGGCGCACGCATCCGCTCTTGTCGCTGCTTGTATTCTCACAGAGAGTGAAGGAGCGGAGCTCCGCGACGCGCTTGCTTCCCTTGCCTCTGACCACGCATCGGAAGCTGGACAAGCGCTGGTGCGCGACCATTCGTCTGCCGAGGACATCCATCACTTCGTCGAGCTCAAGCTCGTGGAGCGCATCGGCTCACTTGGCCTCAAGCTCCACACAGGCCGCAGCCGCAACGAGCAGATCGCGACCGACCTGCGGCTGTACGTCCGCAGCCAGATCGCTGAGGTCATTACCGCCCTCGCTGCCTGGGCCAACGCGCTTGTCGAGCAGGCCCGCGCCGCAAGTGACTCCGTCATGCCGAGCTATACGCATCTTCAGCGCGCAGAGCCCGTGCTCGTCGCTCATTGGCTTCTGGCTTACGTAGAAATGATTCTTCGCGATGCAACACGCCTGCGCGATTGTGTCGCGCGCATCAACGAGTGCCCCCTTGGCTCGGGCGCCGTGGCCGGAGCAACACTCGCGCTTGACCGCACCATTGCCGCGCGCGAGTTGGGTTTCGACCGCCCCACAGCCAACTCCATCGACGCCACCAGCGATCGCGATTTTATCCTGGAATACCTTCACGCGCTCACGTTTGTCGGCCTCCACCTGAGCCGCTTCGCGGAAGAGATTACGCTGTTTGCCACAGCGGAATTCGGCTTTGTCGCGCTGCCTGAAGCATTTTCTACCGGCTCCAGCGCCATGCCGCAGAAAAAAAACCCCGACCTTACTGAACTCATTCGCGCCAAGGTAGGCCGCATTCACGGCGCGGCACAGGCCGTGACGATGCAACTTAAGGGTCTGCCCCTGGCCTACAATAAAGACATGCAGGAGACGCAAGAGCCGGCTTTCGCGGTCGAGTTTGTGCCGCAGATGCTGAGCCTAGTGGCGCGCTTCACCGCCGCGCTTCAATTCAATCGCGAACGCATGGCGGAGGCCGCGCAGAACGGCTATCTCAATGCAATGGCCGCTGCCACCTATCTCGTCCACAAAGGCATTCCTTTTCGCACCGCGCACGAAAAGATTGGCAATGCGGTGCGCTTTGCCTTGCAGGAAGGCGTAGAGCTTCGCAATCTGACCATCAATGAATTGCGCGCATTTGGGCCTGAGTTCGATGAAGACTTTTTCTCCGCCGTCTCGCTCAATGCAACTTTGGATTGCCACGACGTGATTGGAGGCACCGCGCGCGAACGCGTACATCAGGCGCTCTCCGCGGCTCCCGAACGGATCTCTGCGCTGACCAAAATCAATCCTGCGGAGGTCGTTCATGCTGGTGCGTAAGGCCCTGCTTCAGGATGCCTCCAATGTCTACGACTTGGTGAATTCGTTGTCCGGTGACGGCACGCTGCTTAAGCGCGCCTTTGCCGAGATATGCGAAAACATCCGTGACTTTACGGTTGCCGAATCCGAC
Source organism: Occallatibacter sp. (assembly GCA_036489415.1). Classification (GTDB taxonomy): domain Bacteria; phylum Acidobacteriota; class Terriglobia; order Terriglobales; family Acidobacteriaceae; genus Telmatobacter. Next base: position 40,908 of record DASXFS010000016.1, on the reverse strand, counting down.
GGCGGCGTCTTTCTTGGCTGCGGCGCGCTGCATCTTTATGGTCCGCATCTTTCCGAGGTGCGCTCCATCGTCGTGAAACCGGAGGCCAAGGGTCAAGGAGCGGGCGGACGCATTCTCGGCAACCTCATTGAGGAAGCAGAACTGCACGGCATTCAATCCGTGTGCCTCTTCACGCGTATTCCCGATTTCTTTTTCAAGTACGGCTTTCGGACCGTCGAAGACAAGGCGGAGCTGCCTGACAAAATCTTCAAGGACTGCCAGAACTGCCCACGCCTGCATCGCTGCGATGAAGTAGCGATGGTGCGTGGCCGCATTCCACGCATGTCCATCCTTGGTCCGCGCGAAGAGGCCCAGCAGTTAGTCCGGCTTTCCGGCTAACTGCGGTTTACCCAGCAGCGCCGCCATAGCCGGCAGCTTCGTTCCCCAATCATGAGCAATCTTATGCAAACAAGCGTGTTGCTTCGGCGTTCGATTCTCGGCCTCGACATTGGCGGCACGAAAACAGCCTGCATTGAAGGCACAACCGATGGCCGCATTCTCCAACGCGTTGAATTTCTCACACGCGCAGAAGAGCCATTTGCTCACGTCTTTCCTGAGATCGTTCAACAACTCGAAACTCTGATCACCAACGCCGGCAGCGCAGGCAGAACTCCAACAGCACTCAGCGTCTCCGTTGGCGGACCGCTCCGCATTCAGGAAGGCTTTCTCATCAATCCACCGCACTTACCCGGTTGGCATAACCTGCCTCTGAAGGCACGGCTGAGCGAGGCTTTTCCATCCCTCCCAGTATTCATTGAACACGATGGAAACGCCGGCGCTCTGGCCGAGTTTTACTTTGGCGCAGGCAAGTCGCGCCCGCAGCTCAAGCATCTCATCTTCCTAACGTTTGGCACCGGCATCGGCGCGGGGTTCATCGTCAATGGACAAATCTTGCGCGGGGCTACCGACACTGCCGGCGAAGTGGGACACTGGCGTCTGGCCGACGATGGCCCGCTAGGCTTTGGCAAGCGCGGCTCGTGGGAATCCTTCGCCTCCGGCGCAGGTCTCGTCGAACTCGCCGCACAGATGTTCCCCACTCGCTGGGCTTCTGAAACACCGATCTCGGTGTTAGTCGATGCAATGGTTAACAACGATTCCGAAGCTCTGCAAGTGGCCGAAGTTGCCGGAACCTGGATGGGCCGGGGACTCGCCTTGCTCATTGACGCGCTGAACCCGCAGGTGATTGTCTTCGGCTCCCTGGGCGTCGTGCTGGGCGAGCGCATCCTGGCTCCTGCCCGCAAGGTGATTGCTGCGGAGGCGTTGCCGCAGGCTGCCGCTGCCTGCGAGCTATTGCCATCCGTGTTGGGAAAACACATCGGCGACGTGGCTGCGCTGATGGCCGCACTCGCGGAGCCTTCCGTGCGCCGCGCGCTTGGAGCGGAATCCGCATCGTGAATCAGCAGACTCAATGCTGCCGTGCAACGCAGGCCAGTATAGAGTGAATCTAATGAAGGTCATGAAAGTCTTCCGTCACTGCTGGTCGGTCCTGGCGTTGCTTTCCCTTCTGCTTGCTGTTGCGGCCAGCGCGCGGGCGCAGGCGCAGCAGCCTGATGAGGCCTCGGTGATTCGAGGCGTTGACGCCGCTGTCAAAGCTAGGCTTGACGGCATTGCCGCCTACACCGTCACCGAGCACTATGCCGTTTATCGAAACAGCGACAACACCCACCCAGCAGCCGAAATGACCGTCAAAACAACTTACCAAAAAGAAACTGGAAAGAGCTATGCAATCCTTTCCGAGAGCGGCTCGGGGATGATGCGGCGACTCATCCTCGATTCGATTTTGGACGACGAGAAGCGCATCAACCAGCCCGGCGTGCGGGAAAGCTCGTGGCTTACATCGGCAAACTACGATATGAAACTGAAGCCAGGCGGGACGCAGCGTGTGGACGGGCGCGACTGCTTTGTTCTGGCCATCAATCCCAGGCAGAAGGCTCCGAATCTAATTGTGGGAACAATCTGGGTTGACACGAGAGATAAGTCCATCGTGCAGCTCGAGGGAACGGCATCGAAGAACGTCTCCCACTTTACCGGGCCTACCCAGATGATGCGCCAATACGCGAATGTGGATGGTTTTTCAATGGCCACTCGCGCCCGCGCCGAATCTGACAGCAGACTGTTTGGCCGGACAGTTGTGACGATTGACTATAGCGGCTACGCCATCCAGATGCGCGCTGTCAGGTAAGTCTTTTAGCCGTTGCCTTGGGGTTTTCCGCCGCGCCGGCTGGGCTCAATCTGGTCTATACTTGGCTCCGTGACCTATCTTTTCGGCGACTGGAAACTTGACGCGGCGCTTGGCTCCTGCCTGCTGCTGGGACTGCGTCATGGATTCGATTACGACCACCTGGCCGCCATCTCCGACATTACCGCCGTCCAACGCAATTGGCGCAGCGGCTTGCGACTCGGCATGACCTATGCGCTCGGTCACGCCTTCACCGTCGCGGCGCTGGGTATCGCCGTCCTGGAATTGCACATGGGCCTGCCACAAGGCCTCGATCACTGGACGGAGCGCCTCATCGGCCTCACGCTCATCGTTCTCGGCATCGGTGTCGCCGCTGGAATCCTTCGTAAGCATGCCCATGGCGATCCTCACAGTCGCGTTGAAAGCCGCCTGGCCATTGCCATCAACGGCGTGTTGTGGATCGCCTGGCAAGTACGCCGGTGCTGGAATCCGCAGGCACCTCGACCGGATCGCTTCCAGTGGATGTACAACGGAAAATCCGTCTTCGCCATTGGAATGCTTCACGGCGTTGGCGCTGAAACGCCCAGCCAATTGGCGCTGTTCTTCCTTACCGCCAATCTGGGAGGCACCTCGCGCGGCATGTTGGGCCTGCTGGCCTTTGCCGTGGGCCTGGTAACCATGAACGGCCTGATGACGGCGTCCATGGGCGGCGCTTTCCGTGCCAGCGGCCGCCATCCAAGCTTCTACCACGCCATCGCGTGGGCGGGTGCCGCTTATAGCTGCATCATCGGCGTCATCTTCCTCTTCGGTATCTCCGACCATCTGCCGCCATTGGGTTAGTCTTCTTGCCGCCGGGAAAATCACCGGTTCTTCTCAGCGCTGCTCGCTTGCGTAGCCGGGCACCTTCAGTACATACGCATACTGCCCCGGCAATTTCTCCGGCAGTGTTACCGCTACGCCGTTTTCCATTGCCTTCCACTGAAGCGGCTTCGCATCGCCAAGGAGGTAAATCTTCGTCAATTGCGGCTGTACCTTGGCGCCAGCGCCGGAGGCTAGATCCGTCAGCGTCACCGTCTTTGCCTTGGGATTCCCCAACACCGTGATGTACAGGTCATCGCCCTTGCGCGTAAAGCGCAGATCGTCGCCTTCTACACTCTTGGCTGTCGCATGGGTCCACGGCGTGGTGTCGTAGATGGCCTCGCCATTCTGCTTGAGCCACGCGCCCAGCGCCTTAAGCCGCTCCATCTGCACCGGGGGGATGGTCCCATCGGCTTCCGGACCCACGTCCAGCAGCAGGTTGCCGTTCTTGCTCACAATGTCCACCAGCAGCGCAATCAGCTCGCCCGGCGCAATGGTCTCCGCCTCGCCCTCGGCGCGGTTGTAGCCGAACGAGCGCCCCAGGCCGCGGCACTCTTCCCATTTTTTCGGGCTGATCTTGTCCAGTTTTTCGTACTCGGGCGAAGTGAAGTCCGAGTGCTTCACGCCAAAGCGATCATCGATTACGCCGTCGGGCACTGCGTTGTAGTAGTCGGCCTCAACCTCCAGCGCTTTGCCCGTCTTCGGCCAGTCAATGTCGTTCCATAGCACTGAAGGATGGTAACGCTCGATGAGTTCATGAATCTGCGCATTGGCATATTTGCCGTAAGCCTCGCTCTCCGGCTTTACCGCTTCATAGTCCGCATTGACCTCGATGGGACCGGAGTTGAAGGTCCAGTCATAACCGCCGGAGTAGTAAAGCCCCATGCGCAAACCTTGCTTCCGCACCGCAGCCGTGAGATCGCCCACAATATCCCTCTCGGCGTGCCGCTCGTTCTCGGGCAATGTCGGATTGGGATTTGGCGTCGTGCTCGGCCACAGCGTAAAACCCTCATGGTGCTTGCTGGTCAGCACCACATACTTCGCGCCCGCTTCGCGAAACGTTGTCGCCCACTGGTCGGGGTTCCACTTCCTGCTCTCCTTGTTAAACGTCTCGGCGAACTGATAGTAGTCGTGATGGGGCCCGTAATGCTCGCGATCATAAGCCTGGGTCGGCGAACCGGGGATGCGCACCGTGTTCAGATACCACTCGGCGTAGGGGTCGTATTTGATGTAATCGTTGGAGCTGAAGTCATGGTCCGGATGGTTCAGCGGCGCCCAGCCGGGCACGGAATACAGGCCCCAGTGGATGAAGATGCCGAGCTTTGCGCCCGCATACCAATCCGGCAGCGGATGCCGGTCGAGCGACTCGATGGTCGGCTCATACTTTACCGGCGCCTGCGCCGCGCATAGGGCGCCCCATACCATGGCGCTGCTTACAAACAATCCGAGAAATAATTTCTTACCCATAGCGCGCATCACTCCTTTTCCTCCAGGTTTACTCACTACCGTTCCGATTCGATGGCCAAGTATAACCTTTGGTCCCTCCCGTACGGCGAGGGTCGGGATTTGCCTACAAGCCCGATTTACACTGAAGTGGGAGCTCTTGATTTTTCATGGATAAATTCGTGATTCGCGGCGGCAATCCGCTTTTGGGTACCATTCGCGTGTCCGGCGCAAAGAACTCGGCGCTGCCTTGCATGGCGGCGGCCATCCTCACTGAAGACGAAGTGATCCTGGAGAACATCCCCCAGGTGCGCGACATCGAAACCGAGCGGCGGCTGCTGGTGTCGATGGGCGCGGAAGTTGAGCTCGGCTATGGCCGCGCCCAGCACCGCACCAAGATCTGCTGCCGCACGCTTTCCGACCCGGAAGCGAAATATGAAATTGTGAAAACCATGCGGGCCAGTTCCCTGGTTCTGGGCCCACTTGTGGCCCGCGCCGGAATGGCGCGCGTGGCCATGCCCGGCGGATGCGCTATTGGCGGCAGGCCCATCGATCTGCACATCAAAGGCCTGGAGAAAATGGGCGCGGTCATCACCCAGGAACACGGCTATCTGGAGGCCCGCGCGGAACGCCTGCGCGGAGCGCACCTGGTCTTCGACAAGATCACAGTCACAGGCACGGAAGATCTGCTGATGGCGGCAGTTCTGGCCGAGGGCGAAACCCTCATGGAAAACTGCGCGCGCGAGCCCGAAGTGGTGGACCTGGCAGCTTTGCTGACGGCGATGGGCGCAAAGATCGAGGGCGCCGGAACGTCCACTGTTCGCGTTCAGGGCGTGACCCGGCTGCATGGCGCGCGCTATCGCATCAATCCCGACCGCATTGAGGCGGGAACGTTTTTGATTGCGGGAGCTGTTACCGGCGGCGATTTGATCGTGGCCAACTGCAACCCCGGTCACCTCGGCGCGGTGATTTCAAAGCTACTGGAGGCCGGCGTTCGCGTCGACCAACTCGGCCCTGATACCGTGCGCGTGCGTTCCGAAGGCCATTTGCAGGCAGCCGACATCTCCACCGAGGAGTATCCCGGCTTCCCTACCGACATGCAGGCGCAGTACATGGCCCTGGCCACGCAGGCCGAGGGCGTGAGCCAGGTGAAGGAGAACATTTTTGAGAACCGCTTCATGCATGTGCAGGAACTGGTGCGCATGGGCGCCAATATCAAGGTGGATGGAAACACAGCCACGGTGCGCGGGGCGACCAAACTTTCTGCCGCCGCTGTGATGTGTTCTGATCTGCGGGCCTCGGCATCGCTGGTGCTGGCCGCGCTGGTGGCCGATGGGGAGTCGATACTGGATCGCGTGTACCACATGGATCGCGGCTATGAGCGGATCGAAGAAAAGCTGCGCGGGGTAGGCGCGCAGATTCGACGCCTGGGAAATCTCTTTGCGTCCAAAGATGAGGAGCAACACTAGGCGGTATCGGCCTATATATCCGCGCTAAATTATTGATGATTCAACTTGAGGTATCCCGAGTGGAGCTTGAAGCGTTCTTTGCTCCCAATATAGTCGAAACTTTTCTCCGCCTCGCCTGCTGGGTTTGCAGAAAATATCCCCTCGTTGTTGCACAATTGCTTATGGGCACTCAAGGAAGACCGCATACCACTCCGCTCGATATGCTGGATAATGGGCGCTCTCGGTTGCTATCCTGAAAACACCCCCCCTTAACCGATAGTAACCACTTTTCGAAGAACCGACCCAAACTCAAAGAAAAACGATAAAGCACTTTGAATCAAAATGTTAGACAAACTTTCTGGCATTTATCCTGTTGCCTCAATCGTTAACAGACGATCCAAAAGACCTGATTTTGGGGATCGTAACGCGCTCTCCTGCGACAAATTTGCCCCCGGAACAGCGCTCGGAAGGACTTCCATCTTGGACAGGCTTTAGCAAAGAAGTGGATCAGGTCGATGCGACCTAACGCCAACTCACCGCAATGTGCCAGTGCAGGTTATGTTCGGCGGTGTTGCGCAAAACGCGCTCATACTCACGCAGTTCAACCAGGACCGGTTGTGTTTCCGATCCCAAAGCAGCGGGATTCGCGGTCAGAAAGTCGCTCAAGGCGCAAACAGTGATGAGGCCATCCGGAGCGTCGTACCACTGCGGCTGCGGCAGGTGGCGAGCCCAGTCGGGACTGGCGACACCCTGCTCCAGCAGTAAAGCCATGGAGTTCTCGTCGGCCGAGAAAAACTCAAGCAGTGGGGTTACGTGAAGCCGCTCCGCCAAACGCTCCAGTGAGTCTTCATTGCGAGCCAGAGCTTGGCCGTTCACAAAGATATCGTAACCGGGGTCTTCCCCCTCAACGACAATGTACAAGCTGGCTGCCATCGTTCTGAGTCTAGTGGAGATGCGGTCCGGACTCGCGGAAAAACTCGCACCCGGTTATTCAATCGATTAACCCGGGGCTTCCAATTCGAGGTTACTGAAGTTTACCCGGAAGGGTGACGAGTACAACAAAAGAGTTATAGTAAACGGCAACGGATCGCCGATCCTATCATTTGGCCCTCTCGCGCCTACCTGGAGTAAATGTGATGAATTGGACGGAGCTTCCGGATTTGGCGGCAGTTGGCCTGTTGGCCGGCGCGTTTGCCTCCGTGGCCCGGCACAATCAGACGCACGTCTCCAAAATCTGGCTTACCGGATGGCTCATGATTGCCCTCCACTTCGCCGCTTTTCTGTTTCAAACCGCCCCTGGCATTTGGGGATCTCTTTCAAGCATTGTTGGACTCACCTCGCTGATCTGGGCCGGGCTACTGTTCATGTGGGCCTCAGTGCCATATCGACAGGAAAGTTCCAGCCGCTGGTTGCTGGTGGCTCTGCTATTCACCAACTCCTTGTATGTGGCCCTGGCGGTCGCAGGCACTGTTCCTGGTTGGACTTTGAATGTGAGCGCGGCTCTTTTCGGTGTGTTGCCGCTGGCCGTGATTCTCATCGAGCGTAAACGGCTCAATAGTCCGTTTCGCTGGACTGTAATTGGTCTCTACTGCTCGTTATCGGTCTTTCTGCTGGCTTTTCAACATCGCCCCGGCAATGGCGGAGACCTGGCGCTGAACGCCGTTCTATTCACAGTCTATTTCGGCTGCTGCACTCACTTCTGGTTTGCCTATCGGCGCGCCACGGCCGGCGCATTTGTGACCATTACCGGATTCCTGGCCTGGGCCTTTGTTTTTGTGGTTGCGCCGGGGCTGGAGGCATTCTTCCCAGCAATCCATGTCGAGAGCGGTGTGTGGAATCTGCCCAAGTATCTGGTCGCGGTAGGCATGATCCTTTTGCTGCTGGAAGACCAGATTGAGCACAACAAGCATCTGGCGCTGCACGACCATCTGACGGGACTGCCCAATCGCCGCCTTTACCAGGACAGGCTGGCCAGCGCTCTGGAGCGCGCGCGGCGTTCGGAGGCACAGGCAGCCTTGCTGGTTATTGACCTGGACCGTTTCAAGCAGGTCAATGACACGCTTGGCCATCATGTGGGCGATCTTGTCCTGCAAAGGGTTGGATCTCTCTTTGCGTCGCGTGTACGCCGTTCCGACACTGTCGCTCGCACCGGTGGAGACGAGTTCTCGATCATCCTTGAGGAGCCCACCAGCCAATTGGATGCAGCGAGCGTTGGCAGGTCTTTAATGCAACTCCTGGATGAACCGCTGGAGCTGGGCGAACATACCGTGCGCATCGGCGCCAGCGTTGGCATCGCGATGTTTCCCGAAGATGCGGTCGAAATGGAAGCTCTCTGTGTCGCCGCCGATCTACGGATGTACCGCGCCAAGCACGACGCCTCTGACAATAGCGGCCAAGAGTTAGCGCGTGCGGCCCGCGCCCTGGCCCGGCTCGATTCGCGTGTGCGAGCGGGTCTGCAGGTTGTGGATTAGAGCCTGCAGATCTGAACCAGAAGCTTAGCGAAACCAAACGCAGGAAAGGCCCGGACATTGCGTCCGGGCCTTTCCTCTTTAGGCGACTGGCGCTCCCTGCTTATGCCTGGCCGCCACCACCGCTAGGTCCGCGACCACCACCTGAACCACCGGGGCCACCCGGACGGCGACGTCGGCGGCGGCGATTGTTGTTGTTGGCGCCGTTGGCCGGAGGACGGCCACCGCCCGCAGATTGACCGGCGGTTACCGGCGCACCTTCGACGCGATTGAAATTCGGCTCGTTCTCTTCGTCAAACTCTTCGCCACCCTCTTCATCGAAGTCGTCGCCGCCCTCGATGAGGATGGTGCTCTGGTTCGACTTCGGCTGACGCTCGTCAAACTCGTGACGAGGCCGCGCCGGCGGGGCCGGAGCTTCGGATGTAGAGATTTCGCCTGCTTCACCGGCTTCGGCGTCCGCAGGAGCCGATTGAGCCAGCTTGGCCTTCTGCTCCTTGATGAGCGCCTTGCGGCTGAGTTTGATGCGATTGCCTTCGATGGCCAGAACCTTGACCATCACCTGATCGCCTTCGCGCAGCTCGTCCTTCACTTCCTTCACGCGATGCTCGGCGATCTCGGAGATGTGCAGCAAGCCATCGGTACCCGGGAACAGCTCGACAAACGCGCCGAACTCCGCCAAACGAACCACCTTGCCCAGATAAACTTTGCCAATCTCAGGCACGGCGGTGATGTTGCCGATGATTTCCAGAGCCTTCTTCAAGCCCTCTGCGTCAGAAGAGGCAACGCTCACGCGGCCCGTATCGTCCACGTCGATCTTGGCGCCGGTCTGCTCGATGATGCCGCGGATAGTCGCGCCACCCTTGCCGATCAGATCGCGGATCTTGTCGGTTGGAATCATGACCGTCTCGATGCGCGGCGCGTAAGCGGAACGTTCGGTGCGTGGTCCGTCCAGCACAGCATCCATTTTGTCGAGCAGGAAGAGCCGGCCGCGCTTGGCCTGCTCCATGGCCTGTTGCAGAATCTCGCGCGTTAGGCCGCCGATCTTGATGTCCATCTGCAAAGCGGTGATGCCCTTGCGGGTACCGGCCACCTTGAAGTCCATGTCGCCATAGTGGTCTTCCGCGCCGGCAATGTCGGTCAGGATTGCGTATTCGTCGCCTTCCTTGACCAGGCCCATTGCGATGCCGGCCACAGAGCCCTTGAGCGCGATGCCGGAGTCATAAAGCGCGAGGCTCGCGCCGCAGACTGAAGCCATCGAAGAAGAGCCGTTGGACTCGAGAATGTCGGAGACGATACGAACGGTGTATGGAGATTCCTCAGCGCTAGGCAGAACCGCTGAAATGGCGCGCTCGGCGAGTGCTCCATGGCCGATTTCGCGACGGCCCGTGCCGGTCATACGTCCTGTTTCACCAACGGAGAACGGCGGGAAGTTGTAGTGAAGCATGAAGGGTTTCTTCTTTTCGCCTTCATAGCTTTCCAGACGCTGCCCGTCATCCTGAGTTCCGAGCGTAGCCGTGACCAGTGCCTGCGTTTCGCCGCGCGTAAACAGGGCCGAGCCGTGGACACGAGGCAGAATGCTGGTCTCGATGGTGATTTCACGAATCTCGTCGAAGGCGCGGCGATCGGGACGGACGCGGTCCTTGGTGACCTGCTCGCGGAAAGTGCGCTCGCGGAGAAGTTCGTAGTATGTGGAGAGCTTCTTCTTCGCTGCCGGATCGTCGGCGGGCAACTCGGCGGCCAACTCGTCTTTGATCTTCTTTACCAGCGCGTAACTCTCCGTCTTGGCGTGGGCCTTGGTGTCGAGCGCGTCCTTAAGGCGATCGCCGATCTTGGACTTCAACTCTTCGTAGTACGCCTCGTCGGTGGTCGGCGCAGTAAAGGCACGCTTGGGCTTGCCGGCTTTGCCGACCAGCTCGTCGATGGCGGCAACAATCTTTTTAATCTCCGTATGCGCGAACTCGATGGCGGCAAGAATGACTTCTTCGGTCTCTTCCTTGGCGCCCGACTCGATCATTACGATGCCGTCTTTGTGGCCGACAACCATGATGTTGACGGTGGTGGCGGCGCGCTCGGCATAGGTGGGGTTGATGACGAACTGGCCATCGACGCGGCCCACGCGAACGGCGCCAACCGTGGCGCTGAAGGGAATGTCAGACAGAGCCAGCGCACAGGCTGCGGCGTTGATGCCGACCACATCGGGATCGTTTTCCTTGTCAGCGGAGAAAACCAGCGCGATGACCTGGGTCTCGTTGCGGAAGCCATCGGGGAACAGCGGCCGGATGGGGCGATCAATCTGGCGGCAGGTCAGCACTTCTTTTTCGCTGGGCCGGCCTTCGCGCTTGATGAAGCCGCCGGGAATGCGTCCGCCGGCGTAGGTGTACTCACGGTAATCGACGGTGAGGGGGAAAAAGTCGATGCCTTCCCGTGGATCGGGAGAAGCCACGGCAGTGGACAGGACGACGGTTTCGCCCGTGGTGACCAGTGCGGCGCCAGAGGCTTGCTTGGCCATGCGGCCGGTCTCAAAGACCAGACGCTTGCCGCCGGCAAGCTCGACAGATACTTCATGCTTAGACATAGAGTCCTCGTTTCATTTTTTTCGCTTGGGAAACTTGTGGGGGGATGCGCTTAGGAAGAATGCGGGAAAGGCGGCGACGGGACTTGGAGTTCGACAGGCAACGCGCAAAAGAGTGGGCTTCGCGCGAGGGAGCAGATTCTCCCGGCCTGTATGCTTGAGAGCCCGCACACAGCCGATAGCTGTGCGCAGGCCCTGGCAGCGGTTCAAGGTCGCCAGGTACACCATGGCCCAAGGTTCTGGGAAGAACGGGGGCCGTGACCAATCTGCGGTCTGGGCGCTTCCGGTTCAATGTTTGCTTTCCGACTACTTGCGGATACCGAGTTTGCCGATTACATCGCGATAGCGGTCGGCGTCGTGCGCCTTCAGGTAATCCAGCAGGCGGCGGCGCTTACTGACCAACTGCAAAAGGCCGCGCCGGGAAGCATGGTCTTTCTTATGGGTTTTGAAGTGCTCGGTCAGTTCGCCAATCCGCTCACTCAGAATCGCAATCTGGACTTCCGGCGAGCCGGTGTCCGATTCATGAGTCCGGAAACGTTCAATCAGGGTTGTTTTCTTTGCGGTCGCCAGCACGGCGTGTGTTACTCCTCTTGTTTGCTCAGATCCACTCTTAAGTGTCTAGTGTGAGATTACCATGAATGCGCGTTCCAGCGCCATTTCACCGGCCGCCGGAATCAGAAGGCAAACCACGGGCTCTCAACGCGTGCCAAGACGGAAGAAGCGGTTGTCGAAGCGTTCTTTGATAACCTCGGCAATCTGGACCTGCTTTGCATCCGGATGATCTGGATTGAGAAGGTAATTCCAGGTATGGGGTGCAATTGCAGAAGGGACGCGAGCCAGAGAGGTCTTCACGGAAGCCAACCAGGCATCCCCAATGCTCCTGGTCAATTTCAAGTTCTGCTTCCATTCGGTCCCAGCAGGAGGATCGAGCGATTGAACGGCAACGCTATCGGGGACGGAAACTTTGAGCAGAGTGTAGAAGTCCGGTGTATCTTCGCCATCTATGTCCAGATGGACAAGCGTCTCAACAATGGCTGCCATCGGAGAGTCTGATAGGTAGACAATTCGATTCCCCATTGAATGCCAGCGGCCGCCAGCTTTCTTCCCTCCATTTCCATCCAACGTGATGTGGTTGCTGATCCGAAAGAGTGCCCTCGGTTCATTAATGGTCATATATCAATATCCCCCAAATCTACGTTAGATAATCTGCTTACTGTACAAGCAGGCTACTGTACCTTAGCCATCTATCTATCGAATACTGTCAAAGCGGATGCTTTTGCCGCTATCTTCCGAAAAAATCTTAAGATATGCATTTCCTGGGCTGCGAAGCGCCCAAGTTCCGTCGCTCCAATGCAAACATGCGGCGCATACTAAATATCTCGGAACCGCGATGGCGATTTTCAAACAAACATCCCTTCGTCGATCTGGTAGAGCATCTCTTCGACCTGTCGTCCACCGAGTTCGGTGCGCATCATTGCAACGGGAGAATGTTCCTGGAAGCGCTCCTTGGGCTTTGAAAGCCATCGGCGAGCTTTATCGGCATCGTCAAAGACCTTGACAGCCAACTCATAGAGTCGCGCAACACGCGCCAGCCGGTCGGACTCATCGAGATTGAGCGGCTCCTGCCGCTGGCGGCGATGCTTCAGGGTGCGAGCGGGAATAATCACTTCCAGCAGATCTTTGAGCGGAATTCCGGAATAGATTGAAAAATCTTCGAGCGCCCTGAGTGGAACACCGCGCGCAATATCCAACCAGCTGAGTGCAAAGGCTGGGGACGGTTCCAGAGCGACATTAGCAACTTGGCTCATAGGGACATTATGCCATAGATTCAGCGGCATTTTGTCCTTTAAGAGTGAAATTCTCAGGATGAAATGATAGGAGGATTCCCGATCTGGATGACGATTCCCTGCCCGAATATGCCAAGAAGATCGGCTATCGATCCCCAGTCAGCCAATAATTGGCCCGGGCCACGATGCGCGCGCCGTAGTCCTGGGCGGTCTGCACGCGGATGGTATGCAGGCCGGGCGTGGGATTGGAAGGACTGAAGGTGATCAGGTAACGGTTGCGCGCGTGTTTGGCCGCGTCCATGACGCGCTGCTCGAAGGCCTTGTCGCCGGTGAACGTGGTGTATTCACCACCGCTCATGTGAGCCACTTCCTTGGCCACGTTCTTCTTGAACGCTTGCACGATCATGGCCACGGTCGAGATCAGATTCATGGTCCGGTCATCGCCTGAGTCCTTGATGTCATGGAGCAGTTCGGCGCGCGAGGGAGAAAAAGAGATGCTCAACACCAGCACATCCGAACGGCCGATTTTCTTGATCAACTGTTCCGGTTTGGTGTGCTTGCTGCCGTGGTCGCGTTCCTCGCTCACCAGCAGCAGAACGCGGCGGTTCTGCTTGGGCTGGTCTTCAAGCAAATCGACGGCATAGCTGACCGTGTCGAGAATTGCGTCTCCGCCATTGCCGGGTTCGAGGTGCTTGAGCGCGTCGCCAATCTCGTCGCTGGAGTGCGTGTAGTCCTGAATCAGGTGCGGGACGGAATCGAAGCCTACCAATGCGGCTTGGCTTCTGCCATCGGAGAGAAACAGGTCAAGCAGCGGCCCCAGCTTGGCCAGCTTGTCGAATTCAAGCGCGCTCATGCCGCCCTCTTCAACAGCGACAACCAGCGACACCGGCGCCGTGTCCATCTCTTCCTGCACGCGAATCTTCTGCGGCACGCCGTTGTCCTGGAGGATGAAGTCGCTTTGCTTGAGGCCGTAGACGATGCCGCCACCACGCTTCTCGACGAGCGTAGGCACAAGCACTTCATTGGTGGTGACGCGCAGCGTGGGAATATCGGAGTGGCTGCTGGGCAAGGGCTTGGGCGGCTCGATGGGCGGCATTTGCTGCTGCGCATGGCCTGCCGCCGCACCCAAAAGCACTGCAAGCGAAAAACAGGTCAGAAAATGGAGTCCGAATCTGGAATTGAATCCAGGTTTCATACCCGCTTACGCACCTCGCGCTCCACGCTACCCGTCCAGGCGAGGAAGCTCAAAAGCTCCCAGCGCGAAGCCCAGACAAAAGCGAGGACCTTCCCCGCAGTCAGCGTTTCGGCGCGCTGGCCGGAGTAGGTCTCCACCCGCCAGCGCAAGTATTCACTGCGCCACGGAGTCAGGCGATGACCGCGGGTTGCATTCCAGATGAATCGGAGCGGCGCGAGCAAAAGTCTATCCTCTCTCATGAAGTATAGACGGAGCGGCGATTGAAACGATGGATTGGAAAAGCGCAATGGGCGTGATCCGGGAAAGCGTTCGCATGGCAACCGGAATGCGTCGGCGACTGCGTGCGCTTGCGTCCGCCGCGCGCTTATTGTTGCAGCTTACTGAACAGGCTGTTGGAAGAGGAATCAAGCTCCGAGATCACGTCTTCAAGGGCCGTCTGCTGGGTCTCGGACAGGGAGAGCTGCGTGGAGACTTGCGCCACGTCCGCCTGCATCAGGTTGGTCTGCGCGCCGGTCAACTGGGCCTGATCGCTAGTAACCGCATCGGAGGCCGCGGTGAGTTGGGTGATGGAGTTGTCGATGGTCACGCGCTGCTGGGAAACGAAGTTCAACGCCGTGCCCAGGGCTTCCGTGTCGCTCACGGCCTGAGTAGTATTCACTGTACCTGTGGAGTAGTCCGCGACCAGGCTGTTCAACGCGGCAAAGACGCTGTTCGCTCCGCTGCCCTGGAATATCTGGCTGCCCGGCACATTCAACTGGATCTTCTGGCCGTTGGGAGTTTCAAGATAGTTCACGTCCTGGTCTCCGTTATAGGTGGTTACGGCTGGAGACGTTGCGGTTGAGGTGGTGAATGGGCTGGTGGACGTCTGGCCTCCGGCGAAGATGTACTGGCCCTGATAGCTGGTGTTGGCCAGGGACTCTACTTCGTCAAGGATTCCGGAGATCTGGTTTCCGACGGACTGGACATCGCTCGCGTTCATGGTGCCGTTGTTGGCGCTGGTGGCTAGCGAAATGGCCTGCGTGAGCTGCGAAACCACGCTGCCGAGGGTCGAATCGGCCACCTGCAACTGGCCCGTCACCAGGCTCGAGCTCTGCGTAAAGGAATCGTCCTGCTGTATCTGGTTCAGCAGCAGAACATTTTCGCCTGAGGCCACCGGATTCTGGCTTAGCGACGTGATGCTCACACCGCTCGAAAGCTCTGCCGTCAACTGTTGTTCGTTGGCCTGGGCCTGGTCCAACGAGCCTACTAGGTTCGACACATAACTCGGGTCCACGCGCATCGGATTCCTCTCGAAGTTGCACAATCTTTCCCGCTACGCATCGTACGCATCTGCGCCAGGGCTGTATCAGCCGCGTCAGGAAACGGTTGTCTGGTCCCCCAGGTTCAATGCCGCCGCCATGATCGTGTTCAACATGGTGAACACCTGCGAAGCGGCCTGGTAGCTGCTCTGCAAGGTGGACATGACCGACGCTTCATCGTTGAGGTTGACACTGGACAGGGCGTTGCTCTGCGTCTGCAACTGGGTCACGGACGCATTCTGCGCCGTGTTGTCGGCCTGGACGCCGGAGACAGTCGCGCCCAGCGTGGAGACAAAATTTGAATAGAAGTCCGTCGGCGTCTCGCCATTGTTTGCGCCTGCGGACCCGTTCTGGCTTTGCGCCGATTGCGACGAGGCTGCGGCGGTCTGCGTAACGATCGACGTACCGCTGCCGCTATAGAGGCCCCAATCGAGGTTCAAGGTGTCGGCGCCGTCGGAAAGACCGGAAAAGGTGATCCCGGTCACGTTCGCCGCGGGGGTGACGAGAGCGCCGCTGGCGTTGAAGGTCAGGGTTCCCGTGGCGTTTGAAGAAGCCACCGGATCGGCGATCACGCTGCCGGAGGTCGCAGTGGCGCCGGTGATGGTCAGCACGCCGCCCGTGCCGGTAACGGTGACGCCGGTGATTCCCGCCGCGGTAAGCTGGGCGTCGAGCGCCGCCACGTAGCCGGTGGCCGGCGGACCGGCCGTGCCGACCGTCTCGCCGGCAGTGACCGCCGGCGCGGTGATGGTCGCCGTGCCGCCGCCCGCGGTGCTGCCGGTAATGGTCAGGCTGGTTGCGGGGTCCACCGTCTCCCCCGCGCCGAAGGTGTAACTGACCTGGCCGGCAACCGAAGTATCGGCCGTCAGCGTGTCCGGCACGGAGATACTGTAGCCCCAGGTGTTCGAGCCCTCGTTGGTGTAGGTGACCGCGGCGTCGTAGCTTTGTCCGTTCGAGTCAAATATCTCGACGCTGCCGGTCACGGTTCCGCCCACGGCGGTCGAGGAATCCAGGTTCTGGGCCATGCTGAAGGTGGTTGTCGCCTGCGGCATGAGCGGCTCGTTGGCCAAGTTCGCCATGGCGACGGCATTGGAATTATCGCCTGTGCCCTGTCCCAGGCCCGCGGCCGCAATCTGGTTGGGGTCCGTCATCACCACGCTCATCTGCGCGGCGCTACCGGCCACCGTGGTGGGCTGCGAGAAAATGTCGAGTGGAGCAGCCGCTGTGCCGGTAGCCCCATCCAGATCGGTGCCGGCATTGTTCAACTGATTCACCGACGTGGAGATGCCATAGGCCAACTGGTCGAGCGAACTGAGCGCCGAGGGAATATCCTGGTCCCGCGCCGTCAGGTAACCTCCCAGTTCGCCGCCGCCCGTGGCCAACTGCGCCGTGATGTCCGTGTTGCCGACGAAGAAGTGCGAGACGCCGTCCACCGTGCCGCTGGTCATTTGAAAACTCGAATTGCCCGAAACCAGCAACTGGCCGGAGGTGGTGGTCACGGATAATCCGTTGTCCTGGGTCGTGACCTGGTTGATGCCGACCAACTGCGAAAGCTGGCTCAGATCCTGCTGGCGCTGGTCCTCGAGCGTGCCTGCGTCAGAATTGGGCGAGTTGGTCTGAATCTGCTGATTCAACCGGGCAATGGCTGTGGTCAGCGAATTCACCTGGCTGGTGACGCCGATCACCTCCTGGTTCAAAGCGGCCCCTTGCGCGTTCAGACTGGACGCGGCATTGGAAATATCGCCGGCCAGCGTGCTGGCCGACGAGAGCACACTTTCGCGCAGCGAATCGTCGGTGGGGTCGGCCTCGAGCGACGCAAAGGAAGCGAAGAAACTGGTAATATCGCTGCCGATGTCTCCGGCCGTCGCCGTGGACGAACCGGAATCCGGCGGGAACAGGGCCTGCACGCTGTTCAGGGCAGTCAACCGCGCGCTCGAAGACGAGGCCAGTTGCTGCTGCTGATCCAGCCGCTCATCCAGTACCCGGTCGCGCAGGGATGTGGCGCCTGTCTCCGTCACCCCATCGCCGTAAGAGACTCCGTTGATAGTGACCGGCTGGTTCTCCTGCCAGTTGGCCACTTCCGCGGTGTAGCCCGGAGTGCTTGCATTGGCTACATTGTTGGCCACGATACTCAGGGCCGCCTGGTCCGCGTCGAGAGCTCCGGAAATGACGCTGAATGCGGAGTTAATTGTCCCCATGCCCGCTCCCCGTCGGCGACCATCCGCACCCTGCCGCAGCGGGCCGCTCGCCGTATTCCATTCGGCCCGCGCGCAGTTCCCGCAGGCGGTTGATCACATTCAGGTTTCCGCGCGTCACATCGAGCACCCTGGCGAACACCGCCATGTCTCCAGCCGCCTCGCGCGCCTGCCGGGTGCGGTCCTCCGTTCCGGAGGACGCCAGGTCGCGGTTCAACAACTGACAGGACAGCGCCAGTTCTTCCAGCCGGCCTGCATCGAGCCGGGCCAGCGCTCGCGAGGCCTCCACCACGAGTCGTCTCAGCTCCGGTTGCTCCCGGCGCGCATCAAGCTCCCGCATTACCCGCATTCCTTTCCTTGCCGACGGGTTGAACGTCGGTTTACTGTTTGCCGCCCTGCATGGCATCCACCATCTTCGATGCGACCGCCGACGGCGGCACATTGTAGGTTCCAGACGCCAGTGCCGCCTGAATGCTTGCCACCTTCTCCGGGCGAACGTCGGAATCGGCTGCCGTCAGCGCCACCTCGCTGCCCGCGCTGCTCAGTGTTGCCCGGTCGCTCGAGAGCGCGCTGGGGCTGGCCGCGGCGCTGGGCTTGGACTGCGTAGCGGACGTCGCCGCAGGGGGTACACCCAAAAGTGATTTCAATCCATCAAGACTGTTGCGAATATCCATGCGCATTACTCCTTAGGGAACGTATCGGCGGGTCAGCTTATCACTCTAGTCATTGAGCGCCCTTGATTACGGTATTCATGTGCAGATTTCCGATTACCGGAACTGTCCCATTCTGGTTACCTTGATGCGGCTTTCCCTGACTCTGGCTAGCTTGCGGGGATAGCTGCTTCACGATGCTCGATGCAATCCCAAACCCGCCGTGCTCGCTCAATGCGCGGCCCAGAGTCTCGGAAGCAAACTCGCCCAGCGCTCCGCCGGAGCCGGAGTCCTCGTCGCCGTCTTCATCGGTTCCGTCCAGCGAACTGCCCTGGTTCAGCGGCTTCATCAGTTCCTTCATCATCTGCGCCTCAAACTCGTGCGCCGCCCGCACCAGACGGGGCTGCGGCGCCTGCTCGGATGTCGTCTGGCCGGATGTGGCGGCGGGTCCCGCTGCCGCTGTGATTGAATGCATCCCATGTCTCCCGTCCGCGCTCCAACCGGAACGCCCCATTACAGAACTTCCAGGTCGGCCTCGAGCGCGCCCGCCTCTTTCATGGCCTGCAGAATCGAAATCACGTCCCGCGCCCCTGCTCCAGTCCGTTGCAATTGCAGAACCAGATCCTCGACGGTTGCGCCTTCTTTCAGCTCGATGCGGTTCACCGGCTGATCCTGGGCCTGGACCGTGGTCTGCTGCACCACCTGCGTGGTTCCAGACGAACCGGGACTGGGCTGCGAAACCTCGGTTTCCGCGACCACATTCACCGACAGCCCGCCGTGCAGAATCGAAACCGGCTGCAAGCGCACGGTGCCTCCAATGACGACGGTGCCTGTCCGCTCGTTCACCACCACGCGCGCCCTGGGGTAGACGTCCACCTCCACGGCTTCCACGCGGTCCAGCAACTCCGCCACATCCTCGTCCGGCATGAGTTGAATCTCCACCCGGCGACTATCGACGGCATGGGCCCGCGCCGCGCCCAGGGCCTGGTCGATGGCCCCGGCCATCTGCTCGGCGGTGTGGAAGTCGGCGTCGTTCAAGATCACGCTGACGGTGTGCATCGATTTCAAATCAAAGGGAACCGACCGCTCGACCAACGCTCCGCCCGGAATCCGCGCCGTGGTGGGGTGGTTGACCTGTTTGCTGCTGCCTCCGCCCGTGGCAATGTAGCCGCCCAGCACCAGCGCTCCCTGCGCCTGGGCATAGACCTGGCCGTCGGGGCCGTAGAGCGGGGTCATCAACAAAATGCCGCCTTCGAGCGACCGCGCATCTCCGGCCGAGGATACGGTGATGTCCATCTTGAAGCCCGGCCGGCTGAAGGGCGGTAGCGTAGCCACCACGAACACCCCGGCCATGTTCTTCACCTGCATATTGGTGGCCGAGTTGGTGCCGGTCTGCGGCACGGTGACGCCCATTCGCTCCAGGGCCGAAATCAACGTCTGCGCCGGAAAGACGGTCTGCGAGCTGTCCCCTGTTCCGTGCAGTCCTACGACCAGGCCGTACCCCACCAACTGATTGTCGCGAATCCCTTCGATAGTGGCCACATCCTTAATGCGGGCTTTTTGGATGCGCGCTTCTTGGGTGGGCGCCGCTTGGACATGCGCCTCTTGCGTCGCGGTCTGGCCATGGGCCAGCGAGGAAACCAAAAGCAGCGCAGAGCCCAGCAACACCCACCACCAGAAGAATGGGTTTGCCTGCCTGCCACCCGCGTTTTTTCTGCAATTCCGCATCCCGCCCATCTCTACCTAGTCCCTCGCGCCTGGTTCACAGCTCGTTGCGTCTAGAAAATCAGCATTCGCTCCAAGAAGCGCACCAGCGGGTTCTGCCGGTACGTGGTGTCGTTGACAACGCCCTTGCCCGTCACTTCAAGTTCGAGATCCGTCATGGCCGTCGACAGTACCTGGTTCTGCGAACTGACGTCTTCAGGCCGTACCAGGCCGCGCAGCTTGATCAGCTGGGTCTGCTGCGAAAAGGTCAACTGGCGCGTGGCCTGCACCACCAGCATTCCGTTCGGCAGCACGTCCACCACCTCGCCGCCAAAGGTGGTCGTCAGGCTGGAGTCGGTTGTGCTCTGCCCGGATGCGGTCAACCCCGAAGTCGCTGTCATTCCCACCAGGTTTTGCAGGGCGTTGGAGGCCTTCAACGCGCCGAACAGCGAGGTCAGCCCGGAGTTGGCATTCGACGCCCGCGAATTCTTCACCCCGCCGTCGGTCTCTGCCACCAGGGCTTCAGAGACCACGATCGAAACCACGTCGTGCAGCCGCACCGCCTTGGCATCGGTGCCCAGCCGTACCAGCCGGCCCTCCGGGCTCCAGATGGAACCCACTGTCTTGACCTCCGCCGCCTGTTGCGCGCGTACCCGCTCGATGTAGGCATTGAGAGCCGCCTCGGGCGGAGTCGGCTTGGCGGTGGGGATAAACGGAATCTTCTTCTTGTCCAAAGCCTGGAGTGAAGACCCGGCCAGCAAGCCAAAGCCCGCGAACAGAGCCAGCGTATAAACGATTCGCGGCCTCATCGTCCTGTCTCCTCTTGAAAGACTGCCCGGCCGGGGCCGACGGCTACGACCCGTACCACCCGGCCGCCCACGGCCAGCCGGACATTGAAGGTCGATCCGGGTTGCGCCGGACCAAGGGCAACCGCTTCCAGGCGGGCCTCGACCACGGGCGTGTTTTCCTCGACAACCACCCGGTCGCCGGGACGGATGAGCGGAGCAGGCGCTTCGATTTCCGGTCCGGCGTGGCCTGGATTCAGCGGTCCCCTGCGAACGGCTGAAACCAGCAGGAGACGGCCTGGGCCGCCGGGATGGCTGGGGTCGCGCACCAGCAGCCAGCGGTCTCCGCTGTAGGGATCGTCAATCACGCGCACAAGATTACCGCCAGATGCCTGCTGAGTCGGACTGGACGATACTAGGAGAGTGCGAGGGCTCGGGCTGGTGGCTTGCGCAGCCTGACCGTTCAACATCGGCCCTCCCAGAATCAGCAACGATGCTACGCTTTGAATCAATCGTCCGCTGCGCATTTTCCTGTTGTCCCTCTGCCGTTTCATTGCAATGTTTCAATTCGCCTGCGGTTCTTCAACTTAAGTTTCGCTTTTACCGCGTCATGTTATTGACCTGCGAATACATGTCGTCCGCGGCTTTGATGACTTTGGAGTTCGATTCGTAGGCCCGCTGCGCTAACACCATCTGCACGAACATGGTCACGACATCCACGTTGGAGTTTTCCAGATACCCCTGCTGAAGCGTGCCTAAGCCTTCGGTGCCTCCGGGATTTCCGGTGACCGGGTCACCGGAGCTGAGCGTGGTCTGGAGCAGGTTCGAGCCCATGCTTTCCAAGCCTCCGGGATTGGGAAAGGTAGCCAACTGGATCTGGCCCAACTGCGAGGGGTTCTGCTGCCCCGGCAGGGTCGCGTTGACCACGCCGTATTGTGTGATGGTGACTGCGGTTGCATTCGCGGGAATTGTGATGGTGGGAATGATGGGATCGCCGTCGGTGGTGACGATGGTTCCCTGACTGTTGAGCTGAAACTGCCCGGCGCGGGTGTAGGCGATGGTGCCATCCGGCCGCTGCACCTGGAAGAAGCCGCTGCCTTCAATGGCCACGTCCAGCGGATTCGAGGTCTGGTTCAGCGAGCCCTGAGTCATGATGACCTCGGTTGCCGCAGATTTGGTTCCTAACCCAATCTGCAGCCCGGCCGAAACGGTTGACTGGCTCTCGGCAGCGCCCGGTGTGACCAGGTTCTGGTAGACCATGTCCTGAAACTCCAGGCGCAACTGACGGAATCCCGTGGTCGAGGAGTTCGCAAGATTGTTGGCGATCGTGTCCAGGTTCAACTGCTGCGCGCTCATGCCGCTGGCGGCGGTGTACAAGGCTCGAATCATCTTGGCTCCTTCGGCTACTGGCGACCGGCTACTGAAAGCTGCGACCGCCCCTTCACACTTTGGGCAGATCCTCGCTCGCGATCTTGTTGAATTCGGTGTGGAAGATGGTCAGCGCCTTCTGCATCATCTCTGCCTGGCGCTGCATGACGATCAGATCGAGCGACCCCTGAATCACATCCTGGTTGGCGGCTTCGATGGCTCCCTGATGGATCGCGGCCTTGGTTGAAAGCGCCGCTTTCACGCCTTGCGGCGCGACGTAACGGTTGGCGCCTTCGGGGGTCAACTGCGTTCCGGCGGGAAACGTGAACACTCCAACCCTGGCTACGACCCCGCCCGCCACAGAAACCACGCCGTCTGCGCCCACGGTTACGTCGCCGGGAGGAATCTGGATGGTCTTTCCCGCGTCCGACAACACCGCCTCGCCGGCCGCTGTCACCAGTTGCCCTTTAGGGGAACGATGGAAGCCGCCGTCGCGAGTGTAGCGCAGCCCGTTGGAGGCTTGAACCTGAAAGAAGCCCTCGCCTTCGATGGCCAGGTCCAGAGGATTGCCGGTTGCGGTGAGAGCGCCCTGGGCCATATCCAGCCGGTCGCCGCCGAGCAGGCCGTAGTTGTTCACGGTATGCCCCAGTTGCGAGTCGGCGGCGTCGGGGCCCAGCAGCGCGGAGCGGAAGTACTCGCGTTCGGCGCGGTAGCCGGGGGTTTGCGCATTGGCCAGATTGGCGGCGGCCGTATCGAGCGCCTGGGATCGCGCTACCAGGCCGGTCATCGCCGCATAGTATCCACTGTCCATCGATCCAGCTCCTGTCGCGGAAAGGAACAGTGCAGATGGAGGACCGGAATGAGGGAGCGGGGATTAGAAGAGAATCAGAATGGCGGAGACACGGGCCGTCGCAAAGGACGGCCCCGTCGAAGCTGCTGCAGAGATGCCGGAGGTTACTGCAGACCGTCGCAGACAATGGTTACGTCGAACGTGGATTCTCCGAAGCGGTAGACGTGGTGCAACTGGAACTCGGGCGCCTGCACGTGCAGGTTATAGTCGCGGCCCGTAATGACGGCCGGCACCGACAGGCCGCAGTTGGCGGCCAGGTCCGGGACCTTGCCCTTCCATGCGCCGGCCAGCATGTTGCCGATCTCGCCGATGGCGTCCTTGACCGTGTCATCGACCTCGGCAAATTCCATGCCGGTCATAAGCGCGGCAATTTTCATGGCTGCGGAACTGCCGGAGCGAAAGACACAAGCCCCGCTCAGCAATCCTCCAAAGCCCACCACGGCGGTGACCGACTCCTGCTCCTGGAGCGCCGGTCCGGAATCGCGCCCGCAGGCCACACCCAGCATCAGTTGAAAAACCTCTTCCACGCTCGCATCCAGGTTCCGCGGATCGGAGACCAGTTGCACGGATTCACGCAACGAGACCGCCATGGTTCGCTCCATTTCATTTGCTCCGCCTGCCCGCGCTCGC
Source organism: Occallatibacter sp. (assembly GCA_036489415.1). Lineage (GTDB taxonomy): Bacteria > Acidobacteriota > Terriglobia > Terriglobales > Acidobacteriaceae > Telmatobacter. The sequence goes on along the minus strand of DASXFS010000016.1, from coordinate 17,442 downwards.
GCGATTGCGGCGTTTCGCACACCATTCAACAGCATGTTTGTTTGTCCCTTCCGGCTACGCCGCGCTCAGCAACGGCAGCACCCGTTCCTTGACCTGCTCGGCCGTGAACGGCTTGCGGATGTATCCTTGCGCACCGGCCAGAATGGCCTGTTTCACATGCTCTTCGCTGGACTCGGTGGTGATCATCACCACCGGGACGCCGGGGGCCAGATTCTGCGCCCGTAACTGGCGCAGAAACTCCAGGCCGTCCATCGAGGGCATGTTGATGTCGGAGAGAATCAGATCCACTTGCTTGGCTTTCAGCAGGTCGAGGCCCTCGGTGCCGCTGCCGGCCTCATGCACCACCATCAGTTCCAGGCCCGCCTGGCGCAGCGCGCGCTCCACGATCTTGCGCATCACCGAGGAATCGTCAACGATCAGGGTTCGTATTTCACTCATGCCATGCTCCTCTTGTGGCTTTATCGGCCGTGCAAGGAGAATCTTGAAGCGCACCTGCCTGTGGATTGCGCTAGTGCGCGGGCAGGGGATGGAGAATTCGTTCCCGCCCTTGTGTCTCGGACCGTGCGATTGCGTAAGTTGCAATTGGATTGAAGCTCGCGCTATCTTAGGTCACGAAATTCGGACTTCATGCATTCTGAGCTCATACAAGTTCAAGCGGTAGACGACTGAGCGGCAACTTAATGGGCGCCGATCGAGCAGATCAGGTCCTGAACCGAGCCGGCATCCGGCAGCGGCCCGTCCTGGGGACGCAAAACCATCCTGAGCCACAGGCAGTCGTGAACCCGGACCAGGCGGGCAGCGACGGGGCGCGTCTTTTCAACCGCCTTCGACACCGCATGGACCACGGCCAGCTCGGAAGATGCCTCGATCAGCGCCACGGACGGAAACCTGGCGCCCAGCATGCGCGTGTGCGCGGGACCGAACAGCGACCCCTGCACCAGGCCGCTTTCGACGCGCAGCCCCGTCATCCGCTCGATGCCCAGGGCCAGCACCGGGTCCAGCCGGTCCTCGAAGCCCAGGTAGAGCAGCTTGCCGGCGGCGACGCGCAAGGGCAACGCCCCGAAGGCATCCACAAACAGGCGCGGCAGAACAACCGTGAGCGCTTCGGCATCGTGAAACTCCAGCGGCAGCACCGGGCAGCTCCATTGCAGTCCCAGGGCGCGGGTTACAAGTTTCTCATCGACGCCCTGCTGCCGCACCAGCCAGTGGCCCAGCCGGCCGCTCCCGGCCGCTTTTTGCGCCTCGAGAGCGCGGCGCAACTGGCCCGCGTTGATCCAACCCTGCTCGAGCATGGTCAGGCCCAGCGGAACGCGATGGCGGTGCGCCTCGGGGGGCGCAATCCTGCCCTCCAGCTCGCGACGAACCGCCGCGGCAACGCGCGCGCGGGTGCAGGCGGCCGAGCAGTTCCAGCCGCCTTCGAACACTGGCGCTGTCCTGCTGCGCAACAGATGCAGCCATCCGGAACGGCAGGCGGCATTGGCGCAGGTTTCAAGCCATCCGGTGCGCGGCGCACGTGCGCCGGCTTCAGACCAAGGAACGGAATCCAGTTCGGCGGCCGAGTGCCAACTGCGGTCCCTGGTCCAACTCCGGTCCTTGGTGAAGATGAGCTCCCGGCCCTCCAGGTCGAGCACTGGTGCAGGCCTCCGCGCTAGAACAGGCATCGTATACTCTCCAGGCGCTTCCGCGGCGCGGCCACTTCGGTGACGCGCAGGCCAAAGTTGCCGTTGATCAGGATCACCTCGCCGCGCGCTACGATCTTGTCGCCGACGATCAGATCCACGGGGTCGGTGACATGGCGGTCCAACTGGACGACATCGCCGGGCCCCAGATCGAGGATCTCGCCCAGTGGCATCTCCTGGCATCCAAAGCGCAGCGAAGCATCGAGCTCGACATCGAGCAGGAGCTCGATGCCGGGGCTCATGGAGGGCGGCGGCGGCGACGCTGGCTCGACCGGCTTAGCTTGCTCGGCCGGCCTGGCTGGCTCGGCTGGTTTGGCAGGTTCGGCCTTGGCCTGCGGGGCGCGGACCTCATCGCGGACCTCATCGCGGACCAGGATCGTCCAGGCGCGATCGCCTGCCTTCAACTGAAAAGCGCGCGAGACCTTGCTCTCGCCGGGGGTGGGCTCGAATTTCTCGATGCGGCACTTTTTGCCGGCCGTCGCCAGCAGCTCTCCGACGGCCGCTTCGGCGACTTCGCGCAGCAGCTCCGCCCATCCGGCCTTCTGGTCCGTGCCCTCGCCCATCAGCGGCGAATCCAGGATGGTTCCGTCCAGCACCACGGAGAAACGGCCCGCCTGATCGCCGGCAACGGTGGCGGCAAAGCCAAAGGAATTCGGCGCCAGGGGCTTGGGCAGCGATTCGGTCAGTTGGGGCTCGCCGGCCAGGGCCTGCGAAAACAAGGCCGTGGCCGCGCCGGTCCAGCAGTCGAGATAAGTCTTCATGCCTCGGCCTCCGCAATCGGGCGCTCGATGCGCGCTCCGCGGTGCATCCCCTGGCGCATGGCCTGGGCCTGGTAAAGCTGCTGACCGCCAACCTGCCACACGGGCAGCGTGTTGGCGGGCAGATCGAGGCGCAGGATCGACCCCGGTTCCAGGTTCTCGATGGCGCTTGCGGCCAGCCGCACGGTGGGCAACTGCAGGCTGGCGCCGAAGCGAATGCGCCGCGCGGCGGCCTCCATGCGCGCCCTGGTATCGCCGGCATGGCGGCGGCGCCGTCCCCATTCCGAGGTCAGGCGGCGCAAAATGGTGTTGGCTACCACAGCCGGAAAGGCCAGGTTGAGCAGCCCCGAGCTATGCGGCATGCGAATCTCGAAGCTTAGGCAGAGAGTCTTTTCCGTAACGGACATGATGCGCGCCACCTGGGTCTGCATCTGGCGGCGCTCGAAGTTGAAGCTCAGGCCCACCGGCTGCCAGGCCGCGGTCAGCTCGCGGCAGATGATCTCGACCACCGAGCCCAGGATGGCTTCCTCGATGTCGGTCAGCTCGCGCAGCGCTCCGTCTTTGCCTTCGCCGCCCAGGAGCAGGTCGATGATCGGAGGCGCCAGCGCCAGGTCCAACTGCAGAACGGAGAGCGCGCCGAGCGGCTCCAGGCGCACCGAGGCGACGTAGCTGATCTCCGGAATGCGCAGCAGAAACTCGTTGAACTGGATCTGCTCGGCGGAGACCAGGTTGACCTGAAACCGGGTGCGCAGCCAGGCGGCCAGATTGTGGGTCAGGTTGCGGGCAAACAGGTCGTTCAACATGCTGATGGCGCGCAATTGCTCGGTCGAAATCTGTCCCGCCGAGGAGAAGTTGTAAGGCACAACGCGAGCCCGCACCTCGGCCGGCCCGGCATCGGATGCCGTGCTGCGCGCTGCCTGGAAGAGGGCGTCGATCTCATCCTGTTTAAGCGTCTTCTCCATGAACCGTTATCTCCTGGAATTGCTGCTCCTGAAACTGTTAATTCGGAAGAACCGTTAGTCCTGGAACTGTTAATTGTGGGACTGCTCATCCGCCTGAACCTCGCCTCGGCAGGGTGTCCGGGTTCCCTCTCAGCGCCGCATCCGCTCGGTTTCCGCGCGTTCCAGTCCTGTGCGTTCCGGCCCCTTGCGCTCCATTGCCTTGCGCTCAGGCCCTTGGCGGCCAGCTCCCTTGCGTCCCGCGCCGCGCTCGAAGGCCCCGCGCGCGGCCAGGTCCTTGAGCGCGGCCCGCAGATGCACCACGGCCGAAGCATGCACCTGGGATACCCGCGACTCGACCACGCCCAGGGCAAGTCCGATTTCGCGCATGGTCATCTCCTCGTAGTAGTAGAGAGTCATCACCAGCCGCTCGCGGTCCGGCAGGCTGGCGATGGCGTCGGCAAGCCGGTCTTCAAGCTCCCCGCGCAGGCAGCGGAACAAGGGGTCTTCTTCGGGACGGCCGGGCACATAGGCCAGTTCCTCTTCGCCCGAATCCTCGTTGCGTTCCATGTGCAGCGTGCCGATCTCCAGGCCCTTGAGGTCGCCCAGCAACTGCTGATACTCCTCCAGGCCCAGGGCCATCTCCGCGGCCACCTCCGCCTCGCCCGGTGCGTGGCCCATGCGCTGGGTCAGGACGCGGATAGCCTCTTCGACGGCGCGTCCCTTCCGGCGCAGCTCGCGCGGGCTCCAGTCCAGGGTGCGCAGGCTGTCCAGGATCGCTCCCCGGATGCGGAACTGCGCGTAGCTGCGGAACTGCACCTTCTTGGCCGGATCGAATTTGGAGAAGGCGTCCATCAGGCCCACCACCCCGGCCGAGACCAGGTCCTCGATGTCCACGTGCTGCGGGAGCCGCTCGTGGATGCGGCGGGCAAGAAAGCGAACGATGGGCAGATGCTCGAGAAGCACCCGCTCCTGCTCGCTGTTCAGCGTGGCAACGCCCGCGGCGGCGGGCGGATAGCCGCCGGGCGCAGCCGCCGGGCGCATGGACCCCTGATTCCCCGTTGCAGCCGCCGATTCCAGTCCCATTTCTGTCCCCTTCGATCCCAGCCCCAAGTGTCACTCGCCCGCCGCCGCTCTCTGGCCCTCAGCGCACCGTTCCCACCGGGCGTAGCCGGATTTCGGGAGGAATCTCGCCGGCCGCAACCACCGCCAGACGGGGCAGCACCGGCTCCAGCCAGCGCTTGACGTGATAGCGGGCCGGACTTGGGCAAAGAAGCACGGGGAGGGCCACGGCCGAGGCAGCGCCGATAAGTTGCCTCACAGAATCGGCCAGGCGGCGGACCACGGGCGTTCCCGGCGTGGCCTGGGCGGCCAACAGGCGCTGGCCGCCGTCGGGCGAAAGCGTGGCCAGAATCTCTTCTTCAAGCGCCGGGTCGAGCAGGAGCACGGGCAACTGGCCTTCGGCATCGAGCAGGGGCCGCACCAGCCTGCGGCCCAGTGCCTGGCGCGCGGCCTCGACCAGGGCCACCAGGCTCTTGTTGACTGGAGCGGCTTCGAGCAGGGCTTCGAGAATTCCGCCCAGATCGCGGATCGAGACCCGCTCGCGCAATAGTTGTTCGAGCACCCGGCCCACCTCGCCCAGGCTCAGCAGCTTGGGCACCAGCTCTTCCATCAGCTTGGGATGGGTTTCATTGAGCGAATCAACCAGACGCTTGGTTTCGGCGCGCCCCAGCAGCTCCCAGGCGTGGCGGCGGATCAGCTCGCCCAGATGGGTCGTAATCACCGTCACCGAGTCCACCACGGAGTAGCCCGCGGCGATGGCCTGGTCTTCGAGGGCCGGAGCGATCCAGATGGCGGGAACGCCAAAGGCCGGCTCGCGGGCCTCGCGCCCTGCCAGGGGGCGGCGCGCGGGGTCGCCGGAGACCGCCAGCAGTTGCGTCCCTTCCGTCTGCCAGCGGCCAATCTCCATGCCGCGCAGGGAAAACAGGTATTCGCGGGGTTTCAGGCGCAGGTTGTCGGAGATATGCACGGGGGGCACCAGGAATCCCATTTCCGAGGAAAGGTGGCGGCGCAGCGAGCGCACCCGGTTCAGCAACTGGCCGCCCTGCTTCTCGTCCACCAGCGGAATCAACTGGAAACCGATTTCGAGCGTCAGCTCTTCCAGCTTCAGCAGTTGCGCCAGGTCCGCGCCCTGCGCCTCGGCGGCCTTCTTCTTCTCGACGATGCCCGGCTCGGCCGGCGCGGCCACCAGGGCGCGGGCGGCGATCTGGCGCGCGCCCCAGAACAGGGCCGCGGACACGGACAGAAACGCCAGCTTGGGCAGGCCCGGAATCAGGCACATGGCTCCGGAGACCAGGCTGGCCAGGTAGAGCGTGCCGGGCTTGGCCAGGAGCTGCTGGCGAATCTCGGCGCCCAGCAGGCCGGCGGAGTTGGCGCGGGTGAGCGTGATGCCGCCGGCGATCGAAACCAGCAGGGATGGGATCAGCGTCACCAGGCCGTCGCCCACGGTGAGAACGGTATAGGTCCGCGCGGCCTCGGAAAGCTCGACGCCCTGCTGCAAGGTGCCGATCAGCAGGCCGGCGACGATGTTGATGGCCGTAATCAGGATGGTGGCCAGCGAGTCGCGCTGGTTGAACCGCGCCGCGCCGTCCATGGCGCCGTAGAACTCGGCCTCCCGGGCGATGGCCTGGCGGCGCCGCCGGCCCTCGGCCTCGTCGATCAGCCCGGCGTTCATGTCCGCGTCGATGGCCATCTGCTTGCCCGGCAGCGCATCCAGCGTAAAGCGCGCCGTCACCTCGGCGGTGCGCACCGCACCGTGAGAAACCACTAAGAACTGGATGGCGATCAGGGCCAGGAACAGGACGAAGCCGACCACGTAATTGCCGCCGACGACGAATTGGCCGAAGGCTTCGATGACCTTGCCGGCGGCCGCCGTGCCTTCGGAGCCGTGCAGCAGGATGCGGCGGCTGGAGGCGATGTTCAGGGCCAGCCGAAAAAGAGTCAACAGAAGCAGGAGCGTGGGAAAGACGCTCAGCTCGACGGCGCGCCGGATCTGCACCGCGGAGAGGAAGACGATGATCGAGGCGGCCATCGAAATAGCCAGCAGAAAATCCAGCGCGGCGGCCGGCAGCGGCACCAGCATGACAAAGATCACGCTGATGGCGGCCAGGGGCAGCAGGTACTCGCGCAGCCGCTGCCAGATGGTCTCGGCAGGCGGCGTTCCCAGCGTTACGGCGGCGGTGCTCATTGTGGGCCTCCTTCGGACGGCGGACGATTGGGGACGGGCGGAGAGGTTGGGAACGGCCGGATCGAAACCGGCGGCCGGGCGGCCTGGGCCTGCGCGGCGGCGCGGGCAGCGGTCTCGCGGGCGCGGCGCTCGCGCAGCTCGGCTTCCACCCGCTGGCGATAGAGGTAGGCCAGGATGGCGGCCACGGCGGCGTAGAGATCGATGGGGATGGGCTGGCCCACTTCCACGGAGCGGTAAAGCGACCGGGCCAGCGGCGGGTTTTCGACAATCGGCACGCCCGCCCAGCGGGCCTCGGCCTTGATCTCCTCGGCCAGCAGGTTGCGTCCCTTGGCCAGCAGCTTGGGCGCCTCCATGGTGGCGAAGTCGAAGCCCAGCGCCACGGCGTAATGCGTGGGATTGGTCAGCACCACGGCGGCTTTCGAGACATCGGCCTTGACCCGCCTGCGGCGCATCTGGCGTTGCAGGCTGCGGATACGGCCGCGAATCTGGGGATTGCCTTCGGTCTGCTTCATCTCCTCGCGCATGTCATCGCGGCTCATCTTCAGGCGCGACTCGCGGCTCTGCCATTCGACCAGGTAATCGATGGCCGACCAGCCGAACAACAGCCAGGCCGCGGCCAGAAGCAGCCCGTAGGCGTCCGCGCCCAGGATTTCCAGGCGCTCGGTCGAAAACGGCGGCACGGTCAACTGCCGGGCGATGCGCTGCACGGCAAACACCGCCAGCACGGCGGCGGGAAGGAGCGACTTGGCCAGCCGCGCCGCGGCGCGCAGCGAGAACAGGTTTTTGATGTTCGAGACAGGATTGACGCGGTCGGCATTGAAGCCGACGGCCCCCGGATGGAAGCTGACGCCTCCGGTCTGCGCCACGCCCGCCCCGAGAGCGGCGGCGGCCGCGGCCGCCATCATCACGGCGACGGGCGCCAGGATGCCCAGCGCCAGCCGCCGCAGGGCGTAGAGCGTGGGCGCGAGCGTAGCCGGTTCCCAGTGCGCGGGCGAACCCAGGTCGAGAAATCCGGCAAAGGTCGCCCGCCAGGAGATCAGGATGCGGCTGCCCAAGGCGCCCAGCACCATGACCCCGGCCAGGGTTCCGGCCGCCGCGGACAGCTCGCGGCTGTGCAGGATGTCGCCGTCCTTGCGAGCCTGTTCGCGGCGATGCTGGGTTGCCTGTTCGGTGCGCTCTCCGGGCATCGGCTAGCCTCCTAGCCCGAACATGGCCAGCCCGTGCATGGTCAGCCCGCGCGCAGCCAGGTCATGCGCGGCCAGTCCGTGCGTGACCAGCCCGTGCATGGCGACTGGACTGCTGGGCGCGGAGATCAGCCGCTCGGCCAGGTCGAGCAACCCGGCGAAGCGCGCCTCGATGAAGCGCGGCCACAGGGCCAGCGAGCCGATCAACAGGCCAAAGCCCGTCAGCGTCTTGATGGGGACGGTGAGCGACATGACCGGCAACTGCGGGCTCAGCTTGCCGAGCAGCGATATGGCCACCTCGACCAGCATGGTGGCCGCCAGCACCGGCGCGGCCAGCTCCACGGCGGCCAGAAAGATTCCTCCCGCGGCGCGAACAATGGCAACGGCAGTGGTCGGCGCGAGAGCGTAGCTGCCCAGCGGCACGGCGCGGAAGCTGCGGACCATTGAGGCTAGCAGGATGCGGTCGAGGCCCGAGGCAATCACCACCAGCGTGCCCATCAACTGGAACAGGTCGCCCAGGAGCGGCGTCTGGATTGAGGAGGTGGGGTCCAGCAGATTGACAGCCGAGAAGCTGAACTGGACGCCGACGACCTGCCCAGCGAAGATCATCATTTCGGTCAGCAGCGTAAGCGTCAGCCCGTAGACCAGACCCACGGCCAACTCACCCAGCAATGCCGAGAAGCTGATGGAGATCTGGGCCTGCGGCAAGGCGGCCACCAGCGGAGCCAGAAGGTAGGCCACGGCTCCCACAAAGACGGCCTTGGTGCGCACCGGGAGCGCGGTCGAGGAAAAAAAGGGCGCAAAGGCCACCATGCCGCTGATGCGCACCAGGGCCAGCGTCATGGCGGCGAGAAAATTGCTCCAATTCAACTCAGCGGCGTGCGGCAACTTTTTCGCTCCTTTTTATGTCCGACATTTCTGCTCATTTCTTTATGCGCGACATTTGGCTCATTTTTTATGCTGGATCTTTTCTGTTGGTTTTGGTTTGCCCAGGAAGGCAATGATTTCTGTTTGTTTTTCTTTATCCGAGAAAGCGGTGAAAATCGCCCAGCAGCAGCCGGGTATAGGTTGCCAGGCGGCTCAGGAACCACGGCATGCCGGCCAGCATGATGAGGGCGATGGCACCCAGGCGCGGAACCGAGGTCAGCGACTGCTCCTGCAGGCTGGTGAGCGTCTGCACCAGGCTCAACACAAAGCTCATCAACGCCGCGGCAATCAGCAGAGGCGCGGCTAGAATCATGGCCTCCTTCATCAACTGGCGCAGCAGTTCGGCAACGAGATCGGACGTCATCGGGCTCCTCTTAGAAACTCTTTAAAAGAGAACTGGCCAGCAGATTCCAGCCGTCGACCATGACAAACAGCAGAATCTTCAGGGGCGTGGACACCACGACGGGCGGCAGCTGGAACATGCCGATCGAGGTGGTCACCGAGGCCGTCACCAGGTCGATCAGAAGAAAGGGCAGGTAGAGGACCGCGCCGATCGAGAAGCCGGCCTTCAGCTCGGACAGAATGTAGGCAGGGATCACCACGCGCATGGGCAAGTCGTCCGCCGTGTTGGGCCGCGGCACCTGGCCGGCGGCGGTAAACAGGGCCAGGTCCTTTTCGCGCGCATAGCGCAGCATGAAGTGCTTGATCGGCTGGGCGCCGCGATCGATGGCCTCGAGGCCGGTGATCTGACCTGCCCGGTAGGGCTCGACAGCCTGTTGGTCCACCTGGGTGAGCACGGGAGTCATCAGGAACCAGGTCATCATCAGGGCCAAGCCCAGCAGCGTGGGGTTGGACGGCGCGGTCTGCGTGCCCAGGGCCTGGCGCAGGAAGTGAAACACGACCAGCAGACGCACCAGCGGCGTCATGGCCATCAGAATCGCCGGCAGGAGCGTAATCAGCGTGAGGACAAAGAGAATCGTCCAGGGAGTCGCGTCCGAGGGATGCAGTCGCTGCGTCAGGTCGGGCAACAGCGGAGCAGGCGAGGCGGCAGCCACCCGCGCCACGGTCAACAGGGCTACCATGAGATCCTCATATCCCGGTCGGAGCTTGGCCGCATCGCACGTATCGCGACGCGCCCGGCTTTGCGGCCCGCGGCTGCTGCCAATCCGGAAGACTGGCCTGCGGCCACCGGCCCGGTCGGCCTATCGAGCGGGTAGAACGCCGGCGTGCCTTCGGGAGAAGTGGCCACCAGGAATCGCCGGCCCTCGGCCTCGACCAGCGCCAGCGACTGACGTGGCGCCAGGGCAATCCGCTCCAGAACGGCGAGCCTTGCAGGGGCTCGGCGCGTGACGCGCAGCCTGCCGAGCAGCCAACCTTTCCATCCGCTCATATCCGCCTCGGTCTTTGTTCCTTTGCCTTGCTGCTTCATTCCCCGGCCTTTCGTCCGCTGGCGCTTCTTTTCATCGATCCCGCATCCGTCACGCCCACAACCTTTGCGTCCTGGAGTCCTTGCGCCCCAGAACCCTCATGCCAGCCGGGTCACGCGGACCGCCAGTTGCGTCTCCACCACTTCAAACTCGCTCCAGGCCAACTGCACCTCCCCGGCGGCCAGCGGCACGTCTTCTCCGTGGCTCCATCCGGACTCGATCAACTGGCTTGGTTCAAGAGCCAGCAGATTGCGCACGCGAAAGTTGCGCACCGGAACGGAAACATCCAGTTCCACCGGCAGCCGGGCGACGGGCGCGGCGAACGCAATGCCTTCGCTCTCGAGCGGCGGATGAGGCGACGGAACCAGAGACTGCTCGATTGCGATTCCGGACTCGGCTCCGTGCGCGACGCCAGGCGCAACGGCCGCGCCGTGACCGTTCGCTTGCTCGGCCGGCGGAGGAGCCAGTGAATGTGCGATTGCCATGTGCTGAGAAAGCAGGCAGTAATGTGACCAGAAGCGGAACAACTGCATTGGAGAAGGCTCATGGAGACTGTCGACAGCAACTGGCTTCGGTTCGTCGCCCACGCCGGTTCGTCTTTGCTCGCGGTTCAGGGCGCGATACCGGCGAGTCGCATCGCTGCTACACTGAGAAGGAACAGCAACCCGCAATTTTTGCCTGTTACTCGGTGCGCGGGTTGCTCTGGAATCGAGGTCGAGGACTATGCCTGAACAGAACGGAAATAAAAGTTTTACAGCAACCAGCCTGCGCCTGAAGGTGGGTTTGGCGGAGATGCTCAAGGGCGGCGTCATCATGGACGTGATGAACGTGGAGCAGGCGCGCATTGCCGAAGAATCCGGCGCCACGTCGGTCATGGCTCTTGAGCGCGTGCCGGCCATGATCCGCGCCGAAGGCGGCGTGGCCCGCATGGCCAAGCCGAGCCTGATCAAGCAGATCATTCAGGCCGTGTCCATTCCGGTGATGGCCAAGGCGCGTATCGGCCACTTCGCCGAGGCGCAGATTTTGCAACAACTAGGCGTGGACTTCATCGACGAGAGCGAAGTGCTGACCCCGGCCGACGAGGCTCATCACATCGACAAGCACGCCTTCACCACGCCCTTCGTCTGCGGCGCACGCAACCTGGGCGAGGCTCTGCGCCGCATTGCCGAGGGCGCGGCCATGATCCGCACCAAAGGCGAGGCGGGCACCGGCGACGTGGTTCACGCCGTCAAGCACATGCGCCAGATCGTCAAGGACATGAAGGCGCTCACGGTTTTGAGCGAGCAGGAACTCTACCTCGCCGCTAAGGAGCACCAGGCACCCTACGAGCTGATTCGCATGGTGGCGCAAACCGGCAAGCTGCCCGTCCCCAACTTCTCCGCGGGCGGCATTGCCACGCCGGCCGATGCGGCGCTGATGATGCAGTTGGGCGCCGAGGCCATCTTTGTCGGCTCCGGAATCTTTATGAAGGAACGCGCCACGCCGCTGGACGTTGAAAACGACCCCAAAGAACGCGAGGAAGCTGTCTCTCGAGCCAAGGCCATCGTTACCGCGACCACCCACTTCAACGACCCCAAGATTCTGGCCGAAGTCTCCGAGCAGGTGACCGGAACCATGAAAGGCCTGGCTGCCGCGGGATTAGAAGAATCCCAACTCCTGCAAACCCGCGGCTGGTGAACTTGCCGTTTAGGCAGACGCTCGCTGTTCGCTCGCATGAGTTTCGTTGCTTCCTGTCCTTGCGCTGGAAACAAGCACAAGGAGGAGGCACGAGGCTATCTGTTTTTATTCGCTCAAAATCAACACAAAAATAGGCTAAAAGCACCGAGAAGCAGTGCTTTTAGTGCGAAAAAGCCTGTCTTTTTGAGGTTTCTGTTAACCACTAAGGCAACAAGTAAATTCTCAGCTTTGACGCATAAGTGTTTGATTTAAAATATGTTCCTCTTTCAGGCTGGCCGAGAAACGCACCCGAAAAACGGAGTGATTTGGGGGAGGGGGTGGGTAATTGCTTCCCGAACACCCGCAAACTCTCGGCGGGTGGATCTGGCCCAGGCTCCAGGTTAGCATAATGTGGAAAATGATCTGCAAAGATGGCTGGCGCGCCAGAGTCCCGCCTCCCATGTGGCCAATTCGAAACATGGGCACCCATTTTTCTCCTGGCCGGACCTGGGCCATTCGCCTTGGTTTTAAACTTGTGGCATGGAATCTAAGGATGTATATCCGCGTGACATGCAGGAGGCGCTTGGCCATTTTGGGCGGGATGCCGAGCAGATCATTGGCCGGGATAGCCCGTTTGTGAAATCTCTGACGTCACAGAAAGCGCCGACAAGCATCTACCATTACACAAATGACGCTGGCTTGAAAGGCATTTTAGAATACGGCACGCTCTGGCTCTCTGACATTTCCAGTCTTAACGACCCCTCCGAGTTGAACCACGGTTTTGAGGTTGCAATCAGGGAGCTGAAGAGAATGGTGGCCGACGGCCCGCGTGAGAGTCGGGAATTCGCAAGCGGCCTTGAATGCGTGGACAAAAAAAAGATCATCCAAGAATCCGCGGATTTCTTTATCTGTTCGTTCAGCTTGTGCGGCGACGACCTCGGGCAATGGCGTGCATATGCAGACAACGGACGCGGATTCGCACTTGAGTTTGATGCCGACGCCTTAGAACGTGAATTCACCCGCGATGAGGAGCACGATGCTTCTTTTTTTCTCACATATAATGACGCTGAACTAGCCGGGCTAGACCGGCAGATCATCGTGAAGATGCTTCATCTTGCACAGTTACCGAGCTACAAGAATGCCCTTTCCATTGACTTCATGAAATATGCGGCGACTGCCGCGATATTTTTCAAACACATGGCTTACAAGAACGAGATGGAATACAGGTTCTTGGAGACATACAGTGTGGGCACAACGCCTTGTGTAAACTGGAGAGCTCGCCGGAATTCATTGATCAGATACAGAGAATTCGATTGGAGAAGCGCTGTTCCCGGCGCGCTCAAAAAGATCATTGTCGGCCCCGCAGACCAGGAAAAAGCGTTCCAGTTCGCGAGTGAATGTTTACGTTGGTATCCGAAGTCCGGAAATGTGCCGATCACTTGTTCGTCGATCCCATACAGAGCGGTATGACGGATTTCGATCCCTCTGCATTGTTTGCAGGCTGATAAAGTTGGGCCAGAGAAACACGCCTTTCACATGGACTTCCAGGAGGGGATGATGGCAAACCTGTTTAAGGGCATCGCAACGGGAATGCGGCGCGGCATTACGGCCTTGGGCCGCGTTCCTCCGGACGAGGATGTAATGCAGGATTTCTTGCCGGAGTACCAGAAGGATTTTGGTGGAATGAAGGAATACGCCTTGGAACTCCAATCCAAAGCAAGGGCGGGAGATCCAGATGCTGTGCTCGCGATCGCCAGTGAATATTTGACGGGGGGATTGGTAAAAGCCGATCCAATTAAGGCGGCAAGATGGATGCGGAAGGCAGCCGAGCTAGGTCACGCGGTGGGTCAGATGCTTTTTGCCTCAATGTGCGCAACAGGAAAGGGCGTTCCGAGGGATGATATAGCGGCCGCACGATGGATGCATGCAGCCGCCGAGCAGGGGTCTTCAAATGCCGCGTTCGCCCTCGCCGAATTCTACGATGCAGGCATAGGCGTACCACAAGACCCAAAGCAAGCGGCGTATTGGAACGTCAAAGCCGCTCTCTCTGGGGACGCTAAGGCACAGAACACACTTGGGATCAGGTATTTGCACGGGCGAGGGATAGAAAGAGACTACCATGCGGCAAAGTTGTGGTTCGAGAAGTCGGCTGAGCAGGATTACGCGGAGGCCATGTTCAGCCTCGGCGTTATCCATCACGGGGGCCATGGTGTGCCACGGGATGAAAGGGAAGCTACAGCTTGGTGCCGCAAAGCGGCCGACCATGGACATATTCAAGCACAGGTCAACCTCGGCTTCTCTTACGCTCGTGGCGACGGCGTAAAGCAGGACTACGCGCAAGCCGCCGTTTGGTTCCGCAAGGCCGCCGAGCAGGGGCATTCCGGCGCACAAGCCAATCTTGGCGTGCTTTACTACAATGGCTGGGGTCTTCCACAGGACGATGTCCAATCTGCGGTGTGGATTCGCAAGGCCGCCGACCAGGGCAATGCCGATGCCCTGATGCATCTCAAATCGCTTCAAAACAGTGCGAAATGATTGCCGGGTATATCCAGCCTGAAGTTCAGAGAAGATCGAGAATGTCTTGAATTGAAATGGACGGGGCTTGGCGGCTGCGGAAAATGGCCTTCGTCTGAATAAAAAGCACGAAGACATGCCGCAGGGGCTAAAGCCCAACTTTTATGAGCCTTCAACGGCGCGGCTAAAGCCGCGCCCCTTCAAAACCCGATTTATGCAACCAACTCTAGTCTTTCCGCATTTCCAGGCATGTGGCCGCGAACTGCATTCGGCGTAAAAACCCGTGAGCAGATAAAATTGTCCTTACATGCGCAGATTGCCGATGAAAGCACTGTCGAATGACCCCGGCCAAGAGCGGAGCTCCCCATTGACGAAGACAGAGAAAGAACAGGAGTCTCGCAAAGATCCTCTGCTTGATCCGGACGGACCGGAGCTTGGCGATGATTTTTTGGCCCTTTGCGGCGAACGGAATCGTCGTTTTGTGGAACGGCTCCGAGCCGAGGAAGAAACTGCGCGTCAACAGGAGGCTCAACGCCTGCACCGGACGGAGCATCCCCGCATTGGCGTGCTGGCGATTCAGGGGGACTATGCTGCCCATGCCGATGCACTCACCGAGTCCGGCGCCGATCCCGTCGAAGTGCGCAAGCCGGATCAATTGGCCGATTTGGATGGGTTGATTTTGCCGGGTGGCGAATCGACGACGATGCTGCGCTTTCTAGACAAGCATAGCTTTTTCGAGACGTTGCGAGATTTCGCTACCGCCAAGCCGGTGTTCGGGACCTGCGCGGGCGCAATTTTGCTGGCGCGCGAGGTTCTGAATCCGCCGCAGCGCTCGCTGGGTCTGCTGGATGCAATTGTGGAACGGAACGCTTATGGACGGCAGATTGACTCGGCCATTGTCATGGCCGAAACGGAGCTGCCGGGCGGGCCGCTGGAGATGGTCTTTATCCGCGCGCCGCGCATTGTGGAAGCTGGTGCGGGTGTGGAGGTTCTGGCTCGCCGGGAAGGCTGGCCGGTGCTGGTGAGGCAGGGCAAGCTGATGGCGGCTACGTTTCATCCTGAGCTTGCGGCGGACAACCGGGTGCATCGGCTGTTTGTGGATGCGGTGATCGAAACGCGGAACCAATAATCTCGGACTGGTGGAGGCTGAGGTTCACTTTGCCCAGTTTTGCTTTGCCGGGGTTCGCTTTTCGAGGGACTGTCCTCGGTTGAGTTGGCTCCGATGGAATTTTCCCGGCGGATTTTCTTGCGGAATGAGACGGCTGGGGCAAATTTCATCCATCCTCTTCGATTCCGGATGCGTCCAAACGTGCAGTGAGTGTAATCTCATCCTCACAGGGGATCCGGAATGCCCTCCATCTTTACGCCCACCCCATCGGAGACGGAACGGAAAGAGCCTGGAATTGGCGGCAAACCGCCTGTGGACCGGCGGCCGACCGGCGGCGGCGGCAGTGGCGGCGACGACGAATGGAAAAATGAGCGCGGCGGCCCGCGCGAGTTGCTCACCCGCGTTCGCTTCTTTGTGCTTTCGGCCCTGGCGGCGGACATGATCTTCTTCGCGGTGCTGGTGCTGTTCTTTTTCGCGCGCCAGGCGGGGATGCGCATGGACCCGCGCACGCACGAATTTATGGGCGACTGGCGTCCGGTTGTGCTGCCGCACATTCTCTATCTGAATACGCTGGTGCTGTTGTTGAGCAGCCTGACCATGGAGCGGGCGCGGCAGAATATCTTTCGCGAGATCGATGTGCTGGAAGAGTGGCTGGGGCTGGGACGGCCGGCAATGCGGCGGACCTTGCCCTGGGTGGGAGCGACGCTGGTGCTGGGGCTGGTTTTTCTGGCCGGCCAGGCCATTGCGTGGAAGCAGTTGGCGGCGCAGGGGTTTTCTTTCGATCGTTGGGCGACTCCGGCCAGTTATTTCTTTTATGTAATGACGGGGCTGCACGCAGCGCACCTGGTGCTGGGCATACTGGCGCTGATTGTGTGCCTATGCACCCTGGGCTGGTTCAAGCGGGTCGAGTACCGGCAGATCGCGGTGGACTCGACCGCATGGTTCTGGCACGTGATGAGCGTGGCGTGGCTGGCGTTGTTTGCGGTTTTGGCGCTGGGGCAGTGAGCAGGTTGGCTTCTTGAACTTTCCTTCAGAGACGGCTCTGCGTCAGTTCCTGATGGGGCTTTGCGGGGATGGCGCGCGGCGCTAGGCGGCGCGAAGGTGGAGCATGGAGCGGATGCGATCGCTTACCGTGACCACTGCGGGACACTCGTAGTAGACCTGCCGATTGAGCGCCATGAGCAGTTGCACCGCTTCCAGTTGGCCATTTTTAGGGGACAGCTCGGAGCCGCACTGAACGAACTCATCGGTAAGATACTCGATGGCGTGGCCGAGGATCTCCAAGGCGCGGCCGGCTTGCGGGGTAATGCGGCGGCGGCTGGCGCCGACGCAGGCGGTGGAAGCCGGAATGGCGAAGTCAGTGGTTGTGGAAGCTGCCATGGTGTTTATCCTCACCCTGTTTTTCGGCCACTTTGGTTTTCGTCTCAGATAACCGAGGTACCGTGTTCTAAAAAAGAACGAATCATATTGCTTTCCCTTTTCCGAAATCGCGGAAATCAGGTACACGCGTGCTCTGACTCACCGACTTGCGTTGAACCGCGGTGCGGAGTTGGTAGAAAAGAGCACCCGGTGCAAAAAGGGAATTCTAAGTGAACATGAGAGCCTTGAAACGCAGCGCCGACAATTGTCCTTTTGGGCCAGCGCGTCCCACTTTTTGGGAACGGAGCGCCTCTCAATGGCGTGCGTTCGGTGATGTTCAGGGGCCGTGGGAAAGACGGCGAACTGACGTTTTTCATGGCGCTCGGAAGGGCTACCTTCGGTGGTAACGGTCGCATAACTACAGGGAAATGATGGAGGATGGTTCCCTTTTGGCGCGCGGCGTGGCAGCTTCTGCCTGGGCGGCATACATGAGGCTTTGCACCATGCAGGGCCGACGCATATCAAATACCCAGTAATTTGAGCAGGTAGGGTTGGTTCCGGGCGGCCTTGAGCCGTTTGCTCCTGGTGCCGCGTTTGAAAGTTGTTTCCTGTTTGAGCAGGTTGAGGGCGATGCGGTTGAGCAGC
>DASXFS010000015.1:0-19655 GCA_036489415.1 Occallatibacter sp. | reverse complement strand
TGCCGAATTTCGTAAACTTCATGCGATTCCTTCATCCTGGTCAGGCGTGCGCCGCCAAGTTTGCTAGTTCCACAGCAGAGCTGGGTTGGGATGGGTCCCTGCTGCATTGTAAAAGCCAAGGGTGTGTTGTGCCTAGTTTCCACGTGAGACTGGGCAAAACTGGGCATTTTCAGGGTATCCCAGTCACGGGAAAGCCCTGAAGCAGCACCCGGTTGATGTCGAACAGAGATTTCGGGCGCGGTCTCGGTTTGGACGCCGCAGGAGCGGCAAAGGTAACCGGGCAGCCGCGGAGAAAGATGCGATGCCAACGGCTGAGAGCGCCGGCGCGAGGGGTGGCGGCGCTTCCAGCCCGGCCTTACCAGACGCGGCAGGAGTTCACTGGGTACATGGGCTGTCCTTTGCTGCAGCCGAAGGCCTTGCCGAACTCGTCGAAGTTCTGCACGGTTCCATTGACGCGCCAGCGGCCGGGCGAGTGTGGATCGACCAGCGCCGACTGGCGTGCTGATTTCTCGGTCTGGTTCTGGCACCAGACCTGCGCAAAGCCGAGGAAGTAGCGCTGTGCCTCCGTGTAGCCGTCGATCTTTTCGTCGATGGATTTGCCCTCCGCTGCGAGCGTATCGAGCAGCGCGATCCAGGCAATGCGCAGGCCGCCGTTGTCGGCGGTGTTTTCACCCAGGGTGAGTTTGCCGTTCAAATTCTGCGCGGCAATGTCGCCGTGGGCCGGGGCAGCCTCAAAGCCGCTATATTCGGTGGCTTCGCAGTCGGTGCGTTCGGTGAACGCCTTGCGGTCTTCAGCGGTCTGCCACTCGCGCAGGTTGCCATGGCCATCGTACTTTGAGCCCTCATCGTCGAAGCCGTGGGTCATTTCATGGCCGATGACCACGCCGATGCCACCGAAATTGACTGCAGGATCGATGTTGGGATCGAAGAACGACGGCTGCAGAATGCCGGCGGGGAAGTTGATGTCGTTCAGGGACGGGGTGTAGTAGGCGTTGACCGTGGGCGGCGTCATGCCCCACTCCTTTTCGTCCACCGGCTTGCCCAAGTGGTCGAGGTCCCAATTGCGCTGGAAGATGGCGTCGCGATCGAGGTTGCCGATCAGGTCATCGCGCTTGACCTTGAGGGCGGAGTAGTCGCGCCAATGCTCCGGATAGCCGATCTTGTTGCGGATCAGCGCCAGCTTCTCCTCGGCGGCTTGCTTGGTGGCGTCGGTCATCCAGGGCAACGTCTTGATGTCCTCGCCGAGAGCTTTTTCAAGCGCGGCCACGAGCTTATCCATGCTGGCCTTGGCGGCCGCCGGGAAGTTCTGCTTCACCCAGTCCTGGCCCACGGCTTCGCCCAGCGCGCGGTCGGTCATGGCGGTGCATTCCTTCCAGCGCGGCGTCGGTTCCTTTTGCCCTTGCAGCGTCTTGCCGAAGAAGGCGAAGTTTTCATCGAAGAATGCCTTGGGCAGATTGCTTGCTGAGGCGTGAATCGTATGCCAGCGGAAGTAAGACTTCCAGGCGTCAACTGGCTCAGACGAGATGAGGCCGTCGAGGGCCTTGAAGAAGTTGGGAGTGGCCACGTTGAGGGAGTCGAAAGGCCTGATCTTGACGTCCTTGAAATAGACGGTGAAGTCGAAGTCGGGGGCCAGCTTCTCTAAGTCGACCACGGTGTAGATGTGATAGCGGTTTTCCGGCTGGCGCATGTCCGTGCGGCTGGTGGAGGCCTTGGCCAGAGCGGTCTCGATCTCCATCACGGCCGCGGCTTCTTTGGCAGCCTGCTCGGGCGTATCGCCGGCCAGGGTGAACATTTTGGTGACGTGCTCGATGTATTGTTTGCGGATAGTGTCAAAGCGCGCGTTATCGACGATGTAGTAGTCACGATCGGGCAGCGTGAGCCCGCTCTGGCCGATCTCAGCGATCTGCTTTGAGGAGTCTTTCTCGTCCTGCCCGACGCTAAAGCGAAACAGAGGCGCGGAACTGCCTTCCTCGGCAAGCTCGCCGATGAGCGCGGCCAGATGGTGAGCATCCTTGAGATTGCCGATGCGCTTCAGAGCGGGCTCCAGCGGCTCCAGACCCTTTTGCTCCACCAGGCTGGTATCCATGCAGGCGGCAAAGTAATCACCGTATTTCTTTTCGAGCGGCGTCTTGGGGTCTTTGGTGGCGGCATCCAGTTCCTGCCAGAGCAGATAGCGGTTGCGCTCGCCGAGCAGCGAGAAGGAACGCGCCCAGCGCACCTGGTCGGCGGGGATGGGATTGTTCTTGACCCAGTTGCCGCAGGCGTACTGATAAAAATCCGTACATGGATCGGCGGTCTTGTCGATGGCGGAAAGGTCGAAGCTCTTGATGGCCGGCGGCAGCGCGGGCTTGGAGTTATCGGTCTGTGCGGATGCGGGAGTCTGGGCGAGCGAGGCTGCGGCGGCCAAAATCAGGGTGGAAGCGATGCGCAAGCAATTCATCGAGTGTCCTTCGGATAGCAGGGTCAACTGTCCGGGAAACAGAGGCATCTTGCCGGAGGATCCGGTACGTGGAGCGCCTGTGCTGCGGCCAATACGAATCCAATATTGAATCCAGGATTAAATCTGGAGATCGAATCTGGAGCAGCCGCTCGGAATAGGCTGTCGTGCAGAAAAGGCTATCACGGGGCAGAGGTCGCCGACGAACCCGCCCCGCACCAGCGAGGATAGAGACCTCACCCGTGTGGTTCCATGGCCAGAAACGATCTAACATTTGCTTGGAGGTCAATCCAATGTTTTCATATCCCCGAAGGTCCTCGATCGGTCCGGTTTCTTTTCTCACTACGCTTTTATGCTTCATGCTCGGCGTTCAAGCTGTCGAAGCCGCTGCATGGCCCGGCGCGTCCACGCAAGCCGAACCGCAGAAGGCTGCCTCAGCGCAAGGCGCCGGCGGGTCAATGACGCCTATGGGGGCGCACATGTCCGGACACATGTATATGACGACGCTCCGGCCGCTGCAACCCGGCGACCAGCAGAAGGCCGACGCCATTGTTGAAGCTGCCAAAACCGCCATGGCTCCGTATGAGGACTACCGCAAAGCCCTGGCCGATGGCTACGAGATATTCCTTCCCAATATCCCGCAACCGCAATACCACTTCACCAAGGCGGAATATGGACGCGAGGCGTGGTCGCATTTCGATCCGCTCAAACCCACGTCGTTGCTCTATAAGAAAACCGCGGATGGCGGCTACAAGCTTGTCGGAGCCATGTACACCGATCGCGTTGACGCCAATGAAGACGAGCTAAACCAGCGCATACCTCTCAGCATCGCGCGTTGGCATCGGCACACCAACTTCTGCAAGGCTCCTGTCGGCCAAAAGGCTGCCTACTTTGGCCCCGACGCCAAGTTCGGCCTGCTGGGCTCGATCACGACGCGGGAAGCCTGCGAAGCCGCGGGCGGGGAGTTTCATCCGCATATTTTCGGATGGATGGTGCATGTCTATCCGTATGAAAGCGCCTCCGCAAAGATCTGGTCCACCGACGATGACGACCAGGGACACGACAATATGGATCATGCCGTTATGCCCGGCATGAAGATGAACTAGGGCCTAAAGGTGGCCGGCCAATTGAGCCTCGCTGCTGGTCAGGGCTGGAACACGAGCCGCGAGCCTCGTTCTGGACTGTTCCAGAGGGTTTCGACCTCGCTGAGAGGCGCGGTTTTTACGCTGAACTGGAATGGCTCCGCGACGGCGGCTTTGAAGAACTCGGCGATGGCGGTTTTGATCTGATCGAGCGAGGCGCTGCCGAAGCCGCTGCCGAGAAGTTCGAGTCCGGAACTGCGCAGAGCAGCGGCGCTCAGGCTGATGGTTGCGCCGGCGCTCGCGCCGATCTGAACGAAACGCACACGCGACGAGGCCTTGCGCAGTCCTTTTTGCGAGATAGCTTGCAGAACCGATTCCGCCGGCTGGCCCCACAGGTAATCGAGCACCACATCGATGCCAGCCTCTGCGCATTCCTTGCGGAACGCCGCCACAAGAGCGTCGCGGTCCTGATCGAGCGAGACGACGGCGTCGGCGCCGAGGCCGCTGAGTTTTTCAAGCGATTGCGGATTGCGTCCGGCGGCAATGACGCGGCGCGCGCCCATGCGCTTGGCGATCTGGATGGCAAGCTGGCCGGCCACGCCGGTTGCGCCGAGGATCAGCACGCTCTCTCCGGCGACGAATTTTGCCCGCGCCGTGAGCGCAACCCACGACGACATGGCCGGATTGGCGATGCCGGCGGCCGTTGCGTCGTCCAGGCCATCGGGCAGCGGGATGCACATCCATTTGGCAGCCAGCGCGCGCTCGGCAAACGTGCCATAAGGGCTGCGCGCGACGCCGAAAAAGACACGCGTGCCATCTTCCAGCCGTCCCACGCCATCGACGCCGGGCACGAAGGGCAACTCGCCGGTGCTGCCGTAGTGGGTGCCGTTCGCCAGCGATTTGACGATCTGGTGCAGTCCGGCAGCGGTTACCGTTACTGGAAGTTCGCCGGCTTCGGCTACGGGGTCGGCGAAGGTGGTGTAAGAGGGGGGCGCATCGAAGGCGCGAACAACGGCGGCACGCATGGGGTTCTCCTTGGGCTTAATGGGATCTGATTGCGCGGCAGGAATTCTGTCAGGCGGAGCGGCGCTTGTCTTCTTCAAGGTTGGAGATGCGCTTGTCGAAGGCGAAGGATTGCCGGATCTGTTCGAGGCGCTGGACGATGGCCTCGAAGCGGACACGGTTGACTTCTTCGATAGCGTCTAAGCGCTTGTCCTGCGATTCCAGCCTCTTGTCGATGGACGAAAGAACGCCTCGGATTTCGCGCAACTCGGGCGCCGGGAAATCCTGTAATACCTGTCGAGTTTCGTCTACAACGCCCATCGAAAACACCGTTCCTGCTAAAAAGCTTACACCTGTTCTGTCGTACTCAGGAAGAAATGAGATGAGTCTTTACATCCCGCCCCACGCCCTGCCACACTAGGGAGTGGACACCCAGACAATCGTAATCCTCGATTTTGGTTCGCAGTATACGCAGCTCATTGCGCGGCGCATACGCGAGCAGAACGTCTTCTCCGTCGTGCTGCCCTGCACGGCGCCCCTCGCGGAAATTCAGGCGTTGAAACCGCTCGGCGTGATTCTGTCGGGCGGCCCGTCGTCTGTGTATGACGCGGATGCGCCGGCAGCCGATGCCGGCGTGCTGGAACTGGGCGTGCCGGTGCTGGGCATCTGCTACGGGCTGCACTTTATTGTCCATCACCTGGGCGGCAAGGTGAAGTCCGCGCCGCTCAGGGAGTATGGGCACGCCGAGGTAACGATTGAGGACGCCGATACGCCTCTGTTTGCCGGGCTTCCGGCAACGCTTCAGGTGTGGATGAGCCACGGGGATGAGGCGCTGGAGCTGCCCGGCGGATTTCGGCGCACGGCGGTGACGTCCAACGCGCTCGCCGGGATTGCCAACGAGGAGCGCCGCATCTGGGCCGTGCAGTTCCATCCCGAGGTGCATCACACGCCGCTAGGGCCGCAACTGATCAAGAATTTCGTCTTCAACATTTGCGGCGCGGCCGGGGATTGGACGCCTGCCCACTTCATCCAGACCACGGTCGAGGGTATCCGCGCCAAGGTCGGCTCGGGCCACGTGATCTGCGGCCTTTCGGGCGGTGTCGATTCGTCCGTGGCCGCGGTGCTGGTGCATAAGGCCATCGGCAGCCAGTTGACCTGCATTTTTGTGAATAATGGTGTCCTGCGCAAGAACGAGTTTGAGAGCGTACAGAAGAATCTGCGCGGCAAACTGGGACTGAATATCGTGGCCGTGGACGCGAGCGAGCGGTTCCTGGCGCAACTGGCCGGCGTGACGGATCCCGAGACCAAGCGCAAGCGGATTGGCGCGGAGTTTATCGCGGTCTTCGACGACGAAGCGACGCGCATCGCCAAGCAAACCGGCGGCCCCAATGGAACATTGGATTGGCTGGTGCAGGGAACGCTCTATCCCGACGTGATCGAGTCGTCCAGCGTCAAGGGCCCCAGCCAGACCATCAAGAGCCATCACAACGTAGGCGGTCTACCGCTGGGCATGAAGCTGAAGCTGATTGAACCGCTTAGGGATCTATTTAAAGACGAAGTCCGGCGGATTGGCCGCGATCTCGGCATGCCTGAGGACGTGCTGGGTCGGCAGCCGTTTCCTGGCCCCGGTCTGGCCGTGCGCATTCTGGGTGAAGTTACGCCGGAGCGTGTGGCGCTGCTGCAGGAAGCGGACGAGATCGTTGTCGCTGAGATCAAATCCGCGGGGCTCTATTCGCAGATTTGGCAGAGCTTTGCCGTGCTCTTGCCGGTGATGAGCGTAGGCGTAATGGGTGATCAGCGGACCTACGCGTACACCGCCGCAGTGCGGGCCGTGCATTCTGAAGACGGCATGACCGCCGACTGGACGCCGCTGCCCTACGAGGTGCTCAAGCGCATCTCCAGCCGCATCGTCAATGAGGTGCGCGGCATCAACCGCGTCGTCTATGACATCACTTCAAAACCGCCGGGGACGATTGAGTGGGAGTAGCGCCACCGCACGAATCAACTTGCTCGTCTGTCTTTCTGCTGAAGTTATGCCATAAAGCTAAGGTTATGTCATAATCTAGATGGAGTGGCAGACCATGGCGGAAACGGTAGTTCTTGGCGAGAGTGGCAGGATCGTTCTCCCGGCTGCAATACGAAATGAGTTTGGTTTGAAGACAGGAGACCGCCTGACTGTTGCGATCAATGGCAATCGGATCGAAATCCTGAGCATGGACATGGCGCTCAATGAAATCAGGGCATCGATTGTTGAAAAGCGCGGCAGCCTGGACGGCCTTCTGGATGAATTTCTAGAGGAGCGGCACGAAGAAGCCAGGCGTGAGCAGGCAGGGGCATGACTAACGTTGTGCTTGACTCCTCGGCGGTCTTGGCCATGGTATACGGTGAGCCGGGGGGCAATCGGGTTCACGCGGCGATCGTTTCAACGCTGTATGTGGTATCCATCAGCGCAGTCAACTGGTGCGAAGCATTGGGAAAGCTCACGCAGAAAAGCCCGATCATGACGGCCGAGAGGCTGACGGCGATTCTGCCCGGCGTTGAAGTGGTGCCATTTGGCCAAACTGAGGCGGAACAGGCTGCGGCCTTGGCGAAAAGCTGCCCCCAAATTTCCCTGGGAGACCGGGCTTGCCTTGCCCTGGCGGGTTCACTTGGTGCGAGCGCTTGGACGACAGACAAGGTATGGGCGAAGCTATCGGTGAGTGCGGCTCTCGAAGTAATTCGCTAGTACTTTCCTGACGAACACTGCCGGCTTCCTTCTCTTCGGAGAATCCGGCCAACTGATGCGATAGCGCCCTCTTATTCGCCAGTCGCCTGGGGCCGCAGAGCAGTCACCTCGCGCGACAGAGCGTCGAGGCGGGCCAGCAGCTCGGCATGGTTTTTGTCGCCGATAGAAGGCTCGAAGGCTTCCACGTAAAACGTCCCATTGGGTTCCAGTTCGCATTTGCGCACTTGGTGGAAGCCTTCAAAGCCCTGGCGATTGATCACGGCGAGCAG
Source organism: Occallatibacter sp. (assembly GCA_036489415.1). GTDB lineage: Bacteria > Acidobacteriota > Terriglobia > Terriglobales > Acidobacteriaceae > Telmatobacter. The sequence continues at coordinate 12,140 of DASXFS010000015.1, read as the reverse complement.
TTCTTCGCGGGTCAGGGTCTCGCGAGTCATAGACCGCTCATCGAGCTGGCCGTTGCGAATGAGGACGGCCGAACGGCCTTCAAGCGCGCGCGTGAGGGCTGGCGAGCGGAACAGGATGCGGACCACGAGCCAGTTGATGGCCAGCAAGCCGAACGCCCCGATGATGCCACCGGTGACGGAGTTGTCGTCGCCGATGATGGCGTTCTGCACCGTGTTCGACAGCGACAGCAGCACCACCAGGTCAAAGGGGTTGAGTTGCGCCAGTTCGCGCTTGCCGAAGATGCGCAGCAGCACCACCAGCACGAGGTAAACGATGGCCGGGCGCGCCAGCTTCTCCAGGATGGGAAGCGGCAGATGGAACATGCTGTCAAAAATTTGTGAGTGCATGGCAATGAGGATAGCTGGCGTCAGGGCTTTTTTCTAACCGCAATTCAACTTCGCGCAACCCAACCTCAACAGTGCGGGGAAACCCTCGTCAGCGAGCCTCGGCCAGCTTGCTCTTGAAATACGGCAGCGATCGCGCCAACCCATCGTTCAGCGTGATCCGCGGTTCCCATCCCAGCGCCGTGCGAGCTTTGGTAATATCCGGGCATCGGCGCGTAGGGTCGTCCTGGGGCAGTGGCTCAAAGCGCAGTTCGCTCCCGGAGCCGGCCGCCGCCAGTACTGCTTGGGCACACTCCAGAATGGTGAACTCATCCGGGTTGCCGACATTGACGGGCAGATGCTCGGCGGAGCTCGACAGTAGCAGCATGCCCTCGATCAGATCGTCGACATAGCAGAAGCTGCGCGTCTGTTTTCCGTCTCCATAAACCGTCAGCGGCTCACCGCGTAGCGCCTGCATCATGAAGTTTGAAATCACGCGGCCATCACCAGGATGCAGCCGCGGACCATACGTGTTGAAGATGCGCACCAGGTGCGTGTTGAGCCCATGCGTGCGGTGGTAGGCCATCACCAGCGCCTCGGCGAAGCGCTTGGCCTCGTCGTAGACAGAGCGCGGGCCAATCGGGTTCACATTGCCCCAATAGTCTTCTGTCTGCGGATGCACGAGCGGGTCGCCGTAGCACTCTGACGTGGACGCGTGGAGATAGCCGGCGCCATATTTAGCCGCGATCTCGAGAGTGTTTTCGGTGCCTGCGGACCCCACGCGGAGCGTCTCAAGGGCAAGGCGGCAATATTCCGTGGGGCTGGCCGGGGAGGCAAAATTAAAGACGTAATCGACCGGGCCAGGGTCGAAGGGTTGGCATATATCTCTCTGCTCGAATCGGAAGCGAGGCTCATCGGACAGATGAGCCAGGTTTTCAAGGTCGCCGGTGGAGAGGTTGTCGACCCCCACAACCGAGTGCCCGTCGCCCAACAGGCGATCGGTAAGGTGGGAGCCAAGAAATCCGCTGGCGCCGGTGACGAGTACATGCATTCGCGAGGGGTCCACTTTGCCGGGCTGAGAACCCGGCTTCGATTTGGCGATTCTTGAAGACGGCATTGGAACGATGGTGAACGAAATGGAAAGTCCGATTCTCGATAACTAAGAACAGGCTCTACGATACTACGCTGCGCGGTTTGCCCTGTTGCGCGTGATAGATGCCTGGGCGACCCACGCTGACATAGGTAAACCCGCGATCCTGTATCTGTTGCGGCTTGTAAAGGTTGCGGCCGTCAATCACGATGGGGAAGCGGACAGCCTGGTTGAGCAGCACCAGATCGATGGCCGCAAATTCCTTCCAGTCGGTGAGAATGAGCACGGCGTCGGCGTCTTTGGCCGCCTCGTAAAGGCCCGTGGCATAGCGCATCTTTTCTGTTGGGGGCAGCACGGCCTTGGCGCGTTCCATCGCGGCTGGATCGTAGGCGGTAACCGTGGCGCCCGCATCGAGCAGCTTCTTGATGACCTCGATGGCGGGGGAATCGCGAATGTCGTCTGTATCGCCCTTGAAGGCCAGGCCCAGCGCGGTGAGGCGCTTGCCTCTCAATGTCCATAGCGCGGAGAGCACCTTGTTGAAGAAGATTTCCCGCTGGGTTTCGTTGATCTTGCGGATCTCCTGGAGCAGTTGGAAGTTGACGCCGTGCTGTTGCGCAACCCAGTGAAAGGCGGCCACATCCTTGGGGAAGCAGGAGCCGCCATAGCCCAGGCCTGCGCGCAGGAATCCGGGACCGATGCGGCGGTCGAGACCCATGCCGAGGGCGATGTCTTCGATGTCCGCGTCCACGGCCTCAGCCAGATTGGCGACCGCGTTGATGAACGAGATTTTCAGCGCCAGAAAGGCATTGGAGGCGTGCTTGATGATCTCCGCGCTCTGCGCCGAGGTGACGACGATGCGCGCCGGCTGAGAGACCGTGCAGGCGCCGGTCAACGCTCCGGGCTGGCTGTAATAACTGCCTCCGGTCAGAGGCTCATAGATGCGCTTGAGCACCTCGGCCGAGCGCTCGGTGTTGGCGCCAATCACGATGCGGTCAGGATGCAGGAAGTCGATCACGGCCGTGCCTTCGCGCAGAAATTCCGGGTTCGATACCACATCGAAGCTGGCAGGATCAACGCCATGACGATGCAGCACGCGCTGAATCCACTCGTTGGTGTAAACCGGAACCGTGCTTTTCTCCACGATCACTTTGTAGGAGCCGATTTTGCGGGCAATCTCGGAGACCACGGCTTCAACGTACGACAGGTCGGCTGCGCCCGTGTCGCCCTGCGGCGTCCCTACGGCGATGAAGATAGCTTCGCTCTGTTCCACGGCGCTTGCCAGGTCCGTGGTGAACTTGACGCCACGATCGCGATGACGGGCGAGCAGCTCGGGGAGCTGGTCCTCGAAGATGGGCACACCGCCCTCGCGCAGGGTTTTTACTTTGGCTTCATCGTTGTCTACGCAAAGGACTTTGTGGCCCATTTCAGCAAAGCAGGCGGCTGCCACCAGTCCGACATACCCGGACCCGATGACGCAGATGGAAACTGATTTCGACATGCGCGGGTTTATCTCGTTTCTTGGATTGCGCAGAATTTAGACGGCGCTGAGTTTGACAACCTAATTGAATTTGACCGCTTTGACTAGTTGCTTCGATGCGTCTCTCTCAAGGCTACCTGTTGCAGGCGGGGATGAGCAAACATTGCCGCGGCCGGGCCGGAACCCTATCATCTCCTCATGGATGAACACGAGGATGAACTGTCGAAACTGGTCGATCAACTCAACCGCTCGGCCATTGCCGCCAAGTCGGGCGAGAAGAGGTCGATCGACCAGCTTCTGGCGGCTGCCGTCCATCGCAATGCCTCCGACATCATTCTGGTCGCGGGCTCACCGGCCACCATGCGCGTCAATGGGGACCTGACAGCAGATTCCGGACCGGCTTTGTCCGCCGAGAGCATTCGCGGCTTGCTGCTTCCTCTGCTCACCGCCGGCCAACTGGAGGAATTGCAGGAACGCAAATGCGTAGACTTCTGTTTTGTGCGCGGCTCGACGGGCAGATTTCGCGCCAACTTCCACTTCCAGCGCGGAACCCTCGCAGCCTCCATCCGCTTGCTGCCGGCGCAGATTCCAACTCTGGAAACCCTTCACCTGCCCGCGTCGCTCACCATGTTGACAGAGCGGCGGCAGGGGCTCGTGCTGCTGACCGGGGCGACGGGTTGCGGCAAAACTTCAACGATGGCCGCGTTGATTGACCGCATCAATGCCAACCGCCGCGATCACATCGTCACCATTGAAGATCCGGTCGAGTATCAGCACACCAATCGCAAGTCGCTTGTGGAGCAGATTGAACTGGGAATCGACACGCTCAGCTTTGCGCAGGCAGTGCGTGCGGTGCTGCGGCAAGACCCCGACGTGATCCTGGTGGGCGAAATGCGCGACAGCGAGACCATGGCCGCGGCATTGACCGCGGCTGAGACCGGGCACCTGGTTCTCACCTCGCTGCATACCAATGACGCCGCCCAGACCGTCTCACGCATTCTGGACACATTTCCATCCGGGTATCAGTCTCAGATACGCCAGCAGTTATCCCTCGCGCTTCTGGCCGTGATTCAACAGCAGCTACTGCCCGCCGCCAATGGAATCGGCCGCTATCCGGCAGTTGAAATCCTGGTGGCTACAAGCGCCATCCGGAATCTCATTCGCCGCGGAGACGATCATCAGCTTCGAGCCAATATCGAGACCGGCCGCGCCGACGGCATGTTGACCATGGAACAGTCGCTGGCCGAACTGGTTCGCGCCGGGCGCGTCTCGCGCGAAACAGCATTCGCGCACTGCAACCACCCAGAGGACCTGCGCCGGCATCTGAATGGCTAATCCCAGCCGGCCCCACAACTCCAGCCCCATGACTCGAGTAGGATTGCTCGACCGGAAAGTTGCAGAGAAATACCCTGCGGTTGGCGCTACCATAAATCTTTGCAGCAATTTTTTGGGGAATTTTAGCGAAATTGTTCCATTGCATTGAAGAAGCGCCGTAGCTGCGGATCCGCCGCGGTACTGGGCGATCGTGTGCATGCACATCTGGAGGAGACACAGGATGATTTTCAGGCGAACCGCGGCAGCCGTAGCGGCATTGTTGGTTGCGGCGGCAATCCCTGCTTTAGCCCAGGTAGCTCCATCGGCAGAGGCAGGTGGATTGCCCATCGTAGCCGGCGCCGGTGTCTCGCGCTTCAATCTTGATTGGGGCCACGACCCATTCGGCCGTGTGCGCTATATGGAAGGCGTCACCGTATGGTTTGACTGGAACCTGACTCATCTGCCGGGCCCAAGCCTGTTGCGAGGGCTGGGAGTGGAACTGGAAGGCAGGGATATTGACTTCGGCCTGCCCGCGTCGTTATCGAACGCAGAACTCTATGACACGGGCACCAATATGCGCCAGGACACCGGCCTGGGCGGAGCAATTTACACTTGGCGTCACTTCGCCAGGGTTCGTCCTTATGGCAAGGCATTGGCGGGCCTTGGCAGCATCGATTTCCCGCCGCTTCCGGCCTCGCCGCCCACTTATCGCCATGACAATCGCACCATCACCGCCTATGGCGCCGGGGCCGATATTCGGGCGTGGCGCAGTGTGTGGGTGCGGGCCGACTGGGAATACCAGTTCTGGCCTGGGCTCTTCGGAAGTCCTCATTCACTTACTCCCAACGGCATCACGGTTGGCGCCGTGTACGACTTCAACGGTCTCCGCCGGCGCTAGAGCAAAATCTCCGATATTCCGTCGCAACACACGAATCCAAGTGAAGATAAGTCTGTTTCACAGCAAAGAACGATGAACCGCCGGAACTAACTCTGGATAGGATTCCGAGTTATGCGTGCTGCCCGGAAACTAAGTACGCCCAAGAGGCCAAAAGTTATTTAGAAAGAAACATAAACGGTGAATAGGTCCGCACTCGGCGGTGCAGTTCGTCTAACTCCTTTTTGTATCTATAGAGCAAATCTTCGATAAGATGGCGAAGGCGATTCCCATGAAGAAAAGATCCAAAGAAAGCAACAGGCGCTTGCGGCGACTGCAAGTCAAGTTAAAGAATACCGGCTGACACCAGGTGTTCCCTGTGTTGCCAATGGCGCACCAAAAGAGGTGCATGAGGAACACAACCGCATCGCCAGCGGCTCAATCCAGTGCATCGCGCCAATCCGCAATTGAATTCAGGAGTTCAAGCCAAGCCAAGGTAACTTACCTTTTTGTTATTGGTTACCTTATATGCGAGTACTATTTGACTGTTTTCATTCCACCCAGTGTTTGCGATACTCAGAGGACCTTCTAGCTAGCCTGGGGATTACGCAATCAATGGGCCTTTCTGTTCGCTTCCAACAGATTCTCGGGGTTCGTTTCATCGTTGGCGATGCGCACTCCGCAATCGACGAGCTCTCTCGCGCGGGCGGCCTGGTCGTGGTTCCTGCTGCTCCGGCGCTAACGAATCTGGTCCATGACAAGGGGTACCGGGAAGCCTTGCTGGGCGCGGATTTTGCGCTTGCCGACAGTGCGCTCATGGTCGCGGCCTGGAATCTCATGCAGGGGGACCACATACCCAAGGTTTCCGGATTGAAGTATCTGCGGGCGTTGATTCAGCGGCCTGAGTTCTGCGAAGCCGGTTCGAGTTTCTGGGTGATGCCAACGGAACACTCAGCACGCCGCAATGTGAAATGGCTTAATGACCATGGGGTTCACCTTGAGCACGACAGCGTGTATCTCGCGCCCATGTATGACGCGGTCTTCGAGGATGAGGAACTGCTGGGCGAGATTGAGAAGCGCCGTCCGCGCCACATCGTCGTGGGGCTGGGCGGTGGCACGCAGGAGCTGCTCGGTCTTTATCTCAAGCGGAATCTGAGCTATAAGCCCGCCATTCACTGCATCGGCGCAGCCATTGCGTTTCTGTCCGGAGACCAGGTGCGGATTCCGGTATGGGTAGATCACGCCGGCCTCGGCTGGCTGTGGCGCAGCGCCTCCAACCCGCCAGCCTATATTCCGCGCTATTGGGCAGCCCGGCGTCTGGTGCCTATGATGCTGCGCTATCGCGACCGCTTGCCTTCTATGGCTGCTCCTCCCGTGCCGTTGCGCACAGCCTTGCCTGCGGCGCCCGTCGAACGCTGAGGCGCATCTTTCCTTACCAATGGTGCAATGAAAATGACGCGGACAGTGCGCCGCGTTCTTTGCCGAAACGCATACCCGCGGCAACCACGCACAACTTTGCAGCCTGGATCAGGCGGTACTATGCGCGGCAGGCTGGTAAGTCCCAGGCTCGGTGCGGAAGGCGATCGCGATGCGGTTCCAGGAGTTGATATGGGTAATGGCCAGGGTGAGCTTCGCCAGATCGGCCTCGCCGAATTCTGAGAGTGCTTCGTTATAAACAAAATCGGGCGCATGGCCCTGCTGGATGTTGGTGATGGCTTCAGTCCAGGCCAGCGCGGCACGCTCGCGCGCGCTGAAAAAGGGCGTCTCCCGCCAGGCCGAGAGTGCATAGAGGCGCTGCTCGGTTTCGCCCGCGGCCCGCGCGTCCTTGGTGTGCATGTCAATACAGAAGGCGCAGCCGTTGAGCTGCGACGATCGCGTTTTGACCAGTTCCAGCAGCGAAGATTCCAGGCCGCTGGCGCTGATTGCCTTTCCCAGGCCCATCAGAGCGTGAATTCCATCCGGAAATGCCTTTCCATATTTCAACCTCTCAGCCATCTTTTGACCCCCTGCTTCTTTGGATGCGGGACCACCCCATTTGTTGCAGAAGTCACCTGGCGCTAAACCTTTGCATCGGATAATGACTCATAGCGGCGAGTTTTGCATCTTCTATTCAGGCGCGGAACTTTTTCCCGCGGTTCGGGTTTCTACTCGTGACGGCTCTCGGAAAAGCCCGTCTAAAGGGATGGCGTCGTCCAAACAGATGAATAAGGGTCAAATGGGCAAAAACGGGAGCAGCACCTCAGGCAGAGGAGAAGAATTGGTTATGAATCGGTCATTTCTGAACAGGGTTTTGCAGCAGATTCTGGCGGCCGCCGGGGTGGTGTTGCTTTGCGGCGCGTTTACGGTTGCCCAGGGACAAAGTTCAGCCGCTCCGGATTCAGCCGCTTCAGCGCAGGCAGGCCAGCGCTCGGACGGACAGATTGAGATGGACGTGGTTCACGCCCTGGATGCCTCCAAGGCGCTGAAGGACGACCTGATTACCGCCGCTACCATTCAGGGCGAGGTTTCCCTTTCCGGAACGGTTTCGACCGAGGCTTCGAGCGAACTCGCGGAATCCATCGCCTCGCACGTGACGGGCGTGACCAAGGTCAACAACAATTTGAAGGTCGGCAACCCGCAGGATGCACAGGACGCTCAACCGGCAGACCCGAATGCGCAGCAGGACAACCAGCCTGACGACGCGGCGCAGGCGCCTCCCGCGCCCGGCGACGGCCAGCAGCCTATGCCGGATCAGGGACAGGCTCAGCCTCAGGACCAGGGCCAGGTCCAACCTCCGCCCCCTTACCCGCCCGCGCGCCCACAGTATGCCCCGGGAGCGCCTTATCCGCCTCAATATCCTCCGCAGCAGGGGCAATATCCACCCCAGCAGGGGCAATATGCGCAACAAGCACCGCCTCCGCCTCCGGGGCCCACTTACGAGGAACCTAAGGGACCTGTAACCGTCTCCCAGGGAACCCTGTTGCAGGTGCGGACCAATGAAGCCTTAGACAACAAGCGAGCCAAGGACGGCACTCCGGTTCAGTTCACCGTGATCCGCGACGTGGCCGTAGGTGGAGTCCTCGCCATTCCGCGCGGAGCCACCGTGCATGGCGTTGTCACAGAGAGCAAGAATGCTGGCGACCTGGGCGGCAGCCCGGAACTGGCTCTGAAGTTGACGTCGCTCGATCTGGGCGGCCAGAGCTATCCGCTGGATAGCGACCAGTTCAAGGTGAAGGGCCCGAGTAAGACGGGCCAGACCGTGGGCAGTGCCGTCGGCGGTGGAATCCTGGGGACCATTATCGGCTGCGCCGTGGGCCGCGGCGTGGGTTGCGCCGTCGGCGCCGGAGCAGGCGTGGCGGCAGGGACAGCTGCTTCAGCCGCTTCCCGCGGACCGCGGGCGTGGATTCCGGCCGAAGCGCTGGTCACCTTCCACCTGAATACACCTCTGACGGTCAATCCGGTGAACGCGCAGGAAGCGGCGCGGCTGGCGCAGGGGCTTTATCCCGGCGGCCCCACGCTTTACCGGCGCGGACCGTACGGCTATGGACCTCAGTACGCAGCGGCTTATCCCTATGGATATGGACCGGTGTACTACCGGCCCTACTACATGACCGGCGGCTACTACTACTGGCGTTAAGGGCAGGAGCCAGCCAATGAGCCGGGCATCGCCGGAAACCGAGATGTCCGCTCAGACAGCCAGTGAAGAATCAAATAAGGCGCCCATTTTTCAGGGAGCCTTATTTATTTTGCAATCATAAGTTTGCAGCGGAGATCGAGGCCAGGCTTTGCCGCTGGCGGCCTTCTGCGTCGAAGTTGGCAGGGTCGAGCCAGGCTTCAAAGGCGCGTTTGCGCGATGGCCACTCATGGTCGAGCATGGAGAACCAGGCGGTGTCGCGGCTCATGTCTTTCACCACCATGTGCTGGCGAAAGATGCCCTCGAAGCTGAAACCGAAGCGCAGGGCGGCGCGGCGGCTGGGCTCGTTGCGGTCATTGCACTTCCACTCATAGCGGCGGTAGCCCAGGTCTTCAAACGCGTGCCGCGCCATCAGGTACATGGCTTCGGTGGCCGCTCTGGTGCGCTGCAAACCAGGCGTGAGCAGAACATTGCCGACCTCGACCACGCCGTGCGCCGGTTCCATGCGCATGTAGCTGGCGTAGCCGGCAGCCTGCCCGGTGGATGCGGGAATAATGGCCAGAAAAACCGCGGCTTGGGCGGACTGTTTCTGTTCAAGGGACCCACACAGATCGGCTTCGCCGGCAAAGGGGCCGTCGCCGAGCCACACCCACACGTTGTCATGGCCGCGCACGGCTTCCCACAGGGCTCTGCCGTGGCGTTCAGCATCGAGCGGTTCCAGGGTTACGGATCGTCCGCGCAGCGTCGTGGGCACAGGTGCAAGGACAGGCTTCCAATGGAGCGGAGATGCGGTGGATGCGGGCACAGAATCAGCCTATCAGCCCGTAATTCGCTTGGCCATCCTCCGCAGTGGCTCATCCGCGTGGCGCCGGGCTTGCTTCGGCCAGATTGTCCACAGTTCGCACAGGCAGGTGCGCGATCTGCACCGTTTTTGCGTCTTGTACATGGATCCCGGCCGGGGCTAGGCTCTTCGAATGGGTCCGGCCGTGTGGACGCTGTGACGGCTTGCCTCGTTCTGCACAAGATTCTAGGCAAATCCGGCCCAAAGTCCGCACCGGACAAGGCTGTTTAAAGCTTTCCACAGCCAAATGCCAATGTTTAGGAATCGGATGCCGCGAATGTTACTGAAATACAAGATATTGTGGTTTGTTGTTGACATGTACCACAGGGAGCGGTATTTTTTCATCTGCGGCTGTGAACAGACTGTAACCAGAACCGGCGTGAAGACCCGCCGGCAGGCCGTCGAGAAATGACAATTAGCAGCAATTTCATTCCCCCCGTTTCCGACAGTTCGCCCAGGCATCAACCCGCTCTTATCCTGGCCGCATGGCGTCGGCTGAGGATGCTTTTCACCGATTTTTCGCCTATTGAGAGGATTCCCATGAACGAGGCCCAACTCCAAACTGCCACCACTGCTCATGCCGCCCCGTATGCCGAGAAGGGGCTCACGTTCACCCGCCGTTTTTCCACTGAGGGCGCTTCGCCCTATGACGATGTCCAGTGGGAAAAGCGGACGGCCTCTATCACCGACACCAAGGGCAACTCGATCTTCGAGCAGAAGGACGTTGAGGTTCCGGTGGACTGGTCAATGACGGCCACCAATATTGTGGCCTCAAAGTATCTGCACGGGCAGATGGACACGCCGGAACGCGAAACCGGCGTGCGGCAGTTGGTGGGCCGCGTGGCAGAAACCATCCGCGATTGGGGCCTGGCCGGCGGTTACTTTGCCAGCGTCGCGGATGCAACCATCTTCCACGACGAACTGGCGCACATGCTGCTGACGCAGAAGGTGGCCTTCAACTCGCCGGTATGGTTCAACGTGGGCTGCGACCGGCTTGAGCCGCTTTCCGACGGACAGAACTGGCACTGGGACCCGGTCACCGGCGGCGTGAAGTACTCCGCAACCGGCTATCGCAATCCGCAGTGCTCCGCCTGCTTCATCAATGCGGTGGACGATTCGCTCGAGGCCATACTGACCCTGGCCAAGACCGAGGGAATGCTGTTCAAGTGGGGTTCGGGCACCGGCACCAACCTGTCTTCGATTCGCGGTTCAAAGGAACTGCTCTCGGGCGGCGGCGAAGCCTCAGGCCCGCTGAGCTTTATGCGCGGCTTCGACGCCTTTGCCGGCGTCATCAAGTCCGGCGGTAAAACGCGCCGCGCGGCCAAGATGGTGATCCTGAATGTGGACCACCCGGACATCATGGACTTCATCGATTGCAAAGCCAAGGAAGAGGCCAAGGCGTTCGCGCTGATCAAGGCCGGCTACGACGGGTCGGGTCCGGACTCCGAGGCCTACTCGTCTATTTTCTTCCAGAACGCCAACAACTCCGTGCGCGTGAGCGACGAGTTCATGCGCGCCTATGAGAGCGACGGCGACTTCACCACCTATACGGTCAAGGGCCATGAGCCCGCGGGCACTTACAAGGCGCGCGACATGATGATGAAGATTGCCGAAGCCACGTGGCTTTGCGGCGATCCCGGCATGCAATTCGACACCACCATCAACAAGTGGCACACCAGCAAGAACACCGCGCGCATCAACGCATCGAACCCCTGTTCGGAATACATGTTCCTGGACAACTCCGCCTGCAACCTGGCCAGCTTCAATCTGATGAAGTACGTGAACTCGGCTGGCGTCTTCGACATCGCCTCCTATCGCCACTCCATCTCGGTTGTCATCACGGCGATGGAGATCCTGGTGGATAACTCTGGCTACCCAACGGAATCGATCTCGCGCAACTCGCACGACTATCGTCCGCTCGGTCTGGGCTACGCCAATCTGGGCGCGCTGCTCATGGCCTTCGGTCTGCCGTACGATTCCGCTGCCGGACGCGACCTTGCCGCCGCGCTCACCGCCATCATGTGCGGTCAGGCTTATCTGCAGTCGGCTGTGATCGCCGCCAACTGCCCGCCCATTCCGTCGGCCACGCCGCTCACCGCTTCGGTCGAGCGCCAGGGCGGCGCCTGCCCCGGCTTCTACGTCAATCGCGAGCCGTTCCTTGACGTGATTCGCATGCATCGCGCCGAGGTGAACAACATTGGCAAGTCGCGCCAGAGTGGTGAGCCCTTCAATGTGCCGCAGCTTGACGCGCTGATTGACGCCAGTCGCGAGAGCTGGGACACCGCGCTTATCTTCGGCGAAAAATACGGCTATCGCAACTCGCAGACCACGGTTCTCGCGCCCACCGGCACCATCGGCTTCATGATGGATTGCGATACCACTGGCGTGGAACCGGATCTGGCCCTTGTGAAATACAAGAAACTGGTCGGCGGCGGCGTTATCAAGATCGTCAACAACACCGTGCCTCAAGCGCTCATCAAGCTGGGCTACACTCCCGAACAGGCCGAGCACATCGTCGCTCATATCGATTCCACCGGGACCATCGAAGGCGCTCCGCAGTTGAAGCCG
>DASXFS010000007.1:0-102290 GCA_036489415.1 Occallatibacter sp. | reverse complement strand
CCTTGGCAAAGTCCACCCGGCTCAGCATGTACTGGTCGTCCACCGGAACCATGTACAGCTTCACGTCAGGACGCGTGTCCTGGATGTAGGTCTCAACAAGCGGCGTACGCTTGCGTATGGCCTGGATCAGTACCTTCTCCTGCCCGATGGCCTTGTCCACCAACGCCGACTGCTCTGGCGTCAAAGGATGAGCGGCTTCATACTTGGGCTCCTTCTTCGCATACGCTGATACCGAAACTAAGCTCAACACTACGAAGGTTAGCCCGATCTTGCAATACTTCATGGAATGCTCCTGGGTAATTCGATGCTACTACGCTTGCTGGGGGCAATCCGGAGCGTGGCCGACGCGTCTGGGCGCCACAGAAAATTCCTGCGTAAGAACGGAAAATCAAAAAAACAAATCAATCCTTCATATTCCAGCCGTTTCCCTCTTTCTCTGCCTCCACAACTCCCGCTAGTCTGGAGCTTCGTTTGGATAGGTTGATGTACGATCTGAAACTCACCACCGCATCGACCGCGCAGGGCTTGCGCTCCATCGTGCTTGAAAACAGCCTGCTTCGCATTGCCGTCGTGCCCGAAGCAGGCGCCAAGATCGACCAGATCACCTACAAGCCCCTCAATGCCGATCTACTCTGGCGCCATCCGCAACTCTCAGCGGCCCTGCATGACGCCGGCACGCCTTACGACGATGTATGGAGCGGCGGCTGGGACGAGCTGTTCCCCAACGACGAGCCCTGCCAGCTTAATGGCCATCAGCTTCCCGACCACGGGGAACTCTGGACCAGCCGCTGGCAAGCCGAGCCGTTCGAGCGCGACAACGCCCTCGGCGTCCATCTGCGTCTCACCACCCCTATCAGCAATTTCCTGGTGGAGCGCACCCTCCTGCTGCGCCCTCAGAGCGCAAACTTCGAGCTTCAATATCGCTTCACCAATCAAGGCGCCAAACCCTTCCCGTTTCTTTGGAAGTTGCATCCCGCATTCGCGGTCTCCGACCGCCATCGCATCGACTTTCCGGCCATGGCAGTGTTGCGCGAGCCGGAGTTTCCCGGCACCCTCGGCGATGCGCCGCCCACTTTTCCCTGGCCCTATGCGCCCATGGGCGACACCATGCTCGATCTGCGCCAGGTTCCCGGCGTCAGTTCCCGTGCGCTTCATTTCTTCTACGGCGCTGGTCTCGCCTCCGGCTGGTGCGGCATCACCAATCGCGCCAATCGCCTGGCCTGTGCCCTGCGCTTTGACCCGGAAGTCTTCTCAAGCTGCTGGCTCTTCGCCACCCATGGCGGCTGGCGTGACCTCAACGTAGCCGTCCTCGAACCGGCCACCGGCTATCCCTACCAGATGCAATCCATGATTGAGGCCGGCCACGCCCGCCGTCTTGCTCCCGGCGCAACTCTTGAAACATCCGTCCTGTTCTCCGCCCAGGAGGGCCTGACCTCCATCGGCGGTATCGACGAAAGCGGCCGCATCTTTCCCGCCCGCGAAGACTGAAGCAGCCTCACAGGCTCTTTGTCTGCCGGCGTTTCAAACTCCAGCACTTTGAGCCTCGGCCTTTGCCGGAGCCGGCTCCAACGACAGCAGAATCGCAGCCGCAATCGCCACCACCGCGCCGGCCGCCTGCATCCAGGTCAGCCGCTCGTGCAGCAACGCCACCGCCAGCACCACCGTCAGCAGCGGAAACAGCGAGATGAGTGAGATCACAATCGAAGCCTTCCCGCCCGACTCCAGTGCCTTGAAGCTGGTCCACGCTCCCAGCCCGTTGAGCGCGCCGCCCGCCACCGAGCACGCCACCACCAGCGTTCCCAGCCCCCAATGCGGCCGAGCCACAACCACCACCACGCCCGAAAGCGCCACCATGGCCCAGCAGAACCACAAAAACGACCGCTCGCTCGAGATGCGGTTCGTCGACAGCTTCTGCGTTACACCCGTCACGCCCCACAAAACCAGCGCCAGAATCGCATACCCAAGCCAAGCCATGAATCCATCCCTCCCCGATCAAGCGTCCAGCAGCCAAAATCAGGCGTTCAGCAAATAGATGGCCACAAACGCCAGCCCCAGCCCCACCCATTGCACGCGCCCCAGCCGCTCTTTCAGAAACACCAGCGCCAGCACCACCGTCACCATGGGAAACAGCGCCGTCACCGGCGTAACCACCGATGCCTTGCCGCCCTTGACCATGGCCTCGAAGTAAGCCATATTGCCCACCCCGCCCAGAATCCCGGTAAGGAAAGCCCAGAACACGCCCCTGCCGCGCCCCGCGCGCTTTTCTCCCGGCCCTCCCCGGCTCACCTTCCAACCCACAAAAACCAGCAGCGGCGCAATGCCCGCCGTAAACAGCAACTGGTTCATATACGCGTCCACGCCGTCCGAGGCGATCTTTGAAACCAGCCCCCACGTACCCCACAGCACCACGGTCACCAGCGACCACAGCAGCCAAAGCGGCAGCCCCAATCGGCTCTTCTCACTCATCCCCTCATCCATGCGCCGAGAATACCGCCCCGCTGCCGCGCAGGCAATGGCCGCCTGTGCTCCCCGCTCCTGTTTTGCGGTTCATTCTTTCGCTCTGCCCGCATGTGTCTTCACCGGGCTATCGGCTGCGTTCTATCATTGCGCGTCAGGCAGGAAAAAAGGCAGGAAAACCCCCATGAAAATCACCGCTGTTGAAGCCATCCATCTCCGCGCAGAAGACCCTCTCATTGAGCTCTTCGACGGCTCTTACGACGACTGCGTCCTTGTCGTCCACACCGACTCCGGCCTCACCGGCATCGGCGAAACCGAATCCATGGCGCCCGCCATTCAGGCCATCGTGCGCGGTCCCTCGGCCCACAATCACGCGCGCGCACTTTCCGCCGTGCTGCTGGGCGCCGACCCCTCCGATCCCGTCGCGCTGTGGCATCAGATGTTCGAGTCCACTGATTATCTGGGCCGCCGCGGACTCACCATGCATGCCATCGGCGGCCTCGATCTGGCTCTCTGGGATCTGCGCGGCAAAATCGAAAAGAAGCCCATCCACGCGCTCCTCGGCGGAGCCAAGCGCGACCGCCTGCCCGCCTACGGCACCATCTATCCCATGGCCCAAACACCGGAAGAGGTCCGCGACCAGGTCGCAGCCGGTCAGTCCCGGAATCTGCGCAACTTCAAGTTCGCCGCCGACCCCTGGTGGCTTAACGACATCGCCCACACCGGCCGCCTGCTCGCCGCAGCCCGCCAGCAAGCCGGCGACCAGGCCCACATCATCATCGACGCCGCGCTCTCCTACCGCACCGCCGCCGAAGGCCTGCGCCTCTACCCCATCTTCCGCGAAGTCGGCATCTGGTTTCTTGAGGCTCCGCTGCCCCTCGACGACGTCGAAGGCCATCTCGAAATGAGCCGCCACGGCCTGCCCCTCGGCGTCGGCGATCTCGGCCTCACCCATGTCCGCGAGTTTATTGAGATGATGGATCACGGCGGCGCCAGCATCTGCCAGCCGGACATCTCGCAAGTCGGCGGCTTCACCGGAATCCTGCAGGTCGCCGCCGCCGCCCAGGCCCGCAACAAGCGCGTCATCACCCACGGCTACAAAACCAACATCGAGATCGCCGCCAATCTCCACTTCCTCGCCGCCCAGCCCAACGAGGAGCCGCTCGAGTTCTCCCTCAGCCACTCGCCCCTGCGCTGGCACACCACCATCGAGCACTTCCCGGTTGAAGAAGACGGCTGCGTCTGCATCCCGCAGGCTCCCGGCCTCGGTGTAACCCTCAACCAGGAAACCATCGACCGCTACCGCTTCGCCGGATAAATGCGACCGTCTACAGTGCTATTCCGTCTCCAGAGCACTTACTCCGAAATCATCCCGATCGTCCCCAGCCACGTCTCCACCAACTGAGGCCATCTCGTCACAGGAAACTTCGTGCGTCGCAGCCCAAACGCGTGGCCGCCCTGCGCGTATAAATGCATCTCCACCGGAACCCCGGCGTTCTTCAGCGCAATGTAGTAAACCAGCGATTGGTTTACGCCATCCACGTCGTCATCCTCGTTCTGCAGCAAGAACGTAGGCGGCGTCTGGCGGGTGACAGGAACAGCCGGATTCAACTCTAAATTCTTATCGTCAAGCGAGAGATGACCCGGATAGATAGCCACCGCAAAATCCGGGCGGCAGCTTTCTTTGTCGGCCGCATCCTGGGCCGGGTACAAACGCTGCTCAAAATGCGTGCTCATCGCTGCCACCAGATGTCCGCCCGCCGAAAACCCCAGCACTCCAATCTTGTGCGGATCGATGTGCCACTCCGCCGCGCGAAAGCGCACCAGCCCCACCGTCCTCTGCGCATCTTCCAGCGCCATCGGCGATTGCGGGAATGCTCCCCAATTCGGAGACGATCTCGGCGCCGGCACGCGATACTTCAACAGGACACACGTGATCCCTTTGGACGTCAGCCAGTCACAGACCTCCGTGCCTTCAAGATCGATGGCCAGAATCTCATACCCCCCACCAGGAAACACGACCACCGCAGCACCCGTATTCTTTCCCTTTGGCGAATAGACCGTCATCGTGGGCCGAGACACATTTTCTACATACACCCACGGCCTGCCTGCGACCAGCTCCTTCGTATCCGTCGTTGCAGACTCCGGCCCCGTGGCAGGCCGTGCATTAGGCACAACCCCCGGCCATATCGGCATCTGCGTATGTCCCGGCGAGGGCTCCCACGCAGGTATCTGCGCGCGCGGACCGCCAACCGCAAACACAACCCAGAGAGCAAAGACCAAAGGCTTCATCACATTTACAGTTTCTTAATTTTGATGTTCCGAAACCAGAGCTTCACTCCCGGTTCGCCTTTCGGCTCGGTACCCTGCAGAGAGATGTGTCCGTTGTGGTATTTGCTGTATCCAGGCATTCGGGCAAATTTGGTTCCGGCTATTAACTTGTTCCAGTTGTCGTCCCACAACTGCGTTTCGATAACCTGGTGTCCGTTCTGGAATAGCTGCAGGTGGCCGTGGTTGGAGATAATCTCAAACTGATTCCACTCTCCCGCGTCCTTCACCCACTCAACCTTGTCTGAGATCATGTCGAAGATATCGCCGGAGCGCTCCATCAGGACGCGGCTGTCCGGAACAGTGCAGGCCAAATCCGCAATCTGCATCTCCACGCCCGTATCATAGGTGTCGTGGTACTCAGGTGATTCATGCACGTAGAACATCACGCCGCTGTCGATGCAGGGACGCGCCTTCCACTCCAGCTTCAGATCGAAGTTTGTGTACTCGCCCTCCGTCACAATATCCGTAAAATCGGCTTGCGGGTCCTGGTTAGTTTTCTTCAGTTGGATTGAACCATCGACAACTGACCAGTCCGCGCCCGTTCCCTTCTGCAGATACGAGTGCCATCCCTTCAGGTCGTGCCCGTCAAACAGCAACTGCCATCCGTCCTGCTTCTCCTGGGTTGTCAGCGCGTTCGGAGCCTGCGCCCGCGCCATGCCAGAGAACAAAACGCAAGCTGCCACCACCATCCATAACTTCCTGCAATTCATCGTCACCCTCCACGCACAAGTATGCCTGAGCAGCGACTGAAGCGAAAGGAATGCGCTGCTGAACAATCAATCCTGTTCGCGCAACACTGCATTGACCCCTGTTGGATTCCGGGGTTCCAGCCGGTTCGTCGCACGCTCGCAAATGAACCCCTTACATAGGGTGAAAATTGGCCTGGAGAGTTGTGGACGTATTAGCGGCATCTAAATTTCCCCAGCGGGTGGGCCGTCGCTTTTCTCTCTGCTGGCCTCAGCGCGCTTCGGTCTTCCCAACCGCTGATATCCAGGGTGGACCCCTCGGACGAGGCCTTGCTGGTCTGCAATTCTCAACAAAAGAGCGGCGAGTGTATTGCGCTCCTCCCAACTGATACTAGAGAGCAAAGCATCCTGGTGTTTCCGCGCCACGCCGCCGATCTTTTCAAGGATTTCCCCACCGGCTTGTGTCAGATGAAGGGAATACAAACGCCGGTCGCCCGGGTTGGGTCTGCGCTCGACGAGTCCCCGCTTCTCGAGATTGTCCAGTATCGCTACCAGCCGGCTCGGATGAATCTGCAGCCTCTGCGCCAACTCTTGTTGGCTCAGTCCCGCATCGGCGCGTAGCAGTCGCAGGATTCCCGCATCTGCCGGTGTGAGCTCCAGAACCCCTAATCTTTCAGCAAATTGCGAAGCGGCATGTGCTCCAAGCTGGGCAAGCAGGAACGCCGGTTGTTTTAAGCCCATCTCATTTTGAGTCATCTTCGTTTCAAAATTATTGCATAATTCATTCGTTTATGTAATAAATGATTTTATTATGAAATCGACTTCCCGTTTTCACGGCCCCTCCCTTCTTCTGCTCGTCACCGTCCACGTCCTGATCTTCGCGAGCGGTCTCGTGGCAGCAGCGGTGCTCCGGCACGGAGCGCATTACGCAACCCCATTCGCACCCGCCGAGGAATTGCGTGCTTTCCTCGCGCTAAGCCCGACGGCGGTGCGGGTCAGCAACTTCTTCCTATTTGGCTCCGCAATCCCCTTTGGGATCTTTGCAGTTACAATCGTCAGCCGCCTGCGCTATCTGGGCGTCCGGGCAGCCGGCACAAACATCGCGTTCCTGGGCGGCCTGATCGCCACCATCGCGTTAATCCTCTCCGGCATTGTGGGCTGGATCTTGTCCGTGCCTGAAGTGTTGGCCTCCGCGCCGATCGTAAAGATGGTCAATTTCCTCAACTTCCTGCTTGGCGGAGTCGTCTTCGCGGTTGGGTTCGGCCTTCTGGCGGCGGGCGTGTCGGTCACCTGCTACTTCATGCGGCTTCTCCCGCGATGGCTGGTCGCCTTTGGAATGCTCATGGCACTCACGGGAGAACTCTCTTCCCTCAGCCTCGTTGCATATCCGGCAAACTTCTTTATCCCCATCACCAGGTACCTGGGCATCATCTGGATGTTTTCAGTCGCCGTGGCACTGACCAGAAATCGCAAGGGAGAGCAGACCGCCCCGATCGGCGACGCTGCATAGGCCATGTTTAATGGGTCCGGCGCACTACTGCCCTGTCTGACGTGACGCGTCGCTGGTTCGTCAACTTCCGATCTCTCAACAAGGCCCGGAGAACACGAATGGCGATGATGAGAATGCGATCCGTTTCAGAGCCGGAGGTCCTGGTCAGCGGCCGCAGACTCGGCCTCTCTCTCATGGCAGCCGTCTGTGGCGCGGCCTGCATTGGAATGGTCACCTATTACGGCCTGGCGAAAACAATGGCCAGGTTGCTCGGACCTGCACTGCCACAGATCGTTACCTTTGCCGTGTATGCAACGCTTGTGGCCGTTCTCTGCTACGCGTTTCGGCCGCCAAGTCGCCCTCCCATTGCGCTCCACTTTACCGGCGTCAAAGACCTCGTGTTCGCAGCCGGTGCAACCATCGTACTCATTGCTGCCTGCGCGCTTGCGTATGCATGTCTCGGTCTGCTTTTTCGAGGCTTCGCGCAGCTTCTTGCGCAACTGACCGCTGTGGCGACTGACGCCAAACGTCTACAGGGCCAGAGTTCATCCGCCTGGGTGATCGCGATTCTTCGCGGCTGTTTGCTCGTCCCTATTTTTGAGGAGGTCTTCTTTCGAGGGCTCATGCTCTCGTGGTTGAATCGGCACATGCGCTTCGTTCCCGCGCTCCTGGTACAGGCTGCGCTCTTTGCGGCAATGCACGTCTACCCGGTTGTGTTGCCCTATGCCTTCCTCGCTGGGATTGCCACTGGATACGTTCGTCGTGCAACTGGTTCGACATTCAACACAGTCCTGATGCACGTGATTAACAACGTCGTCCTTCTCATCCTCGGCTTATATTTATTCGGCAACTGAGATGGCGCTGCGGATTTGGACAGCTACTCCGACATTCCCGGATCCGGAAGCTGCCAGTTCAGCTCACTCGCAGCAGCATTTTCAACGTCTCTCCCGGTGCGCTTATCATCCGGTCAAATGCCTGCTGTCCTTCTTCGAGCGGCAGCTCCACCGTCCACGGCCGGAGATCGATTTCACCCGCAGTCAGCAGTCCCAATGCCCGCTCAAAATCCACCGGCGTATATGCGAACGACATGGCCACCCGATGCTCCTTGCGAATGCTGGTCACAAAGTCGATCTCGCTCCGCTCCTGGCCCATGCCCAGCAGCAGCACCAGTCCCCCTGGTCTGCACAGATCGAACGCCGCCTGCCGCGCCGGCCCCACGCCCGATGCATCGAGTACCAGATCCAGCCCATGCCCCGCAAACCGCTTTGCTTCCTCGCGGCCCGCTTCTGTACTCACATTCGCCGCCAGCGATGCGCCCATTCGCCGCGCCGTCTCCAACCGAACCTCGCTCACGTCCTGGACAAGCACGTCGCGCACACCCAGCCGCTTGGCCGTCAGCAGCGCCAGCGAACCCATCGTTCCTCCGCCGACAATCCCCATGCGGAAGAACGGCAGCGGTGCCGCAATCCGGAACAGGTGAACAATGTTGGCCAGGGGTTCGGCAACCACCGCCTGCTGGTCGCTCAACTCGTCGGGAATCTCATACACCTGCGTCTCCGGCACGCTCACAAACTCCTGGTAGCATCCCGCCGTCTGGTCCATCCCCAACAGGCGCCATCTCTCGCACAGGTTCTGCGCGCCGCTGAGGCAGGCCGCGCAGCGCCCGCAACTGATCAGCGGATTGGCAACCACGCGCTTCCCATCTGTTGCCCTGCGTCCCACCAGTTCGTGCCCCAGCACCAGCGGCGGAATGCGCCGCCGGCTGTGGCCCAGAAATCCTGAAATGTCTGACCCGCAAATCCCCGCCGCCGCAACCTGGATCTCGCATTCCCCTGCCGCCGGCCGCGGACGGGGGCGATCTTCCAGCGTCACTTCATGAGGTGCTGTATAAACCAGAGCCCGCATCGCATCTCCTTAAATCAGAATCGGAACGAAAAATTGAATAAAACCTCAGAAGGCAGATTGAATAGAAATCGGAACGAAAACTTATTATCCAACCCGTTCCAGTTCCGGCATCGCTTCCACTGAACCCCACCGCTGCGGCTGGCTGGCATACGCTCGCGGCGTGCAGTGCATGTACTTCTTGAACACCGACGCAAAATAAGCCGGATTGCAGAATCCGCACCGGTCCGCGACTTCGGCCACATGCAGCCGGGGATCGAGCAGGAGCCGCTTGCCCATCTCCAGCCGCTGACGAATCAGATACTCCTCCAGCGTATGTCCCGTGGTGCGGCTGTAGACGCGACCCAGGTGTCCGGCGGACAGCTTCAAATCCCGCGCCAGGTCCTGGATAGTCACCTTTTCCGGCCCCAGATCCCGCACCAGCCTGTGGGTCTCGCTCACAATTTTTTCCTCGCGCTGGCTGAACATCTGCACCAGTTGCTGCCGCAGGCTGTCCACGTAACCGCGGAACGCCTCCGCCATGGCGAACGAGCTCGGCGACCCCACAATAATCTGCACCGCCCGCTCCTTGGCCGCATTCGTCACCGCCGCGCTGATGCCCATGGTTCCCAGCTCCCGCGCCAGGTGTTCGCATGCCCAGGTCAAAAGCCCGCGCGCCTGCTGCAGCTCGGCCACTGTCCCTGCAGCCGGAGCCGCGCTGGCCAGAAACTCCCGCAGCGCGCCAGTAATGGCCGTCGAATCGGCCAGTTGCAATGCACGCAAGAGCCGCCCCAGCGCCTGCGCCGGCTGCTTCTCCGGTTCCGGCAGAGCCTCAAAGCAGTTCACCGGTGAATGCCCCGACTCCAGCGCCGATGCCGCCTCGTGATACGCCCGCAGTAACTCCGCCGACTGCTGGTGCAAACTGCTGATACCCACCCGGGCCAGCGGAAATCCCTGCGCCCGCGCAATCCTCAATAGCGTATGCGCCATCTCTTCCAGCAGCATCCGTTCGTTGCCCGGCGTGCGTGACTTCTGCGCTGTAAAAATGCACATCTCACCCGGGGTCACGACCGTGGCCAGCGTGTTGGGCCAGCTCTGGCACCGGTCCTCGATCATGTGCGCCGCGCGCGCCAGCGCCAGGTTGCCTCCAATCTCCTTCGGCATACCCAACTCCTCGCCGCGACTGGGCGCAAATGTCGTAAGGGAGTCGCGTGTCTCGTCCATGGCTCCCTGCAACCGCATCACCAGCACGCGGTCCGGATAACGCTCAAGGCCGACGTTGCGCGCGAGCGCCCTCACTGATTCCACATTGCCGGCCTGACCCGACAGCAGCATTTCCGCCAGTTCGCGCCGGTCCAGCGCGAGTTCCCGTTCCCGCATGCGCTGAAACTCGCTCATAATTTCGAGACGCTTCCACGCATTCGCCAGATACCGCGCAAATACCTCCAGCATGCGCAGCATCTCTGCCAACTGCGCCGTCGTCACTACCGGCACGCGATAATACGCGTCCTCAAGCCGCGCCATGTCGATGTGCGGCTGTCCCTGCAGCGTTTCCTTTACCTGGGCAAAGCCCTCTGCCGTAGGCGGCACAGCCAGCACCTGCCCGCTGAACAGCGTACCCAGGTAGCGCCCCTCGCACACCACCGGCACCGCGATGTCGGTAAGCCCCACGTGGCACGGATAAACCTGACTCTTGCCCGTCGCGCGGCAGCGTTCCTTGGCCGGCTTGTCGCTGTGCGCGCAGGTCGTCTCCTCGTGCGCGCCAAACCCATGCACCAGGTCGCAAAAATGGGTACTCGGGCTCGGCGAAGTCCGTTCCGGCGCGACCTCGTTCGCCGGCTGCAACTGCACCAGCGCGTCCCCTGTATTTACCCGCGGCGCCTGACTGGGGTCGAACAGCTCCAGATCGTCGGCCCACATCAGCTCCACATTGCGAATGGGGCTCGAGTCGTTGAGCAGGACAAGAAAATATTCAAACAGCTCCAGGTCCTTTTTGAACTCCTGTTTGAGCGTTTCGCTCAGGTCCGCCTTGTGTTTTTTCATTTTCAAATCGTCTCCGCAGTCAAAGAAAGGGCGAAACCATCTTAAACTTCGGAACTTGGGCTTGAATATCAGTAATCCGGCATAAACTATCGTTTAATTGCGCGTCCGGCAGTCCTGCGCGTCTGTTATTTTGAGCGCGGGACCGCTGCGACTGAAGTCGAGAGACCTGCGGCTGCGTTCTTTATGAGATATCCCACTCGATCACGCCCACTCGATCACGGATGAGCGCGGATGGTAAGCCCACCATCGACAACAAGATGCGTGCCTGTCACCCACTCCGCGCCGGGACCTGCCAGATAAGCGACTGCTCGGGCCACGTCCTCAGGCAGCCCGCGCCTGCCCAACGGGTGCAGCGCCAGGGTCTGTTCCGCCAGCGCCTTTGGATTCTCCGCCGTCCGCAGCCATTCGTCCCACATCGGCGTATCGATGTATCCAGGGCAAACCGCATTCACGCGAATCTTCTTCGGCGCCAGCTCCAGAGCCAGGTTCCGCGTCTGCGCTATCAGTCCCGCCTTCGAACAGGCGTAGGGAATCGAATTCGGAAACGCATGGCTGGCGTGAATGGAGCTGATGTTCACAATGGCCCCACCGCCAGCCGGAAACAGCGGCGTCAGCGCCTGGCTCAACAGCAGAGGAGCCCGTAGATTGACGGCGATCACCCTGTCGAACGCCGCGGTGGTGACCTCGTTAAACGGCAAATCGTATTCGATGCCGGCGTTGTTCACCAGCACATCAACCTTCGCCGCCAGCGCCCCGATTCGCTCAGCCAGCCCAACAATCGCCGCAGGCTCGGCAAGGTCGGCAACCACAAAATCCACGTCCGCATCCGCGCCCTTGCGCATGGCCTGCGCCGTCGCGGCCACTCCCGCCGCATTCAAGTCCACCAGCAGCAGCCGTGCCCCGCGCCCATGCAACTCCTCGGCAATCGCGAGGCCAATCCCCCGCGCGGCCCCGGTGACAACCGCGACCAGCCCCGCAAACTCGCCTTTCGATCCGAGCTTTTCCTGCTCCATCCGGCTGTCCTCTCTCACCTCGCCGCCGCGTCTTCAAGGAACACCAGCTCCGAGCTCAACGGCGTCTGCAAATGCACCGTCAATCCGGCACCCATCAGTTCCTTGCCGCTCGCCTCGCGGTCCGGCGCGCTGCCGTCCTGAAAATGCAGCCGGTAATGCTTTCTCGCATCCAGCCCGACCAACACGAAGCGGTGCTCCGCCTCGTCTGCAACCGTTCCGCGAAAGGCATACACGACACCTTTGGCGCGCGCCGGGTCCCAATACTCCATCCCATCCCAATGCACGCCGTCAGGCCGATCTGAGATATGGAAGAGCCGCGCGTCGCGAATCAGCGGACGCAATTCTGTTTTGTAAAGCGCAAACGCCTGCCGCGCTGCCGCGTGCTGTTCGGGAGTCCAGACCTCGGTGTCCATCATGATGGTTTCCCAGCCCATCATGCCGCTGCGCAGCATGTAGAGAAAATTCTCCGGCTTCGGCGTGGGCCACTTCTCCACATAGCTCTCAAGCATCGCCGACGGCAGCACATGGCTGGTGTCATAGAAGGCGCGCCGGTTGGAAAGCGGATCGTAGGTATCCGTAATGGAGAAGTAATCGCCATGCGCGGCCGAGCCGAAGTCCACCATGCGGCCGCCGTCATCGCAGATCTCAAACAGCAGCCCCGGATGCTCCTTGCGCAGTTTCGAATAGATGTCGTAGTAGGCATGAACGGCGTGGTAGCTGACATCCGTCGAGTTCGAGGCCACCACAAAATCCGAGCCCCAGTCGTGGACGATCCGCATGGTGCTGCGGTTTGGCGGCGCGTGCGGATGGTCGTCGCGTATGCAGCCTTGCGCCACCAGGTAGCCGTCGTGCTCCAGCATGTCGAGGTGATAACTCTCGACAATCCGCTTCACTTCTTTGGCGGCGTAGTCGTGCGCCGGCGGGTCTCCAATATCGATCGTTTGGCCCTTGAAATCCTCCGGCTTCCAGTCCGGAGGCAGATCGGTCACCAGCCAATCGCGCACCTTGGGATCGCGCACATTCAATGCTCCCGGCTCGGTGTCCAGCGCGGCCTGCGTCCAGTCTGTCCACAGGCCGAACCGCAGGCCCTGCCGGTGCGCTTCATCGGCAATCACCGCCAAGCCATGGGGAAACTTCTTCGGGTTCGGATACCAGTCGCCCACCCCGCGGAACCAGCCCGCATCCAGGTGAAACATCTCCAGGCCCAGTTCCTTCGATTCGCCAATCATCTTGAACGCCAGCGCCTCGTCGACCTTCATTCCGTCGCCCCAACTGTTGTTTACCAGCAGCGGATACTGTGGGTCCTTCCACGTCAGCGGATTGCCCAGCACCGCGCGTACCCATGGCCGCAGTTGATTCCCCGCTCCGTCCGGGCCGCCGCTGAAAGCGCCCAGAAACACGATCGGTGATTCAAAACTCCCTCCCGGTTCGAGCCTGGTCTTGAACGGCCCCGGATCGGGATCAAGCCCCAGCACGCTCTTTAAGCTGTTCCCGTTTCTCTCGAGTGCTACGCGTGTCCTGCCGCTGAATTCGATGCCCGTGTACCAGCCCGCCTGCGCGCCGCCGTCGGTGTAAACAAATTCGGCGGGAATGATCTCGCGCGGTTCTCCATGCGGCATAAAGCCGTAGGTTGAGGACTTGCCGGTCCAGCGATAACCGTCTCCGATAGTATCCAGGTGCGTTCCAACAGTCGTTGGCGTGGTTCCGCCCTTCTCGACGTACATATTCCGGAGCGCAGCATCCGGAGGAGTGCGCCAGTCAAGGCGGAGCGAGTCAACCATGGGCAGCCAGACTTCCTGGTCGCCCAGGTTTTCAACTGTAATGCGATGCTCGATGGGTCCGAAGCCTGCGCGCGCCTCCCAGATCCAATTGAGCCGCAGGTGAGGCGAAGCGGACTCGTAGACAAACTTGACCTTGCGAGGATCCTTATGGCCGAGCTCCGGCTTCAGTTGCCATGTGAGAGGGACATGGGCCCCGTTGACTTCGACGCTCGCGGGCAGCGTCTCTTGCTCATCGTTGCTCCAGGCGGGGCCGGACGCGCCCGAGAGTCGAACCAGCCTCGGCGCCACAGGACCGGCCCTCAATTCCACGCGCGCATCGGTTGTCTTCACTTCCGCGGAATGGTGCGCGTCCATGGCCTGCGCGGCGCAGCAGAGCGTCGCACAGCCCATTACGGCTGCCAGCGCCCATCCGCGCGTCTTCCAGTTTTTACCCATCGCAGGCGCGATTTCAGGGTCCGGCATTGTGCAGCCTCCACGCAGCCTGCTCGATGCGAAGGTTGACTTCGCCGCTCGGCAGGCTTTCATTGTTTTCCGATTGTGCCATCTTGGGAGCGGGCCAGAAGCGGCGATTGCGAAAACGTTTCGCCGCCTCCAGCCGCGCACTCCCACTCTAGAAGAAGAACCGGAGGCCGGCTTGCATTACGCGCTGGCCCGTCTTCCCGTTGATGCCGCCAAAGGTGGGATTATCCGGGTCGGAAATGATGTTGCCGAAGACCGGATGGTTGAGGATGTTCTGCGCCTCGAGCCGCAGTTCGAAGTTGCGCGTTTTGTCATCGCCCACATAAAACTTCTTCAGAATGCTGGCATCCGTGTAAAACCCCCCTGGATTACGCAGATTGCTGAACATGACGGGCGCGTTGCCGAAAGTGTAGTCAGGAGTGCGCGAGAATGAAGTCGAGTTGAGGACTCCCTGCCCGCCCGAGTTGGCCCAGGTGCCGTTCACTACCAGGGCATTGCTCAGGTTGGCGCCTGATCGCCGATAGTTCTTGTTCAGCAGGGACCAGCGAAGCGCGGCTCCCGGCGCTGTATTGCCGCCATCGACATCCGGCACCAGCACCGGTGTTCCCTTGGGCTCCCAGGTGGTGATGCCCGCAACCGCCCAACCGCCGACGACCGCATCCACCACATGGCCACCCACTCCGGCAGGGGAGTTCAACCATTGCCGGCCCTGGCCAAAGGGTAGATCGTAGGAGTAGTTCACCTTCATGGTCTGCGGCAGTTCATAGAGCGCCGGCCCGTAGCCCTCCATCAGGTTGTGCGGATTCTGAAGACCGCCGGACACCGGACTGGATACGTGAATGTCGGTGCTGGATGCATCGGTAAGGGTTTTGCGAATGGCGTAGGAGGCGAGAAGCTCCAGGCCGCGATAGTTGCGCGATTGTATCTGGAAGTTGGCAAAATTTGAGAACGACTTGCCCCAGGTTGTTTCGCCGGGTGAGGTTGAGTTTGTGCCGCCGTATTGCGGAGAAAGCGCCAGCAACTGGCTCAGCGAAACGGTTGGCTCGGCGGAGAATGTCTGCGACTGCCCGTAGAACGGGTTGGGGACCTGATCGTTGAGGTGGGCTCCCAACTGGTAGTAGGCAGGAGGAACGTTATTCAAGCTCCAGCCCCACACGTTGGTGAGAAGATGAATGCCCCTGATGCCCTGGTACTCGCCGGTCACCGCCCAGTTTTTGCCCACCTGGCGCTGGATGCTTAATCCCCACATGTAATCGGTGGGCGTGTCGTAGTGGTTGATCGTGGTGCCCGTCTGATCCAGATTGCCTGCGCCGCCGTAGGTTGCGTTCCAATACTGCTGGTTGTTGGTCAACGGGGGCACCCAGCCCAGATTGCCGCCGGCGGACAGCGCCGGGAATGAGCGCAATCCGTGGTCGTCGCCCAATTCGCTGACCCAATGCATTCCGTCCGTTGTAGAAATCTGGTTAAAGGTATTTGAGTTGTAGTAGAAGCTCATGTAGTCCGTGGAGAGGCCATTGAGGCCCTGGTCTACGGTTCCGGCGCTGAGGTGAAGCACCGTCTTATCATCCAGGGCCCAGTTCACGCCGAGACGCGGCTCCAGGTTGGCGATGTTCGTGGTGTAAAGATTTTTCTGCGGATACTCCGGTGTGCCGATCAGGGCCACGCGTCCAGTTGCGCCCTGGGAAAGCCATGCGGGCGAGGGCAGGCTCGCAATGCCCGGCTCTGCGCTTGTCACCTGGCCCCAGTTCCAGCCGCTATTGGCGGTCAGCACATTTTTGGCCTTCATGTCATAGATCAGGCTGCCCGGCACGTGACGACCCTGGCGCGCGCCGTCATGATCCCAGCGCAGGCCTAGCTGTACGGTGAGCTTGCTGTTCACCTTCCAGTCGTCCATGATGTACGCTGCCTGGTTCCATCCAAAGGGCGTAATGTCCCAATTGCCCCACGTGTAGAAATTCGAGGAGCCCATCATCAGTTCGGCCAGTTGGCTGCCTGTCTCGCCGTCATTCTGATTCCAATACTGGTTTGAGCCTCCGCCCGCATTCAGGTTGATGACGCCCGTGCCGTCGCCGCCCTGCTCGGTGAAGCGGGTAAAGTACTGCTCGTAACCGGCTTTCAGCGTGTGCCGCCCATAGAGCCGCTCAATCGAGACAGTTCCGTTGTCGGTCTGCGTGATGAATGAGTCGAACTGGTCGCCGCCCACATGCGTGTATCCGCCCGCGCTTGAGCCGGCGTTTGCGCCAATGTTGACCACGGGAGGGATCTCATTGGTGGTCTTCTCACTGTTGGAGGCCAGCAGCGGATCAAAGCCCCAGGTGGAGGTGTTGATATTCGGATCAGGCAAAGACGCATCGCCCGAGACGCCGTCGCTCAACAGGTCTGTCACGCCAATGCCCAGACGGAAGTTGATGACCGTGCGCGGCCCCGGTGTCCACGTGTACAGGAAAGCGCCGAGCCAGTCTTCGTCGGTCGTCGTGGATTCCGCGGCATGCATGAAAGGCGGAGGAACGTCCACCGTCATCATCGAGCGGGTGATGCTGCCCATCAGGTGATGATTGGAGCGCAGCGCATCGTCGATACGGAGGAAGTATTTGTCGACCGGGGTATGCAGATCGATTTGGTCGTAGCGATTGTTCATGTGGTCGTTGTTCGCGGCCGGCGCGTGATTGGGCTGCGGCCACAACGCCATGTAATGCGCAAACAACTTGCTCTGGCCGGAGATGGGGCAGGTCAGGCCGGTTCCGCAAGTTGTGCTGGAGCCGTAAGCCGCGGGAATGGTGCTGTTGGGGAATTGCGGACGCACCCAGCAGGGAGCTGTCCCCGTCGGCGTATTCGCGCAGTCCGCGGCATTGGTGTCGTAGGTTCCGTTGAAGGGATCGAAGATCTGCGCATACACCGGATTGCCGTTGTTGTAGTTGACCACAGTCTGCGAGAAGTTGCCCTGCTGGTTCAGGACGGTGGGGATGCTGCTGATTACTACCTGTCCCTGGGCGAACCGCTGGCCTTCCCACGCGCCGTAGAAAAAGGTGTGATCCTTGCCGTTATAGAGGTGCGGAATGCGCACCGGGCCTCCGCCGGCGAAGCCGTAATTCTTCTGCTGGAAATCCTGCCGGGAGTTGCCCAGCGAGTTATCAGTCCAGTCGTTGCTGTTGAGGTCCTGATTGCGCAAATAGAGGAACGCGCGGCCGTGGTAGTCATTGGTTCCGCTCTGCGTCTGCATGGAGATGATGCCGCCCGCGTACCTGCCCTGGTCGGCCGTCAACACGCCGCTCTCCACGCGAAACTCGCTCACCGAATCCGGCGTTGGAATTGCGCGGTTGGTGTTGTTGAACTCCGCCTCCTGCACCGGGTTTCCGTCCACACTGATGAAGGAGCCGTTGACCTGGCCGCCGGAAAGCGAGTAGCTGTTTCCGGTATTCGCAATCAAATACGCTGAGTTCTGCTGAGCGAGAGTCTGAACCTGGTCAACCTGCGGCCCCGATCCTTGAACCGACGGAACCGTCGCGGTCAAGTCCAGCGCGTCACGGTTCAACTGCGGCAACTCGGTGATCATCTTGTTGTCCAGCACGTCTGCCGAGCTTGCCTGATCGGACGAGATCAGCGTCTGTCCTCCGTTCACCGTGACGCTCACCTCGACAGACCCAGGCTTCAACACAAAGTTCTGCGTCAGGTGATCGCCGGTGCCGAGCACCAGTCCGGCACGCTTCACTTCGCCGAATCCCTGCGCCGTCACCGTCACCGTGTACGGCCCCGGCAGCAATTCCGGCAACACATAAATCCCCGCTCCGTTTGACACCGCGGTGTACGGAACATTTGTTGCCGAGTTGACCGCCTTGATCTCCGCGCCGCCAATCACAGCCCCACTGGGGTCGGCAACCAATCCGCTCAACTGTGCATTCGACGTTTGCGCCCGCAGCGCCGGATTCAACCCCATCAACGCCACCAGAACAACCACTCCCAAAATCGATCCCAGCGTCCAACTCATCCGCTGTGCGGCTTCTCTACTCTTTAAACTCATCGCTTACCTGCCTCCAAAAATGTGCCCCGTCACGGACTCGCTCCGCGCCATTTCAGCTCACTCTAGCCACCATTGATATTCCTTGCGAGAAATCATCGTCTATGCGCGTTGGCGATATTTCTTGTGTTTTAAGGGTTTCCTTGCGAAATCGCGGCTTTGAGAGGTTCGCAGCCTTTCTCGCGTGCTTTGAAAGGGCGCGACCTCAGCATCGGAGGCAATGTATGCATTCACAACGGGACTTACTCCGAGCTCCAGGACGCTCAAGAATCACAAGGTCGGGCCTGGTGCTGCGCCGCCTACCCCAACGGCTCCGTCACATTCAGCCGCTGATCCGCCGCCACTTCGCCCAGCGTCTGCACTTTTCCTGACGGCCAGCGAATCTCTACCGTCGCCCGCGTCGCCTCGCTCAGTCCGAAGTGCACCGTCAAATCGCTCGACGACGCATACCCCACGCTCGACGAAACCGTCCGCACCTGCCCGCGTCCACCCGTCTGGCAACGAACCTCTGCGCCAATCGCCGAACGGTTGCTCCGTTGCCCCGTCAACCGCAGTTGAAGCCAATGCCGCGCCGGAGTTTCATGCGCGCTGCGGTTCCACCACAACTCGATCGGCCCGTTCAGCGCCGTCACCGCCGCATCCATCCGCCCGTCCCGGTCGAAATCCGCAAATACCGCGCCCCGATGCAGCGCCGCCTGCGCAAACTCCGCTCCCACGCCAGACGAAACGTCCTCAAACCGTCCGCCCAAGTTCCTGAAAATTCGATTCGGCTGCGCATCCCCGGTGTCCAGTCCACCGCCGGCCACAAACAGGTCCAGCCAGCCGTCGTTGTCCAGGTCCACCAGCCCGCATCCCCACCCGCTCCACAGCCGGCTTAGGTTCAGCAACCCCGTCCGCGCGCTTCCGTCCTCGAACTGCCCGTTGCCC
Organism: Occallatibacter sp.; assembly: GCA_036489415.1. GTDB lineage: Bacteria > Acidobacteriota > Terriglobia > Terriglobales > Acidobacteriaceae > Telmatobacter. The sequence continues at coordinate 83,208 of DASXFS010000007.1, read as the reverse complement.
TGGTTCAAAAAAACCTCAAACGTCTCGTTCTTCAGCCCGGTCATCACAATGTCCGGCCGTCCATCCCCATCGATGTCACCAAAATCCGCGCCCATTCCGGAAATATTCCGCCCATCGCCGTTGAACGCGACGCCCGCCTCCATGCCGATTTCTTCAAACCCCTTGCCGTGATTCCGCAAAAGCAGATTGCGCGCGTTGTCGTTGGCTACGAAAATCCCAGGCCGCCCATCGCCGGCGAAGTCCGCCATGGCCAGTCCCATTCCCTTGCCCAGCAGGTCCGGCAGTCCCTCTTTGCGCGTAATCTCCGTGAACGTTCCATCGCCATTGTTGTGGTAAAGCTGCATCGGCTCGGCATGATATTTATCCGGATGGCAATACGTCCGCGCGTGTGCCTCCAGCCCACCGCATACCGGGTCCATCCCCGGCGCCCAGTCGCAGTAGTTCGACACAAACAGATCCAGACGGCCATCGTTGTCGTAGTCTACCCAGCACGCCGCCACGCTCCACACCGGCCTTCCCACCGATCCCGGCCCAGCCAGTCCCGCCGCGCGCGTCACATCGCTGAATGTCCCGTCCCCGTTGTTGCGATAAAGATGGTTCCCATGCACACCGGCAACGAACAGGTCCTCGTGTCCGTCGTTGTTGTAGTCGCCCACGGCCACGCCCATCGCATAGCCCTCACCTTGCAAACCCGCCTTGGCCGTCACGTCACTGAAGGTGCCGTCGCGATTGTTGCGGTAAAGCCGATTCCAATATTCCGGCCCGGTCTTGGCCATCTCCGGCAGCCGCGCGCCGTTGGTGCAGAACAGATCCGGCCAGCCGTCGCCGTCAAAATCAATCACGCCCAGCCCGCCCGGCAGCGTTTCCACCTGGTACTTGCGCCCGGTTGCCCCGTTGCGGAGTACAAAGTCCAGCCCCGCCGCTCTAGCGCCGTTGACCATCGAAATCGTCGTCGGCCCTGGCATCGCGCGCAGCCAGTCGCGGGCCAATCCATCACCGAATTGACTGCCGAGCAGACCGCCGGCCGCCAACGCACCCGCGCCGCGCAGCACGCTCCGTCTACTGGTTGGCATCGGACGTCCCCTGCGCGCCGCTCGTCTCCCGCGTCTGAAATGCATCCGACAGCCTACGCGCCTCGGCTTCTGCCTTGGCCGCTTCCGTTGTGCGTCCCAGTTTGCTGAGCGCCCGTCCCAGTTGTGCGTGCAGCGCTCCCTTTTCATCCGGATAGCCTGCTGCCAACGCCGGTCCCAGCAGCCTAACCGCCTCGGCATCGGCGCCGGTCTGCGCCAGGGCCTTGCCCAGCTCCACCTGCACCCCCCGGTCTCCTGGAGCTTCCTCGGCCAACTGCCGCAGCCACGGCAGCGCCTGTGCGTAGTCCCGATCGTTCATGGCCAGGGACGCCAGCGTCCGTTGCGCCTCACGTCGGTGCGGATCGACAGCCAACGCGGCCTGCGCCGAGGCTCGCGCGCCTTCGGCATCGCCCGCCGTCAACTGGGCCCCAGCCAGCCGCTCCAGCAGCGCCGGATCGCCGCTACGCACCGCGAGCGCAGACTTGTACTCGGCCTCCGCGGCCGCCGCGTCGCCCTTCAGCCGCAGCAGCACATCTCCACGCAGCCGATGCACCGCCGCCATATCCTCATGCGCCGACTGCAACTGCGACGCAGCCTCTCCCGCAGCCGCCGCATAGCAGCGTGAAAGCTGGTAGGCGGTCTCCACGTCCTCGCCCGTAGGCGGCTGTCCGGCTCTCGCTGGCCGCAAAACCAGCTTCCGCTCGAGTCCCGGAATCGATCCCACGCATCGGGCCCCACCGGGGTTCGCGCCTGCAGCCGCCAGTCGCCGCGCCGCCGCAACTCCAGCGCTTGAAGCACGCAATCCCTCGCCCAGCGCACGGAAGCGTTCCAGCGCAAATCCCGCCCAGGCTTCCAGCGACTGTTCTGACCCATGCCCGCGCTCGACGGCGCGCTGGTATGCCTCCGCAGCGGACGCATTCTGACCCAGGTCCGCTTCGGCCTCGCCCAGATAGTCTTCTGGAATCTCTTCAGCCGGCCGTGCCTGCGCCGCCAGTTGCAAACGCGGAACAGCCTCGCCCGCATTGCCCGTCCGCAGCAGGTCGATTCCTAACAAAAGATTGGCAAAATAGTCTTGCGGCTGCAGCCGCCGCGCCCGCTCCAGCACCGGAATCGCCTCGGAGAACCGCGCCTGCCGGTGTAGCTCGAACCCCCGCTTCAGAAGCGCTTCAAACCCGCTCCCATCGGCAGTTTGCGCCGCGCCCGCCAGGCCCATGCACCCACAAAGCAAGATGGCCGCCCACGCACGCGCTCCGGTCTGCCGCCGCCCATTCCTCACTCGGTCACCATAGAGCTTTCCGGCTCCCAACGGCAACCCGCCCGGCGTTCTCCTTCATTCCGGGCCGTTTCATCCTCTCGGCGCCCGCCGTTCTAGTGAACCTTCGCCTGAATATCCGCAAGCGTCTGGTGCGCCTCTCGATGCACGAGCTGTGTGTAAGGCGTGTTTCCACTCACTGTGATTTTGTCCGCGATCACCGCGTGGGGCAACGCCTCCTGGTAGCGATGCTCTCCTGCCAAGGCCCGCGCCCACACCAGGTGAGTGACCCCAATCCGCCGGCTGTCCGGCGCCACTTTTCCCTCCAGAACGCCCAGCAGTTCCTTCGCTATCGATTCCGCCTCCGCATAGCGTCCCGTCGCCACATATCCCGTAGCCAGGTAGTACATGGGCGGAAAAAGATCCGGACTGTTGCCGGCAATCTTCCTCCACGCCGGCATGGAGCCTTCCAGAATCGGAATTGCCGCCTTAGCCTGTCCCAGCCTCACCATCGCGCCACCCATGATCGCCTGCACCATCAGCGTGTTCTTCTTGTCCGGCCCGGAGCAGGACTTCAGCCCTTCATACGCCTTTTGAAACAGCGGCAGTGCCGCCTGAATATCCGTCCGGGCCTGGTCAATGTAGGCCAGATCCTCATACATCTGCGATTGGTCGCACACCGCGTATGGCTCGCGATTATAGATGTCGATGTCTTCCTGAATCAGCTGCGCGGCCTCGTCCAGCCGCCCGCGCACCTCGTAGTCCTCCGCCAGTTGATAGGTCGCATACGCCGATTCGCGCTCCGGCAAGTGATACTCCTTGCTTTCCTCCACCGCGGCCTGCAGCAGGCGCATGTTGTCGTCCGAGCGGAATCCGTTCTTCTCCAGGTTGGCGGCGTAGTAAATTTCGCTCCAGACCCGGACACTCGGGGTCACGCCCGGCTTGCGGCTCAGCTCCAACGCATGTGTCGTGCGCTGCTTGCCTTCGTCCATGCGCCCTTTCTGGTACGCAATGTCTCCATAGAATGCCTCGGCCTCAGCCTCGGCGCTCACATCGCCTACCGACCTTGCGCTCACGATGATCTGTTCAAACACCTTCTGTGCGCTGTCCAGATCGCCATTCTCATACATCGATTCAGCCAGACTCATCTGCGCTTCCCGCAGATCCGCGGGGTTCTTGATGTAGTCCGGCAGCAGTTTCACCCCCAGCTCAAGAAACTGGGGCACCGTGAACTCCTGCTTGCCCGTGTAGCTGGAGTTGGCTAGCTTGAAAAGCCTGTACATGAAGGTCTGCATGCGCAGCGCCCGTTGCCCTTCGCGCACCGCCTGCTCCTGCCGCCATCCCGCATAGGCAACGGCCGCCACCAGCGCCACTGCCACCAGAGCCGTCGCCGTCACCGCTCCACGATTGCGGCGCACAAACTTGCCCATCCAGTAGAGCGTCGTCTGCGGACGCGCCAGCACCGGCCGGCCGTTCAGATAGCGATGAATATCCGCCGCCAGCAGATCGATCGACGGGTATCGGTCCTTAGGGCGCGGGCGCAGGCACTTCTGCACAATCGTCGCCAGGTCTCCGGTCAGCACCTGGCGCAAGCGGCTCTCCGTCAGGCCTCGTTTCTCCGCGGCTTCGGCGGTCACCGCCGCAGGCAATCGCTCCGGTTCCTGTTCCAGAATCGCCCGCTCGATCATAGCCGCCGCCGAGGCCTTGCTGCCCGGCCTCGATCCGGCCAGCAGCTCAAAAAGAACCCCGCCCAGCGCATAGATGTCGCACGAGGTGGTCACGGCCTCGTTGCGCAATTGCTCCGGGCTCGCGTAGGCAGGCGTCGCCATCACCGTCGTCGTCAACCGACTGTCCGGCTGAATCAGTTTCGACGTCCCAAAGTCCAGCAGCTTCACGGTTCCATCCGCCGTTACCAGAATGTTCGACGGCTTCAGGTCAAGATGCACCACCAGGTTGCGATGCGCGTACGCCACCGCGTCGCACACGTGGAGAAACAATTCCAACCGTTCCGCAATCCCCAGCTTGTGCTCGTCGCAGTACGCGTCCAGATGCAGCCCGTCCACATACTCCATCACCAGGTATGGCTGTCCCCGATCGCTCAACCCGGCGTCGAGCATGCGCGTGATGTTGGGATGATCGAGCGTGGCCAGAATGTGCTGTTCGCGATGAAACCTCTCCACGAACGCCTGCCCCGCCGAGTGCGGCGCCAGCACCTTCAGCGCCGACCGCTGCACGGCGCCCCCAGCCATGCGCTCCACCAGGTATACCGCGCCAATGCCGCCCGTCCCCAGGTGCCTGAGCAGCGTGTAAGGCCCAATCTTGCTGCCCACCGAAGAGTCCTCAGCCAGATGAGCCGTCACCGGCTCTTCAGTGCTCGACGCGATGAAGATCTTCAGCGCCCGCCGCCGCAGCGTCTCATCCGGACACTTCTCCGCCAGCACCCGCTCCCGGTCCGCCTCCGGCGTCACCTCGGCAAGGTGGAACAGCTCCTGCAGGAGCTCCCAGTTTTCGGCGTCTGGCGTCAATACCGTCACTCCACGTTGGCGCGAAACAAGGAGAAAGTGCCTCAATCGTTCCCGCTTTCGGGCGTGCCGGGACACACAATTGAACAGGCTGCGGAAAGGCACTGACCGTATTTCTTGCCGCTATCAAAGGGCGCAGTGAGGGCGCCCCTCTGACGTCAGGCGGCCGTTGAAATACGCCCTGATAAGAAAAGAATGAGTGCTTGTAGAAATGGATTCTAACCGATTCATTGGTTCCGTGCGGAATGTGGTTCTGTTGCTCTGCGTCGCGGCTTCGATTGCGCTCTCTTTTGAAAGCGGCCCAAACCGAACGTCATCTATTCCGTGTTCAGCCGGTCGTTCAACCAGCCCCGCACAAACCTGAGCTCCCGATCCACGGTAGCCTTCGACGTATTCAACAGCTCGGCTGTCTCCTCCGCCGTAAACCCCAGGAAAAACCTCAGCTCCAGCATCCTGCATTTGCGCGGATCCAGTTGCTCCAGCTCTTCCAGCACCCGGTCCAGGTCCATCATCTCCGCCGGCCGCGCATCCACCCACGCCAGATCCGGATGCAGTTGCATGGGAAACCCGCCGTCGCGTTTCTGTCTGCCTTCCGACCGCGCATGGTCCACCAGAACGCGCCGCATTAGTCGCGCCGATAAGCTATAGAAATGTTCGCGATCTTCAAAGCGCAGGCTGCGCTGCCGTATCAGCTTCAGAAACAGCTCATTTACGACGCTGGTCGGCTGCAGCAGGTTCTCTGGCCGCTCGCCCCGAAACAGCGCGCCGGCAATCTGTCTCAATTGAGGATAGACAAGCTCGAACAGGTGATCGATGGCCGCGGGATCGCCCGCTCTCCAGTCGCGGAGAAGCACCGTAATTTCGCCTGCTTCAGGCATTGCGATAAGCCTTTCACGGCAGTATAGACAATCTAGAAAAGCTTTCGCCCGTCAATGGCCCGGCCTTCCGTTTCGCTAACTGCAGAGACGCTCGCCCCTACCCCGCGAACGCCTCTTCCTCAACCTTTGTCCGCTCGATCAGCGTCACCGGATAGTACGAATTCCGCGTGTACTGCTTGACCATGCGGTTGGTATTGAAGTAAGAACCGTTGAACGCCAGCGTCGTCCGCATCAGCCGCGCCCACTTCTCTTCCGCGCCGCGGTAGAGGGGAACTACCGCCGTTTCCAGTTTCTTATAAAGCGACATTGCCTCTTCGGCATCATCGGCGCCGTCTTCAATCGCCCAGCCTGTCACGCCTTCAATGCAACCTTCAATCCACCACCCGTCCAGAATCGACAGACTCGGAACGCCGTTCAGCGCCGCCTTCATTCCGCTGGTGCCCGAAGCTTCATAGGGCCGCCGGGGCGTATTCACCCACACGTCCACGCCCGCCGTAAGCATAGCTCCCAGCCCCCACTCGTAGTTCTCCAGATAAACAATCTTCAACAGGTTGTTGGAAATCTTTTGCGCATCCTCCACCACCTTCTGGATCAGCGCCTTGCCCGGCTCGTCCTGCGGATGGGCCTTGCCCGCGTAAATAATCTGCAATCCGCCGGCCTGGTTGGCAATCTGCACCAGGCGCTCCGGATCGGTAAACAGCAGCGTGGCCCGCTTGTAGGTGGCTACCCGGCGCGCAAAACCCAGCGTCAGCACCTTGGGATCGAGCACCAGACCGGTGCGCGTGCCCACCTCGGCCAGCAGATTCTCTTTGGCCCGCGCGTGTACCGTCAAAATATCGCTTTCCTTCAGGTCGATGGCATTGCGCAAGTACAGATTGTCGCGCCTCCAGTTGGGAATATTCGCATCCAGCATCTGCTGAATCGGCTCGGAAACCCACGTCGGCGCATGAACTCCGTTGGTGATCGAGTCGATCTCAAACTCCGGGAACATGGCCTGCGATACCTTTGCATGTTGCATCGCCACGCCGTTGGCATAGCGCGAAAACTTCAGCGCCAGCAGCGTCATGTTCAACATTCCGTCGCGATAACAGCCCAGCTTCTCCAGGCGCGCCGTCCTGTCCGCTCCCAGTACGCGCACTGTCTGCTCGGTCGAGAAACGGTCGTGGCCCGCCGGCACCGGCGTATGCGTGGTAAATACACACTTCTGCCGCACCTGCTGCAGATCGGTCTCCGTAGGCGCGGCCAATGGTCCGCCGCCCAGTTGGCTCTCGATGAGCGCCAGCGTCAGCAGCGCCGCGTGCCCCTCATTCATGTGATACACATTCACCCGGTGACCCAACGCATTGGCCATCCGCGCGCCGCCCATGCCCAGTACAATCTCCTGCTGCAGCCGATAGTTCGTGTCTCCGCCGTAGAGATGGTCGGTCAATCCGCGGTCCCAATTCGAGTTTTCCTCTACATCGGTGTCCAGCAGATAGATGGGGACAATGTGCCCGTAGCGGCCCACCAGGTCGTAGCGCCACGCGCGTACCGTCACAATGCGGTCTTCCACGCTTACCGTGAGGCGAGCCGATTCCTCCGTGCAGAAGTCCGCCGGGTTCCATGGCTGCACATCCTCGGTCTGTACGCCCTTCAAGTCCAGGTGCTGCTGAAAATATCCCTTGCGGTGCGCCAGCGTAAACGCCACCAGCGGGACTCCCTGGTCGGCCGCCGAACGCAGCGTATCCCCAGCCAGCACTCCCAGTCCGCCCGAATACGTCGGCATCGCCGGATTGATTGCGATCTCCATGGAGAAATATGCCACCACGCCGGCGGCAGGAAACGATTCATAAGAAAACGGCTTGGATGACGCAAGTTGCATGTATTTCCTGTCTCTCCGCGTCGCTCGTACCTTCAAACGCGACGTTCTGGGAATAGAATTCCCGCTGGCACAGCCTAAGCAAAGGAATGATGCAAAGGAATCGTCCCAGGCCCTGCACGGGTTGAACCTTTGTGATTTTATCCCGTTGTGATTTTATCAAGGCCTGCTTCTGATAACCCCGGCACAATTGAGTCATTCGTAACCCACGCCAAACGCACGCCGGTGGCGCCGGCAGGGTACGGAAGATTGATTCCACCGTGCGCACGGTCCGTCCGCGCATTCGCTCACATGAAAATATCGGCACTGGAATGAGAGCTGCCCCCAAAGCCGGAGGAGTCCAGAACCGAACCTGGACGGAACCGGGGCTGAGTCGATCAAGAGGCCGTAGAGAGATCCTCTTCCAATCGATGCGCGCCGCCCGAAGCGCGGCAAATGTAAATCTGCGGCACAATCCCGGTCCGCGCCGCGTAACGCTTCGCCAGCCGATCCACGAACGCCTCCGCCTGCTTCTGCTCCACCAGGTTGATGGTGCAACCGCCAAAGCCGCCGCCCGTCAGGCGCGCGCCGATCAGTCCCGGCAAATCCTGCGCCAGCTCCACCATGGCGTCTGCCTCGTCGCAACTGGCTTCAAAATCCTTGCTATAGCTCAGGTGCGCCTCCGCCATCAGGCGTCCAAGCTCAGCTAAATCTCCCCGCATCAGCGCCTCGGACGCCGCCACCGTGCGCGCATTCTCCGTGATCACATGCCGCGCCCGCTTCAGTGAGTTGGGCGTCATCTCACCGCCCCACTTTTTCAGGTCCTCAACGGTCGCGTCGCGCAGAAACTTTACCTCCGGCCGGTGCCGCGCGATGACCGCGCTCGCCGCCTCAACCTCCGCCCGCCGGCTCGTATATTCCCCGCCGGAGATGGCGTGCTTCACCATCGTGTTGGCAATCACCAGCGCCACGTGGTCCGGAATCGGCGCCAGTTTGAAGGTCAAATTCCGGCAATCCAGCAGCAGCGCATGATCCTTGGCGCCGTTGGCCGAAATGAACTGGTCCATAATGCCGCAGTTCGCGCCCACAAACTCGTTCTCCGCTCGCTGGCAAAGCCGCGCCAGCACCGGACCCGGATACGCCACTCCAATCAATCCCGTCACCGCCAGCGCTGTTGCCACTTCCACCGAAGCCGAGCTCGACAGCCCCGACCCCAGCGGTACATCGCCCCACAGGCTCAAGCTGAAGCCCGGAATCGTATTGCCCTCGCCGGCAAGAATCGAAATCACACCCAGCGGATAGTCTGTCCAGTGTTTCCCGGCCGTGGCGGGAAGCTGCGCTGCGTCAAAATATCGCACCTCGCCATAATTCTCCGAGTAGATCGCGATCTTGCCGTCCGCTCGCGGAGAAATCCCCGCAAGCGTGGCGAAATTGATCGCCGCCGGCATAACAAAGCCCTCCGCGTAATCGGTGTGCTCGCCGATCAGATTCACGCGCCCCGGCGCCACATAGATGGCCGGCTCCGCCTCGAAGCGAACCAGGTGTAACGAACGAAAGACAGCAGCATCATGCATATCAGTTCACGCTTTAAATGGATTCGATCTCAACCGTCATCGGCCACGAGAAGCTTTCCCCGCCGGCCAGCATTCGCGTCCATGGTCCCGTTTCAGCCAGGGAGTCCACAGGCGCGGTGCATGGCTCCAGCGCAACGCACATCTGTTTTGTTCCTAGCCGCTCCGGCCAGCCCCCGTAACACAGCCACAAGCCCAAATAAGGCGTAGCCGCCGCATCAAACCCGACCTTGATTCGGACCCCAGCCCGGGGCCGCTCCAACGCGCACCAGTTTTCGCCAGCGGCCAACGGGCCAGCAAACACCTTATCGCCAATCCCGGAATCGGACGCCTGCACCTTGCTCAAGTCGCTCTCGCTTCCATCGGCCAGCATAGCCATAGGCCAGCTCACGGTGTCCCCATTCCTGCCCAGCCGATCACCGCCCGATCCTTCCACTCTGAGCGTCTCAATCGATGGCGGAAGCACAATCCGATCTCCGGCCTCGGCCACAAACAAAGGGTGAGCCGCCCAGGACCACGGCACCGCTGTGCCGCCCAATTTCCTCACCGTATAGTCCAGCCGCAATCTCCAGCCTTTTTCCGTCTCCGCCAAGTCAATGGTCCGTTCCAGAGCCAGCGGCAGCGAAAAACACTCTCCTCTCAAAGTCACCGCAGCTCCGCGGCGGCTCGCAGTCCCTAGTCCCCCGTCCCTGGTCCCTGGCTCCTGTTCCCCATTCTCCGACCATTCCACTCTCCACAAATCCCCATGGTCCGGAACTGCCGCCGTGCCGCACGCCGTCTCCACCGCGCAGGCCGCCACTGAAGGCAGGCATTCGTCCCATCCGCTGGCGTCCCCGGCATCAAAGCTCATGGCCCGCGTCCGCGGCGCGTACGCTGTCAGCGGGCTCTGCAACAGTTCCTTGTCTCCGATCCCCGGTCCGCCTATCCCCCGGTCTTTGATCAGGATCGAGGCAATCTTTCCTCCCAGGCGCGGAAGAATCGTCACCGTGCAGCCCGCCGCCTGCATGACAACGTTTTCTTTCTCGACCGCTTTTACCTGATTCATCAATTCCCGCGCTCCAAAACTTCCTTGCAGCCCGCGCTGAGCCGATCCCAGATCCTGCCCAGCCATGCCGCGTGTTCCGGCTTCATCAGCACTGACCGCAAGCACGTCGTCAGTCCCGCTCCCGCCATCCCCGCCGACTGAAACCAGAATAGCGGCAATTGTACAAGAGCCAAATGCAAATCCCGCGTGGCGCAAGCTACAAATATCTTCTGCGCCAGCTCCGAGGCCCGTTCCAGACTCTCCGCCTTGAGCTTCCAGACCACAATATCAAGCTCCGGCGTCCCTGCGGCCAGGGGCTCAAAGCGCTCGTCCGCGCGCAGGCGCCGGTCCAGCTCCAGCGCCGCCGCACGCCCGCTTTTGAGCCCCTGCGCAAACTCCCCGCCCTCGGTGAGCGGCAAAAGCTGCTGCGTAGCCCAAAGCGCCACCGCTGCCGCCCCGGCCCGCGAGCACTCTAGACTAATCTCGCCTAAATGCAGTTCCTTTGAAGTGAAGTAAGTGTACGGCGAATCATGCTTGTAGAACCGCCCCACCGCCGGATCGCGAAACAGCACACACCCGCAACCATACGGCTGCAGCCCATGCTTGTGCGGATCGATCACCAGCGAGTCCGCCTCCAGCGTAGCCAGGTAAGCCCGCCGCGCCTCGTCGTCCAGGTCATTGGCAATCAGCCGGAAGTACCCTCCATAAGCCCCGTCCACATGCACCCTGAACCCGTAGCGCGCCTTCAGCTTCAGCACCTCGTTCAGCGCATCCACCGCTCCAATCGCCGTTGTGCCCAGCGTCACCACCACTGTGCCCACGTCGCCTTTGCGCAACTCCGCTTCCAGAGCCTCCAGGCGCATCCGCCCGTGCCCATCGGTCTTGATCCCGGTGAACTCCAGCTTCAAAACTGCGGAAATGCGGTGATGGGTATAGTGCGCCTGCTCCGACCCCACGATCCGCTTGCCCGGCGCCAACTGCCCGGCAATCCAAAGCGCCTCCAGGTTCGCGAGCGTCCCGCTTGAAGTCAGGTGCCCCAAATACTCTGTCCACCCAAACATCCGCGCAATTCCGGCGACAGCCTCAATCTCCATTTCCGAGCTGGCGCGCCCGCCATCCCGCGCATGGTTGTTCGGATTCACCGTCATCGCCAGCGCATAAGCAGCACGCGCCACCGCATGAGGCGGCTTGAGCATCTGTCCCGCATAGAGAGGATGGAAATAGGGGTAATTGTCGCCGAGCCGATGCGCGACGGTTTCCAGAACCCCGGCCATCGCCTCCGCATCCGGCTCTGAACCATAAGCGGGCAGCCCCGCAAACTCCGCCTCAAGCCGATCCGTAGCGCGCCGCAACAGCTCAGGAACCGGATCGTGGAACATAGACGCCTTTCAAACCAACTCTAAGATTTGTACAGTCTGAGCCCAAGATCAATCAATGCGCTCCGGTCACACACATAGCAGCGGCGATTTCGGTCGAAGAATCGCGCGGCGCATGCAAGCAATCCTCACCAATGTATAAAGGTCATGGCGAGACGAGAGCCGACGGCATACGTTCCATCCATATCTGTGCCCATTTTCAGTGGAGGCCTTGTGTTTAAACCCAACATGCTGCGAATGGCGATCTCGCTCTTCCTTCTGACTTCCGCAGCCCTGCCAACAGCAGCCCAAGCTCCCAATCTTCCACTCACTGCGGCCCAGGTGATGCAGCGCATCATCCAGGCTACCGGTGCGGTTCCGCCAGCCAATACCGTGGACACTTTGAAAGCCGGCGATCCCAACACCATCGTCACCGGCATCGTGACCACCTTTATGGATACCTATCCCGTTTTGCAGCAAGCCGTGGCTTCGGGCAAGAACCTGATCATCACCCACGAGCCCACCTTCTATAACCATCCGGATGACATGACGACGCTTGCCGGAGATCCAGTGCAGGCGCAGAAGCTGGCCTATATCCTTCAACACCACCTCGTTGTCTGGCGCTTTCACGACACCTGGCACCTTCGGAAGCCCGACGGCATCCTGCAAGGAGTCGTGGACGAATTCGGATGGAAGCCCTATCAGAACCAGTCCGAGCCGCACCTGTTCACCATTCCGCCCACCACGGTTGCGCAACTGGCCGCTACGCTTCAATCGAAAGCCGGCTCGCGCTCCATCCGCATCGTGGGCGATACCAAGATGACCGTCACCCATGTAGCCTTGCTCCCCGGCGCATCCGGTCTGGTCAAGCAGGTAAAGATGCTCGAACGCCAGGACGTGCAAGTCCTCGTAGCCGGCGAGTCTTCCGAATGGGAAGGCGTGGAATACGCCCAGGACGCAGCCGCCGAAGGACGAGGCAAGGCTCTGATCCTGCTGGGTCACGAAATCTCGGAAGAAGCCGGAATGCAATTTTGCGCGCAATGGCTCAAGGGCATCTTACCCGGAATGCCAATCGAGTTCATAAAAACAGGAGAGCCTTTCCAAACACCCGAGTCGCTTTCCTCCACAAACCATTAGGACTTGGGTCTGAAGCTCTCATCGCAAAACGATCTGTGATCGTGAGCGAAGGTCGCCGCGATGCCCCGAATCGAAAGTTTACCGGTCGTACGAGGGTCTGCTTCGCTACTCTGGATCGAACTCGCGACGCCAAAGACCAATACAAGAATTGTCCAGTCCTCCCGGGCTCCAATAGAAACTCCAGCGTTCCTCACTACCCCCTTTCCAAGGGGTCGCAATCCGCTTACCGCAAACCGAAGCCTTGGATCGCATGCGGCAGTGCTCTTCGTCGACGGGCCGAGGAGACCGCTTCTGAAGTCAGTGGAGAATAATCGCCGATGTGGAACGAGTCCACGAGTGCGTTTTTTGCTTTTGACTCTGGAATGGCATGAATTTCGTGGCCTATACTCATCTGAAATCAAGTTGCTTGGCATTTAGCGATCGGGTCGAATCTGATCGCAAATACGGATTCCCCACGAGGAGCATCATGAGCCGCCGATTGATTTCCCGCGCTCCGATCATCTTTGCGTTCGCTTGTTTCTTGATGGGGGGAACTATCGTCCCTATCGTTGCTTTTGGCCAAACACAGTTCCCAATACAAGCGCCTACCTCTCAACTTGTCGAAAAGGGCGCGCTGGTCAGACTTCCAGGCAATACCCATCCGCTGGCCGAACCACGCTACGACCACGATGTTGCTCCTGCAGACTTGCCCGCCACCCGCATGATGCTTGTCTTAAAGCGCACGCCACAACAGGAATCTAGCCTGCAGTCTTATCTTCAGGCAGTCCAAGACACGAACTCTCCATACTATAAAAAGTTTCTGACTCCCGAAGAGTTCGGGATGAGATTTGGTATTTCTGATGCAAGCTTGAGCATTGTTCGGGGCTGGCTTCAGAAGCAGGGCTTCGCAGTGGACAAGGTAAACAAAGGTCGCACAGCCGTGGAGTTCTCCGGCACGGTTGGTCAACTCCAGCAAGCATTCCATACTACAATTCACCGCTACGTCATCCGAGGAGTGGAGCATCTCGCGAATGTTTCCGATCCAGAAATTCCGGCGGCTCTTGCTCAGATGGTTGGGGGGGTCGCCAATCTCAACGACTTCAAACCCCACCCGGGTGTTGTCAGAGGTCCAGAGGGAAGATGGAATCCCAAGCAGCACCGGTTCGCTCCCGAATTAACGATCACAAACAGCGGGAACCCGTATCTGTACGTTGGTCCCGGTGACGCGGCGACCATATACGACGCCCCTGACTCTTTCAATACGCGATTTGCATCCAGCCAGACCCCGTATGACGGAACAGGCGTCACCATTGGTGTCGTTGGAAATACTGATGTAAACTTCACGGACATTGCTAACTATCGAACATTATTCGGCCTTCCTGCCGGCCAATTTACCATTGTCTTCGATGGGAACGAAGACCTCCTAAGTCAAAGCGAGGATCAGACCGAAGCACTGCTGGACAGCGAGGTTTCCGGTGCTCTTGCTCCCGGAGCCGACGTCGTACTCTATACCGCGAGCGACACCCAATTCCAGCCAGGAATTTTCCTCGCCATCTATCGTGCCATCGACGACAACAAAGTGAACATCCTCAGCCTCAGTTACGGGGAATGCGAAGCGTCACTGGGTGCGGCCGGAAATCTGCAGATTCTCAACGCCTGGGAGCAGGCAGCCGCTCAAGGCATTACCGTCACTGTTTCGAGCGGTGACTCGGGCTCGGCTGGATGCGACGATATGAACACAGAAACGGTCGCCACCCAGGGTCTGGCCGTAAATGGACTCGCTTCCACCCCGTACAACATCGCTGTAGGCGGTACCGATTTCGATGTCTTGAGTAAAAGCTTCTCAACTTACGTGAGCTCTTCAAACGGTTCGAATTACACTTCGGCACTCAGTTACATTCCCGAAGCCCCTTGGAACAACTCCACGTCTGAAAATGGACTTTTGTCGGCCAATAGTGCCTATACAAGTGGTTCCGGAAAGACCGATATCGTGGCGGGTGGAGGGGGCAAAAGCAGTCTTGGCCTTGACGGCCAGAACGGCTATCCGAAGCCACTCTGGCAGCAAAGCTATGCGCCGAGCGATACCGACAGCGTCCGCGACCTTCCCGATGTATCCCTGCTTGCCGCCAACGGCCAATACGGAGCACTATGGGCCATCTGCGGTGATAACGAATGCCCAGGTTCGAATGCGACAATCAGCGGGGTTGGCGGAACCTCTGCGTCCACGCCGGCGTTTGCGGGCATCCTAGCGCTTGTCAACCAGAAAGTTGGAGCCTCGACTCGAATGGGACAGGCCAACTGGGTTCTCTACAAGCTGGCACAGTCCCACCCAAGCGCATTTCACTCAATTACCGTCGGGAACAACTCGGTTTACTGCAGCGCGCAAAGCCCCAACTGCGGCGCAAATAGTTTTCTCAGCGGATACAACGCGGGCGCTGGCTACAACCTGTCTACTGGTTTGGGTAGCGTGGACATCTCCACCCTTGCGAATGATTGGAACAGCGATTCCTTCACGCCTACAACTTCCACTTTGAGTCTGGATAAGACGAGCTTTGTCCATGGCACCAGCGTCAATATCAGTGCAAGCGTGAATCCCTCCGCGGCTACAGGCAACGTAGCGATCGTGAATAATTATGCTTCACAGGCGTCGGCTTCCACCAGCGCTTCGCCAACGCTGCTCACTCTGAGTGGCGGGTCTGCTTCGGGAAGCTATGCCGAGTTTCCAGGCGGAACGTATAACGTGTACGCCAATTACGGCGGCGATGGCAGTTACGCAGGTAGCGTGTCTCAACCAGTGCAGGTGAATGTCAGTCCAGAAGGCACTACTTTGCAGTTCAGCGTGGATACACTCAACTCGAGTTCCAAGCTAGTGAGCGTGGCAGGAACATCTGTTCCACTAGGCACCTTCATCACTTTGAATGCGCAGCCCGTCGGCAGCTCTCAGGCTGGGAACCCAAACCCTGTTACCAACGCGACAGGCAACATCACGTTTTATGACTCCCTCAATGGGGCAGGGTCAATTGGACTTGGATCAGTTCCGCTCGACACGAGCGGGAATGCCGAAGTAAACAGCTCTGAACTGAGCGCCGGTACGCACTTGATCTCCGCCACTTATTCCGGCGACCTGAGTTATGGCTCGAGCAGTTCGCCGAACATCAACTTCTCCGTCTCTCAAACTGCAACCACAGTCTCCGTCATGTCCAGCGTCACTTCGCTTTTCGCCGGCGACTTCGCGCTGTCTGCTCAGATATCAAGCACCGCTGCAAATTCATTTAGCCCAACCGGCACCGTAACCTTTGAAGACACAACGAACCATACCACTTTGGGATCGGCCCCGCCGTCCGGCGGCGCTGCCATCGAGGTGTATGTCTCGCAGCTCGCTATGGGCGCCAATAGCCTTGTTGCGACCTACAGTGGGGACAGCAATTTCATTGGCTCAGGGCCATCCGCACCCGTCACTGTCACCTGTGAGGCGGGATGTTCAAACGGAAGCGGTCAGACGATCCAGCTTTCGTTTGGCCAACTCACTGGAGGCAACATTTCTCCCGGAGGGGTGATCACCGCTGTTGTCTCTGCAGATCCGGGAGGAGGGTTCGCGGGTGCCGTCAACATGACCTGTTCGATTGCAGGAAAGAACAGTGGTGATCAACACATTCCCACCTGCACATTCAGTCCGGCACAGGTGGCTGTCATCAATAGCACACAGGCGGCGCAGTCAACCCTCACCATCAACACCACAGCGGCTACGAGCGGCGCGCTCCGCAACCCGATGGGTAGCCCTTGGTTCATGTCAGGGAGCACAACCCTCGCAACGATGCTATTGCTTGGAATCTCCGCTAAGCGATTCAGACGGCGCTACCTGCTGGGAATCGCGATTGCGATGTTAGCGATAGGAGGCGCCATCGGCTGTGGTGGAGGAGGCGTACCGGGTAGTGGCTCCAGCGGCGGCGAGGGTGGCGGAGGTGGGGGCACGCCGGGAACGACCCCTGACACTTACACTGTCACGTTCCGCGCGGCCGATGCGGCAACCGGAGCGGTGACCGCAGAAGATTATTTCAGCTTTACGGTGAACTGATTCTGGCCATAGCAGCAAAAGTCGTTTGCGCTGGCGGCAATCTGACGCACTAAGGTGAATACCAGGAAAGCTGAGCCGAACCAGCGGCTGGCAACCGCCCGCGTGCAGCATCTCTTCGCTCAGGCCGTACCTGGACCGGCGCGTTACCCCTTTAAGGGGCGTACTTTTGGGACGATGCCTAACAATTTTTTGCACTCTTTTTTTAGGGCGATGGTACACTAGCGCCAGCGTTAGAACCGAACCGGGCAGCAGCAGCACTCGCCCTACCCGAGCAAGATTCTGCCAGTGGTCGCTCCGATTCCTCCAGCGCAATTCAATCCAGGAAACACGATCAAATGGAACAAGGTACTGTGAAGTGGTTTAATGACGCGAAGGGCTTCGGCTTTATCTCGCGACAGAACGGCGAAGATGTATTCGTGCATTACTCTGCAATCAACTCCAGTGGTTTCAAGAGTCTGCAGGAAGGTCAAGCCGTACAGTTCAACGTAGTGAAGGGCCCCAAGGGATGGCAAGCTGCCGACGTGCAGCCGCTCTAACCCCACAGGCCGGATTCCGGCAGAATCTAGCAAGACCTAACACACGAGGGCTGGGATTCATCCCAGCCCTCGTGCTGTTTGCTCTCCACGCCTTCAATTCGACTCAACTCTATAGCTCGATTTGTCCCTCCCGGCGAAGATGGTTTCCGTACGCTACCATCCAAGGGAGGATCCAGAAGTCACCGCATGAAGCAAGGCACAGCCATCATCGTCGGAGCAGGCCCGGCCGGGCTCACCGCGGCCATCGAACTGCAGCGCCAATCCGGAATCAAGCCCATCCTCATCGAAGCCAGCCACGAAATCGGCGGCATCTCCCGCACTGTCCGCTACAAGGGCAACCGCATGGACATCGGCGGCCACCGCTTCTTTTCAAAATCGGACCGCGTCATGCGCTGGTGGCTGGAACTTATGCCCGTCGAGGCAGGAAAGACTGAGGCAGGCCAGCTCCGCTACCAGGGCCAGCAGCGCGACATGCCGCATGCCACATCAACTCCCGATCCAAAGACGGAAGACCTGGTCATGTTGGTGCGCCAGCGCAAAAGCCGCATCTATTTTCTGCGCCGCTTCTTCGACTATCCCATCAGTCTTACCGCCGCAACCTTCCGCAATCTCGGCCTCACCCGCACCGTTCGCTGCGGCATAAGTTACATGCGCTCTGCCCTACTACCGCAGCGCGAAGAAAAGTCGCTCGAAGACTTCATCATCAACCGCTTCGGCAAGCAGCTTTATCTCACTTTTTTCAAGTCCTATACCGAAAAAGTCTGGGGTGTTCCCTGTAACGAGATCAGCGCCGAGTGGGGTGCGCAACGCATCAAGGGCCTCTCGCTCAAAGGCATCATCCTGCACTTTCTCAAGAAGACCTTCGGCAAAAACTCATCCGGCGACATTGCCCAGAAGCAGACGGAAACCTCGCTCATCGAGAAGTTCCTCTATCCCAAGCTCGGCCCGGGCCAACTTTGGGAGCATGTCGCGGATCTGGTCCGCGCGGGCGGCGGAGAAACCCACTTCGGCATCCAGATTGACCGCATCCATCTGGCTGGCAATACAGTCTCCGCCATTGAGGGCGTCAATGATGCGGGCGAGCGCGTCCGCTATTCCGGCGACTACTTCTTCTCCACCATGCCGGTGCGCGATCTGGTCCGCGCCATCGCGGCGACCACCGCGGTCCCGCCTGAAGTGGTTCAAGTAGCCGAAGGCCTCATGTATCGCGACTTCATCACCGTCGGCCTGCTTGCTTCAAAACTCGCCGTGAAAGAAAAAGACGGCTCGCTGCTCAAGGACAACTGGATCTATATTCAGGAGCCCGATGTCATCGTCGGCCGTCTGCAGATCTTCAATAACTGGAGCCCCTGGCTCGTCGCCGGCTCGGGCAAAGTCTGGATCGGCCTCGAATACTTCTGCAACGATACGGACGATTTGTGGAAGCTGCCCGATGAAGAAATGTCCCGCTTCGCCATTGCCGAGATCGCTAAGATCGGCATCCTCAAAGCCGGGGATGTCGAAGACTCCCACGTCGTCCGAGTGCCTAAGACCTATCCCGCCTACTTCGGCAGCTACGACCGCTTCGATGTGATCCGACATTATCTCGACGGCATACAGAATCTATTCCTGGTGGGCCGCAACGGCATGCACAAATACAACAACCAGGACCACTCCATGTTGACCGCCATGACGGCTGTAGAAAACATCGTCAACGGCGTCACCAGCAAAGAGAATATTTGGGCCATCAATACCGAAATGGAATATCACGAAGAAAAAGCGGGCAAATAGTTATCTGCAAAATTCACCTTCGCAAAATCGAATCTAAAAAATTAGATGCCGGCAGCGATGACCTCAAAGGGTGAAGTCGCCGACCGGCATCTCGAGAGAACCTTCGTTTTTTATGAGCCTGGTGCGTGCTCTTTGGCTCCGCTTGGGGCTCCAGGTACTTCAGGTGCTTCAGGTACTTCAGGTACATTTGGTCGCTTGAGCTCGTCCTGTTTTTGTTCTCCCGGCCCTTCCGCCTTCGGAGCTCAATGGGGGCTGCAATTCTTCGTACATCCTCAACACAACGTCCGTACAGCGCAAAACCTATAATGCCCAGCTCGGTGCCTGACCCAAAATCGCCGCACCCGATACCGCAACGGAACCGTTCCACTCAGGAACCAGGAAACCGCCATTGGGATGAGCCTCCGGTCCCTTCTCATTGCGGTGCTGATGACGCAGCGTTTTCTGAACCTCCCTCATGGCCTCAACCCGCTCTGGACGCGACTGCCGCTCCCAGAACATCACAAATCCCTGTCCACACACGCTGCAATGCATTTCAGCGTTTCCGTTGGTGCTTTTACATAGAACTTGCATAAGCTTCCCCTCGACCTGCCAGGTTCTCTTATACGAGAGTCAACATAGTCCTTAATCACAACTGCTGCCTATTCCATCTATCGGCAGTCCTGACGTTCTTCTGAGCTACCCATCCCTGCCCTCTTTGTGGGATGGCCGGTCCAATTTAGCCCGGCTTACCATTCCCAACCCGTCTGCCACTCGACTTACCACCCGTTGTCCTTCTATCCTCAAGAGTGCTGGCCGTGTTCGTTCCTCTATCCTTGCGGTCACCCTGGATTCCAAACCATCATGAGCACGCAATCAATCTCCGTACATCTGCCCGATGGAGCCATTCGTGAAGTACCCTCCGGCACAACGCCTTTTGACATCGCCAACGCCATCTCTCCGCGCCTTGCCGCTGCCTCCATCGTTGCCCGCATCACCCCGGTAACCGGAGCCGTCCAGCAGAATTCCGCCTCCGATAGCCCGTCAGCCGAAGCCGCCATGTACTCCGCGGAAGACTCTGCCGCACCGCGCCTGGTCGATTTGTCTACGCCACTCACAGCGGATACGCGCCTGGAGTTAATCACTGAGAAGGATCCTGAGGCCCTAAAGGTTGTACGGCATTCTGCCGCGCATGTCATGGCGACTGCGGTTCTCGAGCTCTTCCCTGAAACAAAGCTCGGCCACGGCCCGGCCACCGATGCAGGTTTCTTCTACGATTTTTATCGCCCAACCAACTTCACGCCGGAAGACCTGGCCGCCATCGAAGCGAAAATGAAGGAGGTCGTTGCGCGCGATGAAAAATTCGATCGCGTCTATGAGCCGCGTGAAAAGGCGCTGGAAGAATTTGAGCGCGACGGCGACTTCATGAAGACCCACTTCGTCACCAGGTTCACGCAGGCGGGCGATGAAGTCAGCTTCTATCGCAACGGCCATTTCGTCGACTTCTGCCGCGGCCCACATGTGCCCTCCACGGGCCGCGTCAAGGCTTTTAAAGTGCTCTCGTTGGCCGGCGCATACTGGCTTGGCGACGAGAAGAATCCCCAGCTTCAGCGCATCTATGGCACCGCCTTCTTTTCGCAAAAGGATCTCGACGCGCACTTCGCGCGCCTTGAAGAAGCCGCCAAGCGCGACCATCGCCTGCTGGGCAAGCAGCTTGACCTCTTCAGCATTCAGGATTTGGCCGGCGCCGGCCTCATCTTCTGGCATCCCAAGGGCGGCATCATCCGCAAGATCATGGAAGACTGGATGCGCGATGAGTGCGTCCGCCGCGGCTATCTGTTGGTCTATACGCCACACGTCATGCGCCGCGATTTATGGAAGGTGAGCGGACATGACGGGGTCTACTCCAAGGATATGTTTCCGCCCATGAAACTGGACGACGCTGAATACCGGCTGAAGCCGATGAACTGCCCCGGCCACATTCTGATCTACAAAAATTCGCCGAAGAGCTACCGCGATCTGCCGCAACGCTACGCCGAGTTCGGCAACGTCTATCGCTACGAGCGCTCCGGAACCATGCACGGTCTGTTGCGCGTGCGCGGCTTTACGCAGGACGACGCTCATATCTTCTGCACACCGGAGCAGATTGCAGGCGAAGTCATCGCCTGCCTCGACTTTGCAGAGGCCGTGCTCAAGACATTCGGATTCAAGGAATATCGCGTCGAGCTCTCTACGCGCGATCCGCAAAAGGGCGGCGACTTCTTTGGCACCGAGGCTGATTGGCTGCATGCCGAAGGCGCACTCAAGAGCGTGCTCACCAAGCGCGGCCTCGCATTCGACACCTTCCCTGGCGAAGCCGCTTTCTACGGCCCCAAGATCGACGTCAAACTGGTCGACGTACTCGGCCGCCTCTGGCAGCTTTCGACGGTCCAATTCGACTTCAATCTTCCCGCGCGATTTGAATTGGAGTACGTCGGCGAAGACGGCGAGCGCCATCAGCCCGTCATGGTTCATCGCGCCCTGTTTGGATCGGTCGAGCGTTTCTTCGGCGTCCTCATCGAGCACTACGCCGGCGCATTCCCGCTGTGGCTGGCGCCGGTGCAGGTCGGCCTCGTCCCCATCAGCGAGCGCCATCACGCCTACGCAAAGAAGGTCGAAGCCGACCTCAAAGCCGCCGGACTGCGCGTAGAGACCGACAACCGCAACGAAAAAATGAACGGCAAAATCCGTGACTTCGCCAACCTGAAGATTCCCTACATTCTCGTCTTCGGCGACAAGGAAGAAGCCGCCGGCACGGTCAGCGTCCGCACACGCGCCAAAGGCGACCAAGGCTCTATTCCATTGGCTGACTTCATCGCCAAATGCAAGGAGTTGGTGGCCGGCCAATCGATGGAACTCTAGATGGATAATCTCTGCCCGCAACCGAGTGGAGACGTTCCGGTCTCCATTCGTTTGTTCTAAATCTCTGGAGTTTCTGCGTCTTATTAAATAAGAACTATTGTTATAATCCCAGACAGAGGGCAAACATGACCACGCTCACTATTTCTTTGCCAGATTCGCTCAAGGACTTTATTGAGCGCGAGGTCCAGACCAAAGGATATGGGAATGTGAGTGAATATGTGCGCGGGCTTTTGCGTAATGCACAGGCCAAAGAGGCGGATGCCCGGTTGGAGACATTGCTGATCGAGGGCCTCACAACCGGAAAAGATATCCCCCTATCTCCGGATTTCTGGAGCGAACTCAAGCGGGACGCGGCTAAGATTCTTGCCAAGCACAAGTAGCCTGGAAAGACGCTCCGCGAACTGTGAATATTTATATCCGAACATCCGCACGCGAAGACATTCTCCGCCAGTATTTCTACTACCTACTCGAAAAGGACGCGACTCGGGCAGCGGAACGGTTCCTCCAAGCCGCGCAATCGGCGATCGAGGCGCTCTGCAGGATGCCGGGAGCAGGCGCACCGAAGATGCTCGACCACCCACGACTGGCAGGCCTCCGATCATGGCCGGTTCGTGGCTTTCCGGCAATCCGCATTTACTACATCCACGCCGGCGAAGACCTGCGCATCGTGCGCATCCTCCACGGCAAGCGTGATATTAGCCCGCTGTTGGAGGAAGAAAGCTCAAGCGATGAAGATTGATCTCATCCTGGAGCCGGTCCGGATCTCAAGCGTTAATCGCCATCCCCTGCACTGCCCCATACGCATCGAGCAGCGACTCGGCCAGCGTGGGATGCGCGTGAATGGTATACATCATCTCCTCCACGGTTCCCTCCAACTCCAGCACCGCAACGGCTTCCGCGACCAGCTCCGTAGCCTGCGGCCCCAGAATATGCACACCTAGAATCTCTCCATACTTCGCCTCGGAAACGATCTTCACGAAGCCATCGTGGCTGTCGACAATCGTCGCCTTGGAGTTACCCGCAAACGGGAACTTGCCCACCTTGACTTCATAGCCTTTTTCCTTGGCCTGCGCCTCTGTCAGCCCCACAGACCCGATCTGCGGCTCGGTGAATGTGGCGCCCGGCACGCGATCCCTGCGCACGGGCCGATACTTGGCGCCGGCAATCTTGGCCATGGCCACCATGCCGCTCATTGAGGCCACATGCGCCAACTGCGGCAGCCCCGCCACAATATCCCCAATGGCAAACACACCCGGCTCTGCCGTCTCCTGCGCGCTATCGACCTTGACGAACCCACGGTCAATCTCGATCTTGGTTTTCTCCAGGCCAACATCCACGGTGCGCGGTGCGCGGCCCACCGCGATGAGAACTTTCTCGGCTTCCTTTACCTGCGTCTTCCCGTTTGCGTCTGTGAATGTAACCTTGACGCCGGTCTCGGTCTTCTCCACCGTCTCCACTTTCGCGCCCGTATTCACGTCGATGCCGCGCTTCTTGTAGAGCCGCGTCAACTCCTTCGAAATGTCCTCGTCTTCCACCGGAACCATGCGCGGCAGAAATTCGATGATGGTGATCTCCGCACCAAACGTCCGGAACATGGAACTGAACTCCACACCCACGGCTCCGGCGCCAATTACGATGAGCGACTTGGGCGCCTGCTGCAACGACAGAATTTCTATGTTGGTCAGAACGCGGTCGTCCGGCTTCAGGCCCGGCAGCATACGCGCCTCTGACCCGGTAGCCAAAATCACGTTCTTCGCCTTCACCTGGCTCTTCGTTCCGGCATTATCGACATCGACCGTATGCACTCCATCCACCGCCGGGCCGGTAAGCCGCGCATAGCCTTGCACCCGCGCCACCTTGTGCTTCTTCACCAGGAACTCGATGCCCTTGGTGTGTTTTACGATAATGGCGTTCTTGCGTGCCTGCACCGCAGCCCAATTCAGCGTCGCCCCAGCCACGCCATCAAGACCAAACTCTGTGCCGTTCTGCACGTGGTCCCAAATCTCGGCATTGAAGAGGAGCGCCTTGGTCGGGATGCAGCCCACATGCAGGCAGGTGCCGCCCAGCACGTCAGCCTTTTCAATCATCGCCACCTTCAGCCCCAGTTCCGCGCCGCGAAACGCCGCCGTATAGCCGCCCGGGCCGCTGCCGATCACAACCACGTCATAAATAGTCTCTGCTGTCGCGTCTGCCAATTGCTTCTCCATTCCGCCCGTTTTCCAGTCCGCTGAGCGCCGTAGCCTACCCGTTCAGTTTAAATCTCCGCCTAACCCGCAGGCCTTCACGCAATCCAAGTATGTGGTAGTCTTTCCCCGCAAGCCCAGGTAGACGCAAACCCGGATCGTCCGGAAGGCTCTCGTGCCGCAGAAAGCCCTCACCTTCGCTGCTCTCTTCGCACTTTTGCTGTCCGCTTTTCCTGCGCGGCAACTGGCCCAGGGTCTTACTGCTCAAAACGGCGGAAACCTCATCAACGACATCGTCATCCCAGCCATCCCCAACGCGCCTTTCTCCGCCACGGCGGTTATTGAGTTCGAGCGAATCTGGCCCGATGGCTCATCGCAAATCTACCGCACCATCAACCTCATCGCCCGCGATTCCCAGGGTCGCACCCACAACGAGTCTCGCCGCCTCATGCCGGAGTCCTTTCACGGCTCGCCCCAGCTGATGAGCGTTCAGCTCTTTGATCCGCTCACCCACATCCGCGCCACCTACGAGCCCGCCCGGCATATCGCCCATCAGCAAGTCATTCCCGATAAGCCAAAGACAGCCGACATAGCAAACCCCGCCATCCACACGCAGGATCTGGGCACAACCACGCTCAACGGCTTGCAGGCCAGGGGAACGCGCCGCACCTACACCATTTCCGCACGGTTGAGCGCAACCGGCGAGGCTGTCGAGATGATGGATGAAGACTGGTACTCCGAGGAGCTGCATCTCAACCTGCTCGTCCGCCACTCCGCTCCCAGCATCGGCGATGAAACCATCGGCATCTCGAATCTCAAGCGCGAAGAACCGGCCGCCTCTATGTTTCAGATCCCAGCCGGCTACCAGACTCTGGAGGTCACGCCGAATCCCGCGCCGCTGGCAGGCCGGAAACCCGGCGCCGTACCTATTCCGTAGCGTTCGATCCGATTTTGCTTCCTACCAGCGCCACGGCCGCCAGCCGCGTCTCCGCCTCGTCCCCAAGCCCCTCCAGCCAGTGCACCTCCGGCTCCCGCCGGAACCAGGTCAACTGCCGCTTTGCATAGTTCCTGTGGCCCTGCTGCGCGGCCTTGACTGCAGCCTCAGGGTTCAAGGTCCCTGCCAGAACGGCAAGTGCCTGGCGATAGCCGAGCGAGTCCAACGCCTTCACCGGCCCATACCGCTCCAGTAGCGCGCGCGTCTCCTCCACGAGTCCCGCTGCAAACATCGCCGCCGCGCGCCGATTCAGCCTCACGTAAAGCTCCTGACGTGGTGGATTCAGGCCGATGCGCAGCAAGCGGAAACCGGTAAGAGGGTCGCGCGCCTTCGCCTCGTTGCCCAGCACTTCCGACATTGGCTTCCGGCCGGCGAGGCAAACTTCGATCGCCCTCATCAGCTTGGCCGCATCGTTGGCGTGGATGCGCGCCGCCGACGCCGGGTCCAGCCGCATCAACACCCGATGCAACCACACGTCTCCGTGCCCACCCCGGCTGCGCATCAGCCGCGCTCGCAAACCCTCATGCCGCGCCGGCCCGGCAAACAGCCCCTCCGTAAACGCCCGTAGATAAAGTCCCGTTCCGCCGGTCACAATCGGTAGCTTTGCGCGCCCGGCAATCTCTCTGAGCGCCGCGCGCGCCTGCCGGCTATACTCGCCCGCGGTAAACGGCTCATCCGGCGTCGTAACGTCGATCAGGTGATGCCGCACCCGCGTCTGCTCCTCGGCCGTAGGCTTGGCCGTCCCCAGCTCCATGCCGCGATAGACCGCGACGGAATCGCAACTGACAATCTCCCCGCCGAACCTCTCCGCCAGCTCCAGGGACAGCACCGTCTTTCCGCTCCCGGTAGGCCCCAGCACAATCACCACCAGCGGCTTGAGCGCGTCCCGCGCCGCGCTCAAGGCCGCCACCACCCCGCTGGAAATAGCCACTTCGGATTCGCACGGAACAACCAGAAAATTAGAATCCCCCCCGCCACCATCACCAGCCCAATCGCCTGATTTCGTCTGTAGACACGCGTCTGCTCTGCCCGCCGCTCTTCTTCGGCCTGCTCCTCGAAATAAGGCTTGATCCGCGTCTGAACCACAGTGCAACTCTCCCGCCAGCCAGAGCAATGAAGCACCACGTCCGGCACGCTCCAGTATAGGGGACCAGCACTTTTGCCTACTTTCCGGCGCCCGTTTGACTTCCCACCGCTGCTTTGCTCAGATAACCTTTCAGTATCTGGCCGTTTTGGCCGCATAGGTCGCCGCGGCGACCAAGGAAGTCCCCATGAAAGTCTTGATCTTCGGTTCCGGAGGCCGCGAGCACGCGCTGGCCTGGGCGGTAAAGCGCAGCCCAAAAGTCACTGAGGTCGTCTGCGCGCCCGGCAACGGCGGCATCGCCGAAATCGCCCGCTGCATCCCGGCCGATCTCAAGAACCTCGACGGCCTCGTCCGCATTGCCATCGATGAACAGCCCGGTCTGATCATTGTGGGGCCGGAACTGCCGCTCTCTCTCGGCATTGTTGACGTGCTCCAGCACCACGGGCTGCGCGTCTTTGGCCCCAGCCGCGCCGCCGCCATGCTGGAATCGAGCAAGAGCTTCGCCAAGCGCTTCCTGCAGCGCCACAGCATTCCTACCGCCAACTACGCCGTCTGCACTACGGCCGAAGAACTTGAGCAGGCCGTTGAAATTTTCCACCCGCCCATCGTCGTCAAGGCCGATGGACTGGCCGCCGGCAAGGGCGTGCTGATCTGCCAATCGCGCGCGGCCGCTATCGAGGCCGCGCAGGGGCTGTTCACGGGCGCGCTGCTCGGCGAGGCCGAGCGCCAGGTCATCATCGAAGAGTTCCTCGAAGGCGACGAGATCAGCTTTCTCTGCCTCTCTGACGGCGTCCACGCCGCACCGCTCGCGCCCGCGCAAGACCACAAACGCATTGGTGAAGGCGACACCGGGCCTAACACCGGCGGCATGGGCGTCTACTCCACCGATACCCTGCTTGAACCCGCCATGACCGAGTGGGTTCATCGCCACATCGCCGAGCCAGCCATCCTCGGCATGGCTCAAGAAGAGACGCCTTTCGTCGGCGTACTCTACTGCGGCCTCATGATGACCGCCCGCGGTCCCCAGGTGCTGGAGTTCAACGCCCGCTTCGGCGATCCGGAAACCCAGGCCATCCTGCTGCGCCTCGAATCGGACCTCGTCGAAGCTCTTGAAGCCTGCATCGACGGCCGCCTGGCGCAAACCGAGCTCCGCTGGTCTCAAGGAGCCTCAGCCTGCGTCATTGCCAGCTCAGCCGGCTATCCCGGCAACTACAAAACGGGCCTTCCCATCTCCGGACTCAGCGCCGCCGCCCGTGTTCCCGGCATTCAGGTTTTCCACTCCGGTTCCGCGCGCCTCGGCGACCAGCTTGTCACGGCTGGCGGCCGCGTCCTGGGGGTCACCGCCGCAGCAGCGTCGCTTGAAGAGGCTCTGGACCGCGCCTATCAGGCGATGGCCGAGATCCAGTTTGAAGGAATCTACTACCGCCGCGACATTGGCCATCGCGCCCTGAAGAAGACGCCATGACGCCTGCCATCACGCATGAAGAATTGCTCACCTGGAATTGCGAGTCCGCGGACTTTTGGAAAGCCCATCTCAACGCCAACCCCGCCCTCCTTCTGCTCCCTTGCGGCATCGGCGGAAACGCCGACGTTCAGGCATTCGTCCGCCACATCTGGGGAGCGGAACTGGTCTGGAGCCAAGTCATCACTGGCCAGCCGCTGACGGATTACGACGTATGGCCCACCGGCCCGTTGAATGCCCTTTTCGAAATGCACATCCGAGCGGTCCACAATTTCCGCAGGCTCTTGGACAGCCCAGATCATGGCTGGGATGAGATGACCGTGGACTACCCCTGGCGGAAGCCCGAGACGCCAAAGCCGACTCCACGTAAAGCGCTGGCCCACGTGCTCCTGCACAGTCAGCGTCATTGGGCGCAACTGTCCACGCTGGTCCGCGCCGCCGGATTCCCCTCGGGATTCCTGGGAGACCTGCTTTTCAGCTCAGGTCTGGAATAGCTTCGGGCATAGCCATCGCGGCAGGCGTCCCCATCGGCATCGGCGGCCGCTGCTTCTGGAAGCACGACCGGCAAAGCACCGGCCGGCCCTGCGTCGGTTTGAATGGAACGGTTGTCTCCGACGCACACTCCGAGCAGGTCGTCCGTGTCTCCGAGCGCACCCTCGGGCCTCCGCGAACGCGCTTCGCCTTACACTGTTTGCAGTGCTTGGGGTCGTTCTTGAATTGTTTATCGTGGAAAAATAACTGTTCGCCGGCCGTGAAAACGAACTCGGCGCCGCAATCGTTGCACTTTAGGATTCTGTCGTTGAATTCCATGGCCGGCTTCCCTGAAGCAGGGGATAACGATGAATCGGCCATGACTGCCAAAGCTTGCCGTCCCGTTTCCCTGTCTTCGTTCTTGCTTCACAACAAGGGCCCGGGCCGCAAAAAAATCAGCGGCAAATTTTTATTTTCTTCCGTTACCGCCGGAAGACTGAGTTACTCTATCACGCTGCTTCAGCCAAGGCTGAAGGTGAAAAACATTCATGGATGACAGGCCGCCCCGGCTCTGTCTAACTTGCTCGGAATCTACCGCTCTTATGCAGCGGAGATTCGCCGGGGCGCCACGAGTTGCGAACGACGTTGGAATGAGATGTGACTAATCAGCCTCTTTGCGAGCCTTCTTGCGATTCCGCTTGCGTGCCAATGCTGCCTTCACGCGACGCTTCTCACCGGGCTTCAGATAGTAGGAGTGACGCTTTACTTCCTTGATAATGTCCTCCTGCTGTACCTTCCGCTTAAACCGGCGCAGAGCATTTTCGAGCGGCTCGCCTTCTTGTACGCGAACCTCTGCCAAGAAATCCCACCTCCAAACCCGCCAAATGGCCTTATCCATGATACCGTAATTCGCAACTTCCAGGGCAAAGAAAGCGTCTCTATTTTTGACCCTATCTCCTTATTTATCTTTTAATAACCCCCTCCCAGCTCCATTCAACCCATCCTCCGCCTTCACCACCCCTGCGGAGATACCGTAAACTTGCCCACGAAGAGGCTTATCTCCATGATCCGCACTTATCAGGGCCGCACGCCCCAGGTTCATTCGACCTGCTACGTCGATCTCTCCGCCCAGCTCATCGGCGACGTCACCCTCGGTCACCGCTCCTCCGTCTGGATGAACGCCGTCCTGCGCGGCGACGTCCACTCCATCCGCGTCGGCTCCAACTCCAATGTCCAGGACTGCGCCGTCCTCCACGGCCAGCGCAATCTCTATCCGGTCATCGTCGGCGACTGGGTCACCATCGGCCACAACGCCACCGTTCACGGATGCGTCGTCGAAGACGAGTGCCTGATCGGCATCGGCGCCCGCGTGCTCAACGATTGCCGCATCGGCGCCGGCTCCATCATCGCCGCTGGCTCGGTCGTCCCCGAGCACACCGTCGTTCCGCCACGCACGCTCTGGGCCGGTGTCCCCGCCAAACTCCGCCGCGAACTCTCGGCCAAAGATCGCGACCTGATCCTCGAATACGCCAAAAACTATCTCGACTACACCGAAATCTACCTCAGCGAACCCGCCGTCTAAAGAACATCTACGCAAGTCACAGTCCAGAAGGGTACGGGCTTTAACCTCGAGGAAATGCGAAGCCCGGAGTATGAGCTTCATCAGAGATTCCCCATATCCCTTTCACGTCGGCACCCGATACCAGCTTGTTACCCTTATCCCAGGACACCAGCCAGCCCGCCACCCAGGAGACGATTCATTTCATGCACGCCCGTTCCTCTCACCGTTCCCTGAGGCCCCGGCAAACCAGAAAGCCGCGCGTGGCTGCCGCCGTGCTCCTGATACTCTCTACCGTGGCCGCCGCCCAATCGGCTTCCAATCCCGATCCCCAGCCTGCCGTCGGCTCCAGCTCGATTCCCGATGCCCCGCAGCCGCAATCCACCAACTCCGCCCTCGCCGCGCCCAACGACAACGACGCAGTGACCCTCCGCCACGTCCCCACCGACATCCTCAAAGAGCAGGAGGCCATCTGGACCAGCTCCGCGCGCATCCGCGAACACGACCTCGCCTACCTCATTCCGCTCGGCCTCGCTACCACCGTCACCATGACCGTCGATCACCAGGTCATGTCTTCGGCCCGGCTCGATGACCCCTCGCTCAACAGCCACGCCGCCACCGCCTCCAACGGGCTTCTGGGCGGCTTTGTGGTCGCCCCCGTCGCCATCTACAGCATCGGCTACTTCAACCACGACGACCACGCCACCCAGACCGGAGTCCTCGCCGGAGAAGCCATAGTCGACAGCCTGGTTGTCGATGAGGTGCTGAAGGCCGTCACCATGCGCGAACGGCCCACCCTGGACAACGCCAGGGGAAAATTCTTCCAGACCAGCGTCGGCCTTGATTCTTCCTTCCCCTCGACGCACAGCATCATCGCCTGGTCTTCGGCCGCCGTCATTGCCTCGGAATACCCGGGCCCCATGACCAAGATCACGGCCTACGGCCTGGCCACCGGCTTGAGTATTACGCGCGTTCTCGCCCGCCAGCACTTCCCGTCCGACGTCCTGGTGGGCAGCGCCGTCGGCTGGCTGGTGGGCCGCTACGTCGACCGCAGGCACCACAGACACGACAACTAGACGCTCCTGCCCTCAACCTCGCAGATCCCGCGCGTCCGTTCCGTGTTCTCCTGACTTTTCACACCGCCGGCGGATTCCGATCCGCGAACTCCCGCTGCTGGTGCCAGTAAGGATAAATCGGCTGCACCTCGCTCGCCTTGTCCAGCGCCGCCGTCTGTTCCGCAGTCAGCTTCCATCCCTCTGCCGCCAGGTTCTGCTTGAGCTGCTCTTCATTGCGCGCGCCTACAATCACCGACGAAACCGTCGGCCTCTGCAGCAGCCAGTTCAGCGCCACCTGCGGCACCGTCTTGCCCGTCTCCGCAGCCACTTTATCGATCGCATCCATAATGTTGTACAGGTGCTCATCAGTCATCCGCGGCCCGGATTCAGCGGTCTTATGCAGACGGCTCTGCTTCGGCAGCGGCTGGCCGCGGCGAATTTTTCCCGTCAGGCGTCCCCAACCCAGCGGACTCCATACCAGCGCGCCCACTTTCTGATCCAAACCAAGCGGCATCAGCTCCCACTCGTACTCCCGGTTCAGCAGCGAGTAGTACACCTGGTGCGCCACGAACCGCGTCCATCCATACCGCTCCGCCACCGCCAGCGATTTCATCAGGTGCCAGCCGGAAAAATTCGACGCCGCAATGTAGCGCACCTTGCCCTCGCGCACAAACTTGTTCAGCGTATCCTGCACCTCTTCAATCGGCGTCAGCGCGTCAAATCCATGCAAGTGATAAATGTCCACGTAATCGGTCCCCAGTCGCCGCAAGCTGCCCTCGAGCGACCGCCGCAGATGATAGCGCGACGAACCCACATCATTCGGCCCGTCACCAAAGCGAAACGTGGCTTTGGTGGAGATCAGCGCCCGATCGCGCTTGCCTTTGAGAGCCTTGCCTAGCACCTCTTCCGACTTGCCGCTCGAGTAAACATCCGCCGTGTCAAACAGGTTTACCCCAGCATCGAAGCAGACATCGATCAGCCGCTTGGCTTCGGCTGCCTGGGTTGATCCCCAGGCCTTGAAAAATTCCGTGGCCCCGCCAAACGTCCCGGTGCCGAAACTAAGCGCAGAAACCTTGAGGCCGGAGCCTCCCAGCAGTCGATATTCCATGCCCGTTTGGATGCCCAAAACAGGGTGAGGATGCAGCGTGTCAAAGATTGTTGCCGTGACCCTGGAGCTGACGAGCAGATGAGCCCATCTGGCCTCAATCAAAGTTGCTTTCTTCCGCTTTTCCCTTCACTCAAGCCGTACGCCCTCCAGAACGATTCAGCCGCCGTCCGGCCAAAGTCATACGGCCCCGCATGGGCCTCTCTATGAAAAATGTGCCCATAGAGCAGCGGCCCCAGCAGCAGCGCCATCGCCATGTCCATATCGAGCGCCGCCGGCAACAATCCCCGCTTAATTCCACGCCGCAATATCCGTTTCAAGCACACCCGCGACGGCTCCATCACCCGGTGCCGCCATGCCTCGCCAAACTCCTGATGCACGGCGGAATAAGCAATCATCGCCGGCATCATCCGTTCCCGCGCCGCGTCGAACTCATCCGGCGGACGCCTGCTCAACACCGTGGCCAGGTCATTACACAGATCGCCCGAATCCAAATCCTCTGGATCGCGGCCCAGTCCGTTCACCATCAGCATCACGTCGATCAGCAGCGCTTCCTTGTTCGGCCAATGGTTGTAGATCGTCGCCTTGCTCACGCCAGAGGATTGCGTAATCGCATCCATGCTGGTGGCGTCGATCCCCCGTTCGCCAAACAGCCCCAGTGCCGCGCGCAACACCCGTTCATGAGCTTCTTCGCTGCGTTGCCGTGCCATGTCTAGATCTCGATCTTTGAAAACCGGTAAGCCCCGAACACAATAAACACCGATGCCACCGCCACCAGCACCTCCAGGTCGATCATGCCGCCGAAGTGCGCGTTGCCCAGCAACACCGCTCGCATCCCATCGATCCCGTACGACAGCGGATCCACCATCGTCACCGCAACCAGCAGCTTCGGCAGCCCATCCAGCGGAAACAGCGCGCCGGAAAGAAAGAAGATCGGCATTACCAGGAAGTTCATAATCAGTTGAAATCCCTGCATGTCCTGCAGGCTCGATCCAATTGCCACGCCCAGGCCCGCAAACACCGTCGCAATCAGCATCATGAAGCCCAGCGCCAGCGGAATCATGGCCGGGTGTACCGGCCGGAACCCGGCGATCACGCACACCACCGTCACCAGCAGCCCTTGCAACACCGCCACCGTTGCCCCGCCGAGCGTGCGCCCAATCATGATCTGCAGCCGCGGCACCGGCGCCACCAGCGTCTCTTTCAAAAAGCCAAACTGGCGATCCCACAATAATCCAAGCCCGGAAAAGATCGACGAGAACAACACCGTCATGCCGATGACGCCGGGTGCGATGAATTGCAGGTAGCTGCCACCACCGGCTTTTTGAAACACCGGCCCGAGACCGAAGCCCAACGCGAGCAGGTACATCACCGGCTGGCCCAGGCTTGCGATTAGCTGCACGCGCGAACGCGTGTAGCGCTTCAACTCTCGCAGCCACAGAATATAAATCACACTCATCGCTTGCCTCCTTTCCACATGCTTGCAAACTGCCGCATCTGGTCCGCCGATCCCGCGCTCTCGTCGCGAATCGTCGATCCCGTCAACTTCAGAAATGCCTCTTCAAGGCTCGCCGTCCCCGTCTGCTCCTTGATGGCCTGCGGAGTCCCTTGCGCCACCAGTTTTCCGTGGTCGATCACGCCTACGCGGTGAGCCACCCGGTCCGCCTCGTCCATGTAATGCGTCGTCAAAAACACCGTGACCCTCTCCGTTTCGTTCACCTTCTTCACATGCGACCACAACTGGTTCCGGCTCTGCGGATCGAGCCCGAGCGTCGGCTCATCAAGAAACAGAATCTTCGGCGTGTGCAAAAATCCGCGCGCAATTTCAAGCCGGCGCTTCATGCCGCCGGAGAAGGTCTTTACCAGGTCTTTGCGCCGCTCCCACAGCTCAAACTGCTTCAACAGCTCTTCCGTCCGCTGCCTGCGCACCTTGTGCGGCACGTGGTAAAGCACGCCATGAAGCTCCATGTTTTCCCAGGCCGTCTGATCCTGATCCAGGCTGGGGTCCTGAAAGACAATCCCGAACCGCTGCCGCGCCTCGTTCTGCTTCACCTCAGGATTCAACCCATCCAGCTCGATGGACCCGCTGGTCGGCTTCAGCAGCGTCGTCAGCATCTTGATGGTGGTCGTTTTTCCTGCTCCATTCGGCCCCAGAAAGGCAAAAATCTCCCCCTCCGCCACCTCGAACGAAACGTCGTCCACCGCCGTAAACGTCCCAAACGTTTTCACCAGATTCTGCACCCGAATCATAGGCAATTCTCCAGAAATATAATACTGAACGGTTCAGTTTAGTTTGTCAATAACAAACCCTCAAGAGAGAGTGAATGTCGGACAACAACCTCCCATTTGCTACACCACATCCTATAAATTGACATAAACTGTCATACAATGAAGGCATGGCGATGACTTCTCTCAACATTTCGCTCCCCGATCCCCTAAAGGCCTACGTCGAAGACCGCGTCGCGACAGGAGACTTCGGCACTCCCAGCGAGTTCATCCGCAATCTCATTCGGCAAGACAAGGAACTGCGCCGCTCGCGTCTGGAAACCGAGTTGCTGGATGCGTTGCAAACCAGCGACATCTCGATAGACCCGAAAGAGCTGACCGGTCGTACGCTCGTTTCCGTTCTACGTGAAAAGCTCGCGCGTCCGTGATCGAACTACGTATCTCCGAGGCCGCCGCGCTCTCCATCGTTGAACAATCGGACTATATACGCCCAGTCATCGAACTTGGACCTTGCCCAGAAGTGGGAAGATGCCGTGGAGGAGGCAGTACGATCCTTACTGCATTCACCCCAGCGCGGAGCACGTTGCCGTCTTCATTCGCCGGCGCTCCAGGGGTTGCGTTGGATCTTCGTTCCCGGCTTTCCCAGGCACATGGTCTTCTACCAGTTCCTTGCCGACGAAGCGGTCCTCCGCATCGTCCAAGTACTGCACGGCGCACGGAATCTTGAAACGATCCTCAATGAAGATGTGACGAGCCGCCCAAACCGGGACCGTGGATAAACAAGGTTTTTGGCTACTCTCGCGCCGCCAAGGCAGCCCAGACGATGCACACCGCCCAGGTCACCCATAGCCACCAGCCGCTCGCTAAGATCAAGACAACCGCTGAAACCACGGCCATAACCAAAGCGCCGGTCACGGTGCTGTAGAGCATCCCAATCGGTCCAAAGAGCGCGGTACGGAAGATTGCTATCCAGACGCTCTTGGCGCGTAGGGGGGCTAAATTCATGGAAGAGAGCACCGTGGTGGGACGGGGCGTCGGACAGGATAGATTCGGCGAGCTGATATTTTCCTGCGGCGTTGGAGCGGCGGGGATGGCAAACCTTGCCCCGCACCCTCGGCAGAACCCCTCAATGTCCCGGGAAGTAGAGCCGCATTGATCGCAGAACGGCATTTTCACAAGCCTCGGCGGCGTGCCCAAGGTCTATCGTAGGCCCGTACACTTTGCCATTGCATCCCCGATCTCTCCAATGCTAAACTCAGCCCACTTTCCCCCGGCTACAGTCTCGCAAGGTTTCGCTTCCCGTAAATGGAAGGCTAGGGTCTATCCGTGGCATCGATATCGCAGACCGCCGTTACTGGCCGGTCCAATAGGTTCGTAGGGCGCAACGGTCTGGTGGACAAGTATTTCTACTTCGCCATGTCGCTGCTCGTCGCCGCCATTGTGGTATGGGGCTTCAGCCATTCCATCAACGACAACCTGTTTCACCCTGCCGTTCCACGCCCGTTTCTTCTATGGATTCATGGCGCCGCATTCTCAGGATGGGTGGCGTTCTATATCTTTCAATCCGCGTTGGTGCGTACCCGCAACGTGAAGTGGCATCGCTTCTTCGGCTGGTTCGGTGTTGGCCTTGCTACAGTCATGGTGGCGCTGGGTTTCACCATCGCCGTCATCATGGGCCACTTCGATGCCGTTCAGTTGCATCAACCCGACCCCACGTTTCTCGCCATCCCGTTCTCTGACATGACGTT
Organism: Occallatibacter sp.; assembly: GCA_036489415.1. GTDB lineage: Bacteria > Acidobacteriota > Terriglobia > Terriglobales > Acidobacteriaceae > Telmatobacter. The sequence goes on along the minus strand of DASXFS010000007.1, from coordinate 47,439 downwards.
CTTTGCGGTGCTCTTTTCGCTGGCCATCTATTGGCGCAGGAAGCCGGAATTGCATCGTCGCCTGCTTTTGATTGCCACCTGCGCGCTGCTCGACGCGCCCTTCGGCCGCATCATTTACATCTTCGACCACAGCCTCTTCTATATCTGCGTTGACGCCGTGATGCTACTCGGCTTGGTACGCGATCTGCTAGTAAACCGGCGCATTCACAAGGTGTACCTGGTTGCGCTGCCCGCACTGATGGTCTGCCAGGTCTTTGTGGTGTACCTCTGGCGAGGTGCGCCGGGATGGTGGGTGCAGATGACGCAGGCGATTCTGGGGTAGCGCATATCAAGAGCGATACTCCGCTCGCGCCCGCAGTGCTCTTCGCGCATTTAGACTAAATAGGTTATGACCACCATCAAAGCCGTCCGCGGCACCCGTGATCTGTTGCCGCCGGAAACGGCCCTCTGGAACCGAATTGAAGCTACTGCGCGCTCAGTGTTTGCGCGCTATAACTTTGGCGAGATTCGTACGCCCGTTTTTGAAGACACAGGCCTGTTTGCGCGCGGAGTAGGCGAAGAGACCGACATTGTTTCGAAGGAAATGTACACTTGGAGCGACGGTGAACGATTCAACGAGCAACGGCTCATTGACAATTGGCTCGTCGCGAATCTGTCGATCGATCCAAACAAGATCGAGGCCGACCGCGTGACTTTGCAGGGCACACCGCAATTTCTCGCTAAATTGAAAGAATTAGGCGTTCAGCGCCAAGTCTGGCGTGCGAGCAGAATTGGCCCTAACCAACTCTTTGGCTGCGCCGAGCTTGTAAGCTTCCGCCCCAATCTTTCAGAAGATGCGATCTCCCGTCTCACTAAGGCCGGCGAGCTGGCGAGGTCCGATTCGAGCAGCCAACTTCAGCATTTGCAGGTTCGGTTGCGATTGGTTTTACCGATGGACGCGGCAAGGAATATTTGGGTTGATCCAAAGGACGTCATCGTAGAGCCATTCAACGGAAACTACTTTGACACATCACAATCCCTCACCCTTCGTCCAGAGAATACTGCGGGAGTGGTTCGTGCATATATCGAGAACAAACTCGGCGAAACCGGCCAATTGCAGAAGCTCTATTACATTGGGCCGCAGTTTCGGCGCGAGCGTCCGCAGAAGGGGCGCTACCGGCAATTCTCACAGATCGGCGCGGAAGTGATTGGGCCGCCGTCGGCAGGCAGCGAGAGTCCTATCCGCGACGCGGAAGTTCTGGAGATGCTGGCCACGCTGCTGGACGAGCTGGGCATCAGCGGGTGGACGCTGCACCTCAATTCGGTAGGATCGAAAGAGGACCGAGCGCGCTATAACGAAACACTTCGTGCGGCACTCGTTCCGGTGGTCTCGCAAATGTGTGACGACTGCCAGCGCCGCGCCGTTACCAACCCGCTGCGCGTGCTGGACTGCAAAGTCCCCGCCGACCAGCCCATCATCGATGCGCTCCCCGTGATCGCCGACTCGCTCGACGAAGCCTCGAAGACCCACTTCGCCGCCGTGATCGCCGCGCTCGATGCCTCCGGCGTATCCTACACCCGCAATCACCGCCTCGTCCGCGGCCTCGACTACTACACCCGCACCACCTTCGAGTTCACCCACGGCGGCCTGGGCGCGCAAAACGCTCTGCTCGGCGGCGGCCGCTACGACGGTCTGAGCGAGGCCATCGGCGGTCCCAAAGCTCCCGGCATCGGCTTTGCCATGGGCGAAGACCGCCTGGTTTTAACCCTGCTTGCCCTCGAAACCGCGCAGCAAGAGAAGGCGGCAGCGTTTATTGCTCCGCTGGGAGACGCCAAAGACGAGGCAGCGCTAGCCCGGATCAACGCCGCCGCGCTGGCCCTGGCCCGTGAGTTGCGCCACGCCGGCCTGCGTATCGAATTGGGCGAAGGCAGTTTCCGTCTCAAAAAATCCTTTGAAGCCGCCGACAAGACCGCCCGCGCCATCGTCATCCTCGGCGAAGACGAGCTTCAATCCGGTATCCTGACAGTGAAGACCTTCTCGACAGGCATACAAACAAAGGTTCCTCGCGCCGAGCTGGCGAATCACCTCAAAAGCCTCTGAGCAGGTCGATAGTTTGAAGGGTACGGGCTTCAGCCCGTACATCAATCCCAGCAAAATGAAGGGGGCTTTAGCCCCTGAGGGAATGCTGGCTTCATAACCGGAAAGCAGTTTCATCTTCATCTGGATTTATTGCGAGGATTAACGGAAGTGCTCGATTTTCTAGGCAGTCTCGAACGCACCCATCTCTGCGGCGATTTGCGCGCCGCCAACGCCGGCCAGCAAGTCGTCCTCATGGGCTGGGTCAACCGCCGCCGCGACCACGGCAATCTCATCTTCCTCGACCTCCGCGACCGCTCCGGCATCGCCCAGATTGTGCTGGATAAAGAGCTCACGCCCGACGGCCATCTCAAAGGCGAAGGGGTGAGGCCGGAATACGTCGTAGCCGCTGTCGGCAAAGTCCGCCTGCGTTCCGCCGACGCTATCAACCCGAAAATGCCAACCGGCGAAATCGAGATTGAAGCCACGCAGTTGCTGGTACTGAACGACACGCGCCTTGCGCCGTTTTCGCCTTCCGACGAAGCCATCCAGAACGAGGAAGTCCGCCTCAAATACCGCTACGTTGACCTGCGCCGCCCAGAGATGCAGCGCAATTTCCGTCTGCGCCACGACATCACCCTGGCCATCCGCGAATCACTCAGCAACCAGGGCTTTCTTGAAATTGAAACGCCCATCCTCACCAAATCCACGCCCGAAGGCGCACGCGATTTTCTCGTCCCCAGCCGCGTGCATCCGGGCGAGTTCTACGCGCTGCCGCAGTCGCCGCAGATCTTCAAGCAGATCCTTATGATTAGCGGCTTCGATCGCTACTTCCAGATCGCCCGCTGCTTCCGCGATGAAGACTTGCGCGCCGATCGCCAGCTTGAGTTCACGCAAGTTGATCTGGAAATGAGCTTCCCGCGCCAGGAGACTGTCTTCGCCGTCGTGGAGCAGTTTCTGGCGGCAGGCTTTGCGGCAGCCGGCGTCACCATCGCCACGCCCTTTCCGCGCATCACCTATGACGATGCGATGCGCCGCTTCGGCTCCGACAAGCCCGATCTGCGCCTGCCCGGCCTCACCGACGTCCGCGCCGCCTTCCCCGACGAAGCCCTGGCTACGCTGCAAATCGATCCCGCGCTGCCCGTGGTTGCGCTCCGCATTCCCAACGTAGGCGAACTCAGCCGCAAGGAGCGCGAAGACAACCACCCCCTCTTCGACCAGAAAAAAGGCGCCAAGTTCATTGACGATTTCAAGCGTCTTGCCAAAGGCTTCCCGGAGAGCGCAGCCAAGGCGCGCGAGCTGGCCGGCGCGTCCGAGGCCGACTTCGTCATCATCGTCGCCGGCGACCCATCGCACCCTGTCAAAGCCAGCGACACCAAGTTTGAAGGCCGCCTCTCCGAGCGCGAAATCAACGTCTACTCCGCCGCCGGCAACTTCCGCACCGAGCTCGCAAAAAAGTACGCCGACCGGCACAAGGCCTTCGGCGTGACCGAGCAGGTAGTTGAAGACGCGCACACCCGCAACGCGGCAAATCAGGTGGACGGATCAGCCGCCTTCAACCCCATCTGGATCATCGACTTCCCCATGTTCGAGTTCGATCTGGCGACGCAGAAGTGGATGCCCGCGCATCATCCCTTCACCGCGCCGCACGAGCGCGATATGGCCAACCTGGTCAGCGATCCCGCCTCGGTTCGCGCCAACTGCTATGACCTGGCCATGAATGGCCTAGAACTCGGCTCAGGCTCCATTCGTATCCATCGCAAAGACGTGCAGCAGCAGATTTTCCAGTCGCTGGGCATCAGCGAGGAAGAAGCCCATGCCCGTTTCGGTTTCTTCCTCGACGCGCTCGAATACGGCACCCCGCCCCACGGCGGCATCGCGCTTGGCCTGGACCGCATCGTCATGCTCTTGGCCGGCGCGCCCAACCTGCGCGAAGTCATCGCCTTCCCCAAAACCGCCAAAGCCCTCGACCTGATGGCCGACGCACCCACCACCGTGACCGACCAGCAGCTAAAAGAACTCCACATCCGCGTCGCGCTCAAAAGTTGATCGCTACCCACCTGAGAAATGACACACAGACAGATTTGCCCGGCTTCCTGAGGAAGACGGGCAATTGTTTGGTCTAATCTTCATTGGGGGTCGATGGATACTCAGCCAGGCGGTTCTACTGTCGGCTCTGCCTACTCCGTATCCGACTCCGCAGCATTCTCCGCTTCGCCCTCGACGGAGATTCTCAGCGACTTGAGGAAATGCAGATCGGTCTGCGTGAAGGGTCCATCGGCGCCGCTCTCGTCGGTGCCCGTCTCCGGATCGCCGCTCTCTTTCGCGGCAACCTCGTTCAACCCGATGGTCGCCTCCAGCATCAGCAGCACGTCGAACCCATGCTTGCGGATATCCTGCACCACGCCCGCGATTTGATCGCTCTCGACCACCGACTCGTGGATGGCCTCTCCCAGTTGCTGAATCAATTCGCGCAGACGCGATGTCACGGGTACCTCCAGGAGCCTCGGCTGGCGGCCAGTGGATAAGCGCCGGCAAACGCATAGGATTCCTTTACCTTACTTCCAACGCCGCCGGAGAGCAAACGCCGCGTGGCCGCAAGCCGTGCAAACCCGCACCCCCATCCACGCTGTTACCATCAAACTCGAAATGAAGCCGCAATCCATCGGCCGCGCACTTGGCATCGGGCTCCGCGTCGCCGGACGCATGGCAGGCCAGCGCGTAGCCGCCGGCGCACAAGCCTCAACCCGCATGCCATCCGCAGCCGATGCCGCTCAAACCCGCGCTGCCGGCCAGGCAGCCGGTAAAGCAACGCGCGGCGTCGCCCGCGGCGTTGGCGGCTTTCTACGCCCCTTCGGCCGCATCGGCGGAATTCTATGGCTTGAGGTCACAGGCGTCTTCTTCTTCCTGCCCGTGGTCGTTTTCGGCCCAGCGGTCTGGAAATCCCGCCTCAGTTGGGCGCATGGACCAGACCACCGAACCTTCCTCATCTCCGCCGGAATCGTTCTGCTCTTCCTCTACCTGAGCATCACGTCATTCCTGCGCGCATGCCGCAAATAATCGGCTTCCTGCGCGCTCAGTTCTTTGCAGACTGGTCGTTGGCCGGCCGCGCCAGCGCATAAACCACCACGCCCACGACCGCCAGGCCAAGCAGCATAAAAATGAACCCTCCACCGCCCCGTCCGCCAAACCGGATCAAGGCCATCCCCATCATCGCCAAAACATTCGCAAGCGTAGTCATTCCCTTGTTCCCTCCGCGGTCCGGGCTCGGTGTCCATCCGCCGCACCGGTAATGACCCGCATTCTGGAAACAAGTTGCCGCTTATCTGCTTTTCCGCCCCCAGCGCGGCGCCAGCGCATAGTTCAACTGCACCAGCACAATGGCCGCAATGCTGACCCAGGTGTTGATGACGCACAGCGCCGCACCGGCAGCGTAAAGGCTCTGCGCAATCACCACCCGCTTGCAGATGCTGGCGCTCACCTCGTAGGGCGTGTCGTCTTTGATCAGCCCGGCGCGCGTGGCATATTTCCAGCTCCAATAAAGCATTACTCCCGGAGCCAGAATATTCAGCCAGTAGATCAGCAGCGCCCCGCGGTAGGTAATGAACTCGGCCAGCAGCCGCGTCGAAAGGGGCAGCAGCGTAATGGTGAACAGAAACCCCAGGTGAATCCAGGTCAGATCCCGCGTTCCCTCGCCAACGTGATTCAACTGCGTCTGCTGGCCAGCCCAGAAAATTCCCAGTGTCAGAAAGCTCATGCCGTATGCCACCCACTGCGGCCCCAGCGCTGCAAGCGCGGCCAGCAGCTCCCGCTCACCATGCACCTGCGCCGCCGCGGGAATATGCAGGTCCAGCACCAGCAGCGTCATGGCCACGGCAAAAATTCCGTCGCTCAACGCCGCCAGCCGCTCCAGGCTTCGTCCCTGAATCCGGTTGTAAAGATTCACCACCGCAGGCTCCTTTCGTTCCTCAACCCTTCGCGATCTTCAGTCAGCCTCAAACCCGCCGCGCATCCGCCGGCCGCGTCAGGTGCCACACTGCCAGCTCCAGCGCCAGCACCGCCAGGCCGTAGGCCATCCACGCATGGCTCCCCGTATGAATCTTCCATCCCTTCCATACCGCAACCCCCGCCGCCACCAGCATCAACACACCGCGCACATGATTCATCTCGGCTACTTCCTCATGTTGAGTTTCATCGGCGATCGGCTCACCGGATCTGCGTCTCTGCCAGCATCTTCTTCCTGAGCCTTACCGCGCGGCCCAGCGTCTTCACATCATGCGCCCACCGCGGCAGTAGAGCCGAGATGACCAACCCTTCCAAGTCGCACATAATGCCCCATACAAGCGCCACACTCACCAGCCAGAATGCTCGATTGAAGCAAAGCAGCGCAATGGCTGTCGTCGCCAGCAAAATTCCCCATATCTTCGACGCGTAGGAGTGGTAGCTGGCCATGCGGCGAAATTTCACCCAGTCGAATATCAGGCGCAGGCCTTCCAGCAGCATCAGTGCTGTCAGTAATCCAATATGCTCGCGAAGAACCGGCCAGTGGCGCAAGACAATTGCCGTCAGCACACCCAGGTAGAAAACGGTGTCAGCCGCCGAATCCGCCACACGAAGCCGGGCACTCTCCGTTCCCCAGCGCCTGGCCAATATTCCGTCATAGACATCCGATACAAGTCCAACTGCGATCATGCATCCCAGCCAGGCCTCCGGATGGTCCAACCGCAGCGCTGCAAGGACCACCGCCGGTCCCACAGCAACCCGAATGTCCACCATTGCCCAAGGAACCCCATGCTTCCACCACGAACCCTCCATTCCGTATCCCTTCGCGCAGGTGGTTGACCGTGCCCCATCCCCATCCCCTATCGTAAGCACAGTACCAGAGGACTGCCCCATGACCATCACAGCCGCCCCAATCGCCGCCGAGCTCAAAAAGACCGCCCTCAACGCCACCCATCGCGCCCTGAAAGCCAAAATGGTCGACTTCGGCGGTTGGGACATGCCGGTCGAATATCCCTGCCCCGGCGGCGGCCTCATTGCCGAGCACCTCGCCGTCCGCACCGCGGTCGGCCTCTTCGACGTCTCCCACATGGGCGAAATCCAGTTCCGCGGCCCCGGCGCCTTGGCTGCCGTTCAGCACATCACCATGAACGACGCCTCACGCCTCAAAGACGGCCAGGCCCACTACTCTGCCCTGCTCACGCCTCAAGGCACGTTCGTGGACGACATCCTCGTCCACCGCCTCAGCCCCAACGATTATCTGCTCGTCGTCAACGCCGGCACCAAAGACAAAGACTATGCCTGGATTCGCCAGCACGTAGGCAGCTTTCCCTCCATCCACATCTCCGACTACTCGTCCTATTATTCGCAGCTAGCCCTGCAAGGCCCGCGCGCCCTTGCGACCCTGCAAAAGCTCACCAAAACCGACCTGGCTGCCATCAAGAATTACTGGTTTACCCACGGAACGATCGCCGGCGTGCTCAACGTGATGATCGCGCGCACCGGCTACAGCGGTGAGGACGGCTTTGAGGTCTATCTCCCCGCCGACGAGCCCACCACCGTCAAGGTCTGGAACGAGCTGCTCGCTGCCGGTGAAGAGTTCGGCATCCGCCCCTGTGGCCTGGGCGCGCGCAACACGCTGCGTCTGGAAGCCGGCATGAGCCTCTACGGCCACGAAATCTCCGACTCCATCAACGTATTCGAGGCCGGCCTGGATCGCTGGTTAAAGCTCGACAAGGGCGAATTCATCGGCAAACGGTCTCTGCTGGAGCTTCAATCCGAAGGTGGCCCCACGCGCAAGGTCATCGGCCTTGAAATGGTCGAGCGCGGCATCGCCCGTGACGGATACTCCGTGCTGAATCTTGAAGGCCAGGAGATTGGCACAATTACCTCCGGCTCGCCCGCTCCGTTCCTCAAAACCAACATCGCCTACGCTCTGGTGCCCGCGTCCGTCGCCCAGTCCGGCGAGGACGTTTTAGTCCAGATCCGCCCCAACCAGACCGCCCGCGCCAAACAAGTCCCCACCCCGTTCTATAAACGCCCCAAAGCCTGACCAAAGCCCCAGCGCCTTTTCCGTTGAATAGTCCCCGGGCCCCTCGTTTTCCGTCTTCAGGAATCCTTCCCCGCCCAACACGAATCAAACAGCCCGAGCCATTTTCACCCTGGAGCGTTCCTTTGACCCTATCGATCGAAGAAGTCAATCGCGTAAAGCATGCCCCCGACGTCGATGGCGTACTGCCCATCTTTCACAGCCGCTGGAGCCCGCGCGCTTTCTCTGACCGCGACGTAAGCCCAGCCGACCTGGCCAAAGTGTTTGAAGCTGCCCGCTGGGCCGCGTCTTCTTTCAACGAGCAGCCATGGCGCTGGCTCGTAGGCAAGCGTAACTCTCCCACCTTCGACAAGATTCTGGATTCGCTGATGCCCTTCAACCAGGCCTGGGCGGGCAACGCGCCGGTGCTCATCCTGGGAACGGCCAAGACCACCTTCAGCCACAACAGCACGCCCAATCGCGTCGCGCTGTACGATCTGGGAGCAGCCTCGTCCTACCTCACGCTGCAGGCCGCCGCGCTGGGGCTCGCCACTCACCAGATGGGCGGATTCGACCAGGACGTCGCCCGTAAATCCTTTGGAATCCCGGATGACTACCTCATCGGCGCCGTCATCGCCCTCGGCTATCAGGCAGAGCCTGCCGCCCTCTCGAACGAGCAGATGCTGGCCCAGGAGGAGGCTCCACGCAAGCGCAAGCCGCTGAGCGAGATCGTCTTTTCAGCCTGGGGTTCACCGGAAAAACTGGACTGATCAAGCCGCGCGTGCGCCCGCCTGCTTATCCCTTCAGCCTCCGTTACAGTGGAGGCTGGAGGAGATTCTGCCGTGCCCCGCAACACCCCTCGCAATGTCCCCCGTAATTCCGCACGTCGCGTCTCCCACAAAAGGCCGCGGCGCAAGCCCCTCGGCTGGAAGCCGCGCGTTGCCATTGCCGCCTCCATCGCGGTGTTGGCGCTGCTCTCGTGGTCGGTCATCGCCCGCAGCCTGGCGCCCGCCTCGAACACCGCACTCACCCGCTTTGACGCCATCATCGTCCTCGGCACCCCGGCCGACAGCGACGGCAACCCCAAGCCCAACCAGCTCGCCCGCGTCACTGAGGCGGTCCACGAGTACGACCGCGGCGTAGCCCCGCGCCTGATCCTCACCGGCGGCGCGGCGCACAACCGTTTCGTCGAAGCGCAAGTAATGGCTCGCTCAGCCGAGGCCCAGGGCATTCCGGCTTCCGCCATTGTGCTGGAACCGCAGGCCATGGACACCATCGAGAACGCCTGCTACTCCACTCGCATGATGAAAGCCCGCGGATGGCGCTCGGCCGAAGTCATCGGCGCCCCATATCAACTGCCGCGGGCGGGATTGATCTTGAACGCGCTGGCTCAGGATGCGGCAGCCCCAAATTCCATGCCGCTCCAATGGACCACCCACGCCGCTCCGCCGCTCTCGCCGCAATCGGCGGCTTACCAGAACGCCCTCTCAGCCGTCGAAGTCCTCAAGACTGCACGCTACCTGATCTGGGCGCGCTGGACAGAGCACTGCGAGCCGTAGCTGAATCCCGGCCCGCTCGCACGGGGCAGCACCAGAACGCCTGCTTCGCGTTGTCCCCTGTCGGCACGGTCCTGTAAGCTGGATAATAATGCGTTTCTTCGTAAGATTTATCGCCACTTTCCTAGCCGTTGCCGCTCTGGCTTTTCCTGCCGGAGTCCGTGCACAGGCCCAGAGCACCACTGGCCAAACCAATAGCAACGGCACCTATGTTGTCATTGATCCGCTGGCCGGTGTGCGCTATGACAACCGCTGGGACGTATCTCTCGGCCTGGGCTACGACCACATGAAGGCCGGCCCCACGCTGCTGCAAGGCTCGAACCTGGGCGGGCTGGATGCCAGCGGCTCCTATTGGCTCACCAGGCGCTGGGGCCTGGAAGGCACAGGCCGCGCATACGTAGGCACCAGCGGCGCGGGAGTCAACCATGACGGGCCCAATGGCGGCGACATTGAAGGCCCATTCGTGGCCCAGTACCTCGTTGCCGGCGGCGCGGAATGGCTGGGACCGCACAACAAGCACGGCGCACTGATTGCCCACGCCATGTTTGGCGGCGTTTACGGCGATTTTGAGAGGGATTTGCTGGGAAACTCACCCTCCACGGTGGATTTCTACAATGACCAGTTTGCTCCCGCGGCCATCATCGGCGGTCACATGGACCTGAACCGCTCCGCGCACTGGGTCTTCCGCATCACGCCGGACGCCATCATGACCCACTACAGCACCAACTATCCGCCCAAGACCAGCCAGTTCGATGTAAACTTCGCCCTCTCCGTAGGCATCGAGTACAAGTTCAAGAAGAAGCGGTAAGCGGGCTTTCAACTTTCCTCAAGGCAAGAGGCCATCCGACTCCCGGATGGCCTTTCCCGTGCCACGGCAAATCTCCGCGCCAAATTTCCGCATCGGGGTCGAACAAAGCTGCCCCGGCAAAACGACTGCCCTGTCCAACCAACTTCGCTCAACAACCGTCGAAGGAAAGGGGCAAAGCTGCCAACGTGGCCTGCGTGTGGTATTCTCCACCGTTCAGTGACGGCTGTGGAAAAACACCGCCGGAAAAGATGCGGTACCAAATGGCGGAATCCGGCAAACGGCACAAGAACGCCTGCCGGGCGACCACGCGGGGAACGCAAAAGAAAAGGGGCGGGTTCGAATCGATATGAGAGACACGCTTGGAGTACTGCTGGCGGGAGGACAAGGCGAACGCCTGTTCCCGCTGACCCGCGATCGCGCTAAGCCCGCCGTCCCCTTCGGCGGACACTACCGCATCATCGACATCACGCTCTCCAACTGCATCAACTCCGGCCTGCGCAAGGTCTACATCCTCACTCAGTACAAGGCGCTCTCGCTCAATCGCCACATCCGCGAAGGCTGGACCGGCATCGTAGCCCAGGAGCTGGCCGAATTCTTTGAGATTCTGCCGCCCATGCAGCGCACCGGGTCCGCCTGGTACATGGGCACTGCGGATGCCGTCTACCAGAACATCTATTCCATCGGCAGCGAGCAGCCCAAGTACATGATCATCCTGTCCGGAGATCACATTTACAAAATGGACTACAGCCGCATGTTGGCCTACCACAAACAACAAGGTGCTGAGGTCACGCTCGCCACGCTGCCCATCTCGCCCGACGAGGTGAAACAGTTCGGCATCGTCGAAGTGGGTAGGACCGGCGAAGTGCTCGGCTTTCAGGAGAAGCCGGCCACCACCACGGTCCGTTCGCCCGCCAACCCCAACTCCGTGGACGCCTCCATGGGCATTTACATCTTCAACACCGAGGTGCTGCTCAAGGCGCTCATCGCTGACGCCGAAGACCCCAACTCGAAGCACGACTTCGGCCACAACATTCTGCCCAACCTGCTCGGCCAGAAAAAAATGATGGCCTACAGCTTCGTGGATGAGAACAAGCAGCAGGCTCTCTATTGGCGCGATGTAGGCACGCTGGACGCTTACTTCGACGCCAACATGGACCTCTGCTCGGTTTCGCCAACCTTCAACCTCTACGACAAAAGCTGGCCGATGCGCACGCGCGTAAGGCAGTATCCGCCGGCCAAATTCGTCTTCGGCGAACCGGGCCGCACGGGCATGGCCGTCAACTCGGTCATCACCGCCGGCGTCATCATCTCCGGCGCGTCGGTGTCGAACTCCGTTCTCTCGCAAGATGTCCGCGTCAACTCTTACTCCGATGTGGACCAGAGCATCATCTTCTCCCACGTCAACATCGGCCGCCACTGCCGCATCCGCAAGGCCATCATCGACCGCGACGTCCACATCCCCGAAGGCACCGTCATCGGCTACGACGCGGTAGAAGACAAGCGGAGATACTTCGTCACCCCATCAGGGCTGACGATTGTGACGCGCGATGCTTCGCTGTTTGAGAACCCCGTCGATCCGGAGTTCCTGGAGCGCTATTAATACCCCGCAATATCGCCATAACAAGCCTGGGTAACTGGCCTCACTTTCGATTAAGGTTTGGTTGATTTCTTGGGGCATTTTTTAGGTAAGTCCTTTGTTTTGAAAGGGAGAAGTAAGACGATTTCAACGCAACTTGTTTAGTTTCAGTCGGTTGGAGCGAAAAGGGTAAAAGGGGTGGGGGGTAGGGGGTGCCGGGCTGGGACTTCCAGAACCCTTTCTGAAATGATTCTGCGCTTTTCGACCGTAATTATCTGCAAATTGCGATCCTTTTTTCTTCCGGCGGGAATTACGGTGCGTGCGGCCGTTCTTTTGCCGTAATTTGCCAACGACATTGGCGATGATGGGTTGACTTCAACCTTGCGGTAACTTTCCGACTGATCGCGCATCTCAAAAGGGGGGTCGAACATGAGCAACGGGATCTTCAACATCGAACCCGAATCTCAACCTGACCGCATTCACCGCGTGGGCCGCCGCGCTTTCATTCTGAGCGCTGCCGGAGCCGTAAGCGCCGCAGCCTTCTGGGGCCTGCGCCGCGGCACCATCGCCGCCGCCAAGCCGCTGGGCCCGAATGAAGGGCCGGCCAACGTCATCATTGTCGAGTTCGACGCCGGCGGCAAGAAGACCGGCACGGTCACTGTTCCGCGCGTCATCAAGACGGACGACGAGTGGAAGCGCCAGCTTTCTATGGAGTCTTATTGGGTGACGCGCCACGCCGACACCGAGCGCCCCTACACCGGCGCTACCTGGAATGAGCACGAACGCGGGATTTTCCGCTGCATCGGCTGCGACCTGGCGCTGTTCCGCTCCGACACCAAGTTCGATTCCGGCACCGGCTGGCCCAGTTTCTGGAAGCCCATCGCCGAAGAGAATGTCGTCAAGACAGTCGATGGAAGCCTGATGGAAGTCCGCACCGCCGTGTCTTGCCGGTTATGCGATGCTCACCTGGGCCACGTTTTCGACGACGGCCCCGCGCCGACGGGCCTGCGCTACTGCATGAACTCAGCTTCGATGCGCTTCGTCAAGGTGGGCTGAAGCGGAGTTTTACATTGCCACCTGACGGAGCTTACTTCCCCTTGTAGTCCTGAAACAGGTCGGGAAACTCCTTTTTCAGCGCGTCGATCTTCGGCCGGTCGCACACCATGATGTATGGATTGTCGGGATTATGCAGCGCGTAGTCCTGGTGGTAGCTCTCCGCCATGTAGAAGCCCTTGAGCGGCGTCACCTCAGTCACAATCGGCTTTTTGAACACATGCGCCGCATCCAGTTGCGCAATATAGTCCTGGCTGATCTTCTGCTGCTCGTCATTGAGATAGAAGATGGCCGAGCGGTATGACGTGCCCACATCCGGACCCTGCCGGTTGAGCTCGGTGGGATCGTGCGCCACGGAAAAGAAAACGCGCAGCAACTGGCCGTAGGTGATTTTTGAGGGATCGTAGACCACCTTGACTGACTCTGCATGTCCTGTGGTTTCGGTCGTTACCTGCGCGTAGGTGGCTGTCGTGGCCGATCCGCCCGCGTATCCGGCCGTGGTGTCCACTACACCTTTCACGCGCTCAAACACGCCCTGCGTTCCCCAGAAGCAGCCGCCCGCAAACACCGCCGTTTCCTGTCCTGGCGACTGCGCCAGCGGTTCATCGTGCTCTGGGACGGGAACCGGGATCTTTGTCGCTGCGCGGCAACCGGCGCACAGAGCAAAGGTGACGAGCAGCGAGCTGACAAGGCGAAGAGAAAACACTCTCGGCATAAAAGTCTCCTGAAACATTTCTCAAACCACTTCCCGGACCATTTCCGTTCTGCACCCGTCTGATGCGCTGACCGGCTAAAGGTTACGGCCTTCCATAGTAGGAGCCAGCGCAGTCGGCACGCAAATGTTTCCGGCGGGAAACTCCGTCCACCCGCCGGGAACTATCCGCACAAATCTAGCGTATTAGCAACGTATGCAATGCGTGGGTACATTAAGCTGGAGCGTGATAGGGTTGGCATCGCCGGCCCGGCCGGCCCGGCGTAACCTGGACGCGCCGGACGCCGGCGCTCCAAGGACGCCCGCCACAGGCCGCGTCCGGGAAGCCGACGGCCAGGGAGCCGGCGTTCATGGGGCCAAGATGGCGGGCCCGGATGCCCGGACGGCGCGCGTGGAGGGAAATCCGCTGGAGATCGACTGGCCCCAGATCGTCCACCTCTGCATGAACGGCGATTCCGCCGCATGGGCCGAGCTGGTCCGCAGCCATCATCGCCGCGTCTACGGCCTCTGCTACCGCTTCACCGGCAACCCCGCCGACGCCGAAGACATGACGCAGGACGTCTTCCTGAAGATCTACTCCAACTTGGCCAGCTTTGACTTGACCCGCGGCAGCCTGCAGGTCTGGATCACCACCATGACCCGCAACCTGCTGGTAGACAACTTCCGCCGCACCAAGAATCTGCGCGTAACCGGATCGCTGGACGACGGCTGGGAGTCTGCCGAAGAGCTGAAGCCGATTGACCGGCTCACCTCGAAAAGCTTGTCGCCTCACGAGTCGGCGGCGCAGAAGGAACTTGCCAAAATGGTCCAGAACGCGCTCGCACGCGTCTCCGTTGAATTGCGCGAGGCGGTTATTCTCAGGGACCTGCAAGACCTTGACTACAAAGAGATCGCCCAGGTGTTGGGCATACCCGAAGGGACCGTGAAGTCCCGCATCAGCAGGGGCCGCGCGGAACTGGCGCGCCTGCTGGAACGTAATAAACGGGAGGTAATGTAACCATGGCAGAGCGCACGCACATCCCGAGCTCCCCCGCCTGCGGCCAGTGGGAAACCCTTTTGGCCGATGCGCTCGACGGGCTTCTGAAGCCTGAAGACGAGGCCATATTCGCCGCGCACATGGCTACCTGCGCAGCCTGCACGGCGCTGTTTGAAGAGGCGCGCCGCGGCCGCGAGTGGCTGGAGTTTCTTTCGCCCGAGCCGGAAGTTCCCGCCGGCCTGCTGGACAAGATCCTGGCTCAGACGGGCCCCGGGCAGGTGGCCGGCTACGGATTGGTTCCGGGCAACAACGACGTGGTTCCGCTGCTAGCAGGCTCTGCGCCGCTGGCGTGGCAGAAGCCCGGCTTCATGGGCCAGATTCGCCGCTTTGCCGAGCCGCGCTTGCTGATGACCGCGGCCATGGCCTTCTTCTCCATCGCGCTTACGCTCAACCTGACCAACGTGCGGCTGAGCAACCTGCACTTCAGCGATCTGCGGCCCACGGCGGTTCGGTCTTTTGTGGAGCGCCGGGTGACCATGGCTTCCACCCCGGTGATTCGCTACTACGACCATCTCCGCTTCATTTACGAGGTTGAATCCAGAATGCGGGAGCTGCGCCGCACCTCGGAAAGCGACAACAACAACCAGCAACGGCCCAAAAATCCCGCGCCGGGCGAGTCCAAACAAAATCCCGGCCGCAAAGACGGAGGTTCCCGCATGGACCCTCCGCAGCAGTCGATCAGCCCGGAAGCCGCTGACTCGACTGACTTACTTGAATCGTCCCTCACATTTCCTGTCCTAACCTCTTCAGAGGTTCAGGAGGAACCCGCGCATTCCGGCGGCTCCGCATTGGAAGTTCGAGAAAGGAGCACAAAATGGACTGCGTAAACCACCCTGGTGTGAGCGCCACCGCCTTCTGCCAGACCTGCGGCAAAGCCCTCTGCGCCCAATGCGTGCGGACCGCGCCCGGAGGACAGGTGCTCTGCGAGCCCTGCTTCACCGCCTGGCAAACCTACCAGCAACCTTTTGTCCCGATCGATACCGGCTCGCCCAACCCCGCGGCCGCCGCGGTGCTGGGCCTGATCCCCGGCGTGGGCGCCATGTACAACGGCCAGTTCTTCAAGGGACTGATCCATGTGGTGATCTTCGCCGTGCTCATCAGCATGACCCATATCTCGGGGATCTTCGGACTCTTTATTCCCGCCTGGATTCTCTACCAGTCATTTGAGGCCTTCCACACCGCCAAGGCGCTGCGCGACGGCCTGCCGGTGCCCGATCCGCTGGGGCTCAACGACGTGGGCAACTGGCTCAACCTAGGCAAGCACCCGCAGTATCCCGGTCAGCCTCCAGCGGGCCAAACCCCGACTGGCCAGCCTTTTACGGGTGAGCCGGGCGCGGGTTCTGCTCCGCCCAGCCAGAATCCCTGGTCAGCCGGTGCAGCGGCTCCGCCGCCGGCCGGCGCATACCAGCCACCTTACACTGCAAATCCTTACCAGACTGCCTACCAGGGGCAGTGGCAGAACCCCTACGCGCCGCCCGCGGCCGGACCTGTGGACCCGAACGCGCCGCCGCAACCCATTCCGCCCGATCCCTCCGCATACTGGCACCCGGCCTTCTGGCGCCGCGGAGCGCCCGTCGGAGCCATCGTTCTTATTGCCCTCGGCACTCTGTTCCTGCTTGGGCAGTTGGACATCTTTAACGGCCGCCTCATTGAGTTTTCCTGGCCCGTGTTCCTGATTGCCCTGGGCGTCTGGCTGGTGGTCCGCCGTCTCGGAGAGTCGCAAGGAGGTCCCAAGTGAATCACTACATCCTCATCCGCCGACTGCGCGCCCCTGCCATTCTGTTGCTGATCGGAGTAATTGCGCTGCTCCATCAGACGGGCGTCATCCCTCGCTTCTTGCACGTGCTCGTACCGCTGCTCTTGATCCTCATCGGCGTGCTGCTGCTGGCCGAACGCGCGGTCCTGTGGACGGATGGCGGCGTTCCACCGGGTTATCCCGGCCCGCCTTATCCTAATTCGCCTTACCCCGGCTCGCCTTATTCCGGTCCTCCTTATCCTGGCTCACCTTACCCCGGCGCGCCCGCTGCACAGCCCCCGGCGTCCGAATCCACATCCATCGTTCCCGCTCATTCG
The DNA here is from genome assembly GCA_036489415.1 of Occallatibacter sp. Taxonomy (GTDB): domain Bacteria; phylum Acidobacteriota; class Terriglobia; order Terriglobales; family Acidobacteriaceae; genus Telmatobacter. Next base: position 30,541 of record DASXFS010000007.1, on the reverse strand, counting down.
CATGACTACGACGACAATTCCCATGGAGGCCAATCATGAGCGCTCCTCCCAACATGCCTCCCGGCGGCGGTCAACCGCCCTATCCGCCCTACGACCCCAAGACCCAGTGGCGCGTCTACCGTGAGCAGCAGAAAGCCGCCTGGCGTGCCCAGCGGGACTCCTTCCGTGCCCAGCGTTATGCCGCCAAGGCCGGCTACTACGGGGGTGGCTACGCGCCGCGTGTGCCCTCCGTGGTGGGTCCGGTCATCCTCATCGGCGTGGGCATCGTTGCGTTGCTCGTGGTCACCGGCCGCATCGCAGCATTCGACTTCTGGACCTGGTACGCCCACTGGTGGCCCTTGCTCCTGATCGGCGCCGGCATCGCGCTACTGGGCGAGTGGGCTCTCGACATGCGCCGCAAAACTCCTATTCGCCGCGGCGGCAGCTTTGTGGGGGTCCTCGTCCTGCTGGCCATCATCGGCCTCGGCGCGGCCGGCTGGGACAACTGGTGGGGTCCGTTCCGCGCCCAGTTCGGCGACCAGGGCGACGACTTCTTCAACGCCTTCGGACGCCCGGAGCGCGACAACGACCAGCAGATCTTGAACGCCACCATCGCCGCCAACGGCTCCATTGAGATCCAGAACCCGCGCGGCGATGTGAGCATCACCGCCGGCGACGGACCCGACGTGGAAGTGAACGCCCACGAAGTGGCCTACGCCGACTCCGACTCCGATGCCAAAAAGATCTTCGACTCGGAAGCCGCGCATCTCACGGTCAGCGGCAATACCGTGCTGGTCAAGTCGGAAAGCAACGACCGCGGCCGGCTCAACCTGACGGTCACTGTCCCCAAATCCGCGCGTGTGATGGTGGACGCGGGCCACGGCGATGTAACCGCGGCCGGCCTGGGCGCGGGCCTCAACCTCACCACCTCTCATGGCGACGTGCATCTGAGCTCCATTGACGGCTCCGTGCAGGTTCACTTTCCCAACGGACACCATGATTTCTCCGCGCACCAGATCAATGGCGACCTGACCTCGGACGGCGACATTAACGACCTGACGCTCTCTGAAATCAAGGGCAAGATCACCCAGAACGGCGAAATCCTGGGCGATGTGCATATCGAAAACGTGACCGGCGCCATTCATCTGCACACGTCCGTCACTGACCTGCAGGTGCCCGAGTTGCCCGGCGACCTGACCCTGAACTCCGACGACCTCCGCGTCACCGAAGCCAAGGGACAGGTCCGCGTGACCACCCACTCCAAAGACGTTGACCTGAGCCAGATTTACGGCGATACCTACGTCGAAGACCGGGATGGCCGCGTCTCCGTGGAGCCTGCGGGAAACTACGCCATCGAGGCCAAAAACAGCAAGGGCGATGTGGAAGTGAGCCTCGCGCCGAACGCCTCGGCCGCGGTCAGCGTGCGCACCCACAACGGCGACATTGTCTCCGACTATCCCAGCCCGTCCAGCGACGACGATGACAAGTCCGCCAACTTCCAGATTGGTTCCGGCAGCGTCCGGATCGACCTCTCAACCGACAATGGGGACATCCGCATCAAGAAAGGCTCGGCCTTCCCCGCCGTTCCGCCGCCGCCCACCAATGCCGCGCCCAGCGCCCCTGAAGCGCCGAAAGCTCCTCATTTGAAAACGCCCAAGCCCCTTCCGCCACAACCGGTCACGCAATAGAGGGTTGATAATCCAGCCATCACCGCGAACAACGACAGGCGCCGGAGGAAATCCCCTCCGGCGCCTGTTTTCGCTTGAGCCTGTTTCACTTGATTTGGGCACATCCATCATTTTTCCGGAATGGCGGACACTGAGCGGCCACCTGATGCCATACAAGAACACGAAACAACCCCGGATTAGTGACAACCGATCACCAAAAACTGTCATCCCTCAACTGTCAGTTAGTCGGCAGGCTTCCTCACGGACACGCTTTCGTTGTATTCTCCACTCGCAGGAGAAAGAAAGTTTCCCCATGACCCATGCACCCATCCGCGTTATCACCGTTGAACGGGAATATGGCTCGCGCGGCGGCGAGTTTGCCCACGACCTGGCCGCCCATCTAGGCTGGCGCCTGCTGGACTCGGACCTGCCCTGCGCCGCCGCCCGCGCCGCCGGCGTTTCTCCGGAGCTGGCCAAGAAGTACGACGAGCGCCTTGACCCCTGGTACTACCGCTACGGCAAGATCTTCTGGCACGACTCCGGCTACACGATGGCCGGCCTCACCGACGACCAGATCTTCGACTCCGAGCGCATGTTGGCGCTCATCCACCAGGAGATTCTCAACGCCGCCAAGGACGGCAATTGCGTGCTGGTGGGCCGCGGCTCAGCCTGTGCCCTGGCTAACCAGCCCGGCTGCTTTCATGTGTTTGTGTACGCCACTGCCAAGGCCAAGCGAGACTGGTTCACGCAGACCTTCCCCGGGCAGGCCGAGGATGCTGACCAGATACTGGCCGCCCGTGACAAGCACCGCGCCGCAGTCATCCGCAAGGCCTACCAGCAGGAGTGGTGCGCCCGCGGCCTTTACCACCTGCTGCTCAACTCCGCCATCGGCCGCGAGTCAATGATCGCCGCCGTGGAGGCGGCTGCCAGTCTCACCCTCGCCAGGGAAGCGGTTTAGACTTCAACGCGGCGAACCCGCGCTCCGATCCGCGTAAGAACCTCCCACGGAATCGTCCCCGCAGCTTCAGCGTGCTCTGATGCGCCGATCGTCTGGCTGCCTTGCGTGCCGAGAATCACAACCTCATCCCCGGCCTCGACTCCCTCAATCTCCGTAACGTCCAGGACGGCCAAATCCATGCTGATGCGCCCCACCAGCGGCGCGCGCTGGCCCCGCACAAGCAGGCTGAAGTGATTCCCGAGCCGCCGGTCCAGCCCGTCCGCATAGCCCACCGCCAGCAGAGCCAGCCGCATGGGCTCCGTGGCCACAAACGTGCCGTTATAGCCCACCGCAGCCCCCGCTGCAACTGTGCGCACGCTCGTCACGCGCGTCTTCCAGGTGAGCACGGGCTTAAGCCGCAAGCGCGCCGCGGCCACGGCTGCCGGCTCATCCGGCTCAAACCTGGGCGCCACGCCATAGAGCGCCAACCCCGGCCTGATCATGGCCTTCATGCCAAAGCGCCCGGCCAGAGCTCCAATCCAGTGTGCTTCGCCGTTGAGCAGAGCGGCGGAGCTGCCCACGCTGAGCCACTCCGGCGTAAACCCAGCCGCGGCGATCCGCTCCAGACCCTCATTGAGCCGCTCCCTTTGCGCTTCGGTCGCGCGGCCGTTGGTTTCATCCGCTGCATAGAGATGTGTCAGCACGCCCTCAAGGCGCAGCAGCGAACCGGCTTTCAACCGCTCCAAAACCGCCGCCAGCCCGTCCGAATCCGCCCCCTGCGCAGCCAGGTCCACACCCTGCCGGCTCATGCCCGTGTCGATCTCCAGATACACGGGCACCGAAGATACACTCGAGCCAGCAGTCCGCGCCGCGCCCTCCAACTCATCCAGTTGCCAGGGCTCCCAAACCACCGCTGTCAGCCGGTGCGCCACCACCGCCGCGCCTTCGCCGGAGAAGCATCCGCAGAGAACCAGCACCCGCGCCTGGGGGCAAACCGCGCGCGCCGCCACTCCCTCTTCCACACAGGTCACGCCCAGCCATTGCGCACTGGCGCGCATCGCCGCAGGCGCGCATAGCTCTAGCGAATGGCCATAGGCATTGCTTTTAACCACGGCCAGCAGCTCCGCGTGGTCAGCCGCCACGCTTTTCAGAAATCGATAGTTGTCTTCGAGTGATTGAGTGCTGATCTCAACCCCGCAGGGGCGCATGGTCATCCGGGTATCCACGCATCAGTCTACGCGGGACGGGCTAGCGCGGGACAGGCGGCTGCTTCATCGCACCAGGGCAAACGCCACGACTGTTTCTGCCGTATCCTGCATCTCGCTCAACAGCTCCGCCTCCAAGTCATGCGGCACTACCAGCTCGCACGCCGCGACCTCTGCCTCGCTGACCCCGCGAAAACAAAGCTCGCAATGCCCCAACGCGTTTGTATTCGCTTCACCCGGCCCGGCATCTATGCGCACCGGCGGCCCAAAGACCCGGCAGGTCATTGGCCGCCATGCATACGCGTCGCAACGCCCTGTTGCCTCGTCCAGCGCCGGACAAGGCGTCTCGTTGGCAAAGACCTCAAACCGCTCCCGTTCCGCATTCGTTTCACCCAGCCGCCCGGTCGCCAGATTCCCCGGAAACTCCGCCCCATGCTCCTGAATCCAAGCCTGCGCGCGCGCCTCAATCTTCGTCGCTAACTCTGGCTCCGCGCTGCGCAGCGTCTCCATGCCCACGCGTAGCCGCTCCGCATCCAGGGCATTGATGGCGAATGCCCCGTAGCAGCACTGGGTACACCCGGCGCGGCACACAAGCCACTCCCCGGCCCGCCGAGCCGCGTCTGAGAACGCCGCATCCATGATCTGCACCAGTTTCGCGTCCTTTGCCGGCAGGCCCATGCCGCCAAGCATATCCCAAGACATGTCTGCGGAGGCCGATCGCGACCTTTTCCCGCAAGCTGGATCGTGCTATAAAACCACCACGAGGACTTTGGTGATTTACCTCGAGCACACGCCGGTTCCCCCACTCAATCGCTGCATTCGCGCGCTCTGGTATTCCCGGGCCCCACGCGTGGAGCATCGCCGCGAACGCATGTTGCCCAGCGGCTGCACGCAGGTGATTCTCAACCTGGCCCGTGACTTTCTGCTCGACTGCCCTGAAGGCCAATCGCCGCGACCGTCCCCGCCTGCGCTCATTGTTGGAGCGCGCTCCGTTTACGAGATCGTGGACACCTCTGACATGGCCGACCTGATCGGCATCGTCTTCCGCCCCGGCGGATTTACGCCTTTCGCTTTCGACGCTGCCGATCTGTTCAGCAATCGATTCGTCTCCCTTGGCGATGTCTGGGGCGCTTCGGCCGTCGCGTTGCGCGAGCGCTTGCGTGAGCTGCCCACGCCACAAGCCCGGCTCCGCTGCCTGGAAAGCTTCCTGCTGCAGTCCTTCGCCGCCAGCGTGGACCGGCACAGGCATCCACGGCAAGCGATAGTGGACTTTGCCCTCAACGAATTCGACCGGGCGCCTTTGGCCGCTTCGGTTCGCCGGTTGGCTCAGTCCGCCGGGCTCAGCGAGCGCCGTTTTTCTCAGATTTTTCGAGAACAGGTAGGCTTTTCACCCAAAGTCTGGACTCGCATTCAGCGCTTCCAGCGCGCCATCCGCCAATTGCACGCCGGCGCCGGCATGCGCTGGACCGATCTGGCCCTCGATTGCGGTTTCTACGACCAGTCGCATTTCGCCAACGAGTTTCGCGCCTTCTCGGGCATCGACGCTACGACATATTCCGCCCGCCACACTGAGTGGGCCAATCATGTTGCGGCCGATTAGCTCAGCCTCTTCCGATTTTTCCAAGCAGCCTCGCGCAGCCGGGTGACATGATCAACCTGTTGCTGCTCCCAGCAGCCAAGGAGAATCCACTATGTCGAACCCAGCGCCCCACTCCAAGTCCACCGTCATCCCGGCCCTGCGCTATCGCGACGCCCACGCCGCCATCGACTGGCTCTCAAAGGTCTTCGGCTTTGAGCGCCACGCCGTCTACGAAGGCAAGGACGGAACCATCGGCCATGCAGAGCTGACCTTGAACGGCGGCATGATCATGCTTGGCTCCGCTAAAGACGACGAGCACGCCCAGCGCTACACCTCACCCAATGAACTGGGCGGCATGGAAACCCGCGGCGTCTACATCGTTGTTCCTGACGCGGACGCAGTCCACGCCCGCGCCATAGCCGCCGGAGCCACAATCCTGCGCCCGCTTGAGAACACGGACTACGGCAGCCGCGAATTCGCTGTCCGCGATCCGGAAGGCCACTCCTGGAGCATCGGCACTTATGACCCCTGGCAGGCGCACGGGTAAGAATCCGGATTCTGGTCTCGCGACAATGACTGCGTGGCTCGGCCCTATTCTGGTCCGATTCTGGCCAGGAACGCGGAGATTCAGGATCGGTTATCGTGCGACTCCAGCGTCTCGCCCAGAATGAACGCGACGCCGCTCCACGCCAGCGCCTCAAACACGCTGGACCACTCGTTGCCGACGCCGCTGAAGGGGTCGGCGATGGCGCGCGGAATGTGCAGCACCAGCACCCACGCAAACAGCATGGCGCCCAGCAGCGTAGCGGCAAGCCGCGCCGTCTTCGGCACCATCATCCCCACGCCGGACGCGATCAGCGCCGTGCCGGCGAAGTAGGTCCAGAAGACGTGGCCGGGAATCCACGCCGGGACCAGCGACGCGACGAAAGGCACATAGAGGAAGTGATCGATTCCGAATGCGATCACGGTGATCGCCAGCGGATATTTCCCCAGCGGAATTAGCTTGTCAAGCCGCCCAACGAATGTTCTCCAGATACCCGTTTCCGTTGCTGGAAACGTTCCCGCCACCACCAGCGCGCAGCCGGCGAAAGTAAAGGCCTTGAACGCAAGTGTCCACCCGCCCAGGCTGGTCACGCCCACCATCAGGTTTGCCGGAATGTGCAGCAGCAGCACCGACAGCAGAAACAGCGCGGCCAGCAGCGTTGCGTCCGCGCGCGCCTTGATGCCGGTAAGAATCGACCCGCCGGCAACAATGAGCACCGTGCCAACCAGATAAACCCAGAACAGCCGCCCTGGAATCCACGCCGGCCATAGCGGCACAACCATGGGCACAAACTGCCCGAAGAAGAAATGCTGGCAGCCAATGCCGATCAGCCCAATCGCAAAAAAGGTCCGCCCCATGGCTATGACCCGAGTCTTCTCAATAAAGCGCAAGCTCATCTTTGCCCACCTCTTTTTGCCGATCCTTAGAATCTTGGCGGAACGGGTGGAATTGGCAATAGCCAGTGCCGTGCCTGTTGACCTGTCCACTTCAAGAACACTTTAGGCGCGACTCGCCCGCCTCATCCGATACACTCATTCCGTGTCTCCCGGAGGGTTCCTCATGCTGCCTATGCGTCTCACTCTTTCTGCGCTCTTTGTGTCTCTGTTTGCCTTGTCCGTGCTCGGCACGCGTGTAAGCGCCCAGCCGGCCCGCTTGCTCGTCGCCGAAAAAGGACAGCAGAGCCTGGCCATTGTGGACCCGTCAACCGGCAAGGTTCTCGCCAGCGTTCCGGAAGGCGGCATCACCGGCCATGAGGTCATTGCCTCGCCCGACGGCCGCCTGGCCTATGTGCCCATCTATGGCAACTCCGGCGTGGGCAAGCCCGGCACCGACGGCAGCACCCTGGTCGTGATCGACATCGCCTCACACAAGGTTGTCAACACGCTTACATTTCCCCATCCGGTGCGCCCGCATTGCCCGTTCTTCGGGCCCAAAGACGGGCTGCTTTACGTGAGCACGGAGCTCGATCAAGCCATCACACTGATCGATCCCAAGACGCTGAAGATCGTTGGCTCCATCCCTACCGGCCAGCCGCAGAGCCACATGTTCACGCTCTCGCACGACGGCCGCCGCGCCTACACGGCCAACGTCGGGCCCGGCACAGTTTCCGTACTCGACATCCACGCACGGAAAGTTCTCAAGGTCATTCCGATCTCATCAAACACGCAGCGCATCGCCATCTCGCCGGACGACCGCTGGGTCTTCACCGCCGACCAGACGAAGCCGCAACTGGCGGTGATCGACACCAGGACCAACCAGCTTAGCCGCTGGATTCCGCTCGAAGGCATCGCCTACGGAACCGCCGCTACCCCAGACGGCCGCTTTCTCCTCGTCACCTTGCCCGACCAGAACAAGATCGCAGTCGTGGACCTGCACACCATGCAGGTTGTCCGCTCGGTCCCGACCGGCGTCTATCCGCAGGAAATCGTGGTTCGCCCCAACGGCAAGGCCGCCTATGTCTCCTGCGAGAAGAGCAACCAGGTAGCTGAAATCGACTTGGCGAATTGGAAGCTGACCCGCCTGATCCCGACGGGCAAAGCGACGGACGGACTGGCCTGGGCTGCTGGGCACTGACTTTCAAGCGCCAAAAACTTCCCGCCAGATTTGCCTGTTGGCTGCGCTGGCCCGGGTGGCGCTGGGATGTGTGGAGTAGGGTGGGAGCGCCCGTGTGGACGAAATCCGCAACTCACCCAATCTGCCGATCCCAGGTCTCCAGCACCTTCTTGAACGCGCTCATGAACTTGCCGCCGTCGGCTCCGTCGATGATTCGATGATCGAAACCGAGACAATAGCTCTGCATGGAGCGGATGGCGATGGAGTCGCTGCCTTGAGCGTCGGTAATCACCACCGCTTCCTTCTTGAGTTCGCCAATGGCCAGAATTGCCGACTCCGGCTGATTGATTATGGGCGTGCCAAACTCCCCGCCAAACACACCCATGTTCGTGAGCGTAAACGTCGATCCCGACGCCTCTTCCGGCTTGAGCTTCTTGGCGCGCGCGCGCTCCGCGAGATCGGCCATGGACCGTGCCAGCGCAACAAAGTTGAGCGTCTCGGCCTGCTTGACGACCGGCACAATCAGGCCCCATTCGAGAGCCACGGCAATGCCGAGATGAACGTTGGCGTGGTAGTGGATGGAAGAATCGATGAGCGATGAGTTCACAATCGGATGGCGGCGTAGCGCCTCAATGGCTGCCGCCGCGATGAAGGGCATGTAGGTCAGCTTGATGCCATGCTTCTGCTCGAAGCGGTTTCGCTCGTGCTCCCGCAGCCGCACAATGCGCGTCATGTCTACCTTGTATACGCTGTAGACGTGCGGGCTGACCTTCTTGCTTTCGACCATCCGCTCGGCGATGATGGCCCGCATTCTGCTCAGCGGAACTACCGTTCCGGGCAGAGTGGAAGCCGCCGAAGCAGCGGCCGAAGTCCCAGCCGCGCTTCCCGCGCCATGCTCGTTCAGAGACTTGACCACGTCTTCCTTGGTGACCCGGCCTGCCGACCCGGTTCCGACAATCCGGCCCAGGTCCAGGTTGTTCTCTTTTGCAATCCGCCGCACCAGAGGCGACGACCGCAGCCGCGCTCCGGCGCCAGCTTCAGACGCATCCTCAGACACAGCGGCGGGGACTTCGGGCTCTGACTTCTGGACGGGAGCTTCAGACAGAACAGCCGGCGCCGAAGCAGCATTGCCAGAGCCGCCGATGATCGCGACCACGGTATTGATCTGGACGGTTGCGCCTTCTTCCACCTTGATCTCGCTCAGCACGCCGGCCATGGGCGAGGGAATCTCCGCATCCACCTTGTCAGTGGAAATCTCAAACAGCGGCTCGTCCTTCTCAACCCGGTCGCCGGCCTTCTTGAGCCATCTGGTGATGGTGCCCTCAAAGATGGACTCGCCCATCTGCGGCATCACCACATCTGTTCCGCCCGCAGCCGGACCGGCAATTGGCACAGGCTTTGCCTGCGTGGCGGGAACCGGTGCAGCGGCCGGACCGGAAGGCGCGACAGAACCCTTGGCTGCCTGCTGGATCTGCGTTTTTTCAATCGTCGTGCCGCTTTCCGCAACCACCGCAACCACCGTGTTGATCTGGACGGTCGCGCCCTCCTGCACTTTGATCTCGCTCAGCACGCCAGCCACGGGCGAGGGAATCTCCGCGTCCACCTTGTCTGTGGAAATTTCAAACAGCGGCTCGTCCTTCTCGACCCGGTCCCCGGCCTTTTTCAGCCATTTGGTAATGGTGCCCTCAAAGATCGACTCGCCCATCTGCGGCATGACTACGTCGGTTGGCATGAATCCCTTTCTCGGCTATTTGGGAGTGAAACGCCCGCCCGGTTCCTGCCGGATTATAAATTGCAAGCCGGGAATCAGGCGCGAACAAACCGCTCGGGAACCCCATGCAATCGTTCCACCTCAGCCGGCGTTCGCAGGGGCGTATCCTGAGCCGGAAACTCACGCGCTTCCGACGCCTGAGCCCGCAGCGCTTCCAGGCTCTCCACAGCCAGCACATGTTCATCAAATACCATGCCGAACTGCCGCGCCGCCTGATGCGCCACGGCTTCCAATCCCGGCAGCGCGTCTGCGCATCCACTGTCAGGGTGCGAAACCATTTCTTGTTTCAGGCTGGTGACCGCATGGTCGGCAATTCCGCAGGGCACGATCAGGTCAAAATCGCGCAGGTCCGTGGTCACATTGAAGGCAAATCCGTGCGACGTGATGCCCTTGGCCACATGAATCCCGATCGCGCCAATCTTGCGCTCGTCCCCGGCATCTCCGCACCATACCCCGGTCAGCCCCGGCACGCGTCCCGCGGTCACCCCAAAGTCACCGCAAACGCGGATCAGCACTTCTTCCATGCCGCGCACAAAGTCCACCGGACCCATCCGTCCGCCGCTTGGGCCGCGCAGGGTGCGCAGGTTGAAGATGGGATAGCCGATCAGTTGACCCGGCCCGTGGTAGGTCACGTCCCCACCGCGGTTGGTCTGGTGCAGCGTAACGCCGCGCTGGGCGAGCAGGTCATCGCCGGCCAGCACGTTGGCGCGGTTCGCATTCCGCCCCAGCGTCAGCACCGGCGGATGCTCCAGCAGCAGAAGCACGTTTTTAAGCCGCCCCTCGGCCACCAGAGTGGCCATCTCCGCTTGCAGCCGCAGCGCTTCGTCGTAGGCCACTCGTCCGAGATAGAGATACTGAATCATGGCTTTAATTGTAGTGAGCCGGGCCGGTGCGGAAATCTGGCGCGGGATTCCACGCGGCTGTCAGCCCTCGGTTCGCGCCTGAAACAGCGGTGCAAACGCGCCACGCACCCGATACGCCACCAGCAGCCAGAGCAGCGTGGCAAACACACCCAGGCCAATGGTCTTGGGCTGCATCAGAACGTGATACAGCAGGACGTTCACCAGAACCGGGCCCAACAGGACCAGCGCCAGCACCACAAACTGGTTCACCAGCAGCAGGATTGCCGAAATCACCATTACGGCGCCCACGGCATATACATAGTGCGTGGTCATCAGCAGGCTGAGGAACTCGCCCGCATGCCCTGGCGGCAGGGGCGGCTGAGGAAGGAAGTTGAAAAACGAGTTCAACCCCAGCACCAGAAACATGAGGCCCAGCAAATAGCGCGCAACCGCCGTAACAATCTTCATCGTGAATCTCCTTCAAACCTGGGTGAAGCCTAGAATTAAAAAGCCGGGAAGCCGGTCTGCAAGACTCTCAAGAATATTGCCCGAAGCGACGCCGATCTCGAACTCCTAGAGCGAAACCAGGGTCATCGTGTCCTGTTGAGTTTTGTGCAAGGTCGCCGCTCCCTGATGGTCGCGTCAACTTGGGGTTCGTGCTTGCTGGATACAGCAGCCCTGGTTTCGCTATAGGCTGGCTAGATCGAGTTAATCCGCCAATCGATTCCGCCGGTGGCGAAATGGTAGCATCCGCACGCGCCGCCGTGAAATTTTGATACAGTGACTCTACACGGAGTGCCGTTGAACGTCCTTGCCTAATTCGTCCTCTCTCACAATGCCTCGCAGCCAGGGAGCGGTTGAGGTGTGCTTCTTGCAGTCCGCAACGAGAGGATGACCTCCATGACCCTGCACACGCTTGGCTGGTCGGACTTTTTCGAGAGCCAGCTCGCTGCCGCGCCCGCGGGCATTCCGGGCCGCGTGGCCTCAGCCAATCACGGACGTTTTCTTGTCTGGACCGGGATCGGAAAAGACGGGAACAGCGAAAAAGAGACAGGAGAAACGGAAACTGGCGAAGTGGATGCCAGCGTGACCGGCAGCCTGCGCAAGTCCGGAGCCCTGTGGCCGGCCGTGGGCGACTGGGTCATCCTGCGCCCCGATGCCCCGGTCATCGATCGCGTTCTCACCCGCCGGACCTGCCTGTCGCGCAAGCAGCCGGAACGGGAAATCCGCGAACAGGTGCTGGCTGCCAATATCGACGTGCTGTTCATCGTCAGCGGGCTCGACCGCGACTACAACCCCCGTCGCATCGAACGGTTTCTGGTGATGGCCAACGAGAGCGGGGCACGGCCCGTGGTGCTGCTCAACAAGGCCGATCTCGCCGCAAGTCTTGGCCTCGACCTGGCTGAGATTGTTCGCAGCGTGCAGCAACTGAGCCCCGGCATTAGCGTTCTGCCCATCAGCGCGCTCGCGGATCACGATCTGGACGCGTTGCCCGCCCAGCTCGCGCCAGGGCAGACCGCGGCGCTGATCGGGTCTTCCGGCGTGGGCAAATCCACGATTCTCAATCGGCTGCTTGGCGACGAGCGCCAGCGCACCACGGCCGTCCGCCCATCCGATAGCCGCGGCCGCCACACCACCACCACCCGCCAACTCTTCCGCATGCCCGGCGGCTGGCTGCTGATGGATCTGCCCGGCCTGCGCGAAGTGCAGCTCTGGGCTAACCCGGATGCCGGCGCGGCCGGCGTTTCGGGCGCAGGCAACCTCGAAGCCAGCTTTGACGACATTCAGGCGCTGGCGAAAAGCTGCCGGTTCCGCGACTGTACGCACAGTGCCGAGCCCGGCTGCGCCGTCATGGCTGCCGCGCTCGACCCGGGTCGCTTAGCCAACTACCAGAAAATGCAGAAGGAATTGGCCCATCTGGAGCGTAAGACCAATCCGCGTCTGGCGAAAGAGACGCGCACCAAATGGAATGCAATCGAGAAGTCCGTGCGGCACCACCCTAAACGGGACGGCTGAGCGCGATTGGCGGTAGACTAACTACTGGCAGGAGGACCGGGCGGTCGCTGCCGGGCAATCTGCGTGAAAGCGCGGAGCGTCCGGGGGAGGAAAGTCCGAACTCCGCAGGGCAGTGTGCCGGATAACGTCCGGGATGCGGGCTTCAAGGCTCGCAGACGGCCAGTGCCACAGAAAAGAAACCGCCTCGGCTACCCCTTTGCCCTCGGGCTGAGGACGACCCTGGAGCAGCTTGCTGCGCCAGTGCCGGGGTAAGGGTGAAATGGTGCGGTAAGAGCGCACCGCCCGTCCGGTAACGGCCGGGGCAGGGTAAACCCCACACGGAGCAAGACCAAATAGGGAGGGAAGCGTTTGCCCGGAGCCGGGCGGCGCTGCGCATCGGCCCGATGCGTTCAGCCGGCTCTTTGCGGGGCGCAGCCTTTCGAGGCTGCTCCATGCAATGGCGAAACCTCCGGGTAGGTCGCTGATGAACGTCCGCGGCAACGCGGCGTCTAGAGGAATGACCGCACACGACAGAATTCGGCTTACAGGATCCTCTTGCCGAATTTCTCTGGACCCCGACGGCCTGCAGCGCCGTCGAGGCACAAACGACAGCCCCGGCTGGGAACCCTCCCAGCCGGGGCTGACCATTTTTGAGGCCGGCGGAGTTGGCTTTGCCTGGCCGCCAGTCCGGCGGCTCACTCCGCGAACCCCGCTAGCGCCACCCACCCCGCTCCGGTACCATCAAAGCCATGCTGCGTGTGAAACTGCTTGACCCGGCCGCCCGAGCTCCGGTCGTCGCCCACCCCGGCGAAGACCTGGGCTACGACCTGTTTGCTCTGGAATCCGCCTTGCTGGCGCCTGGCGACCCGGTTTGCGTGCGCACAGGCATCGCGGTCGAGGCGCGCCATCCCGCTACCGGAGTTCCCCTCGGGCTGCTGGTCCGCGACCGGTCTTCCATGGCCGCTAAAGGGATTGCCACCACTGCTGGAGTGATCGACGCAGGCTACCGGGGCGAAATCCTCATTCTGATGACCAATCTGGGCAATGCTCCATTTGAAGTCCGCGGCGGCGAAAAAATCGCCCAAATGATCCCCATCCCGGTGCTTACCGGCTCCATAGAAACCGTTGAGACGCTGGAAGAATCCGCCCGCGCCGGAAAAGGCTTCGGCAGCTCGGGAACGTAACCCGCGGCCGGCCGTTTGGCTAGAAAGGCTCTCCTTTCTGAGCGGTGGCCGGACCCAAAATGTCGACTCGCGGAACCGCCCAGTCCCGGTTTGCGTACCAAATCGAAAGCAAGCCTGCCCTTTGCCGCAGTTTTGCAACCCCGGAACGCGGCCAGAACGGCGTTTGCCTCGTCAAAAGAATAGCCATCCGGACATTGCCCTTGCCGGAAATTGCGTAAACTGGGAAAACCCTGGGCTGAAGCTCCACCCATGCCGGACGCCATGTGCTTTGCAGCTCTTTGGCTGAAAGCATGGGAAACGAAGCGTCCTTCCGGCCCTAGCTACGAAAGCGGGGGGGGCAACGAAAGCGGAACCATGCAATTTACCGAGGCCTTCAAACTCGCGCTGCAATCTCTGTGGGGCAACAAACTCCGCAGCATTCTTACGCTGATCGGCGTGGTCATGGGCGTGGCCTCGGTCATCATGGTCATCACCCTGGTCAACGGCGCCAACACCTACGTGAGCACCAAGCTGGTCAGCCAGGGCGCCGACGTATTTACGGTGCGCCAGATGCCGGGCGTCATTTTTTCCGCCGAGGAGTACTTCAAGTATCAGAAGCGCAAGATCCTGCGCATTGAAGATTACGAGGCAATCCAGGACGGTTGCGCGCGGTGCGGCGAAGTTGGGGTGCAGCTTAGCCAGACTGTCAGCGTGGTCTACAATGGGCACTCCAGCACTGACACCGAAATGCGCGGCATGAGCTGGACGATGGTTTCTCTGGACAACCTGGACATTGCACTGGGCCGCGGCTTTACGCCCGCCGACGACACCAAGGCCACGCACAACGTGATCGTGGGCTATGACATCGTGGACAACCTGCTGGGCGACGGCGACCCGCTGGGCAAGGAGATCCGCGTGGGCGGCATTCCATTCACCATCATCGGCGTGGGAGCACGCCAGGGCAAGATGCTGGGGCAGTCTCAGGACAACTGGGTTGCCGTGCCCATCACCACCTACCAGCAAACCTACGGCTACAACAACTCGATCGACATCTATGTGCGCGGTGGCCTCACCGCCGACACGATGGAACAGGCCCAGGACGAGGTGCGCGTTATCATGCGTTCGCGCCGCCACGACGCTCCGGGTCAACCAGACGACTTCGAGATCGAAACCAACGACACATTTCTCGACATCTGGAAGCAGTTTTCGACGATCTTCTTCGACGTCGTCATCGGCATCGCCTCCATTTCGCTCGTGGTGGGCGGCATCGTGATCATGAACATCATGCTGGTCAGCGTGACGGAACGAACGCGCGAGATAGGCGTGCGCAAGGCGCTGGGCGCAAGGCAGCGCGATGTGCTGCTGCAATTTCTCATCGAGAGCGGGACCATGGCCCTGGTGGGCGGATTCATCGGTGTGCTCTGCGGAGTGATCGTGGCCAAGCTCATTACGCTCATCATCGGTTTCCCCACCAGCGTGCAGTTATGGAGCGTGCTGCTGGGTCTCTTTATGGCGACCGCGACGGGCGTTTTCTTTGGCGTTTATCCTGCCAGCAAGGCCGCCAAGCTGGACCCGGTGGTGGCGCTCAGGGCGGAAATGTAGGGGAGCAGCTTATAGCTAACGGCCTCTAGCTTCTAGCTATAAAATTTGCCCGCCAGACCAGAGTTCGGACGAGCATTGCAAGCTCGAGAGTGTTGCGGAACGGAAGCTTTTAGCTAGAGGCTGAAAGCTGGAAGCTAGGAGCCGATTTCCATGGCGCAGGGTCAGGCAAGAGAATCCGTAAAAATGGCGCTGGACACGCTGCGCACCAACAAGCTGCGCTCCGGCCTCACCATCCTCGGCATCGTTATCGGCGTCACGACGGTCATTACCATTTCTTCGGTCATCAACGGACTCAATAACCGGGTGACCGACTTTGCCAACTCGCTGGGATCGAATGTCTTCTGGGTATTCCACATGCCGGTAATAGGCGTGCGCCCCACCATGGAGCAACTCGCGCGCAAGAAGCTGACCATGGACGATGTGTATGCGCTGCGTACGCTGCCCCATGTGCTGGCAGTTGACGGCGGCCACCGGTACACCAAGGCCTTCGGCGTGGGCGACGTGAGCGCGAAATATGAGGGCCACAAGGTGGCGGGCGCCATTCTGAATGGAGACACGGCACAAATCGCGGATGTATCGAATTTGACCTTATCGGCCGGCCGCATGTTCACCGACGGCGAGGATCAGCGCCACGCTGACGTCTGTGTCCTGGGCCACGACACGGCGGAAGAGCTCTTTGTCAACGGCGAGAATCCCATCGGCAAGGAAATCAATGTCGCCACTGGTCTCTATACCGTGATAGGCGTGCTCGACAAACAAAAGCAGCCCTTCGGCAACGGCAAAAATCCCAACGACAACGAGATCATCTTCCCCATGGGCACCTTCCACAGCCTGCACCCTGAGGTGCTGGACCTGTGGGTCAGCGTCAAATACGACGACCCGAAAAACAAGCCGCTGGTTGAAGACGAAATCCGCGAAATGCTGCGTATCCGCCGTCACGTCAAAGTCGAGGCCCCCGATGACTTTGAAATCTTCGGGCCTGACTCGCTCACCAAGCTCTGGGGCAACATCACCGGCGGCCTGTTCGGCTTCATGGTCGCCGTCTCCTCGGTCGGCCTGATGGTGGGCGGCGTGGGCGTGATGAACATCATGCTCGTCTCGGTTACCGAGCGCACCCGCGAGATCGGCGTCCGCAAGGCTCTAGGCGCCACTAAGCGCACCATCCTCACCCAGTTCACCACCGAGGCTATTACCCTGTGCGCCGTCGGCGGTGTTATCGGTGTCTTCGTAGGCGCCGTTCTCACCTGGATCGTCTACTACCTGCCCATTGGCCTGCCCGCCACGCTCTCCACGCTCTGGGTTCTCATCGGTTTCGGTGTCTCTTGCACCATCGGCTTGTTGTTCGGCATCTATCCTGCCTGGAAAGCGGCCAACCTCGACCCCATTGAGGCTTTGCGTTACGAGTAGTGGATGCGAAGGATGGATTTCGGCCCCATGCAATTAGAAGGCCGCTGAGAGAAGCAGACGGGATCGGTCAGGCAGACGGTCCCGGGGGCGCGTTTTCCTGACCGGTCTCAGCTCTAGTATCTTCATCCGCCCTTCAAATTCCGCCAACTCCGCTATCTTCGCTGTAAGCTGTTAGCGACTCTCCATGCCTTCAGGCCAGTTCCGCGAATCCGTAAAAATGGCCCTCGATACCCTGAGGACCAACAAGCTGCGTTCCGGGCTTACCGTCCTCGGCATCGTCATTGGTGTCACCACCGTCATTACCATCTCTTCCATCATCAATGGATTTAATAATCGGGTTTCCGATTTTGTGGCTTCACTCGGCTCCAACGTGCTTTTTGTTTATCGGCTGCCACTCATCGGCATGAATCCTACCACGGAGATGCTCACTCGCAAGATGCTCACCATCGACGACGTGGCCGCCCTGCGCCAACTGCCACACGTGGTTGCCACCGATGGCGAACTGGATTACTTCAAGGCTTTCCAAGTGGGCCAAGTGAGCGCCAAATACAACGGCAAAAAAGTTTCCGGAACGCTGCTCGAGGGCAACACAGCCCAGATGGGCGACGTTGCCGACCAGGTTCTGATTGAAGGCAGGCTGTTCAACGAAGACGAAGACCAGCGCGCCGCCCACGTCTGCGTCCTGGGCCACGACGCCTGGGAGGCACTTTTTGATGGAACGCCGGCCGTGGGCAAGGAGATCAGCGTTGAAACCGGGCTTTATACCGTCATCGGCGTGCTGGCTCGCGAGAAGCAGGCCGTCGGGAGCGGCAAGAATCCCAACGACAACTCCATTCATTTCCCGTTTAACACCTTCCACCATCTGCATCCCGAAGTCAGAGATCTGCGCATCAGCGTCAAATACGACGACCCCAAATTCAAAGACCTGGTCGAAGAAGAGATACGCGAATTGATGCGCATCCGCCGCAAGGTCAGAGTTGAGAACAACGACAGCTTCGAAATCTTCGGCCCTGATGCGCTCTCTCGCCTGTGGGGACAGCTCACCGGGCCGCTGGTCATTTTCATGATCGCCGTCTCGTCAGTCGGGCTCATGGTCGGCGGCGTTGGCGTGATGAACATCATGCTGGTCTGCGTCACCGAGCGCACCCGCGAAATCGGCGTCCGCAAGGCCCTGGGCGCCACCAGGCGCATGATCCTCACCCAGTTCACTACGGAGGCGGTGACGCTGTGCGCCGTCGGCGGAGTGGTGGGCGTTCTCGTTGGCACTGTCATTACATGGATCGTCTATTACCTGCCCATTGGCCTGCCCGCCGCGCTCTCTGCCTTGTGGGTCGCAATCGGCTTCGGCGTCTCCTGCGTCATCGGCCTTGTCTTCGGCATTTACCCCGCCTGGAAGGCCTCGAATCTCGACCCGATTGAAGCGCTGCGCTACGAGTAGCGGCTGTTAGAGGTTACTGAGAACTGTCTTGCTAAACTAACTCCAGCCATGTCCCACGCCCTGGCCCAATCCGTGGAGATTCTCACCACGGCGCTCACGGTGGCCGGCATGGGCTACTTCGTCGCTGCGTTCGTCGCCGCGCGTGTGTTTCTTTCCACGCGCCGCGCCCCGCTCGCGGCTTTCGCGCCCGGCGTGAGCATTCTCAAATCTCTCAAAGGCCTCGACCCCAATATGATCGACGCCTTTCGCAGTCACTGCCGCCAGACATACTTCGGCGACTACGAGCTGCTCTTCGGTGTTTCCTCGCTCGACGACCCGGCAGCCGCAGCCGTCTATCAGCTTCGGCAGGAGTTTCCGGAGCGCTCCATTCAACTCGTTGAATGTCCATTGCTCTTGGGCAGCAACGGCAAGGTCAGCACGCTTGTCCAGCTCGCCGCGCGCGCCCGTTACGGCTACCTGCTCATCAACGACTCCGACATCACCGTCTCGCCGCGCTATCTTGAACGCGTGGTGGCCTGTTTCGCGCCTGCGTCCAATGCCGCCGCCAAGGCGCAGCGGGAAACGGGGTTGGTCACCGCTCTCTACCGCGGCCGCGCGCATGGCACGCTCCCGTCGCGTCTGGAGTCTCTGGGCATCGCCACCGATTTTCAGGCCGGCGTGCTGCTCTCGCGCATGATTGAAGGCGGGCTGCATTACGGTCTAGGATCCACGCTCGCCGTCAGCCGCGCTGCTATTGAGAAAA
Source organism: Occallatibacter sp. (assembly GCA_036489415.1). GTDB lineage: Bacteria > Acidobacteriota > Terriglobia > Terriglobales > Acidobacteriaceae > Telmatobacter. The sequence goes on along the minus strand of DASXFS010000007.1, from coordinate 11,618 downwards.
TCGGCGGCCTTGAAACTCTCGTCGATCACCTGGCAGATGACTACGAACTCGGTGCCCGCATCGATCGCGCCGGCTACCGCATAGCCCTCAGCGCTGAAGTCGTGGAAACCGCCATCCCGGCCTACTCCTGGCGCGGGTTTGTGAACCACCAACTCCGCTGGGCACGCACTGTGCGCGACGCGCGGCCTTGGGGTTACGCCGGACTCGTCTTTACGCATGGCCTGGCTTGGGCGCTGCTCAATGTTCTGGCCAGTGGCGTGAGCCCCGTTAGCCTGTGGCTGCTGACCCTAAGTTTTTTTCTGCGCCTCTCGCTTGCCATGACCGTCGGCGCGCAAGTGCTGGTGGATCACCAAGTGCTGCCCAACCTATGGCTTTTGCCTTTCCGTGACCTGATCGCTCTTGCGATCTGGACATTCGGGTTCGCGGGCAACACAATCGTCTGGCGCGGCGACCGCTTCACACTGAAGAATGGGAAGCTGATGAAAGCGGCGGAATAACTGTACCCGCAAGGCGGACAAACGGCGCAACTGGCACGCCTATCGGCGACAATGCTATGGTGAGTCCCAAATGCCGTTTGTAACGACCACCGAAGCCGGCGCAACCATTCAAGGCCCCACGGCCACGCTGCTCTACGACGATTGGTACCCGGCGCTGCGTACCAGCGAACTGCGACCCAACAAACTGGCCACGGCGATGCTTCTTGATATTCCGCTGGTCCTGGGCAGATACGCCGATGGCCGCGTCTTCGCCATGCGCGATAGTTGCCCGCACCGCGGCATTCCCTTGAGTTACGGCTGGTTCGACGGCAACCACGTCACCTGCAAATATCACGGCTGGGAGTTCGAGCCCTGCGGCGGCCAGTGCGCGCTGATTCCTTCGCTCTCGACGCACGATCATCTGGACGCCACGCGCATCTTCGCCACGACTTACCCATGCGAAGAGCGCGACGGCCACGCCTGGGTTTATATCCCTGCCGCGGGAACGGGCCGCAAGGCCGACTCCGCGCAGCTAAAAGCAGTGCCGGAATTAGTTAAATTCGGCCCCCGCTATCGTACCGCCCATCTCGCCGCCGACCTGCCCTGCAACGTCGATCACGGCATCATCGGCTTGATGGATCCCGCGCACGGCCCCTTCGTCCATCAAGCGTGGTGGTGGCGTTCCCGCGCCAGCATCCGCCAGAAGACCAAGCGCTTCGAGCCCATCCCCGAAGGCTTCCGCATGAGCGCCCACGCGCCCAGCGGCAACTCCGCGCCCTACAAGCTGCTCGGCGTCTACGGCCAGCCCATCGAAACCACCATCGACTTCACGCTGCCCAATTGCCGCACGGAAATCATCCGCGCGGGCGAAAAGTGGTTCTCCTCGCTCACCACCATCACGCCTGTGACCGCCTCCACCTGCCGTATCGATGTCATCGCGGCATGGAACGTTTTTTATCACGTTCCTTTCGTCACACCCATCGCCAAGTTCTTCGGCGCGAAATTCGTCCGCCAGGACCAAGTGACGATGATTCAGCAAGCCGAGGGCCTGCGCCACAATCCGAGTCTCATGTTGATTGACGACGCCGATAAGCCGGCCAAGTGGTATTTTGCCCTGAAGCAGGCACGCCTGGACGCAGCCGCGACCGGCACCGCAGCGAAGCATCCGATGTCTGGACCCGTGGAACTGCACTGGCGCAGTTGATCCGGTTTCTCAAGAACCGGCAGCGGCACCGATCGCTGACGGCTGTTTCTATTCGCGTATCGCTATTTTTCAATCCCCTAGTGAAGCCACCGCGACGTCATCCGAGGTGACGTTCTCGCAATCGATCGACAGACAACTCCCAAGCTCGCTAAAGCTTTTATCCCACCGCAACCGGTCCTCTGCGCCCAGTGCCGCGAGCGCATCGCTGTCCGTGCCCAGAATCTCGTACCAGATGTTCTGCGCCTGCCACAGGTTCAGCTCGATCGGCAATTCCACTATGTTACGCGCCAGCGTCAAGGTGCGGTCCAGTGTCTCGACGAGAGATCCAGAGGACATCTGCAGCTCGACCATGGCGCGCTTCATCCGCTGGTCCGCAATGTAGCTGAGCGTGGCCGTCTCCAGAGGCACCTGATCAGCTTTGGCCAGCGAGAGAAACGACCGCATCTGCGCAATGTCGATGGGATCAGTCTCGAGCGCGCGCCTGAGCCCCGCATTAATGGCGAAGCCAGCGGCCAGCGTAAGCGCCGGAGGCTTGGGCAAACCGGCCTGCGACAAATAGTGCAGCAGGCTTGCGTGGTCCTCATAGATCGTCGTCAGTGAGCTCTCAATGTCCCACAGCGTCGAGTTCAAAATCAGTTCCACAATGCGCCGCTGCTCATCGCTGAACAGCGAAGTCAGCGAATAGTCCACGCGTCCGTATTCGCGGTCGAGCAACCGGATGACCTCAGGAAACAGCGCCCGCTGCACCTGCTCCTCGGCCTGCGCGGCAAAGGCTTCAAATTCCGTCGCATCCGCCTCGCTGTAAGGCTTCACGGCAGCCGTAATGTTCTGGTCGCCGAAATGCAAGACCGCGAACGAGTAGCTCTGCTGCTGGCCGGTGATCGCGCTGGCAATGTGCGCCCGCCCCATGGCCAGCCGTCCGCGGCCCGATGTATGAATGTCGTACGAGATGCGCCGCACGCGGTAGCAGAACAGATCCGTCTCCTCGGCGAACGACGAAAACATCGAGCTGATGGCGTAGTGGGCCGCCACCTGTTCCAGACCCAGTTCCATTGTGGCCACGCTGGCCTTGTAGATTTGCGCTCCGTCTCCAGCGCCGGGAATATTCGACTTGGCTTCCGCCAACCGCGCCAGAAATGCAGGCTCCAGCCCGGAGGCCTGCTCGCCAAGTAACTCCTTCGCCAGTTGCAACACGCGCGCGGCATAGGCGATGATCTGCACCGTCTCGATACCTGAAATATCGTCGAAGAACCATCCGCAACTGGTGTACATCAGTTGCGTGTGCCGCTGCATTTCCATCAGCTCCAGCGCGCGCACCCGCTCCGCTTCACTGAGCTCATGGTCCTGATGCGCCTCAAAGAACTGCGCCGTGCGCTCCACACTGCGATCGAGCACCACGTCAATGTACGCATCGCGCGCCGCCCACACATCCTTGAATAGCTTGCCGCCCTCCCGCTCCGTCAACAGGGCCAAGGCGTCGCGCAGCTCATCCAGCGCCTCACGCAGCGGCGCGCGCCAAAGCTGGTTGAACGGCCTGCCCCCGTTGCATCCGCAGTTCGATCGCCAGCGCTCCACGCCATGCACGCAGCTCCACGATGTGTTGTCCACAATCTCAGCTTCGTACTCCGGTGGAAACTGCTCGAGAAACTTCCCGTAATTGGTCAGCTTCACCGTGCGGTCCTTCTCCAGCAGTTGCAGCGCATACGCCAGCGCCATTTCGCCGTGCTTGTGATGGTGGCCATACGATTCGCCATCCGTGGCCACATGCATCAGTTGCGCCTGCGCGCCTTCTCTGAAGCCACTCTTCAGCCGCCCGGCAAAGTTTTCCCCGGAGTTCAGGAGACCCTCAAACGCAATGGCCCGCGACGCCGGGCCGTTATAAAAGAACACTGCAATCGACGCGCCGGAAGCAAACCGCAGCAGGTAGGGCCGCGTGGTATCCACACTTGCGCCGGGCGTATCGGTCCACTGTTCGCCGTCGCGCAGCAATCGCATCCGTGCGCACTGGTGCGGCGCCAGCAGCGTGAACTTTATCCCGTGCTCAGCCAACAACTGCAGCGATTCGGTATCCGCTGCCGTCTCCGCCAGCCACATTCCCTCAGGCGCGGAACCGTAGTGCTGCTTGTAGTCGGCAATTCCCCAGCGAATCTGCGTAATGCGGTCGCGCCTGTTCGCCAAGGGCATAATGATGTGGTTGTAAACCTGCGCCATGGCAGAACTGTGCCCGCCGTAGTTCTTCCGGCTCTTCCGTTCCCCGTCCAGAATCATCCGGTAGGTCCGCGGCGCATTTCCCTTGAGCCAGCTCAGCAGCGTAGGCCCGAAGTTGAAGCTGATGCGCGCGTAGTTGTTCACAATCCGCGTGATCTGATTTTTCACGTTCTGAATGCGTGCCGCGCCATTGGTCGCGTAGCACTCGGCGCAGATGCGCTCATTCCAGTCGTGGTATGGAGCCGCCGAGTCCTGCGTCTCCACCGTCTCCAGCCAGGGATTTTCCCTGGGCGGCTGGTAAAAATGTCCATGAATGCAGATGAAACGTTTGCTCGAAGCCATCCATATCCCTATCGACTGCGCGCATTCCCATCGGCATGCCCGCCAGTCTCGTTGAATCTAGCCGCGCCCGCTGCGGTTTCCGCGGCAGGTTTCGTCATAATAAATTGTTTGATGCTGGACCGCGCACGACCGTCCAAACCGCAACTGGACCGAACCAGGACGGCGACCAACTTCACGTTCGCGCAGAACGCCCGGCGGGCTCCGTTTTCTTGGCCAGATCGCAGGCCCGCCACATATACCAGCTGGCCACACTGCGGAACGGCGCCCACTTCTTGCCTCGCCGCAGCAGCACGTCGGCCTTGGGCAAATCCTCGGCGGCTAGCGCCCGCGCCTTCGGCACCTTTTGAAACGTGAGCGCAAATCCCTTGCGCACGCCATAGTCCGTCACCGGCAACACATCTGGCCGGCCAAGACGAAAAATCAGCAGCATCTCCACAGTCCAGGCTCCAATGCCGCGCACGGCGGTAAGCCGCTCGACGATCTCCGCGTCAGAGAGTTTTTTGATGGCCGCATGCGTGGGCACTGTCCCGTCCAGTGTCTTCGCCGCCAGGTCCCGGAATGCCTTGATCTTGTTGCCGGAAACGCCAGCGGCCCGCAGTGGCTCATCGGGAGTATCCAGCAGCAATTGCGGCGATGGATCGCCTCCAAAATACTCGCGCACCCGCCTGTGAATAGTCGCCGCGGCTTTGCCATGGAGCTGTTGATACAGAATCGACTCCAGCAGAGACTCAAACGGCGAAGGCGCCGGATCGAGCTTCATGGTAAACGGTCCGGCGCGCTCCATTAACGCGCCCAGCTTGGGATCGCGAGCTGCTAAATACTTGACCGCCTCCACTGCATCGAAGGGAAGCTTTCTGCCGCGCCCATCATGAATCATAGGCTGGAGTGTATCGCAACGGCCCGCGAGAGTGGACTTTCTATGCTCGCAATCCTGGCGGGAATGTTAGGGTGAATCGTAGCTGCATGGAGGTTCTGATCTCCGATGGTTTGCCGCACTCCTCCGCACCTGGCCGGATTGCTCAATTCGGCCTTGCTTCTTTCTGCCTGCATAGCGCTGGCCTTGGGCTGCCCCATGTCCGGAGCGCAATCCTTTGACGCCACCCAGCTTCGCCAGCCTGTCGAACTCGCCGGCCCCTGGCTGGTCAAAACGGGCGACGATCCGGCATACGCGCGTCCCGATTTCGATGACTCGCGATGGCTTCTCTTCAACGCGAAGACCGCATCCCTGCATACTCTTTTTCCCCATGCATACCCGAAAGTGGTCTGGTATCGGCTGCACCTGAAGGTTGCGCCTGACCAGACCGGCCTGGCCCTGCAGGAGTTCTACATTTCAGAAGCCTTTGAGATTTATGCAAACGGCGTAAAGGTGATGCAGGAAGGCCAGATCGCGCCCTTTGTGCCTTATGATGCCAATGCCAGGCTCCTGGCGCGCATTCCGGACGATCAGGTCCGTAGCGGCTCAGTGGTGATAGCGTTGCGGGTTCACCTGGCGGACAGCGAGTGGGCAAACGCTTTTCCCGGCTTCTACTATACGAACCTCACCCTCGGCCAGGAAGGCGTGCTGCGCGAGCATATCTGGCTTGCGATCATTGGCCAGTATCTGTTGGGCTGGCTGGCTGCGTTCATCATCATTTGTCTGAGCCTTGCAGCGCTGCTGCTGTTTAGCGCCCAGCGCGCGCAGCGCGAGTATCTCTGGCTGTTCCTTTTAGGTCTGGCTGAGCTGTTGCCCGTTCCCTTGTCCTTATTCGGCATGTTTCATCCCGTTCCCAACAGTTGGCACATGATTGCGGTCCTGTCTGACTTTGTCATCCCATGGCTGCTGGCGCAGATGTACTTGACGTTCGTTCGCCAGAAGATTGGCTGGCGCCTGCAACTCTATATTGCCTTCACCTGCCTGATGGCCGCGTGGGGAGGGCTGCATAGCATGTCTGGCTCACTGTCCCTCACCGATCAGTTGATTTCAATTGCGCCTTTCATCCTGCTGGAGTCGGTCATCCTTCCTGTCATGCTTGTTGTCCAGCTTCGTCGTGGCAATCGCGAGGCCGGAATCCTGCTGATTCCGCTGGTGCTGCAAGGACTCTACTTCTATGTCCATTTCGGCTCACTGCTGGTGTCGCAGATTCCAGCCTTGCGCGACCAGGCATGGCGCGTTTACATGTTCACGGTTCACATGCGTTCCCAGCACTCTTCCAACCCGTTTGACGTCCCGTTGGACACGCTTTCCAGCATTCTCGCGGCTCTTTCACTCGGCCTGATTCTGCTGCTCCGTTCCAACCGCATGAGCCGCAGCCAAGCCCTGCTTGAGGGGGAACTGGCCGCCGCGCGCGAAGTCCAACAGGTCATCCTTCCCGAACAGGTCGAGTCCGTTCCGGGGTTCACTGTTGAATCCGTTTATCAACCCGCGCAACAGGTTGGAGGCGATTTCTTCCAGATCCTGCCCGACAGCCGCGGCGGCCTGGTCCTCGTCGTGGGCGATGTAGCCGGCAAAGGCCTACCTGCAGCCATGCTTGTTTCTGTTCTGGTTGGAGCCATCCGCACCGCCAACGCCTACAGCCAGTCTCCGGCAGAGCTTCTCGCGCAGCTCAACGACCGCCTAATCGGCCGCACCCATGGAGGTTTTTCTACCGCTCTCGCTGCTCACATCACGGCCGACGGCTGGGTAACCATCGCCAATGCCGGCCATCTATCGCCCTATCTCGACGGCCGCGAAGTCGAACTTCCCGGCGCGCTACCCCTCGGCATCGTGAGCAATGCCGGCTACGAAACCACCCAGTTTCATCTGCCCCACGGCAGCCGGCTCACCTTCTATTCCGACGGCGTAGTCGAAGCCCAAAACCAGACCGGCGAACTGTTCGGTTTCGACCGCGCCCGGGAGCTCTCAACGAGATCCGCGGCAGAGATCGCCCATGCTGCGAAGCTGTTCGGCCAGTCCGACGACATCACCGTCGTCGCCATCCAACGCCAAGCCGCCATCGCCTCAGCCGCTTGAGGCAGCCGCTCCTCACGGTCCCCAAACCCGCCCGACAGCTTTACCATCAAGAGAGCAGCCTTTTCTGATTCTGAAACAGGAGCGCCAAGCCATGAAAATGCGCCCAGGCACGCAAACAGGATTTCTCCTCTGCGGCAAGGAATGGGTCGACGGAGAGCCCCTTGAGGTCCGCTCGCCCTGGGATCAGAGCCTGGTGGGCCGCGTCTCTATCCCCACCCGCGCCGACGCCCGCCAGGCCGTGAGCCACGCCGTGGCCAGCTTGCGCCGCACGCGCGCCCTGCCCCGCTGGAAGCGCCGTGAAATCCTTGAGGACGTGGCCGCCGCGCTGCTTGAACAAAAAGAGCGCTTCGCCCAGCTCATCGTCGCGGAAGCCGGCAAGCCTCTGCGCCTGGCACGCGCCGAGGTCGATCGCGCCGTGCTCACCTTCAAAACCGCCGCTGAAGAAGCTGCCCGCCTGGGCGGCGAAAGCCTTCCCCTGGACCTCACCCAAGGCAATGAAAACCGCTGGGGCCTCATCCAGCGCTTTCCCGTCGGACCCGTGCTGGCAATCACCCCATTTAATTTTCCCCTGAATCTTGTGGCCCACAAACTGGCTCCGGCCATTGCCGCCGGCTGCCCCATCCTGCTCAAGCCGGCGCCGCAAACTCCATTCACCGCACTGGCGCTCGGCGAGGTGATTCTCAAGGCCGGCTGGCCCGCTGAAGCGCTTGCCGTCCTCCCGCTCTCGAACGCAGACACGGCGCACCTGGCCGAAAAGGAAGACCGCATCAAGCTCGTCAGCTTCACCGGGTCGGCCAAAGTGGGCTGGGAGCTGAAAGCCCGCTCCGGCCGCAAGCGCGTCCTGCTTGAGCTTGGTGGAAACGCCGCCCTGATTATCCACGGCGACTGGCACGACCTGGACGAAGCCGCTCTGCGCACCGCGCACGCCGCTTTCGGCTATGCCGGCCAGTCCTGCATCTCCGTGCAGCGCGTCTTTGTGGAGCGCCGAATCTTCCAGACATTTTTGTGGAAGCTGGTGGAGATTACCGCCAAGCTGGTCTCCGGCGATCCGGCCGAAGAAGCCACGGAAGTCGGACCCCTCATTCGGCAGGCAGAAGCCGAGCGCGTGGAAGCGTGGATCAAGGAAGCCGTCGAGGGCGGCGCGAAACTCATCGCCGGCGGCGAGCGCCACGGCTCTGTCGTTGCCCCCGCCATCCTCACCGCAACCAAGCCCGGCATGAAGATCAGGGATGAAGAAGCCTTCGGCCCCGTAGTCCTGATCGAGCCCTATGACGACTTCGAGCAAGCCCTGGCCGACGTGAACCACTCAAGATACGGACTGCAGGCGGGTCTGCTGACCCGCGATGCCGGGCGCATTCTGACTGCCTATCGGGAGTTAGAAGTAGGTGCGCTGATCGTCGGCGATACCCCAGCCTGGCGCCTCGACCCCATGCCCTACGGCGGCGTCAAAGACAGCGGTTTAGGCCGCGAAGGCATAAGGTCCGCCATAGAAGAAATGACCGAACCCAGAATGCTGGTCATGTCCGGGCTTAGCTGACCCACCTGTTGAATCGGATAAGACAAAGCAAGAAGGCCATCCCCACGCGGAGATGGCCTTTTGTTCGAGCAGCCTGCTTGCCTCTATCTGAAGCCGTTGGGGCCTGCGTTCATTCCCGCCGGGAAGAAGACTCCCACGGCAGGACTGACGGCGACGGAGCCGTTGACCGCACCGCCTCCGGTGACGATGTTCAACACCTGGGTGGTGTTGCGGGCGAAGGCGACAACGTTGGTTGCATCCGCATCGGTGATGCGCGTTGCGGTTGCGTTCGTGCCGCCCCCGAGCGAGACCGAGAAGGTCGCCAGGCCGAAATCGTCGGGGTTGGTGTCATAAGAGCCAGGCGCCGCACCGAGCAGCCCAGCCTGGGAAAGCGATGCGCGGAGCGTCGAAATCAGGTTGGTGTAGCCGCCAATGGAAGCGCCGGTGGGATCGAGATAGTTGATGGTGGTGCGAACGAGACCAGCGTGATAGGCCTCCACCGCGAGAATGCCTGCAGCCGTCGTCAGGTTTGCAGAGGAGGTAAGCAGCGAAGCCGCCCCGTGGTATGCGGTCACGCCCACGTCTTCAAAAACGTACGCGCCCACCAGGAACGTGGCATCGCTGGCATAGGGGCTGAATCCCGAGCCGCCCGGAATCTTTGCCGCCGTAGCCAGCGTCTGGAAAGACGTGCCCAGGTTGATGGCGGGTTGGGCCACTGCGGAGCTGCCCAGCGCCGTGAGCAGCAGTTGGACATGCTTGCCCTCTTCAACCGCCGTCTCAATCGCATAGGACGCGACGGGGATGGTGGTGAAGGGAACCTGGCTGCCGCCTGTGACGGTGCCCGCGGTGCCCACGGTGCCTGAGAGCGCGATAAGCGGAGCGCCTGCCGCCGTGGATGCGGCATTGGCTTTGTCGATGGTGGTGCCGAAGGTTGCCAGATAGTAGAAGTTCGCCTCAAGATACTCGAGATTGAGGGCGAAGTTGAGAATGTCTGCATCCGTGTAGGATGCGGTTGCGGCCTTTGCCTCGGGGGCGCTTGCGCCAAGTGCCAGGCCAGCCAGCGACGACACGCCAAGGGTCAGCATTTTGCGCCGGCTCGTCGCGATGATGTTATCCAGAAGTTGAGTCTCTTGATTTGCCATGGAATTCTCCGGTTCTTTGGGTGAGTGTGCGCTTAGGCTGTGGTGGTGGCGAAGATGCTGTTGACGCCGCTGGGGAAGAAGCCGCCGCTCTTGGCGCCGACCGTCGGAGAACCGTAGACGATGTGAAGCACCTGGTCTACCGTACGGGCGAAACCTACCGCGTCCGCCGCGCTGGCTGCGACAATCGAACTAGCCGTGGTCAGGCTGCTGGGCAGCGTGAGCTCGGTCTCTACCGACCCTGATGTAGAAGGCGCGGCGCTGGCACCGACTGTCAGCGTGGCGCGCAAAGCCTCCACCAGATTGGCTGCTCCCAGATACGGATACGCCGACTTGGACCCCGCGGCAATCGCACGGCCGGTCAGCGACGTGCGGACGTAGCCGGCGTGGTAGGCCTCGACGGCCATGATGCCCGCGGCCGCGGTCAGATATCCGGCCGAGACGCCTGCCGGGCTGATCAGCGGAGCCGCGCCGGAGTAAGCGGTTACGCCCACATCCTCAAAGATGAACGCGCCAACGAGGAAGTAGTCGAAGCTCGAAAAGGGATTGAAGGAGCCTGTCCCGGTTGCGGCCGTGGTGATATTGGCGGCAACGGCCAGAGGACCGAAAAAGGAGAGATCGATGTCGGGCATGGGAACCGCAGCCGTACCCAGCGCCGCGCGCAGAAACTGAACGTGCGATTGCTCCTCGAACGCGATTTCGTTGAGAATGTTCTGTTGTGCCGAGGTAAGGCCAGGGACAGCCGCGGCGTCTCCCACGGTGACCGTACCCGCCGTCTGGAAGGACGATGCGGAGCCGGCGGATGTATCGGATGCCTGAAGACCTGACCCCGTGGCCGCATAAAGGTAGAACGATGCCTCGAGGTATTCCAGATTGAGCGCAAAGTTCAGAATGTCTTCATCCGTCGGCGTGGATGGCGGGGGGGCGTAACAGTCATGGTTGAGGAACTCCCGCCGCCACAGCCGGCAAGGTTCAGCGCCGCAGCCGCTCCTGCGCTTGCTCCAACCCCGGCAAGGAACTTGCGGCGCGAGACGCCATTGTTGATGAATGTACTCAAATTGGCCACGATTTTCTCTCCTTGGATGTGTCTGCTGTACTTCCGGCTTGCCTATCAACTGCTGTACGACCGGATGGCCGCATTGGATTTAAACGAAGGGAAAAGATTCCCTTTGCACGGTCCCTCTGATTTAAGCGTTGAAGACACGCAAAGCAGTTTTGACGTGATGGCCGTCGCCTGGCGCGATCCGAGAGCTGGATTGCTCACGCGTGTCCATGGCCTCGAGCAGGCCTCGGCTCATTCGCGCAGATTTGTCTTATGCCTGGTGGGGGTCGGCGAGCGCGACACAGGGGCCAGAATCACCGGGAATGGGCAGCTTCCCAAGTCAGCTGGTGGGTGCCTGCTCAAGAACAAAAAAACGCCCCTCGGATACGCTTGCCTGGATGAAACTCCAGATCTGCAAACCGGAGGGGCGAGGAGCCGCAATCACAAGAAAATGGCGTCCAGCTAAGCCGTTGCACACGAATCGCTTCATGCACAGGGCTTGCTCTTGGCACATTTTCTGGACCGGACTTCAATATAGGGGTTGCATTCCGATCTCAATAGGTTCCATCGGGTAGCATTTCCGCAGTTCTGGTCTAAACCTTTACCAATATTCGGGTTAATACAGCGTAGACAACTCCCTTTTCCAGACGTATGATACGCAATACAGTTCGTTTCATTTCCACTGTTGCACTGTATTTAGCC